>NZ_NBYY01000036.1 GCF_002464935.1 Candidatus Enterovibrio escicola
ATTGGAAGTGCCCTAACTGTGGCATTCAACATGACCGAGATATTAATGCAGCCTTGAATATTCAGCATCAAGGAATAATTGAAATAAAAGCGGCGGGACACGTCGTTACTGCTTGTGGAAGCTTGCGTAAATCTCGTCACGAACGAGTTGCGGCCTAAGAAACAAGAAGCCTCGCCCGATTAGGGCGAGGAGTAGTCACCTATACATAAATGTCTTGTTTTCTAACCTCAGTTTCCCCAAAACCTTTAATAAAAAGTCTCAATAACAATAAATGAGAGCGTTCTTTAACACGAAAGAGGTGTAATATGGAATGTCACATTACAATCGGTACTGCATGCATATACACAAAAAAAGCCCCAGTCGTTAACTAGAGCTAATGTATTACTACTTTAATTTCAATGACTTATAGAGTTGTTTTCTATCTTCTCTAAGATGTTCTCCTCAATAACTTAAGTTAGTTGTTAGGTATTAATAACCTAGACGCTGTTTGCTAGACTTCCCTCCCTGCGTGGAAAAAACACCTCATTTCTTCCGGTATCAAACAAGGAAACAAGCCTTCTCGCCTCTCAGTTAGCGAAGTGATGACGATAGTGATAGCTTTCCATCAATCAAGATATCGCGATTTTAAAACCTATTACATCCACTTTGTTTGTCGTTACCGCACGGTCAGGCAAAGCCGACAAGGATTGCCTTCGTTGATTCGTCTAGGCTACAAATTTATCACAACCTCCGAATTTTTAAACATCAGGTTTTTGAAGGTATAGCGAAGTAAGGAAAAGAAACGATGGGGTGGTTCTACGGTTTTGAATTATACTTTATTATCAATGAGTAAGCTGTTATTATCTCAGTTAAAGTGACGATGGTTAACGTGGATGATAGAAAGCTTGTGTCGGAAATTACTGACGAGTTTTGGGGTTTTTTATACGGGGATAAATGTTATATCTCTGGTCCGTTGGAGCAGGAATTCTCAGACAAGGGAGTGACACTAATAACGGGTGTAAAAAAGAACATGAAACCTAAAGTGATGAAATTTTGGGACCGCCTGATACTCCTGAAACGATTTATTATTGAAACTGTTTTTGAGCAACTAAAAAACACATCCCAAATCAAGCATTCTCGGCACCGTAGGTGTATCAGTTTTATGGATAATTTGCTGGCGGGGTTCATCGCGTATTGATTTCAACCAAAGAAACCGTGTATCAAGAGGACTCAGCTTGATAAGCAAGCGCTTATGCAGGTCTGAGGTTAAATTATTCATGCCTAAGTCAGTTTGAAACTGATTATTTAGTTCATTTCTTATGTGTAGTTCAGCTTGAGTCTTATATTTGGATGACTAGAAATATCTAGAGAGATGATCTTTATTATCGTTACACGATGCTATATTTAAACAACTTGAAGATGCAGGTGTCAGCGGGTTTTGCTGATTTCATGATTAGATCATCATTTTGTAAGTATAGGGAGCTCCATCAAAAATGGAAAACACCGTGCAGGTCACTCTTAAATTTGCCCCACGGGGGCATCTTGGCGATCATTCCGTCGTTAAATCTCGTGAAATAGACTGATTGCTCCTATGAAGATTTACTTCGAACTGAACGTACTGATGACCTTTAAAATTTGGTTATGTATTCAATAAGTTGGTTCCCGTTTAGAAAATAAACGCTTTTATGGTACAAATCCTGTTAGGACATGTGATATCTCCGGTAGTAGACAACAGGGTTGAAAGCCATACTGGCGAACCATTCAACTTATTGAATATATAACCCTAAAATCGAATTTCTTTAAGTTACTTTGGTATAGCTCATTATCATTAAAGAAAATCTTCCTTTACTAATTTTGTTACCAGCGAAGGTGTTGTAAATAAAGTAATGTCGTACCCTTTAATCACTCTATTACGAATGTCGGTACTTCTCACATGAATAGTTTCCGGACATACCAGTATATTCCACCGTTCCATAATCTCGGTGAATTTATGGAATTTGCCAAAGTTTAAAAAATTGTCTGGCCCTATAACAAAGGTCAAAATAGCATTTGGATATTGGTTTTGAAGTTGATTGAGTAATGCCCACGTTGTTATCGGACCTTTTTTTCCCAATTCACGTTCATTTGAACACAGTGAAAGGTTAGCAAGACTGGCGTCCGAAATAAAAGTAGTTACCCAATCGCATCGTTTATCAAAATTGATCATTGCCTTTCCCCATACGTGTACACGGCTTGGAACGAGTAATACCTGATCAAAGTGTGATAATCGTTTGATAACACTAAGATGTCCAAGGGTTGGAGGATTAAACGCACTCCCAAACACGGCAATTTGTTCTAATCTGTTCTTGTTCTTCATATTATTTCCCTTTTTTCTAGCAATGATTCTTAATTTGATTCAGTTAATTAAATAGGAGAAGTAGTACGGATTAGTTTGAGGCAAATAAAACGGAGTTGTTGATTATATAATGCCTATAACGCACTGATCTTAATTTTTTTACAGTCTTAATTTGTCTGCAGGCTAAGAGGCATATCGAGTCTTATAACTTTGTGCATCGCTTTCATATTTACCAGCGCTTAACCAACTTGAGCATTGTAATTACGAAGAGTTAGTTTAGGGCTGAGCAACTATTTAATAGCGAAATAGTGTTGTCTCTGCTAATGAGTGTTTGTGATAACGCCTGTTCTTTTTCCACCTCGCCAGTTTGTCATCTATCAACGCTTTTACAGCTTCATTTCTAGGATGGCCTTCCTCCCAGTACCAAGCGTTGCTTCGAGGTGGAATGAGTTATTTCTTTGTTCTTCAGTACGTGGTGAGATGCTTTTGTAGCATAGGCCCCATCGGCACTTACTTGCTGTATCTTTCGTCGTTATAGGTTAAGAAATTATAGGTAAAACCTCATTGTCACCCACAGAAACTAGGCTAACTTTTGCAGCAATATCCTCATGAGCAAACACATCAATAGTAAGATGAAGTTTACGTCAGATATACTGCTTTTCTTTACTGTGTTTCCGCATTTTGAATTGACCTTTGTCGTATACCTTTAGGCCTGTCGCATCAATAACGACGTGGGCGACAGCTCCTCGACTCGGTAAAAAGTACTTAACTTCTACGTTCTTCAAACGCATTACTAATGCAAGTGTATGTAGGGGATTCCAGCGGGATATTCATCAACGTGAGAACAGAATTTAGAAGGCCTTTTAATCCACGAAGTGGCGCTTGAAAATATTTTTCACCATCAGTGATGTTGCGATCGCAGTATCCAAAAATATAAACCTACGGTCACGATGATCATGATGTTTTAAATAATACTATGCCTTAATGGTAGCGGTGTCTATTCAAAAACTGACTGAGCCACGGTTTAGTAAAACTTGATTATATTGTTTCCAGTTGCTGATCTTGTGCTTGGCCTTTCTTATCATTACCTCCCGTTTAACTCCATGATTATCTGACCGTAGTAATTTTGATTAGTTAAACTGAGTTGTGCATAAGAAATGAACTAAATGTCCAAGTCGCGAGTCTGGTTGTTTAAAATAACCATATTGACTGCACAAAGATTTGAGTATGAATAATTTAGACGATGTTTTCGTTGATGTCGATGAATTCTGCCAAACTTTCCTTCCTATATGGGGAAATACTTCCTTTCTTTCGATATCAAGCAAAGAAATAAGCCTTAATGCCTCTCCGTTACCGAGTTTACTAAACTAAAAAACCCGCTTAATGAACTGCTGAAACAAGGCGTACATCAGTTGTAGGCTAAAGCTATAGAAGCCGAGGTTTAATCCTTGCTCGATAATTTCATATCACTCCAAGCTAACGGAAAGCAGGGAGTGGTTCGTAATGGACATTTGCCTGAGAGATACCTACAAACTGGACTCGGCGACATTACCGTCAAAGTTCCAAAAGTTCGAGATAGAACAGGGAGCGAGATCAAGTTCAACAACACACTGGTTCCGCTTTATCTCAAGCGAACCAAAAACATAGAAGAGCTTATCTCTTGGGTCTATCCTGCGGGAGATCCCACGGGAGATATGCAGCTAACCTTGAAATTACTCTGAGTGAAGCAAACCAAGGGGTTGTCATCAAATAATCTTTCTCGACTCAAGCAGCAGTGGGAAGCAGAATACGACGAGTAGCGTAAGCGGGAGCTAAGTAAGCTTAGATCTACATAAGCGCTTGCTTATCAAGCCGAGTTATCTTGATGCTTGGCTTTTTTGGTTGAAATGAATATGCGATGAATCCTGCCAACAAGTTGGCCATAAAGCTGATGCAACTACAGTTGTCAAAATGCTTGATTTAGGATATATTTTTAGTTAGTCAAAAACGGTTTCGATAATAAATCGTTGCTGGAGTATCAGGCAGTCCCAAAGTTTCATCACTTTGGGTTTCATATTCTTTTTTATACCCGTTATTAGTGTCACTCCCTTATCTGCAAGTTCCCGCTACAATAGATCAGAGATATAACCTTTATCTCCGTATAAACACCCCCAGAGCTCTTCAGCCATTTTTGATACAAGCTTTCTATCATTCACGTTAGCTATCGTCACTTTGACTAAGATAATGCTACCTTGGTCATTGATAATAAGGTGTAATTTGAAACCGTAAAACACCCCATCGTTCCTTTTCCTCGCTTCGAGGTACCTTTAAAAACCTGATATCTAAGAATGCGTAGGTTATGACAAACCTGCAGCTTGAATGAATTAACGAAGGCAATCCATGTCGGCCTTGCCTGACGGTGAGTGAGGTAAGAGAAAAGTGGGACCAGAACACCTTGCATGAATTTGAGTATGTTCGTGTAGCTGACTAATTCAGGAAATTAGTTGGTGAAACAGAGGCAAGCTAAAGTGGATGTAATAGGTTTTTAAGTCTCGATACCCCGATTAATGAAAAGCTATCACTATCCTCAACACTTCGTTAACTGAGAGGAGAAAATGCTTGTTTCTTTATTTGATACCGGAAGAAATGAGGTGTTTTCCCATACAGGGAGGAAAGTCTGGCAGAAATCGTCGACATCGACGAAAATGGCGTCTAAGTTATTCATGCACAAGTCCTTGTGCAGTCAATAGGTTATTTCAAACAATCAGATCGCGATTTTGGCATTTAGTTCATTTCTTGTGCGCAGCTTAGGTTAAGTAAACGGCAGTATGTTTAGATTTAGACTGATGGTATTTACTGTAAAGTTCGGATGGATGACAAGCTTTGTTTGCTTGTTGTCATCGGCGTCGATGATGCCGACCGTAAGGAAGTTCTAGCCGTTGTCAATGGGTACAGGGAGTTAGAGGTCAGTTAGCTTGAAGTTCTGTCATAGCTAACGTACCAAGGTATCAGTATCACTTCTGACCCGCCATTGGTGATGGCGCTTTTGGTTTTTGGAATGCAGTGATAATGCAGGTGATAAATTATTGGTTAACGACGCGTCATCAGTGCTTCTGGGTACACAAAACGGTCTTTGTATTAAACAAAGTCCTAAAATCTGTTCAATTAGAAATGAAAGAAACGCTTCGCGATATCTAGATGACAGAGACATAACAAGAGGTACAGAAAGCCTTCGGACAGTTCGAAACACGATATGATACTAAATAGCCTAACGCAGCGGAGTGCCTATATCAAATACAAAGTAGAAATGCGGGCATTTTACGATTTTCCCGTCAATTACTGGACACATATTCGAACGACAAACCCCATTGAATTAATGTTTTCAACGGTGAGGCTAAGAACGAACAAAACCAAGAATTGTGGAAGCCAAAAAACGACACTGGCAATGGCCTGCAAATTGATGCGAACCGCTGAGGTTAACTGGTGTAGCCTGCGAGGCTTTAAATTACTCTCGGATATCATCAAAGGCGTGAAATTCAGAGATGGCATTCGTGAAACAAACGTCAATCATCAGGACACTGCTCTGGAAGCTTTACACCAGATTTGATCATAGTTCTTCATTTCAGATGATGGAGGGTATTCTAAACCTAGACAAACTGTAAGTAAGACCACAAACAGTTAACTGTAAAATGTCAGATTAAGAGTAGCTTACTTTACATATGCATTGGAAGTTTGTGATAACAAAAGAGTATTTAAACAAGCTTATCGTGTTCATTGATAAGAGTTCTTACTAAAGTACAAAAATGAGATCTAAATCGCCTTATCAAGGAAATATCTAAGGGGTTTAATGAGAAGCTAAATCTTCATGCTTTTTCCATGTAAAGGAACCTCTTATTTTTAAAATTTACAGCAACATATCTTCCTCAATTGGAATAAAGTAATCCGCACTATTCACTAAGGAATTAGCCGTCAGTGAAGGTACACCAAACACGAAGGTTTTTTTGCCATATCCCTGACTTACTTTTTCAATCAGCAAGTCAAAATCTCCATCACCAGAAAGTAAGACAACGATGTCAACATATGTTACAATGTCGAGCATATCAATGACGATACCCACATCCCAGTCTCCTTTGCTGCTGCCGTCACTGCGTTGAATATAAGGCTTCAGTTTAACATTGAAACCTATGTGACGTAGTGCATCTTGGAACTTAATCTGCAGATTATCATGACGACGAATCGCATAGGCCGTAGCATAAACAACTTCACCTATTTCTGCTAGTTTTTTCCAAAAAAGGTGGTAATTGAACTGACGTCCATACACTTGCCTAGTGGTATAATAAACATTTTGAACGTCAGCGAAAACGGCGATCTTTTTCAAGATTTCTCCTACAGAGCAGTAGTAAACAACCGTAAAATCGTAGCACAATAGCCCATGGTTTTGTTGAAATATCGGAAAATAAACGACGATGAACTGAAATTCTCAATTTAAATCGCAACGAATGCAATGTTCGTTGTTATGTTTAAGAAACAACACCTTCTACACATCCTCTTTATGGCTTGGAAATGTGCATGGTTCATAAACAGTTAAATGACAATGACCTATTTTATATTAAGCTACGATTGGTTGAAGGTGATTCCTTTAACCAGATTGTTTGAACACATGGCTGTACTTCCTCCACTCTCAGTCGAGAAATAAAACGTCATATCCCAGATAATTTTTCCGATGTATACTGTCATCGCTTTGCATCAGAACAGGCTAAAGAAACCTGCCCAAACACCAGAAACGTACTGGCTTTTGGTTTTATTTATTTGGAGAGAATGTAGGCTTTGATTCATGAACGTCTCAGTACACATACATCACTCGATGTGATTAACCTCAGATCTACATAAGTGCTTGCTTATCAAGCCGAGTTATCTTGATGCTTGGCTTCTTTGGTTGAAATGAATACGCGATGAGCCCTGCCAACAAGTTGGCCATAAAACTGATGCAACTACGTTGCTGAAAATACTTGATTTGGGATATATTTTTAGTTGGTCAAAAACGGTTTCAATAATAAAGCGTTTCCGGAGTATCAGGCGATCCCAAAGTTTCATCATGTTGGGTTTCATATTCTTTTTTACACCCGTTATTAGTGTCACTCCCTTATTTGCAAGTTTCCACTACAATAGATCAGATATATAACCTTTATCTCCGTATAAACACCACAAAGCTCGTCAGACATTTCAGATACAGGCTTTCTATCAGCCACGTTAACCGTTGTCACTCAGACTGAAATAATGCCACCTTGGTCATTGATAATAAGGTGTAATTTGAAGCCGTAGAACCACCACATCGTTCCTTTTCCTCGCTTCGCGGTACCTTTAAAAACTTGATGTCTGAAAATACGTAGATTGTAACAAACCTGTAGTTTGGATGAATCAACGAAGGAAATCCCTATCGGCCTTGCCTGACGGTGAGTGAGGTAATAGAAAAGAGAAACCAGAACACCTTGCATGAGCCTGAGCATTTTCATATAGCTGACTAATTCAGAAAATTCAGTGGTGAAATAGCAGAAAACAAAGTGGATGTAATAAGTTTTAAAGTCTAGATACCCAGATTCATGGATATCACTTCGCTAACTATAGAGACGATAAAGTTTGTTTCTTTGATACTGGAAAGAATGAGGTGTTTTTCCCATGTATGGAGGAAAATCTAGAGAAGTTGTCAACATCAACGAAAACGGCGGTATGTTTAGATTTAGACCGATGGTCTTTACTGTAAAGTTCGGATGGATGACAAGCTTTGTCTGCTTGTTGTCATCGGCGTCGGTGATGCCGGCCGCAAAGAAGTTCTAGCCGTTGTCGATGGGTACAGGGAGTTAGAGGTTAGTTAGCTTGAAGTTCTGTCACAGCTAACGTACCAAGGTATCAGTATTACTCCTGACCCGCCATTTGTGATGGCGCTTTTGGTTTTTGGAATGCAGTGATAATGCAGGTGATAAAGTATTGGTTAACGACGCGTCATCAGTGCTTCTGGGTACACAAAACGGTCTTTGTATTAAACAAAGTCCTAAAATCTGTTCAACTAGAAATGAAAGAAACGCTTCGCGATATCTAGATGACAGAGACATAACAAGAGGTACAGAAAGCCTTCAGACAGTTTGAAACACGATATGATACTAAATATCCTAACGCAGCGGAGTGTCTAATCCACACAAAGTGGAAATGCGGGCATTTTAGGATTTCCCCGCCAATTACTGGACACATATTCGAACGACAAACCCCATTGAATTAATGTTTTCAACGGTGAGGCTAAGAACGAACAAAACCAAGAATTGTGGAAGCCAAAAAACGACACTGGCAATGGCCTGCAAATTGATGCGAACCGCTGAGGTTAACTGGTGTAGCCTGCGAGGCTTTAGATTACTCTCGGATATCACCAAAGGCGTGAAATTCAGAGATGGCATTCGTGAAACAAACGTCAATTATCAGGACACTGCTCTGGAAGATTTACACTAGATTTGATCATAGCTCAGCAAGGAACAATCATCAGCCTGCAAAATGTTTAGGCCTTAAAGAACCTGCCGTTATTTCTAGCCATTTTTATCAGCCAATGGCTATAATACGTCGGAAATTTCCTAAAATAGTAGAAATGCAGATTCATGAAGCAGAATATTCTGATCTTTTTTAAAGGAATGGCGATGGGTGCAGCCGACGTCGTTCCTGGTGTCTCAGGAGGTACTATCGCCTTCATCATGGGTATTTATGACCCGCTTCTCGAGAGCATACGTCGCATCAATCCTTCGTTGATCTCAAAGTGGAATAAAGAGGGGATCTACGTTGTTTGGACACATATTAATGGCACTTTTCTTTGCTCACTCCTTGCAGGTATTTTGACCGCAATTTTAACACTGGCAAAAGTCGTTTCCTATGCTTTAACTG
Organism: Candidatus Enterovibrio escicola; assembly: GCF_002464935.1. Lineage (GTDB taxonomy): Bacteria > Pseudomonadota > Gammaproteobacteria > Enterobacterales > Vibrionaceae > Enterovibrio > Enterovibrio escicola. Next base: position 9,215 of record NZ_NBYY01000036.1, read on the forward strand.
AACATCCTATAGTTATCTGGTCATTTTTTTTCGGACTTGTTATTGCCTCCACTATTCTTATGATTAAGCAAGTTAGAAATTGGTCTATTATAGAAATTTTACTGGTCGTAACGGGTGCTGTTTTTGCCTATGTAATCACCGTTGCCAACCCTATTACCCTAGAATTTACCTTACTTGCGGTGTTCTTTTCAGGTTTAATTGCCATTTGTGCTATGATCCTACCAGGAATTTCAGGTAGCTTCATTCTACTATTGTTGGGTATGTATGTACCCGTGCTTGATGCTGTGACAAGCTTCAACCTACCAGTTTTAGGACTGTTCACAGTAGGCTGTCTAATTGGTATTCTTTCATTTTCACATATGTTGTCTTGGTTGTTAAATAAATTCAGGAGCCTAACGATTGCGTTCTTAACGGGACTGTTGATTGGTGCATCATGCAAAATTTGGCCTTGGAAAGAAACTATCGGTTTCCGGGTAAACACCTCAGGTGAACAAATACCTCTACCTCTAATTGAAAAAGTCCTTTTTCCCGCGGCTTTTGAAACAGCGACTGGTCAGTCCGCCCAATTAGATATTGCTGTTCCCATGATGGTACTTGGCTTCGGATTGGTACTTGGCCTAGAGAAAATATCGATAAAACCTTCAGATTAAGCTTTGACAATATAAACTAATCTCAGATCTACATAAGCGCTTGCTTATCAAGCCAGGTCATTTTGATACTCGGCTTCTTTGGTTGAAATCAATATGCGATAAGCCCACCAGCAAGTTGACCATAAAGCTAATGCAACTAAGGTGCAGAAAATGCTTGATTTGGGATATGTTTTTTAGTTGATCAAAAACGGTTTCAATAATAAATCGTTTTCGGAGTATCAGGCGGTTCGAAAGTTTCATCGTTTTGGGTTTCATGTTTTTTATACGCGTTATCAGTATTACTCCCTTGTCTGTAAATTCCCGTTTCAATGGACCAGATATATAACCTTTATCTCCGTATAAACACCCCAAAGCTCGTCAGACATTTCAGATACAGGCTTTCTATCATCCACGTTAGCCATCGTCATTTTGACTGAGATAATGCCCCTTGATCATTGATCATAAGGTGTAATTTGAAACCGTAGAACCACCCCCTCGTTTCTTTTTCTCGCTTCGGGGTACCTTTAAAAACCTTATATCTGAAAATACGTAGGTTGTGACAAACCTGTAGCTTAGACGAATTAACGAAGGCAATCCTTGTTGGTTTTGCCTGACGGTGAGTGAGGTAAGAGTAAAGCGGAACTAGGATACCTAGTATGAGTTTGAGCATGTTCGTGTAGCTGACTAATTCAGGAAATTAGTTGGTGAAACAGAGGCAAGCTAAAGTGGATGTAATAGGTTTTTAAGTCTCGATACCCCGATTAATGAAAAGCTATCACTATCCTCATCACTTCGCTAACTGAGAGGAGAGAAAGTTTGTTTCTTTGTTTGAAACCGGAAGAAATTAGGTATCCTTCCCATGCAGGAAGGAAAGTCTAGTAAAAGTCGTTGATATCGACGAAAATGGTATCTAAGTTATTCATGTACAAGTCCTTGTGCAGTTAATAGGTTATTTCAAACGACCAGATCGCGACTTTTGCATTGAGTTCATTTCTTATGCGCAGCTCAGGTTAACCTAAGATCTGTATAAGTACGATTTTCTCAATTTGAGTGATTTTAAGGCTCTGCTCTTTAGGTTGGAACGTATACGCAATGAGTCCAGCAATCAGGTTGACCCTGATCTTAGACTCAAATTTAAGGGTTTAAGAATAGATCTTCAGAAAATATCAATCATGTATTTATTCGGCTAAAGAGAGTGATGAAGGCTAGCGATTTTCTCTAAGTTTGTGGGCACAGGCATTAAGACATAGCGCCTGTACAACCATTTTAGATTTTCACGTTGATATAGCTGAATTCCGTCACATATAATTTGCCTTGTAAAAACAAACGTTCAAGGCTATGAACGGAAATCTCTGTCTGTACTTTTTTAACTTAAATTTAGTAGGCTTTTAACGACTTGTATATACATATTCGTGTGATATTTCGTTACTCCAATCGCAGTGTCGATACATCACTTTAGATGTGAATAGCTATCATCATAATTTTGATTGTGTCAGCCTACTTTTACACACAAACATTTCGATGAAAAACGCGAGATTTTTTGAACATATTTTTGTATCGAGGGTTTCAATAAAAAAGGATAACCTCACGTGCAATCTGTTAATAGAGTTCTTCTGATATTGAAACAGTCTATGGTTTCACCAGAAACCAGAGCATTGAGGCACAAGTTATCCCAGAAGTAGGATAGGTTGAAACTACTGAGCAATCTCTTAAGAAGGAGACAACTTCGTTGGATTTTTAACATCGACTTGGAGTGGCGAGATAATGCATACTACATCAATAAGGCACTCAAGCTAGAGATATACGCCTGCCCTTCCGCAGGGATAGCTTACTGACGTCACATACGATGATATCTATTTTTGATGGCACTTACAATGCCTACAAATGGGTAGCTTGATCATAACATCAGTAAAATGCTTTGAAATCTACATCTTCAAGTTGTTTTGGTATATATCAGTGCCTAGGATGATTACACCTGAATTCAGGTATGAAGTGCGACACTTTTCAATCAAACATGTAAATGTATTTTTTAAAAAAATGTCAGGTTGCTTAAAGCCTAAGCATTTCTTAGGCCGATGATTGATCCTTGCTTGAGCGAAGGTAATATATTCATTTATGATCATTTTTAACTCTGTCCCTTTTTTTGCGCACTCTCTAAAAATTCTGTGAGCATCTTCATTTGCCCATCATTTCCATGAAAAGTAGGGTGTGTAAAATAAACTTCAACATCCAAATCTTTTGCTATTCATTCATAATGAACAAACTCTCGACCATTATTTGTCATAATTGTATGGACATTATTTTTTCATGGCATCAGTAAATCAATGGGCGCTGTGGTGACATCATTTGTTGATTTAAATGCTACTTTTTTAATTAAATAAGAACGGCTTTTACGTTCTAATTCTGTGACTGATAGCATCAGTACCATTTTTGCCTAAAACTATATCAATTCTCTAATTACCAAATTATTCCCGATGATCTACAGAAGGAGGGTAGCTCATCAATGGTGACCGCATTTTTAATGGTTGTTGACTTTTCTTTACGATCTTTTTGATATAGTTTAAGATCCTTTTCTTAAGTGAAGATAGAGCTTACATCCTTGCCGTTTATCGGATGCGCCTAAACAATAAATTTACTCATAGGTGACGTATGCTTCTGCATTTAGTTAGTACGTGTGATATTTTCTCTAGACTCCAATCGTTTTCGGGCAGTAGATTAACAAAAGATCTTTGATCTGTTGGTATATTGTATTTGCTTGCTTACGTGTGATTTATCGTCGATAGATTCGATAGATTCGATAGATATTGAGCAATGCGAGGGCAATAAGCACAGTTATTACTATAATTTTTCAAGACTCAAGAAACTGGAGAACAATGGCATTTGATTGCCCTTATAGGAGGTTGTTGATTAAATCAAGGCTGTAATGCACTGATCCCAATCTTTTTTACAGTCTTAATTTATCTGCTGTTGAACAGGCATACCGAGTTTTATAACTTTGTTCTTTCACCTAGGAATTTCCTTCCAGAAACTCTATGGTGGTGGGGCTTAAGGCATGTCCCTTTCTGTGATACATTTAGCACGATTGAATAGATAAAAGGCATGAATAAATTTCAAAGGTATCAAATCGAAGCTGCTTCGCTTTAAACGTATTTTTACTACTAATTGGATCATATTCATATCCAGTTATCTCCACTATAATACCGATTAGTATCATTCAGAAATTGCTAAGGTGCTGAAGTGTGAAAGCTCATAAAAGGGCTTTGCCACTTACCAATGATTGGGTTGAGGTCAAGGGCAACATAAAGTTAATTTTAATTGTAAGGGGAAAGCTTGTCCGCAATGTAAAAAGCGTTATGCACGGGAGATTGTGGTCAAAATAGGCGTCTGCCTATTTTCTAGAGTGAGCTATCGGCAAGTTGTCTTAACATTGGCTGAACAACTTCGTATTCCTTTCTATAATCACTCCAATCAGAAGCGTTTGTATTCTGGATTTATGGTCTTGGAGGAAGCCTGCTTATTAGATTTGATTCAGGCGCACTTTAAGACCGATGAGTGTGAAAGCGCCGTCATTGTTTTCATCCATACCCACAGTCCTAATGGCAACTACAATCTTCATTTACATGTGATACTGGCTGAAGGTGCATTTTTTTCTTCGAACCAAGATTGGAAAGGGTTTAAGCATTTATTGTTATCTCAGTTACGATTACTTTGGTAAAAACACTTACTGAAGTTAATGGAGATTGAGTTTCCGGCGCGTCAATATGTAATTAGAACCTTATGGGCTAATTATCCTAATGGTTTCTATGCCGTAATCGTTTACCAGTCTCCCATTAAAAAGAAATAAGTGATGATCATCTACCGATTGATAATTGCTTATTGAGAGATCTTTTCAGCCTGCCAAAAGGGCTTCATGAAAAAGAAGTATTTTGAAAATGAACCACCCACCGTGGAACAATTTGGCTCCGAGCAAGCCAACGTACTCATCCGTGAACTATGGAACAAGTTTCGTGAGTACGAGGATAAGTTGTCTGCTAGTTCACGGAACTCATCAAGCTCTCCGTCGTCAGACTCCCCCGCAGCGAGGGACGAGCGAAAAAAGTTTAACACCCTCGCAGCCGAAATCAGGTGGGCACTCAGCTTGACCACATTGCCGCTTTATCTGGCCAGTATTATCTGAGTATCTGCAAAATGCAGCGCCTTTTTATGGATAAATACGGTACGCATTTTTCTATTGGACTGATTAGTGAAGCCCAAGGACGAGTCAGTAGTATGTTAATGCCGTTGAATCAGGCGCTACATTACCATGTAAAATAATCTGCTGTTATTCATACTAGATGAAACAACGACAAACGAAATGGGGAAACGGTTACCTGATGGATCTGGCTCCTCAGTGGCAGTGATGCGGTATATCAGACCATTTGTTATCCTCGTAATGAGGAAGCCAATACTGGATGAACAGTGCCACGCGATAGTGATAACCAACTAATGTGGTAGTTATAACTGACTGGATCCCACGTGCCACCAGTTCTGTTGGGCACATGTCACCCGTAATTTACAACAAATTGTGGAGTACAGCGGTGGAGGTTTAACTTCTTATTATTGGCAAACGTCTTGTTCTGATCTGCCATGCGGTATTCCGAATTTAGCATCGTTATGAGCAAGGAAAAATTACCGACAGCGAGTGGCGGCGACGAATGTTTCGTCTTAGGAAAAACCTTTCGGATTGGCTAAAAAAAGGCGAACAGATCCCAACATATCGGTACACTGGAAAGTGTTCCTATATCTTGAAGCACGAATAGGGAATCTGGGTTCTCCTTGATCATGAAGGCGTACTGTTGACCAATAATGAAGCTGAGAGGTGTATTCATGGCAGCGTCATCATGCGGAAAATCTACTTAGGTACTAGCTCTCACCGAGCATAACAGTTCCGTTTACGTGTTCTGTCTATGGTGGAAACCTGTAAGAAACGTGGGCTGTCTGCATTGGATGTCATTAAGTGATGTAGTGTCATCGGTGATCCGAAAGAAATTTTATCCCGACGTGTTTAATTTCATAAACATTTAGTCAAGCCACCTCTAGTGAACGCTTACCCTTTTCGGTAGTTGGCTTTTTATTTTACGCTAGACGACAAGTGTGGCAGTCATTATCGGAATTTAGGAAACTATAATATATTAAAATTATAAATGGTATTGATTCTCATTTATAAGTCGGGTACTTTCTCTACATTGATAGGTCCAAGTATGAAGATGAACTAGTAGTGGAAATTCATAAAGTGACAAGATCAAAAGGATTATCATCCTTGTCTAACCTGCAATTTATGGGTAAATTTAAACGTAAGCTGATGATGTTGGGACCCGCATTTATTGCGGCAATCGCTTACATCGATCCCGGAAATTTTGCGACCAATATTGAAGCTGGGTCATCATTTGGTTATCAACTGTTGTGGGTGGTGCTGTCTGCAAACTTAATGGCAATGTTTGTCCAGTATTTATCCGCAAAGCTCGGTATTGTCACAGGTAAGAACCTAGCAGAACATTTGCGTGATCGCTTGCCAAATAAATGGGCGGTAGGTTTTTACTGGATCCAAGCAGAAATTATCGCTATCGCGACTGATCTGGCTGAGTTTATTGGTGCAGCGGTTGGTTTCCAGTTGGTATTTGGCATTTCGGTGTTCGAAGGGGCGATGGTCACCGGTATCACGAGCCTCCTGATTTTGATGTTCAACAAAAGAGGACAAAAGCCCCTTGAAATTATAATAGGATCTTTGCTGTTGTTGGTGGCAGTCATTTACATTGTTGAGTTGTTTTTTGCCCATCCGTCTGGCAGTAAATTAATGGAAGGGCTGTTGATCCCTAATTATATTGGTGAGCATCAGATATACTTAGTTGCGGGTATATTAGGGGCAACGGTAATGCCACACGTTATTTACCTTCACTCGGCATTGTTTAAGAACAGCTACGGAGAAAAAACGGAAATCCGTCTGAGTTCGACGCGTGTGGATATCTCAATTGCGATGGTGATTGCAGGCTTTGTGAATATCGCGATTGTTGTGATGGCTGCTGCGGTATTCCATTACTCAGGTAACCAAGATATTGCTGAGATTGAAACTGCTTATATGACGTTGACACCATTGGTGGGTACCGCAGCGTCACTTCTGTTCGGTATATCTCTGATTGTTTCAGGCTTGTCTTCAACGGTGGTTGGCACAATGGCAGGGCAGGTGGTGATGCAGGGTTTCGTTCGATTTACTATTCCGATGTGGGTACGCCGTGTAGTAACGATGGTGCCTTCATTTGTGGTTATTGGACTTGAAAGTAATACCACTGATATTTTAGTTATGAGCCAAGTCATATTGAGTTTTGGTATAGCGTTTGCGCTTATCCCGTTAATTATGTTTACCAACAGCGAGTTATTGATGGGAAAATTTAAGAATAAAGGGTGGGTATCCTGCGTAAGTATGGTTATCGTGGCTATCGTTCTAATGCTTAATCTATATCTGATGCTTACGTTGATATAAACTAAAAATAAATAATGAGTTGTACGTATACTTCTTTATTCTATGACGCAACAACCTTGGAGACGCAACAACCTTGGACTGTCTATTCTTCTCCTATGACCACCGAAAGGGTAAGTTATGGTTAACAAGTGGAGGGCGTTGTTTCCCAAATATTTGAACTAATCACAATTCCTACGATCAGATCATTATGGAGTTAAGAGGGAGTTTATAATGGGAAAGATCAAGCACAAGATCATGTCACCACGTACTGCAAAATAGAGGAATAACGCCCAGTATTCCATCTCGAAGCAATGCGGGTACTGGGAGGATGGCATCCTAGAAATGAAGCTGTAAAGGCTTTAAAATAGGACAAACTGGCGGAGTGGAAAAAGGACAGGGGTTATCACAAACGTTCATTAGCAGAGACAGTGATATTTTGGTATAAACAGTTGCTCAATCCTAAACTTGCTCTTCGTAATTACAATGTTCAAGTTAGTGAAACGCTGGCAAATGTGAAAGCGATGAACACAGTTATAAGACCCGGTATGCCTGTTCGCCAGCAAACAAAGTAAGAGTGTAAAGAATGTCAAGAAGATTGGGATCAGTGCGTTATAGGCCTTATTTAATCAACAATACCACAACTAACTCTAAGGTAAAAAACCTCAATGTTTCTGATCAGGAAGAATACCCGTAATCGTTCATCAGTCCCCTATTGAAAATCAATAAGTGATGATTATCTCCCGATTGATGATTACCTATTGAGTGATCTTCTCAGCCTACCAAACGGGCTTCATGAAAAAGAAGAATTTTGAAAATGAATCACCCACCGTGGAACAATTGGGCTCCGAGCAAGCCAATGTACTCATCCGTGAACTATGGAATAAGTTTCGTGAATACGAGTATAGGTTGTCTGCTAGTTCACGGAACTCATCAAGCTCTCCTTCGTCAAACTTCCACGCAGCGAGGGACGAGTGAAAAAAGCTGAACACCCTCGCAGCCAAAATCAAGTGGGCACTCAGCTTGGCCATAAGGGACATAAAAGACCAGTAAGCGAGCTTAAAGAAACCGATTCCATCGTTTGTTGTTAGCCAGATATTTGCTGCACCAAATGCAGTGGGAATGTTGTTCCGAATACGGAGTCTACCCAGGGTCATCAACTCTTTGAGTTACTAAAAGCATCGTTGGATATTACTGAATATCAGTTATTCCATGGTCGATACCCACACCGTCCGAGCCAATGTGCCCGATGATGCCCCATCAAGTCAGTTAGGACCTCGTGCTTGGCCACATTGCCGCTGTATCTGGCCAGTATTATCTGAGTATCTGCAAAATGCAGCGCCTTTTTATGGATAAATACGGTACGTATTTTTCTATTGGACTGATTAGTGAAGCCCAAGGACGAGTCAGTAGTATGTTAATGCCGTTGAATCAGGCGCTACATTACCATGTAAAATAATCTGCTGTTATTCATACTAGATGAAACAACGAGAAACGAAATGGGGAAACGGTTACCTGATGGATCTGGCTCCTCAGTGGCAGTGATGCGGTATATCAGACCATTTGTTATCCTCGTAATGAGGAAGCCAATGCTGGATGAACAGTGCCACGCGATAGTGATAACCAACTAATGTGGTAGTTATAACTGACTGGATCCCACGTGCCACCAGTTCTGTTGGGCACATGTCACCCGCAATTTACAACAAATTGTGGAGTACAGCGGTGGAGGTTTAACTTCTTATTATTGGCAAACGTCTTGTTCTGATCTGCCATGCGGTATTCCGAATTTAGCATCGTTATGAGCAAGGAAAAATTACCGACAGCGAGTGGCGGCGACGAATGTTTCGTCTTAGGAAAAACCTTTCGGATTGGCTAAAAAAAGGCGAACAGATCCCAACATCTCGGTACACTGGAAAGTGTTCCTATATCTTGAAGCACGAATAGGGAATCTGGGTTCTCCTTGATCATGAAGGCGTACTGTTGACCAATAATGAAGCTGAGAGGTGTATTCATGGCAGCGTCATCATGCGGAAAATCTACTTAGGTACTAGCTCTCACCGAGCATAACAGTTCCGTTTACGTGTTCTGTCTATGGTGGAAACCTGTAAGAAACGTGGGCTGTCTGCATTGGATGTCATTAAGTGATGTAGTGTCCTCAGTGATCCGAAAGAAATCTTATCCCGACGTGTTTAATCTCATAAACACCTAATCAAGCCACCTCTGGTGAACGTTGATGAATACCCAAGTGTAAAAAAACCAGCATCATACCTGACCAGAGTTACACTAATTGTCACCAAATACAGCTCAATATTGTATTCCAACAAGCTAGTTTTCCCATAAATCCCCAGCGGGTGACAGACAGGTAGGGTAGGTATCCAGTTAAACTTCCTATCGAGCAGCCAGAGATTGTGGAGAAATTTTTTCAAAAGCTTTTTTGATATGGTAAAGGTGATATAGTGTAATTCACAATTAAGGAGTCGATACTGCCTAGTGGGTATCCATCACACGGTGATCTTATTCCATAGCTATTGCTAGCTAACTTGAGCTGTGCATAAGAAATAAACTAAATGCCCAAGTCGCGATCTGATTGTTTGAAATAACCTATTGACTGCACAAGGACTTGTGCATGAATAACTTAGACGCCGTTTTCGTTGATGTCGACGATTTCTGCCAGACTTTCCTCCCTGTATGGGAAAACACCTCATTTCTTTCGGTATCAAATAAAGAAACAAGCCTTTTCGCCTCTCAGTTAACGAAGTGATGAGGATAGTGATAGCTTTTCATTAATCGGGGTATCGAGACTTAAAAACCTATTACATCCACTTTAGCTTGCCTCTGTTTCACCAACGAATTTCCTGAATTAGTCAGCTACACGAACATGCTCAAACTCATGCAAGGTGTTCTGGTCCTACTTTGCTCTTACCTCACTCACCGTCAGGCAAGGCCGACATGGATTGCCTTCGTTAATTCATTCAAGCTGCAGGTTTGTCATAACCTACGCATTCTTAGATATCAGGTTTTTAAAGGTACCGCGAAGTGAGGAAAAGGAACGATGGGGTGTTTTACGGTTTCAAATTACACCTTATTATCAATGACCAAGGTAGCGTTATCTTAGTCAAAGTGACGATAGCTAACGTGGATGATAGAGAGTCTGTATCAAAAATGGCTGAAGAGCTTTGGGGGTGTTTATATGGAGATATAAGGTTATATCTCTGGTCCATGGGAGCGAGAATTTGCAGACAAGGGAGTGATATTGATAACGGGTGTAAAAAATATGAAAACCAAAGTGATGAAACTTTAGAATCGCCTGATGTTCCCGGAAACAATTTATTATTTAAACCGTTTTTGACCAACTAAAAATATCCCAAATTGAGCATTCTAGGCACTGTAGTTGTATCAGTTTTATGGTTAACTGGCAGGTAGGGCTTATCGCGTATTTATTTCAACCAAAGAAGCTGAGCATCAAGATGGTTAGGTTTGATAAGCAAGTGTTTATGCAGATCTAAGGTTAAAAAATCTAGATCAGTGCATTAATAGGCCTTATTTAATCATAAATACCTTGCGGTGGTGGTTGCTTCGTGGATTTCTAGATCTTGAGAAATCATCGCGGTACTCTAACCTTCAGATGCAAGCACACCCGCTTTAATACGGACGTGAATAGACCATCACGCGTTGTATAATGCTGGGTCTCGACTGTTATTCTTGTTTTCGGTCAAAGTTCCTTTACGACGTAGTGCAGTGCGTAGTTTGACCTATATTTTACTGGAAATAAATCATTTTCAATGATTACGGGTATAGGCCTGTTGATGGTTTTGTTATTAAATGTTTTTATGTTTCTCCTATAAAACGCTTGATCAAGTTCTTTTAGTTTGTTATTAACGGTTTAATGATGCTGCCTATAGTCAAGGATTAGCTATGAGAATTGGTATTCCAAAAGAAAGAGTTGCACACGAAACACGAGTGGCTGCTACACCTAAAACGGTCGAACAGTTAATTCAAATGGGATTTGATGTGGTTGTCGAATACAATGCAGGGCAGCTTGCCAGTTTTGATAATGAGGCGTTTGAACAAGCCGGGGCTACGGTCGGTGATACTGATTTGGTTTGGCAATCAGAGATCATTATCAAGGTCAATGCCCCGATAAAGTGTGATGAATCTTGCGTCGATGAATTGGAGCTCATCAAAGAAGGCACAACGCTCGTGAGCTTTATCTGGCCAGCGCAAAATGAAACCCTGATGGGAAAACTGTCCGCTAAAAAAATTAATGTACTAGCCATGGATGCAGTACCGCGGATTTCACGGGCGCAGGCTCTGGATGCATTGAGTTCTATGGCAAACATTGCAGGTTATCGAGCAGTAGTTGAAGCAGCGCACGAGTTTGGACGTTTCTTTACAGGGCAAATAACGGCAGCTGGCAAAGTGCCACCGGCAAAAGTTTTTGTCGTTGGTGTGGGGGTCGCTGGTCTTGCAGCTATCGGCACTGCGGGTAGCTTAGGTGCGATTGTTCGTGCCTTTGATGTTCGTCCAGAAGTAAAAGAACAGGTTGAAAGTATGGGCGGTCAATTTCTGCAAGTTGCATTTGAAAAGCAAATGGGTAGCGGGGACTGTTCTACGAAAGAAATATCGGATGATTTTAATCGTAAAGTAGCTGAGTTATATGCTGAGCAGGCGAAACAGGTTGATATCATCATCACGACTGCATTGCTTGAAGGTCGTCCAGCACCAAAACTGATTACTACTGAGATGGTTGATGCGATGCAACCAGGCAGTGTGATCGTGGATTTAGCGTCGGCGAATGGGGGTAACTGCGAATATACCGTCGCTGATAAAGTTGTTGTAACTGATAATGGTGTGAAAATTATCGGATATACCGACATGGTCGGACGTATGCCTACTCAGTCCTCACAACTTTATAGTTGCAACGTTGTCAATTTAATGAAGCTACTTTGTAAAGAGAAAGATGGCAATATCCACATCGATTTTGCTGATGTGGTTTTGCGTGGTTTAACAGTGGTTAGAGACGGAAAAGTTACATGGCCTGCACCACCGATACAAGTATCTATGCAACCTCAAGTTGAGCATCAGGTTGAATCTGCGGTAAACCCCGTCAAGGAGTCAATCTCACCGATGAAAAGGCTGGTTGCACTTGTGTTGGGTATGGGTGGATTTACATGGGCTGCTTCGTTTGCCCCCGTGGCATTTCTTTCCCATGTTACGGTATTTGTTCTTGCCTGTGTTGTTGGTTACTATGTGGTTTGGAATGTGGCACACGCACTTCATACACCACTTATGTCGGTGACGAATGCAATTTCCGGTATTATTGTAGTTGGTGCGATACTCCAAATTACTCAAGGTAACGTTGTCGTCTCATTCCTTGCGTTTATTGCCATTCTGATTACGAGTATCAATATCTTTGGTGGTTTCACAGTAACCAAGCGCATGCTTGAAATGTTCCGTAAAGATAAATAGGGGGTAATCAGTAATGTCTGAAGGTTTAGCACAAGCGGCATATATTGTTGCTGTACTGTTTTTTATTATGAGTTTGGCAGGTTTATCAAAACAAAAATCTGCACAAGCAGGTAACTATTATGGTATCGCGGGTATGTCGATTGCTTTAATAGTGACCGTATTCGGTCCTGATTCTCAAGGTTTGGCATGGATTATCATTGCAATGGTGATTGGTGGTGGTATCGGTATTTATTATGCAAAACGCGTTGAAATGACCGAAATGCCTGAGCTGATAGCTGTATTGCACAGTTTTGTTGGTTTGGCTGCTGTATTCGTTGGTTTCAACAGTCTTTTTGCACCTCCGGAAATGGGATTAATTAATCCTTCTGGTATGGATGCTGAGAATGTTATTCATTTAGTTGAAATATGCATCGGTGTATTTATAGGTGCAGTTACCTTTAGTGGTTCGGTTATTGCCTTTTGTAAACTGCGTGGAATCATATCTTCATCTGCTCTAAAAATTCGACATAAACATAAGTTAAACTTAGCGGCTATCGTTGTTTCATCAATGCTGTTGATCCACTTTGTGGAGGTGGATGGTAGTATAGTGGCACTAATTGTAATGACACTCATTGCCTTTGCATTCGGAGCACATCTGGTTGCGTCAATCGGAGGTGCGGATATGCCAGTTGTCATATCAATGCTTAACTCTTACTCAGGTTGGGCAGCAGCCTCAGCAGGCTTCATGCTTGCTAGTGATCTTTTGATCGTTACGGGTGCGTTGGTAGGTTCTTCGGGCGCTATTTTGTCGTACATCATGTGTAAGGCCATGAATCGCTCATTCATCAGTGTTATTACAGGTGGATTTGGTCAACCCAGTTTTGTCTCTGGGGATATTGAAGAAAGTGGATATCACGAAGTGACCGCTGAAAAAGTAGCAGAAATGTTGAAAGAATCACATTCTGTGGTTATCACTCCTGGATATGGTATGGCAGTCGCACGAGCGCAATACCCTGTTCAGGAGATTACTGAAAAACTGCGTGCTAAGGGTGTGAATGTTCGCTTTGGGATTCATCCGGTCGCTGGGCGTCTTCCTGGTCATATGAATGTGTTACTTGCAGAAGCGAAAATTCCGTATGACATAGTTCTTGAAATGGCTGAGATCAATGATGATTTTTCTACAACAGATACCGTTTTGGTGATCGGTGCGAATGACACGGTCAATCCATCAGCCATTGATGATCCTAATAGCCCTATTGCTGGGATGCCCGTGCTTGAAGTGTGGAATGCAAAAAATGTTATTGTGTTTAAGCGTTCTATGAATACTGGTTATGCTGGTATTCAAAACCCACTTTTCTTTAAAGATAACACTTCGATGTTGTTCGGTGATGCGAAGGTAAGTATCTCTGCCATAGCAAAAGCTATTTAAGTGTATCAGTTTCGATATAAGTCTTTTATTCTCAACAAAAATATAAGAGATAACTTTCTATGCAGTGTATTGTCTCTGTTTTAATATTAACTCCTCCGGTCTTTTGATAGGTATTAGGAGGAACAGTAACTTTTAGCCTTGGTAAAAGAATGTGAAACGATTCAAAACAGCATAGTTTATCATCGTTCCTCATCGAAGATCTGTTTCCCACCCCTTCCTGAAAGTAAGGGGTGGGAAACAGTCAAGGTTTTGCCTTGAAAACTTATAATTGGTCAAATAAATAGACACGCTTACAGAAATAGGTATTTTAACCTCAGATCTGCATAAGTGGTTGCTTATGCAGATCTGAGGTTAAACAACTAAGTTGGAGCTTAAAAATACCTTTCATCAGCAGTGCTGTTTCAATCGATGTATCTAAAAATATAAACCCACGGCCACGATGACCGTGATGCTTTAGACAATGCCATACCTTAATGGCAGTGTCGTTTATCCAAAAAGTGATTGAGTCTAGGTTTACTAATCCTTGATTATATTGTTTCCAGTTGCTGATCTTATATTTTGCTTTTCCTTTTCCCATCAATCACCTCTTGCTTAACTCCATGATGATCTGATCGTAGAAATTGCGATTAGTTTAGATATTTAGGAAATAACACCGCGTGATATAGGTAATACCATTAACTCTCGATTTTCACGTAGCTCTCATTCATTCGCTATGAGGTTGCTACAGCACTTTGCTTTTTCCTAGAAGTTTGCTCCAGCTGAGGCGGAATATTACAAAACCTAGAGGTGGAGGATTACGTGATTCGTGACTCATCCCCGTTCTTTGACTATTTCATCGATCTCTAGGTAGCTAAGTTGATAGGAGACGTAGTAGTGGACAGCTTGAAAGATCAGTTTATCTGGATATTGCTTACCGTTGGAATCGAGTGCCATGGAGTTAATGCTCCTTGGAAATGTCGGAGAATTATCAAAATATTAACCCACCCCGTCAACTTTGCGACAGAACTCGATCTAAAGGCTTCATTATGTAATTTTGCTTACTTAATATTATTTGACAAAGATCTAGGACGTTAGATAGTATTATTGTATACAAATATGTATTTTAGAAAACAACTTCAACATAAATAGGACAAACGAAATGGCCAAATGGGAAGAATGGCTGCAAACAGACACTTCTAAGAAAGATAAATTTAACTTAAAATCCAACGAGGATTTTGATAACCGTCTTCAACGTGCAAAAAAAGGCCGTCGTAAGGTACGTATTAATCGTACAATTTGCTACGATATATATCCGTTTATTTGATGTAAAGGGTTGCGGAGGTGACCATCACTGACTCTATTATATTGAATGAATTAAACCGTAGTATCGGTGATGGACACTTAAGGTTATTGATACAATAAGTTAGAGGGTGTACCAACGTCACTGCAGCACGTTTCATTTCCCTAAAAGTCAGCTTTGGTTGAGGTGCATATTTAAAAATCCAGCGGTGGAGGGTTGAGTGATCCATGCCGAGTCCCCGTTTTTTGAATATTTCCTCGATGTTCCAGTAGTTAAGTTAAGTTGAGAGGAGATGTGGTAGCGTTTAGCTCGAAGGGTCAGTGTATCCCAGTATTTATTGCCGTTCAAATTGAGTGCCATAGGATTAATGCTCCTTGGAAATATCGGAGCATACATCAATATGTTAGCCCATCCCGTCTCTTCGAGACAGAACCGTTTATTAGCGTTTGTTCTTTAGGTAGCGCTGTCGGCGTTCTTTCTTTCTCCTGATTTGTTTATCTGCTTCCACTGCCATAGTTTCTTCCACTTTGAGTAGCTCTTTGTTGATTATGTCTGGGTATTCCAGTGTGATTAACCCTAGAACGCCATTACGTAGCTCGTTGATTAGAATTCTAGATGCTTTGGACAGGTCAATACGCCCGCCTGAACGTAGGCAACCACGTTTCTGGCCGATCATTCCCATTAATTCGATTGCATTATCGGGTAGCCTCTCGATATGATAACGTTTTCTTAGCAAGTCTGGATACGTGTTTGCAAGGTATTCCACGATGTAGAAAGCAACCTCATCATATTCTACCACCGTGTCTTTTACTGCCCCAGTTGCAGCTAAGCGGTAACCAGTATTGGGGTTTTCTAGCTTAGGCCACAAAATTCCTGGAGTGTCAGATAGTACAATACCACTTTCCAACTTGACACGTTGTTGCTGACGTGTGATAGCAGGTTCATTACCAGTTTTTGCTACCACACGTCTAGCCAGCATGTTGATAATTGTTGATTTTCCAACATTTGGGATACCTACAATGAGGGCATGAATATGTTTGCCAATTTTCCTTCGGTTTGGAAAAATACTGTGACAAAGATCTATGATCTTGTTTACCTCAGTGATCTGTGTAGTAGTGATAGCCATCGTTTTAGTGCCTTGCTCTTTTTCAAGGTGTTTAAGCCATAGGGCAGTCATTGCAGGGTCAGCAAGATCTCGTTTGTTTAGGACTTTGATAACGGACTTATCCTTGCGTAGGTGACGGATCAGTGGGTTTTTACTGCTAAATGGGATACGTGCATCAAGTATTTCGACTATGATGTCGGTCTTTGGAATTATTTCTTCGATTTGTTTGCGTGCCTTATGCATGTGACCAGGGAACCATTGAATTTTTTGATTATTCATTTTGATTATGTACTCTTTTCTAGTTACCTTAAGCGGTAAAACAAAGGGTAGTGAGATTTATTCTAAAAGATTTAGGTATTTTATTTTTGCTATTAGCCGCACCATTATGAGTTTGATCACTAAGTTTGAAAAGAACTGGAGATCGATTTTCTATGGACATATTTATGCTACCAGTGAATAAAACCACTTCCAGACAGACATGTAACCCGCCTTTTCCACCTCAGCTTTCCTGAGCATCTGCCACAGCCCAACATTGGTTATCGTGGCCTTAGGGGGTACTGTCAACGGATTTCCATCCTAGGCTCTGTCGCATCTTCCGCTTCACCGGATGATAGATCTGCTCCACGATGTTGTTAAACTATTTCAGCTTGAGTGCCTCTCTATAATCATCTCAACCACCACTGAAAAACCGATGACGCAGTTAAGATTGAATAACGCCAGTTCATTGGCACTGCTCTGCTCTATAACCAGTTTTTGAGGGAGTTCATGCAGGTCGTTGACCTTATCTAAAAAGCCTAGATGGCAGACTCATCATAGATTTCAAAGGGATAGTAATCCACAGAGTGTTGCTGTGCTTATCGATAGCGAGATACAGGTAATACCATACACCCTCGATTCTCACGTAAGTTTTATCCATTCGCTAGGACGTCGCTACAGCACGTTTCCTTTCCTGAAAGTCTACTTCATCTTAGGCGTAGTAGCGGATAGCTTGAAGTATCAGTCTATTCGGATATTGCCTGCCGTTGAAATCGAGTTTTATGGGGTTAATGCTCCTTGGAAATGTTGTTCCACCCCGTCAACTTCACGACAAAACAGAAGAAAGTCATCGTCAACTGTTGTGTAGACATTGTCTAACTTAAGATCTGCATAAGCGCTTGCTTATAAAACCGAATCCTCTTGATGCTTGGTTTCTTTGGTTGAAATAAATATGCGATAAGCCCCGCCAGCAAGTTGCACATTTCCGATACAGGCTTTCTATCATCCACGTGATCCGTCATCACTTTGATTGAGATAATGCCACCGTGGTCATTTATAATAAGGTGTAATTTGAAACTGTAAAACCACCCCATGATTATTTTCTTACTCTTCGATATACTTTAAAAACCTGATGTCTGAGAATGCGTAGGTTGTGATAAACCTGTAGTTTGGGCGAATCAATGAAGGCAATCCCTGTCAGCCTTACTTGACGTGAGTGAGGTAAGAGCGAAGCGGAATCAGAACACCTTGCATGAATTTAAGTATTTGCGTGTAGCTGACTAATTCAGGAAATACGTTGGTAAGACAGAGGCAAATAAAGTGGATGTCATAGGTTTTGAAGTCTCGATACCCCGATTGATGGAAAGCTATCACTATCGTTATCACTTCGCTAACTGAGAAGTGAAGAGACTTGTTTCTTTATTTGACACTGGAAGAACTTGGGTTTTTTCCCATGCAGGGAGGAAAGTCTGGCAGAAGTCGTCGACATCGACGAAAACAGCATCTAAGTTATTCATGTCCAAGTCCTTATGCAGTCAATAGTTTTTTTGGTATGCGGATTTAGTGATTGATTTTCACAGGATGTATTAATTGGTTAAAATCGGATTTAATGATTGACATCATAAACCAAATACACTTGTATTAAGAACGTGGAGACATCCACAGCCGAACTCAGCGGCGACTCTGAGAAGACAAGGATTTAACCATGAAAACTATCTCTATTGCTTAATTTGAAACTCTGGTAGCTCGCAACGACTGGCAGCGAGAACAAGATTGCGAAGTTTTAGAGCGTCTTGATCGTCAGGTTGAAGAGTGGAACGAAGAAAACGAATGTTTTGATCTGAACGATATTCCTCACGTTTTTGGTTTGGCTTCTAAAACCTCAACCTTAGATGGTATCAAAATTACTTATACCGAAGGCTTTAACTACGACGAATGCGACTCCGACTCTCTGTCTACATGAACCGAGGGACAGGATGCTGTTTGGTCTGTAGAAAGCGTTACGGTTGTTGATGAAGATTGTGACGAGCTGAATGCACATGAATTGGCTGACTATCTGGATTCTGATTTCAGTAGCATTAATTACAGCGTACTTGAGATAGAGCAAATAATTGACGTAGACGAGGACTCTGACATGGAAACATTTACACTTGATATTGATAACGCGCCAAACGTTCGCTTTACTGGTGAACTGGTAGCAAATGCGGCTAGTTCTGATAATCAAGCTATTGGCAGTAGTTATAACGGTCAAACTGGTCGTTGGACAGAGTTATCTCTTTACAAGACCAAAGCGGAAAATTTATCTGTCATCAAGTCGGTCGCACTAGAAGGCAAGATGAGCGTGACCGTTTTAGCGGCAAGGTCTGTGAAACGCTGGAAGAGGTTAAAGAGTTTTTCTTTGTCATTTGGAACAGTCAGACGCGTGATGAAGCTTAGCAAGCTTAGCAAGCTTAGCAAGCTTACTACGCTTGGCTACGACTGGTTTCACCTGAAATGACGCGGTATTTCGATCCGCTAATCAAAGCTATGGGGAACTGGCACAATGAAGTTTTTGCGTACTTTGATCATCCAATAACGAATGCTTATACGGAAAGTCTCAACAACCTCATTCAAGTTATGAACCGTACTGGTCGAGGTTATAGCTTTGAAGCTATTAGGGCTAAAATGCTATTTACTGAAGGGTTCCAAAAAGTGAAACGTCCACTATATCAACGAGATCCAATTCCTGATGATGCCATTAGCTTGTTTGATATGGCTGTGGAACAGAAAATAGTAACGAACTATGGTTCGAGCATATCAACTTTGATCAAAGAATTTGAAAGGGATTTTAAAAGTCCCATTTCACTCACTAAATCCGCATACCCGTTTTTTTAAACGATCAGATCTCGACTTGGGTATTTAGTTCATTTCTTGAGGACAGCTCAGGTTATTTATCTTTAATATACAAAGAGTAAGATACAGATATTCCTAATTCAGGATATTGTTAAATTATGAATTGCTGAGTAGTGAAGAATTATTCACTCTTATAGTACGGCATAAATAGGAGAAACTTTCTATAATTCGTTTATATGACGTTCGCTAACTGTATCGAGTGTATTGTCATTAATCTCGTGCGATCTGAATATAAGTTAAGCTGAGTGTTGATCTTTTAACTCATTTTCTAATGTAAAATGTATGTGAGATTTTAGTTCATATTTTTAATATTTTGATTTAGGGGATTATATATTGCAACAACTTTTGCGTCTGTCCCACGATAGTTGCAGAGTTTATATGACTTTGATGCCAAAGGCAGATCAATACGCCCCTCCAATTAAGAGGAAGCACATTGTGAAATGGCTGGTTGAGCATAACGTCGCCAGTTATTTTCGTTTCGAAGAATCAATTGAAAGAATTCTCCTTAAAATTAATGATCCCACTGATGAGTGGAGAGGGGAACCCGACGATGTGATCGTCGCAGAACGCCGAGATGCATCAGTGATCGCACGTATCGATGATGGAAAAATGACAGCATTTCTTCGTGTAAATGGTGCATGTGGTGGTAACCCAATTAGAGGTAATGATTTACTTGTGGCATTAAAAAGAGCACATATTGCTCGTGGCGTGAAAAAGCAGACGTTACAAAAACTATTAACCGCATCCGTGCGTCTCAAACCAGGTGAATATTTAGAGGTGCTGATAGCTGTTGGTAAATGGCCAATTATTGGCGATGATTCTAAACTTGTGTACCTAGTGCCAGATAGTAAGTCTCGTATCCTGCGTCCTCAAGAACGCGATGATGGTACGGTTGATATGCGTGATTTAGGAAAAATGGTTACTGTACAAGAAAGCCAGCCATTGGTGAAACGTATTCCACCAACGAAAGGGATAGAAGGTTTTCGTATCGACGGAACAGTGTTAGCGACAACTCCAGGTCGAGAACTACCACTCAAATTATATCCAGGTAGCCAATTCAGTTGTAGTGATGAAAACGTTATCGTGGCGACAACCTCTGGTATGCCTATTCTACAACCAGAAGGTGTTGAAGTAGACAACGCCTTATGTATTAAGGCGGTGACTGTAGCAACAGGTCATATTAACTTTGAAGGAAGCGTGGTTATTAACCATGACGTCAATGCAGGTATGAAGGTACAAGCCACTGGCTCAATTACCGTCGGTGGTGTGGTGGAAACAGCTATTCTTGAAGCGGGCGGAGACATTGTTATTCATAACGGTATTTTAGGAAAACAAGTACATATAGACCAGAAAAGCATAACAAGAATTAAGGCAAAAGGCTCTATTATCGTAAGATTCGCGCAATACGCTAACATTGAAGCTGAAGGCGATATTATCGTCAGTCAACATGCGATGCATTGTAATACGCGCACGAAAAGCAATCTACATATTGGTGATAAGGTAAAACGAACTGGCACATTAACAGGTGGCTATCATGTTGCTCGGTGTGGTATCCAAGTTGTTACTCTTGGTGCAACATCCGGTGTGGTTACACGTGTGCATGCGTTCTCAGGGCTAAGTGAACTCCTAGAAGAGACACTTAAAGTTACCAAAGAATTAGACATCGAGTATGAGGAATTAGTAAGAATTAAAGATGCAGAATTAAGATTGTTGCAACAACCTACGAATAAACGTACAAATACTCTGATAGAGAGATTAGCGTGGACGAAAACACATCATTTTGAACATATAGAGGAGCTTAAGACAAGAATAGAATCTAGCTCCTCTGAGCTACACACTCTTTATAGAAGACATACGGTCGATGTGATAAAAAATTGTTTCCCAGGCGTACATTGCCACATTGGAGATGCTATGTTGACAATTGACCATGAATATGGTCCATGTCGTCTCGTGAGCAATGGAAAAGAGGTTATTATTGAAACTCGGACATAAACGCTCTCATACTAGATACTAGAGAGGTTGATATTTATACCTTAAATAGGTGTTGTTGATTAAACTAGACCTATGATGCACTGATCCCAATATTTGTTACAGTCTTAATTTGCCTGCTGGCGAGCAGGCATACCGAGTCTTATGACTTTGTTCATCGCTTTCACATTTGCCAGCTCTCCACCAACTTGAGTATTGTAATTAAGCTGAGCGGCGTATAAGAAATTAACCAAATGCTAAAGTCGCGATCTGCTCGTTTGAAAAAAACTATTGATGAAATAAGGACTTTGGCATGAATAACTTAGAAGCTATTGTCGTCGATGTCGATGACTTCTGCCAGACTTTCCTCCCTGCATGGGGAAAAACCCAATTTCTTCCGGTGTCAAATAAAGAAACAAGTCTTTTTACCTCTCAGTTAGCGAAGTGATAACGATAGTGATAGCTTTCTATCAATCTTGGTATCGAGACTTCAAAACCTATGACATCCACTTTGTTTGCCTCTGTCTCACCAACGAATTTCCTGAATTAGTCAGCTACACTCAAATACTTAAATTCATGCAAGGTGTTCTGATTCCGCTTCGCTCTTACCTCACTCACCGTCAAGTAAGGCTGACAGGGATTGCCTTCATTGATTCGTCCAAGCTACAGGTTTATCACAACCTATGCATTCTCAGACATCAAGTTTTTAAAGTATATCGAAGAGTGAAAAAATAACCATGGGGTTGTTCTACGACTTCAAATTACACCTTATTATAAGTGACCACGGTGGCATTATATCAGTCAAAGTGATGACGGATCACGTGGATGATATAATGCCTATATCGGAAATTGATGACGAGCTTTGGGGCTGTTTATACGGAGAGAAAAGTTATATCTCTGGTCCATTGGAACGGGAACTTGCAGACAAGGGAGTGACACTGATAACGGGTATGAAAAAATATCCCAAATCAAGCATTCTTGGCACCGTAGTTGTATCAGCTTTATGGTCAACTTGCTGGCTGAGCTTCATTGCGTATTCATTTCAACCAAAGACACAGAGTATCAAGATGACTAGGCTTTATAAGCAAGCGTTTATGCAGATCTAAGGTTATTTATCTATATAGGCCATAGGCCTGATTTAATCAACAACGCCTTCAGTGTTACAATAGAAGCCCATGATTGAATAACTTGTTATGAAAAGTTGAAGAAATCTGTTTGTTAGTAGATATATCCTAGAAGGAAGGTGTTAGAGGATTAAATTTATTTTTGCCAACTAAGGCTTAGGGACACGGAATCGGCAAAGCGAAGTGCATGTGGTTTATCGATAGTTACTTTCGCGTACGTGACCCAACGATGATCGACTGTTATCCTGAGAACACTAGAAACCAATCTCTCAAGCAGCAGGAAACGTCCGTTTTCAACGTGATTGATAATAGCTTTGGTAATCACTTTATAGTTTAGGGCATCTTCGATGTTGTCATTTAAACAGGCTTCTTCTACGGGATAATGAACCTCAATATTTAATACAATATCCTGTTTTTTATTCTTCTCTTCTAAGTTGAGTCCAATATAAGTACGAAGGCGAAGATTAGTGATCATAATTATGGCATTTTGCATATTTGTCGTCCGTTATTACTATTTTTAATAGGACATTATTTGAGAGCACGACCTCCGTCCAGATTGATACTTTGTCCTGTCATATATCGGCTATTCAAGATAAATTGGACAGCATTAATCACTTCAAACACACCTGGTGAGATACCTAGCAGTGACTTTGACAGAACTTTCTTCTTATGTTCATTTCGATCATGGTTATTCAACATGATCAACGCAGGTGCGATGCTATTTACTTTTAATTTTGGAGCAAATTTTTGGGCGAAGGATAATGTTAAGTTATCCAATGCTGCTTTGCTAGCTGCATAGGCGATATGTCTTGGGCTGCCTTTTTTAACGACATAGTCAGTGAAATGAATAATGTCGCTATTAGAAAGCATATAGGGTTCCAGTGCGTGATTCAGTATGTAAGGCGCTTTCGCATGAACCTGCATCATTTTATCTAGAAGGGATGCTTGGTCATCAGTCTGGCTTTCTGATTTCCAATCCGAGGCATTATGAATGAGTCCTCGAATATTAAGATTTAACTCAATCACCGCCTCGGAAAATGCAGTTATGCCCGTATTGGTAGTAAAATCAGCTTGTATACATGTTACGCCTGAATTACGAAGGCTACGGATAGTTACCCGTTCTGTGCGATAGGACACTACGACAGGTATTTGTTGCTCTGTAAAGTGTTTAGCAAGCGCTAACCCTATGCGCTGTCCAGCCCCAGTGATCACGATTGTTTCTTGCTTCATATATTTTCTGTCCAACAAAAGTTATTGTGCGAATTCAGGTCAAGAACAACAATAATTTCATTATGACTTATATGAGATCCAAAATCTAACTGGGCTAGCAGCCTTCAAAGGAAGTTGTATAGGGGTAAAGACAGTATTGGGGGATGGCTCACATTTTGTTAGGAGAGATGCTGGTACATAATTTAGCCTAAGCTCTGTATAAGCGCAGCTTTTGAGAACTGAGTAATTTTAAGGTTACGATTTGTTGGTGGGAAACGTATAAGCAATGACTCCAGTAATAAAGATGACCATAAAGGTCATCCAATTTAGGTGCTGAGAGTGCTCTGTTTGGGATATGTTTTTAGTCGGATAAAGATTATCTCAATGATAAATCGTTTTCTCAACGTAAGACGATCCTAAAACTTCATCACCTTTGGTTCCCTGTTCTTCCGTTCATTCGTGATGAGATTGATCCCCAGAGATTATCGGTCATATCAGGCATAGGTTTTTTGTCATCAACATTGGTTGTTGTTACCTTTACCTCATTTAACCATCTCCTCAAACCCGCGATGCCGTGGAATACGTAAATTATGACAAGCCTGTAGCTTAGTAGAATCAACGAACGTGATACCAGAGCACTTTGCATCAACTTAAGTGTCAATGTATAGCTGACTAAATCAGGGAATTAACCTATTAGGAGATGGCAGACAAGTGGTTCGTTTCTTGTTTTGAAACCTGAAATTCGGTATTTTTCCCGATTTAGAAAGGAAAACCTGCCGGAAATCGTCGTTATCGGTGAAAACAGCGTCTAAATTATTCATGCTAAAGTCCTTTTATGACTGATAATTTAATTCAAACGATTTGATCGCGATTCTGGCATTTAGTTCATTTATTATGCGTAGTGCGTAGTTCAGGTTAATCACGAAGAGTGAGTTTAGGGCTAAATAACTCTACTATAGCTAAATATTGCTGTCTCTGCTAATGAGAGTTTGTGATAACCCATGTCTTTTCTTCACTCCGCCAATTTATTTTCTTTTATCGGCGTTGTTTCCTAAATATCTGAACTAATCGAAATTTCTACGATCAGATCATCATGGAGTTGAGCTGGAGGTGATGATAGGAAAGGCCAAACATAAGATCAGAAACTGGCAACAATATAATGAACAATACCCTCTCTACACCTACACATGACTGCCTTGACCATGATATCAGTAAAGATTTCTGAAACCTGTATCTTCAAGTTTTTTGGTTATAGTATGTTTGGTTAAATTATTTTAATATCTGATAACATCACCTGAATACAGAAAATTAATTATGTATCATGATAAAAAATGCATAGTTTTCTCAACGGAAACAGAGCAAATTAAAAAACAGAAACTAGGACTTCAGCACGAAAAAGGAGATGGCATTATTCGTATTCAACGCCAAACCAAAGGTCGGAAAGGCAAGGGCGTTTGTGTAATTACAGGATTAGATCCAAATAACACACATCTCAAACTGGTTGCTGCAGAATTAAAAAAAGTCTGCGGTTGTGGTGGAACTGTAAAAGGAGGTGTGATTGAAATTCAAGGTGACAAGCGTAATCAGATCAAAGCGTACTTTGAAAAAAAAGATTATAATGTCAAATTTACGGGGGGTTAGTTGACGTTGTTGATTAAATCAGGCCTATAATGCACTGATCCCAATCTTCTTTAACAGTCTTGATTTATCTAATGGTGAACAGGCAGACCGAGTTTTAAAACTCTGTGCATTGCTTTTACAATTGCCAGTACTTCATTAACTCGAGCATTGTAATAACGAAGAGTGAGTTTAGGGCTGAGCAACTCTGTTATAGCGAAACAGTGCTGTCTCTGCTAATGAGATTTTGTGATAACCCATGTCCTTTTTTCACTCCGCCAGTTTGTCCTCTTTCAACGACGTTACAGCTTCATTTCTAAGATGCCCTTCCTCCCAATAAACCGCGTTTCTTCGAGGTGGAATACAGAGCATTATTCTTTTGTTTTTCAGTACGTGGTGACACGCTCTTATGTCAGAGGCTCCATTAGCAGTGACTTACTGTATCTTTCGTCGTAATGGGTTAACCAATATAGATAAAACCTCATGGTCACCCACAGAAACAAGGCTAATTTCTGCAGTAATAACCTCATGAGTAGATACAGCCATGGCAAGATGAAGTTTGCGATAGATACACCGTTTCAGCTTACCGTGTTTATGCGTTTTCCATTTGCCTTCGCTGTAGACTTTTAGGTCTGTAGTATCAATAACGAGGTGGGTCACAGCTACTCGACTCAACAAACGGTACTTAACTTTTACGGTTCTAGAACACATTACTAATGTAGGTGTATGTAGGGGATTTCAGCGGAACATTCGTCAACGTAAAAACTGAACTGAGGAGGCCTTCTAATCTACGAAGTGGGAGCTTAGAAATACCTTTCCCCATGAGTGTCGTTTCAATATCAATATCCGAAAAAATAAACCCACTGGTATGATGACCGTGATGCTTTAGACAATGCTATTACTTAATGGCATCGTCGTCTATCCAAAAAGTGACTGAGCTTCTGTTTACTAATGCTTGATTATATTATTTCCAGTTGCTGATCTTGGCCTTTCCCTTTCCCATCCTCACCTACCGCTTAACTCCATGATGATCTGATCGTAGGAATTATGATTAGTTCAGACATTTGGGAAACAATGCTTATATATGGCATGATAGGGATAAGCTAGTTTTGTCGCAAAGTTGAAGGTGTCGCTAATATACCTCAGATCTGCATAAGAGCTTGCTTATAAAGCCGAGTCATCTTGATATTCGGCTTTTTTGGTTGAAATGAATACGCGATGAGGCTCAGCCAGCAAGTTGACCATAAAGCTGATACAACTACGGTGCTGAGAATGCTTGATTTGGGATATTTTTTCATACCCGTTATCCGTCATTACTTTGACTTAGCTAATGCCACCTTGGTCGTTGATAATGAGGTATAATTTAAAGCCATAGAACCACCTCATCGTTCTTTTTCCTTGCTTCGAGGTACCTTTAAAAAACTGATGTTTGATAATGCGTAGGTTGTGATAAACTTGTAGTTTAGACGAATCAACTAAAGCAATCCCTGTCGGCCTTACCTGATGGTGAGTGAGGTAAGATCAAAGCGGAACCATAACACTTTGCTATAACTAGATAACTATATCGTTTAATTGATCAGTATTCCCCATGAATGTGGACGTTTTCCAAGTATTTAGCTATTTTGTTTATTCGCTGTCGAGTCAATTCATCACGAATGGCTTGACCTTTTAACCCTGTCGCCACTATTGATTTTACATCTACAGTGATTGCGGCATCAAATACTCCCTGTAACCATTGTGCTTGTAGGTAGGGGTGTGTTCTGCATCCTATGCTTCCTTGGTAGATTACTTGGCTTGCCAGCACGAGTTGGCCGACACGTTCCGGTTTTCGCCAAAAATCATTTCGGTTGAAGATATCAATGAAAGTCGATGCTTTTAGTTCGCCTGCATTGTGGATATTGAGGTGTTCAACACGAATAAGAAGTGCAGCATCACGGTAAATATTTGGCACGTGAAGGCGTTTACATATGCCTTTTATGAGTCTTGCACCTTGCATTACATGCTGCTTATGCCTCGGATACTCTTCTTTTTTTTGTGTGAGTGTTTTTCCTATATCGTGCAATTGTACGGCAAAGCGAATGCAGGTGTTGTCAGTTAAACATGTTGCCCGACGTGCTACCATTAACGTATGAATACCAGTATCGATTCCAAGAGAACACCATTCCGGTTTAAATACTCCAAACAGAGTATCAATTTCTGGCAAAACCACTGCAAGTGCACCACATTCTCTTAATACGCTCAAAAATATGTCGGGATATTCTGTTGAGAGTGATTTCTTCCACTCAATCCATACGCGTTCTGGGGTCAGGGTATCAAGTTCACCACTATCAACGATAGTTTTCATTAATATCATGGTTTCGTCGACTACTCTAAAACCTAATCCATGAAAGCGCGCTGCAAACCTGGCTACGCGGAAAACGCGCAAGGGGTCTTCCACAAAGGCTGGTGATACATGACGCAGCAGGCGATTTTCTAAATCAATTTTTCCGTCGTATGGGTCGATCAAACTACCATCTTCCGCTTGGGCCATGGCATTGATGGTTAGATCACGTCGTTGTAGATCTTCTTCTAGGGTTACATCGGGTGTGAAATGACAGATGAAGCCTGTGTAGCCTTGGCTTGATTTACGGTCAGTACGGGCAAGGGCATATTCCTCATGGGTTTTTGGGTGCAGAAATACGGGAAAATCTGCTCTAACCTGCTGGTAACCCTCCGAGACCAAGGTATCGATATTAGCACCGACAACTACCCAGTCTTTGTCCTTGATATCTAACCCCAACAGTTGGTCTCTAATTGCGCCTCCTACGAGAAAGGTATTCACATATTAATCCAATAATTAGATAATAATTAAAGTCATGATATACCTAAACAGGTCTCTGACGGTGGTTTAAATATCAACGATCTGCTAATAAAAGACAATAAAAGTGTGAATCATTACCTGAATAGTTATGTCATTGTATTATCCCTGCTTGGTGGAATTTACCACACTTACAAGTGATTTCCTTAATCATGACATCAGTAAATCAACTCTACTCACGTGTATTGAGGATGTATTCTATCTTGGCAATTCCCTCATTACTGACCTCGTTGAAGTCAGTTCCTTTAGGTAAAAATCTCCTTATCAAACCATTGGTATGCTCATTTAGCCCCCAACTACTTGACCGATAAGGTCTGGCAAAATAGGAATCAACGTCTGTGATTCCAGCAACCTATTCATGACCGGCAAACTCTAATAACCGTTGTTTGACGTGAGGGTGCTGAAGTCATGGAAGGTGGCATTTACAATATCAATAAATGATTTCACCACTGTACCCTCCTGCTTATTGAGCATCTTTCTTATGTAGTTAGAGTTTATTGGCTTTATCCATCATGGTACCCAGGGAAAATCTGTGCTAAGTTCCGACGACAGTGTCAATTTCAAAACTACCAAATTCGCTCTTCTTGTCTGCAATATTAGGTCGTTTTTAAATGCCAACACGGTTATTTATTTTTACCTTATCTCCGTTGCTTATTTTGATTCTGTAGGTTTTTTCATGATGGGAAAAATCCTTGTATAGCACCCTACCATGCCATATATAAGAATTGTTTCCCAATTGTCTGAACTAATCGCAATTCCTACGATCAGATCATCATGGAGTTAAGCGGGAGATGATGCGGGAACAGGGAAATGACAAGCACAATATCAGTAACTGGAAACAATATAATCAAGCATTAGTAAACCGTGGCTCAGAAGGCCTTCTTAGTTCGGTTTTTATGTTGATGAATGTTCCCCTGAAATCCCCTACATACACCTGCATTAGTAAGTGTTCTAAGACCGTAAAAGTTAAGATCCGTTTACCGAGTCTAGGAGCTGTGGCCCACGTCGTTATTGATACTACAGACCTAAAAGTCTACAGCGAAGATAAATAGAAAACGCGTAAACACGGTAAGCTGAAACGGTGTATCTATCGCAAACTTCATCTTGCCATGGCTGTATCTACTCATGAGGTTATTACTGCAGAAATTAGCCTCGTTTCTGTGGGTGACCATGAGGTTTTATCTATAATTGGTTAACCTATTATGACGAAAGATACAGCAAGTTGGTGCTGATGGATCTTATGACACAAGAGCATGTCGCCACGTACTAAAGAACAAAGGAATAATGCCCAGTATTCCACTTCGAAGTAATTCTGGGTACTAGGAGGAAGGGCATGCTAGAAATGAAGCTGTAAAGGCTTTAAAAGAGGACAAACAGGCGGAGTAAAAAAGGACAGGGGTTATCACAAACGCTCATTAACCTGAGCTGCGCATAAGAAATAAACTAAATGTCCAAATTGCGATCTGATTGTTTGAAAAAAACTATTGACTGCATAAGGACTTGGGTATGAATAACTTAGACGCTGTTTTGTTAAAGTCGACGATTTCTGCCAAACTTTCCTCCCTTTATGGGAAAACACTTCATTTCTTCCGGTATCAAATAAAGAAACAAACCTTTTCGCCTCTCAGTTAACGAAGTGATGAGGATAGTGATAGCTTTTCATTAATCGGGGTATCGAGACTTAAAAACCTATTACATCCACTTTAGCTTGCCTCTATTTCACCAACTAATTTCCTGAATTAGTCAGCTACACGAACATGCTCAAACTCATGCAAGGTATTCTGGTCCCACTTTGCTCTTACTTCACTCACCGTCAGGCAAGGCTAACATGGATTGCCTTCGTTAATTCGTCCAAGCTACAGATTTATCACAATCTACGCATTCTCAGACATCAGGTTTTTAAATGTACCTCGAAGCGAGGAAAAGGAACAATGGGGTGGTTCTACGGTTTCCAATTACACCTGATTATCAATCACCAAAGTGGCATTATCTCGGTTACATTGACGATAATTGACGTGGATGATAGAGTGCATGTATCAAAATGGCTGATGATCTTTGGGTGTGTTTATACGGAGACAAAGGTTATATCTCTGCTCCATTGGAGCGGGAACTTGCAGACAAGGGAGTGACACTGATAACGGGTGTAAAAAAGAATATGAAACCAAAAGTGATGAAACTTTAAACCCGCCTGATACTCCGGAAATGATTTATTATTGAAACTGTTTTTGATCAACTAAAAACATATCCTAAATCGAGCACCCTCGGCACCGTAGTTATATCAGTTTTAGGGTTAACTTGCTGGCGGAGCTTATCGCGTATTCATTTCAACTAAAGAAACTGAGTATCAAGATGACTAGTGTTTGATAAGCAAGCGCTTATGCAGATCTGAGGTTAATTACAATACTCGTATTAGTGAAGAGCTAGCAAATGTGAAAGCAATGAACAGAGTTATAAGACTCGGTATGCCTGTTCAGCAGCAGATAAATAAAGACTGTAAAGAAGATTGGGATAAGTGCGTTATAGGTCTGATTTAATCAACAACGCCTTTTAGGCCTGTGGCATTAATAACGACGTGTGCGACAACTCCTTGACTCGGTAAACGGTACTTAACTTTTACAGTCTTAGAACACATTACTAATGTAGGTCTCTGTAGAGGATTTCAGCGTGATATTCATCAACGTAAAAACCGAACTGAGAAGGCCTTTTAATCCACGAAGTGGGAGCTTAGAAATACCTTTCACCATCAGTGCTGTTTCAATATCGATATCCGAAAATATAAAACCACGGGTATGATGACCGTGATGCTTTAGACAATGCTATTACTTAATGGTATCGTCGTCTATCCAAAAAGTGACAAAACTTCTGTTTGCTAATGCTTAATTATATTGTTTCCAGTTTCTGATATTGTGCTTAGCCTTTCCCCTTATCACCTCCCGTTGAACTCCATGATGATCTGATCGTAGGAATTGCGATTAGTTTAGATATTTGGGAAACAACACAGATCAAAGAGGGTTCTATCTTATAGAGATGGGTTTAAAAGCAAGTATCATGCTAAGAAATTACACAATTCCATGTAAAAAGAAAGATATAAACGGGCTTTTCGTTGATTTAAATGATTGGGACAACATGTCTACAAGGAACCTCAATGAGAAATATACTACCTGCCGTCGGCTAACTCACCAATGGTACTTCGGTCGTAGTTCCAGCTGTGTTAACTAGCCTCCGACAACAAATTCATATTGCCTAAGAATGTAAACGGTATTCGTATTTTCCTAGCGGATTTCGGTGTTAACTGCGATTAGATCGTGGTACAAAGTCAGAGCATTGATTTCTACGGCGGAAGTAGGATGCCAAGGTTCAATTAGCATGAACACAATCTTAATTTGAGCTGTGAATCCATCAGTAGATTGGGGTAAGTACCCTAGATCGAGAGGTATTACACGGGGACTGTGAACGTCATTAATACTACACGACTAGTGTTATACGGTGATAGCGAATACTTAGTATCACTAAACAATGTGGATCTAAACCGCAAATGAAACTTGGCTCGATATGATGCACAAATATCAAATATAAGGGAACGTCTTAAATGGTGTTCTTGCCACCAATCCTGTCACCTTTAATGTTGTCACCCGTTGACGTGGTTAGTCATCTTCCTAACTTATTGTAAATCAAGATTATTACGCGATTCAAAGAGGTGATAAATGTTTAGAATACGAAATATGAACACCCGAACACATCGTTAATTTTCGCGTTTTTAAGCAGATGCGAATGAAAACATTTCGTACGGAGATGTATAAATGGATAGAAAACTGAAGTTTAATGAAAGTCACGAGTGGATAAAAGACAATGGCAACGGTACGATCACTATCGGTATTTCTGATCATGCACAACAATTGCTTGGAGACGTAGTATTTGTTGATTTACCAAAAGTGGGCAGAAAAGTAAAAATTGGCGAAGGATTCTCACTCGTAGAATCGGCCAAGGTTGTATCGAACATCTACGCACCAGTCAACGGTGAAATCGTCGAAGTGAACAAAATTCTGGAAAGAAAACCAGAATTGATAAACGAAGAACCTTTTAATGGTGGTTGGATTGTCAAAATCAAGCTAACTGACAATTGCAACCTTGACCATCTGATGACGGCTGGTGTTTATCAAGCCAGTATCGAAAACTAATTCAGGATGATAAACATGATAGAATTACGCCTACTCGATCAACTTCAACCTCATGGTGAGTTCGTAACTCGTCATAATGGCCCGAATGATGCTGATCAGAAAGAGATGTTGCAAACTATAGCAACCAGCAGCCTCGATCACCTTATTGTAGAAACAATACCTTCTCATATTCGTTTAGCACAGCCTTTAGCTATTGATGATGCATTAAGTGAAGTTGATATGCTTGACAAACTAAAAGCTATGGCTAGGAAAAATATCATCAAGTGTAGCCTCATTGGGCAAGGCTACTACGATACGCATACACCAAACCCTATTCTACGTAACATCTTTGAAAATCCCAGTTGGTATACTGCTTATACGCCCTATCAACCAGAAATCTCACAAGGCCGTCTTGAATCACTATTAAACTTCCAGCAAATGGTGATGGATTTAACTGGCATGGAACTGGCAAACTCATCTCTGTTGGATGAAGCAACGGCAGCAGCAGAGTCCATGACACTGTGTAAACGAGGGGGAAAAAGTAAGAGCAACACCTTTTTCGCTGCAGACGATGTCCACCCGCAAACACTCGACGTCCTTAAGACCCGCGCCCGTTTCATGGGCTTTGATGTTGTTATTGGACCTACAGATTCACTGCCACAATACGATGTGTTTGGTGCGTTACTGCAATATCCAGGTACTACAGGTCAAGTACGTGAACTGACAGATCTGATTGCACATGCACAATCCAATAATGCACTGATTTCTATCGCTACTGATTTACTATCTCTAACACTGCTTAAAGCACCGGGAGAAATGGGAGCTG
This sequence comes from Candidatus Enterovibrio escicola, assembly GCF_002464935.1. Classification (GTDB taxonomy): domain Bacteria; phylum Pseudomonadota; class Gammaproteobacteria; order Enterobacterales; family Vibrionaceae; genus Enterovibrio; species Enterovibrio escicola. The sequence continues at coordinate 42,503 of NZ_NBYY01000036.1, forward strand.
ATATCGTCATTGGTTCAGCACAACGATTTGGTATACCTATGGGTTATGGTGGACCTCACGCGGCTTTTATGGCAATACGTGACAAACTAAAACGAGCTATCCCAGGTCGAATCATTGGAGTGACTATCGATTCGAAGGGTCACCAAGCATTAAGAATGGCGCTGCAAACGCGTGAACAACATATCCGCAGGGAAAAAGCGACATCAAATATTTGTACTGCACAAGCATTACTGGCAAACATGGCAGCATTCTATGTGGTTTACCATGGACCAACCGGTCTGAAAAAAATCGCACGTCGTGTACATCACTTTGCAGCATTGGCTGCAACTGCGTTTAATCATGCAGGTATTGAATTAGCATTTCGTTATTTTTTTGATACTATCACCCTGAAAACCGGTAATCAAACAGATGCACTGTTCCAGAAAGCACAAGATGCAGGTTTCAACTTACGCAAGCTTGATGGTCAACTGGGTATCAGCTTTGATGAAACCACCACGTTGAACGATGTTAACGGTTTGCTAACTGCATTAACTGATGAAACAAATATTGCACGGTTTGCTATTTCGATTGAAGCTGATGAATTCTCGGCTATTCCGATGGTTTGCCGGCGTACCACAGATTTTCTAACACATCCGGTCTTTAACACTTACCATAGTGAAACTCAGTTAATACGTTATATGAAAAAGCTTGAAAATAAAGACTTTTCCTTGAGTAATGGTATGATCCCTTTGGGTAGCTGCACCATGAAGTTAAATGCCACTTCGGAGATGATCCCCGTGACGTGGCCTGAATTTGGCGCATTGCATCCGTTCGTACCCGCAGATCAAGCACTCGGTTACACAGAACTAGTTGATTCATTAAGCAAAATGTTATGCAAAATTACAGGTTATAATAAGATTTCATTGCAACCAAACTCCGGTGCACAGGGTGAATATGCTGGCTTAATTGCTATTCGTCGATATCATGAAAGCCGTGGCGATAGCCACCGTAACGTTTGTTTGATCCCAAGCTCTGCGCATGGCACAAACCCTGCCTCTGCGACTATGGTCTCCATGAGAGTGGTGGTGGTTGGTTGTGATAAAAACGGCAACGTCAATATTGATGATCTCAAATCGAAGATCGATAAGCATCGTGACAAACTTTCTTGCATCATGATCACTTATCCATCGACACACGGTGTATACGAAGAAACAGTGCAACAAGTATGTGAATTAGTGCATAAATCAGGAGGTCAAGTCTACCTTGATGGTGCTAATATGAATGCCCAAGTTGGTCTTACCAGCCCAGGATTTATTGGTTCAGATGTCTCTCATTTTAACCTTCATAAAACTTTCTGTATTCCTCATGGTGGTGGCGGTCCAGGTATGGGACCAATCGGCGTAAAATCACACCTCGCACCGTTCTTACCTGGTCATGTTGAAGACGGTACGGCGTTTGCTGTGTCTGCTGCAAAATTTGGCAGTGCCTCGATCCTGCCGATCTCTTGGGCTTATATCACCATGATGGGTGGTCAAGGTCTGATGGAAGCGACCAAGATAGCGATCTTGAATGCAAACTACCTGATAGAGCGTTTACGTCCTTACTACCCTCTACTCTATCACGGGACACACGGACGAGTTGCGCATGAGTGTATCATTGACATTCGTCCTATTAGAGAAGCGTCAGGCATTAATGAAGAAGATATCGCAAAACGGTTGATGGACTTTGGATTTCATGCACCCACTATGTCCTTCCCCATAGCTGGAACACTCATGATTGAGCCAACGGAAAGTGAAGACAAAACGGAAATAGATCGTTTCTGCGACGCAATGATAGCAATTAGCAAAGAAATAATGAAAGTACAGGACGGTGAATGGACATTAGAAAACAACCCACTAGTCAATGCACCACATACACAAGCTGATTTGATGGTAGAGACATGGGAACATCCCTATAGTCGTGAGCAGGCGTGCTTCCCAAGTAAACATTCCAAAGAAGCTAAATACTGGCCAACAGTTAACCGTATCAACAATGCTTACGGTGACCGAAACCTAGTTTGCTCCTGCCCAAGCATTCAAGATGACATAAGAAACTAATCTGAACGATCATGGAGAATGATCATTCAGTTAGATGATCCTTGTACTTATATCTTTCTCACTTTAAACACCAACCTCAGGTGGGTAACAGTGGTTAAGGGCTCATCTGAAGCACTCATGCAATAGTGAATTGAGCCATGGATACCGAGTTTAGTTAACCTGAGCTGCGCATAAGAAATGAACTAAATGCCCAAGTCTTTATGCAGTCAATAGTTTTTTAAAACGATCAGATCTTGACTTTGATATTTAGTTCATTTCTTATGCGCAGCTCAGGTTAATTACGAAGAGTAAGTTTAGGAATGAGCAACTGTTTATAGCGAAATATTGCCATCTCTGCTAATGATCGTTTGTGATAACTTCTGTCCTTTTTCACTCTGCTAGTTTATCCGCTTTTAAAGCCTTTACAGCTTTATTTTTAGGATGCTCTTCCTCCCAGTACCCCGCGTTGCCTTGAGGTGGAATACTGTGCGTTATTCCTTTGTTCTTCAGTACGTGGTGACACGCTCTTGTATCATAGGATCCATTAGTACTGACTTGCTGTATCCTTCGTCGTAATGGGTTAACCAATATAGGTAAAATCTCATTATCTCACACAGAAACTAGGCTAATTGCTGCAGCAATAACCTCATGAGTAAATACATCCACGGCAAGATGAAGTTTGCGCTAAAAACACCGTTTCTCCTTGCCGTGTTTACGTGTTTTCCATTCACTTCTCTGTATCCTTTTAGGACTGTAGTATCAATAACGACGTGGGAGACAGCTCCTTTATTCGGCAAACGGTACTTAATTTTTACGGTCTTAGAACACGTATTAATGCAGGTGTATGTAGGGGATTTCAGGGGAACATTCATCAACGTAAAAACCGAACTGAGAAGGCCTTCTAATCCACGAAGTGGGAGCTTAGAAATACCTTTCACCATGAGTGCCGTTTCAATCGCGGTATCCAAAAAGTCACTGAGCCACGGTTTACTAATGCTTGATTATATTGTTTCCAGTTGCTGATATTGTGCTTGTCATTTCCCTGTTCCCGCATCATCTCCCGCTTAACTCCATGATGATCTGATCGTAGGAATTGCGATTAGTTCAGACATTTTGGAAACAGCACCCCGCTGAAATGTTAATATCTTAGCAACTCGACTCGCACCATGATCATGGAGTTAAACATGTTTCAGGATCTATTCAAAACCCCATTGCATGCATTGCATATTGAAATGGGTGGCAAGATGATTCCATTCGCAAACCATGAAATGCCAGTTCAGTATGCATTGGGCGTACGTAAAGAACATATCCACTGTCGTAAACATGCAGGCCTGTTTGATGTTTCTCACATGGGTCAACTTCGTCTTCACGGTGTAAACGCAGCAAAATCACTTGAAACATTGGTGCCTGTAGACATCATCGATTTACCAATAGGGAAGCAACGTTACGCCTTGTTTACCAACAAACAAGGTGGCGTAATGGATGATTTTATGGTAACAAACTTAGGAGACCATCTATTTCTTGTGGTTAACGCTGCTTTCAAAGAACAAGATATCGCGCACTTGCGTGCTAATCTACTAGGCGAAGTTGAGCTCGAAGTGATTGAAGATCATGCGTTGCTTGCGTTGCAAGGCCCTGAGGCCGCTAAGGTATTGGCATCAATGAATCCTGCAGTGGCTGGCATGTTCTTTATGGATGCAGCGATGCTCGACTTGATTGGCATCGAATGTTTGGTGAGCCGTTCTGGATATACAGGCGAAGATGGTTATGAGATCTCAGTACCTGCGGATAGAGCCAATGAACTTGCTCGCGCATTGCTGGCAAACGTTGCTGTAGAGTGGATTGGTTTGGCTGCAAGAAATTCTTTACGTCTTGAATGTGGTTTGTGCCGGTATGGACACGATATCGATACCAGCACCACACCCGTAGAAGCAAGCCTGATATGGGCATTGAGTAAAGTTCGATGTGCCGACGGTGAGCGTTCGGGTGGCTTCCCCGGTGCAAAAATTATTCTTGAGCAAGTTACCACCAAAAATGTATCTCGCAAGCGTGTTGGCTTAGTAGGTTTTAGAGGAACCATTGCTCGTGATGGTGCGATTCTGTTTAATGCAGATGATAAAGAAGTTGGTGTGGTGACCAGTGGTACTTTTGGTCCAACAATAGGTTACCCCATTGCCATGGGGTATATATCAACACCGCTTGCAACAAGGGGTACGATAGTATTCGCTGAAGTCCGAAATAAGAAGTTAGCGATGACGGTTGAAAAAATACCACTTGTATCACAACGTTACCATCGTGGTTAAGAATTACTGGTAACTTAGGTCATATATTCAATAAGTTAATTTCCGTCTAGAAAATGGGTTTCTTATGCGAAGTTCAGGTTAAGTACCGTTATGCCGAGTAGGGGAGATGTTTCCCACGTCGTTATTGATACTACAGGCCTAAAAATATACAGAAAAGTGAATGGAAAATGCGTAAACACGGTAAGGAGAAACGGTGTATCTTGCGTAAACTTTATCTTGCCGTGGATGTCTCTTATGATGAGGTTATTGCTGCAGAACTTAGCCTAGTTTCTGTGTGGGATAATGAGATTTTACCTATATTGCTTAACCTATTACAACGAAAGATACAGCAAGTCAGTGCTGATGGAGCCTATGACACAAGAGCATGTCACCACGTACTGAAGAACAAAGGAATAACGCACAGTATTCCACCTCGAGGCAACGCGGGGTACTGAGAGAAAGGGCATCCTAGACATGAAGCTGTAAAGGCTTTTAAAGAGGATAAACTGGCGGAGTGTACACAGAATCATAGTGATCACAAATGCTCATTAGCAGAGACAGTAATATTTCGCTATAAACAGTTGCTTAGCCCTAAACTCACTCTTCATCATTACGATGCTCAAGTTAGTGAAGTGCTGGTAAATGTGGAAGAGATGAACAAAGTATAAGACTCGGTATGCCTGTTCGCTAGAAGACAAATTAATACTTTAAAAATATTGGGATCAGTGCGTTATAGGCCTGACTTAATCAACAACGCCACTCCTAATTAATTAGAGTAAGTAAAAAACTTTCTATTGGCCATTAAATATACGTTTTGTTACACTAGGGTACAATGCGATTAGAGGTAACCGCTTACGCCTGTTGTAAATTATATCAAAAACTATGTTCTAAATGTTCTATCAGAGGAAAATAATTTCATCTCAATGGAGAAAGTAAAATCGCGTGCAACAAACTAATGATCCTTTTTTAGAAATCCGTCCTTTTTTTGACGAAGAAGTCCCTTCTGCATTAAAGCGTATAATTAATGACGATGAATTTATTACTGCCATTCTTAAATATCATTATCCACGATTGACTGCTACCGCTTATGGGTTAATTAAACCGTTTATTAAGCAATACTTGCGCTTGAAGTGGAAAAAAGTAACAACAATACGTGATGTTCAGTTCCATGTTGCAAAATACATGGCATCTATGATCAAAAACACAACAGAAGGACTCTCGGCGAGTGGTTTAAGTAAACTTGATCCACATGAAAGTTATTTGTTCGTGTCTAATCACCGTGATATTGCCATGGATCCCGCCTTGGTGAATTGGTGTTTGTACCAGAATCAATTTGATACAGTACGCATTGCTATTGGTGACAACTTACTTAAGAGACCTTATGCGACAGAACTGATGAAATTGAATAAAAGCTTCATCGTTAAGCGTTCGATAAAAGCCCCTCGTGAATTGATGAAAGCACTTACTCAGCTGTCTGCGTATATAAAAATGTCGCTAGATGAAAAGCAGTCAATATGGATTGCACAAAAAGCAGGTCGTGCGAAAAACGGGCATGACAAAACAGATCCTGCTATTTTAAAAATGTTTTTTATGGAAGGTCGTCGTCAAAAGTTAGGATTCTCAGATTACGTAGCACAACTTCGTATTGTGCCAGTCACTATTTCATATGAGAATGATCCGTGTGATGTGACAAAAGCTAACGAATTATATCGAAAAGAAAAAGAAGGCGCCTATGAAAAGAGTGAATTTGAGGACATCGAAAGTATCATTCAAGGCATTATTGGACAGAAGCGGCGAATACATGTTGCGTTTGGTGATGTGATTAAAAACGGATTAGCAACTCCTGAGTTGCTGGCTACTGAAATTGACCGCCAGATCTATGAAAACTATTATTTATTCCCATCGAACTATATTGCTGCTGGTTATGAACATAATTCAGTGACGGATAAAGAACGTAAGCAGTTTGCTATCAAGTTATTAGCACTACCAAAAGGTATCGCCGACATTGTTCGTGGGATGTATGCGGAACCAACGGATAAGAAAGTCGACATTTAAACATGACTAATCCTTATAAAAGCTTGCTAAAACCTGCAGCTTTTTTAGCTTTAAGTCTATAACTCTCAAGACTGATCTGAACCATATGAGAATAATGTAATAGCCGGTCGAGTAAGACCGATAAGGTTGTATCATTGGAGGACGTATTCTACCAGTGTGAGACTAGTAAGTTACTGGTCACGATAATACTGCCTTCTTCATAGCGTTTGGTAATGACGTTTAAGAATAAATTAGTTTTTCCTATTTCCAAGGGTGAAATATCCAATTTTATCGACGATAAGAAGTTTTAGATCCAGTACGTTCTTTTTGGGTCGTGTGTTCAATAGCTGATTTCCGTCTAGAAAATGAATTATTTCGTGGATTAAAAATCCTTATTTAAGGTATATGATATCTGCAGTAGTCGACAGCTGTGTTACCTGTTATACCAACGAATCATTCAATTTATTGAATACATAACCTCCTTTTGAGATAGATTTACAATTGACCTTATATCTTGGTGGTTGCTAGTTGCAACATCGAATCTGAGGCTGTAATGAACATGTTGTCCTTCATTTTTGAACGACCCTGCTGGTAAGATTCATGGCAAGGTGGCTTTTGCCAACACAACTTGTTTCAATCAGGACAACATTCTACTTTCTTGCTATGAAGGAAAATTCCGTGAATTCTCAAAGTTAAAATTTTGGTATGATACTCTTTCAAGCTAAGCGCTTATATGCTTATTCATCTCTTAGGCGGTAAACTTAAAGCCATGTTATTTTAACGTCGCTACCAACGGGGTAATTAACCTCAGATCTATATAAGTGCGTCTTTTTTAGGCTGAGTGGTTTTAAAGCTAAGATTCTTTAGTTGATCAAAGACTATCTTGATAATAAAGGCCTCGATCAGGTGAAATGAACAACCTAGAGTAAACCTAGCCAGACTGAAGTACACTCTCCGTATCCTCTTTTATATGGAGATATGCATGACCAATAAATAGTTAAATGAAAAAACTCAGTTTTATATTGAACAATAATTTGTTGAGGGAGATTCCTTTAGCCATATTTATAGAACACTGGGCTATACTCACTATATTCTCAGCCGAGAAATAAAACACTATATTCCAGATAACTCTCACGGCGTGTACTCTCATCGCTTTGCATCAAAAACAGACTAAAGAAACTAACTCCAACGCCATGAACTGGATGGCGCTCAGTAACATTTCAGAGAGAACTAAGATATTCACTCATGAGCGTCTCAGTAAATATATGTCACCTTAGGGGTAGACAGGGAATTAGTAAATTATCCTACGCTAAGGGCTTGGCCAACGGTACTCTCCAGTTAATGCAATGTGCTCCCAGCCCAAGGGCGATATATGCTGAAGAAGCTTGTCATCAACCTCTATACCTTGTTTTCTAAGGGTTTCTACTGCTTTTTCTAAGTAGATTGTATTCCAAAGAACAATTGCCGCTGTGACTAGATTTAAGCCGCTGGCGCGGTAGCGCTGTTGCTCAAAACTACGGTCTCTAATTTCACCCAGTTGGTTAAAGAAAACGGCACGTGCAAGCGCATTACGAGCTTCACCTTTGTTTAAACCTACTTAGACTCGTCGTCTGAGCTCCGGACTTTGAATCCACTCCAGCATGAATAACGTATGCTCAAGCCGCCCAAACTTCCTTAGCGCGAGTGTTAGATCGTTTTGCCTCGGGTAACTTCCTAGCTTGCGCAAGATTAGAGACGCGGTCACAGATCCCTATCTAATTGATGAGGCAAGCCTTAATATGTCATCCCAATAGTCTTCGATGAGTTTAATGTTGAGTTTCTGACCTATCATTGATGATAATGCTGGAAGATCCTTTAAAATCGAGGCTGAAACAAATAGCCGCTTATCATTTAGATCTCTTATCCTTGGGGCAAAGCGAAAGCCAAGTAAATGGGTTAGCGCAAAGACATGATCAGTAAACCCAGCCGTATCGGTATAGTGTTCCTCTATTCTGAGTTCAGATTCATGATAGAGAAGCCCGTCTAACACGTGGGTAGAATCACGTATTGCAGTGCTAATATTTTGAACATAGTAAGGCGCGTATTAGTCAGATATATGAGTATAAATCTGTGAACCTGCTTTTTGACCATATTTAAGATTAACCCGTCCACCGTAACTACCACGAGCACCAACCTTAAAATTTTGGCCGTCAGATGACGATGTGGTGCCATCCCTCCAAACGTCAGAATATGGGTGACGTGACTGAAAATTAACTATCTCAGCTAACGCCTCCGAGTACGTTTCATCTCTGACATACTAGGCTTGAAGCCAAGCTAGCTTAGAATAAGTGGTGCCAGGGCAGGCCTCAGACATTTTGCTTAAACCTAAGTTAATAGCATCTGCCAAAACCGTAGTCAGTAGCGATGTTCTGTCGGGCGCTTCTTTGCCTGTTTTTAAGTGGTTAAACTGCTTCGTAAAGTCTGACCGCTGGTCAACCTCTGCCAACAAGTCAGTGATTTTACTGTGTGGCAAAAGCCCTACAACCTTTGAAGCTAGAAGTTCGGTCTCATACGGAACAAAGCGTTTGAGCGATGAGACCCGCAAACCACTTTCAGAGATTGAGGCATCCGGTAAGTCACCCTTAGAAGCTAAGTTATTGATAGTTCCTGAGTTTTTGTTGAGTGTCAATAATCGCTCCTCAAGATAGCTTTCGCATCGAGGATCAATACTAACAGGTAAGGATCGGTTCTTTTCTAGATTACGATATTCTGCTAGAGGCATCATATAATCATCAAAGTCCTTGAATTAACGCGAACCGATAATGTAAATATCCCCTGATTGTAATGCGGCTTTCAATTGAGTTAACGCGCATATTTCATAGTAGTGTCTGTCGATAAGACCGTTGATTAATACCAACGGTTTCCAGCGTTTAGGAATAAATTTTAACGGGGCATTGCTCGGCACACTACGTGTGTTTTCATTATTCATCTGCTGTATTGTTTTTATTGCTTGCAGCAAATCAGAGGCTGATGGTGCCGCCTTTAAATTGAGAATATTCAACATGGCCGGTGTATAGCGCCGTAATGTTCGATAGCCGTCGGCTACAAAGTGCAAAACATCATAGTTGTTGCTAGTAGTAAGTTGTGTGGCCTTGCCAACGCTATTTTTAAACTGGCTCCAGGGCATTACATTTTCTATTGCATCAAATGGGTTCATCCCTTCCCGTTTAGCCGTGATCAGTGCTTGCCCTATTTTCTGGAACTGATTGAGCTGGTGATGAATATCTTTTGACGACTGCTATAGCTTCTCTGTTTGCGTTCGTTTTGCTTTATTGAAAATCTGGTTAATAAAGCGATCATGTAAATCTACTATCTGATCTATCAGGGTTGCGCGAGCCTCAACTGCAATTGCAGCTAACGTGGCATAGCGTCTGTTCGATTCGAATTTTGACAAATCCTTAGTCGTCATCTTCCCTCCCTCACGGGAGATTTTTAACAATCGATTTTGATGTATAAGTCGGCCTAAGCCATCAGGCAAATCAAGACCTTCAACGACGGAAAGTCGTTCTATGTGTAATAAGATATGTTTTGTATTTGCCTTCAATGGAGGTTGGCGCAGCTATACTAGTGTCGAAGTATGAGTTTTATCATGATGATCTAATAAACTGTTTAATGCTGTTTTTTGATTTTTAGTCAGTGCATTTGTAAGTGTCGAATAAACCCGCTTGCGTCCAGCAGTTAATGATTTAATACAAACACGCTCAATGACCGAAATCGAGGGAACCAAAACTCCCTTTTGGCGAAGCCAAATAACCATGGCTCTAGCCAGTTCTATGCCTTTATCAGTTCGAGTTGCTAGCTCTGTTAAGTATTCAGTTACTCTTTCTCGGAGAACTGTTGTAAATGGAGTTAAATCGAAAAATTCATATAATTCCTTAAAGTGCTCCCATCGAGTCGTTGGTTGTTCACTGTAATCGTGCCACTTACTCACATCGATCTTAAGATTCTTGGCCACCATCGTAACTAAATTTGCGTTAGGCATTACACCAACTTCGATTACTGCACCAGTATAATCGAGATAACAAAGCTGAAGGGAAAACCCAAGTTTGTTTGCATCACCTCCTCGTTTATCGATGAGATCTTTTTCTTTCTGTGTGAATGACGTTAACCGAATTAGCGTCGATTCATCGCCCGGAATACTTTTTAGCTCCTCACGCTCTAGTTGAGTTAACAATGGTTGTTTGCGTGGCATGCAGACTTTCCTCTATTGTAAAAACGTTCGTTTGTGCAACGGTTATTAACGCAAGGCAGAATAAAGGTTTGCGCGTTGCACAAATATATTGCAAGATAAAAACAAATAGCAATAGGTTATCGCAACAATGAAATGTGGTTACGCACGAATATCAACTCAAGATCAAGACACCCAAGTACAGGTAGCAGCGCTCAAGAGCGCTGGGTGCAAACTGGTCTTCGAGGAACAAGCCTCTGGCGGCCGCTCTGGAATCGACCTGAGTTACACCGTCTGCTTGAGCAATTGCGCCTCGGTGATACGGTGGTAGTTTGGAAACTAGACCGACTATCGCGGTCGTTAAAAGATTTACTAACAATCTTAGAAAAATAGAAATTGCTGGAGCGACCTTTTTGAGTCTCACAGAATCAATCGATACCTAAGCCCCTGCTGGACGTATGATGATGCAGATAGTGGGTTCGTTTGCTGAATTTGAACGAGCTATGCTTCGAGAACGTACAAAAAATGGTCTAGATGCCGCCAGAAAAGAAGGGCGAGTTGGTGGGTGTCGGCCGAAACTAACCAAACAACAGCAAGACGAAATAGTCTCATTGGTTACGTCTGGTAAAAAAACAGGCGCTAATGCGGCCAGGTTGTTTCAAGTACATCCGTCTACAGTTAGTCGTCTTTTAGCAAAAGACAAATAAATTTTACCTGTACCATCCCCGAACTTTTAAAAAAGTTAGGTTTTAAGGTTGGCGATTGAAGAGAAAGTACGTGTTATTTTGTGTTTTTTAATCCTTAACGTAGGATAATTTACTAATTCCCTGTCTACCCCCTTGAGGTTAACTGGTTACCGAGCACGATAGGGCGCTGATTGAAAGCACTATTTACCTATATATATGGCATGACAGGGATAATGGAAGGGCGTTATACAAGGATTTTCCTCATCATGGTAAGCTCTATAAAATGAAGATGAATAGCGGAGATAAGGAAAAGATAAAAAACCGAGTTGGCATTGAGAAACTCCCTGCTATTTCTGACTACAAGGCCGTGTTTTGTCATTTCGAGATTGCCACTGTCGTTGGGACTTGGCACAAGTATTTCCGGCTTATCGTGGTTAATAAAGCAAATAAGTTCTGCTGAAATCAGAAAGATGCTCAATAAGCAAGTGCGAACTCTAGTGGAAACATTTATTGAAATTATAAATTCCACCTTCTATGACTTCAAAACCCACACGTCAAACAACAGTACAGAGTTAACCGATTATGAGGAGATTGCTGCAATTACAGATGGTGATTTCTATTTTGCCAGATCTTATCGGTCAAATGATCGAGGTCTAAATAAGCATAATAATGATCTGATAATGAGATTTTTATCCAAAGAAAGGGATTCCAACGAGGTCAGTAATTAAGAAATTGTCAAGATAAAAAATATCCTTAACATACGTGATAGAGAGAGTCTTGGGTATAGTTCTCTTAACGATGTCTTTTTAGAATATTGGAGGGCAGATTTAGATATAATACCTATGTAACCTCAGATCTGCATAAGCGCTTGCTTATTAAACCGAGTCATCTTGATACTCGGTTTTTTTGGTTGAAATTAATAAGTGATGAGCCACGCCAGCAAGTTGCTCATAAAGCTGATAGAATTACGGTGCCGAGAATGCTCGATTTGGAAGATGTTTTTAGTTGGTTAAAAACGATTTCAATAATAAATCGTTTCTGGAGCATCAGGGGATCCTAAATTTTCATCACTTTGAATTTTATATTTTTTATACTCGATATTAGTATCACTCCCTTGTCTGTAAGTTCCCGCTTAAATGGACTAGATATGTAACCTTTATCTCCATATAAATACCCTAAAGCTCGTCAGCTATTTCAAATACAGGCTTTCTATCTCCACGTTACCCTTGATCATTTATAATAAGGTGTAATTTGAAGCCGTAAAATCACCCCATCGTTCCTTTTCCTCACTTCGAGGTACCTTTAAAAACCTAATGTCTGAGAATGCGTAGATTGTGATAAACCTGTAGCTTGGACGAATCAACGAAGCTAATCCCTGTCGACCTCACCTGACGGTAAGTGCAGTAAGAGCAAAGTGGGACAAAAACACATTGCATGGGCTTGAGCATTCGCGTGTAACTGACTAATTCAGGAAATTCATTGGTGAGATAGCGGCAAACAAAGTGGATGTAATAGGTTTTAAAGTCTTGATATTATGATTGATGGAAGGCTATCACTATCGTTATCAGTTCTCTAACTGAGAGGCGAGAAGGTTTGTTTCTTTGTTTAACACCGGAAGAAATTAGGTGTTTTTTCCATGCAGGGAGGAAAGTCTGGCAGAAGTCGTCGACATCGACGAAAACAGCATTTAAATTATTCAGGATAAAGTCCTATTATGATTGATGTTTTAATTCAAACAATCAGATCGCGACTTGATCCGTTAGTTCATTTCTTATTGCACAACTCAGGTTAATTAAAAAATTGGCATCGAAATAGGTAACGGACGACACCGCAGTGATAATTTATTTATTGATGCCAAACAAAAAACATGTTCATCCTATTAAGGAAAATAAGGGTCGAAAGTTTACCCATGATTAAGATGATATCAAACGCTTTGGATACAGAGATTTACTTTCCCTACCTTTACTTTTCAGGGGAGCAAGGGAAAAATGAAAATGCTAATGCTCTTTTGAGACAATACGTAAAGAAAGGGTCATATTTAAGAAGGGTCACCGATGAAGAGATTAACTTCACTGAAGTAATGATCAATTATCAACCTTAGAAAGGTTTAAGTAGCCTATCATCTTTTCTAAAGAAATGGCATCTTCAGCTTAATTGGAAAGTATCTCATTTCGGACTTAAATTCAGATCTAGGTGATAGAATAGCAACTCTCTTCTCTATTTCCAGAAATAGCTAGTCTCCCAAGTTTTAGTTGGAATAACTATAATTTTCTTGATAGCTGAGAAATGATGTCAAGAAGTAATCTAGAAAGAATCATCTATTCAATAAATTGCTCTTTCCGTCTAACGTGCTTATTTAATACCTGTCCTGGGACAACGCCCGTTAAGAGTTGTATTGCCTACACTCGCCACTTTGTTTCATTAATCCACATTTAATAATCATATATGAACGTTGATATTCGTCATTATATGGAAAGGCTTCCGCCAACTTAGTATATTCTCTAAACGCCTCAACTTTGCGGTTACTGTTGTAAAGTGACCATGCCTTAATTTCGGTCAATTTTATATCTTTCCCGTATTTTTTTATATACTCATCAATATGATAGACAGTGGTAGCAAATGTCTCAGCCTCAAATGCGTTATAAATATGTTTTAGAGCAATCTTTTTGCCTATCGCCCCGCGTATCTTTTCACTATCAATCTGCATTGCGTGCACTTGTGCTTTATTTGAGAACCCTGATTTTTCTAACGATAACACATAACCATATTGGATTAAATCCCATTCAGGATCGCTAGGGGACATCAAACTCACTGCAATTTCAAATTCTATCACTGCTGACATTGGGCGTTCTAATTCATATAACTTCCATCCTTTCAATGCATAATCAGATGCAGTGAATGATTGATGTTTATCTAACATTTTTAAACAGTGAGCGGCAGATTTTTTACAAGACAAGTCATCTTTTGCACCAGTATCAAAATCCATCGACACGATAGATGGGTATTTTTCTGACCATTTTGTAAGGTTTAAATCCAACTGTTCCCATTTCTCCATCCTTTCAAGACTCAGCAGTTTTCCTTCGATGCGCTTAGCAGTGGCCCCCGACCAATCAATCGAGTGCTCAAACCATTCAACAGCATTCTCAGCATCATCATTATTTAGAAATTTCCATCCAATTAATTCTGCAGATTTTGCATCCTTATCCTTTAACACAGATTTTCCAATTCGATGTAATTCACGGTTTGAAACCGAATATTTAGCAAGCCGAGCAAGCGCAATATCGCGTTCCATTTTTTCACCTTTCTCTGGGTCATAACCGTCAGAACCTCGATATAGACTTAGAATATCTCTCGATGCACGGTGACTGGACCATGTTATCAACTTTTGGGTGGTGCTCAATTCGTGTCCTATACAGTCGTTCAATATAAGTTGATATTTTTCTTTGGCAAGAGGTCCATAGCCAGTAGATACTTCATTTTGTAAATCAAGCCATACCCACTGAATTCGTGCGCAATTCGACCACTCAGGATATTGGCTAATCAGCTCATTACTATCTATATAGTGTCCATTTTTTACGTAAGATGTTAATAGAGATAATGATTTCTGATATTTAATTTCCTTGGTAAGGTTAGGTGAAACATCTAACTCGGATACTGCGGATTGAGCCGCTTTCCAACCGTGTTCATTGAGTACCACCCAATACGGTGATTCATCAAATTCAGTTCTCACTTCGTTCGACAACTCAATTACGATACGGTCATCAAACACAGTAACTTCATCATGTTCTTGAGTGGAGACAGACGTAGCAAATATAACCGAGAGTAATATTGTTTTGTTCATTCACAAATCCCTTCGTTAAATGCCATATGTGATAGCAGTACTAAGCTATCTGAGTAGTAATCTTTCCCTTTAGGCACGAAAGAGATCCCCTCACCTTTAATGCGATCTCCCTTAGCCAACGAAACAAGTTGGGCGACAGCTCTTGCACCCTCTGGTGGAGGGTAAAATGCTTGCTCTCCCGATGTCACATTCGTCCATGCCACATTTTTTGTTTTAAGCCATTTAACATAATTATCATTGATTTGATGTGATTTTTTCCCCCAAACAACGTAGAGTGGAATGCGGTAGCTGGAATAACTAAAATGTGGAGGGAAGTCACTGGCTGGTCGCCAATGACGATTAGCATACTCTATCCAATCTGGCGTGAGACCATCTCTTCCGTATAGGTTATGATTCAAGATGGATAAACCACTTTTTGACAACAATGCCCACTGATTACTGTAGCTTGAAAAGACATCCATTGCAGGATACACCCAATAGCTCGGATTCAGAATCGTTCTATTATTAAAGGAGAACCCCACAGTCCCTGGCAATAACACTGTTTCACCATTTAGCAACTTAACATGTGATGCTTGCAGAGCAAAAACGATGCTTCTTGCCGCTTTATCATATCCTTTGGACGGCCACTTCTCTGATGCGCGATGTAAAGCCCACGCGATTAGCAAATCACCATCACTCGCATTGTTGTGATCTGGGATATGTGGCCTTTTCGGTTGCCATTTCCACGAGAAAAGAGGATCTTCATCTCGCTGCAAGTTCAATCTTGTCCAACGCCAAAGACGTTGAAAAGTACGACTGTCACTGTAATATTCCGCCATTAACATACCGTACCCTTGCCCTTCACTATGAGAAATACGTCGGTTAGCGTTATCGATCACCCGTCCATCTAGGCTGATGAAGCTTTTCTTAAACAGATCCCACATCCACACATCACTATTACAGTTAGATATTGCATGGCTACTGCTATTTAGCACGATTGCAAAAACACTAAGCATCATCATGATCGGTGTTTTCATTTGCGAGCCTCCAATGAACGAGAAACAATAGCAGACAACCACCAAATAATGATCAATGCAATGATTGATAATCCTGCTGGGTATCCAATAAACGCTGCTTTAATAACTTGTGATGTACTGCTTGAAAAATCCCGTTCACTGAGTACACCCGCTGGTGGGCTATGAGCTTCACTACGTAAGAATTCATTAAACTTTTCTTGATTTACCTCCGTAAATTGAATTCGATACCAACCCTTTTCATTGGTATGTATGACATTGGCAATAGTATGAATCTGATTGTCGAATGGCATATCAGTATCTATGTGTGATTCATCATTTGGTGCCACAACAAATTCAAATAACTTTTGTTTTAATGACGCCCATTGGGATCGGTTAATAGGTTCAGCAGAATGCTGCTTGTTCAGCATAATCTGCTTCATCGAAACATGAAAAGTTCGATGTTGCTTGGTATCAATAGTCACCATCAGACACGGTATCGATTTTTGCGTAAGATGCGAGACATGACTTAGCAGGCGCCAGAGATTTGCAAGTTGTATTGAATCGTTGATATCAACCGTAATTTGCGTCTGTTTACCACAATCATCAGCAATCGCCAAAAAATCTTGCGGTGAAACATGGTGGTCTTCAGTGGGGATAAATTTCACCCATGAACTGAGTTTTAGATTCGATCTATCGGACATATACACCGAAAAGCGACGTTGCTGATTAAGAATATCGACTGGGCCATAAACTTCCACCGTCACGAGGTTCACCCCAGATTTAAAATCTCGCATTGGGATATTCAAACGATAGTGTTGCGTATCACGCCAATAACTCGAGCGTAACGGTAGACTATTCGCGTATTTTCCATTAACCCTAAGGATCATTGATCCTGCTCCAGGAGCAACGTGGGAATGGGTTAGGAGGAGATTTATTTTAGCATTGTCTTCACGGCTAAATAGGATGTTACTTGGCATGACTAAGCTCAACTCAAGTGGTTCATCCGTCAATTCTGTCTGATCAGTGAAGTCTGATAGTGGGTAGATTGAATTGCTTTTTAACGAATAATCAACGATGTCATCATCCTTAATTACCACCATAAATTTCCTTTCTGGTAAACGACTTATATCGTTCGCAAAAATCGTTGATGCACGTTCTACTTCTCTATCATTTTTACCCGAAACAACCAACACCCATTCAACACCTTCGACAATATTTCCCATACCAATGTATGGTCCTGAGATGTTATCGAACGTCGCCTCATCAATCCAACCTGCATTCACCAATGCATCTTTGACACCATACACAATCACGGTACCTGACAGTGGCGCTTGGTAAAGCGACAGTTGCTTGCTGTATTCTGATATATGGCGATAATCAAATACGTGCTCTTCCGAGCCACTTTTCAACGTCCAACCTTGAACCAGAGATGCAGCAATGCTGAGCGATAAATCTGTATTCTCACTGGATATGGAAATTAAATGTATTGTGTCATCATGTCGTTGACCGCTTCGGACCATTTTATCGAATGACGATAGCGTTTGGTTATCAGTATTATCGCTAGCCACATAGTTCAATTCATAAAATGATTCTTTTACGTTGATAATGGTATTCAGTTCTGTCGTATCAATAACCAATCTGGAATCATCCGACAAATGTTGGATACGAAAACTTAGCGTCGGATCTTGCTTCGAAAGAAGGCTTGGTGGTATCGTTGCTTCGATGTACTGGTAGTGACTTCGTTGTTTCATTTCAACGTTTGCCAACGAGCGAGTACCTGCTGCTATCCAAAGCACCGTTCTGTCAATGATGTTATCATTGTATATCGCCAGCAATAACCGAACACTTTCGACTTCCTGTCCCTCTAAAATTGAAATAGGCATGGAGACTGTCTGACTTTGACCACGCAACACGATGTCTTCCTTACTATCTGTTGCATATGTCAGTGGCACTTTTACCGATTTTTGAGCCTGCACAGAACAAACGATTATGAGAAAAAGTGATGCCATGAATTTAATCATTCTGGAACTCCTTTTTGTCCTTAACAGGGATCGTTTTCAATCTGTTCCTGACTGAGGTTGTTAACACCCGTGAAAGATTTTCACAAGCCAACGAAAAAAGATCCAACGCAGAGGAAAGAATATTTTGATTTAAGCTTTCTTCATAACGTCTACGTTTCTTCCAACGACTGCTCTGTCCGTAGGCTTTTGTATACTGAATCTGCATATCTGACGCCAGATTGCTTTCCAATAAACAGTATATTTGAGCTCCATGACGACCATTTTTCAATGCAACTACTCTCATATTAAGATGTACACGTTGATAGAGTGGTTTTTTTGTTTTGGTACTCTTTCCTTTTTCAGTGAAATACACCACATTCACAATATCGCCTTGGCGTATACCATGCTCTCCTTCGTGAAGCGTGAGCTGTGCTCCTTTTAATGAAATGTCATTTAACGTCGCTTGGAAACTCATGTTTTCTATCTTTATCACCGCTTTTTCATTTACTAACAAACGTGGTTCACTTCGTCGTTGCTGTTTTTCAAGCATGGCACCTAAGCAAAGAATAATGAGAATGATGTTAAATGTATTAAAGATGATGACGAGAATGAGTTGACTCTGCTCCGTGGGAAACTGAATATAACGATATATTCCCCACGCTTCTGCTAACAAAACTAAACCGAAAATAAATGCCATAAACGGGGTTAGTTTTGAAAAACACACTTGCTTCGTTGTTTCCCCCTTGGGTGTAACAACAAAACTGGGTTTCGTAGGGTTCACTAGCACTGATAGCGTAGGCAAAAACAGATAAATAGATAGCGCTGTTTCATAAAGTTCAGAAAAGAATGCACGCCGTGTTCCACCAAACAATCGCTGTGTTATCATCACACTGGTAACTAAATGAGGCATTACAAAGATCAGGAAGTCTGTTACATTTCCGACGAATATCTGCAAATCGAGCAACAGGTATAACAACGGAGAAATCAAAAAGATCGTTCTGAAAATAGGAAAGAACCAGTACACAGTCGAGTTAAAATAGCAAAGGCGTTGTCCTAAACTAAGACCGCGTTTCAGAAGTGGATTGTTGAGTAAGAATATTTGGATCATACCTTGAGCCCAACGAGAACGTTGCGTGACATAAGCACCAAATGTATCCGGCGATAGCCCTGCTACCATGGCAATATTAAGGTAGCCACTATCCCATCCTTTTGAGTGGATGTTTAAGGCAGTATCTGCATCTTCCGTGATAGTTCTTGTCGAGATCCCTCCTACTTCCTCTAATGCGGTTCTGCGTAACACCGCCGCCGAACCACAGAAGAAGCACCCGTTCCAGGAATCCATCCCAAGTAGAATTTTGTTATAGAACATTTCATTTTCAGAAGGAACTTTATCTTCAATACCGAGGTTCCTCTCAACTGGACCTGGGGTAACAAAGAAATGTGGCGTTTGGATGAAACCGAGATTGGGATGTCTTTGAAAGAGTCCAATAGTATTCATCAGAAAGTCACGTGTTGGAACATGATCAGCATCAAGTATAAGAATCAAATCACCAGATGTTTTTTTTAATGCATGGTTTATATTTCCTGCTTTTGCATGCTCATTTTTTTCACGTGTAATATAGCTTGCTTTTACCTCTTTGCAGAAGATTTTTAGGGTGTCCGCACGACGTTTAGCCGTGGCAGAAACATCAATATCATGGTGTTGCAATTTCTGGTATGTCCCCCCATCATCGAGAACATACACACGGAACTCACCGATATAATCCATGCGAGCAGCAGCTAAAATCGTTGGCTCTACCACATCAATTGGTTCGTTGTACGTCGGAATATAAATATCGACTGACGGCAGGGGAGCATTAGTATCAATGGGGATTCGTTTACGTTCATATGGTTTTACCGTAACGAACATACCTAATACATAAATCATGATGCCATAGCATTCCGCCGCAAACAGAAATAGTGCGAACGGTAAGTCTAATTGACTTTCCCAAGGCAATGTTTCCTGAAACCGCCAATAAATATATCGAAATGATATGAAGGCTCCAATAATTAATATGAAGGCAGTGGCTCTCGTTGAATAATTTTTTGATAGCAAAATAATAAAAAGGAAAGCGCTTGCAGCCAACCAAATATGTGTGTCTATCGATATGTTTAGTGTTGCCAACATAAATAGACTATAAATAGCACAAAAAACTAACAACAATTTAATTAACCGTTTTAGCAAGTTAGGATCCATATCAAAATCCCTCCAGCAATAGAGAGGGCTTAAATTTATTAATCCAAGAAAATTTTTGTTCCTGATCGGAAGTACAGACATTGGTAAAGATTGTAAGCCAATAATTATCTTGTCGGGAATTCTGACGAGAAATAAAACACCGCTCTCCCGTTTCCATCACCTTGATCCATTGCTGATAAGGACCTATGAAGTTATGGAAATACTGACCCTTTTGAGTTGGGACAGTGAATGAAAACATTTTTGGAGGTTGCTTAAAAGGAGACGGACTGATAATTTGAATAACAAGATTTTCACTAGGCAGGTACGTGTTATTTTCAAGCTGAGTCCAAAACCACGTTTCTTCACCTCGTGATTGTCGGAAACTTTTTACAGTGTCTAATCCGTCAATCAACGCAGGGAGTTGGTAGGTATCGATTTCAGTCGGGTCATAGATTTGTTGATGATGGGCTTGCTGTAATAGTTTGCAACCCGATATAACAAATAAACCACTCAACAATATTACCCTCGATAGAATCACTGTCATTGTCTACCTCTTGCATTCTGTTTTAAACGCAATGGCAATTAAGCAATAAGTTTGCCATCTATAATATGTGGCATTTTAAATAATATTTTCAATGAGTTAATGGATTTTAGTTATGTACAATTCCGTATTTCTATGAAAAAAAATCACTGCCCCACACTATTCTTAATATGACAATGAATATGATAATAAAATGGAGAATAGAAACAGAAACTATTCAAAATGATATATTTCTTTATAGAAAATAAAGATATATAGAATTATTTTCTAAACGTTGGATAATTAATCGGTATATATGGCATGACAGGGGTAATACCGTGGTGGTATAAGGGTCTTCCCCATCATGGTAAATTCTACAAAATAAAAATGAGGAGCGATGAAAAGGTAAGGATAAAGAACCGAATTGGCATTGATAAATGCCTAGATATTGTAGACGAGGAGACCGTGTTTGGTCATTCCAGAATTGATACTGCCGTTGGCATAGTACACAAATTCTTTTCACTTATAGTGGTGGAGACGTTTATTGATATTGTAAATGCCATTTTCAATGACTTCTAGATGCTCATGTCAGACAACGATACAGAGTTTGCCGGTCATGAAGAGGTTGCTAAAATCATAAACGCTGATTTCTATTTTTGCAGACCTTATTGGTCAAGTGATCGGGAACTGAATGAGAAAACTAATGGTCTGATAAAGAGATTCTTACCCAAGGGAACTGACTTCAACGAGGTCAGTAATGAGGCAATTACCAAGATAGGGCACATCCTCAATACACGTGGTATAGATTTCCTAATGATATTTTTTAGAGTATTTGATGGTGGCTTAAGATATAGCACCTGTGCATTTCAGAGGACGGAGGATGCAGCAATTAGGTTAAGCATAAAGCTCCCCCTACCTCGGCACCGAGAATGTTCTATTTGGGATATATTCTTTAGTTTATCAAAGACTATCTCGATGATAAATTGTTTTCTCAATATAGGATAATCTAAAATTTTCATCGCCTTTGGTTTCATGTTCTTCCGAGTATTCGTGATGAGATTAATCCCTTTCTAGGTGCGCGTTTTTCAAGGAAGCTAGATATATAGCTTTTATCTCCATAGAGTTATCCCAAGAGATCATCAACATTAGGCGTTGTTATTTTTATCAAAATAATACCGCTTTGATTGTTGATGATAAAGTGAAGTCTAAAGCAATAATACCCTCCCACCATCCCCTTACCTTGCTTAGCAAACTCTCAAACTAGCGGATGCTATGGAATATGTAAATTGTGATAGGTTTGTAGCTTAGTTAAACAACTACTTTGGCTAAGAAAATTAGACTAAAATTGAGACAACCCACTTACCTACTGAATTTATTAATTAAATTCAATAACACTCTCTCTAACCATATGTTTCCCATTATTTATAGATTTGATGACTAATTAGTTGTATGGAGCAATATAAAATTTGCTGATTTAGACAAGCCAAGAGCAGGTGATTGTGACCTTAAAGAAATCATAAGAAGGTGCCGAGATTTACGAACGAAGCCTTTAATTTAACCAGATCTTTAATTTTGCTTGTCTTTCCTAAAATATTTTATCCCAAAATCATTTAGTATAAATACTCATTCACATAACGATAACGCGAGTTTACCTTACCTAAAGTTATCTACTTCCTATTTCGCTTTGTCATTATAGCTGTTAAGCCGTTGCTTATGCATAACAATACTTTTCTATCTGCTTTTAAGCTTAAGATTTTTAACTTTGTTTTATCGGATCACAAAACTCACGTGGCTATCAGGTAATCCAATCGTTCAAAAATATGTTATTAATACCCAAACCATCTACAGTGAAACACTTTGATTTATTACGATTATTTAGCAATTTAGATTCTATTCTTTGTATTGTCTGAACTCAAAAATGATCTGGTCTTCGACTTTGATAGCTTTGGCTAGTTTAAGTTCGATAAAGTCGTATCGCTATCCATCCCGCTTCCATAACTTGAACCTATCATAGATAGAAACTATTGTGACTTCAATTTTAACGAATTGATCTTTGTCATTGAATCCTAGAATGTAATAAAGAATCGCCGGAGTGTTCGGATCTTTATTTGATAAACTAGAGTTGATAGAACCACAACGAAGGTATCCAGCCCCTATTGAGTGTGAATAAGGTGCTTGTTCAAGCTCTCCATGCTTTAGGAAAATAATTACAACTCTCTTTGACTGGCTAATTAGATCGACTTTTGAATAGTCGTACTTATCACTGTATATCAAAATAGAACTTTGGTACCACTCATCTTGAGATAGATTGTTTCCTACACACTTAGGGCACACCCTTACTTGGTAAGGGTGTGTGAGCACCTTGCTCGAATTCTCCATGTTCATAACAAATGATAGTGAGACGAATGGGGAACCTGAATAAACAGCTTTTGAGATGTAAGCTACTTCTGGTACGCTGTCATTCTGTTGTGCCGTGATGTCTGAAACATGGGCATCGGAACAGCAGCATAGCCCATATCACTGCACGATGAATACTCCTTCAAATATTTCCAATATGTAACTAGATTGAACGATATGTAAATTATATAACCACATATGATGACAATCACAGATCCACGTTACTAATAAATAAATTGTTGCGATGAATTTGTCTGATCAATAATCCGATCCTCGGATCAAACCAGTAGCACAGCAACTTTGCGCTTATGCAACTACCAAAAACATTTAGAATTCTAATAGAAAGTAAGAAGTCAACATGAAAAAATAAAGGAAGTAATACTGGTTAAACGTGACGATATCCCCTCTATATCACACTATCGAAGTGGATAGGGTCGAACACTGGTTCTGGCATGTCAAAAATTTTATGAAGCAACCTCACTTGCTCGACTTTTTGCCGGACGATAACCACGTGTCCATGGCTTGGGTACGCTTGGAAGAAGGAGAAAAACTCGAACCGCATATTCATCCAATGGAGTCGATGATCTTGATGTGCGAGGGAGGCTTGCACGACAGGCGATGTCGAAGCGGACATAACCGCTGGAAATGCCATCTTGGTACCACTGGGTCAATTGCACGGTTTTAAGGGTGCCGAACCTAACGGGTTCTGGGGCTTGTCACTTTCGTTTGATAGCCGAAGACTGTACGAGGATTATTCGGATCCGTGGGCGATGTTTTTGCCTGAGCATGTTGAGAAGTACCTAGGCGCAGTATCACAAAGCAACTGTTTTCTCGTAACACCATGTACATGGTGCACTTCAATAAGCATAAGTTATTTGAGCTGGTGCGCGCCTCTACCCTGAATGAAAAAACTTACGAGCATATGACTTTGTCTCACCTTGAAGAAGAACTAGGCCACAACCGTCAATTTAAAGCCAATCGTGATGATTTCGGCGAGGTGTTTGATCCCGTGCTTGAAGTCGCCAGTAACTGGTTCATCAGCCAAATGTATACGGCGACAGAATTGAAAAAAGTCGCACTTGTGCATTTAGGGGTCGCCACTTCCGCGGTGTTCTTCTATAAGCATATCAAACCGGTATTGGCTGACTCTCCGACCAAAGAATACTTCGATCTGCATAGTGTGCTGGATGACGAACATGTGCGCATGGGTTATGACTTTATTGCGAACGCTGACTTGGACGAGGGCCGAACCCTGTTCGGAATCCAAAACAAAGGCTGGACGATGCTAATGACGGTGATGTCACGCATTGCCGACTTGACCTTCTACGCTAACAACATCACCAACAAGTCTAAAACGCAGCAGGAGCACCATGATGAAGTGATGGCCTAAGGAAATTACCCGACGGTGCTCTCTGATGTCTACACTTATCCCACTAAGTACAAACGAAGACAGACGCTCCTTTTTCAAAGGTGAGAGCTGGAACTACATTGGGTTGGAGGCGGAACTGCCTAACCGAGGTGACTACCGACAAACCTTTGTTGGTGAGACCTCGGTCATTGTGGTGCGGGATCGCGAGGACTCCATTCATGTGTTGATCAATCGCTGCTCTCATTGCGGGGCCAAGGTCTGCCATAATGCGCATGGCAACACCAAGGTGTTCGTGTGTACCTATCATGAATGGGCCTTCAACCTTAAAGAGGATCTCAGAGGGGTGCCGTTTAAACGCTATCTTGACCCAGTGATACTCTACTATTTCGATCGTGTATGCAGTGGGCGGCCACTGAAAGTGCTAGACAAGATGTGCCACCTAGTGAACAGCAACTGGAAACTTCAGGTGGAAAACGGCAAAGACCCGTTTCATGCCGCGTTGTTGCACTCGTTCTTTAAAAACTTCGGGATTTGGCGTTCCGATCAGGAAACGCACGTTGAGCTCTATCAGAGCGGGGCCCACAGCTTACTCGTCAGTACCACGTCGTTCAAAGCTCAGCAAGAGGCTGATACCACTCCCAAAGTGCGCCTCAAAGCCTCACAGTTGATTGACCATCAGCGCGAATTTGAGCATGGTACCGGCGCCATCATGACGGTATTTCCCAATTTGATTTTCCTCCAGCAACTCAATTGTTTGGCCATGCGACACGTCATCTTAGATGGCTCAGACGCGTGCATCAAAGAATGGATCTTTTTCGGTTACACCGATGAACCAGAAGCGCTCACCGAGCTGCGTTTACACCAAGCGAACTTGTTGGACCCTGCAGGGTTGGTGACCATTGATGACAACGAAATTCTAGCCGTCACTTAGGAAGGGGCGCACGCGTGTCTAACCGCACGACAGGTGATCTGAGATCCTGATATCATCTCGGATTCTCTGGTGTATCCTCTGTAGCCCATTGGAAGAAGGAAACCCATTATGACCCCTTTACTTATGACCGATTTGACGGTCATTGATCTCACCCGCCATCTCTAAGGCCAGTGGTGTCCCTATTGTTTTCCGATTGGAGCGCCACGGTGATCAAAATCGAAGAATCCTCCGATCGCGGCAACAGCATGGGTGGTACACGTGATGGATTTAATTATCAGAATTTGCATTGCAACAAACGAAGTTTGTCTGTTGACCTCAAGTTAGACGAAGACCAAACGATCTTCAAACGCTTGGTCGCAAAAGCCGACATTATCCTGGAAAACTTTCACCCTGAGGTCAAATTTCGTCTCGGGGTTAACTATCAATCACTGAAAGCCATCAACCCGATGATTATTTGCGTCAGTATTAATGGCTTTAGCCAGCAGTGCCCGTTGGCTCAGCGTCCGGTGGTGGACCAAATCATTCAAGGTATGTCTGGTTTTATGTCGGTGACTGGTACCTATGCGTCTGGGCCATTCCGAACGGGGGTGGATCATGACCGATGTGAGTGCAGGCATGAATTTGTCGATTATTGTACTAATGGTGCTATATGAACGGACTCGCACCCAGCAAGGCCAATGGGTCACCACGTCATTGCTTGAGTAGACACTCGTGATGATGGACTTTCAGGTCGCACGTTGGTTACATGATGGGACGGAACCAGAGCGAGTAGGCAATGACCACCCAACGTTGATGCCCCCCTGGGTCGTGCATACCTTAGATGGGACGATCACCTTAGTTGCCGCCGGAGATGACAAATTTGCTGCATTATATGACGTGTTATCACCCGGGGCGTTAGATTAGTAGCCAGAATACAGCAACATATAAGCGCGATCGCGTCATCGTCAAGATTTGATGGTTGTCATCAATGCGTCCACCCATCAATGGATGAGCGAGGCGATCATCAAACGCTTCAACGAACAGGGTATTCCAAGTGGCTCTGTGTACACCGTCGACCAAGCAATTACCAGCCACAACTGGCCGAACTCTCCATGGTTCAAGCGATCGAGCATCCGCGTTAGGCATCGCGAACGTAATACGGGCCCGTCGATGGGGCGGGGAACCTCGTGGTAACCCGCTATGCGCCGCCATAATGTATGGAAGCTCAGTGTGATGATGGGTTGCGTTAATGCAACCCATTTTGCCACGCTTTCTTGATGAGATCGACGCTGCATCATAAGCCACGCTGTAAGGCATCATATCAGGAAATTGCTGTATGCAATTGAGACCTGTAAAAAATCTTTTCGACTGAAGAGTCTAAAACTACTGTCTTTTAAATTAAAGAAGTCCTTAAGGGAAAGACAATGGAAAGAAGTAATATTGTTCTTTAATAGCCCAGCACCAACCATCCTTAAAATATGCAATGAATTGCCAATTGACGCTATTGAAATCGGATACCGAGTGTAAAACATTCGAACTAACACATAGCATTTGAGTTGATTAATTAGGATCCAACCATCCCCTTTTAGTCCGATAATATTTTTAGCAAGATCATCCTAAAGACTAAAGTGAAGATTCACCGGATTTTTAAAAGGAATACTATCCTGATTAAACTCCCAGACATCCGCTGAAAAGCGAATATCAATATCTCCTTTATATACAAGCATATCCTCATATAGGATTGCATTCATCTAAAGCAATTGCAAGTCTTAAAACATCCTTTAAATAATCTAGATCTTCCATAAATACTGGCAGTAAATTGTTGAATTAACCGCATATTTCCATTTCGAACTCATTACTATTAAACTGAATCATCCTCTACCTCTTTCCCAAAGGAAATATACTGCCTTACAGAGTGTTCAGATTTGAACATAAAGTACCGTCCTTATTCCTGTAAGGTATTTTGAGCTTCAAATCGTATCTTTTCTAGAATTTGAATTAGGTAACTTTCAACCCTAGCAATTTTCTTGTTAATGTTGCTATCTCCATCAGGATGTAAATCTACAGAGTCGTACAACATATCTATAAAACTTAGTAACTTATATATTTAGTGAGGGTCATTAACTAATTTAGCGCTTTTGCAGAACACACACAGGTCGTACTGATAGCAAGGTAATTATATACCTCCCTTGAGAAGACTTTATTGTTCCGCGAATTTTTCGTGCTTCAACTTGACTTTAAAGCACCATTCACTACCGTTTTCATAATTAAAACTGACTTGTACTAAACCTGAATCATCCACTTTTGAGTGCTTTAATGGCATCAGTATACCTTTTAGTTCGACGTTTGTACCAACCAAGAATTTCATGGCTATCCAAGCTACTTTTATGCCTTGTATCGTTCTAGTCACAGGGGAAAATTTTCTAATTTCTTTTTTTATTACTCAGAAACATTTGTCACTCGTTTTTCCAAAAGAGAACTGAGGAATCGTTCGCTCCGTTGTGATGAGTGTAAATACCTCAATAAGATAATTAGCCAACTCAGATCTTTTTGAAGAAACGAGTCACAAGGTACTGTGATAATTTCTCAGCTGCGTGTTGTGCATAATCAGCAAGCAAACTCCCGTGTTGTCCATAAACATAAAAAATGTATCCGTGCTTATCCGTTCCGTATGCGTTTGAAAAGTAACGAAGGATCTTGACGAAAGTCAGCCCATCTTTCACACCGCCTTTACCTCTATTTTTCATCTCAGCACTAACATACCCAGCAGCTTCACTTTCTTCGCTCCATTCAAGGTGCTCACTTTCAGTGTTAGAGGTAAACATAGCTCGAAGCTCACTACTCGACCGTCCTTTGTAAGCTTCTATTTTTATATATTCAGTCGTCTTTAGCTCTTCCTTTACCGTGCTTTCAATCAAAGGGTGTCGAAGTTCTAATATTGAAATTGTATTTAGTGACGTGTAATAAGCAAAGAGTAAATATCCAGCCTGCATGCACTGAGTAAATGGAGAACTGTCAGCATAACCTTTATAACTGGGGATTCTAATGTCCTGCCCTAATCGAACTTCAATAGGTTCACCATCGATAAAAGGCTAGTATCCCCCTTACATATGAGTACATTGAGGAGAACTTTAGGTCGTTACTAGCCAAAAATCTCATGAACGGATTGACAGGGACAACTTTAAAGCTGTCTTATGACATAAGAACAGGAATAGTGCAATAAATAGGTTTATCTCTAGGAGCAACTCGTGGCGAGATCTCACCTGTTGATTCATCGAGGACAAACTCAGCTTTCGTTTTTTTCTACAGTGACCTCTGTAATGCAGTAATCACCACCACCTATATCACTTGGAATGAGTTTCTTTTTTCTAGGTATCACTAAACCTTATAGAGCTGACATAAACAGCCTAGTAAAGCTTTAGAGAATATCTAATTTTTGTTCAACTTTTTATTCACATTAGTTTTCTAAATTCATTAGCAACATTAAATCAACAAATGCGATGCCAGCAGGTCTGTCTTAGCGGTGAGTTAGATAAGAACCAAAGGAAATCAGAGCACTTTTCATCAACTGAAGCATTTGTGTATACGACTAAATCAGGAAATTAACCTGTTAGGTGACGGTAGAGAAATTACATGTAATACGTATTAAAGTTACGAAATCCAGATTGATTAAAAGATATAACAATCGTAATGACTTCAGCAAGTTGAGTCTCTTAATCACGAAAAGTTAGTTTAGGGCTGAGACACTGTTTATAGCGAAACAACACTCCTGAAATCCGGTGTTTCTTCCAAAAAGGAAGAAACACTTGACAGGAATCATCGATATAGGTAGAGACAGTGGTTAAATTTTTCATTCTAACTAAGGTTCTTTTGCGACTGAGGATCTGATTCAAACGCTCAGATTGAGACTTTGGCATTTAATTTATTTATTAAGCGCAGCTCAGATTAATCAATTAAGTAGCAGCAAAGTCAGTAGCTGATGTCACTGTGTCAACAATTTAGTTACTGATGCTATATAAAAAGCATGTCCATGCGATTACAACAGATAATGGTCAGAAGTTTGCTTATCATGGAAAGATAGCAAAAGATTTAGATGTTAAAATTGACTTTGCTTACCCGTACTTTTCATGCTAAGCAAGGGAAAAATAAGAATGCTAATGGACTTTTAAGAGAGTACGTAAAGAAAGGTACAGGCTTCAGAAATGCTTAGGGTTTAAGTCACCTGCCGTTATTTTAAAGAAATGTCATTAGCAGCTTACTTAGACAGTATTACACCTCAGAGTTGTATTCGTGGAATGGGCATAATAACCTAGAAGAAAGTCTGAGTATCTTCCCCTTTATCTACACTAAATGATTCCAATACAGTTTCTAATTTCTGAACTGCAACTTCATACTCAGAGTTACAAATTGCATGCTCAACTGATGTAAGATCAATATCCATATTTTTCGAGCTTTTCTTGATACCATCAATAAAATCTACTGCTTGAGTATCGAAATTATTGAGTAATATTTTGAGCTGTTCCAACTCAATACGAAACTCCTTAAACGTATAGCCAGAAAAACTCACTCTCTCTGAGTTTTCTTCGTATTTCTTCTGGACTACATAATGATTTATCTCTTCCAGTCTATCCTTAATTTCTTCAATTAACCCGAAATCCATACGCAGACCACTTACTGCTTGGTCTTCAAGTTTTTCAGCTATAAGCACTAAATCTCTTGCAGATACATTTGCTGCTGCACATTTTAGTGAATGAGCAAACATCTCAATATCATTTCTGTCTTCATTAGTAATCGCCTCTCGAATTTCATCGATCTTCCCTAACTTAGATTCAGTAAACGTTGTCATAATCTTCCAATAAGAAGTGGCATTTCCGCCAATCCGTCGAATCCCTTCGTTGGTATCTAGGATAAAAGGATCTATATCAATTAAATTAGGAATTTTTGGTACTATTGATTTCTTCCCATTAGCTAGTATCGATGAAGTTATGTCATTCTTCGCCACAGCTGTCCAGCGTTTGATAGAAGCAAGAAGCTCACTAATATCTATGGGTTTAGATACATGCCCATTCATACCAGCTTCTCTACACTGATTAACATCGCGCTCCATTGCATTAGCTGTCATTGCTACAATAGGGAGTTCGGCAAGCTCTTTAATTTCTCGGATCTTTTTAGTCGCCGTCACTCCATCCATCACTGGCATTTGCATGTCCATTAACACCATATCAAATGGTTGTTTTTTGATCATATCTAACGCAATCTGTCCATTATCCGCCACATGAATCGTGGGATTAAACTGCTCTAAAATTCCTTTTGCGACCTCCTGATTGATCAAGTTGTCTTCCACCAATAATATTTTTACACCAGTTAAGTCAATCTCTTGGGTGTCTAGCTTTTCTGTAGTCCACTTGTGTAATAATTTCAGCTCCTCTTTTCCAAAGGCTTCCATTAACGCATCAAACAAAGATGAAGGGTTTATAGGTTTAATCAAGGAGGCATCAAAAATCCTCTGAATATCTTCGCTAATCAAACCCGTATCTTCACCATAAGCACTTGCCAAAATCACTTTTGGTATTTTGTCGAGCGACAACTTTTGTATTCTTACAGTAGCTTCGTCACCATTAATTCCAGGCATTTTCCAGTCCATAAGAACCACATCAAATCCATCATTGCTTTTATCCGCAGATTCTACCTTAAACACCGCTTCTTCCCCATTAGGTACGACAGAGACACGTAAATCAAGCTTATCAAGCAAAGCATACATAATGTCCCGAGAATCTTGATTGTCATCCACGACCAGTACCCTTTTATCATTGAGTATTGTACTTTTTGCTAGCTGCTTTTTGATGCCTGAATCACTACGACCACAGCGAATAATAAAAGAAAACGTTGAGCCTTTGCCAAAGTCACTTTCAATCCAGATATGTCCACCCATCAATTCAACAAAATTCTTAGAAATGGTTAGACCTAAACCAGTACCACCGTATTTACGTGTTATTGAACCATCTGCCTGCGAGAAAGATTTAAATAAACGAGCCACCTGTTCATCACTCATACCAATACCAGAGTCTTGAATGTCAAATTTAATCTCAACCATATCATTAGTATCAGTCAGTTTTCTGACACGAATAATGACTTCACCTCTTTCGGTGAATTTTACAGAGTTACTCGCTAGGTTGATGATGATCTGGCCAAGTCGGAGTGGATCACCAACCAAATCGTCAGGTAAGTCTGGATCAATATCGAAGATAAGCTCAAGATCTTTCTCTTTCGCTTTCACCGAAATGATATTGCTAATATTATCTAGAACTTCGCTGAAACGAAATTCAATGTGTTCAATAGCGACTTTACCCGCTTCAATTTTAGAAAAATCTAAAATATCATTAATGATACTAAGTAAATTTTTACCTGCTTTCTCAATGTTACCCACGTAGATCCGTTGTTTCTTGGTCAACCTTGTTAAAAGTACCAAATTCGACAGACCAAGAATGGCATTCATCGGAGTGCGGATCTCATGACTCATGTTTGCTAGAAATTCACCTTTCGATTTACTAGCTTGAGTCGCTTGATCTTTCGCAGCAATAAGATCTAATTCGAGGCGTTTTTGTGTAGTCACATCAACAAATAAGCCAACAATACCCATTGCCTTTCCATCACCTCCGTAATATATTGCTTCATACACGGTCAAAATACGGATATTGCCTTCAGCGTTCGCAAGCTCAATGTCGTACACGTGCGAGCTTGGCTTATCAAACAACAGTTTCTCTTTCTCATGGAACATCGACGCAACATCGTCTTTGAACAGATCTGATGGTGATCTGTCGATTACATCAATATAAAAGAGCCCGAGGAAATTAGTAAATGCATCATTCACACCAATATACGTCCCCGTTGTATCGCGAAAATACATCGGGTTAGGAATCGCATTGATAATTTGCTTATTTAACTTAAGTTGTTCAGAGATTCTGTGGTCTGCTTCAAGTTGAAGTTCTGCATTCATAGTAAGCTGAATACCCACTGCTAAATCTGCTTGCACCTCGGCGAGCCAGTTGATTTCTTTATCTGACAGACAGCGTACAGAACCTAGTTCTAACACACCCACTACATCATTGTTCACATTGAGAGGGAAGAAGTACATCTCTTCAAGTTTCAGTATACCTGCGGGTAATGTAATGCTGAATTTATCGTCATGATTCCGAATTCGTAAGAACGTTTTGGAACGCATAATTGTCCTATGAAATGAAGCATTTTCCGTTGCCATTTCTTCAGACTTATCGTCTACACCAACCCTACCCACCAAGCGTAGCGTTTCATTACTCGACACATAGATAGCAGCATAAGGTAATTCCAAGCATTGAGAAAAGAAATTAACGACTTGAGCACCGAGATCTTTTATATCAATGCATCCTCGAATCAGATCAGAGAATACCTTGATTTGCCGATTAAATTCAAATCGCTCAGAGATTTCTTGTAACACCACATTTTGTGCAACCGCCAAATCTTTAAGTTCACCTTGACTTTCAACATCCAACTTAAACTCAAATTCTTTGTTACGTACTTTACAGATAATGTTGTTACGAATGTTATCAAGTGGTTTAAGGAATCGTAGCCAAAACAATACGGTCGTTATCAGTACTGAGACGATGAGCAGTATAGCCATAGATAACGTAATACTATGCATATATAATTTTTGTTGGTGTAAGCGATTTAACTCCGTGTCAGAGGTTCTAATAACGGCATCATAAAACGCACTGATGGGTCCCATAACCTTGTTCTTTTCATGAATATAATTAGCGCCAAATAATATTTTTGTTGCCTTTTCCGGATCTGGCACAATTTTTACGAAGCCACCTGCTATTCGGCTTTTGCCCTGCATAAGATCTATAGCATCATTCTCAATAGACGCTAGTGGTTGACTATGAACTAGAGCCTGCTTGAGTAGATCAAGATGAGATTCACTAGCGCCCGCGTTTCTCATACGGCTCATAATTGATGGGTAATCAGGCTTAACAGGAATAGTTATTTTTCTTATATTCCCAGAGATAGGATCAGCTAACTGAGTCCAATAGTCGAAACGATACCCTTTCGGAGGAGGGAGTCGCCCTTCATTTATACCCTTGACTTTGTCATAAAGATAAAGCCATTTCTTATCCGAGGTGACTGTATAGGTACTCATGAACTGAGTTAACAAGTTAAAGCTTTGTTTTAACTCGATAGCTAACTTATGTTGTTCAAATCGTTGCTCAGAGATTTCAATGATGTCACGGCTGATTGCAGCAGAGCGCATATTGGCCATAATTATGGCCA
>NZ_NBYY01000014.1 GCF_002464935.1 Candidatus Enterovibrio escicola
ACAAAGGCAATCCCTGACGGTGAGTGAGGTAAGAGCAAAACATAACCAGAAAACTTTGCATGAGTTTAAACATTTTCCTGTAGCTGACTAATTCAGGAAATTCGTGGGTGAGTCAGCGGCAAATAAAGTGGATGTAATAGGTTTTGAAGTCTTGATACCAGATTGATGGAAAACTATCACTATCGTCATCACTCCGCTAACTGAGAGATGAAAAGGCTTGTTTCTTTGTTTGATATCGGAAGAAATTAGGTGTTTTTCCATGCAGGGAGGAAAATCTGGCAGAAGTTGTTGATATCGACGGAAACAGCGTCATAAGTTATTTATGCCTACGTCCTTATTCAGTCAATAGTTTTTTCAAACGATCATATTGAGACTTTGGTATTTAGTTTATTTCTTTCTCGCAGCTCAGGTTAGTTTATATAATTTCTACATATCAGCTCCTATTCTGAACTCGCCAATTATATGAATAAAATTTAATAAAAAGTCGAAAAACAAACTAATTAGATTAGTTATTTGATCTGTGTTACTAGCGACAACTTACCACTTTTGCTACGCTAGCCAGCTCTTTCTTCTGTTCTCATTCATACTCGGGGGAAAGACAATTACTCAGGAAGAACCGGATGTCACATAATAACAAAGCACTGAAAGACGCAGGATTAAAGATCACCCTACCTCGCTTGAAAATCTTAGAAGTTTTACAACAGCCAGACTGCCAGCACATCAGTGTTGAAGATCTATATAAAAAGCTAATTAATATTGGTGAAGAAATTGGACTAGCTACTGTTTATCGCGTACTCAACCAATTTGACGATGCTGGAATTGTGACTCGTCACCACTTTGAAGGTGGAAAATCAGTTTTCGAGCTTGATACTCAACAGCATCACGATCACTTGGTTTGTTTAGATTGTGGCAAAGTTATTGAGTTTAGAGACGAAGTTATTGAACAACGTCAAAAAGCAATCACTACCCAATACAATGTCCTTTTGAGAAACCACAGCCTCTATCTATACGGTCACTGCTTAGACGGTGACTGTAAAGTTGATCCAAGTCTCCACGAAACTAGTTGAAAGCACAGAAAAACTCAAGTACACAAAATAAGTGAACGAGATACCCAAGTCCTTATTCGGTCAATAATTTTTCAAACGATCAGATCGAGACTTGGATATTTAGTTCATTTCTTATGCGTAGCTCAGGTTAGTTTAGATTTCCGCCAGCGAGTTATGGCTTACAAAAAAGAACACGACTTAACGTTTGAACAGACAATCATTCATTTTGATGTTGAAATGCGAACCTTATTTCGTTGGGCTACTAATATAACGCCTTGTATTACCAGAAATAAACCAAAATCAAAAATTGATGAGAATCTTTTACTTAAAGATATAGAGGGGTTTCTTGATGATTACCAGTGGGAGCGAGAACAACGCCCTATCTGATTCTCCACTAAGTTGTTCATTTCAGGTGACTGAGGGTGAAGTCCTTTAATTTTTTATACATATTCAATGTTGTATTTTAGTGCACGTACGGTTTTAATGTGTACAATATTTTTTCCAGAGAAGTAAATAGATTTTTGGCAAACTCTATATACAACGTATTTAAGAGGGAAGATCTGACCATCCGTACATGCTTGAAACGACTAAATTTGAGAATGATTGGACACTCAAAATTAACGGAGATACACCAAAAAGTGATTGGTACATTCATTGTAACTTGAGTGTTACCTTTAAATAATAGTCAATTTATTGAATACATGATCGTTATTGCGGACTATGATGGTTGGGAAGATATTGAAGACTTCGATGTTGATCATTCCTATTGGTTTAAAAGCATGGCTACTTCCATTGAGGTATCTATGTTGACGATACGGTTGCTCGTGTCATTAACCAAATAAATCCTAGTTGTTTCAATGGTGATTTATCGATTATATGGTGAGTTTTTATGATAAAACAAAGGGGGAATTTATTGCTATCGATGGTAAAATAGTTTACCTATCTGATAATAATATTACCTAACGTGTTGTTATACATCTGGTTATTTTATCTTGCTTCATTCTTCACCAAAGATAAAATAACCACTATCCAGAACTACCCAAGTTGCTAAAAATAAAAGGTTGGTTGTTCAGCCATCGATGCGATGGGTGAACAGCTGGAAATTGCTTAAATTATTGTAGAGCGTGATGAGGATTCGCTGCTCACCGAAAAATAAAATTGAAAATGCTTGTAGATTGCACTAGAAAAGTGCTTATTTTAATTTTATTTTTCCTAGAAATTTACTTCCAGAAACTATATGTGGTAGGGCTTATGGCATGTCTATTTCTGTGATAGATTTAGTAAGATTGAACAGATAAAAATCATGAATTAATTTCAAAGGTATCAAATCAAATCTGCTTCGTTTTAAACGGATTTTCACTACGAATTAGTCTATATTCGTATCCAGTCATACCAGCGATGACACAGATTATTATCATTCATAAATCTCTAAGATGCTGAAGTGTGGAAGCTCAGAAAATGGCTTTGCCACTTACCAATGCTCCAATGTTTTTGTTACGGTAAAGGGCAACATAAAGTTAACTTTATTTGTAAGGGGAAAGCTTGTCCGCAATGTGGACAGTGTTATGCACGGGAGAATATGGTTAAAAGAGGCGTCCACCTGTTTCTTGGAGTGAACTATCGGCAAGTTGTCTTAACATTGCCTGAGCAACTTCCTATTTCTTTCCATAATCACTCCAATCAGAAGCGTTTGTATTCTGGATTTATGGTCTTAGCGGAAGCTTGTTTATCAGAATTGATTAAGGCGCACTTTAAGACCGATGCATGTGAAATCGCCGTCATTGTTTTCATCCATATCCATAGTCGTAATAGCAGCTACAATCCGCATTTACATGTGATACTGGCTGAAGGTGCATTCTTTCCTTTAAACTTAGATTGGAAAGGGTTGCAGCATTTATCGTTATCTCAGCTATGATTACTTTGGCAAAAATACTTACTGAAGTTAATGGAGATTGAGTTTCCAGCGCGTCAATATGTGACAAGAACCTTATGGGCTAATTATCCTGATGGTTTCTATTCCTGTCCTAGCAATGGTCGTAAAAATACAGTCCCAAGCAAAAACTACCGAAGGTTAATCCGATACCTAACCAAATATTTATCATCCCCGCCGATAGGCTTATCTAGGATAGTTGGATATTAGGGTCATCAAGTTAAGTATTACTACCAATCACATCAAATGAAGTTGACAATGTATGAGATAGTGGAGTTCAGGTATTTATTGGTAGGCGAGTTCAGCACATTTTTCCTAAAAGATTTCCACGAGTGAGATATTCTGGCCTTCAAGCGACAGCTAATTTTAAAAAGGGGTATGAAGTGATAGCGAGGGCAGCATGAGACTTGGTGAATTCAATGATGAGCTACACAAAACGTATCAGTTATGTAGAGCTTTTCGAAAAGGTAGCAGGTCGTAATCCTTTAAAATCTGTATTTTTTGGGAGAAGGATGGAGTTAGTTCAGCTCTCCCACCAAAAGAATGGTGTATTCTTTGATTTATTTGTTTCTGATAGTGATTAATTGATATGGTTTTTGTTCTAAAAGCTCAATCAGTTCGATGGCGATACATTGTTATAGCAAGCTAAAGCCCATGGCTTCCTAAAGACGAAACTTCACTGGATCATCGCCATGATCGACGATTCTGATGAAGTTAGAGATGATTGGATAGGTATAAAAACTTTTGGAAGCAGTTGGGTGTTAGCGACAAATAGAGGGGAGGCCTGTTAAAGAATCCTGAATTCGTCATTAATATCAGCTTTGCAGTAAGTACCTCAAAGCAAGTTTTCGTGTTGTGTGTTATAACTAGTCAGTTAACCTCAGACCTGTATAAGCAAGTTCTTATGCATGTTTGAAGTTAACTTATTGGAATATTACGCATATTTGAATAAAAAACAAATGTAAGAGTGACAGATCAATAATAGAGACGCACCCTAAGGTGCGTATGATATTGCCAACTACTAGTCTTTTAGTTCAGATAAACACATTTCCTCGTGAATTTGTTTAACCCATATTTTGACGCGTTCAGTTGTCAATTCGGGTTGACGATCTTCGTCAATACACAGCCCTACAAAGTATTGGTTGTTGACCATAGCTTTTGACGCTTCAAACTCATATCCTTCCGTTGACCAGTGGCCAATGATGGTTCCGCCTTTGCTCTCGACAATATCACGGATGGTACCCATTGCATCACAGAAGTACTCAGCGTAGTCTTCTTGGTCACCACACCCAAAAATTGCGACTAGCTTGGCCGAGAAATCAATTTGCTCAAATTCTTGGAAGAAATCATCCCAGTCACACTGAGCTTCACCGTAGTACCATGTAGGGATGCCTAGCAGCAGAAGATCAAAACTCTCGATGTCTTCTTTGCTACTCTTAGCGATATCCTGAACGTGAACCAGTTGTTTACTCAGTTGTTTCTGAATCATCTTGGCGATAGCTTCAGTGTTACCTGTATCGCTACCAAAGAAGAGTCCTACGCTCGCCATAATAGAGAACACCTATTGTCTGATTAGACGGGATGTAATTTATACAGCCCAGAATGTATAGTGTAGTATAAGAAGGGTGATACTTTTTGCATTCTACAATGCTGGCTGAATGAGGTTTATTTAGGCAGTCTATTCCTCCAAAAAATAACTAGCTTACTTCTTTAAGTGATAAAGCCACCACATTCGTAAAAAACACTAAGAAAACAATACGACAGCGACAGGGGTACTTTTCTCCTTGAATTAGTATTAGTACGTCCTTGATCATCATGCCGATAAAAAACACACTTGTAAGGAGGAGATCTAGGCTAATTCATCGCAAATGATTCAAAATACTTGAATCACATCTCTAGCTCCATTCTAGACTATTTATTACTGTAGATCATAACATAACAACGCTACAATTGTAATGTCATGACGTTGCTAAAATTGGTTGATTACACGTGCAACCCTATAAGTTTCTTCAGTGAAAAGCCTGTGACCTGTTCCTGTACACTATATGTGTTTTTTATTCTTGGAATTGTCGTTCTATGCCTTTTTGATATTCGTTAGAAATGCTGAAATAACCTGAGCTGCGCATAAGAAACAAACTAAATGCCAAAGTCGTGATCTGATAGTTTAAAAAAACTATTGACTGCATAAGGACTTGGAAATGAATAACTTAGATGCTGTTGTCGTCGATATCGACGACTTCTGCCAGACCTTTCTCCCTGCATGGAAAAAACACTTCATTTCTTCCAGTTTCAAACAAAGAAACAAGCCTTTTCGTCTCTCAGTTAGCGGAGTGATGACGATAGTGATAGTTTTCCATCAATCTGGTATCAAGACTTCAAAACCTATTACATCCACTTTATTTGCCGCTGATTCACCCACGAATTTCCTGAATTAGTCAGCTACAGGAAAATGTTTAAACTCATGCAAAGTTTTCTGGTTCTGTTTTGCTCTTACCTCACTCACCGTCAGGTAATGCCGATAGGGATTACTTTCGTTGATTTGTCCAAACTACAGGTTTATTACAACCTCCGTATTCTCAGACATCAGGTTTTTAAAAGTACTGAGAAGCGAGGAAAAGAAACGGTGGGGTGTTACTCTGGTTTCAAACTATATTTTATTATCAATGACTCAAGTGGCATTATCTCAGTTAAAGTGACGACGCTTAAGGTGGATAATAGAAATCCTATATCGGAAATGGCTGACGAGTTTTGGGGTGTTTATACGGGGACAAGGGAGTGACACTGATAACGGGTGTGAGAAAAATATGAAACCCAAAGTGGTAAAATTTTTGGATCGCCTGATGCTCCAGAAATGATTTATTATTGAAACCGTTTTTGATCAACTAAAAAATATATCCCAAATCGAGCATTCTTGGCACCGTAATTGTGTCAGCTTCCTGGCAGGACTAATCGTGTATTTATTTCAACCAAAGAATCCAAATATCAAGATGACTCGGCTTGATAAGCAAGCGCTTCTGCAGATCTGAGGTTATTTATTATGTGTAGATCAGGTTGTTTAAAGAAGTGGTATCGAAATCGGCAACGGATGTCACCGCAGCGACAATTGATTTACTAATACCATACAAAAATCATGTACAGACGATTACAGCAGATAATGGTCGAGAGTTGGCTCATTATGAATGATAGCAAAACCTTCGGATTTTGAGATTTATTTTACCCATCCTTACTCTTTATGGGAACGAGGGATAAATGAAAATGCTAATGGGCTTTTGAAATAGTACGTAAAGAAAGGGACAGACTTTAAAAAGATCACGGATGAAAATATGACTTTCTCTTAAGCAAGGATCAATCATCGGCCTAAGAAATTTTTAGGATCTAAACAGCCTGACCTTGTGTTTAAAGAAATGACATTAGTAGCTTTAATTGGGAAGTGTTTTGCTTCGAGCCTGAATTTAGAGCCTGTGATTGTAAAGCGCAAGAATACAGTAATTTTCTTTCAGAATAAATTACTTTCCACTAGGGTCTATACCTAAAAAACTTGAAGATAGAGGCTTCAGCTAACTCTGATGATATCATGATCAAGGCATCTATTTGTAAGTGTAGTGAGCACTGTCAAAAGGGATAACACCAAGAAGAACGTCAGTAACCCATCCCATCACGGGATGGTATCGGTTCACCAATAACATCGTTAACTCTTCATGAAATAGATTGATTATTCCTATAAGGATTTGCCTCAAACTAAACGCACTGATGATCTCTTAAATCAAGTATCTTCAAGTTATTTTGGTATACATACCATATTCTGTATAATCAGTTTCACTGAATTGTAATTGGAACACGATGATCAAACGATGAAGACAATTGAGGTCGATGAAGAGTTATACCGATATATTGCCAGCCAAACTCAACACATTGGCGAAAGCGCATCTAATATTTTACGTCGACTGCTGATTTTACAGCATGTGGAGCAACCTACAGTTACATCGGTTACCACCATTTCTAAACAGAATGGACCTTTTATCAGTAAATACACTGGAAAAAGTGACATAACTAATCGTGTTAAGGAAATATACTCACTGTTGATATCTGATGGATTTTCTGCACAGAATAAAGCAATTGGCCGTTTTATGTTGGCACTTTCGACACTGTATCGTATTGATGGACAGTCGTTCTATGAAGCGACGGCATTTAAAGGACGCACTCGTGTTTATTTTGCAGACAATGAGCAAACGTTATTGGAAAGTGGAAAAACCACTAAGCCAAAACATATTCCAAGCACTCCTTTTTGGGTGATAACCAACACCAATACGGGTCGTAAACGTCAGATGATTGAACAGTTAATGAATAAAATGGGTTTCTCAGGTGACATTATTCAGCGAGTTGTTTGTGCAATTTAATCTGACAGTTTTTTAGGTAAGCTCTGACGGGTGTGGTTTCCCAACTATATGAACTAATCGCAATTAGGATTAGATCATCATGGAGTTAAGCGGGAGGTGATGAGGGGAAAGGCTAAGTACAAGATCAGCAACTGGAAACAATATAATCAAGTATTAGTAAACCGTGCTCAGTGACTGTTTGGATAGACGTCGCTGCTATTTAAGATATGCTCTTATCTAAAGCATCCACGCGCATCGTGGCTGGGGTTTATATTTTTGGATACCACGATTGAAACGGCACTAATGGTGAAAGGTATTTTTAAACTCCTACTTCGTGGATTAAAAGGCTTTCTCAGTTCGGTTTTTACGTTGATGGATATCCCGCTAAAATCCCCTACATAGATTTGGATTAATAAGTGTTTGAAGAGCGTAAAAGTTAAGTACTGTTTGCTGAGTTGAGGAGAGGTCGTCCACGTCGTTATCGATGCCACAGGCCTAAAAGTATACGACGAAGGTGAATGGAAAACACGTAAACACGGTAAAGAGAAGCTGCGTATCTGGCGTAAACTTTATCTTGCCGTTGATATGTCTACCTCATGAGGTTATTACTGCAGAAGTTAGCTTAGTTTCTGTGGGTGATAATGAGGTTTTACCTATATTGCTTAACCCATTACGACGAAAGATACAGAAAATCAGTGCTGATGGAGACTATGATACAAGAGTATGTCACCATGTACTGAAGAACAAAGGAATAACGTCTAGTATTCCACCTCGAAGCAACGAGGGGTACTGGGAGGAAGGACATCCTCGGAATGAAGCTATAAAGGCTTTAAAAGAAGATAAACTTGCGGAGTGGAAAAAGAACAGGGATTCTCACAAATGCTCATTAGCAGAGACAGCTATGTTTCGCTATAAAGAATTACTCAGCCCTAAACTAACTCATCGTTGGTTAGAAATAATGTGCTAGACTTAAAAGTCTCTGTCTATAGCGTGCCTCTATATCTAATAATAGTTTAACTTTCTGAAAGGATAAAACTGTATGGCTATCAGTGATCGTGCAGGGCAACCGGCTCAGCAGCAAGATCTCCACAATATTCCTCTTCTCGTTTCAAACTATTTCCAACTTACTCCGGATCCAACCAACCTTGACCATAATGTGGCATTTGGTACTTCTGGTCATCGTGGTTGTGCTGATAAATATACGTTTAACGAGTATCATATTTTAGCTATTGTGCAGGCTATTGTAGAAGTTCGAACTAAAAATGGAATTTTCGGTCCCTTATTTATCGGTAAAGATACTCACGCACTGTCAGAGCCTGCATTTTGCTCTGTCGTCGAAGTATTGGTTGCTAATGGTGTCACGGTTATCGCTCAGGCTGATGGCGGATATACCCCAACGCCAGGAATCTCCCATGCTATTTTGGGTTATAATAAGATAAATGAGGAACTTGCAGACGGTATTGTTATTACGCCTTCGCATAATCCTCCACATGACGGTGGTATCAAGTATAATCCTTCTCATGGAGGACCTGCAGAAAGTGAACTGACTAAATTAATTGAAACACGTGCAAACACTTTGATTGCAAACGACCTAAATGGTGTTAAACGTTTGATATTTTCTGAAACGATTACGAGTGCGTTGTACATTGAGCAAGACTTGATGATGCCATATGTACGCGATCTTGACCAAGTGGTTGATATGGAAGCAATCAGAAATGAGAATCTTCACATTGGTGTCGATCCACTTGGTGGTTCAGGAATTAATTATTGGAAATCAATTGCCGAATACTTTGAACTGGATATTACGTTAATCAATGACGAGGTTGATCCAACTTTCCGTTTTATGACACTCGATACAGACGGAATTATTCGCATGGACTGCTCATCGCCTTCCGCGATGGCTAGTATGTTGAGGCATAGAGACAGCTACAATCTTGCGTTTGGCAATGATCCTGATTTTGACCGTCATGGTATTGTGACGTCGACGGGTCTGATGAATCCTAACCATTATTTGGCAGTGTGTATTGATTATTTGTATCGACACCGACCTCAATGGTCGTCAGACGTTGCGGTAGGTAAAACGCTTGTTTCTAGTGCTATTATTGATAAAGTGGTCGAAAGTTTAGGCCGTCAATTGTACGAGGTACCAGTAGGTTTCAAGTGGTTTGTTGATGGTCTGTTCAGAGGTAAACTGGGATTTTGTGGTGAAGAAAGTGCTGGTGCTTCGTTTCTTCGCATGGATGGTACTGCTTGGTGTACGGATAAAGATGGGATACTATTATGTTTGCTGGCTGCTGAGATTACTGCGGTGACTGGTAAAAATCCTCAGCAGTACTATAATGAATTAGCTGCTAAGTTTGGTACTTCAAGCTACAATCGTATCCAAGTTGTAGCTAATAGTCAGCAAAAAGAGGTACTGAGAAAACTGTCTCCTGAAATGATAACTGTAGAGACATTAGCGGGTGATTTGATCACAGCAAAATTGACGCATGCTCTGGGCAATGGACAGGCGATCGATGGCTTAAAAGTGACCACTACATTTGGGTGGTTCGCTGCGCGTCCTTCCGGTACTGAAGACGTCTATAAAATTTACTGTGAAAGTTTCAAAGGTGATGAACACTTATGTCTTATTGAAGAAGAAGCAGAAAAAATCATTGGTAATGTGTTCGAGAATGCTGGCCTATGATTTTCCAGTTTTCCATCCTACTATATAGCTAGATGGCTTCTGAGGTTATAAATGGTGATCGTTGATCAATAGTCTTGAATGATTTGATAATTGGCAAATTGACACAGTTCTATCAAAAATGGTACTGGTGGCATCGTCACGAGGGTCAGGTATCCAATAAATCTTTCTTAGTGGTAAGAAGACTACTTTTACATGTGATTCATTATATCTATCGTTGGCAGTCATGTGGCCGGATCTTCCAGCTTGGATATACAGACAAGCCTTGTCAGGCTGTGATAAAAGAGTAAATTATTAAACTTGCTATGAACAACTGCGCAGGCATCCT
The DNA here is from genome assembly GCF_002464935.1 of Candidatus Enterovibrio escicola. Lineage (GTDB taxonomy): Bacteria > Pseudomonadota > Gammaproteobacteria > Enterobacterales > Vibrionaceae > Enterovibrio > Enterovibrio escicola. Next base: position 10,364 of record NZ_NBYY01000014.1, read on the forward strand.
AGATGCTCTTCTCTAAATTATACATGAGTATTAATGCCGTTGTCAATATTTTATAAAATATTGATGCACAGGAAGTGGTGCATATCTGTGAATGTAGACGAAAAATGGTATTTCGTGGGTAAAACAATAACTAGCTCTGGCTCTGGTAGGTTTGGGAGCCTAGATTGAAGAAAATAATTGCTCACGCATTCAGTTGTCGTGGAAGAAAAACTTTAATTTACTTTACAATCCATTATCTATATTCAATGTTGCATTCTGGTGCACGGATGGTTTTAATATGTAAGATATCTCTTCCCGAGAATAAACAACATTGTTGGCAAGCTCTAATACTCAATGTATTGAGAGGGCAGTTTTGATCCTCCGTAAACGCTTGACATAACTCAATCGGAAAACGATTTGATACCAAAATAAGCCGAAATGCATGATGAAGAGATCGGTAGATTCATTTTATGTGAGTATTATCTTCAAATTATGATCAACTTATTGAATGCATAATCATAATGAATAAGTCACTGCTATTGCAGAATAGAAGCTAGATTTCTAAAATATTTTAGATTTGTAGACTCTATCTTAGTTTACAATGAACTACGAACAGCTGAGTCAAAAATTTTACACTTGCGTGTTGAATTAATGATTCTCTACCTCAGGGTAGGCCGTTTCAATTACAGAGGATTCATCAACTCTTTTCTGATCTAGGATGAATAATGAATAACTTCGAATTAGAAGTACTTCTTAATACATTTTTAAAACCTCAGGAGATTAAAGATTATTGCCTAAATGGTATGCAGCTTGAGGGTAAAACCACCGTTCAAAAGATAGTAACGGGAGTGACGGCTTGCCAAGCTCTAATTGAAGTAGCTATTGAGGATAAAGCCGATGCTATTTTGGTACACCATGGCTATTTTTGGCGAGGTAAATTTGAAGCATTAAAAGGGATGAAGTATCGCCGTATTAAAGCACTTATTGAAAATAATATTAATCTTTACGCTTATCATCTGCCGTTGGATATACATCCTGAGATTGGAAATAATGTACAACTGGCAAGGCGTCTAGGAATTGAATTAATGGGTGGTCTGGAAGATGGTAATGCTAATTCACTGGCAGTGTGGGGCGAGTTGCCTAGGGCAATGCCTCCAAATGCCTTTTCGATGCACATTGATCACTGTTTATCACGTTCTCCGCTACACATTGTTAATGACTCTGTAAGTAGCATTAAACGAGTCGGATTGTGCACTGGAAAAGGGCAAGACTATATTGACCTAGCGGCAAACAAACTTTTAGATGCGTTTATTTCAGGGGAAGTGTCTGAATACACTACTTTCTCAGCTAGAGAACAGGGAATTCATTATTTTGGTGCGGGTCATCATGCAACAGAGCGTTATGGTGTGAAGGCTCTAGGTGAATGGTTGGCTGATAACTATGGATTTAATGTTAGTTTCATTGATATTGATAATCCTGTTTAGGTTGAGAGGCTAAATAAGAAAACGCCACATTGAGTGGCGTTTTGAGCTTTTTGTTATACTGATTATTCTCGATTTTTAAGGGGCGTAAAGTCGCGTTTATCATGGCCTGTGTAAAGTTGACGTGGACGACCTATACGGTTTTGCGGGTCGCTATGCATTTCATTCCAGTGGGCAATCCAACCAATCGTACGAGACATCGCAAAAATCACGGTGAACATTGAATTTGGAATACCTATTGCCTTCAGGATGATACCAGAGTAAAAATCGACGTTAGGATAAAGTTTTTTTTCAATAAAGTACCTATCTGAAAGTGCGATCCGCTCAAGCTCAATCGCAATATCAAGCAGAGGATCACTGATCTTAAGTTCATCCAGAACGTCATGACATGCTTGGTTCATTACTGTCGCCCGTGGGTCATGGTTCTTATACACTCGGTGCCCAAAGCCCATTAGACGGAATTGGTCATCCTTATCTTTTGCTCGTTCAATAAACTCAGGAATGTTTTCTACTGAGCCAATATCTTCCAGCATTTTCAGACACGCTTCATTTGCGCCACCGTGTGCGGGTCCCCATAGAGATGCAATACCTGCCGCAATACATGCAAAGGGATTAGCACCAGAAGAACCTGCTAAACGTACCGTAGAGGTTGACGCATTTTGCTCATGGTCTGCATGCAGAGTAAATATTTTATCCATTGCTCGAGCGACAACCGGATTCACTTCGTACCGTTCACAGGGTGTTGCAAACATCATGTGTAGGAAGTTTTCTGCGTAATCCAGATCATTGCGCGGGTAGACAAAGGGTTGACCAATTGAATATTTATAACACATTGACGCTAGAGTCGGCATTTTTGAAAGTAGACGGTATGCTGTTATTTCTCGGTGTTCGTCATTATTTATGTCAAGGGAATCATGATAAAATGCCGCTAAAGCACCAACTACACCAACCATGACAGCCATTGGGTGGGCATCACGTCGGAAACCATGAAAAAAGCTTGCTATTTGTTCATGAACCATGGTATGACGAGTCACAATTCGTCGAAATTCTGCATATTGCTTACGGGTCGGAACTTCCCCATACATAAGGATATAACAAACTTCTAAATAATCCGCATTATTGGCTAACTGATCAATGGGGAAGCCACGATGCAATAATACACCAGCGTCACCATCGATATATGTGATTTGTGATTCACATGACGCAGTTGCGACGAAACCAGGGTCGAACGTAAAGTAACCGTTTGAACCTAATACACGGACATCGATCACCTCCGGACCAATTGTGCCCTCTATGATCGGCAATTCGATAGGTGCTTTCCCTTCTATGTTGAGGATAGCTTTCTTATCTGCCATAACATTCTCCTTATGTTATTTTATAATCCCATCCTAGATATGGACTCCGTTGTTTTACCGATCACTGAATGAGATGTCAATTTTAAGACGTGAACTTTGTCGTATTTGCACAAGTATAGAAATAATGTGTGAGTTAGAGTTGATGTTCTGTTTCTGATTTTCCGTGATTTTTATTGGTTTGAGTTTAAATGTAACAGAGCATATACTGTTCCGAAAGGTTCTAGATATTGCATAATGTTGAGACGTTCTTGGGCTGTAACTGACTTTTCTCTGCGTAAAAGGGTTCATGGACTGTATTAAGTACTAGTAAGAGCTGTATAAGTAATCAAGATATTTCAGGTTAAGATATTTCAGGTTTAGGGTTCGGTTAACATTTCCGTTAAATGTGTTTACAATTTACAAAATGTGCTATAACAAGAATTGCTCAATGGAGCTGATTAGGACATATCGTGAAAGTAACTAAACCAAGACCGATAAATTTAAACCTACGTACCATTCGCTTCCCAATTGCCGCGATCGCGTCAATTATGCATCGTATATCAGGTGTTATTACGTTGATATCAGTTGCCATCCTTCTATGGCTTTTAAGCATCTCCCTTGCATCTCCAAGTGGTTTTGAATTTGCTGCATATATTATCGATTGTCTTTTTGCCAAGTTTTTACTGTGGGGTATTCTTACGATTTTAGCATATCATATTATAGGTGGGCTACGTCATCTATTGATGGATTTGAAATATTTCGAAGAACTTGAGTCTGGAGCAGTAAGTGCTAAAGTTACTTTCTGGATTACAATTGTTGTATCAGTGTTAGCGGGGATTCTGGTGTGGTAGGAAGCGCATCTTCTTTCGGAAGAAACGGTGTCCATGATTTTATTCTTGTACGTGCGACTGCCATCATCATGACATTTTACACTATATACATGGTATGTTTCTTTACATTTGGTCTTGAATTGACTTATCTAACTTGGTTTCAATTTTGGAGTCAAACCAGTAACAAAGTATTCACTATGTTGGCTTTGGTTTGTGTGCTTATTCACGCGTGGATTGGTATGTGGCAAGTTCTGACTGACTACATCAAACTGACATTAGTGCGTGTTTTGATGCAACTCGCTATCGTTACAGTATTATTCGTCTATCTATTTACAGGTTTCTTCATTTTGTGGGGTGTGTAAGTGAGTATTCCAGTTAGGGAGTTTGATGCGATTGTCATTGGTGCGGGTGGTGCAGGAATGCGCGTAGCCTTGCAAATGTCTGAGCAAGGCTTGTCTTGTGCCCTGCTATCAAAAGTATTTCCTACTCGTTCTCATACTGTTTCAGCTCAAGGTGGTATTACGGTTGCGTTGGGTAACCTACACCCAGATAACTGGGAATGGCACATGTATGACACTGTAAAAGGCTCTGATTATATCGGGGATCAAAATGCGATTGAATACATGTGTAAAAACGGTTCGAAGTCGGTCATTGAATTGGAAAGGATGGGTCTTCCTTTTTCTCGCTTCGAAAACGGGAGCATTTACCAACGTCCTTTTGGTGGTCAATCTAAAGCCTTTGGTGGTGAACAAGCGGCACGCACAGCCGCTGCTGCAGATCGTACTGGGCATGCTTTACTTCACACTCTTTACCAGCAAAACATCAAATATAAAACAACAATTTTCTCTGAGTGGTTTGCCCTAGATTTGGTAAAAAACAAAGATGGTGCCGTAGTAGGTGTGACTGCCATGTGCATGGAAAGTAGTGAACTTTGTTATTTTAAAGCAAAAGCAACTGTGCTTGCCACTGGCGGAGCAGGTCGAATTTACCAGTCGACCACCAATGCACATATTAATACGGGTGATGGGGTAGGTATGGCGTTACGTGCAGGAATACCGATGCAAGACATGGAAATGTGGCAGTTCCACCCAACAGGTATCGCCGGTGCGGGCGTCTTGGTTACAGAAGGTTGTCGTGGTGAAGGGGGTTACCTATTAAATAAAGACGGTGAGCGTTTTATGGAACGTTATGCTCCTAATGCCAAGGATCTTGCTGGCCGTGATGTGGTGGCCCGTTCGATGATGGTTGAGATCCGTGAAGGACGTGGTTGTGATGGTCCTTGGGGCTCACACCTTAAGCTTAAGCTTGATCATTTGGGTAAAGATGTTCTTGAAGCGCGTCTTCCTAATATTCTAGAATTATCTCGCACGTTTGCACATGTCGATCCGATTAAAGAACCTATCCCTGTTATTCCAACCTGTCATTATATGATGGGTGGTGTACCAACGCAAATTTCGGGTCAAGCAATCAAACAGGACTTGAACGGTATTGATGTTGAAGTTCAAGGTTTGTTTGCCTGTGGTGAAATTGCGTGTGTCTCTGTACACGGAGCTAACCGTTTGGGAGGTAACTCACTGCTTGACTTGATAGTATTTGGTAGAGCAACAGGTCTACATCTTGGTGATACCTTGGCTGTACAGACAGAAGCGTGTGATGCATCTGAAGATGATATTGAAGTTTCATTGGCACGTGTGAATCGTTGGAATTTAACGCCTAAAGGTGAAGATCCTGTGCAAATCCGTAAAGATTTACAGTCTTGCATGCAAAATAACTTCTCAGTGTTCCGTGAAGGTGAAGTAATGGCTAAAGGGTTAGAGGAACTCAAAGGTATTCGAGAACGCCTGAAAGAGGCACGTTTAGATGACATGTCTAGTGAATTTAACACTCAACGTATTGAGTGTTTGGAATTGGATAACTTGATGGAAACCGCATTTTCTACTGCGGTTGCTGCATGTTATCGCACGGAGAGTCGTGGAGCGCACGCCCGCTTCGACTTCCAAGAACGTGACGATGCAAATTGGTTATGCCACACTATCTATAATCCTGAAACTGAAGGCATGTCTAAGCGTAGTGTAAACATGATGCCAATATACCGTAATGCGTTTCCACCGAAAGCGCGAACTTACTAAGGACTAAGGGAGGTTACGACAATGAAACTAAGTTTATCCGTATACCGTTACAACCCTGATGTTGATGAAGTGCCTTATATGAAGGGCTACATACTGGAAGTGCCAAATGGATCAGATATGATGGTTCTTGATGCGTTGATCTTGCTCAAGGAGCAAGACCCTACGCTGTCCTTCCGTCGCTCTTGTCGCGAAGGTGTTTGTGGATCTGACGGTATCAATATGAATGGTAAGAATGGTCTTGCGTGTGTGACACAGCTTTCAGAATTAACAGACCAGCCAAACATTGTCATACGACCATTACCTGGTTTGCCAGTAGTGCGTGATCTGATTGTGGACATGACACAGTTTTATCAGAATTATAAGCGAGTGAAGCCTTATCTAATTAGTGAAGGTATACCCCCTACACGTGAGAATATTCAATTTCCAGAGGATCGTGCCCATCTTGATGGATTATATGAATGTATCCTGTGTGCTTGCTGCACTACAGCGTGTCCGTCGTTTTGGTGGAATCCAGATAAATTCATTGGACCTGCGGGTTTGTTAGCAGCTTATCGTTGGTTGATCGATAGCAGGGATACTGCAACAGATGAGCGTTTATCAGACTTAGACGACGCTTTTAGTGTTTTCCGTTGTCATAGTATAATGAATTGTGTAAATGTTTGCCCGAAAGGGCTTAATCCGACAAAGGCAATTGGACATATCCGATCAATGCTGCTCAAAAGAGCTGTCTAGGAAAGTATCTGTACTTAAAGTAAGTATTAAGATTTAGGAGTCCAAAAGAGGATCTAAAAGGAGACTGGGAAATTCTCGGTCATCGTAATATATACTTAAGTAGTTAAGGGATAATAATGCAAAATGGCGTGATGAAGACGTGGCTGGAGTCTTCTCATTTGGCTGGTGGCAATACAACTTACCTAGAAGACCTCTACGAACTATACCTCAGTGACCCCGAATCTGTCGATAACGAATGGCGAACTGTTTTTGATGAATTGCCCGTGGTTGGCGGGAAGGTGCCAGAGCAATCTCACGCAAGAGTTCGTGATTATTTTCGAAAACTTTCTAGGGAGACAGCGCATCCTAGTTCCTCAATCAGTGACCCAGATGTTAACGTAAAGCAAGTCAAAGTATTACAACTTATCAATGCTTACCGTTTCCGAGGACATCAACAGGCAAAATTGGATCCTTTAGGTATCTGGCAGCGTGAGCGTGTGCCTGACTTAGAACCATCATTTCACGCACTTAATGAAGATGACTTTGAGGAAACATTTAACGTTGGCTCTTTAGCTGTTGGTCAAGATAACATGAAACTTGCCGATTTGTATGAGGTTCTTAAGAAAACCTATTGTGGTTCTATTGGTGCAGAGTACATGCATATTACCAATACGGAGGAAAAACGTTGGCTTCAACAGCGGATTGAATCCGTTGTTGGTCAGCCGCAATTTTCGAAAGAAGAAAAAATGATCTTGCTTGAGGAGTTGACTGCTGCAGAAGGTTTAGAGCGTTATTTGGGCGCTAAATTCCCAGGTGCGAAACGCTTTTCTCTTGAAGGTGGCGACGCACTCATTCCAATGGTGAAAGAAATTATTCGCCAGGCTGGAGCAAATGGGGGACGTGAAGTTGTTGTAGGTATGGCTCACCGTGGCCGACTGAATATGTTGGTCAACGTTCTTGGTAAAAAACCGTCGGAATTGTTTGATGAGTTTGCGGGTAAGCACGACGAAGCTTGGGGTACCGGTGATGTTAAGTATCACCAAGGTTTTTCCTGCGATTTTGCAACGTTAGGTGGTAATGTTCATTTAGTGATGGCGTTTAATCCTTCTCACTTAGAGATTGTAAATCCTGTAGTTATCGGTTCCGTACGTGCCCGTCAAGATCGTTTAGGGGATAAAGATGGTTCAACCGTACTGCCAATCACCATTCACGGTGATTCTGCAATTTCAGGTCAAGGTGTTGTGCAAGAAACCTTTAACATGTCACAAGCTCGCGGGTACCGTGTTGGCGGCACAATTCGTATTGTGGTGAATAACCAAATTGGTTTTACGACGTCGAATCCGCATGATATGCGTTCTACGCAATATTGCACGGACGTTGCAAAAATGGTCCAAGCACCTATTCTCCATGTTAACGCTGATGATCCAGAAGCAGTCGCATTCGTTGCTCGCCTCGCATTAGACTACCGCAATACGTTCAAACGTGATGTTGTAATCGATTTGGTGTGCTATCGTCGCCATGGTCATAATGAAGCTGATGAGCCAAGTGCAACACAGCCGTTGATGTATCTAAAAATTAAAAAACACCCTACACCCCGTAAACTATATGCTGATATTTTAGCCGACCAAAACGTGGCCGATTTGGAGGTAGCGACTTACCTCATTAACGAATATCGTGATGCATTGGATCGAGGTGAACATGTGGCGAAAGAATATCGTCCTATGGTGCTCCACTCTGTTGATTGGTCTCCTTATCTTGGTCATGACTGGACTATCGAGTGGCCAAATACAGTTGACATGCAACGATTAGTGGAACTTGGTCGGTGTATCTGCAAATATCCAGATAGTCATAAATTGCAAAGCCGCGTCAACAAAATCTATAACGATCGTACAGCGATGTTAAATGGAGAAAAAGGTATAGATTGGGGTATGGCAGAAATATTGGCGTATGCGACGCTTGTTGATGAAGGTAAACGTATTCGGATCAGTGGGCAAGATTCTGGGCGAGGAACTTTCTTTCATCGACATGCTGTGTTACACAACCAAACTGATGCTAGCACGTATATTCCGTTAGCAAATATTCATGATAAACAAGGGTCATTTCAAGTGTTTGACTCCGTATTGTCTGAAGAGGCTGTACTTGCGTTTGAATACGGATATACAACCGCGGAACCGAGAGGTTTGACCATTTGGGAGGCACAATTTGGTGATTTTGCTAACGGTGCACAAGTGGTGATCGATCAGTTTATAAGTTCTGGAGAGCAAAAGTGGGGTCGTATGTGTGGTCTCACAATGCTGCTTCCGCATGGATATGAGGGTCAAGGTCCAGAGCACTCATCAGCGCGTCTTGAACGCTATCTACAGCTCTGTGCAGAGCAAAATATACAAGTTTGTGTGCCATCGACACCTGCACAAATTTATCACATGCTTCGTCGTCAGGTGTTGCGTCCAATGCGTCGTCCATTGATCGTGATGTCGCCTAAATCTCTATTACGCCATCCACTATGTATTTCAACGCTTAAAGATTTGGCCACCGGTAATTTTCAAGCAGTAATTGGTGAAATTGATGAATTAGATCCCTCAGCAGTAGAACGTGTTGTAATGTGTTCGGGTAAGGTTTATTACGATTTGCTTGAAACTAGACGTAAGGAAGCAATTAAAAACATCGCTATTGTTCGTATTGAGCAGCTGTACCCATTTCCTAAAGAAGACTTACAAGCCGTAATCAGTGAATACCTAAACGCTAGGGACTTTGTGTGGTGCCAAGAAGAACCACAGAATCAAGGCGCATGGTATAGTAGTCAACACAATTTCCGATTGGCAATGCCTGCTGATGCTATCCTGCACTATGCAGGACGTGTTGCCTCTGCTTCGCCGGCTGTTGGCTATATGTCTGTACATTTAAAACAACAAAAAGCGTTAATTGAAGACGTACTTACTCTGAATTAAGAACTAGAAAGGGAAGGAAAAAGAAATATGACCATCGAAATTCTGGTTCCAGACCTACCTGAGTCTGTTGTTGATGCGACAGTAGCAACTTGGCATAAGCAACCGGGTGATTCGGTTTTGCGTGATGAAGTTCTAGTTGATATTGAAACAGATAAAGTAATCCTAGAAGTGCCTGCGCCGGTAGATGGTATGTTGGAAGTTATCGTTGAAGTGGAAGGGACTACTGTACTTTCTAGGCAAATAATCGCAAAAATAAAAGCCTGTGCTGTTGCTGGTGAACCGACGGTAGATGTACCGGTATCATCGGAAGCCTCACCAGATAAACGTCACACAGCGTCGTTGACTGAAGAGCAACATGACACGTTGAGTCCAGTAGTACGTCGTTTATTGGCAGAAAATGATCTTCAACTAGGGAAATTGAAAGGTACGGGTGTGGGTGGCCGCATTACACGTGAAGATATCTATGCACTCTTAAAACAAAATGGCGTGAAAATGGAACGGACTCAACCTCAAGCAAAAAATGATACTTTGATATTCGATCACCGCAGTGAAAAACGTGTGGCTATGACTCGTTTACGCAAACGAGTTGCGGAACGTCTGCTAGAAGCGAAGAATAGTACAGCTATGCTGACAACATTCAATGAAGTGAATATGAAATCCATAATTGGCATTCGTAAACAGTACAAAGACATGTTCGAGGAGCGTCACGGTATTCGTTTAGGATTCATGTCTTTCTACGTGAAAGCTGTTGTAGAAGCGTTGAAACGTTACCCTGAAGTCAATGCATCAATTGATGGTGAGGAAATTGTTTACCACAATTTCTTTGATATAAGTATGGCGGTAGCTACACAACGTGGCTTGGTGACACCAGTATTACGTAATTGTGATCGCCTTGGTTTTGCCGATATCGAAAAGGGAATCAAGGAGCTTGCAATGAAAGGTTTGGATGGAAAATTGGCAGTTGATGATTTAACTGGCGGTAATTTTACCATTACTAATGGTGGTGTATTTGGTTCATTGATGTCTACACCAATTATCAATCCACCTCAAGCTGCGATTCTTGGTATGCATAAGATCCAAGATCGGCCTGTGGCAGTGAACAGTAACGTTGAAATTATGCCAATGATGTATCTTGCTCTTTCTTATGACCACCGTTTGATTGACGGACGCGAGTCGGTTGGCTTTTTGATTACCATTAAAGAGTTTTTAGAAAACCCTATACGCCTACTGCTTGACGTATAGCACTAAGAGGATTTGTCGGTTAACAGGGAATAAAGACCCTGTGAGGAAAGCAGATACCTATAAATTTGAAATTAATATGGAAATAACATCATGAATTTGCATGAATATCAGTCAAAACATCTGTTTGCCGAATATGGCCTGCCTGTGTCTGAAGGGTATGTTTGTGATACGCCAGAAAGAGCTGTTGTCGCTGCGGATAAACTTGGTGGTGATAAATGGATTGTAAAATGCCAAGTCCACGCGGGTGGTCGTGGCAAGGCGGGTGGTGTTAAACTCGTCAGTTCAAAGGAAGAAATCAGAATATTTGCTCAACATTGGTTAGGTAGAAACTTGGTTACTTATCAAACAGATGTTAGGGGTCAACCCGTTAATAAAATCTTGATTGAAGATTGTATAACTATTACAAGAGAATTGTACTTAGCTGTAGTGGTAGATAGGAGTTCTCTCCGTATTGTTTTGATGGCCTCTACTAAAGGGGGAGTGGAGATTGAGAAAGTCGCAGAAGTAACTCCTGAATTAATCCACAAGGCTGTAATCGATCCTCTAGTTGGTCCCCAGCCATATCAAGGGCGTAAGCTGGCGTTTAAATTGGGTTTGAAGGGTGATGCAGTTAAACAGTTTACTGCAATTTTTATGGGTATAATACAATTATTTATTGAGAGTGATGCTGCATTGGTGGAAGTAAACCCGCTAGTAATTACCGATCAAGGTAACCTACTTTGCCTAGATGCTAAGATGACCATTGATAGCAACGCGATATATCGTCAACCTAAAATCAGCGAAATGAATGATCCCAGCCAAGATGATGCACGTGAAGCGTATGCGGCTAAGTGGGATCTTAACTATGTGGGGTTGGATGGCAGTATTGGTTGTATGGTTAATGGTGCAGGTCTCGCAATGGGTACGATGGATATCGTAAACCTACATGGTTGTAGCCCTGCTAATTTCTTGGATGTCGGAGGTAGTGCTACGAAAGAGCGTGTAGCTGAAGCGTTCAAAATTATCCTTTCTGACGAAAAAGTCAAAGCAATATTAGTTAATATTTTCGGTGGAATCGTGCGCTGTGACCTGATTGCTGCCGGTATTATTGGTGCTGTCGAAGAAGTAGGAGTCAAAGTTCCCGTGGTTGTGCGTCTTGAAGGAAATAATGCGGAATTAGGTGCGAAAAAACTGGCTAAGAGTGGCCTGAACATCATTGCTGCGACCTCCTTGATTGAAGCAGCAGAAAGAGTTGTTGCTGAAGCTGAGGGTAAATAATGTCTATTTTGATCAATAAAGATACCAAAGTTATTTGTCAGGGGTTTACTGGTAGTCAAGGAACATTTCATTCTGAACAAGCGATTAAATATGGGACACAAATGGTTGGTGGTGTATCACCAAGCAAAGGTGGTACTACCCATCTAAGTTTGCCAGTGTTTAATACCGTCTCTGAAGCCGTTGAAGCCACAAATGCAACTGCATCTGTCATTTATGTTCCAGCCCCGTTCTGTAAAGATGCAATTTTAGAGGCTATAGATGCTGGTATCGAACTTATCGTTACGATCACTGAAGGGATTCCTACGCTTGATATGCTGGAAGTGAAAGTGAAATTAGATCAAACTGGTGTCCGGATGATCGGTCCCAACTGTCCAGGTGTGATTACACCTGGTGAATGTATGATTGGAATCATGCCCGGCCATATTCATAAACCTGGAAAAGTAGGAATAGTCTCTCGTTCAGGTACCTTGACCTATGAAGCGGTTAAGCAAACTACAGATGAAGGTTTCGGCCAATCTACGTGTATAGGAATTGGTGGTGATCCTATAGCAGGTTCAAATTTTATCGATATTCTAGAAATGTTTGAAAAAGATCCAATGACGGAATCTATCGTAATGATTGGTGAAATCGGGGGTTGTTCGGAAGAGGAAGCTGCAGTATACATCAAAGAAAATGTAAACAAGCCAGTTATTTCATATATTGCAGGTGTAACTGCGCCTAAGGGCAAACGTATGGGTCATGCGGGTGCGATTATTTCGGGTGGTAAAGGTACTGCTGAAGACAAATTCGCGGCACTTGAAGCCTCTGGTGTTACCACAGTGAAAAGTTTGGCTGATATTGGTAAAGCGGTTCGTCAACGCACTGGTTGGTAATTTTTGGTAATTGTGTTACATCAACTTAAGTATCTGCGTATGATCGGCTAAATTAGGAAGTATTGTCTTTATCTTACTCACCTCCAAGCCAAACTGACTGGCATCGTGTTCGTTGATTTGTCCAAGCTATAGGTTTGTTACAACCTACGCATTCTCAGACATCAGGTTTATAAAGGTTCCTCAAAGCGAGGAAAAGGAACGATGGGGTGGTTCTACGGTTTCAAATATATTAATCCGGATGTCGTTGTATTGTTGAACAAGTTTTGTATGGTAAAGACCAACAGCCCTAAATTCTTTATACGATTGATTGTGAAATCTTAACGGTCAGTATGTGGATTTTTATTCCTTTTTTATGGTGATTAGAGTAAAGCACATAATTGCAGCTCTTCATTCAACTTGTGAACGAAATTGACTCATCAAAAATAATAGGCCTGCAATAACAACAATTGAGGGTCCTGCAGGAGTATCTTTAAACCAAGAAAGTGCGATTCCAGCAATAACGGAAATGATGCCGATAACGCTAGCAAGCAAAGCCATTTGCTCAGGACTGGACGAAAAACGGCGGGCGGTTGCTGCAGGGATGATCATTAATGATGTAATGATCAATGCACCGATAAACTTCATTGCAATAGCGATCACTAACCCAACCATAAGCATTAAGATAAGACGTAGTCGATGAACATCGTAGCCATCAACGCGTGCAAGATCTTCATTGACAGTAATTGCAAGAAGAGGCCTCCAAAGTTTTATTAGAGTAATAGTGACAAGTCCACAGTACCCTGCTATCCAAAATAAATCTGTAGAGGATACTGATAAAAGATCACCAAAGAGATATGCCATCAAATCTACACGTAGATCATCCACCAAGCTGATTGATATTAGGCCAAGTGATAGAGAGGTATGTGCGATGATACCGAGCAATGTATCTATTGAAACACTGCTTTTTCGTTGAAGTCCAACGAGTAAAATTGAAATAAGAAGGCAACTGACAATAAGTGTAATATTTAGATTAATTTGAAAGATAAAACCCAGCGACAGACCTAGCAGTGATGAATGTGCGAGAGTATCGCCGAAGTAAGCCATTTTTCGCCAAACAACAAACGCACCAAGAGGACCTACCGTGGCCGCAATTAATACGCCAGTTAAAATAGGAATTGTTATGAATTCAATCATTTTTGTTATAGCTATTTGTACAAGAACCGACTGGTTTACCTGATAAATCGTGGTCGTGATTGTGATGGTGGTGATATAGCGCTAGCTGCTCACTTTCTTGATGTCCAAAAAGGACCACATATTCAGGGTGTGAGGAGATAGAATCAGGCGTGCCTGAGCAGCAAATATGATGCTGTAAACAAATTACTTCATCTGTTTTTGCCATAACAAGGTGTAGGTCATGTGAAACCATTAAAACTCCACAGTTTAATATATCTTTTAGTTTTGCAATAAGGCTATACAGAGCGAATTGACCTCTGACATCAACACCTTGAACAGGTTCGTCTAATACTAATAAGTTTGGATTTTTCAGTACCGCGCTGGCAAGTAGAACACGCTGAGTTTCTCCACCAGATAGTGTATGCATATTTGCGTGTAGCAGCTTTTGGGCACCCACCAAGGTAAGTGCGTCTTGAATAGATAAAGAGGTAATATTAGGGGTAAACCTTAAAAAACGTTCAACCCTTAGAGGTAATGCATCATTGAGTTGAAGTTTCTGAGGAACATAGCCGATTTTTAAACCGCGCTGACGTTCAACTGAGCCTTTAGTCGGTGTATTTAAACCAATCACGGTTTTTACTAATGTCGATTTACCTGCACCATTTGGTCCAATTAGTGTGGTTATTTTTTTTCTATGTAGGGATAGAGTGACTTTATCCAATACGATTTTATCATTAAAAATCACGGAAACATTGTTTAGCATAACGAGGGGACAGGACATAAGTATCGACTTGATATGTGAATTTAGGATGTTATATTATAATATTTTGTGTATCTGATAAATTATCAATTTAAGGTTTATTCCATGATATCAACTAGTGTTTTACTTCTATCTATGTCACTACTGATACTGTCTTCCTATGCTAATTCGTCACCAGTGAATATTATCACTACGATAAAGCCATTGGCACTAATTGCTCATGATATCGTGGGAAAGAATGCGAATATTACCATCCTACTGCCTGAAAATACATCACCGCATGGTTATGCGTTGAAGCCGTCTGATATCGTGAAAATTAAAACCGCTGATCTTGTGGTCTGGGTAGGGCCAGAGTTAGAGCTGTTCCTAGATAAAATACTTAAGTCTCAGGCAAATGCGTTGCAATTGACCGGTTATAAAGACATGCCATTGAAACACTTTCATAAACACGAAAGTGATGATCATGGTAGTCACCATCATGCCAGCGTGGATGGACATATCTGGCTGGGTCCCAAACAAAGTAAAGTGATTGCACAAGCTATTGCTGAATCGATGTCTCGCATTGATCCCTCTAATGAGGACGATTATCAGAGAAATTATCAGCAGTTTATTGTTGATGTCTCACGGAGTGAAAAAGACATATCATCAGCACTTTCTGCAAATCCTTCAAAAGGATATTTCCTCTTTCATGATGCGTATAGCTATTTTGAGGATGCTTTTGACTTGAAACCCGTAGGGTATTTTACGGTGAATACAGAAATAAAACCTGGTATGAAAACATTGCTTTCCATCCGAAAGTCGTTACAAAACAAAGAAGCACAATGCATTTTTACTGAACCTCAGTTTAATCCCTCTTTTATTGAAAGTGTGTCGAACGGTACGGGTGTCAAGCTCATAGAGATCGACCCAATGGCAAAGGATTTAAATATCCAAATAAACAGCTATCATGATTTCCTAATGTCTTTAGGAAAGAGTTATGCGGAATGTTTCCGCCCATAATTGCACACGAGAGTGTGTGGACACTAGAGCTTTTATCTGTTTAGTTATTAAAATGTGATATAAAAAACAACTGTGATTGTCAGAAGGTCTACTTGGCTATGGGTATTGCAAAAAGATCGAGTTCGTACATAATAACTTAACCTCAGGTCTGCATAAGCAAGCGCTTATGCAGACCTGAGGTTAAGTTAGGAAATTCGTTGGTGAGGTAGCGGCAAATAAAGTGGATGTAATAAGTTTTAAAGTCTCGATACCCCGATTGATGGAAAGCTATCGCTATGTCATCACTGCGCTAACGGAGAGGCGAGAAGGCTTGTTTCTTTATTTGATACCGGAAGGAATTAGGTGTTTTTCCCATGCAGGGAGGAAGATCAGGTAGAAGTAGTCGACATCGACGAAAATAGCGTCTAAGTTATTCATGCTCAAGTCCTTGTTCAGTCAATATTTCATTTCTTGAGCTTAGCTCAAGTTAATATAGAATAGTTCCTGAGTAGTTCGTCAGTATGACCTGTAATGCAGTTGTTTACTACTGCAGATATCATGTGTCCTAACAGGATCCGTATGCATCAGGAAATTTATTTTTTAGACGGAAAGTAACTTATTGAACCCAGACACTTCTGCAGACTTAAGCCTTGAGGTGTTTGTAAATACAGTTCGAAGTCACTGATAGATAGGAAACAAGCAACATTTGGTGTTGGATAGTAACCGTTCACCAGGTTCATATTTACAACTAAAATTGAGCAATATTGGTGAAGCCAATGCCTTGATATAAGAGCTTTGGTGCGAGTTACGTGAATATGAAGATCAATTAGCTGATAATTTAAGAAATTAGGCATGATCCCCATCATCAAAACCTCCGGTGATGAGGGGAGAGAGAAAAGAGCTCTAGGCTCGCAAATGGAATCAGGCTGGCACTCCACTAGGCTACTTGGATATCGCTACCAAGTTTTATAGCTGCCGGAGGTTGCAATGGATATCATCGAACAGCATCTGTTTCACTGGAATTTCTGACATTGTAACCACGAGGTGTCGACTGACTTTTCTAAGGATGCACTGTTAGGTTGAATTAGATCACTTGGCTCAGCCACATCGCCGTACTAGCAGGCTAGTATCCCTTGAGTATCAGCAAGCAATATACAACGCTTACTCCGAGACCAGTATGGCATCTACTTTCCAATTTGAGTACTATTTGAGGCACAGGACTGAGTCAGTATCTTTTTGGCCCAAGCGAACTAGGCACTCCATTGCCATATAAAACAGTTCGCTATTATCCACATCGACGAAATGATACATAATCGCAACGGAGAAACTGTCCCCTGCAGGGTTTAACTGATCAGAGACAGTGATGTTATTTAACTTAAGCTGCGCATAAGAAATAAACTAAATGCCTAAGTTGCGATCTGATCGTTTGAAAAAATATTGACTACATAAGGATTTGGGCATGTCTAACTTAGACGCTGTTTTCGTCGATATTGATGACTTCTACCAGATTTTCCTCCCTACATGGACATTGTTGATTAAATCAGGCCTATAACGCATTGATAAAAATATCCTTTATAGTTTTAATTTGTCTATTGGCAAACAGGTATACCGAGTCTTATAACTTTGTTCATCGCTTTCACATTTGCCAGCGCTTCACTAACTTGAGCATTGTTATTATGCAGAGTAAGTTTATGGCTGAGCCACTGTTTATAGCGAAATATTGCTGTCTCTGCTAATGAGTGTTTATGATAACCCCTGTCCTTCTTCACTCCGCCAGTTGATCCTATTTCAAAGCCTTTACAGCTTAATTTCTAGGATGCCCTTCCTCCCAGTACCCCGCGTTGCTTCAAGGTGGAATATCGAGCGTTATTCCTTTGTTCTTCAGTACGTGGTTGACATGCTCTTGTGTCATAGGCTCCATCAGTATTGACTTGTTGGATCTTTCGTCGTAATTGGTTAAGTAATATAGATAAAATCTCATTGTCATCCACAGAACCTAAGTTAACTTCTGTAGTAATAACCTCCTAAATAGACACATAAACGGCAAGATGAAGTTTGCGCTAAATAGGCTGTTTCTCCTTACCGTGTTTACGCGTTTTTCATTGACCTTGGTCGTATACTTTTAGGTATGTGGTATAAATAATAACGTAGGTGACAGCTCCTCGACGTGGTAAGTGGTACTTAATTTTTACGGTCTTCGAACATTTATTAATTCAGGTGTATGTAGAGGATTTCAGCGTGATACTCATCAACGTCAAAACTGAATTGAGAAAGCCTTTTCACCTCTCTGTTAGCGCAGTGATGAGGATAGTGATAGCTTTCCGTCAATCAGGGTATCAAAACTTTAAAACCTATTACATCCACTTTATTTACCGTTACCTCACCAATAAATTTCCTGAATTAGTCAGCTCCCCGAGAATGCTCAAGCTCATGCAAGGTGGTCTGGTTCTGGTTCCGCTTTACTCTTACCTCAGTCACCGTCAGGCAAGGCTGACAGGGATTGCCTTCGTTGATTCTTCCACGCTACGGGTTTGTTACAACCTACGCATTTTTAGATATCAGGTTTTTAAAGGTACCGTGAAGTGAGGAAAAGGAACGATGGGGTGGTTATACGGAGATAAAGGTTATATCGCTGGTCTATTGGAGCGGGAACTTGCAGATAAAGGAGTGACACTAATAACGGGTGCCAAAAAGAATGTGAAACCCAAAATAATGAAACTTTAGGACTGCCTGATAATCCGGAAACGATTTATTATTGAAACCGTTTTTGACCAACTAAAAAACATATCCTAAATTGAGCATTTTCGGCACAGTAGCTGTACCATCTTTATGGTTAACTTGCTGGTGGGGATCATTGCGTATTCATTTCAACCAAAGAAGCCGCGTATTAAGATAACTCGGCTTGATAAGCAAGTGCTTATGCAGATAGGAGGTTAGCAATATCGCCGTAAACCCTCGCCCAATGCGGGCGGGGATATAAGCAATATCGCCGTAAACCCTCGCCCAATGCGGGCGGGGATATAAGGCGAACTCCCGTAGGGAGTTAAAATGCTCAATTCAGTGTGGATTGACTGTTCACGTAAGCTTTTAACGTCTCTATTGTTGCACCTCCGGCAGTGCAAGCAAAATAAG
>NZ_NBYY01000023.1 GCF_002464935.1 Candidatus Enterovibrio escicola
ACAAAGGCAATCCCTGACGGTGAGTGAGGTAAGAGCAAAACATAACCAGAAAACTTTGCATGAGTTTAAACATTTTCCTGTAGCTGACTAATTCAGGAAATTCGTGGGTGAGTCAGCGGCAAATAAAGTGGATGTAATAGGTTTTGAAGTCTTGATACCAGATTGATGGAAAACTATCACTATCGTCATCACTCCGCTAGCTGAGAGACGAAAAGGCTTGTTTTTTGTTTGACACCGGAAGAAATTAGGTGTTTTTTCCATACAGGAAGGAAAGTTTGGCAGAAGCCGACGAAAACAGCGTCTAAGTTATTCATGCCCACGTCCTTATTCAGTCAATAATTTTTTCAAAGGATCAGATCGCGACTTGGATATTTAGTTCATTTCTTATGTGCAGCTCAGATTAACCAGTGCTTATCACCATGATAAAAAATAGGTCTTTTACACCAATAACAACCTATTAAATACATGACCGAATTTCCCAGTCAAAAGGACGGCAATTTGCTATCTTCATCACGAGGTTAACTGCTGATAATTAAGGGTAGTCCTGCTTGTTTATTTGGAGCAAAGAGCGTATCAATTTCGGTTGTGGGTTTCCGCTTCGTACGCTAGACTATAAGTTTAAATTTCGCAGTTGTTATCTCAATTTAGGCTTATACACAACTCAGGTTAAATCATAATTCATAGACAAAAATGAACGGGAGATAGATGAATGTTAGGGTCTCTATTACCTTTAATATCGTTACGACGAATTTTCTCTCGAAATCTCTTTGTACAATTGCGAGTACTTTAAGCACTACCTCAGGCACGACCGTGTTTTTTTCAAGAAAACAAATCAAACTAATGGCAAGTTTTATTGCATCTGGGGCGTACTCTAAGCGTGTATCACTCATATTAGATCTTTTGTTTTGTTTATATGGGCAGTAAATTAACACGGTAGCACAGATCATATCAGCCTTTATTTTCTCTCAATGTAATCTTTGTTTCGATTTTTTGCCTTGCTTCCTGACATCGGTATAAACGTTTTTCAAGGGTTAGCAACTGTTTTTGTGCCTGCTGTTGTTCGACTAATGTATAACATTGCCCTAATTTAGTTTCGGCATCGCGAACCATATCGTCAAGTTGTAGTTCCCAGTCTTGATGTTGAACGAGGTCTTGGTTCAGTTGTCCGGTGGAAATTCTGTGTTTTATTGAGAATCGTTTCTCTTTTTTACGGATAGACAAGGTGGCGATTTCTCGTTGTAACGCACTCACTTGGTTAAGCAATTTTTCACACAAATACATTGCTCGTATTGTAGAAAGTCGACCACTCTGCTGTTCACGAACAAGTATCGTGACTATATTTCTCGCTTCAGATACGCAGGGCATCAGAAATCGTGACGGACAATTAAAAAGGTGCGCATCAAACAGTGGTTTAATGGTTTCACCTCGTTGATAGTCAATATCTGCAGCGTGAACAGCAAGAGCCTGTAATTGTTCATTCAAGTTAGTTAGATCCATTCCATCTCTCATCAAATTCTTAGACTTAGTAGTGAAAGCAAAATTTAGTTGAGAATATGACGGCCACAGTAACAAATACAGGGCATATAAACTTTTCACCAAATCCAATTGTAAAACGAATCCTAGCGGAGGATCCATCCATTATGCAAACACGCAGGGTTATGCCAATTTCCCAGTTCATATGACTAACAATAATTGTTGTTACCAGTGAGTTAATATTATCAATGTAATTTATAACTTTTACCAACCCTGATGATAACAGGATATACATTTATATATTGACGTGGCTGAAACAGTCCAAATACACCAGTACCTGAGCAGGAAAATTATTATACAATACCAAGGAGAGAACCTTGCTAACTTTAGTTTTATAATCAGTCTTTGGTCATCTTTTATTAGTATTAGTATATGATCGGTCGCATTTTGAATGCAGATGCAAATTAGTATGACCCTAAGTGATAAAATAACCTGTAGCAGTGCTTTTTTAATGACGAGGGGCTGATGTCATTAACCAACAAGGTACCAATGTTTGCGACAATAATTTTTGTGATAACTACTTGACTCCAAAACCTAGGCTAGGAAGATTTTCTTCAATATTAGGTGACTACAACCGTGGATGCAGAAAAGGTAATTGACAGTTTATTAGTGATATTGATCATATATGATCGTAGATCAACAAATAATAGTGTAAGAACAGTTAGCATACCGCTATATATGAGATATCAGATCAATAAAACTAGCGACTATCAATAACACACGGTGTTGTTGATTAAATCAGGCCTATAACGCCCTGATCCCAATATTTATTACAGTCTTGATTCATTGGCTAGTGAACAACCATACCGAGTCTTAGAACTTTGTTCATCTCTTATTCACATTTACTAGTGCTTCACTAACTTGTGCATTGTAATTACGAAGAGTGAGTTTAGGGCTGAGCAACTGTGTATAACGAAATATTACTGTCTCTGTTAATGAGTTTTTTGATGACCCATGTCCTTTTTCCACTCTGCCCGTTTGTCCCATTTTAACACCTTTACGGCTTTGACAGCTTCATTTCTAAGTGGGGGTTATTCATTTGTTCTTCAGTACAGGGTGACATGCTATTGTATCATAGGCTCCATCAGCACTAGACTTGCTGTGTCTTTCGTCGTACGGGGTTAAACAATTATAGGTAAAACCTCATTTTCATCCACAGAAATTAGGCCAACTTCTACAGCAATAACCTCATGAGTAGACACATCAACGGCAAGATGTCGTTTACGCCGAATACACCACTTTTCCTTACCCTATTTATGCGTTTTCCATTTACCTTCATCGTATACTTTCAGCCTGTAGCATCAATAACGACGTGGGAGACAGCTCCTAGACTCGGCAAACGGTTCTTAATTTTTACGGTCTTCGAACGCTTACTAATACAGGTGTATGTAGGGGATTTCAGCGGGATATTTGTCAACGTAAAAATTGAATTGAAAAAACCTTCCAATTCACGAAGTAGGAGCTTAAAAATACCTTTTACCATCAGTGCCGTTTAAATCACGGTATCCAAGAATATAAACCCACAGCCACGATGATCTGATCGTAGGAATTTCAATCAGTTCAGATATTTTAGGAAAAACAACAATACACCCATAATTCGGTGTGGTAGATATGGCTATAAATTTTATTATCAATAACACCCCTTATGGGTATTCGATAATACGTTTAAAAGGAGGCAAAGAGTCTAATAATTCCTTTCCATAATGCCTATTTACAATACGTCGATCAAGCAGGATCACTCTACCAGAGTCATGTTCTTTGCGCAATAGTCTTCCTGCTGATTGTATAAGTCTTCTACTGGCCTCCGGCACAGTGATTTGCATAAACGGATTACCACCTCTTCGCTCGATATACTCGGCGTAGGCTTCTTCGATAGGAGACGTTGGTACAGCAAAAGGAATCTTGGTTATAATCAGGTTAGTTAGCTGTTTGCTCGGTAAGTCGATACCCTCAGAAAAACTACCCGTACCAAACAAAATGCTAACTCTTTCTTCTTTGCAACACCTCCTATGAGCATTGAGAGTGACCGTTCTTGAGGCCTCTCCCTGAACATGTAGATTCCAACCATTTTTTTTAATCTGACCGCGTAATTTTTCTGCCACATGCTTCATCTGCCAATACGAAGAGAACAACACAAGGCTTGCTGTTTGTCCCTCAAGATAATAAAGCAAAACTTCAGGAAGCATATCGGTAAAGCCTTCTTCTTGTGGCTCACACGATACATTAGGTACAACCAGCATCGCGTTTTCTTGATAATTGAAGGGGGAAGGGAGTACAAGAAAACGTGTGCCATCGTTTTCGTCTAGTCCCACTTGCTGACAAAAATAACCAAATTGATTGAGAGCCCTAAGCGTCGCCGACATGAGTGCCACTCCTGCTGCACGTGACCAGAGCTGTTTATCCAAGCGCCTCCCAATCTCTAGAGGAGACACATTGATAACAAAATCAGTATCTATCTCAGAACATTTTCTAATCCAACGCGCAAGAGGGGCCTCTTTACCAAAATCTGGTTGTATCATTAAGGTCCAGACCTTTCCAAAACTTTCCAATCGCTGAAGGAAAAAAGAAAATTCTGCTAGGAGTGGATTGATCATTTTTGTACTGAGCTCGCCAATTTTAACACGCCCTAATACCAAATCATGAAGTTTCGCCAAAGCGTAATTCACTTTCTTAGTTATTTTTTGGATCTTTTTAGACTCTAAGAATAACGATTCTGGCAATTTTCCGTCTTGGAAGCGAAAAATACCATCTTTGTTGAGTGGCATTGTCGATAACATATCTCGAACTGTACGTAAGTTTGGGATCAACGCTCGAATTCCGGACTGTAAGCTGTCCAGAAAATGAGAGCTGCATTTTATATCAGCAGCATTGGCAAACTTGAGTGCTGATAAATTGAGTTTTTCAAGACAATCTGTAGTACCAACAAGATTAGCGGAAGCCGCTGAAAAGTCTCTAGCAACAATAGGTAAATGATGTGCCTCGTCAATAATATATAGTGTTTGTTCAGGCTCAGGTAGAATAACACCACCACCGAGTTCCAAATCGGCCATGAGAAAACTATGGTTAGCCACCACAACGTCTGCATTATCGAAGTTCTTACGGGCTTTTACAAAAGGGCAGTCTCTATGTGAACTCAGCCCAAAGTGGCAAGTATGTTTGTCTGCCACTATACTTTGCCAGATTAAATCTGGGATCGGTCTTGGCCATGTGTCTCTATCACCATTCCATTTCCCTTTTGAATAAGCACTGTTAAGGCTACTCATTAAGTCAAGTTCTATCTTTTTGGGTCTATATCCAAATAACGTTTGTTGTCCATGATTTTCGCCTTGAGAAAAAATAGCGAGCTTTTGGCTACAACAATATCGCTGACGTCCTTTAGCCAACACAAAGCTAAATTCTTTAGTGACTATACTACGGAAGAGTGGAAGATCTTTATCTATTAATTGTTCTTGAAGAGCAACTGTAGCTGTAGAAATAACGACTTTCTTATTGTTACTAAGCGCGTAAGGAATAGTACCAAGTAAGTATGCCATCGATTTACCAATGCCCGTACCCGCTTCTGCGACGAGTATCCGTCGTTTTGCATTATATTCACCTGCGAACGTCTTTGCGAGTTCAGCAACAAGATAGTTTTGCGCTTTTCTTGAAATAAAATTCTGCAACTGACCACGAAGATTCTCGTAGCAGTTACGGATGTCTTTTTTTACTGATAGACTAAGCATAGATGGCATCATTTAGTGTATGGAGCAAAGTAGTATACTACGCTTGCAGAATGTGAATTAGTTCAAGTATTTGTTTATTAATTATTATTTTTGTGATGTTCATCTCGAATATGAATTGAACTAATATTGGACATCATTTTAGAAAAAAAGGGGTACGCCTTTTTCTTAGTTTTTCCAATTTTTATGGTTTTTTATGCTGAAATAGTTATTTAATTGTTTTATTTATGGTTATTAATCTGGCATCTATGACGTAGTCAAATTCACAAAAATTTATCATCATAATTGAACTCATGTACTCTTCTCCGAAGTTATTTTTCTATCTTGTTGTAATAAAAAGAGATTTTTATTTTTTAGATTGATTTTGTCGATTTGACAGACTTTAGATTGTTCTGCACGATAACTTTTAGTGTGAAAGCGTATTCGCTGCTCCGTTTTTGTAATGGTGTGATGAGTGCAATTATATATAGGGATCCTAGAACAGGAATTCCAAATTAATGAAGAATAAGGCAGTGGATTAACATGAAAAAAACAGTTCTAGCTATGGTAGTACCGGCTCTGCTGACGGCGGGCGCAGCAAGTGCAAGCGTTAATCTATACGAAGCAGATGGTTTTTCTGTAAATCTTGGAGGTACCGCTGATATTCAGTGGTACAAATCTTATAAACCTACAGATGAGCCGATTCTCCGTCTCAATAAAGGGAAGCTCATTTTTACTACTGATGCTAAAATTTCAGATAGTCTTAGTACTGTGAGTGGAATGGGATTTGAATACAAAGGACAACTACAGAACGATGTGCAAATGGTCGAAAATAAAGAACTTTGGATCGGACTGTCAAGCAATGATTTTGGAACTATTACATTTGGTCGCCAATACTTACTTGTTGAGGACGCGAACAACCAAAAAGATTATGAACTAGGCCTAGATCAAATTAATTTTGTGATAACTAGTGCCAACCAAGTTATCAAGTGGGTTTATGATAACGGCACTTTTAATATTGGAGCAGATATAGCACTAGATAGTGATCCGTCGAAAAATATCCGCGGTCGTGAGATCTTCACTAGTCGCATTGGGGTTCGTTATGAAGGCTTGGATGCTCGTGTGTACTTGTATGATGGTGAGAGTATACAAACTAATAAATTTAACAACAAAGCTGGTATCAGCCAAGATATAAGAGGTTACAATCTAGAAATGGATTATGGTTTTAATGCATTTGATGTTGCATTTAGCTATGGTCAAGTGGGGTATAAAAACCATACAGTTAAATCTGATAAAGTAAACGTTGATGTGCTCGGTATTTCTGGTGGTTACCTAGCCGATGAGAAAACATATTTCGCTGTAGGCTATGATTGGTCTGATGCTAATAAGAGCGGTAACAGTGGTAACCGTAAGAACTACAAATCTGCTAGTCTCTACACAAATGTAGCATATAAATTACATAGCATGACGAAGGTCTATGCGGAAGTGGGTGTCGCCAAAGTAAAATCTAATAATCAAAAAGACTCTACTGATACTGCTTTTGCCTTAGGCATGAAAGTTAAATTCTAAATGAAGGTATTCTCTTTTACCTTTTTAGAAAGCCACCTAATGGTGGTTTTCTGTTTGCACGACAAAATACCCATGATCTTTGTTGATTTGTCTTACTTAATATTACTCGCGTCTTGCAATAAGTACATCACCAAAACCTTTATAGATACGTCATCTGATAAAAATAAAATTGCGATGGACACTGTCCTGCGACCACTCACAAGATCAGTGATTTATAAAAATTTACTGCCATAAACAAGGAGCAAACACATTGAGCGCACGGATAACATAATAAGTAAAGAGGGTGTCAGCAAGGAAAAGAACGAATATTTTTAAATCGATAAATAATCAACCTCAGCTTTTAATTCTAGAGTATGTTTAGTCAGTTTTGTTTTATTCGTAATAATTAATTCACTTCATTACCTCAGTTCTGTACAAGTGCGACTTTTTAAACCGAGTAAATTTAAGGCTAGGTCTTTTTGGTTGGGACATATCAGCAATAAATCCAGCAATCAGGTTAACCATAAATCACACATCACAGAGGTACCACGAATGTTCTATTTTGGATATATCTTTCTAGTTAACTTGAACTGCGCATTAAGCAAGCGCCTATGCAGATCTGAGGTTAGCTATGGATCTTATACTCCCTTTTTCTGAGCTAGACAGTAAGCATCAACACCTACACTCGGCATTTCTCGACCCGCTAAAATCCACGATAATTTATTGGGAACCATTTTTCATTCATAAAGTTTCTTTGTAACTGTGCTATCTTTCTTAATATCTAAGATGGTTTTCGTATGAAGCATCGGTTATCCGTATTAGTATACTTGGTCTGAATCATACGTGTTCTGAGATACATCATATTGAAAGGTATTTAATCCTGATGTTATCTGTACTAAGTACTGTGTGAAACAGATGAAATGGCTAATCAATTCATAAGGCATGGATGGTAGCAACAAAATCAGGTTTAATGTTGTCTCTCCATGGGCATTGTAAGGGTGCTATTGCTCCAAACAAGGTCTGAAACGCTAAAGTTTATTACAAGACTCTGCGGTTGAGTTTGTCTGGATTAATGAAGGAAATAAGAGTGGGAAATTCTCTTAAACGAATTCTATTGCTTGGGTTAGGTTGGCTTTGTGTCACGGTGGGTTTTATCGGTATTTTCCTCCCACTTTTACCAACAACACCTTTTTTACTGTTAGCAAGCGCCTGTTTTATGCGTGGCTCGCCTCCCATTGCACAATGGCTTCACCAGCACCCTAAGTTTGGCTCAATTATTTATAACTGGCATCAGTACCGATCTGTTGATCGACGGATAAAACTACGCGCAAATGTTTTTATCTTTCTTAGCTTTTCATTATCTATCTTCATTGTTCCCAACATTTGGCAGAAAGTTATGCTAGCGGTACTGGCGATGATACTTTTAATTTGGTTTAACCGTTTACCTGAAACTACATCGGTTTCCCATACTTCAAAAAACACAGAGCAAGGTGGAAAGTAGACCGTCAGAACGGTTGTCGTACCGCTAAGAATCCAATACATGCTGTCTATTTGCCTTAAATTTAACATGTATTGTTGGAAGCCACATCGGTAATTAACCTCAGATCTGCATAAGTGCTTGCTTATCAATCCGAGTCATTTTGATGCTCGGTTTCTTTGGTTGAAATGAATACGCGATAAGACCCACCAGCAAGTAGACCATAAAGCTGATACAATTACGGTGCCTAAAATGCTCGATTTGGGATATGTTTTTTAGTTGATCAAAAACGGTTTCTATAATAAATCGTTTCCGGAGCATCAGGTGGTTCCAAAGTTTCATCACTTTGGATTTCATATTTTTTTCATACCAGTTATCAGTGTCACTCCAGTGTCTGCGAATTCTTGCTCCAACTCGCTCCAAATGGATCAGAGATATAACCTTTATCTCCGTATAAACACCCCAAAATCTCGTCAGCCATTTCTGGTACAAGCTTCCTATCATTCACGTTAGTCCTCATCAATTTTACTGAGATAATACCACATTGGTCATCGTAGGTTGTGATAAACCTGTAGCTTGGATGAATTAACGAAAGTAATCCCTGACGGTGAGTGAGGTAAGAGAACAATGTAACCAGAACATCTTGCATGAGCTTGAGCATTCGTGTACAGCTGACCAATTCGGAAAATTCGTTAGCGAGGTAGTGGCAAACAAAGTGGATGTAATAGGTTTTGAAATCTCGATACCAAGATTGATGGAAAACTATCACCCTCGTCATCACTTCGCTAACTAAGAGGCGAAAAAGCTTGTTTTTGTTTGACACCGGAAGAAATTAGGTGTTCCTCCCATGCATGGGAGGAAAGTCTGGTAGAAGTCGTCGACATCGACGAAAATAACGTCTAAGTTATTCAGGCTCAAGTCCTCATGCGGTCGATAGTTTTTTTAGAACGATCAGATCACGATCTGGGTATTTAGTTCAGTGCTTATGCGCAACTCAGGTTTATTTAATACCTCTTTATTTCCTGAAGAGTGAGTCATGTCTTCAAATAAGTAGATTTCCGTCTAGAAAATCAATTCTTTCATGGTTACAAATCCTGTTAGGATTAATGATATCTATAGGAGTAAACAATTAGGTTGCATGTCATACTGACGAACCCTTCAACTTATTAAATTAAATGCAGAACCTGTAGTTTGGTATAGGTTTGATGCCTGTACGTAAACCTAGTAACTTACCTCATGAGGTGCTCAGTTAAAGCTACGCGTTGGTATATGACATAAAGTTGTCAGAAATTCATGTAGATGTTATTCAAAAAGGTGATAAAGTGACGATGGTTGATAATCTTCTTGTAACTGACGGCACTTTTGAGTGCGCTCAGTGTTCTTATTCGTCGTTTAAGATGTAATGTAAAGCATGCTTCATTTGTTATCAACTTACCTATAATTTGTGGTGAACAGAGACTGACTGATTATAGATAAGATCGCATGCTTTTTGTCTCTGTGCTAAAATAGTTCCAATATATGAACAGATTTTATATCCAATGAGTTATCAAGCACTCGCCAGAAAATGGCGTCCACATAAATTCCGTGATGTCGTGGGACAGGCGCATGTTGTAACGGCGCTAGCAAATGCTTTGAATCAAAATCGACTTCACCATGCTTATCTGTTCAGTGGAACACGAGGGGTAGGAAAAACCTCAATTGCTCGTATCTTTGCAAAAAGTTTAAACTGTGAACAAAATGTAACGTCAACACCTTGTAGCGAGTGTTCAAGTTGCCAAGAGTTTGACCAAGGGCGATTTGTTGATTTGATAGAAATCGATGCGGCATCACGCACAAAAGTAGAAGACACCAGAGACTTATTAAATAATGTTCCATACAAACCTAGCCGTGGACGTTACAAGATATATTTAATTGACGAAGTGCATATGTTGTCTCGACATAGCTTCAATGCATTTTTAAAAACACTCGAGGAACCGCCTACATACGTAAAATTCTTGCTGGCAACTACAGATCCACAAAAATTACCATTGACGGTTCTTTCGCGTTGCCTTCAGTTTCATTTGAAGCACCTTGATACATCCCAAATTAAACAGCAACTTGAGCATATTCTTTTAGAAGAAGATGTTTCTGCGGAATCACAGGCTTTATTATTAATTGCGCAAGCAGCCGAGGGTAGCATGCGTGATGCACTATCCCTTATCGATCAAGCGATTGTACTTGGAAATGGCGCAATCCTTGAAAACCAAGTGACCGAAATGCTTGGTATACTAAGTACAGACCAAGCGTTATTGTTGCTTGAAGCAATTGAAAAGGGCGACGCCAACCTTGTCATGCGATGTTTAACACAAGTGGCTGATGTTGGTGTTGAGTGGGATGGTTTATTAAAAGGAATTGCTTCACAGCTTCACAGTGTTGCTATGGCTCAAGCAGTTCCTAAATCCATTAATCCCTCATCTCCTGATGCTGAACGTATTTCCAGGCTTGCGCGTCTCATGTCCCCACAAGACGTTCAGCTATTTTATCAGATCGTACTCCAAGGACGACAAGATCTTCCGTACGCTCCTGATGGCCATGCTGGCCTTGAAATGGTGCTGCTGCGAATGTTGGCATTTCGACCCGTGTCATCTACACGTTTTAAACCAAAAGCCATCTTTGTTCCAAGTACTAAGTCAACACAACAAGTACCTCAGACTGCACACCCGTCAATACCCGTGGTTGCACAGTCTGAATTGTCAGCGTTAAAAGTACAGGTAATATCAAATCATATTTCTAAGGTTGTACCAACAGAATGTAGTGTTTCTGTGAACCCTTCGCCAATAGCTGTTTCAGCACCAAGCTCATCTCTTTCAATGACAGGTCTACGGTATCAACATGCTGAGTGTAATCCAAAACTATCCTCTCTCGTAGATACTATAGAAAAAGATACGCAGCAAGATCATGGGCAAGTGGTACTTCATAGTGTGTTGTCAACCGAGCATACAACGTCAATACCTCAATATTCAGTGCCACAAGTATCAGTTGTTGGTTTCAGTAAGCAATCTACTAGTAGTAATTTGCTGGCAGTAAGAAATATGCTAAAAAATCGTGGATTTCAGCAAGAGCGATTACCTCTAAAAAAATATAGTCCAGTATCTACCTGCAGTAAACCTTCATCTCCTTTGTCTATGATTGAGCGAGTTGCCGCAAAAAATAAGTTTACAGATCCGGCAACCTTTCAAACTGGATCTACGCTAAACGCTGACCTTTCAGCTATAAATAATGATTATTACTGGCAAACAACAAAGGTAAGAGAGAGAGTATTATCATCAATAATAGTAACACCAGAGAAAACTAAAAAAGAACTTTATCATGAACGTACACCGGAAATGCGAGAAAAGTTAGAAAGAGAATCAATAAAAAGAGATGAGTGGTGTAAAATTACGAACACACTTGAGGTACCGCGTCGTGTTAAACAAATGGCGTTACACTCAGCGATGGAAAGAAATGGTAAGCAAATGACTTTGATTCTTCGTCCTGAACAAGCTAATCTCAATAATGATAAAATGCAAGCGTTATTAACAGATGCACTTAACCGTCAGTTAGGAGCATCCTTCACGCTGTATATCGAGCTGGGGGATCGTGGCTTAACGCCATTGGAGTGGCGCGACAAACTCTATACAGAAAAACTTACTGAGGCAAGTCAACACTTGATTGACGATCCTCATGTTAGTTTCATTTGCCAATTTTTTTCAGCTATATTGGATGCAGAGAGCATTCGACCAATATAAACACCCAAGCTATTAAGGAGAGAGAATTATGTTTGGTCAAGACGGAATGACTAACCTAATGAAGCAAGCTCAGCAGATGCAAGAACGTATGCAGAAAATTCAGGAAGAGATTGCAAACTTAAGAATCATCGGTGAGTCTGGTGCTGGATTGGTCAAAGTAACCATTACTGGAAACCATAACGTCTATAACGTTGAGATCGATGATAGTCTAATGGGAGATGACAAGGAAATGTTGGAGGACTTGGTTGCTGCAGCATTCAACGATGCAACACGTCGTATTGAAGAAAAACAAAAAGAGAAAATGGTATCAGCGACAGGTGGTATGCAATTGCCACCTAACTTCAAAATACCATTCTAACTGTCTACGTCAATTAATTATGCGTACAAGCCAATTACTTAAATAATTGATTGATTTGTTGTGTTCTTTCCTTGCTGTTGACCCAAAATCTACCCAACACAGGGCATTTACTTAACCTTAAGTTATCAAACCTAGTCATCTTGATGATCGGCTTCTTTAGTTGAAATGAATAAGCGATAAGACCCGCCAGCAAGTTGACCATAAAGCTGATACAACTACAGTGCCGAGAATACTCGATTTGGGATATGTTTTTTAGTTGGTCAAAAACAGTTTCAATAATCAATCATTTCCGGAGTATTAGGCGGTCTCAAAGTTTCATCACTTTGGGTTTTATATTCTTTTTTACACCCGTTATTAATATCACTCCCTTATCTGCAAGTTCCCACTCAAATAAACCAGATATATAACCTTTATCTCCGTATAAACACCCACAAAGCTCGTCCATCATTTCCGATACAGGCTTTCTATCATCCACGTTAGTTGTCGTTATTTTGACTGAGAGAATGCCACCTTTGTCATTGATAATAAGGTGTAATTTGAAACCGTAGAACCACCCCATCATTCCTTTTCCTCGCTTCGCGGTACCTTTAAAAACCTGATGTCTGAGAATGTGTAGGTTGTGACAAATCTGTAACTTAGACGAATCGACAAAAGCAATCCCTGACGGAGAGTGAGGTAAGAGCAACGCGGAACTAGGACACCTTGCATGAGTTTTAGCATCCTCGTGTAACTAACTAATTCAGGAAATTCGTTGGTGAGATAGCGACAAACAAAGTGGATCTAATAGGTTTTTAAGTCTCAATACCCCTATTGATGGAAAGCTATCACTATCGTTATCACTTCGCTAACTGCGAGGAGAAAAGGCTTGTTTCTTTGTTTGAAACCAGAAGACATTAGGTGTTTTTTCCATGTAGGGAGGAAAATCTGGCAGAAGTCGACGAAAACGGCGTCTAAGTTATTTATGCCCAAGTCCTTATGTAGTCAATAGTTTTTTAAACGATCAGAGCACGACTTTGGCGTTTAGTTTGTTTCTTATGCGAAGCTCAGGTTATCTTAGTAATTTCCTCATTACTAACCTCGTTGAAGTCAGTTTCCTTGGGTAAAATCGCCTTATCAGGCCATTGGTAGGCTCATTCATCCCCCAATAACTTTACCAATAAGGTCTGGCAAAATAGAAATCAGCGTCTGTGATCCCAGCGACCTTTTCATGATCAGCAAACTCTGTACCGTCGTCTGACTTGATGGATTTAAAGTCATGGAAGGTAGAATTTACAATATCAATAAACGTCTCCACCTCCGTACCCGCCTACTGATTTGGTATCTTGCTGATACAGCAGAGTTTATTGGCTTTATCCACCACAAATATTCGTGCCTGTCCCGATGACAGTAGACACTGTGAAAATTATTTGGAAGATGGTACTTTATTTCTCGACTAATAGTGGAGTGAGCACAGTCAAGTATTCGGGTAATTTGGTTAAAGGAATCACCCTCAGCCAATCGTTGCTCAATATAAAATCGGTCATTGTCATTTAACTGTTTATGAAGCACGCACATCTCCAAGTAAAAAGAGGATGCAGAAAGTGTACTTTAGTATGGTTGATTTTCCGCTAAGTTGTGCATTTTAAATGACGAAGGGCGTCCAAGATTGACACGCTTTGTATGCATATTCAAGCTGTAGACTTCGACAACAAACAATGCCGCTGGTTTTAACCACTGTCGATACCATGCTTTTTAAATAGTTTTTTGCACTGGCAAAAATGAAATTTAACATCAACGATAGCTATAATGATTACCATGAAAAATCAGGTATATTACACGAAGAAAAATCAATTGAATACATGACAAAGGATCTACGAAGATATACTATTAATAATAATCAAGAATTAAAAAATTTTCGGTTCCGATAGAAAAATAGCCCCTTGAATCCTGAGACTTAATCCCCACTGTTAATTCATCTACAATAGTGTGCAAAGTTAGTGATGTGTACCAACATAAAAATTGGGATTGAAAAATGACAGAAAAAACGGTTGAAAAGCATAATTTTGATACAGATGCTAAAAAAATATTGCATCTAATGATTCACTCTCTTTATTCAAATAAAGAGATTTTTTTACGTGAATTAATATCAAATGCATCAGACGCAACGGATAAATTACGTTTCAAAGCATTATCAAATGATGAACTCTACGAAAATGATGTCAATCTTCGGGTTCGACTGAGTGTCGATAAAGAAGCGGGTACCTTGACCATTGAAGACAATGGTATCGGTATGTCCAGAGATGAAGTCATTGATAATCTTGGAACTATTGCTAAATCAGGTACTACTGACTTCTTCAAGCAACTCTCTAACGATCAATCCAAGGACAATCAATTAATTGGTCAGTTTGGGGTTGGTTTTTATTCGTCGTTTATTGTTGCTGATAAAGTTTCGGTGATAACACGTTTAGCAGGTGCTGATAAATCCGAGGCGGTGTTGTGGGAATCGACAGGTGAGGGTGAATATTCCATTGAGGGCATTGAAAAAGAATCTCGTGGTACTGTAGTAACGCTACATCTTCGTGATGAAGATAGAGAATTTCTGGATGATTGGCGCCTTCGAGAAGTTATCCGGAAATACTCTGATCACATTGGTATCCCAGTTGAGGTTCTAACCACTAAATGTGACGAAGAAGGAAAAAAAACTGATCACGATAAATGGGAAAAAATCAATAAAGCCCAAGCGATTTGGATACGCTCTAAGTCCGACATCACGGATGTCGAATACCAAGAGTTTTATAAACATTTATCGCACGACTTTGTTGATCCGTTGCTGTGGAGTCACAACCGAGTTGAAGGTAAGAACGATTACACCAGCTTGCTTTATATACCTTCTAAAGCACCTTGGAATATGTTTAATCGTGATCATAAACATGGTTTGAAACTATATGTACAACGGGTGTTTATTATGGATGACGCATCCCAATTCATACCTAACTACTTACGTTTTATCCGTGGTCTAATTGATTCCAACGATCTACCACTGAATGTATCACGTGAACTTCTGCAAGATAACAAAGTCACACAAACTTTACGGAATGCCTGTACCAAACGCGTGCTAACCATGCTTGAGCGTCTTGCTAATAGTAATGCAGAAAAGTATCAGATATTTTGGAAAGAATTTGGATCGGTGTTGAAAGAAGGCCCCGCAGAAGATCTTAGCAACCGTACAAATATTGCTAGTCTACTGCGTTTTTCTTCGACAAACTGTGATGATAGCGAACAAACGATATCTCTTGCCGATTACGTTTCTCGGATGAAAAAAGAACAAGATAAGATCTATTTTCTAACGGCAGACAGTTATCAGGCCGCGAAAACTAGCCCCCACCTAGAACAGTTTAAAGCCAAGGGCATTGAAGTCATATTAATGTATGAGCGCATTGATGAATGGTTAATGAGTTATTTATTAGAATTTGAGAGTAAAAAGTTCCAAGCAATCAGCAAAGCGGATTTAGATCTTAGCAAATTTGAAGACGACCGTGAAAAAGAGAAACGTGAGGATACAGAAAAAGCGTTTGAATCTGTTGTTGAACGAACTAAAGCGTACTTGGGCGAGCGAGTAAAAGATGTTCGTACTACCTTGAAACTATCAGAGACTCCAGCTATTGTAGTAACCGATGGCCTTGACATGGGCACTCAAATGGCGAAGTTACTGGCAGCGTCTGGTCAACAGGCTCCTGAAGTCAAGTATATTTTCGAAATCAACCCTGAACACGTTTTAGTTAAAAAAATGTCGGAGGAAGCTGATGAAGCTATTTTTGGCCGCTGGGTGGAAATTTTGTTTGGTCAAGCAATGCTGGCGGAACGTGGTTCATTAGAAAATCCCTCACAATACTTAATTTCGGTTAATCAATTGTTGGCTAAAGGATAACGGTATCGAAACCAAGAACTGACAAATACTATTTAATCACTTCACAATACAACTGCTAGGTTTGATAGGGCTGATTTTGCATTTCTTTTTGCGAAAACTCCAGAGTAAAGAAAGGGAATAATTATGCACATAATTCTTCTGGGTGCTCCAGGTTCAGGTAAAGGAACACAAGCACAATTCATCATGGAGAAATATGGAATTCCAAAGATCTCAACAGGTGACATGTTACGTGCTGCAATCGAAGCCGATACTGAACTTGGAAAACAAGCGAAGGCTATTATAAATACCGGTATGCTAGTATCTGATGATATCATCCTAGATCTTGTAAAAGGACGAATTGCACAAAAAGATTGTATGAAGGGGTTCTTGCTGGACGGCTTCCCGAGAACTATTCCGCAGGCTTTAGGTCTAAGAAAAATCGGTGTGAATGTTCATTTCGTGCTTGAGTTTAACGTGGCAGATAATGTTATTGTTGAACGTCTAAGTGGACGACGTGTACATTTGGCATCAGGTCGCACATATCACGTTGTCTACAATCCACCTAGAGTGGATAATAAAGACGATGTGACGGGTGAAACTTTATTCGTTCGTGATGATGATAAGGCAGAGATTATTATAGCTCGCCTGAACGTATACCACAATCAAACGGCACCGTTGATTTCTTACTATAAGAAAGAAGCAAGATATGGTAATATAGAGTACCTAACTTTTGATGGTACAAAGCAAGTAACTGAAGTGGCAGGTGAAATCGAAAAGGCTCTAGGCTAACTATCTACACTTAAAGATGGAAAAGGCAATCATTAGATTGCCTTTTTTCGATCAAATTCTGATATCACCATAGATGCTATGCATGATACATGCAAAGTATTTTTAGGATGTAACTTACGATTAAAGTTGGTTGTAATGGACAAAAAAGAACAAAAAATAGGAGTGTTGTTGGCAAACTTAGGAACACCTGATGCACCAACAGTTAAGGCAGTAAAATCTTTTCTAAACGATTTTTTATATGACCCGAGGGTAGTTGATATGATACGCTGGCTATGGTATCCATTACTTCATGGCATAATCCTTCCCGTCCGTGCACCTAGAATCGCAAAATTGTATCAAAATATTTGGATGGAAGAGGGTTCTCCCTTGATGGTTCATTCCTGTCGGCAACAATTGGCGCTTGAGGAGGCTACCAATCTTCCTATTGCCATAGGCATGACGTACGGTCAGCCTAGCTTGACATCTGCGTTGGATGAATTGAAGTCTCGAGGGTGTAATAAAATACTCATATTTCCCCTTTATCCTCAATATTCTGGCATGACGACCGCGGCGGTATTCGATAAAATCGCGCAAATTGTCAAATTACACCCAGTATTGCCAGAGTTCAGATTTATTAATCACTACCACGACGAAGCTCTGTACGCTAAAGCGTTAATGATATCCGTTCGTGAACACTGGGATAGGAATGGAAAACCAGACATGTTGGTTTGTTCTTATCACGGAATTCCAGAAAATTTTGTTGATAACGGCGACCCTTACCGAACACACTGCTTGTCGACAACCGATAAGTTAGTCGCATGCCTAGGGGATATCATCCCATTGAAAACCACATTCCAATCAC
Source organism: Candidatus Enterovibrio escicola (assembly GCF_002464935.1). Lineage (GTDB taxonomy): Bacteria > Pseudomonadota > Gammaproteobacteria > Enterobacterales > Vibrionaceae > Enterovibrio > Enterovibrio escicola. Next base: position 17,898 of record NZ_NBYY01000023.1, read on the forward strand.
GTTTTGGCCGAAAAAAATGGTTACAACCTTATACTAACAAAACCCTTGAACAATTACCGAATGATGGTATAAAAAAGATCGATGTCATTTCACCTTCCTTCTCGGTTGATTGTCTAGAAACACTAGAAGAAATTTCAGAACAGTATCGAGAGTTATTTTTGGGAGCAGGAGGGGAAGAGTTTAATTATATTCCTTGCTTGAATGATGGACTGGCACATATTGAGATGATGAAACAATTAGTTATACGGCATGTTCATAATTGGTGATCAGGGTTCAATCTTATTACGAGATTATCTCGTACTCTGTTAGGTATAATTTATTAAATAAGTTGAGTAGAATGTAAAGAAAATACTCACGTTCAATGAATATACCAATCACTTTATCGTGCATTCCCGTTGGTTTCTAGTATCCAATCATTCTCATATTTAGTAGTTTCAAACGTGTACGGAAGGTATTAGTCTTTTCTGGTTGGAACGTACAAGCAATGAATCCAGCAATTATGCTGACCATAAAGATCTCCCACTTCAGTGCCTAGAATACTCTATTTGGGATATGTTTTTTAGTTGGTAAAAAACTGTCTCGATGACAAATTGTTTTCTCAATATAATACAATCCCAAAGCTTCATCACCTTTGGTTCTATATTCTTCCGTGTATTAGTCATGAGACTAATACCTTTATCGTCGACTGTCTTTTCAAGAGAACTGGAGATATATCCCTTATCTCCATAGAGTGATCTCCAAAGATTATCGGTCCTATAAGGCACGGGATTTCTGATATAAACCTCGTTTAGCCACCCCCTCAAACATACGATATCGAGGAATACGTAAATTATAACAAACCTGTAGCTTGGTTGAATTAATGAACCCGATGCTAGTAAGTTTAGCTTGGTGGTGAATCAGATAAGAACAAAGTGAAACCAGAGTACTTTGCATCACCTTAAGCATCCGCATATAACTGACCAAATCATGGTATTCACCTGTTAGGTGACGGTAGATAAATTACGTGTAATACGTTTTAAAATCACGAAACACAGATTGATGAAAAGATATAATAATCATCAATATCGGTCAGATTTCCCTCCCTGCATGGAAAAATATCCAATTTCTTCCGGTTTTAAATAAAGAAACAACCCTTAATTGCCTTTTCGTTAGCGAAGTGATGACGATAGTGATAGCTTTCCATTAATCTGGATATCCAAACTTCAAAATTGATTACATCTTGTTTGCCACTACCTCACAACGAATTTCCTGAATTAGTCAGCTACACGTGAATGCTCAAGCTCATGCAAGGTGTTTGCGTTCCACTTTGCTCTTACCTCACTCACCGTCAGGAAAAGCTGATATGGATTGCCTTCGTTAATTCGTCCAAGCTACAGGTTTATCACAACCTCCGCATTCTCAGACATCAACCTTTTAAAGGTGCCGAGAAGTGAGGAAAAGAAACGATGGGGTGGTTTTACGGCTTCAAATTACACCTTATGGTCAATGACCAAGATAGCATTATCTCAGTCCAAGTGACGACGGATAACGTGGCTGATAGGAAGCCTGTACCGGAAATAGCTGACGAAATTTAGAGTGTTTATACGGAGATAAAGATTATATATCTAGTCCATTAGAACGGAAACTCGCAGACAAGGGGGCGACACTGATAATGGGTGTGAAAAGAAATATGAAACTAAAAGTGATGAAACTTTGGGACTACCTTATACTACGGAAACTATTTATTAAAGAAACCGTTTTTGACCAACTAAAAAACACATCTCAAAAATTGATCATTCTAGGTACCGTAATTATATCATCTTTATGGCTAATTTGCTGGCGGGGCTTATCGCCTATTCATTTCAACCAAAGAAACCGAGTATCAAGATGACTCGGCTTGATAAGCAAGCGCTTATGCAAGTTTGAGGTTAAAAAGGCAGCAGGTGTAGTATCCGTGATTATAGACACTGGAAATAAGTGAAATTAATTACGTAGGAGCAGTTCTAGATCGGTAATAACGCCGCAAAGTGGATTCACTTTAAAGCATCGTTGATAAAGTTCCATGATTGATATCAGAAACCTATATTTTTTCTCTAGATCATGCGCAAAAACAAAGTTTCGTTACTCCTCTCAGTGATAATATTATTATCATAAGGGTAATCATTGTTGTGTATTACGTTCTTGAGGAAGTATTCGGATTTCATCTTTCAGACAGTGCCTTATGTTGGGCACAGTATTCACACTGAGAAACAAAGGTTGTTTACCCAGTTAGACCCCACTGTTTAAAATTCCAATTTGATGGAACTATTATGCCGATAATTATAGGTTTAACCGAACAGGAACTTTATGCACCGATTGAGTGGCTGGACTACTCAGAAGGCTACGAGGATATCCTCTACCACAAATCGGTTGAAGGTATTGCCCGCATTACAATCAACCGCCCTGAAGTGCATAATGCTTTCCGTCCTAAAACGATCAATGAAATGATAAAAGTATTATCAGATGCTCGCTATGACGTGAAAGTAGGTGTGATTGTTCTAACTGGGCAGGGAGAGCATGCTTTCTGCTCAGGTGGAGACCAGAAAGTTCGTGGCGATTATGGTGGCTACCGTGATGAGGTAGGGACACACCATTTAAATGTGTTGGATTTTCAACGTCAAATTCGTACTTGTCCAAAACCTGTAATCGCGGCGGTGGCCGGTTATGCCGTCGGTGGTGGTCATGTTCTTCATATGATGTGCGACCTGACCATCGCTGCTGACAATGCACAGTTTGGTCAGACGGGTCCTAAAGTGGGTTCATTCGATGGTGGTTGGGGTGCATCTTACATGGCGCGTATCGTTGGGCAAAAAAAAGCCCGTGAAATATGGTTCCTTTGCCGACTCTATGATTCTCAAACAGCGTTAACTATGGGGTTGGTCAATCAAGTTGTTCCTAATACGAAACTTGCTCTTGAAACAGTACGCTGGTGCCGTGAAATATTACAGCATAGTCCAATGGCACTGCGTTGCTTAAAAGCAGCTTTGAATGCAGACTGTGATGGTCAAGCGGGACTTCAGGAATTGGCTGGTAATGCAACGATGTTGTTCTATATGACAGATGAAGGACAGGAAGGGCGCAATGCCTTCAATGAGAAACGGCGCCCCGAGTTTAATAAATTTGCACGAAATCCGTAAAAAGAGTGTAGATGATGAAACATGCGGTTATTTATCGTTATCAACTACCAATAGATAGTGGTGTCCTCTTGCGTCATATACCCTTGGTAGAACGTGTCGGTTTTATCGTTAAATTAAGTTGTGACGATAAAATTGGGCTAGGGGAGATTGCTCCTCTCCCAGAATTTAGCCGAGAATCTGTCGATGATGCTGGATTACAGGCACAGCAGGTACTTACACAGTGGCTTAATGAAGATACTGTTGATCTGGAGACTGTTTATCCTTCGGTGGCATTCGGAGTTAGTATGGCATTGACGGAATTAAAAGGCCAGTTACCCCAAGAAGGGAATTATGTAGTTGCGCCGTTATACTGCGGTGACCTAACCTTATCGGTACAAAAACTGATGGGTATATCAGGTCAGAAAGTGGCGAAGATGAAAGTCGGGTTCCACGAGGCTATTCGAGAAGGTGCGGTCGCAAGTATGTTCCTTGAAGCGATTCCTGATCTAATGCTTCGATTAGATGCCAACCGTCAATGGACGCCTGTGAAAGCAGTGCAGTTTGCCAAGTCTATTCCATCGTCACTTCGTGAACGTATAGCCTTTTTAGAAGAACCTTGCCAAACACCAGAAGATAGTTTAGTTTTTTCCCGTGAAACGGGTATTGGGATAGCGTGGGATGAAACCCTTTCTGATGATGAATTTGAACTAGAACAAAAACAAGGTGTTAAAGCGATCGTGATCAAACCAACGTTGCTGGGATCACTGGAGAAAGTACAAGAGCTGATTTCCCAAGCCTATGGTCTTGGGATAGAAGTGGTGATCAGCTCTAGCCTTGAGTCGAGCATAGGTTTGAATCAACTAGCGCGAGTAGCACATTGGTTAACATCCTCAACAACTCCAGGTTTAGCCACGATTGATCTGTTTAAAATGCAGCTCGATAAACCTTGGCCGAATTGTTCATTGCCCGTCATGCTTCTTTCGAATTGTAGGATTACATGGCAGCAATCCACCCAATAGCCTTCAAGGCATGGCCATGGTCACATTGGATGCAAGAGCAACCGGAAGCAACCGCCATTATATTTGGCACTTCTGAGATAACTTGGCGCCAACTTTGTGATGATGTTTCTCGTGTACACCTAAGCATTGTTACCAATCAACATACCATCGCCCATGAACGTGTAGCCATTGTCAGTCATAACAACTATGCCTGCCTGATAACTATGCTGGCGGCATGGCAGAATGGTTGGCAAACACTCATGCTTAACCCCACATTTTCTCAAAGAGAGTGCAATGAAATTATTGAGCGCGTTGGAATCAATGTTATTTTAAACGTAGTTGAACTTAAATCATTGCCTGATAGGGATGAAATGACGTTGGTAGGATTCAATGCGGTTAAACACCTGACTTTAACCTTGACGTCAGGATCGACCGGAGCACCGAAGGCTGTTGTTCATACTGCAAATAATCACCTTGCAAGTGCATCAGGGTTACTTGAGTTGATACCATTTAAATGCTTAGATTGCTGGCTACTTTCACTTCCACTCTTTCATGTATCTGGGCTTGGTATTGTATGGAGATGGCTTATACAAGGAGCCATGTTAAAACTTGCTGATATCAAAGAAAAAGCATTAATAACAGCTCTTGAAGGTTGCACTCATGCCTCTTTAGTACCCACACAATTGCAATGTGTGCTAGAGCAAGGGAATTGTTCGTCCTTGCATGCAGTGCTTTTGGGCGGTACTGAGATTCCACAGTCTTTGGTGGATGAAGCAGAAAGAATTGGCATTCAGTGCTGGTGTGGGTATGGAATGACAGAAATGGCGTCTACCATTACGGCAAAACGTGCTAACGGCTATTTCTCTGTGGGTGATGTGCTACCTAATCGAGAACTTCGTTTATACAAAAACGGTGAGGTAATGGTAAAAGGTGAAACACTTTCTCCTGGCTATATGGTTAGAGGAAATATTTTGCCTCTTACTGATGATTGGTTTGCCACCAAAGATAAGGGATGCTGGAATGAGGCCACCTCAGAACTACAGATTATCGGTAGGCTCGATAACATGTTTATATGTGGGGGGGAAAATGTACAGCCTGAGAATTTGGAACGTATATTAAGTCTCTATTCTGGTATTTCACAGATAGTCATTTTTCCCATTGACGATGATACGTGGGGGAAAGTTCCTATTGCGATAATCGAAGGCGAAATTGATAGTGACGAGTTCCTAACTTGGGCGAAGACACAGGTTCTGCCTTATCAATGTCCAAAAGCAGTTTATTCACTACCCAATAACCTCAGCCATTCTGGGATAAAACTATCCCGTAAAGCCTTGTTGGATTGGTTACTCCTGAATTTAGATAATAACTTCGACACTCATGGTTTCGCGTAGAACAAAGAAGCTAACTACCGAAAGGTGTATGCCCTTCTCTCAAACGGAACACAAACCATATCAATTAACCACTATCGGAAGCAAATAAATTGAAGAATACACCATGCTTTAGATGGGAGAACATAATCAACTCTATCTATCTCCCACAAAACACACATTTTAAGGGATTACGACCTGCTACCTCTTCGAAAAGCTCTAGATAGCTGACACGTTTAGTATAGCTCATCATTCATCCACCAGTCACCTGCCGCCCTCACTATCACTTCATACCACTTCCTTAAAGCTCGCTGTTGCTTGAAGGTAATAATATCTCACTCGTTAAAATCCTTTAAGCAAAATGTGCTGAACCAGCCTGCCAACAAATATCTGAGCATCCATTGTCTCATACATTTTCAACTTTTTTTTATGTGATTAATAGTAATACCTGGGTTATTAATTCTTGATTATATTGTTTCCAGTTGCTGATCTTGTGCTTGGCTTTTTCCATCATAACCTTCAGCTTAACTCCATGATGATCTGATCGTAGGAATTGAGATTAGTTAATATATTTGGGAAACAATGCCCATTTACCAATAAATCAAAGGTAAGATAAAGATATTCTTTGATAAGAAAGTCGACAACAGTGCTACACTTATCACCTCTGCCAAGTAGAACTTCAATGCATACTAATACAGGCGTATAAATCAAAATAGCCCGTACTGAGGCATGCATAACTGACAATGAGGCAATAAATACCAACATACTAGAACCGTCATAAAAGCGAGGCATTAGCGATATAATTAAACAGAACTTTAAGATCTCGAGCAGATTCGTTTGCCGGCACACGAATTTCCACCAATGTTGTCCCAGCATATCTCTGAGCATTAATACACAAACAACGGGCATCTATTAATGTATCTGGGGCATGGTAAAACAACCCAAACATAGCAGCGACATGAGTGAAATCGAAGCCATGTGGCATACGATAAAACATATCTTTACTGTCGTCAGGTACTGACAATGTATCAAAAATGCCACCACCGTCATTATTGACCACGATAAGCACCAGTGGATATGGATTTCTCGTCAGCAAAGAAAAACTATTGAGGTCATAAAGCGCTGAGATGTCACCTAAAAGGCAAACTAAAGGACGTTGACGTACTCGCTGTACTCCGGACGCAGTCGCTATTAACCCATCAATTCCTGATGCACCTCGGTTCGCAAAAACAGTAAGAGCCGGTATACAACAACACATATCTAATAAACGGATCGCCAAGCTATTGCCAATAAATAGATCGCTACCGATATCAAGCCATGAGGCAAAGTCTATCGCCATCGCCAATTCTGTCAACAGAGCATATTCACGTTTCTTTTGTTGTAATATCGAAAAATATCGGTGGCTAGCAGTCTGCAGCACTTTTGCCCAGTGGATGTAATCAGGTGATGCTGTATGAGCAACTAGTTGATTTGCCACCATTTCTGGTTTAGCAATAATACGACGAGCCTGTCGATGACTTGGATCAAGACGACCCGGATGGCTATCCACCAACCAATACACTCCATTGAACGTTTGGATAAATTCGCAGAGTCTTTTTGATACTAAACGACTACCGAATTGAATTATAACATCAGCTTGTGCTAGGACACTGGTACATTCTCGATTTTGCATCCACACATCAAAACCCGCGTAGTCAGATCCCTTTCCTGCTTGTGGATCACACAATAGTGGCCACCCTAAGACGTCAACCAAGGCTTGAACCGCAATTCGATCAGCTGTCGTTAAACGACCTGCAATCAATAGGCCTTTTTTGTGCTGTAATTCTTCCCAATCTACCTCAATATTACAAACATGCTCCAAGGGAATGAAGAATGTCAAGTAGCGCTCTGTACTGTCTAGCCAGCCCGTAACTGTAGAAAGATAGACACTAGCATCTTCTAATTCACCATATAGCGGTTCTGGGAATGGGCAATTGATATGCAAACTACCTCCAGTTTGTGATTGATAGTGTAAATTTTCATCTAGAGTAGAAAGTAGCCAAGATGGTGCAATGGATGTTGTAGGCGAAGGCAAATTACAACAAAAATCAGCATGGTTACCAAAGATACCACGTTGACTAATTGCTTGATTTTCTCCACATTGTATTAGTTCCACTGGTCTATCTGCCGTCAACAAGATCAGTTTCTCACGTGTCAGATGACTCTCTACCACTGCTGGTAACAAATTCGCTACCGCGGTGCCTGAGGTAACTATCACTGCAACCGGATTATCTGACGCTTTTGCCATGCCCAAAGCAAGGAAACCAAGCCCCCGTTCGTCAAAATGAGTGTGAAGAGTAAATGGGAAACCATTTTCATCTCTTAACGATTTTGCTTCAAGCGTCAAAGGGGTTGAACGTGATCCTGGCGCAATACAAATATCCTTCACACCAACTCGTTGAAGTGACATCAGCAATAACCGCGCCCAAATTCGGTTCATCGTCGATTGACTAATCACTTTCGAGTTATTTAGGGGGAATTGATTCATCCCTTTCTTTTTTCCATCGTTCCAAACACATTTTATCGATAATCCTTGTCGTTTTCGATTTAAACTCCAGCGGTTTGAGCAAACATAGCAAAGTAGATATTTTTTTATCTAGCTCATTCCATTCTATTTTAGGGGATGAACCAGGAACAATACCGGCACCGGCAAACAAATGTATCAGGTTATCCATTACAAATGCACTACGAATGGCCACACAGAATTCACTACGTTCACGACTCAGGAATCCAACAGATCCACTGTACCAACCTCGTATAAATGGTTCATTCTTAGTGATAAAACTCATAGCAGATTCGCGCGGTAACCCTGCAATGGCTGCAGTAGGTTGCAAAGCTTCCAGTAAGGTAGTACTTAGAATATCCTTATTTAACTGGACAAATATTTCTCGTTTAAGGTGTTGTACTTTACGTAAACGAACTAAATGTGGTAGTTCTTCAACATAAAAACTAACACAGTATTGTGCTAATTGATCAGCAATGTCATCCACCACTAATTTGTTTTCATAAATATTTTTAGGGTCATTCAATAACCAATGAGACAATGCAAGATCATCCTCTATCGTGATACCACGACCTATTGTACCCGCCAACGCTTCAGTACGTAACTTTTCTTCTTGGCGAATAAAAAGGCGCTCAGGTGTAGAACCTACAAAACAATGTTTAGCATCAAACGCTAACATAAAGTGAAAGTTAGCGCTATTTTTATCCCGACTAGCTTTAAGAAGCTGAGTGGCAGAAAGTGGACGGTCAAGAGTTAACGTAGTTTTACGGGCAAGCACGACCTTCCGTAGAACCGTATATTCAATGTCAGTTAAAGCACGATCTATCATCTCTGACCACCGCGGATAGTCAGGTTTATGAACCATCTTCACAATATTACATTGAGGCGAAGCAAGGGATGAGAAGCTATCGGATAACTTAGCCAAAGTAGCTTTGGTTTTAAGAAGATCATTACCAATGTTGATTGATAAAAACCATTGTTCATTAAAGCGTGAAACTTCAATTTGGGGGAGAAAAAAGAAAGATTGAAAGCAGCATTGACCACATTCTGTTCGGCCATCGAAAGAACATCCGCCCCAGATGAACTGCCCTTCAGTAAGAGTATATTCAGCACTCATGGGATTGGAAAACGTTTTGACCTGTCCAAGAGCTATGGTTTCTTCGTTACCATCACGCGAGTGCCAATAAAATTTAGGATAGATGGATTGTGCATCAAGCCACTCAATAGGATCATGGTCAGTCGGCCAAGAAAAAGGCGAAGACAGCCGCTCAGTTATCTGAGACAACATTGACAATGTATTCACAAACTCAGAAATTGCTTGGCTTAAATTTATCAAAATAACCTCTTTTGAAACTCACAGTTTGAAGAAAAAACGTCAAATTCCTAGGGTTATTACATAACTCAATCGCTAAACTATTCCATGCTAAGTGATATGAAAAGTATTAATTTTAGGATGATGTGACTGCTTCTTGTGCAGAGTTCTTAAAATGCTGAAATTTAGGTTATTTTATCATCAAAAATAAGCATCACGACCAGAACGATAATATTCTCCGTTGGAAATGTATTCCACTAGGGGTTGTTGATATATGCTGTATAAAACTCGTTCAACAATACAGTATCAGCCACATTAACATAAATGCCATTGATATCCTGCTGACGTAATTTATTTCCAATTTGTCATATTCAATTAAAACTAAATGATATTTCTTAATTATCCCAAAGCGTTTTCTGCTAAATAACAATACTTATAAAGAAACCAGTCTATACCATTTTTATCTATATCGTGTACATAATGTTACTTATCAATGACGGTCTCGTCCTCCATCAGGTGCAATGCACAACCTAGCGGAGAGTGAGTCAGACTGAGTAAACTTTCCACATCTTATTTTGATTTATAGAAAGCACGATTTACCGGTATATCTGGCATGACAGGGGTAATGGCCGAGCGTTATATAAGGATCTTCGCCACCATGGAGAGCCCTATAAAATCAAGATGAACAACAGTGATAAGGTAAAGACAAATAACCGTGTTGGCATTGAGAAACGGCTTAATATTGTAGACGAGAAGACCGAGTTAGGTCATCTCGAGATTGACACTGTCGTCAGGACTGGGCACAAATCTTTTCTTCTTATCGTAGTGGATAAAACCAATAAACTATGCTGCATTGGAAAGATGCCCAATAAGCAGGCAGGTACAGTGGTAGAGAAGTTTATTGATATTGTGAATTCCACCTTTTATGACTTCAAAACCCTCACGTTAGACAACGGTACATAATTCGTCGATCATGAAAAGATTGCTGAAATCATAGACTATGATTTCTATGTTACCAGACCTTATCCGTCAAGTGATCGGGAACTAAATGAGTAGACCAATGGTCTGATAAGGAGACTTCCATCCAAGGAAATTAACTTCAACGAACTCAGTAATGAGGAAATTTCCAAGATAGAATAAAAAACATATCAATTAACCACTATCGGAAGCAAATAAATTGAAGAATACACCATGCTTTAGATGGGAGAAGATAATCAAATCTATCTCTCTCCCACAAAACACACATTTTAAGGGATTACGACCTGCTACCTCTTCGAAAAGCTCTAGATAGCTGATACGTTTAGTGTAGCTCATCATTCATCCACCACTCCTGCTGTCCTCACTATCACTTCATACCACTTCTTAAAGCTCGCTATCGCTTGAAGGTAATAATATCTCACTCGTTAAAATCCTTTAAGCAGAATGTGCTAAACCAGCCTGCCAACAAATACCTGAGCATCCACTGTCTCATACGTTTTCAACTTTATTTTATGTTATTGATAATAATACCTGACTTGATGACCGCCATATCCAACTATCTTAGATAAGCCTATCGGCAGGGATGACAAATAGTTGGTTAGGTATCGTATTAACCCTCGGTAGCTTTTGCTTGGGAC
>NZ_NBYY01000010.1 GCF_002464935.1 Candidatus Enterovibrio escicola
AGGGGATTTCAGAGCAGGACATTCATCAACGTAAAAACCGAATTGAGATAGCCTTATACTCCACGAAGAGGGAGTTTAAAAATGCCTTTCACCATCAGTTCCGTTTTAATCGAGGTATCCGAAAATATAAACTCACGGCTACAATGACCAGGATGCTTTGGACAATGCCATTCCTTAATAGTAGCGACATCTATCCAAAGACATCTATCCAAAAAGTGACTGAGCCACGGTTTACTAATTCTTGATTATATTGTTGCCAGTTGCTGATCTTGTGCTTTCCCTATCCCATCAATACTTCCCGCTTAACTCCATTATGATCTGATCGTAGGAATTGAGATTAGTTCAGATATTTGGGACACAATGCCGGCGAGACGGCTTGTTTCTTTGTTTGATACCGTAAGAAATTAGGTATTTTTTCCATGCAGGGAGGAAAGTTTGGCAGAAGTCGTCGATATCAACGAAAACAGCGTCTAAGTTGTTCATACCTAGGTTCTTATGCAGTCACTAGTTTTTCTCAAACGATCAGATCGCGACTTTAGCATTTAGTTCATTTCTTATGTGCAGCTCAGGTTAGTTAATGATGATTCATCTTTTTCTTGTGTTTGTTTAACTGCTTAGCCAGCTTATCGCTAAGCGAATCAACGGACGTATACATGTTATCTGAGTTAGATTTTGCGTGAATTTCTCCATTGTTTATATGAAGTGTGGCTTCGGCAATTTGGTGGAGTTTTTCGCGGCTAAGCACGATATGCACATTATTAATATGCTCAAAAAAACGCTCAAGCTTATCAAACTTCTGTATCACATGCTTTCGGAGGGACTCGGTGATTTCGACATGGTGTCCAGTGAGATTGATGTGCATAAACAACTTCCTTTTTGTTGAAATGCCCTACAGAAGGCATTTACGCTGATGAGACGGGGCAATACGCATAGACTCACGATATTTTGCAATTGTTCGTCGTGCGACTTGGATTCCTTGTTTTGCCAAAAGTGTAGCAATTTTACTGTCGCTGAGTGGTTTTACTGTATCTTCTGCAGCAACTAATTTTTTAACCAGTGCTCGTATTGCGGTGGAACTAAACTCACCGCCATTGTCAGTACTTACATGGCTAGAAAAAAAGTATTTTAATTCAAAGATACCTCTTGGGGTATGCATGTATTTTTGGGTCGTAACCCGAGATATGGTGGATTCATGCATGTTCACAGCTATTGCGATGTCATTAAGCACCATTGGTTTCATTGCTTCTTCACCGTACTCAAAGAAATCTTGCTGATATTCAACGATACAGCGTGTGACTTTGAGTAGGGTTTCATTGCGGCTTTCTAAACTTTTTATTAACCATTTAGCCTCTTGCAAATTATTTCGAATAAATTGTCTATCTGCACCACTGCAGCTATTTTTTATTAGAGCGGCATATTTTTGATTTATCTTTAGTTTTGGTATGTTATCTGGATTTATTTGTACGATCCATTTATCGTGTTCTTTGAATACAGATACGTCAGGAATTACATATTCAGCTTCATTGGTGACAATGAGATTTCCAGGGCGGGGTTCAAGGCTATGAATGAGATTCATGATTTCTTTGAGCTCTGGTTTTCGTAATTTGGTTTCTTTCATGATCTGGCGGAAATCTCGGTTTGCCAGCAAATTCATGTGAACTTTTAGTACTGACTTCGCCTCTGCTAGCCAAGGTGTGTATTCCGAAAGCTCGGCAAGTTGTAGCAACAAGCACTCTTGCAGCGAGCGTGATGCGACGCTTAGTGGGTCGAAATGCTGCACACGTTTTAGTACTGCTTCAACTTCATCAAGTTCGACATGGTCACTACCAAGACTCTCGAGAATATCTTCACAGGATATGGTTAAGTATCCTTTGTCATTAACCGCATCGATAATAGCTGTCGCGATCGCGAGGTCGACATCAGTAAACGGAGTTAGTTGAACTTGCCAATTAAGATAATCTTGGAGTGTTTCTGTGGTTTCACCCTGATACACGGGAAGTTCATCACAGAATGGAATGCCTATGCTTCCTGTATTGGCACTATAGACGTCATCCCAAGTAGTATCCACAGGGAGATCATTTGGCATTTCTTGCTGATTAATAGCATCGGCACTGTCTAGGTTATCTTCATGGTTTAGATGGTTTTCATTGTCTGTTGGGGCACTAAGACGCTCATCGTTTTCATAATCTTCTGACACATCATTGTTTGATGTGTACTCTGTAGGGTCTTCTTGTTCGAGGAGCGGATTTGCTTCCAGTGCTGCTTGAATCTCTTGTTGAAGATCTAATGTCGACAACTGTAGTAGGCGTATTGCCTGTTGCAGTTGTGGTGTCATAGCAATTTGTTGGCCAAGCTTTAGTTGAAGCGAGGGTTTCATAGTAATTTTGACACCTTTCCTATTCATGTTATCAGTGCATTATGTTAGACACTATTAAGCTAACACTTTTCTTTTAACTATAGCCTGAACTCATCTCCGAGATATACACGTTTTACATGCTCATTGTTGAGCACTTCATCAGGAGTACCATGAGCAATCAAATTCCCTTGACTTACAATGTAAGCGTATTCACAAACACTCAGTGTTTCACGTACGTTGTGATCTGTAATTAAGACACCTAAACCTCGGTCTCGAAGGTGTTCTATGATCTTTTTTATATCGATAACGGAGATAGGGTCAACACCTGCAAATGGTTCATCCAGCAAAATAAATTTTGGATTAGCAGCAAGGGCTCGTGCAATCTCCACTCGGCGTCGTTCCCCTCCTGAGAGAGTCAGACCCATGCTGTTTCGAATGTGTTGAATGTTAAACTCTTCGAGCAGATCCTCAGCTTTGTCCTGACGTTGCTCTTTTGTTAAGTCTGAACGTGTTTGAAGTACTGCCATTAGGTTATTGTATACACTCAGTTTTCTAAAAATAGAAGCTTCTTGAGGCAAGTAACCGATCCCCATTCGAGATCGGTTGTGCATTGGTTGTAAACTGATATCTATATCATCAATATGAATGGATCCTTCATCAAGGGTAACCAAGCCAACAATCATATAAAACGACGTGGTTTTTCCAGCTCCATTTGGACCAAGTAACCCAATGATTTCACCAGATTCAACTTTGAGACTGACATCAGCAACGACTTTTCGTCCGTTGTAGCTTTTCGCAAGGTTCTTTGCGGTAAGTATTGACATAAAGTATTAGTTCTTTTATTGTTTAGTGTGTGGTTGTAAAATGGTAGTGACACGACCGTTAACATCACTTTCTGCTACCAACTGTTGCTTATCAATCTGGTAGGAGATGAGCTGACCTTCAATCTTATTACCACCTTCTTGGGTCAATACAGCGTGGTTTCTCATCCTTAGAAAGCTTTTATCCACTTCATATTGAAGATCGTAGGCTTTACCAATCATTTTCTTGCCATCATCCATGGTTTGTTCGAATTCTGCAGGTTTACCAGAGGCATCAATAATTTCGCTCCCTTTTTTTCCACTAGGGCGAGTGACGATGACCTTGTCGGCGTTTAAACGAATTGAACCTTGGCGTAGATGTACGTTACCGTCGAAGACGACGGTGCCGGTTTTCATGTTCAAACTTTGGGTGTCTGAGTAAATATAAATAGGTTCCTCAGAATCACTTGATAATGCGAATACTCTGCTAAAAATTAGGATTTTTAGTATTAGTATAAAAGTGATAAGTTTATTCAATGTCTGGTGCATACTTGCTTTTCACTTGGTCAGTCAGTTCCATTTGATGGGATATAAAATTTCCTTTTGCCCGTTGTCCTCGGATTTGAAATCCTACACCAGTGATTTCCGTTTCGGTTTCAGACCAAAAATCCCGAGTAGTAAGATTTAGAGTTAATTTATCTACCTTGATAATTGCCATTCGAGCGTTAGGTAACAGGTTAAAAATTCTGACGTGACCTGTCATATTTAGGTAGTTGCTACTATCTAGAACTGCAAAATCTGAATGGATTCGCCATTCTTCTACAGTACTATCATTGTATGTCCATAAAGTGGGTTTATGAAAATGGGTTTCATCAAGTTTTTGATAGTGTTTGACGTGAATTGAATTCAATGTGTAGCTGCGCATACCGTGCTCGTTGTAGCGGGTAGATTTGATATTGTCAGCAGTAAATAATGGTTCTTCTGCATCTAGTTTGACCTTTATTTCTGACTCTAAATGATATTGACTCAGCAGGTAGTGACCTGTGAATCCACATATGACAAGTAGTGCAATACGACCGAGATGCCGAAGAATCATATGTTTAGCCTTTTATTCATATTAAGTTCTTCTCGTGCTTCAAGGATTAGATCACAGACTTCACGTACGGCACCATAGCCACCAAGTGTGCGAGTGATAAAATCAGCACGTTGTGCTAAAACTAAGTGTCCATCCTTCACACAAACAGACAAACCTACCTGTGACATGACTGGCCAATCTGTTAAATCGTCACCAATGTATGCTATGGTCTTTGTGGCAATACTAAGGCGATCAATCAAATCTTCAAAGGCAGTATTTTTATCATCTTGACCTTGATAGACGTGTTTAATACCAAGGTCTGACATTCTTTGCTCAACAATAAAGGATTTTCGGCCAGTAATAACTGCAACTTCAATACCTGCATTCATTAAAGATTTTATGCCATAACCATCGCGGATGTGGAAGGCCTTAAGCTCTTCCCCTTGATTACCCATATAAATACGACCATCAGAAAATACACCGTCAATATCACAAATTAGCAATTTGATACCAGCTGCGGTGTTAAACACGGTTTCAAGAATAGGTCCATATAAGCTTCCAACTGTTTGCGCCTTAGCCACTACATTACTCCTGCTTTTAAAAGATCATGCATGTTTAGTGCACCAACCAATTTGTTGTTGTCTGTAACGAGAAGACCGTTTATTTTTTTTTCTTCCATTAGTTTTAGACCTTCAGCGGCAAGCAGTTTTGCATTAACACAGGTTGGGTTAATACTCATGACATTACCAATGAGAGTGGAATGCAGATCATAACGCTGGTCAAGAAGACGTCTTAGATCTCCATCCGTAAAAATACCACAAATCGTACCGGTGTTATCAATAACGCCGGTCATACCTAAGCCTTTAGCAGACACTTCCAACAATGCATTGCGTAGGGATTCATCCACAAATACGGTTGGTAATGCATTACCAGTGTGCATCACATCCGAAATATGTAGCAATAGTTTTCGGCCAAGTGGTCCTCCGGGATGAGAAAGCGCAAAATCATCTATGGTGAAGCCTTTTGCTTGCATCAGCGCAACGGCAAGGGCATCTCCCATGACAAGTGTTGCGGTAGTGCTGGACGTGGGGGCTAATCCGATAGGACAGGCTTCTTTTGGAACTTTAATGCACAGGTTTACCTGTGCAAGGCGTGCCATGCTTGAGACAGGATTACCTGTCATGGTGATTAGCGTAATACCTCGGCGTTTAACCACTGGTAGAAGAAGGAGGACTTCGGACGTTTCGCCAGAGTTTGAAATGGCCAGTACGACATCTC
The DNA here is from genome assembly GCF_002464935.1 of Candidatus Enterovibrio escicola. Lineage (GTDB taxonomy): Bacteria > Pseudomonadota > Gammaproteobacteria > Enterobacterales > Vibrionaceae > Enterovibrio > Enterovibrio escicola. Next base: position 5,510 of record NZ_NBYY01000010.1, read on the forward strand.
CTTTTCCAATCATGCCTAAATCGCCATGGCTGGCTTCTCCGGGATGAACAAAAAAGGACGAAGTACCTGTACTGGCAAGGGTGGCTGCAATTTTATTACCAATATGACCTGATTTACCCATCCCCATTACAACCACTTTTCCGGAGGCTGCCAGGATAAGCTGGCAGGCTTTGACAAAGTTTTCATTGATATACTGTTCTAGCTGCACAAGTGCGTTAAGTTCAGTTTGTAGTACAGCTGTGCCTGCTTTGCGAAAATCAAAATCGGTCATAACGTTTCCGAATTAGGTTGTAATATCGGTGAGCAGATAGCCTCAAAAGTACACGAAGATGACCAGTGATGTGATTTTCGTTTCCAACGATTGAGGGGATGGGACTTACTAACTCTAAACAAAAACAACAGTACAGAAACTGCAAATATTAAACAGAAATCACGCTCTATGGTTAATAAGGGATTCAGAACTGATGGATTAATAATTTCTGCTAGAGTTATTATGGCAGGGATATCGAAAATATTCGAACTCATGATATAGTTAAAAACTAGATTATCTTCACCTTTAAGTACACTGGAAATCAATGCGAATAGTTCTGGATGACTTATACCTTCAGCAACGATAATTAGGTCAATAATCAGATCACTTATTCCAACGGTTTTGTAGATGAAAAGAGTGACTATATAGGAGGATACGATTATACCTGCGCTAGAGATAACAAGAATAAAACCCATAATCAGCGAGATAGTTGCTATGATGTTGCTTACGTCTTGTGGGGTTTTCGTTTCTTGTTTTGTAAGCATTAGGCTAAACGCTGTATTCTCTTGAACAATTTTCAACAGGATGAGCCAGAATGTATTAAACAAGATGGAAAGCAAAATACTTTTGTGAAATCTGAGCGTAGCATTCCATGAAATTACGCTAGAGATTGGGATAATAATCAGCATCAGAGGTAATTGTCGATGAATGAGGTTTGAGCTTATAGACAAAGGTTGAATGAGTGTAGAGATACTAGGAATAATAGTGATATTGGTTATGTTTGAATGAAGTATGTCACCGACGGCTGCATGGCTGTTATCACTTAACACTTCCTGAGCAGAGAAACTGTAGACTAACCTGTAAGGATAGCTTGCTAACAAACATAAGCCACTGACAAGCATGGTGATAGTTTCAGACACTTAATTACCTTTTGAATAGATAAGGTCAAATATAAGAAATGGTAATTCTGACTACTATTTGAGGAAATGTGAAGAAAAACTATGCAGTTAAATGACGCAACATAATATGCCAGTAGCACTGTAGTTAAAATCTACTCCAATAGTGAAATAGTAAATTTGATTTTGATTAGAATGTGGGTGAAGATAAGCATAGCGACCGAGTTGCCGATTAGGTTGGCGCACCTTCCGATTTATTTAAGTAAATAACCGGAAATCTAGTTGTATAACATTTTCGTTGCAGATAGACATTATGAATATGAAAAGGCAACGTTTTCAGGATAATTAAAGATTAGCAAGCATTTAACTAAAAATTTAAAAATGAATGCTGTGTAATTACTCGCCTTGCACTTACTCTCACTACTAGAGCAGTATTAATAAGTCGTGAATAAATCAAGTCAACACAATAGGCTATATTAATGGGTGCAAATAATTTGGTTGAAATCAGCAACCTGACCTTTTGTCGGGAAAGAAAGGTTATCTTCGATAATATCAGCCTGACGGTTCCCATTGGTAAAGTAACAGCAATTATGGGACCTTCAGGGATAGGAAAAACCACACTTTTACGCCTGATCGGGGGGCAGCTGTTGCCTGAAAGTGGCATAGTTAAGTTTGCAGATCAAGATATTACAACCCTCTCGCGTCGTAAACTTTATGAAGTTAGAAAGCGCATGAGTATGCTATTTCAATCAGGTGCACTTTTTACTGACATGACGGTGTTTGACAACGTCGCTTTTCCGTTACGAGAGCATACCTATCTTACCGAGTCACTGATTAAAACCCTTGTATTATTGAAACTTGAATCAGTAGGGTTGCGTGGTGCTTCACAACTCATGCCAAGTACACTTTCTGGTGGGATGGCTCGACGAGTAGCCCTTGCACGTGCGATTGCACTTGATCCTGAACTTATTATGTTTGATGAACCTTTTGTGGGACAAGACCCCATTACCATGGGGGTATTGGTTTCGTTAATTCGTAATTTGAATGAGGCACTTGGGCTAACATCAATAGTGGTATCACACGATGTTCCTGAGGTGATGAGTATTGCTGATCATGTCTACTTGTTGGTTGACGGTAGCATTGTCGCATCTGGCGTGCCCCAGTCGATTTGTGACAATCCTGATCCTCGAGTGATTCAATTTCTTAGAGGTGATGCTGATGGTCCGGTGCCTTTCAAATACCCTGCTAAAGACATTATACAGGAGTTGTTTTCGTGATAGTTAATATGCTTCAAGAGCTGGGTGCATGTACGTTGGCTGTTTCACGAACAATGGGTCGAGCAACGTTTATGTTACTCGGTGCCTTGATTGGAAAACCACAGCCTAAGAAGATGTTACCGCTTCTGATTATTCAACTTTATTCGGTGGGTGTACGTTCGCTGGGTATCATCATGGTATCTGGTCTGTTTATTGGCATGGTACTTAGCCTGCAAGGTTATTTAGTTTTGGTAGATTTGGGTGCTGAAAGCTCACTGGGTCAAATGGTTGCGGTAGCGTTACTGCGCGAACTTGGTCCTGTAGTTACGGCCTTGCTCTTTGCTGGTCGTGCGGGTTCTGCGTTGACCGCAGAAATTGGGTTGATGAAAACGACGGAACAACTTTCTAGTTTAGAAATGATGGCGGTAGATCCATTGCGCCGTATTATTGCCCCGCGTTTATGGGCAGGTGTAATTTCGATGCCACTGCTGACAATGATCTTCATCATGATAGGTATTTGGGGTGGGCAACTTGTTGGCGTTGATTGGAAGGGCATTGATTACGGCAGTTATTGGGCGGTCATGCAATCTTCCGTCGAATTGGGTTATGACATTGGCCAGTCGTTCATTAAAAGCATCGTGTTTTCCATCACCGTAATTTGGATTGCTCTTTTTAATGGCTATGATGCTATCTCTACGTCTGAAGGGATAAGTCGTGCTACTACACGTACCGTCGTACATTCGTCTTTAGCAGTGTTGGGGTTAGATTTTATCCTCACTGCATTGATGTTTGGGAGTTAATTTAGATGCAACAAAATCGTAAAACTGAATTCTGGGTAGGAACATTTGTGTTGGTGGGAATTACAGCTGTATTACTACTTTCTTTTCAAGTTGCTGGTGTGAAAAGTTATTCTCGTTCTGACTATTATTCACTTGATGCACATTTCGACAATATTGGTGGTTTGAAAGTGCGCTCTCCTGTAAAAATTGGGGGGGTTGTTGTTGGTCGTATTAGTGATATTAGTTTAACTGCACCTGATTATGTGCCGATGGTGACGATGGAGATTGAACGTAAATATGGCTTCTTCCCTGAGACTAGTTCTGCTGTAATTCTAACGTCAGGTTTACTTGGTGAACAGTTTATTGGTATTCGTTTAGGTTTTCTTGCTGAAGGCATCGATGTATTGGAAGACGGTGACTTACTAGAAGATACTCGTTCGGCAATGGTATTGGAGGATCTCATCGGTCAGTTTCTTTACAGTGTCCGTAGCGGTCCGAAGGAGCCGTGAATATGAAAAAGTGGTTAAATCTCTGTATCCCTACGATCGGTTTGATCATGTCATCGCCCATGTTTGCTGACGTGGATTCGAGTAATCCATACATATTGGTTAATAGTGTGGCACAAAACACGTTTAGTCGACTAAAAGATAACAAAGACAGATATCAGGCCAATTCAGATCTACTTTATGTCGTAGTTGAAGAAGAGTTGATGCCTTATATTAATGTTCGCTACGCAGCGATGAAAGTGCTGGCATCACAAGCAAGAGAAGCTACGAAGGAAGAGCGAGATCTATTCACTGAGGCATTTTATGGTTATATGGTGGAATCTTATGTACATATTCTAAGGGGATATACAGATCAGGAGCTTAAAGTTGAGCCAATAAAAGCTGTCGATCTAAAGCAAAGAATTGTCTCCGTCCGTGTCGAAATTATGGATAGCGTTCGTCCACCAATTCGGTTTGATTTTATACTGCGAAGAAACGGGAAAACTCATCATTGGCAGGTATTTGACTTACAGATTGAAGGCGTGAGTATATTGGATGTTAAGGCCGGTGAGTGGAGTGCCAAACTTCGCAAAAATGGTATCAAAGCTGTGGCTAAAGAACTAGAACTTCGTTTAAAGTCACCTAATAATAAAGGAAATAAAGTAGAAGGTGAATAGTGAATGAGCCATTAGTCTGGCGAATGGTAACAAATGGGTATTATTGTTTATCAGGAAGGCTTGACCGTGGTACAGTCCCCGTTTTTTGGGGGTACCGTGCGGACTGGCTCCCTGCAGATAGAGTAATTATACTTGATCTTTCTGATGTGAAACACGTGGATTCATCTGGAATGTCGATGTTGCTTCACTTGTGGCAACAACTCAGAGTAAATAAGCAAATGCTGACTCTTATTCATGTACCATCTAAGCTTAACTTGTTATTGAGGTTAAGTAATGTGGAAAGTTTATTTATGGATGACCAGACATTGTGTGACGGGAAATAATCGTGGAAGCTATTGAAATTAAAGTAATCCTAGAAAAAAGCTTAACCCTAGATGAACTCCATGTGAAAGGTGATGGTAGTTACTTTGAAGTTATTGCTGTGGGTGAAATATTTGACGGGATGTCTCGTGTTGGAAAACAACAAATTATCTATGGACCCCTGATGAAATATATTAAAACCAATGCCGTTCACGCGCTGAACATAAAAGCTCTAACCCCAATCGAGTGGTTACGTGACAAAGAACTGATGCAATTGTTATAAGTTTAAAGGAAAAACATGCAAAAATTTCGTGTCTATGGTGGTGGACCAATATGTGGTGAAGTTACAATCTCTGGCGCTAAAAATGCAGCATTGCCTATCCTTTTTGCGGCATTGTTAGCCGAAGAGCCCGTGGAAGTTGGGAACGTCCCTAAGCTGCGAGATATTGATACAACCATGGAGTTACTTTCTCGGTTGGGTGCTAAAGTCTCACGCAATGGCTCTGTGCATGTCGATGCGAGTAACATCAATGAATTCTGTGCACCTTATGAATTAGTAAAAACCATGCGAGCCTCTATTTGGGCACTTGGACCTCTGGTGGCACGTTTTGGTAAAGGTGAAGTATCACTTCCTGGGGGCTGCGCTATTGGCGCTCGTCCGGTTGATCTGCATATTCATGGCTTAGAACAATTGGGTGCAACCATTACACTTGATGAGGGTTATGTAAAAGCACATGTCGATGGGCGCCTTAAGAGCGCCCATATTTTCATGGATAAAGTCAGTGTCGGTGCCACCGTGACTATTATGTCTGCAGCTACCTTGGCTGTAGGGATAACTGTTATTGAAAACGCTGCGCGTGAACCCGAAATCGTTGATTGTGCAAAGTTTCTGAATGTTCTTGGTGCAAAAATAACAGGTGTCGGCTCTAACACAATCACTATTGAAGGTGTTGAACGTTTGGGCGGTGGTTATCATGAAGTGGTAGCAGATCGCATTGAAACGGGCACATTCTTGGTAGCTGGGGCAGTGTCTGGCGGAAACGTAATTTGCCGAAATACATCACCAAAACTGTTGGAATCAGTTCTCTCTAAATTGGAAGAGGCAGGGGCTGCCATTGAGAGTGGTGATGATTGGATTTCTCTGGAAATGACAAACAGGGAATTGAAGGCAGTTAATATTCGTACTGCACCACATCCAGGTTTTCCAACTGACATGCAAGCACAGTTCACATTGTTGAATTTAGTTGCTAAGGGAACAGGTATCATTACGGAAACTATTTTTGAAAATAGGTTTATGCATATACCTGAACTTCAACGTATGGGTGCTCATGCAGAAATTGAAGGTACAACCGTTATCTGTGGTGATTGCGACGGACTGAGTGGTGCACAAGTTATGGCGACAGATCTACGTGCATCAGCAAGCTTGATTATTGCGGGTGCGATTGCTAGAGGAGAAACTATTATTGATCGTATTTATCACATCGATCGCGGATATGAACATATTGCAGATAAACTGCAGAAACTTGGTGTAAAAATCCAACGATTTAATGATTAACTTTAGTATTATATTTTTCAGTTGAAGAAGCGTTGTTGATATAATTATGATTATAACACACTGATTCTAATCTTTTTTACAGTCTTAATTTGTTTGCTGGTGAACAGGCATAGCGAGTCTTGTAACTTCGTTTATCGCTTTCATATTTTACCAGCACTTCACTAACTTTAGAATTTAGTTCTGTTCTTATGCACAGCTCAGGTTAATTAATTTATTGAATACATGACCATAAAAAAGCCTAGCAAATAAACTAGGCTTCAGGATCCATGTTCCCGAATAAAAATTCGGAAGTGAATTAACGTTTAGAAAACTGTGGACGTCGTCGTGCTTTGCGTAAACCGACTTTCTTCCGTTCAACTTTACGCGAGTCACGAGTGACAAAACCCGCTGCACGCAGAGTAGGGCGCAAAGATTCGTCGTATTGCATTAGTGCACGGGTAATACCATGGCGGATCGCACCGGCTTGACCGGAGATACCACCACCGGCAACTGTGATATATAGGTCCATCTTCTCGGTCATCTGAACAAGCTCAAGCGCCTGTAAAACGATCATCCGAGCAGTTGGACGTCCAAAGTATTCTACCAGCGAATGCTGGTTGATCACCATGTTACCTGTTCCAGGCTTGAGGAATACGCGAGCTGTAGAGCTTTTCCGACGACCAGTTCCGTAGTATTGTTCTGCCATTGTTAAATTCCCTTAGATGTTCAGTACTTGCGGGTGTTGTGCCGTGTGCTTGTGCTCGTTTCCCGTGTAAACCTTCAGTTTACGGAACATCGCACGACCTAAAGGACCACGTGGCAACATGCCTTTAACAGCAAGCTCGATGATCATTTCTGGTTTCTTCATGATCAGCTTATCGAAGCTAATTGACTTGATACCACCCATATAACCTGAGTGGCTATAGTACATCTTATCAGTTGCCTTCGCGCCAGTTACGGTAACTTTATCCGCATTGATAACCACGATATAGTCACCAGTATCTACGTGTGGGGTATATTCTGGCTTATGTTTGCCACGTAGACGAGAAGCGATTTGAGTTGCGAGACGACCCAGAGTTTTACCTTCTGCATCTACAATATACCAGTCGTGTTCTACAGTTTCTGGTTTAGCAACGAAAGTCTTCATGCTTATAAATATCCGATTTTTTAGGAATTTCACTTAAGGAGCAATTGCTCCCACTGTTTAAGAGTCCATGCAACACCCCTTCGAATGGTGTACTCTTGGCTTAAGCCTTTCAACAGTAACGGTGGGTTGCGAGATTATAGAGAAGGGTGTAAACAAAATCACCTTTTTTCCCAAAAAAGTCCTGACTTTTTATTCAGCTGAAGAATAATCACGTTCTAACCAAACTATGCCATATCATGGTAGGTGTTTTAAGGCTAAATAACTATAGCTTTGCATTTCTTTTAGGCGAGAACAACATCTTTTAAAATCAAAGCTCAGCCGTCCATCCAAGTACAAATCCTCTAAGGTCACCTCTGCTGAAATAATTAGCTTGACATTTCTTTCGTAGAATTCGTCTACCATGGCAATAAATCTCTTTGCTACAGCATCCTTGCATATTCCCATTTGTAATACATTTGACAAGAAAACTGTATGGTACAAACGTGCAATCTCGATATAATCCCATTGGCTGCGAGGTGCATCACAAAGCGTTGAAAAATCAAAATGAATAACTCCTTCCACCTCTCTGATTGTTTTAAGCAAGCGGTTGTTGATTTTTATAACGTGATCTTCGATGTACGGTGCCATTGCAAGCTTACAGAAATACAATTCAAGATTTGTTTTAGCTTTCATGTCTAGTGGGTAATGATAAATTTCTGCTTGCTCAAGGGTACGTAAACGATAGTCGGTTCCACCATCTACGTTCTCAACCTCACAATGCTTATTAAGCAACGCAATCGTGGGTAGGAACTGGATTCTCTGTAAACCATTTAGATAAAGGTTCTCGGGCACTATATTGGACGTCACGACTAAACAAATACCACGTTCAAACAACGCTTCCATTAACCTCCCTAAAATCATTGCATCCGTAATATCAGAGACAAAAAACTCGTCAAAACAGATTATATGAGATTCATCAGCAAGTTTTCCGGCGACTTTCTTCAAAGGGTCTATTTCGCCAGGAAGTGCTTGTAGCTCAAGATGAATACGCTGCATAAAACGATGGAAGTGCAGGCGTATCTTTTTTTCAAAAGGCAGGCATTCAAAAAAGGTGTCAACGAGATACGTTTTACCTCGACCCACACCTCCCCACAAGTAAATACCTCTTTCTGGCTGTACTCTTTTTGTTTTTTTTCTAAACATCTTTTGCCATAATGGATGTTTTTCTGTGGGGGTATTAACCCTGTGTACAAGACGATGGTATAAATCATCCAATAACATGATAGCATGTTTCTGAGATGGATCTTCATAAAAATCTGAGTGTTGCACGTCTTTGTGGTATTTCTCTGACGGTGTCATTTTCTGAACCTAACTGTAGATGAAGACATATGTGTTCTCAAAATCAGTAGTACCCTGTGTAACTTTTGCCATGTTATAATAAAAAAGAGCATTAAGGGAATTACGTGCGACATCCCTCTGATTAGGTAGAACCATAAAGATTCTCGGCTATCCATAAATTTATAAAACATTAAGGAGTAGTCATGACTTGGATCAACTCGCTAGTTTTTATGATCATTGGTATGGTCATTGGTTTCCTTGTTTCCCGATTGACAATATGTAGTAACTCCCATCAGAAAGGTCTAAGAAAAGAACTTGAAAAATCAAGATATGAGCTAGAACAATACAGGCAAGAACTGGTTGATCATTTTGCCCAAAGCGCTAACCTTCTGGATAATATTTATCGTGATTACAGTAGGCTATATCAACATTTGGCAACCACAACGGCAGAACTAATGCCTAATCTACCAGAGCAAGATAATCCATTTGCTAAACGTGTTAGTAAGCTATCAGACATCTCCATTGAGCAAAAAGTTCCTCAAGAACCACCTCGTGATTATTCAGATAAATCGACGGGGATACTTGGCAATGCAAATAAAACAGGCACGATAAGTTAACTAGATCACAATTATAACCTAATGATCACAATTATAACCTAATGCGGTATTGAACTTTTCTAATTACCTCCACTCTTAGACCGTACCGAGTAGTAATAAATGGGAGTGTTTATGAAAAAAAAAGCTTTATCTTTGTTGGGTGCATTGGTACTCACTTTTAGTATATCTTTTATTGCCTTACCTGCTGCTGTTTTTTCTGTAGCTGTTTATGGTGATAGTCTACCAAGCTTGGCTCCTATGCTTGAATCTGTTAGTCCTGCAGTTGTGAGTATATCTGTAGAGGGTAGTCACACCTCAAAACAACGCCTCCCAGAGTCTTTTCGCTTCTTCTTTGGCCCAAATTTTCCCTCAGAACGAATCGAAGAACGGCCATTTAGGGGTCTAGGTTCAGGAGTTATTGTAGATGCAGATAAAGGGTATGTAATCACCAATCATCATGTCATTGATGGTGCAAAAAAAATAAGCGTTCAATTATATGATGGGAGAGAATACGATGCGCAACTCATTGGCAGTGATAGTCTATCAGACGTTGCGTTACTCAAACTCGAAAAAGCAAAGAATCTTACCAAAATAGAATTTGCCAACTCTGACACCTTGCGTGTGGGTGATTTCGCCATCGCCATTGGGAATCCATTTGGCCTTGGTCAAACCGTTACATTGGGAATTATATCTGCACTTGGCCGCAGTGGCCTCAACCTCGAAAATGTAGAAAACTTCATCCAAACTGACGCTGCTATCAATAGTGGTAATTCTGGTGGTGCGCTTGTCAACCTAAATGGAGAACTCATCGGTATCAACACCGCGATTATGGGACCAAATGGTGGCAATGTTGGAATAGGGTTTGCTATTCCTGTGAATATGACTAAAGGCCTCATTGAACAGATTCTTGAATTCGGGGAGGTTATACGTGGGGTTTTAGGTGTCAAAGGTGGAGAATTGACCACCGAACTCGCCGAAACTTTTGGTTACAAAACTACTCACGGTGCATTTGTCAGTGAAGTCCTTCCAAACACAGCGGCAGATAAAGCAAACATCAAAGCAGGTGATATCATCGTGTCGGTAAACGGTAAAACAATCCGTACCTTCAGTGAACTCCGAGCTAAAATTACCACATTAGGTGCAGGTAAGGAAGCTACACTCGGGTTAATCCGAGATGGAAAGGATTTAACCGTCAGCGTAATTCTAAAGAAAGAAGACAGTGTTAAAGCAAAAGCAGAAACCTTTCATGAAGCACTAACAGGTGCTGAACTGGAGGATAATTCTGAAAGTAAGGTAAAAGGAGTCCGTGTATCCAGTGTAGAGAAAGAATCTATTGCGGCTCGTTATGGCCTCAAAAAGGGTGATATCATTGTTGGCCTTAATAGGCAGGCTGTACATAGCATCGGTGATCTAGAAAGACTTTTAGAGGTCAAACCAAACATACTTGCACTGAATATTAAACGCGGTGATTCAACAATGTATCTAGTTATCCGCTAGTTACAATCCTCAAAATAAAGGAGTCTGTTTCACTTAGGCTCCCTTTCAATATCTATTTTATCCATGTTTCGATGCTATGATCGGTAACTTGATAATAACAACCTTGTTTAGGAGTGGAATGCTACATTTTATGGTGCGTCTGGTTTGTTTATAGAGTGTTTATTGCCACATTCCCATTACTAAAAACAAATAAGTTGGTGTAGGAAGTAACGCTCACTCAATCCGAGATTAACTCTTTTTTACTTTCCTATAACTATGCTGTTCGACGCGCCTCCCCTGTAGTGGTGAATATATATACACGCTGTTATAAGTAGTTAAAACCGACTACAACTTAATACTGAAGGTTTAGGTTTAAGTGTCATAATAAACGACAAAGGCTACATTATGACAAATTATCACGTTGTTGCATGCGCCGATCAAATAATCATTGCTCTGCAAGACTGCTGAATTCGTACTGCATAACTGGTCGGTAAAAACCGGCATACAGATCTAGCAGTCCTCAAAATAGAGCAGGATAACTTACCTGTTATCCCCTTCAATGACAGTTACAAACCTGCTGTCAGCTATGTTGTTCTAGCCATTGGTAACCCCTACAATCTTAGATAAACCACCACCTTTGATATAATTTTTGCTAAAGGTCGCCTAGGGATTAGTTGCAACCGACAACAAGACTTTCTCCAAACTGACGCCGCAATTAATCGTGATAACTCAGGTAGCGCACTGGTAAATAGTCGTGGTGAATTGGTGGGGATTAATACTGCTTCTTTTCAACAAGCTACCGATCTTGAAACTTATGGTATCTCTTTTGCCATCCCCTCTTCTTTGACTGTTAAAATTATGCAGAAACTTATTGCTGATGGACGTGTTATTCGAGGATATATTGGCATTGAAGGGCGAGCAGTAAACCCAAGAATGGCAAGTATTTTCGATGTTGAACAGTTAAGTAGGCATTATGATTACAAACATCGAAGTAAATAGTCCAGCAAAACAAGCGGGGTTAAAAGTTAACGACTTGATTATCGATATAGATAATCAACCTATTCTTAGTTTTAGGAACGCCTTCGATATCGTGGCAGATATTTGGCCAGAAACGACTGTTCCATTTAAAATCATTTCGCGATGGGATAACTGTGGAATTTCCCGTCAACATCAGCGAAGAACTTGCATGGTAAATTTATAATGATAACTCGATTATCAATCTTAACGGGGATTGCCTTCTTTGATTAGTCTAAGCTACAGGTTTGTCACAACCTACGCATTCTTAGATATTAGATTTTTAAAGGTACTGCGAAGCGAGGAAAAGGAACGATGGGGTGGTTCTAGAGTTTTAAATTACACCTTATTATCAATTACCAAAGTGGCATTATCTCAGTCAAAGTGACGACGGTTAACGTGGATGATAGAAAGCCTGTATCCGAAATGGTTGATGATCTTTGAGGGTGTTTATACGAAAATAAAGGTTATATCTATGATCCATTGGACCGAGAACTTGCAGACAAGGGAGTGACACTGATAACGGGTGTGAAAAAATATGAAACCCAAAGTGATAAAACTTTGGAACTGCCTGATGCTCCGGAAAAGATTTATTATTGAAATCGTTTTTGACCAACTAAAAAACATATCCCAAATCAAGGATTTTAGGCACCTTAATTGTATCAGCTTATGGTCAACAAGCTGGCTTGGCTCATCGCGTATTCATTTCAATTAAAAAAGCCGAGTGTCAAGATGACTCGGCTTGATAAGCAAGTGCTTATGCAGATCTTAGGTTGATTTAATCAACAACACCTAGAAGAATATTAAAAACCTCATAATTTCTATAAAAGATTAGCTTTTCCTTGTTCTAAAGTGGGGTTATGCTTATTATTTAATCAATATATTAGATAGATCACCTTGAGATGGTCTGATTTTATTTACGCAGGTACCGGCTCGGTAAGGATATCTTTTTTGATTTAGCCGTACACTCCAAGTATGCATATGGATAGAAATAAGAAACCATGCCGGAGCACATGGGAGAATGTTGGATGAGCAATACACCAGTGAATTCGGGTAGACGCCGTTTCCTAACTTTATCGACTGCTGTGGTTGGTGCTGTAGGTGCAGTAACCGTAGCTGTACCTTTTATAAGTTCATGGAACCCTAGCTCTAAAGCAAAGGCAGAAGGTGCGCCGATCGAAGTTGATATTAGCAAGGTCAGAGAAGGACGATTAAGCAGGGTTGTTTGGCAAGGAAAGCCTGTATGGGTAGTGCGTCGTAGCGAACAAACCCTGAGAGAATTAAAAGAAATTAGTGGTAAGCTTCGCGATCCAGACTCACTAGAACCACAGCAGCCTAAGTATATCACTGCAATTTATCGCTCTATTAAACCAGAACTTTTTGTTGCTGTTGGCATTTGTACGCACCTAGGTTGTTCGCCAACGTATCTCTCAGTCGGTTTTGGTGAGGAGGATCAAGGTGTGACTTCAGGTTTTTTCTGTCCTTGTCACGGCTCTAAGTTTGATATGGCGGGTCGTGTTTTTCAGAGTGTTCCTGCACCCCTTAATCTGCTGATCCCACCTTACACGTATATTAATGATAACCGTATTATAGTTGGTAATGACGAGGCATCTGCATGATGGATAGTTTATCTAACTGGATTGAAGAACGTCTTCCAGTAATGAATGCGTATAAAAAGCATCTATCTGGATATCCGATGCCAAAGAACTGTAATTTTTGGTATCTTTTTGGCTCGTTGGCCATGTTTGTGCTAGTAAGTCAACTATTGACAGGTATTTGGTTGACTATGAGTTACAACCCCTCCGCGGAAGGGGCTTTTGCATCAATTGAATACATCATGCGTGATGTGGAATACGGTTGGTTGCTTCGTTATATGCACTCTACAGGTGCATCTGCCTTTTTTGTTGTGACCTACTTGCACATGTTCCGAAGCCTAATCTATGGTTCATATCAGAAACCTCGTGAACTTCTGTGGATCTTCGGCATGTTAATATTTTTGGCTTTGATGGCAGAAGCCTTCATGGGATATTTGCTTCCATGGGGACAGATGTCTTATTGGGGTGCTCAGGTAATCATTTCTCTGTTTGGTGCAATTCCCGTTATTGGTGACGACTTAACCTTGTGGATTCGTGGTGACTATGTTTTGTCTGGTGTGACTCTTAATCGTTTCTTTGCACTACACGTTATCGCTTTACCAATCGTCATTCTATTATTGGTTGTCTTGCATATACTTGCGTTGCATGAAGTGGGTTCAAACAATCCTGACGGTATTGAAACCAAATTGCCTAAGGGCAGTAAAACTGAAGATTACAAAACAGAATTCTCTTTCCACAGTTACTATACCAAGAAATATGACATCATCGACTCTGTTCCTTTCCATCCGTACGGAACAGTGAAGGATCTGATTGGTGTGGTATGCTTTTCAATTTTGTTTGCTTATGTCATTTTCTTTAATCCAGAAATGGGAGGCTATTTTCTCGAGTCACCTAACTTTGAAGTTGCTAATTTATTAAAGACACCTGAGCATATTGCACCTGTTTGGTACTTTACTCCGTTTTATGCCATTTTGCGTGCAGTTCCAGACAAGCTGTCTGGCGTGTTGTTAATGGGACTGTCGATCGTGTTTCTTTTCCTGTTGCCGTGGTTAGACCGTTGTAAAAAGCGTTCTTACCGTTATCGTAGCATGTGCCATCAGGTAAACATTATTCAGTTCATCATTTCATTTTGTGCATTAGGTATTCTTGGTACATTACGGGTAACAACATCTTACACACTGTTGGCTCAGATCTTTAGCTTTGGTTACTTCATGTTTTTTGTTTTGTTGTTATTTTACAGCAAAAACGAAGTAACAAAACTATTACCGGAGAGAGTGCACTATAAATGAAGAAGTGGTTTGTAATTTTATTTACACTATTGCCTTATTTTACTTTGGCAGCAGGTGCTCAAGTTTACTTGGATGTTGCGAATAATGATTTATCAGATAAAGTCTCTCTACAAAACGGCGTAAAGATATTTATGAACTATTGTTTTGGTTGCCATGCTACGAAGTATCAGCGCTATGAACGTATCGCAAATGACCTTGATATTCCAGATGATCTGATGTTGGATAACTTGGTATTTAATAAGAATGCTAAAATTGGTGATCTGATTACCAATGCTATTTCTATGGATGATGCTACAAGATTCTTTGGTACTCCAGCGCCAGATTTAACCTTAGTAGCTCGGGTACGTGGTACCGATTGGATTTATACGTATCTCCGTTCGTTTTATGCAGATCCATCTCGACCGTTTGGGGTGAATAATACCGTGTTTCCTAGTGTCAACATGCCGCATATTCTTGAGGAACTACAGGGTACACCCATTAAACTATATAAAACAGTAATGGTTGACGGTCAGTTAGTTGAAGAGTTTGTTGATATTAAATCTTTAGGTAACGGTGAGCTGAGTCCAGAAGAATATGACGCCGCGATTCTCGATTTGGTTAACTTTCTCGAGTACTCTGGAGAGCCAAATAAATTGGAACGGTTGCAACTTGGTTATTGGGTTATCGGATTTTTGTTAATATTCCTTGTATTGGCTATCCTGCTTAAAAAAGAGTATTGGCGTGATGTGCATTGATCGGTTAGGCTAACTGGCTTCTGATCTACAATGGAGAATAAGTGTCTCTATTGTTCATACTAATGATGAAATATTCTGGAGGAGTTAATGGCTGTTGCTGCTAGCAAACGCTCGGTGATGACGTTGTATTCCGACGCATCAGACATATATAGCCATCAGGTGCGTATTGTTCTTGCAGAGAAAGGTGTAGCTCATGAGGTTGAGCTTGTTGATCCAAATAACCTACCAGGAGAATTATTGGACCTAAGTCCATATAATTCGGTACCAACTTTGGTTGATCGTGAATTAGCGTTGTATGACGCGAAGATTATCATGGAATACCTAGATGAGCGTTTTCCTCATCCTCCTTTGATGCCTGTTTATCCTGTGGCGCGGGGTAATAGCCGCCTGATGATGTACCGCATTGAACGTAACTGGTACAGCTTTATTGGGAAAATTGAAAAAGGTAATGAAGAGGAAGCAGATAAAGCCCGTAGGCAGCTTCGTGAAGAGCTACTGGCTTTGGCGCCTGTATTTGCGGAATATCCATTTTTTATGAGCGAAGAATTCAGTTTAGTTGACTGTTATTTGACACCTTTATTGTGGCGATTGACGGTCATGCGTATTGAACTTACTGGTCAGGGTGCCAAAGAAGTTAAAACGTACATGGCACGTGTATTTGAACGTGATTCGTTTTTAGCATCATTGACTGAAACCGAGCGAGAAATGCGTTTAGCGGGTCAATAAAGAATAGTAAAAATCTTGAATCACGACATGCTTACTTGTTACGAGTATTTTACGGTTGGTTATAGACCAACTACTGGTGACAATACTGATCTGTATGGTTATGGGACTTGTCTGCGTAAAAACGACGCTGGGACTATTTTTAACTTTGAGCATTCTGTATATTGGGGTGAGTTTGAGAAAGTAAAATACATCGTTGGGTTCGTAGATACATATGAGTCTATGAATCAACAATCTACATCTTCTGATAAGGAACTGAGAGGCAGATCGACATTACCCTTCGCTAAATAAAAAGCAGCTGAGAGGCTGCCTTTCTCAGTCATATTTTTAATAGGTAACTTCAAATCTGTATAAGCGCGACTTTTTCAAACCGAGTAATTTTAAGGCTAGATTTTTCTGGTTTGAACGTATAGAAATAAGTCTAGCAATAATGTTAACCATAAAACTCACTCCACTTCAGTGCCGAGAATACTCTATTTGGGATATGTTTTTTTATCTGATTAAAGACTACCTCGATGATCAATCGTTTTCTAAATATCAGATGATCCTAAATCTTCATTACCTTTAATTTCATGTTATTCCGTGTGTTTGCGATGAAAGCAACCCATTTTTTGGCGAATATTTCTAAGGAAACTAGATAGATATCCCCTATCTAACATAGAGTTATCTCCATAGATTATCTGGTCATATTAGGCAAGGGTTTTCTGTCATCAATATTGGCTTTTGTTACCGTTACCAACATGATACTGATTTGGTCTTTGATGAAAATATATAATAATCGACATAACTTCACTGATTGAAAGGCGAGAAGATTTATTTCTTTTTTGAAACCTAAAATCAGGTGTTTTTCCAAATAGGAAGGGGAACCTGACAGAAATCGTCAATATCGGTAGAACAACGTCTAACTTAGCCATGTTAAAGTCTTTCTGTGACTTATTCTTTGATTTAAACGATCAGATCGCAATTTGGGAACTTAGTTTATTTTTTATATTCAGCTTAGGTTAATTACAATGCTTAAGTTGGTGGAGTGCTGGCCAATATGAAAGTGATAAACAAAGTTATAAGACTCGGTATGCCTATTTGCCAGCAAACAAATTAAAACTGTAAAAAAGATTTGGATTAGTGCGTTATAGAGCTATATTAATCAATAAAACTGTATAAAATCCCTAATTTTCTCATGGTGATCAGCACTATTGATAAGGAATGGTATTTGTATGTTATACACCAGTGCGACCCTGTTAATGGTCATGCTGACTTGCCTAATAACTTAACCTGAACTGCGCATAAGAAATGAACTAAGTTCCCAAATTGCGATCTGATCGTTTAAAAAAACTATTGACTGCATAAGAACTTGGGTATGA
Source organism: Candidatus Enterovibrio escicola (assembly GCF_002464935.1). Classification (GTDB taxonomy): domain Bacteria; phylum Pseudomonadota; class Gammaproteobacteria; order Enterobacterales; family Vibrionaceae; genus Enterovibrio; species Enterovibrio escicola. The sequence continues at coordinate 22,939 of NZ_NBYY01000010.1, forward strand.
ATAAGTTAGACGCTGTTTTGTCGATATCGATGACTTCTGCCCAGATTTCCCTCCCTGCTTGGGAAAAATACCTAATTTCTTCCGGTGTCAAATAAAAAAACAAGCCTTCTCAGTTATCGAAGTGATGACGATAGTGATAGCTTTCCATCAATCTGGGTGTCGAGACTTCAAAATCTATTACATCTACTTTGTTTGTCGCTACCTCACCAACGAATTTCCTGGATTAGTTAGCTACACAAGGATGCGCAAGCTCATGCAAGGTGTTCTGGTTCTGCTTTGCTCTTATCTCATTCACCGTCAGGCAAGGCCAACAGGGATTGTCTTCGTTGAGTCGTCTAAGCTACAGGTTTGTTACAACCTCCGTATTCTCAGATATCAGGTTTTAAAAGTACCGAGAAGTGAGGAAAAGGAATTATGGGGTGGTTTTTCAGTTTCAAATTACACCTTATTATCAATGACCAAGGTGGCATTATCTCAGTCAAAGTGACGACGGCTAACGTTGATGATAGAAAGGCTGTGTCGGAAATGGTTGACGAGATTTTGGGGTATTTATACGGAGATAAAGGTTATATCTCTGGTCCATTGGAGCGGGAACTTTCAAACAAGAGAGTGACACTGATAACGGATGTAAAAAACATTAAACCCAAAGTAATGAAACTTTGGAACCGCCTGATGCTCCGGAAACAATTTATTATTGAAACCGTTTTTGACTAACTAAAAAATATATCCTAAATCAAGTATTCTCGGCACCGTAGTTGTATTAGCTTTATGGTCAACTTGCTGGTGGGGCTTATCGCGTATTCATTTCAACCAAAGAAGCCGAGCATCCAGATGACTGGATTTGATAAGTAAGCGCTTATGCAGATCTGAGGTTAACTTATTGTAGACATGACCGCCTTTCTCTTATCTTACATGATGCGGTTTATTTGTTTTTTCCGCTTTGTCCTCATTGTACTGAAATCCTTTAATTACTCGCTTTACTCCGCTTATATTTCGAGTTATTTCAACCACGTCGTTGGCTTGTTCTCTGGATACATACCCTAATAAGAACACTTCCCTGTCCTCCGTGATGACTTTGATGTCAACGTCTCGTAACCTTTTACTGCTAATTATCGCAGATTTTACCTTTGCGGTTAGCCATGTATCTTTGCTGACCTCGTAGAGAGAGAGCGGTACTTTGATGCGGATTTGATCATAAACAATCTCGATACCATCTAGTTCCCTAATTTTAGTAATCAGAGATTGCTTAAGTAATTCAGTTTTTGCTTGGCCGACTAAGAGTACTTTTCCGGCATAGCTAGCAGCGTTGACCCGAATGCTATCTATAAAAGATGCCCTGTTCACTATACCCGCAATTTTCATGGAAATCTGCCTATCTTCCCACTCTATTTTTGTACTGCGAGTATCTTGTTCATAGATCAAAGAGCAGGCATTTAACATTAACACGCTTGCAAGGAGAAAGGTTCTTTTTCCCATAAGTTATCTCCAGTTATCAGTATTCACCATGTGTTGGGAATAAGTTATGATCAATGAGATCACATAGGGTATGGAGGGTAACCAAGTGGACTTCTTGAATGCGAGCTGTACGTTGAGAAGGTACACGAATTTCTACATCTTGTTGCCCGAGCAACCCTGCTATTTCTCCCCCGTCTTTACCTGTCAGAGCGATAATTGCCATATCGCGGGTTACTGCAGCTTCTATCGCTTTAATAATCTCTTTGCTGTTACCGCTGGTAGATATGGCCAAAAGTACGTCACCACCTTGTCCAAAAGCACGGACTTGCTTGGAGAATATTTTATTATGGTGATAATCGTTTGCTACGGCCGTCAGGGTTACTGTATCCGCAGAAAGTGCAAGCGCTGGAAGACTGGGGCGCTCTGTTTCAAATCGGTTGAGCAAGCAGGATGCAAAATGTTGGGCAATGGCAGCAGAGCCGCCATTGCCACAGCATAGAATTTTGTTACCATTAAGAAGACATTGAACTAGTATCATTGCGGCCTTGTAAATCGGTTCAGGCAGCGCTTCTGCTGCTGCAATTTGCGTTTGAATGCTTTCGGTGAAGCTTCCTTTAATGCTTTCTAGCATTGGTTACCCTTCGAATAAAATGTTCGTGAACTAGTTTACAGAGTTTAAGTTGCCCTCAAAAGTCAGCCTATCAGAAATAGATTTAGGACTTGTTGCTACCTCCCTGTTTAATTAGCAATACATAGGCGATGATATGCGTTAGATGAGGCGTTTGTTTATTTGCAGAGATAGCAGCTAAAGGTTAATTAACTGATGCTAAATTTTTAAATTCCACCTCATTAAATATGATACAAGACGATCTATCATGGTCAATTTAAGCTTGCTTTGTTTAAAGCGCCTATTACTATCTATGGGAATTTAATCCTAATTATTTTTTAAATTAAGACCTGCAAGGCGCTTATGGAAATCGATAGTTTTTTATCACTTAGTTTTTGATTTTTAGTGTGTAGAAACAATGCTCTAATCTCCATGCATTACCCATGATACTGTTCGATGTACAATACAGTTATCACCTAAAGATAGCATACCTGATTGGCCTTCAAAACGGTATTCTGGGAATATTTGCATTTGCGGTAATGCTTCAATCAGTGAATATGCATCCATTCCAAGGGCGTATAAACGTGTCATGCCATTGCCAAGTTCAGGCCACATTTGATGGAAACGTACGAAAATTGGATGGTCTTTTTTAACCAGCAAAGGCATCTCACTGAATTCTATACCATTAAGTTCACCCACTTTATCTACACCATTTAGTCGATTGTTACTGCGCGAGCTAGCATACAGTTTTGGTGGTTTGACATTAGGGTTGATTGCTACTTCTATGAATGGTTTGAGCAAAGTGAGTTCGCTAGTATTGGCAATCAAATACACTGCATCAATATCACGTCGGCTTCGTTGTTCTGCTTCTATATCAAGATCTAGGATTTGCCTAAGTTGTTGAATGCGACTTTGGCTTTCAGTAAGGCCAAACACCTGTTGAACTGTTTTGTGCAGGGTTGCAAGGTTTTTGAAAAATGCCTTTTCGGCGGTATGTCCCGTGATTTCTTGCCATTTCCTAGAGAACGCTTCACTGACTCGGTGACCAAATTGATTATCCTCTGCGATTATAAGAGGGTAACGGTGTTGGTTTTGCGCAATATGAAGTGCTGCTTGTTCAGCTTCTTGCTCAGGTGACAAAGTGAAGAAACAGACATTCGTCTTGATAGTTGCATCTTGTGGGATGTTCAAGGCAAGTGTTGGGTATGCATGTTGACTGGCGATAAGAAAGGAATCTAGCTTGTCTTTTTGTAGAGGTCCAATAACAAATTGAACACCATTACTTTTCATTTTGGAAACGATCTCTGTCATAGACATCGCATTAGTATCATAAAACATCGTAGCGGGATTCTCTGAGTTTTTATTGTCAAGGAGTGCTTGAATAAAGCCATTTCGAATGGTTTCACCTTGCGCTGAAAATTGTTCACTTAGAGGCAGTAATATAGCAATACGCTCTGGGCGTATGATATTCATCGCTTGAAGTCTCTTCAGATTCTTTGGTAGGTATTGATTTGTGGGAAGCCCTCTGTTTTCGATTAACCACGTATTTAGTGCGTACTGTTGTTCTGCTGGTCGTCCGTCATATTGATGCAACAAGATCATTAATTTGACCCAAGCAGACAGTATTTTATTGCTATGCTCGGCAAGTTCCTTGAGTTCGTTCGGTTTCATTTGCAGAAGCAAAGCCCAAACTCGTTCACAGTTTTGTTCCTTCTCAAAGGTTTCTGCAAGATAAGGGTAGGCCTCAGTGTAAGAAAGTAAGGAACTTGGGAGATTGCCGACTGTTTGATAAAGTTCGGCTTCCAATAGGTAGTAACGCTTATACTGAAGGTTTGGTAATTGCCAACTTGGTGAGAAATTCAAATTATCTATTGCTATCTGAGGTTGACCTTTTTGCTGTATTAGCTTGGCTCGATTGAGTTGCCATTCAGACAGCTGGAGTTGTGTCAGCATAAGTTTAGATAAATGACTAATCAAAACATCGGACTGTACAAATTGCTTTTCCTTAATTAGTGCTTTTAATGCGAGCAAATACCAGTCGACCTTTCTTTTACCGGTACTGTCTTCAGCTTTCAGCAAATAGAATGTTGAGGATTCAAGTGCAGGCGTTGTGATGTCAGATTGAGACGTCCGAAGAACTGATGGGATGATCATACACGACGAAAGCGCCAATGCTAGCGCAATTGGTGAGATAATTCGTGATATAGCTTCAAGCTTATGGGTTATTTTACACATGAATATCTTCTGTATATAACTTGTTACCTATTATATTAATAACAGAATGGTTGTGAAACAAATGACTGATGAAACTTCAACCATGGTTGACACCTCAACTTTGTATATTGTACCGACACCGATTGGAAATCTGGGAGATATCACACAGCGTGCATTATCAATTTTGGAGCATGTTGGAATTATTGCTGCTGAGGATACCCGTCACACAGGAAGATTACTGTTACATTTTGGTATAACGACCAGACTTGTCTCGCTTCATGACCACAATGAGCAGTATAAAGCAAATATCTTGATAGAAAAACTGATCTCTGGGCAAACCATTGCATTGGTCTCTGATGCAGGCACGCCGTTGATATCTGATCCAGGTTACCACTTAGTGTCACGTTGTCATCAAGCGGGTGTCAAAGTTGTTCCGTTACCGGGGGCATGTGCTGTGATTACTGCACTGAGTGCATCTGGATTACCTTCTGATCGATTTAGCTTTGAAGGCTTTCTTCCTACGAAAAGCAAAGGTCGACGGAATAAGTTCACTGAAATTGCACAAAACCCACGAACCATGATCTTTTATGAATCACCGAATCGTCTTCTTGATGCACTTGACGATATGCTAGCAGTATTAGGTGGAGAGCGTGTTGTGGTGTTAGCTCGTGAACTAACGAAAATTTTTGAAACTATCCGTGGTGGGCCTTTATCTGAAATCATTGATTGGATAGATGAGGACACCAACAGAATTCGTGGTGAAATGGTGTTATTGGTTGCGGGTCACCGTGCAAAGAAAAATGATTTACCGTTGGAAGCTACCAACGCAGTGGTATTGTTAGTGAAAGAATTACCACTAAAGAAAGCAGCCGCTATTGCGGCTAAACTTTTCTGTGTTAAGAAAAATGTGCTCTATAGGTGGGGATTGAACAATCTTCATCAATAGGATTTTATTTAACTCTAGATTAGGGGTGGTAACTTCTATATAATCAAGCGTATGAGTTGGCTGGGTAGTCGCTGCTTTGTCGCTGCAGTTTGGCAGACCGACGAAGGGGAGGAAAGTCCGGGCTCCATAGGGCAGAGTGCCAGGTAACACCTGGGGGGCGAAAGTCTACGACGAGTGCAACAGAAAGTAAACCGCCGATGACTCTTTTGAGTAAAGGTAAGGGTGAAAGGGTGCGGTAAGAGCGCACCGCGCGACTGGTAACAGTTAGTGGCATGGTAAACTCCACTCGGAGCAAGACCAAATAGATCCTTATGAGCGCGGCTCGCGTTGAGGATGGGTAGGTTGCTCGAGCCTATGAGTGATTGTAGGCCTAGACGAATGGCTACCACCGTATTTCGGTACAAAACCCGGCTTATAGGCCAACTCAACTCATAAACAGAAGGCGAGCATTAGCTCGCCTTCTCTAATTTTAATAAAGATGGACTTATTAGATGAATAATCTTTTGAGTTTGTTAATATTTCGTTAAATTTTATCGAGAAACGGATACGTGGATTACCTATACTTTTTGTGTATCTCATGATACGTAGATGTCATGTATTTAATAAGTTGATTATGATTTAAAGATAATACTCACGTTCAATGAATAACCCTATCACCGTATCGTGTTTTTCCGTTGACTTTGAGTATCCAACCGTTCCTAGATTGAATCGTTTCAGGCGTGTAGGTAGGGTAAAATTTACCTCTTAATGCGTTGTGTATAAAGCTTGCTAGCTAGGTGTTTATTCGCGGGAAGGATATCGTACATATTGAAATTGTTCGTGCACCAGAATACAACATTGAATATAGATAACAGGTGAAAAATAAATTAAATATTTCTCTTCTATGACCATCGAATGCGTGAGCAATCATTTTTCAATCGAGGCTCACAAGTATACTAAAGCTGACGACGGTATGCTTGTTTCCCGGGAAAGACCATTGCTTATCTACTTCGCAGATAAATATTACTTTCTGTACATCAAGAGGGAATGTTGTTACATAGCGTAGTGTGCGTTTTTTTAAAACACGGACAAACAGATTAATGCTGATTTGTAGCACTCGAGAGAAATCTCGGATACCCCAGTGGGGTAGTGTGAAATCAAAGTGGATTATTCTGGTATGAAAGGCAAGAAAACAGTATGTTAAGGCGAGTTTCAGTTGTTTTACTCGATACTAAGTGCTGTGTAGAATTGCCGAAATGTTATCGGGAAAAACTAGACCGTTGTTGTGATGGTACGTTTGTCTGGATAATTGGGAATTGCCTGTCAGAATAGACGAGTATTAAAGTTAACCTGACTTAAATTTCTAGTTTTTATCTCGCCTAGTGAAGATTCTAAGGGCTACTTATCCGGTCACTTATTTTGATGTAAAATGAATGATTAAGGACGGGTTATGATTGCACCTACTTTGCGGGATCATGCAGTATTCACCCAATAATGAAATGTTAACTGGACAATTAAACAAGTTTGGACTTGTGGCTTAGTACCTTGGAACAACAGCAGATCTATCAAGATCTTCAACTTCTAAGCGGAATCAGCAGAGAGGTTGAGTTTTAGACTTGCCGCACTCTCGCTTTAGGTAGTAAATATTATGTCAGGAAATTTCTCACACATATCCGCACTGCTTCATCAATCCATTGATGGTTTAGCAATAAAACCAAACGGTATTTACATTGATGGAACCTTTGGCCGTGGTGGTCATAGTAGAGAGATTCTGTCACGTCTTGGCAAAAATGGTCGTCTTTTCAGTATAGATCGTGATCCACAAGCGATTGCAGAAGCTGCAAACCTTGTTGATCCCCGTTTCAATATTATTAATGGCCCTTTTTCTAATATCCAACAATACATGGAAGATCGTAGTCAAAATGGTCAGATTGATGGTGTACTGTTGGATCTCGGGGTTTCGTCACCTCAGCTAGATGATCCTGAGCGAGGATTTAGTTTCATGCGAGATGGGCCATTAGATATGCGTATGGATCCTACTTCTGGTGTTCCAGCAGCACGGTGGTTGCAAGAGGCGAATACGGAGGAAATTGCATGGGTGTTGAAAGTGTTCGGTGAAGAGCGTTTTGCTAAACGTATCGCTATCGCTATTGTGGAGCATAGGAAGGACAAACAAAAAGCTCCATTAACGCGCACCTTACAATTGTCTCAACTAATTACCAACGTATCTCCAATCAAAGAAAAAAAGAAGCACCCAGCTACACGTAGCTTTCAAGCGATACGTATTCATACCAACGGCGAGTTGGATGAAATTAGGATTGGATTGCAAAGTTCACTTAATGTATTAGCACCTGAAGGGCGTCTGTCAGTAATCAGTTTTCACTCACTGGAAGATCGTATGGTGAAGCGTTTCATGCGTCAACAAAGTAAAGGGCCAGATATACCATATGGCTTGCCAATGACTGAGGCTCAAATTAGTGAAATGGGTCGTGCACGTTTGAAATTGGTGGGTAAGGCACTAAAACCCTCAGATCTGGAAATATCAAAAAACCCGCGTTCACGGAGTTCTGTGCTTCGTGTTGCCGAAAAGATAGGTGATTGATCTTGTCTAATCCGAGCTTAATTAAGCAAATTATCCACGACTTTATTACGGTAGGTAAGGTTCCATCTATTCTGTTTATTTTGATTTTATTTTCGGCATTAAGTATCGTTTATGTCACGGAGCAAACGCGTACTACGATTGCTAATAATGATCAGTTGTTAATGGAGCAAGAACGTTTAGAGGTTGAATGGCGGAATCAACTGTTAGAGGAGTACGCATTGTCAGAGCACAGCCGTGTTGAAAGTATGGCACGGAAAAGTCAGAATATGAGACGCCCCGATAGTAAACGCGAAATCATAGTGAGTCGATAGTGTTTAAGGGAAAAAAGAAAGAAGTCAATTATAGAACCAAAAAACCAGCACCAATTTTTATCAAATGGCGCTTCGTGACGGTTTGCTTTTTTGTTTCTTTCGTGTTTCTAGCATTGATTTCGCGCGCTGCTTTTATTCAGGTGATTGAGCCAGACCGCCTTCGTTATGAAGGCGATTTACGTTCTGTACGGGTAAAATCCTTTTCTTCTGCGCGTGGTATTATAACGGATCGGAATGAAGAGCCATTGGCAGTGAGTGTGCCAGTGCAAGCCGTTTGGGCAGATCCTGTACAAGTGTTCAGAAATGATGGTTTGGTTGATACCGTACGTTGGAATGCATTGGCGGATGTGTTGGGTCTTGATCGTAAGAAGATGTTAGTGCGTATTGAAGAAAATAGAAATAAGCGGTTTATCTATCTCCAACGTCAAGTTGGATCCGCGATGTGTGATTATATCAAAGGCCTTAAACTTCTGGGTATTGGTCTTAAGGAAGAGTCTCGTCGCTTTTACCCTTCGGGTGAAGTCAGCGCGCATCTAGTGGGAGTGACGGGGATTGATGGTCGTGGATTAGAAGGGATTGAGCGGGGGTATGATAACTGGCTCAGTGGAGAACCAAGACGTCGTATTGTACGTAAAGATAGATATGGCCGTGTGGTTGAAAATCTATCTCTTGGAGTTCTTAATGAAGGAAAACCACTGCAATTGAGTATTGACCAGCGTTTGCAAGCAATGTCTTATCGTGCGATCAAACAAGCTGTGGCAGACTATCGTGCGACATCAGGTTCGTTGGTGATGGTAGACGTGCGTACAGGAGAAGTGCTCGCCATGGTCAATGTTCCATCATACAATCCTAATAATCGAGCTGATCTGAAAAGCTATAAGATGCGGAATCGTGCTATCACTGATGTATTCGAACCTGGTTCAACCATTAAACCCTTGGTGATATTGGCAGGATTAGAAAACGGTGTCGTAGACGAAAATACCATCATTGATACCGGAAATGGTGTCATGTCGATCGGTGGTTCAAAGGTACGAGATGTCACGAAAGTTGGTAAAGCTGATCTACGTAGTATTCTTAGGAAATCTAGTAACATTGGTGTAAGTAAACTTTCACTGTCCATGCCTGTGGAAACCTTGTTGGGTTTATACAGTATTTTCGGTATAGGCGATGTTACGGGTGTAAATTTGGTGGGTGAGTCTCTCGGTCTTTATCCTTATCGTCGTAGTTGGTCTGATTTTGAACGTGCGACCTTGTCATTTGGCTATGGCTTTTCTATTACGCCTACTCAGCTTGTACGCGCGTATGCTGTTCTTGGTAGTGAAGGTGTTAAACGTCCGTTGTCAATTTTAAAAACTGAATCTGTCGTCCTAGGTAAACAGGTGGTTTCGAGGAAAAATACTCGCAAGGTGTTAGATATGCTAGAATCAGTGACCGAAAAAGGTGGTAGTGCACGTCGTGCTGCGGTGGCGGGGTACCGTGTTGGGGCGAAAACAGGTACGACCAAAGTGGCTATTAGGGGTGGGTATGGTGATGATTACGTTGGCTACACGGCGGGCATTGCACCGATTAGCGCTCCTCGTATTGCCATGGTGGTGGTGATTAACGAACCACAGGGTGATAAGTATTACGGAGGTCAAGTAGCGGCTCCTATTTTTTCTGAAGTTATGAAAAGTACGTTACAGATATTGAATGTCCCGCCTGATGGGAAACTGACCATGTTGCAGACTGCAAAAACAAACAAGAATAGCTGATGCACGAGATAAGTTTTAATGAACTTATGGCGCCATGGTTAGAATATGTACCAGAGAAAAAAATTACTGGACTTAAATTAGATAACCGTCAGATTGAGCTAGGGGATGTATTTATCGCTATTCAGGGACATAGTCTGGATGCGAGAATTTTTATCGCTGATGCTATTAGTGCAGGTGCAGCGGCCGTGATAGCTGATGAAGGCGATACTGGCGGACAATTTGGTGTCACTATGCATGATACTGTACCCGTTGTCACTTTTCCTGATCTTAAGTCTAATCTTTCTGAGATCGCAGCGCGCTTCTATCAATTGCCAAGTCAACGGATGATGATGATCGGGGTGACGGGTACTAACGGTAAAACCACTGTCAGTCAACTTATTGCACAATGGATTGATTTGATGGGTGGTTACACCGCAGTGATGGGTACAACAGGAAATGGTTTTCTTACTGAATTAAGGCCGTCGTTAAATACTACAGCGAGTGCAGTAGATATCCAACAACAATTGGCATCATTCCAACACCTAGGAGCGACCCATATTGCAATGGAAGTGTCTTCGCATGGTTTGGTACAAGATCGTGTCAAAGCAGTCACATTTGATGTGGCTATTTTCACCAATCTGAGCCGTGACCACTTGGATTACCACGGAAGCATGGAAGCTTATGCGGAAGCTAAGTTCCGTCTATTCACAAAATTTGGTTCACCAGTGTTCGTTATGAACGCCGATGATGGGGTGGGTGCACAATGGTTAGAGAGCATACCTGAAGCTATTGCGGTGTCGCTGTCTGAAGAGGGCGTGAAAGCTTACTCCGGACGTAAACTATGGCTTACATCAGTAAATTACACCATCAGTGGCGTGACGGTAGAATTTGCATCGGATTGGGGTGCTGGAAAATTCAGGGCACCATTGGTGGGTGAATTTAATGTAATGAATTTGCTGCTTAGCCTAGCTACCTTACTTGGGATTGGTTATGACAAGTCAGCATTAGTTAATGTTGCCCAGCAACTTCGGACTGTTAACGGTCGAATGGAAGTTTTTTACCGCGCTGATAAACCCCTGTTGGTGGTTGACTATGCTCACACTCCGAGTGCTCTTGGGAAAGCACTCACGGCGTTGCGACGCCATTGTGAAGGGCAACTTTGGTGTATTTTTGGCTGTGGTGGAGATAGAGATACGGGTAAGCGCCCTATGATGGCAAAGATTTCGGAAACACTTGCGGATAAAGTTATTTTGACAGATGACAATCCTCGATCTGAATTACCACAAAGCATCGTTGCGGACATGCTTAAAGGGATGCATTCGCCAGAAAAGGCGATTGTCCTCCATAATCGTGTGCAGGCTTGTCATTATGCCTTTGAAAATGCATTTGAAAATGATGTCATTCTCGTAGCCGGAAAAGGTCATGAGGACTATCAAGTATTGATATCTGAAACGATTGCATATTCAGACCGTGAGACTGTGCGGAAGTTATTGGAATTTTAGGGATGATCCCGATTTCTATTAAAGCGTTGCAAACTTTGCTCAACGCCGATCTTGTTGGAGAAGATGTGGTTATTGATGCGTTGTCAACTGAAACATCCACATTAAGCCATGGTTCTTTGTTTGTCGCGTTGGTTGGTGAGAGGTTTGATGCACATGACTTTGTTATTACCGCCAAGCAGAATGGTGCGTCTGCACTATTGGTTTCTCAGCATGTTTCTTGTGATTTACCCCAACTAATTGTAGAGAATACCAAATTGGCTCTTGGCCAATTGGCCACGTGGGTGAAAGTGCAATGTGATGTGAAAACTATTGCACTGACAGGAAGTTGTGGAAAAACTACGGTCAAAGAAATGTTAGCGTCGATCCTTTCTCGGAAAGGACAAACCCTTTACACTGCGAATAATTTTAATAATGATATTGGTGTCCCTTTGACGTTACTGCGTTTGCAGCCGTCGCATGACTATGCAGTTGTCGAATTGGGTGCAAATCACATCGGTGAAATAGAATATACCACGAAAATGGTTAAACCTGATATTGCTCTAGTGACAAATATTACTGCAGCCCACTTGGACGGGTTTGGCTCACTGGAGGGAATTGCGAGAGGCAAAGGTGAGATCTTTGAAGGTCTTGCCGATGGTGCACCTGCGATTATCAATTTAAATAGCAATGGAGGTTTGTATTGGAATTCAGTACTGGAAAGTAAGCAATTACTTACAATGTCAGAGTCGGACAAATCTGCTGACTATCATGCTCTAAATGTACATCAAATTGACGAAGGTTGTTTTCAGTTTGATATGGTGACGCCTGTTGGCATCTTCCCGATTATTTTGAGCTTGCCAGGTGAACACAATGTCGCCAATGCGCTTCTTGCTGCGAGTGCTGCATCAAATGTTGATGGTATCACTATGAAAGAGGTGACGGAAGGTTTGGCTTCTGTTGCAGCATTGAAAGGCCGCGGTATGATTACATTTCCACGTCCCGGTCTTCGGCTAATTGATGATAGCTATAACGCGAGCGTTGCAGCTATGAAAGCAGCGGTAGATATGCTCGATAGCTTTGACGGTGACAAAGTAATCGTCCTAGCAGACATGAGAGAAATGGGTAAATATTCTGGTACCGTTCACCAAGACGTTGCAGAACACCTTAATAAAGCATCGATTCAAACCATAATTACTTACGGGTCAGCAAGTGCTGTGATCAGCGAACATTGTGGTGGTCAACATTTTGATAACAAAGATAAGTTGATTGCGTACGTAGTAAAACTCATAAAAATAAAACATACAGTTTCTGTGTTGATAAAAGGTGCTCATGGGATGAAAATGTCACAAGTGGTTGCGGCTATTGAGGAGGCTACAACATGCTAGTTTGGCTTTCTGATCTCCTTGAACACTACGTTCCTTTTTTCCGTCTTTTCGACTACCTGACGTTTCGGGCAATTGTTAGTGTGTTGACAGCGTTGGTAATCTCGCTATGGATGGGGCCTCACATGATTGTTCACCTTCAGATATTGCAAGTTGGTCAGGTGGTGCGTAATGACGGGCCCGAGTCACATTTTCGGAAACGTGGTACGCCTACCATGGGGGGCATTATGATTTTAACTTCCATTACGGTGACGGTATTGCTTTGGGCTGATTTATCCAACCCTTATGTATGGGCGGTATTGGTTGTTACATTGGGTTACGGTACCATCGGATTTGTTGACGATTACCGTAAGGTGGTTCGTAAGAATTCGGATGGTCTCGTTGCATGTTGGAAATATTTCTGGCAATCCACCATTGCGCTGGCTGTTGCGTTTTTTCTTTATATACACGGTCAAGACACTGTTGTAACTCAGCTTGTAGTGCCTTTCTTTAAAGATGTGATACCACAGCTTGGTTTGTCCTACATCATTCTAACGTATTTCGTTATAGTGGGAACCAGTAATGCTGTCAATCTTACTGATGGGCTTGATGGTCTTGCGATCATGCCAACTGTTATGATTGCTGGTGGCTTTGCGTTTATTGCGTGGGCAACGGGTAATGTTAACTTTGCAGAATACCTACACATTCCGTACATTAAAAACGCCAGTGAACTGGTAATCCTGTGTGCCGCGATTGTTGGTTCAGGTCTTGGATTTTTGTGGTTTAACACCTATCCCGCCCAAGTTTTCATGGGTGATGTGGGCTCATTAGCACTGGGTGGTGCGTTGGGTACCATAGCAGTACTAGTGCGTCAGGAATTATTATTGGTGATTATGGGTGGTGTATTCGTGATGGAAACCCTGTCTGTGATTCTGCAGGTAGGCTCATTCAAACTGCGAGGACAACGTATTTTCCGCATGGCACCCATCCATCACCATTATGAATTAAAAGGTTGGCCAGAACCGCGCGTTATTGTACGTTTTTGGATTATTACTTTGATGTTGGTTTTAGTTGGACTTGGAACCTTGAAGGTACGTTAAACTATGGCAAACGCCACGAGAAAAAAGATTGTGGTGATAGGGCTCGGTATGACTGGGCTTTCTGTTATTCAACATTTTGTTAGGAAGGGCAGTGATACTGATATCAAAGTGATCGATACTCGAGTCACACCTCAGAGAGTTGAATTATTGCCACCGAATGTCTCATTACACACGGGTGGATGGAATATGGACTGGTTGCTCACCGCGGATCAAATTGTTACAACTCCCGGTGTTGCATTATCAACTCCAGAACTGAAACAAGCGACGGTAAAAGGAATTGAGATCGTAGGCGATATTGAACTTTTTGCACGTGATGTGAGTACTCCAGTTATCGGTATTACAGGCTCTAATGGCAAAAGTACGGTGACGAATCTGGTGGGAGATATGGCAAAAGTAGCTGGGATAAATGTTGGTATCGGTGGCAACATTGGTTTTGCTGCACTGGACATGCTAGCAAATGACCATGCACTTTATATCCTTGAACTGTCAAGTTTTCAGTTGGAAACAACATCATCACTCAATCTGACGGCTGCGGTGTTTCTGAATTTATCAGAAGATCATATGGATAGATACACGGGCATTAATGATTACCGTAATGCCAAACGTCGAATTTTCGACAGGGCAAAACTTGCAGTTTGGAATCAAGACGATTTGCAATCAAAAGCATTAAATCATTCGAACATGATCAGTTTCGGTTTTACTAATGGTGATTACACGGTCACATTACTTGATGGTAAGGAGTGGTTAACTGCAAAAGGTATCCCAATTATGCCTGTGTCTGATATCGCATTGGTTGGCCGTCATAATGTCGCAAATTGCCTTGCAGCAATGGTGCTTGCTGATGCGGTGGGCATAGATAGACAGGTGCAATGTACGGCAATGCGTCAGTCTAGGGGATTACCTCACCGTTGCCAGCAAGTGTTAGAACATAACGGTGTTATGTGGATCAATGATTCAAAGGCGACTAATCCAGCGAGTACGTTAGCGGCATTGGATGGACTTCAATTTGCAGGACGATTACATTTGTTGCTGGGAGGTGATGGAAAAGGTGCTGATTTTTCAGTTTTGAAACCTGTACTTGAAAGGTTAGATATAACTCTGTATTGCTATGGCAGAGATGGTCATAAATTTACTGAATTGTCTGCCCACACAAGGGTGGTGGACACCATGCAGCAGGCGATGGACCTCGCAGCACAAAACGTAACCTTTGGGGATATAGTGCTACTATCTCCAGCGTGTGCAAGTCTCGATCAATTCACTAGTTTCATGGAACGAGGCGATACTTTCTCGGCCTATGCAAGTGAAATTGCTGCACGAATGAATGAGGGTAGGGTTTCAGTATGATGGGTACCAAGTGGGAAAAGATCAATGTTTGGCGTTGGTTATCGTGGCCTGATCAAACCACTTTGTATGACAGATACATCGTCTGGATCTCGTTAGGCTTGATGCTAGTGGGGTTCATTATGGTATCATCGGCATCGATTCCATTGTCGAGTCGTTTAGCTGACCAACCATTTTACTTTGCAATACGTCAGGGCATTTATCTCATTGGCGCGATTATCGTTGCAGGGATGATGATGCAGATATCTTTGGATAAGTGGCAGCAATTTAGTGTCCCTATGCTATTGATCTCACTATCCTTACTAGGAGCTGTGCTGTTTATTGGCCATTCTATTAATGGTGCGTTACGCTGGCTCCCACTAGGTATTATTAATCTGCAACCAGCAGAAGTGGCAAAGCTTTCACTATTTTTATTTGTGTCTGGTTATTTAGTTCGCCGACACGAGGAAGTAAGAGAGAGTTTGACGGGGTTTCTTAAACCTTTAGCGGTGCTTATCGTCATTGCCTTACTGTTGTTAGCACAGCCAGATTTAGGCTCTGTCGTCGTGATGTTTGTGACCACGTTAGGAATGCTGTTTATTGCGGGTGCAAAACTTTGGCAATTTTGCGTCCTTCTTTTTTCAGGGATTGCCCTAGTGGCCATGGTTATCATCACTGAACCTTATCGTATTAGCCGTGTCACGTCATTTTTGGATCCATGGCAAGACCCATTCGGAAGTGGTTACCAACTTACTCAATCATTAATGGCATTCGGCCGAGGTGATTGGTTGGGGCAAGGTTTAGGTAACTCGATTCAGAAACTTGAATATTTACCTGAGGCACATACGGATTTTGTGGTTGCGGTTTTGGCGGAAGAACTGGGGCTTGTGGGCGTTATATCTGTACTACTGATGATATTTGCATTGGTGTTGCGTGCACTGTTTATTGGCAAACGATGCTTAGAAGTTAACCAATTGTTTGGTGGTTTCCTCGCGTTTGGTATTGGGATCTGGTTTGCCTTCCAAACCTCTGTTAACGTGGGTGTTGCCATGGGTCTTATGCCAACAAAAGGCTTAACATTACCCTTGGTAAGTTACGGAGGGTCTAGCTTATTTATTATGTCTACTGCGGTGGTGCTGTTATTGAGGATCGATCACGAATACCGATTAACTGCCTTCGAAACTCATGAACGAGTTACGGTACATGACAAAACATAACGAGCAACAAGGAAAACGCTTATTGGTGATGGCAGGTGGAACAGGAGGTCACGTTTTTTCAGGACTATCCGTAGCAAAGATGTTGCAGCAAGAAGGGTGGGATATTCGTTGGTTGGGTACTACTGGAAGAATGGAGGCAGACATAGTACCAAAACATGGCATAGAGATCGACTTTATTGAAGTAAAAGGGCTGCGCAACACTAATTTCACGCGTAAACTTTCTGCTCCTTGGATGGTAGTGAATGCTGTTTTACAAGCGAGAAAACACATCCATCGCTGGCAGCCTGATGTAGTACTTGGCATGGGTGGTTACGTGAGTGGGCCGGGTGGTTTGGCTGCATGGCTAAGTGGTATCCCTGTGGTAATTCATGAACAGAATGCTGTAGCAGGATTAACTAACAAGTGTTTGTCTAGGATTGCTCTCCGTGTGTTGCAGGCATTCCCAAGTGCTTTTCCAAAGGGAGAGGTAGTGGGAAATCCAATTAGAGCAGGTTTTTGTGTATTACCTGCTCCTTCAGAAAGACTCAGTGAAGTGGATCATCCACTAAAAGTGTTTGTGATGGGTGGGAGCCAAGGTGCTCACATCCTTAACTATATCGTACCGTTAGTGATGTCAAGTTTACAGCGAAACATCTTGATCTGTCATCAGGCGGGTAAAGGTAACCAAGCGGATACTATGCAGCGATACCAAAAATTAAATGTGGCTAATGTTGAAGTTACCGAGTTTATAGATGATGTCGTCGCCACTTACCAGTGGGCGAACCTATTAATTTGTCGTTCAGGTGCATTGACTGTATCGGAGGTTGCTGCTGCGGGTGTTGCAGCTATTTTTATCCCTTTTCAGCACAAAGATAATCAGCAAGTATTGAATGCAAGATACCTAGTAAATAAAGGTGCCGCAATCATGATTGAGCAGCCAGAACTTATAGCAGAAAAGCTAACTGAAATGTTGGGTACATTAGATTCTAATACCTTGAGGACAATGGCAGAAGCGGCACGTAACGCTGCCGTTATAGATGCTTCTTCTCGGGTTGCCAATATCATCAAGGGAATAGTGGATTAAGAGAACAAAGTGATGAGAAAGTTGGAACGTCATCAACTAAACAAGATCAGAGTTATGGTGCCAGAAATGCACCGTGTAAAACGTATCCACTTTGTCGGTATTGGTGGAGCAGGTATGTGTGGCATCGCAGAAGTGTTAATGAATGAAGGGTATGAAATTACAGGCTCAGATCTTTTAGAAAGTTCTGTTACCCACCGCTTGAAAAGAAAAGGTGCCAAGGTTTTTATCGGTCATGCAGAAACAAACATTGAGGGCTCTAGCGTGATTGTCGTGTCAACAGCTATTAAACAAGACAATCTAGAATTGGTTGCTGCTAAAGTTGCACGTATTCCTGTGGTATGTCGAGCCGAAATGCTGGCTGAGCTGATGCGCTACCGGAGGGGCATCGCGGTTGCAGGGACCCATGGTAAAACCACTACCACTGCACTCACGACATTGATTTATCAAGAAGCGGGTCTTGATCCAACATTCGTTAATGGTGGTCTAGTTAAAAGTGTGGGTACCAATGCGCGTTTGGGATGCAGTCGATACTTGATTGCTGAAGCTGATGAAAGCGATGCATCGTTCCTACATCTGCAGCCGATGGTGTCCATTGTGACTAACATCGAAGCGGAGCACATGGACACGTATGGTGGTGATTTCGAAAAGCTGAAGGAAACCTTTGTTGAGTTCCTGCATAAGCTTCCGTTTTACGGTGAAGCTGTGATGTGTATCGATGATCCAGTGGTTCGAGAACTGATTCCTTTAATCGGTCGTAAAGTAATTACCTATGGATTTTCTAACGATGCTGACGTGAGATTGGAAGATTATCGTCAGGAAGGACAAAAAGGTATTTTTACGATTATTCGTGCTGGCAAGACGAATCTAGATATTGAACTCAATATCCCAGGTCGTCATAATGCATTAAATGCCGCAGCAGCCATTGCTGTTTCTACCGAAGAGGGTGTTGACGATAATGCAATTTTGCGTGCGTTGTCGAACTTTGAGGGGACGGGTCGTCGCTTTGAACAATTGGGTTTATTTCCAGTAGAGGACGGACACGCCTTGCTGGTAGATGATTATGGTCACCACCCAAGTGAAGTGGATGCAACCATCCAAGCAGCCCGTGCAGGTTGGAACGATGCACGATTGGTGATGGTATTCCAACCGCATCGTTATACTCGTACTCGCGATTTATATGATGATTTTGCGAATGTGCTTGAACACGTTGATGTGTTGTTGATGCTGGATGTTTATTCTGCTGGTGAAGTGTCGATTGTAGGCGCTGATGGTAGAAGCCTATGTCGCACGATTCGTGTTCGAGGGAAAATTGATCCAATTTTTGTTCCAGATGTGAAATTATTGCCAGCGGCACTCGCTGCGGTTATTCAACCTGGTGATTTGGTATTGACACAGGGTGCAGGTGATATTGGTAAAGTAGCTAAAAAACTGGCTGAACTGAAACTGGATAAGAAGGCGTTGAACGATCACGTTTGATAACCGTCAAATAACATTGAAAAGCTTCCGGCGAACAAGTGGTTAGTGTTTGATTTTTGCTCGGATATTGATGATTTCGTATGTATCTAAATCTAAGCTTTGTAACTTCTGCGTAAACAAGGGTTTGTGAGCTATCAAACTGACCGCTATAATTGGTCATTGTTGCGAAATAAAAAATAGGTTGCCTGGAATAGCTGCGAGACCATTACCTGACTATGACTGATGTAATTGAAAATTATATGCCGTCTCAACCTTCAGTGTTTAAAGTGCATGGAGGGGGGCTGGTGTTCCTGTTGTGTGTCATCTCAGGTATTTTATGGTCTTTGTTGCGTGTTCTGGTTTGGATGGGTGACGAAACTCAGTTACCGTTGTCCCAAATAGTTGTACAAGGAAAGTTGACTCATTTATCCGTATTAGATATCCGCAATGCTGTGCTTAAACTTGGGCAATTGAATAGTTTTATGTTGCAGGATGTGGATGATATTCATGACGCGATTTCTTTATTGCCATGGTTGGCAAATGTTGCAGTAAGAAAACAATGGCCCGACACACTCAAAGTGTGTGTGTCAGAGTACCAGCCAGAGGCAATCTGGAATGGTTCTCAGCTCTTGGATGTGTCCGGTATTGCGTTTGATGTAGATCCGGAAAATGTCTTGGATATGGTGCTAGTCTCTTTACATGGTCCTGATGGTAGCGAAAGTGAAGTATTGAAAACGTGGCGAGAAATGCAGAAGATTATTTCACCAACAAAATTAGAAATTGCCACCTTAGCACTAAATGAGCGCCACTCGTGGCGAATAGTAACGCGAGATGGTATACGAATTGAGCTAGGGCGCAAGTCTAAAAATGTACGATTAGAACGCTTTGTTAGCTTGATCAATGCGATTAATGCAACAGGGAGAACTATGCAATATGTGGATTTACGCTACGACACGGGTGCTGCGGTAGGCTGGAAGGTTATGCAAACACTCAATGAAGAGTAAACCTGAGAGTGGGTGGAATGAAACAAACAACAGACAGACCGCTTATTATTGGATTAGACATCGGGACATCGAAGGTTGCGGTGTTAGTCAGTGAAATATTGCATGACGGTGCAGTAAATGTTCTAGGTGTAGGTATCACACCCTCTCAGGGTATAGATAAAGGTGGAGTTAATGACCTTGAGTCCGTGGTGAGATCGGTCGAACGCGCTATTAATGATGCCGAATTGATGTCAGATTGTAAAATACGATCGGTCTTCCTTTCATTGTCCGGTAAACATATTCATTGTCAGACTGAACGCGGGATGGGAACGATTTCCGACCAAGAAGTCACCCAAGATGATATCGATATGGTAATACATACGGCAAAGTCTGTAAAAATAAGCGAAGATCAGCGTGTCCTGCATGTGATTCCGCAAGAATATAAAATCGATTACCAAGAAAGGATTAAGAACCCGCTTGGCTTGTCGGGTGTTCGAGTGGAAGTAAGTGTTCAATTGATTACCTGCCATAGTGATACTGCAAGAAATATTGAAAAAGCTGTAGAACGTTGTGGCCTAAAAGTTGAGCAATTAATTTTCTCTGGTCTTGCGGCGAGCCATGCCGTTATCACTAGAGATGAGAGAGAGCTAGGGGTTTGTGTTGTCGATATTGGTGGAGGAACCATGGATATCGCAGTGTGGACAGGTGGTGCGTTACGACATTCTGCTGTTATTCCCTACGCTGGAAATGTCATCACTAGTGACATCGCCTATGCCTTCGGTACGCCATTAAGCGATGCTGAAAAGATAAAAGTGAAATATGGCTGTGCGTTAAGTAAGTTAGTGAACACGGATTCCAAGGTGAATGTTCCAGTCAATGTACCAAGCGTAGGTGGGCGTCCTTCGCGAAGTTTGCAACACCAAACATTAGCTGAAGTCATTGAACCACGTTGTAGTGAACTGTTGGGGTTAGTTCACCAAGAACTGGAGCGGGCTCAGGAACGCTTACGTGCGCACGGCGTAAAACATCAATTAGCTGCAGGTATCGTCTTGACAGGGGGTACGGCACACATGCAGGGTTTAGTGGAGTGCGCCGAACGTGCTTTTCAGAATCAGGTACGCGTGGGACTTCCTACGGGAGTGGTGGGGTTGACCGACTATGTTAATGATGCATATCACGCAACCGCGGTTGGTTTGCTGCATTATGGTAAAGATAATCTATTGAATGAAATGAACGAACGTCAGCCAAAACGAACTGTAGCAGGAATGTTCAGTAAGCTTGGTGGTTGGCTTAAAAAAGAATTTTAAACCTGATGTGAACAGGAATAACGGAGAGAACCTATGTTTGAACCGATAATAGAAATGTCCAATGATGCAGTAATTAAAGTTGTGGGTGTTGGTGGTGGCGGTGGTAATGCGGTTGAACACATGGTGCGTGAGTCAATTGAAGGGGTAGAATTTATTACCATAAATACAGATGCGCAGGCACTTCGTAAGACTGCGGTTAGCACAATCATCCAAATCGGTAGTGATATCACTAAGGGGCTTGGTGCTGGTGCAAATCCACAAGTAGGTCGTGAATCCGCGATGGAAGATCGAGAAGTGATTAAAGCTGAGTTCGAAGGTGCCGATATGGTGTTTATTGCCGCTGGTATGGGAGGTGGTACCGGAACAGGTGCAGCCCCCGTTATCGCTGAAGTGGCGAAAGAGCTAGGTATTCTGACCGTTGCGGTAGTTACAAAACCTTTTAGCTTTGAAGGTAAAAAGCGTTTGACGTTTGCTGAACAAGGAATCGAAGAACTGTCAAAGCACGTTGATTCACTGATCACTATACCTAACGAAAAACTTCTGAAGGTACTAGGCCGTGGTATTACATTACTTGATGCGTTTGCAAAAGCGAATGATGTATTACGTAACGCGGTGCAAGGAATTGCAGAACTTATTACACGTCCTGGTTTGATAAATGTCGACTTTGCCGACGTACGTACTGTGATGTCCGAAATGGGTCACGCAATGATGGGTAGCGGTGTAGCAAGCGGTGAGAACCGTGCAGAAGAAGCAGCCGAGATGGCAATTTCTAGCCCACTACTTGAAGATATTGATTTAGCGGGAGCACGGGGTGTGTTGGTCAACATTACTGCTGGTTTTGATATGAGACTGGATGAATTCGAGATAGTGGGCAACACTATAAAAGCATTTGCCTCAGATAATGCTACTGTGGTTATAGGTACTTCAATGGATACTGAAATGAGTGAAGAACTCCGTGTTACTATTGTCGCTACGGGTATTGGTAACGAGCAGAAGCCTGATATGACTTTGATTTCTGGTACACAAAAGAAATCGGCAGTGGAATATAACACACAATCTTTGCGAGAAACACGTAAGACAGCAATATCTGTATCGGAGGGACGTTTATCGGATACATCCGTTCAGTCCCAAACATCGAATGTTACGCCGCAACAAGAACAAGACTACTTGGATATTCCTGCCTTTCTTCGTAAGCAGGTCGATTAATCCAGCAACTCTTGGTTTGTGTACGGTGACATGCTAACATTATGTTAGTTAACTCAGTTATGAAAAGGTAATTAGTAACTTATTACAGGAACTAATTCTAGTTGGAAATGCCAGATGATTCGACAACGAACATTAAAAACAATTGTTCAGACGACTGGGGTAGGTTTACACTCTGGTCGTAAGGTCACGTTGATCCTTCGCCCAGCTGCAGCTAACAAGGGTGTTATCTATCGTCGTACTGACCTTCATCCATCGGTTGATTTTCCGGCGGATCCTGCATCAGTTCGAGATACTGTGCTGTGTACTGCATTAGTTAACGATGATGATGTGCGTATTTCTACGATAGAACACCTCAACTCTGCATTGGCGGGAGTGGGTATTGATAATGTCATTGTTGAAATAGATGGCCCAGAAATTCCAATCATGGACGGTAGTGCTAGTCCATTTGTCTATCTGTTGCAATCGGCAGGTATAGAAACCTTAAAAGCACCTAAACGTTTTATACGAATTTTGAAACCTGTACGCATTGAAGATGGCGATAAGTGGGCGGAATTGTTGCCTTATAACGGATTCCGACTCGATTTCTCCATCGACTTCAATCATCCAGCAATTGAAGCAGAACAACAAAGTCTAGTGTTTATTTTTTCTTCACAGTCTTTTATTAAGGATATCAGTCGAGCTCGTACCTTTGGGTTTATGCGTGATATCGAATATCTACAATCGTGTAATTTATGTTTGGGGGGAAACTTCGATTGCGCTATTGTTCTTGACGATTATCGCATCCTGAATGAGGATGGACTTCGTTATAGTAATGAGTTTGTTAAACATAAGGTATTGGATGCCATCGGTGATCTCTATATGTGTGGACATAATATTATTGGTGAAATGCGTGCACATAAATCTGGACATTCTCTGAATAACAAGCTTCTTAGCGCAATGTTGGCGGATGAAAAAGCGTGGGAATGGGTGACCTTTGAAGATACACATATATCGCCAGTAAGGTTTGTAGAACCTGGTATGGTTATGGCCTAAGGGTTTAGAGATTATAAAATTCAGTCTATTTTGATTTCTTGTGTATCAACACTCTCATTATGCTCTCATTGAGATTTTTACTCTGTGCTGTCACTATTAGATAATAAGGTAGCAATGGCTTCTAACTTTTTCTTGATTTTTTCGGGGACTATTCCCGTAACATCTCTTAGATATTCTGCAGAAATATGGCTAACAGTTCGTTGTTGGATGGGAGCGTATGTCACTTTTTTTGCAGTAGATTTTGCAAGTTCTGGATTTACCTTGATTTCAATCGTTGATAGTGACGGTAACGCTTCTTTACGAAGGGCGGATATCAACGTTTGTCTGTCATAATTCAAGCGGGTTCCCCAAGATGAAGAGCCACACTCAATGACAAGTATTCCGTCACGAAAGTTTGCAACTCGGCAATGTTTTGCGGGTTGTTCTGGAAGCAGGGCTTGAAGCTGCATATTTAACTTCAACAAGGCAATAGCCCGTCGATGCACTGATCCAGTCGTGCTGTTTTTCAATAAATCTAGTGTTGCTTGTGGTCTGTGATCTCTCATCATATTCTAGATTTATCATGATTTTTCGTTATTACATCGGTATGTATATATCCCAGAATGGCCAATAAACCCCACAAATTACATATCAAACAAATTATACATTAAACGTTCTCGCATCCTTAAGGATGGAACTTGCCGTAATTTGACAGTATACCACACTTCTTATATAGGTGGGATGCTGTATCGACAAAGCTTATTATAGACTGTCATACTAAAGCTACTTAACATGCTGTTTTAGCAAGAGTAATTGCCTTTGTTTACAAGGCATTTCTTTGTGTCCTACTTGAAAGGAGTATATATACTTCACGTAGCTTGATTAAATGATTCATTACCCTTGAAATATTCATCTAGGGATACCAGATTATCATCACGGGTATGGTAGATTTTCTAACAAAAACTTCTAAAAGTTTTTGTAGGGGATGTTATGTTCATCCCTCGCAGCGCGGTATCCTTGCTTTAGCCCGGATGCTAAAGCGTAAAAATCAGGAGATAAACGGCAAAACCATGTTATTGAAATTAATTACAAAAGCAATCGGAAGCCGCAATGACCGCACACTACGTTGCTTACGCAAAATCGTAAACCAGATTAATAAATTTGAACCACAATTGGAAGCTTGTAGTGATAAAGAGTTAAAAGCAAAAACTACTGAGTTTCGTCAACGCTTAGAGCAAGGCGAAGAACTTGATGCTATTTTACCTGAAGCATTTGCAACTGTGCGCGAAGCATCTAAGCGTGTTTTCGGTATGCGTCACTTTGACGTCCAACTAATTGGCGGTATGGTATTGAATGATAGCCAAATTGCAGAAATGCGCACAGGTGAGGGTAAAACTTTAACGGCGACCCTACCTGCCTACCTACATGCTCTTACTAGAAAAGGCGTTCACATCGTTACAGTAAACGACTATCTTGCGAGACGTGATGCGGAAACTAATCGGCCACTGTTTGAATTCCTTGATATGACGGTGGGCCTCAACGTACCGAACATGATCCCGTCAGAGAAAAGATTGGCGTACCAAACGGATATTCTTTATGGAACTAATAACGAATTTGGGTTCGATTATTTACGTGACAACATGGCGTTCCTCCCTGAGGAACGTGTTCAGCGCGAGCTTTATCTTGCTTTGGTAGATGAAGTTGACTCTATCCTCATTGATGAAGCACGTACTCCTCTTATCATTTCAGGCCCTGCAGAAGATAGCTCTGTTATGTATGCACGAATTGATACACTAATCCCTCAACTTGTTAGACAAGATAGAGAAGACAGCGAAGAATACCGAGGTGAAGGTCACTTCACTGTTGATGAAAAGTCTAAGCAAGTATATTTGACTGAAACAGGTCAAGAGTTTGTAGAGGATCTGCTGAGAAAAAAAGGCCTCATGGCTGACAATGATACGGTTTACTCTCCAGCTAATATTTTGCTGTTACACCATATTAATGCTGCATTACGTGCGCATGTACTGTTTGAAAAAAACGTTGATTACATCATTAATGATGAAAAAATCGTCATCATTGATGAACACACAGGACGGACTCTGCAAGGTCGTCGTTGGTCTGAAGGCTTACATCAAGCTGTTGAAGCCAAAGAAGGCGTAAAGATCCAAAATGAAAATCAAACACTTGCATCAATTACCTTTCAAAACTATTTCCGTCTTTACGAAAAATTATCAGGAATGACAGGTACGGCCGATACCGAGGCGTTTGAATTCCAGTCTATCTATGGTCTAAATACTGTGGTTATTCCAACTAATCAACCAATGGTTCGAGATGATATGGCTGATCAGGTTTATATGACGGAACGTGAAAAATTCGATGCGATAATTGAAGATATTAAAATACGTAGTGGAAAGGGTCAACCTTCCTTGGTGGGTACCGTGTCCATCGAGAAATCTGAGCTGTTGTCTAATGCACTTACTAAAGTTGGAGTAAAGCACTCGGTACTGAATGCTAAGTTCCACGCACATGAAGCTGATATCATTGCAAACGCGGGTTCTATAGGTGCGGTGACTATAGCAACCAATATGGCGGGTCGTGGTACTGATATTGTGCTGGGTGGTAACTGGGAAGTTGACATGGCGAAGTTGGAAAATCCAACCAAGCAACAGATTGAAAAAATCAAAGCTACATGGCGTAAATGTCATGAGGAAGTTAAGGAGGCGGGAGGTTTACACATTATCGGTACTGAGCGACATGAGTCTCGTCGTATTGATAATCAGTTGCGTGGTCGTTCAGGTCGTCAGGGTGATCCTGGTTCAAGCCGTTTTTATCTCTCTATGGAAGATTCACTGATGCGTATTTTTGCATCGGAACGTGTATCTAATATGATGAAAAAATTTGGAATGGAAGAAGGTGAAGCTATTGAACATCCATGGGTGAATAAGGCAATTGAAAATGCTCAGCGAAAAGTTGAAAACCGTAACTTTGATATCCGTAAGCAATTGCTTGAGTTTGATGACGTAGCGAATGACCAACGTAAAGTGGTTTATGAACTGCGTGATGAACTTATGGAAACTCACAACATCAGTGATATGATCAATCATAATCGGGGAGATGTGATTAGAGATGTTGTGGATCAATATATTCAACCTCAATCTCTGGAAGAAATGTGGGACGTAGTTGGTCTAGAAGCGCGTTTGAAAGTAGATTTTGACGCTGAGTTACCATTAGAAAAATGGTTGGATAACGACGATGAGCTTTATGAAGAACAAATGCGTGGGCGTATTCTTGATTACATAGCTAATATGTATAAGTTAAAAGAATCGATCGTGGGAGAAAAGGCACTACGCAATTTCGAAAAATCGGTAATGTTGCAAACACTGGACACGTTGTGGAAAGAGCATTTAGCAGCCATGGATCACCTTCGTCAGGGTATTCATTTGCGGGGTTATGCACAAAAAAACCCTAAACAAGAATATAAACGTGAATCGTTCGAACTATTCTCAGATATGCTTACTACACTGAAAGTAGATGTTATTATGATACTGAGTCGAGTTCGCGTGCAGCAACCAGAACAAGTGGATCGCATGGAAAAACTACTCCTTATTAATGCTAAGAAGTCAGTGTATCGTCAAAAAGTGAGCCATGCAGCAGCGAAAAACCAATTAGATGATAGGCACGGAAGTCATGAATCAGAAACAATTGTTCGTGAAGGTCGTAAAATTGGTCGAAATGAATTATGTCCATGTGGTTCTGGTAAAAAATTTAAGCAATGTCACGGTAGGATTAACGTATCCTCTCTAAAGTAAGAGGAGTTATTTCTAGGCTTTATCTCATGAGGAAAACGAAGTTGATAGCACTGTAACTCCTGAAAGAATACTAAGTGTGATGTAAAGACCGTACAGTAGACCGTTTTAATGGAACTAAATTCGTATAATTATGGCAGAAAAATCTAAAAGTTGTGTTCATATCGCGGTAGGTATTATAGTTAATACTGAATGTAGTATGATTTTCATCACTCAGCGTTCTGGGAAAGCACCCAACGGGAATTTATGGGAGTTTGCGGGTGGGAAGGTAGAGGTAAATGAAACGGTAGAACAAGCTGTATACAGAGAACTTAAAGAGGAAGTGGGTATCAATGTAAAAATGGCAGAGCCATTTATCTCATTAATCAAAAATTGCTCAGATAAAATTCTGGCAGTAGATTTTTTTCTGATAACGTCGTTTGAGGGTGAACCCTTTGGTAACGAAGGACAGATTGGATATTGGGTACCAGTTTCCAAGCTTTCGGAGTTTAAGTTTCCAGAAGCAAATAAACCAGTGTTGGATAAGTTAGTGGCACGATTTTGCGAGAGCCTGAATTAAGGTTTGAAGTGAGGTACTTTTTAATCAAGTGGCTAAAGCTATTTCTGGTTATGTGTTCAATAGGGCTTTCTTCGTGTAAAATGCCTATTTTTGCATGGTGATTTTTATACCTAACGTTGATGTTAAATGTGGTTTTTGCCAGCATACAAAAGTGGTTAAATAAGGAAAGTATTGACCTGGGTAGCACAGATCTCGTTTCCAGTTATGTTTTCCAGCTTGGATATACATACATGGCTTGTTAGCTTGGGATGAAAAAGCAAATTGTTGAACTTTTTATGAACAGTGCGTGGGTGTATAGGAAGCTCCTTTCGAGGGCCTTACATCAGCATTAATGCGGTTGTAAGGGTTTTAAGAAACGTACCTCCTTGTTTAACCAAATTCCCTCTTACATGTAAAGGAAGTGGTACTTATCTGAGAAGTAGATGAGTAATCATTTTTCGTGGGTAACAATAATAACCAGTGCGGGTTCTGGTATGCTGAGTAGCTTCGATTGAAGAAAATGATTACTCACGCATTCTACTGTTGTGGAAGAGAAATATTAAATTGATCTTTCAATCTGTTATCTATACTCAACGTATAGAGAGGGAAGATTTGATCCTACGTCCATACTTGAAACGATTAAATATGAAAACAATTGGATATTCAAATCAACGAAAATGCATGATAAAATGCTTGGTACGTTTATTGAATATGCGTCCAATCTTTGGATTACGATCAATCTATTGAATGCACAATCCAATTTATTTTAAATGAAGGATGCGGAAATCCTAAAAATTTTTTATGATAAGCTCCGGTTAGTTAGAAACTTTATCCTAAATAACCTGCGTTGCGCATAAAAAATGAACTAAATGCCAAAGTCGCAATTTAGATTTTTTAAAAACTATTGATTGTAGAGGTGTTGTTGATTAAATCAGGCCTATAACGCTATAATGCACTGATATGAATCTTTTTTACAGTTTTAATATGTTTGCTGTTGAACAAGCATACCGAGCCCTATAACTTTGTTCATCGCTTTTACGTTTGGTAGCTCTTCACTAACTTGAGCATTGTAATTGCGAAGAGTAAGTTTAGGGCTGAGCAACTGTTTATAGCGAAACGTTTCTGTCTCTGCTAATGAGCGTTTGTGATAACTTCTGTCCTTTTCCACTCCGCCCGCTTGGCTTCTTTTAAAGCCTTTTCAGCTTCATTTCTAGGATGTACTTCCTCCAAGTACCCCGCGTTGCTTGGCGGTGGAGTACTGTCGTTATTCCTTTGTTCTTCAGTACGTGGGGGAACATGCTCTTGTGTCATAGGATCCATCAGCACTGACTTGCTGTATCTTTCGTCGTAATGGGTTAAGCAATATAGGTAAAACCTCATTATCACCTACAAAAACTAGGTTAACTTCTGCAGCAATAACCTCCTGAGTAAACACATCAACGGCAAGATGAAGTTTTCGCAAGATACGTCGCTTTTCCTTACCGTGTGTATGCGTTTTCCATCCACCTTCGTCATATTATTTTAGGACTATGGCATCAATAACGACGTGGGAAATAACTCCTTTACTTGCAAAGGGTACTTAATTTTTACGGTCTCCCAATGGTTAATAATGCAAGTGTATGTAGGTAATTTAAGCGGGATATTTATCAACGTAAAAACTGAATTGAGAAATCCTTCTAATTCACGAAGTGGAAGTTTACAAATACTTTTCACTATCAGTGCTATTTCAATCTCGGTATTTTTCTAAATATGAGCCTATTTATGAGTATCAAGGTTGGAAAAGTTTAGAAACAGAATTAAGGTGAAGTTGGGTTTGGTTTTTCGCCCCGTTGCTAGTAAGTAAAAGCGAGTATTGATAGGTATACCTCTGTGAAGAGTGCCCCTAAATCCTAGTATATTCGGTACTATGACCTATTGATCCGGAAACCAACTCTAATCATCAGATATATCTAGGACGTTGGAAATACTTTTCTCTCCCTTTTCCCACTCACCTAAATCAATAAGTTGACAGCGTTTGTTACAAAATGGACGAAATGGGCTGATATCGCTCCATACAACAGGAACTCCACATTGCGGGCATTTAACGAGGGTTAATTTTTGTTGATCCACAATTACCTCAGAATAAGTGATGGGTTGCTCAGCAAACTGATAGATACAATACCATTGTATCTGCGATAGTTTGTCGGTCGTCGAATGGCATAAATCGAATCGAGAATCGTGATTTATGGCCTGAGACCAATGGAAATACATTATAGTCTGGTGAAATCTGAATACGCAAAAGACTTGCACCTATGACTTCTTTCTGGAAGAATCCGGTGTGAATGGTGAAAGGTTGCATCGTGGCGCTGCCTCGAGTTAAACGTAACCAGAATGAGAGTGCGTGGCTAAGAGGTTTGAGCGATAATTGCCAGGCTAAAGCATCGCTTTGGCGATGCGCAATCGGTAGGTTGTGCCAGTGATGGAGCGCTGGTAAATCGAAGCTACAGGTTCCTCCTGGGATTGAGAAGCGTTGACGAATAGACGATAGAAATCTGTTTTCACGAATTTCTTGGCCTAAACGAGGAGCCTGCAACAAGTCTCGTTGTAACTGACGGCTTTCAGTTAATAATGTGACAAGCTGATCCTTATCGACCTCTGGTACGTTCAACCATGCTTGAAGTTTTGCACGCTGTTTATCGAGATCTTTTGCTAATTCGGTTTTGATTTGAATTTGTTCTAGTATTTCAATAAGGTCGAATAGGCTCTTCAAAAACACATTGGAATAATAACTTTCTGATAGTGAACTGGCATGAGAGATTTGACGGAGCAGGTGTTCAAGGCGCAAGTAAACGCGAACCTGCTCATTTAAGGGGTGTTCATAAAGTGTCTCGCTGGTCATGATGATTCTCGTTGTTTCTCTAATAGCGCAAGATACTTATTGTGTAAGGTTTCAACCCTTGTTCTTAATTCTTGATCGCTATATTCATTTTCAATAACGTCGTTTGCAAAGGATAGGCGCTCGGTTCTTGTTGCCTGCCTAGCGAGGATTTTTTTTACTTGTGTCTCATCTGTGTTATCTCGATGAATGGTACGCGCAATTTGTGTTTCTTTCGATACATCTACTACAAGAACCCGATTACACAAGACTTGAAGTCTATTTTCAATCATCAGGGGTATAACTAGTAAGCAATAAGGTGAAGAGACTTGTTGTATTTGTAAAATCATTTCTTTTTTGATCTGGGGATGGAGTAAAGCATTCAACCAATTTCTGTCCTCTGGGTGAGAGAAAATATGCTTGCGAAGTGCATTACGGTTTAGTTCTCCGTTATCACCAAGGATCTGTATACCAAACTTAGCAACAATTACAGCAAGTCCAATTGAACCTAACTCGACAACTTGTCGGGCGATGATATCTGCATCAATAACAGTGATACCGTGTCTTCCAAACATATTTGAAACGGTAGTTTTCCCGCTGCCAATGCCTCCTGTCAGCCCAATTACAAACACCATTTATATCTCTAAATACAAAGTTAAATACCAAGCAACAATACTATTGTACCAGAGTAAACTTATCCAGCCAGCAATCACGAGATAGGGTCCAAAAGGGAAGGGTATTTCTTTTCCCGTACCTTTAATTAACATCAGTATTACTTCTACAATCACACCTGTGGAGGAAGCGAGAAGGATAACTAAAGTCATAGGCTGCCATCCAAGCCAAGCACCAAGTGCAGCAAGGAGTTTGAAATCACCATAACCCATTCCTTCTTTGCCAGTGAGTAGCTTGAAAAGATGAAAGATACTCCATAGTGAAAGATAACCAGCCATTGCACCAATCAATGCATTTTCAAGAGATACTGGTGATATACCTATAAGTGCCATGAGTAGTCCAGCCCACATTAATGGTAATGTCATTTGATCCGGCAATAACATTGTATCAATATCGATGAAACAAAGAGCAATCAGTACAAAGGAGGCGAAAATAACCGCCAGTGACCAATATGATCCAGGAATAACGTAGGAGACTAAGCCAACAGAAACGGCGGTGAGTAGTTCCACCAATGGATAACGGCTACTTATCTTTATGTGGCAATGGCGACATTTTCCTCTTAGTAACACCCAACTCAATACAGGGATATTATCGATGGCATAGACTTGCTGTTTACATGACGGGCAATGAGAGCGTGGGACACTTAGGTTAAATGGTTTGACTTTCTCCTGCTTGGGTAAATAAGTAGAAGACGCATGGCATTCGATTTGCCAATGTTGTTCAAGAATCTTAGGAACACGATAAATCACGACATTAAGAAAACTACCTACAATCAGACCAAGAAAAGAGATGATTAATACATATAAACTTGGGGAGTCAAATAGCCAATCCATTTTTTCATCCAGTTTTTATTCAATGGGATATAATAGCGAGTTCTGCTACTAGTCTCTATCCACTTTCGTTTGAGCTTATTTAAGTGTTACCGCCGATGTAAAAACGATCTATTTAAAGCAAAATGTTTGTTCGTTTAACAGATAAACTGGTCATGTATTCAATAGATATTTCTTCGTGTAAAATACCTGCTTTTGCATGGTGATCATTACAGCTAGAGTTGCCGTTAAATGTCGTTCTTGCTGATATAAAAAACGGTCAAAAACTAGGGTGTCGTCTGGGATGGAGACCAACGCTATCGTTGCTAGTCATGTCGTCGAACCTTCTAGATTGTATAGACAGACATGGCTTGTCAGTTTCGGATCAAAGTGAAACTTGTTGAACTTGCTATTAACAATGCGGGTATCTGAGACTAATTTCGAGTGCCACACATCAGTATTAATTTGGTTTTAAGGATTTTAACAAACTTATACCCTACTGTGTGACCACATTCCATTCTGATGTACAGGTAGTGGTGTTTATCTGCGAAGTAGATGAGCAATGGGATAATAAAAACAACCTTTGCTAGCTCTGGTCTGCTTGATAATCTCACTTGAATAAAATACTTGCGCACACCTTTGATTATCCATATCACTCTCCGTCAGATGAAATGCATAACCCATAAACCATAAACAGTTACATGATAGAAACCAGTCTTATATTGAACAATGTCCTTTAACACCTTGATGTCAGACCATGGTATAGATTTTTCCGATCATGAAGGGGTTACTGAAATTACCAATGCTGAATGAGCATACCAATGCTCTAATAAAGCGCAGATCTGCGCTTAACTAAAAACCAGCCAGATTTCAGCGTTGTAACAGATTCCTTAGGTCTGCTTTAATGTAAGGCGATGACTATATACACCGTAAGAATTGTCTGGAATATGGCGCTTTGTTTCTACCACTGATAGTGGAGTGAGCATGGTCAAGTGTTTGGGAAATCTGGCATTATCATTTGATTTTTTATGGGCTATGCAAATTTTCAAACCAAAAGAGAATTTGTAGAATGTACTTTAGTCTGGTTGGCTCTCCGAGATGTTGTATCTTTCACCTGACGGAGGGCAATATATTGAATATATGACCGAAGGTCACATAGCTCCTGAATATCGAGCATCCACTCCGATTATAGGAGGCCTAGATCAGAAAGATGTAGATCTGGATCATTATCCTTTACACTAAGAGCCCGTAATTGAGTAATATTCATTAATACATGTCCTTATATAAAATAGAAGCAATCATGTGTAGTATCAAACGAAACCTAAAACAGATCAGCCTACAAATAAACGAAGTTGTGCGGAAATGCGGGAGAAATACCTCTAGCGTACAACTACTTGTGGTGAGCAAAAATCAAAGTGTTGATGCGATCGCTGATGCGGTGCTCGCTGGACATCGTAAGTTCGGCGAAAATTGCGTGCAAGAAGGAACAGAGAAGATCACTCATTTTCGCAAACACCACGTAGATCTAGAATGGCACTTTATCGGCCCTATCCAATCTAATAAAACTCGCCAAATTTCTGAACACTTTGATTGGGTGCATTCTATTGACCGTAGTAAAGTTGCACGCCGATTAAGTGAACAACGGCCAGTTGTTATGCCTCCATTGCAGGTGTTAATCCAAATAAATACTAGCGGTGAGAATTCAAAATCTGGCGCTAAATTTGACGAAGTGAAAGCGCTGGCAGACAATATTGATCAACTGCCGAATATTAGATTGCGTGGTCTTATGTGCATCCCACAACCGGCCACAAATTATAATAATAGACTTGCATCATTTGCACCAATTTCCATACTGTTTAAGGCGATGCAGGCTACGCGTCCTCGATTTGATACCCTGTCAATAGGTATGAGCGATGACATGGACGCAGCCATTGTAGCAGGTAGTACCATGGTACGGATTGGTAGAGCTATTTTCGGTGTGCGGAACTATAATAAGAACAAGGTATAATTGTAACGATTTCCATCACGGGTACCCACAAACCCATATAAGTAATAATAATATCCGTTTTTTGGCATTACAAATGACTAACAGGGAAAAGGCCAATGGAACAACGTACAATTGCCTTTATTGGTGCAGGAAACATGGCATGCTCAATTATTGTGGGTCTTCTCCAATCAGGCTATAAAGCTTCTAGGATCACAGCGGTTAACCGTACGTCGGAAAGAAGTGCCATTTTTCGTGATATCCATGGTATCAATGCCAACGAAAATGTGATGGAGGGTGCTAGGAATGCAGAAGTTGTTGTCCTTGGTGTGAAGCCTCAAAGCATGGAAGATTTACTAGCTTCTATGAAAAATATAGACTGGAGTAGGAAACTGGTGATTTCAATCGCGGCTGGTATTTCAGTTTCACGATTATCCGAAATGGCACAAGCAACACTGAACCTTATTCGCGTAATGCCGAATATGCCAGCGTTAGTTGGTGAAGGGATGAGTGGCCTCTACGCACCAGACTCTGTTTCAAACCAAGATCGTGTGTTCTCAACTCAACTTCTTGAAGCTGTGGGGGAAGTTTGTTGGGTAACTAACGAAGAAGAAATTAATGGTATAATTGCAACTGCAGGCAGTGCACCTGCGTATTTCTTTCTGTTTATGGAAGCCATGCAAATTGAAGCTGAACGTCAGGGTTTTGACAAACACACTGCCAGAATGCTGGTTCAGCAATCCGCGCTTGGTGCGGCGAAAATGGTAGTTGCCAATCCAGATATTGAACTGGCAACCTTGCGGAACCAGGTAACGTCAGAAGGAGGCTCAACCGCTCAAGCTTTGAACGTTTTTAATAAAAACCAACTTTCAGAAACGATCGCAGAAGCCATGCAAGCGGCAGCACGTCGGGCGGAAGAAATGGAATCACTATTTTAGGGCTACCTTATGAACTCAATGTATTTCCTCATCTCAACACTGTTAGACCTATATATCGTAATAGTTTTGTTTCGAGTCTGGCTGCAATGGTCTCATGCAGATTTTTACAACCCATTTAGCCAATTTGTAGTGAAAATAACTCAACCTGTTGTTACCCCACTGCGCCGTATCATCCCATCAATTGGTGGTTTCGATCTAGCTAGCGTACTGTTTGTCTACGTATTGTGTATCGGACAATCTTTCGTGCTACAGATGATTATGTTAAGTGCGATCCTTCCGTTTAATGAAAGCTATCTGTTGATTGGTTTGATTACGATGGTCAAAACAGCAGGAAAATTGCTATTCTGGGTATTAATTATACGTTCCCTCCTCAGTTGGGTAAACCAAGGGCGCCACCCGATTCAAATCGTGATAATCCAACTGACCGAGCCCCTCGTTGCACCAATTCGCCGAAGATTACCATCATTAGGTGGACTGGATTTGAGCATATTGGTTCCAATCATTATGCTTCAGTTCTTGAACTATTTTATTGGAGATTTGCTAACCCCATATTTTGCCCATCTGTGGTTCGGATTGTAAATAATAATGTTGCAAGCAATCACCCTGCTACGATTGAGAAACCCTGCTATAAAAGGATCACAATGATTATATCTTTAGTTCTTAATACCCACACTAGGCGTTATTTCCCAAATATATGAACTAATCTCAATTCCTACGATCAGATTATCATGGAATTAAGCGGAAGGTGATGATGGAAAAGGACAAGGAAAAGATCAGCAACTATAAACAATATAAACAACCTCAGATCTGCATAAGCAATTGCTTATGCAGATCTAAGGTTGCATTAGTAAGCATTTGAGGACTATGGAAGTCAAGTATTGTTTGCCGAGTCGAGGAGCTGTCACCCACATTGTTATTGAGGGCAGAGGCCTACAGGTATACGGAGACTGCAAATAAAAAACGCGTAAATACAGTAAGGAAAAGCGGTTTATTTGGTGCAAACTGCATCTTGCAGTTGATGCGTCTACTCATGAGGTTATCGCCACCGAAGTTGGCCTAGTGTTGGTGGGTAACAATGAAGTTTTACTTTCATCGCTTAACCCATTACGATAGAAGATACAGCAAGTCAGTGCTGATAGAGATTATGACACAAAATCATGTTATTACGTACTTAAAAACAAAAGAATAACGCCACTATTCCACCTCGAAAAAATGCGAGTTACGGGGAAGAAGGAGGTTATATATTCAATAAGTTGAATGATTCGTTGGTATGATAGGTAACCAAGTTCTCGACTACTGCAGATGTCATGTGTATTAAAAAGGATTTATAATTCATGAAAGAATTTATTTTCTATACGGAAATCAACTTATTGAACACACTACCAAAAGGGACATCCTAGAAATAACGCGATAAAGGCATTGAAAGATGACAAATTGGTGAAGTGTAAATAGTATTTTGGTTATCACAAACGCTCATTAATTGAAATAGCAATGTATCGCTATAATCAGTTACTCAGTCCTAAACTCACTCTTCTTTATTACAAGGTTCAGGTTGGTGGAGTATTGGCAAATGTGAAAGCAAGGAACCAAGTCATAAGGCTTTATATTCCTGTTTGCCAGCAGACAAATTGAGACTGTAAAGAAGATTGGGATTAGTGTGTCATAGGCTTAATGTAATTAACAACGCCGCATTTGCCAACCCTGTATTGATTCTTGGAGAGAATACCGTACACATTGAAACCGTCTGTGCCCAAAAAGGCAACTATGAATATAGACAACAGATTGAAAAATAAATTGAATGCTTTTTTCTACGATAATCAAATGCGTGAGCAATGATTTTTCTTAATAGAGGCTCCCAAGCAAACTAGAGTAAATGCTGGGTATTTCTATTACCCACGAAAGACCATTGCGCATCGACTTCGCAGATAAGCACTAATTCCTGTACATCAATAGGTAATGTAGTTACACAGAGGGGTGTAAGTTTTTTAAAAGCCTGACAGTTTCATTAATGCTGATGTGTAGCACTCGAGAGGAGTCGCGGATATCAGTACTGTTCATAGCAAGTTCAACAATTTGCTATTTTATCTCTGCCTGACAAGCCGTGTATAGCCGTGTATGTATATTTTAAGCTAGGAAGGCTAGGTAACATGTTTAGTAATCATAGCATTGGTGACCATCCCAGCCAATACTATGCTTTTAAATCATTTCTGTGTGCTGGCAAAAACGACATCTAACTTCAGCGGTAGCTATAATGATTACCATCTAAAAGTAAACATCCTACATGAAGAAGAACCTATTGAATACATGATCATTTTTTAGTTATAACGTATAAGTAATGAGTTTAGGAATCAGGTTAACCATAAAGATCACCTTCCTTTGGTGCTGAAAGTTCTCGATTTAGGATATATTCTTTAGTTGATTAAAGACTATATCGATGATAAATCGTCTTTTAAATATAAAACGATTCCAAAGCCTCATCATTTTGATCATGTATTCATTTGTAGGTATATGGAGCTCTATTAAACAGGGATGATCCGGATCATGATGTCAGAAAATTCGCCATCCTGAAGGGCATAAGTGTGCTAATTTTAGCGTTGAATCCTCGTGAAATATACTGATTATTCCCATGAGAATTTAATGCAAACTGAACGCACCGATGACCTTTAAAAGCGAGCATCTCTAAGTGTTTTTTGTCTATATATGAACAATCCAACAAAATCATTGACACACAGGAGCTGTATGATACGACTACTATCGAGCGCTAAGATGTCCTCCCTATTGGCAAATAAAAACGATACGGAGTTAGTGTAATGTATTATTAGATATGCTCGGCATCATTGTGTGTACTCCGCTATAGGTAAAGATAGGTAAAAGAACAAAAATGCAGATGAATAACAAAATTGTAACATCACAGTATCGGATAGGCGACAATACTGCTAACAATCATACGACATTAAAATTAGGAAAAGTCTACGAGGTTCGGCCGAAATATAGTATGGCCTTTCACAAATCCACTAGTGTCCATCTCAATTACAATTATACAGATACACAAAGCCACTCTTAGGAGAGATAAATGAACTGGTATATCGGAGTACTCAAGCAGTACGCTGTGTTTAAAGGTCGTGTTCGTCGAAAAGAATATTGGATGTTTATTATGTTTAATATGCTTTTTTCTACGATTTTATCTCAACTAGATAAGATCATAGGAACATATCATCCAGAATTGGGCTTTGGTACTCTGAGTGTCATCTATGGGATAGCAGTGTTTCTGCCCACATTGTCGGTGACGGTTCGTCGACTACATGACTATGACTATGTTGGATGGTGGGCATTGCTGGGCCTCGTTCCATTTGGTGTGATCCTTTTGTTGATCTTGCATGCACGTGAAGGAACGAAAGGTGACAACCGTTTTGGATCAGATCCAAAACGGTATAAAAACGAGAGTACGATGAGTATATGATTTTCATATGATTATGTAATATAATCTGAGTGGCGCATAAGAAATGAACCAAATATCCAATCGGTAATCTGGTCGTTTAAATTAAATCATCAGTTGAAAAGGGACTTTTATATGAATAACCTAGCTGTTGTTTTTAACAATATCGATGATTTTATCAGGTTTCCATCCTACTTGGGAAAACACCGGATTTAAGGTTCCACAACAAGCAATAAACCTTTTTCCTTTCAAGCAGTGAACTCATGACAATTATTGTATCTTTTCATTAATTATCAATTTGATTTTCATAATTCTAGAATGGATTACGCGCAATTTATCTGCCGTCACTTAACAGGTAAATGCCCTGACTTGGTTCGCTATACACAGATCTTTAAATTGATGCAAGGAACTTTGTTTCCCCATTTATTCTTATCTGACTCACCGTGAAGCAAAACCTATTGGCATCAGGTTTGTTGATTCAACTAAGCTACAGATATGTCACAATTTACATATTCTATGGCATGGCTTGTTTGAGAAGGTGGCTGAACAAGGTAAGGGGACGATGAGAGGATTCTATGGCTTTAAACTTCACCTTATCATCAATGACCAAGGAGGTATCATTTCGATAAAGGTAACAACAGCCAATGTTGATGACAGAAAATCCGTGCCCGAGATGGCCGATAATCTCTAGAGATCACTATTATAGTGATAAAGGCTATATCTCTGGTTCCCTTAAAAAACTTGCCGAAAAATAGGTTAATTTCATCCCTAATACAGGGAAGCTTTTGAAACTAAAGATGATGAAGCTTTGTGAGCATCTTTAGTACAATTAAAAAATATCTCCAAAATCGAGCATTTTCGTCACCGTAGTTTTATCAGCTTTATGGCCAACTTGCTGGCGGGATTCATCGC
This sequence comes from Candidatus Enterovibrio escicola, assembly GCF_002464935.1. Classification (GTDB taxonomy): domain Bacteria; phylum Pseudomonadota; class Gammaproteobacteria; order Enterobacterales; family Vibrionaceae; genus Enterovibrio; species Enterovibrio escicola. The sequence goes on from NZ_NBYY01000010.1 coordinate 62,236, forward strand.
GTATTCATTTCCACCAAAGAATCCAAGCATCAAGATAACTCGGCTTGATAAGCAAGTGCTTATGCAGATCTGAGGTTAATCAGAATTCCGCATAAAGATTTTGGCATGAATAATTTAAATTATGTTTCGATTGATATCGATGGTCATGCATTCAACAGTTTGTTCTTTGTGTAGAATACCTCTTTTTGCATGGTGGACACCAATGCTATTGTTATCACGCATGTTGCAGAACTTTCCAGCTTGAAATAGATAGACACGGCTTGTCAGGCTTTTAAAAAACTTACACTCCGCTATGTAACTACGTTCCTTCTTGATGTACATGGAGTGGTTCTTATCTGTGAAGTAGATGAATAATGGTCTTTTGTGGATAAAAAAGATAGTTAGCACTGTCTTTAGCATGCTTGGGAGTCTCTATTGAAGAAAGTCATTGCTTATGTATTCGGTTGTTGTGGAAGAAAAATATCCAATCTACGTTTCAATCTGTATGATATCTTCCACAAAAATAAATACATTATTGGCAAGCTCCATACGTAACGTATTAAGAGGGAAAATCTAATTCTCCGTACCCGCTTAAAACGATGTAATTAGAAAACGATTAGATACTCAAAATTAATGGAAATGTATGATAAAATGATCGGTGTATTCATTGGCGTAAGTATTACCTTTAGATAATAATCAACTTATTGAATACATGGATCGTTGCTTTGGTATAAAAACTCTATAGTTTTTTGAAGTGTCCGGAAGCCATTCTATTTATTACTTTGCCGAAGTTACGCTCACCAACGAAAAAAAATACAGCTCTTATATTGATGTTAAAGCTAAAAGTGACTCTGCATTAGAACTGATATTTCAGCAGTAATTCTATGTGAATCGATTTTAGTTATTACCACTCACCTCTTAAAGGAAGAGGGTGGATGAAATAAAGTCCCATTCTAGTAGAGTGGTATTAAAAACTTGGGTTTGCTAAAATCACCTCAAGATTCAGGTTTTGCTGCAGGTACTGGATGCTTTTTCATAAATCACCCAACAGTAGATAAACAGGAGAAACAACGCCATTTAGGATTAGAATTGGACTACATGAAGGGTACACCTAGCATAGACATCATCCGTTATGACTGTGAAGAGAAAAGATACCAAGAAAACCTTGATCAATTGATCAAATTTATGGAGTCTGCCACAGACGATAAATTTAACGTACGATTTTACTGCGTATTGGATTTCATGTGCTTCAGCAATGACCCCACCCCAGTGGGATATCACAGGTCTCTTTAAGAGAAGCATTACCCGTGGAGATTCCGGTTCACACGGCTTCGGTTATAGTCGAGGTTTTTGGGTTAAAGAGCAGCATTGTCTGCTTATGCCAGCATTACACTAGCAGTCAACAACGAGTATCTTAACGTGGTATCAAATTGAAGAAGTTGTTCACCATGCTTGCCCATAAGATGAAGTAAATCGCTATGACTATTCAAATCCCCTTGAGTCTATATGTACACATCCCTTGGTGTGTACAGAAATGTCCATATTGCGATTTTAACTCTCATACTCTAAAAGGCAAAGTACCAGAGCACGACTACATCGACTTTTTGTTGGATGATTTGCGTAAAGATCTGGCACGCTTTAAAGGGGTAAATGAACGTCATCTCCATTCCATCTTTATTGGTGGTGGCACGCCGAGCTTGATTTCTCCTGAGGAGATTTTCCGACTGCTGAAAGGAATAGAAGCAGAAATTTTGTTTAAAGACAGCATTGAAATAACCATGGAGGCCAACCCGAGCACCTTCGAAATAAATAAATTTATTGCTTATCGCAAGATAGGGGTAAACCGTATTTCGATTGGTGTACAGAGTTTTAACGATCAACAGCTCAAACGTCTTGGTCGCCTTCATGACTCGACAGAAGCAAAACGCGCAGCCATATTAGCGCATCAGGCAGGATTAAATAGCTTCAATTTAGATTTGATGCACGGTTTGCCTGATCAAACCCTTGAGGGGGCACTGAACGATATCCAGCAAGCTATTAAGCTAAACCCACCTCACCTTTCTTGGTATCAGCTCACCATAGAACCGAACACACAGTATTACTACAAACCTCCTATATTACCAGATGATAATGATTTATGGAACTTTTCTGAACAAGGACACCAGTTATTAAGCGCGTCTGGTTACGTGCAGTATGAGACCTCAGGTTACAGAAAACTCGGTTTTGAGTGTCAGCATAACCTTAATTACTGGCATTTTGGCGACTACCTAGGTATAGGCTGTGGTGCGCATGGCAAAATCACCTCCGAAGACCTAGTCGTATGTCGAACCGTAAAAGTGAAGCACCCACGCGAATATCTTAAACCTGAGAAAATATACCTCAGTGAATTGTATATAGTGGAGGGTCATGAACTACCTCTTGAATTCTTCATGAATAGATTTCGATTGATCGAACCTTGTCCCAAAGACGATTTTTTTAATTTTACAGGATTACCGTTAGATGTGGTTAGAGTGTCTATCAATAACGCCATCCAACAAGGACTTCTAACCGAGTCAGAAAATTACTGGCAAGTCACAAAAAGAGGGCGTCTGTTCTTAAACGACTTAGTGTCACTCTTCATCAACGAGTAGAGCTTTCTCTCATGTTGCAGGTAACATAACTAACGGGTCATTTTCTCGCTTATTCGACGGGATTGAACGGGTCGCTCACACCTGTTTTAACAAGAAAAACCATCGCTACGAGTAGCAATATTTGATGATTCATTTAATAAATTACATAAACTCATCGGAAATGAGTCTGTAGGTCATGTATTCAATAAGTAATTTTAGATCTGCATAAGCGTTTGCTTATCAGGCCACGTTTATCTTGATACTCGGTTTCTTTAGTTTAAATGAATACGCGAGGAGCCCCGCCAGCAAATTGCCCATAAAGCTGATACAACAACGATACCGAGAATGCTTGATTTGGGATATGTTTTTTTATACCCGTTATCAGTGTCACTCTCGTGTCTGCGAATTCCAGCCCTAATGGGTTAGAGATATAACCTTTATCTCCGTATAAACACTTCAAAAGTTCATCAGCTATTTCCGGCAGAGGCTTCCTATGATCCACGTTCTCCGTCGTCACTTTGACTGGGATAATGCCACCTTGGACATTGATAATAAGGTATAATTTTAAGTTGTAGAATTAGCCTACCGTTCTTTTCCTCTCTTCAAGGTACTTTTGAAAACCCGATATATGAGAATGTGCAGCTTAGGTGGACTAACTGCCAAGAAAAATTGAATATTTTGTACGAATAAAAACATATTGAATATATGACCGTAGAAAAAGATACCAAATTGCAACCATTTCAGAAGTGTTCCAAGACAAGTATCAAGTACTGGATGGGATGATAACAAAAGGCGAACTATTAAACCTAGCATTGGACAATGATTAAACATGAAATTTAACGAAAAGCTTTCAAATCGCATCAATCTGCAAAAGTCCTTCCTTTGCATCGGTCTAGATCCGGAAGACGTGCTACTGAGTAAGTACGGTTTTAGCGATGATATATTTACCTACAACAAAAGTATTATTGATGCTACCCATCATTATGCTACCGCTTTCAAACCTCAGTTTGCTCACTATGCTGCCGTTGCCAAAGAAGATCAACTTAACGAAACCATCGAATATATTAGGTCCCAGTATTCCAGTATTCCGGTGATCCTCGATTCAAAGCGAGGTGATATTGGCTCTACTGCTAGTAAATATGCCAAAGAATCCTACGAGCGATTCAACGTTGATGCTGTCACGCTCAACCCTTATATGGGGTTGGATACATTAATTCCTTACTACGATTACAAAGATAGAGGTTGCATTATTTTAGTTAAAACATCTAACCCAGGTTCTAAAGACTTTCAAGACTTAGTACTCGCCAGTGGAGAAAAACTTTATCAGTTTATTGCCAAAGCAGTGTTAACTTCTTTTGGCGAGGAACAAACCTTGTTTGTAGTCGGTGCGACCTGCTCGGATGAACTGGCAGGACTAAGAGAAGTTCACAAACAAACAACCTTCTTAGTCCCTGGGTTAGGTGCCCAAGGAGGCGATTTAGATGGCGTGATTAAATCAGGGATGACTAGCAATGGAGAAGGGTTACTGCTCAACGTATCACGTGGTATCACTAACTCCGCATCTGCAGAAGACTTTGCCACCTACCTAAAACAGGTGGAAATAAATGCCAAGATCTGGTATGAAAGTATGAAAAATTTAAGAGAGAAATATTATGAATAATAGGTTCTGGAAGCACCAGTTATCTTTTGACTCTGTTGTGAACTTATAGCCAATATGATTTCTATAGGGAATACTTCTACCAAACGGTAATAGGGCATATCAGGTGTACCAGAACAGGCTGCCTACAATTGAGATTGGGACACCTAAGAGGGGGATCTCTTAGCAGAGATACGAGATGACCGTACAGGAGTATTCCAGTAATTTATGGATAGGAAAGTTCTTTCTGGGTTGAGACGAATTAATGTTCAATGAGTTATCGTGCTAGCTGTCAATCCTTGTGGGGCGCGTAGGCGATAACTTCGGAGAAGAAATACTTCTAACCTTATGATACTACAACTTTTGCTCAAGTTGGTAAAACGATGGAAAAGGTGAAAGTGAAGAATGAAGTTATAAGACTCGGTATGCCTGTTCGCTAGCAGATAAATTAAAACTGTAAAAAAGATTAGGATCAGTGCGTTGTAGGCCTGATTTAATCAACAACGCTTAAGTCTAGGGTTATTATCATGTCTGGAGTGCATAAATCATTACTTCAGTACTATTTCTACCTAGCGGGAAATTAGCACTGGTCGAAGGAAATACTCTAATTCTTGATAGTTAGCGCCGTGAGCCACTACTTGTTTCCCATTTTAACGAGTGGTAAGGATCGTTTACTGGCAGAGAAAGTGCTACGAACTTTTTATTTTTAAAAAATGAAAAGAAACAGCAATTAATACTAGAGTCATTGAAGCTACTCACTTTAAAAGTGCTTATCAACCACTTTTGACTTGGCAACGTGTTATTTCCTAAATAACCTCAGATCTGTATAAGCGCTTGCTTATAAAACCTCGTCATCTTGATGCTTGGCTTTTTTGGCTGAAATGAATAAGCGATGAACCCTGCCTGCAAGTTGACCATAAAGCTGATATAATTACGGTGCCGAGAATACTTGATTTGGGATATGTTTTTTAGTTGGTTAAAAACGGTGTTGATAATAAATTGTTTCCGGAGCATCAGGCGCTCCTAAGGTTTCATCACTTTAGATTTTATATTCTTTTTTACACTCATGATTAGTATCACTCCCTTGTCTGCAAGTTCCCGCCACAATGGATTAGAGATATAATCTTTATCTCGAAATACTCGCAAAGCTCATCAGCCATTTCCAACACAGGCTTTCTATAATCCTTGTTAGCCGTCGTCACTTTGACTGAGATAATGCCACCTTGATCATTGATAATGAGGTGTAATTTTAAGTCGTAGAACCACCCCATCGTTTCTTTTCCTTGCTTCGAGGTACCTTGAACAACTTTATGTCTGAGAATGCGTAGGTTGTGACAAACCTGTAGCTTGTATGAATCAATGAAGGCCATCTCTGTCAGCCTTGCCTGACGGTAACTGAGGTAAGAGCAAAGTGTAATAAAAACACCTTGGAATTATGGTCAAATCTGGAGTACAGCTTCCAGAGCAATATCCTGATGATTGACATTTGTTTTATTAATTTCATCTCTGAATTTGATGCCTTTAATTATATCCGAGAGTAACTTAAGATCTCGCAGACTACGCCAGTTAACCTTAGAGTTTCACATCAGTTTGCAGGCCATTGCCAGTGTCGTTTTTCGGCTTCCATAATTCCTAGTTTTGTTCGTTCTTAGCCTCACCGTTGCAAACGTTGATTTAATGGGGTTTGTCATTCAAATATGTGTTCAGTGCTAGGTGGGGAAATCATAAAATGCCAGCATTTCCACTGTGTCTTTGGTCAGGAACTCCGCTGCTTTTGGATATTTAGCACCATATCGTGTTTCGAACTGTCCGAAGGCTTTCTGTACCCATCGACAACGGCTAGCATTTCCTTTTAATCGGCATCATCGACACCGATATCAACAAGCAGGTAAATCTTGTCATCCATCTGAACTTTGCAGTAAATACCATCGGCCTAAATGTAGACATACCGCCGTTTACTTAGGTCGTGCTTACGCCACTGGTCGTATTCTGCTTCCCACTGCTGCTTGAGTCGAGAAACACTGTTTACTGACAACCCCTTGGTTTGCTTACCTAAGAGCGATTTTAGGTCTGGCTGCATATCGCCAGTAGAAGATCCTTCGCAGATAGAGCCAAGGGATAAGCTCGTCTATGTTTTTGGTTTTCTTGAGATAGGGCGGAACCAGTGTGTTGTTGAATTTGATCTCTCTCCTTGTTTTTTACCTAGAAATTTCCTCCTAGAAACTATATGTTTGGGGCTTAAAGCATGTCCCTTTCTGTGATATATTTAGCACGATTGAACAGATAAAAAGCATGAATGAATTTCACAGGTATCAAATCTAAGGTGCTTCGCTTTAAACGTATTTTCACTACGAATTGGGGCATATTCGTATCCAGTTATTTCCGCTATGACACCGATTAGTATTCAAAAATCACTAAGATAATGAAATATGGAATCTCAGAAAATGGCTTTGCTACTTACCCATGCTTGAGTTGAGGGTCAAGGGCAACATAAAGTTAACTTTAGTTGTAAGGGGAAAGCTTGTCCGCAATGTGGAAAGCGTTATGCACGGGAGAGTATGGTCAAAACAGGTATCCGCCTGTTTCGTAGAGTGAGCTATCGGCCAGTTATCTTAACATTGCCTGAGCAACTTCGTATTCCTTTCTATAATCACTCCAATTAGAAGCATTTGTATGCTGGGTTTATGGTCTTGGCGGAAGCTTGCTTATCAGAGTTAATTCAGGCGCATTTTAAGACCGATGCATGTTAAATTGTCGTCATTGTTTTCATCCATACCTATAGTGGTAATGGTAACTACAATCCGCATTTACATGTGATACTGGCTGAAGGTGCATTCTTTCCTTCAAATTAGGATTGGAAAGGGTTTCAGTATTTATCGTTATCTCAGCTACGATTACTTTGGTAAAAACACTTACTGAAGTTAATGGAGATTGGGTTTCCGGCGCGTCAATATGTGATAAGAACCTTATGGTCTCATTATCCAGATGGTTTCTATGCCCATCCTAGTAATGGTCATAAAAATAAAGTCCTAAGCAAAAGCTACTGAGGGTTAATACGATATCTAACCAACTATTTGTCATCCCCGCCGATAGGCTTATCTAGGATAGTTGGGTATCACGGTCATTAAATTAGGTATTACTACCAATTACATAAAACGAAGTTAAAAACGTATTAGACAGTGGATGCTCAGGTATTTATTGGCAGGCTGGTTCAGCACATTCTTCCTAAATAATTTTAACGAGTGAGATATTATAGCCTTCAAGTGATAGCAATCTTTAAGAAGTGGTGTGAAGTAATAGCGAGGCAGTAGGAGATTTGCTGGATGCAATGATGAGCTACACCAAACGTATCAACTATGTAGAACTTTTCGAAGAGGTAGAAGGTTATAATTCCTTAAAATATGTGTTTTTTGGGAGAGATATGGAGTTGGTTTTGCTCTCCCACCCAAAGCATGGTGTATTCTTTGATTTATTTTCTTCCGATAGTGGTTAATTGATATGGTTTTTATTCCGCTTTTTGCAGAATCTGACTGTTTTAGAATTATGAAAAATACTATTTGGCGAAGACTTAATTTTCAATATTAATTGGGCCAGATAGATAATGTTTGCGCGCGATATAATGTGACGCACAACGGCATTGATACCACGGGTTTTGGTTTAGGTGTTTGGTATACGAAAATATCCTCCCTGCGAAGCAGTTGTAATTCACTATAGCAACAAAACGAAAGAATGATTTGTATTAAAAATTCTTGACGTGATAGACGTCAATAGGCCACATTTCGATGTGGAATATAAAGACGTCATCCTAACATTCATGGCTATAAAACGCGTGGCCATCAGAAGTGGAAATACGATTAATTTTATGGCAAGCATTGCTGTCTCTGATAAAGAGCGTTTGTGATAATTCTTGTACCATTTTCACTCCTGGCAGTTTGTTCTATTTTAACACCTTTGCAGATTTATTTCTAGGATATTCCTCTTCGATCTTGTGTTTAATAAGTTTATTTACGTATAAAAATGAATTCTTGTTATGGATTACAAATTCTTGTTAATACACATGACATCTGCAGTAGTCGACAACTTGGTTGCCTGTCATATCAAAGAATCATTCAACTTATTGAATATATAACCTCCCTCTTTCCCGTAACTCGTTTTTTTTGAGGTGGAATAGTGGGCGTTATTCCTTTGTTTTTCAGTACGTGGTGACATGTTCTTGCGTCATAGGCTCCATAAGCACTGACTTGCTGTATCTTTCGTCGTAATGGGTTAAGCAATATTGGTAAAATCTTATTATCATCTACAAAATTAGGTTAACTTCTGCAGCAATAAACCTCATGAGTAAACACATCAACGGCAAGATGAGGTTTGTGCTAAATACACCTCTTATCCTTGCTGTGTTTACGCGTTTTCCATTTATCTTCATCGTATACCTTCACAGGCTTGTGGTATCAATAACTATGTGTGCAATAGCTCCTAGATTCGGCAAATGGTACTTGATTTTTACGGTCCTCGAAGGCCTACTAATACAGGTATATGTAGGGGATGTAAGCGGGACAGTCATCAACGTAAAAACTGAATTTAGAAAGTCTTTTAATCCACTAACTGGGAACTTGAAAATATCTTTCACCATCAGTGCTGTTTTATATTTTAAACCTTTAGGATCTTGACAGTAATGGCGTAGAGCCTAGTTTGTAGGTACCTCTTAGGTAAATGGACATTGCGAACCACTCTCATCCTTTCGTTAGTTTGAAGTGATTTAAAATTATCGAGTAAGGATTGAATCTCGGCTTCTATAGCTTGAGCCAACAACTGCTGTGCGCCTTGTTTCAGCAGTTCATTAAGCGGGTTTTCTAGTTTATGAAGCTTGGTAACGTTATGATTATTGTCCATACGGTAGTTATGTATCTGACGAGATCAATCAATAGGTCACACCTCATTATTTTCTATCCATATATCAGAAATCACTATAGTTCGAAATGTTTAGGGTTTAAGCAACCTCCGTTATTATTTTAAATAAAAGGTAGTAATAGCTTGATTGGGAAGTGTCGCACTTCAGACTTGAACTTCAACTTCACCCAACGTACACTCCTCCAGTCAGCTGACTGGAGGAGTGTACGTTGGGTGAAGTTGAAGTTC
>NZ_NBYY01000039.1 GCF_002464935.1 Candidatus Enterovibrio escicola
AAAAACGTGAGGAATATCGTTCAGATCAAAAGATTCGTTTTCTTCGTTCCACTCTTCAACCTGACGATCAAGACGCTTTAAAACTTCGCAATCTTGTTCTCGCTGCCAGTCGTTGCGAGCTACCAGAGTTTCAAATTCAGCAATAGAGATAGTTTTCATGGTTAAATCCTTGTCTTCTCAGAGTCGTCGCTGAGTTCGGCTGTGGATGTCTCCACGTTCTTAATACAAGTGTATTTGGTTTATGATATCAATCATTAAATCCGATTTTAACCAATTAATACATCCTGTGAAAATCAATCACTAAATCCGCATACCCGTCCTTTTTATCTTGTAAATGTGAGGTTAATTAGGTACTTAGAATACGAATAGAACTATCAAGATGACCGTAGAAGTCGTGAATGATTAAAGAAGGTTGGAATAGGAGCTGAATATTTCCAACTAATTCTTGCATTTATAGTGTTTTACATAAAAAATTAGCTTCTAAAGCATTCGAAGTTCTTTGAGTTTTCGCGTTAGGGTATTTCTCCCCCACCCTAATAGTTTCGCCGCTTTTTGTTTGTGCCCGCGGGTATGTTTAAGTGCTTCACGTAACAAAATGCGTTCAAACTCGGGTAATGCTTCTCTAAATAGGTTATTGCTACCTTTGTCAAGTGAATGTTCTGCCCACTTAGACAGTACATATTGCCAGCTGTCTCCGTCAATTTTATTCGATTCCCCTGTGGATGCTAGTAACTCTGGTGGACAATCTTCTGGTAGAACTTCCTTACCGCTTACCATCACGGTCAACCAGAGGCAGATATTTTTTAACTGGCGAACGTTACCGGGCCAAGCTAGGGTAGAAAGCACGTCCAGTGTCATTGGGTGAAGTGATTTGACCTCGATATTGAGGTCATTAGACGCCTGCATGAGAAAACATTTGGCTAACTGATCGATATCCTGACGGCGTTCTCGTAAAGGTGGTAAATTAATTCTAATTACGTTTAAACGATGAAAGAGGTCTTCCCGAAAATAGCCTTCAACCACTAGGTTCTCGAGGTTTTTGTGAGTGGCTGCTATAATACGTACATTGACGTTAATCGCCAATTGACCGCCGACGCGATAGAATTGGCTGTCGGCTAACACACGAAGTAAACGGGTTTGAATGTCGAGTGGCATATCACCAATCTCATCTAAAAACAATGTGCCTCCATTGGCTTGTTCAAAGCGCCCTTGACGAAGGTTATTGGCACCCGTGAAAGCCCCTTTTTCATGACCAAATAGTTCAGACTCAATCAAGTCTTTTGGTATTGCTGCCATGTTTATAGCGATAAAGGCATTGTTGCAACTTGGACTATGTCGATGCAACGCCTGTGCGACTAATTCCTTGCCAGTGCCGGACTCACCATTAATTAGAACCGAAATTGATGAACGTGACAATCGACCAATGGCACGAAAGACTGCTTGCATCGCGGGTGCTTCACCAATGATCTCTGGCACTGCTGCTAACACTTCTTGTGGTGGCCTTTGACATTTTTGTTCTTGACTGTGAGAAAGTGCCCGTTCAATTAACAGTAAGGCTTCGTCAACATCAAATGGTTTTGGTAGGTACTCGAAGGCACCTTTTTTGTAGGTGTTGACTGCCGCGTTGAGATCGGAATGTGCAGTCATTATGATCACGGGTAGTGTCGGGTATTCCTGTTGTAATCGGTTGAGCAATGTTAAACCATCTGTACCAGGCATTCTGATATCAGAGATCAGAACATCTGGAACTTCTTGATGTAGCCCTTCTAACACATTGTCAGCACCAGAAAATGTTTCACAAGCCAACCCTGCTAAATGGAGTGTGCGTTCTAATACCCACCGAATTGAGCGGTCATCATCGACTACCCAGATCAACCCTCTACTCATGATTTCCTCCTACGCATTGAATGGGTAATAAAATGGTAAAGGTGGTATTTCCGGGTTGGCTATTGACGTAAATTTTTCCTTTGTGCTGCTCAATCAAGTTACGTGTAATGGAAAGACCTAAACCTGTCCCTCCTAATCGTCCAGATATCATGGGATAAAACAGAGTATCTTGAAGCTCGGTAGCGATTCCTGGTCCATTATCGGAAATATCGATACGAGCGGTAAGTCGATGACGTTGCCCGTTGATTATCACCTGATGTTTAGTGCGAGTCCGAAGTGTAATTTTTGCATTTTTGGTGTCTTGCAGGATTTGCGCAGCATTATTTATAACGTTGAGCATAGCTTGCTCCATCTGCTCTGGATTTATCTCGATATTAGGTAAGCTTGGGTCGTAATCACGCACTACATTGATACATTGAGATTCCAACGTTACCAAGAGTCTGACTTTTTCGAGTATTACATGAATGTTCTCCTGTTGGAGTCGACCTGGTTTTTGCGGTTCTAATAAACGATCGACAAGCTTTCTCAGGCGATCCGCCTGTTCGATGATGATGCGTGTATATTCTTTGAGGCTTGGATCCGGTAACATTTTTTCGAGTAATTGTGCTGCGCCACGTAACCCGCCAAGAGGGTTCTTAATTTCATGAGCTAGCCTTCGAACCAACTCGCGTGCAGCATGTTGTTGTTCTTTCTGTGACAATTCGTTACTGATGCGTTGCTGGTGGCTGATAGTTCTAATTTCTAGCAATATGGACGTACAATGCTCATATATTAGACGGCTGGCACTGAGTTCAACTTTTCGTTGACGACCATTGATCTCAAGGGTAACATCACTGTCTGTCAGACCTTGACCATTTTTGATAGTTTCTTTAACCACAAATAAATCGATAGAACTCTGCTTTACTAATTTAGTAAAAGAATGTCCACGTAAACGCCGTAAACTTTGGCAAAATAACTGTTCTGCGGCTGGGTTGGCGTAGGTCACAAGAAGATCATTATCAAGCACTAACACTGCTGTGATTAAATTATCAATTACAGTTTTAGGTAGGGCGTACACATCAGTTTCCTATGTATCTGCAACTTGTTGGTGAAACCTAGTTTACTCGATAGTGCTTGGTCGTGTAGTGTTGAATATCATCTTTTCGTCTGCTTTATTATTAGACGGAGCTTTTCATTAAATCATCCAGTCTAAAATGACATACATTGATGGAGTTGTGGCTATTATCTTCCTGCATTATGTAATAACAACATCTTAAATAGCGTGGTTACCTTAGGCTCAGGTAACATTAGTTTAGTAGGTATCTAGAATTGCTTTGCTTAAGAGGTTTCTATCTCGGCGAGTGCATAAGTAAGTGAACTCTTCTCAACAAAAAAGTCAGTGTCGTCTTTAATATTGATATCAACCCTTAATAGGGTTGTTATTAACCTCGATCTGTAATAAGTGCATATCTTTTAAACTTAGAGTTTAATAGTTTGGTTTTGGGTTGAAATGTATAAACAATAAGGCCTGCAAGTGGGTGGCACATAAATATTTTTTACCATCCTCAAATAATATCATCGCACAGGTACTTTGTAGTCATCGATAATTAGGTACAGTTTACGCCAGATATGCCGTTTATCCTTACCGTGTTTACGTGTTTTCCATTCAGTTTCGCCGTATACTTTTAGGCCTTTGATATCAATAACGACGTGGGGGAGCGCTTCCAGACTTGACAAATGGTACTTAACTTTTACGTTCTTCAAACGCATTACCAATGCAGGTGTATGTAGGGGATTTAAACGAAATATTCATCAATGTAAAAACCTAATTAAGAAGGCCTTCTAATCCACAAATTGGGAGCTTAACAATACTTTTCATCATCAGTACCATTTTAATCGCGGTATCCAAAAAATCACTGAACCACGGTTTACTAATGCTTAATTATATTGTTGCCAGTTGCTGATCTTGGCCTTCCCCTTTCTCATCATCACCTCCCGCTTAACTACACTCCATGATTATCTGATCGTAGAAATTACGATTAATTCAGATATTTGGGAAATAACGCCTGTTAAAATGAGAAATAGACCTTCTCGCCTCTCAGTTAGCGAAGTCATGACGATAGTGATAGCTTTCCGTCAGGCAAGGTCGACAGGGATTACCTGCATTGATTCGTCCAAGCTACAGGTTTGTCACAACCTACGCATTCTCAAACGTCAGGTTTTTAAAGGTACCTCGAAGCGAGGAAAAGGAATAATGAGGTGGCTCTACGGCTTCAAATTACACTTTATTATCAATAATAAAGGTGGCATTATTCCAGTCAAAGTGATGACGGCTAACGTGGATTATAGGAAACCTATATCGGAAAGGGCTGACGAGCTTTGGAGGTGTTTCTACGAACTAAGGTTAAATCTGGTGTACAGCCTCCAGAGAAGTATTTTGATGATTGACGTTTATTTCACGAATACCATCTCTGAATTTCATGCCTGTGATGATATCCGAGAGTAATTTAAAGCCTCGTAGGATACGCTAGTTAACCTCAGCGATTTGCATCAACAGGCCATTGCCAGTGTCGTTTTTTGGCTTCCACAATTCTTGGTTTTGTTCATTTTTCGTCTCACGGTTGCAAGCATTGATTCAATGGGGTTTGTCGTTCGAATATAAATCCAGTGCTCGGTGTGGAAATAGTAAAATGCCAGCATTTCCACTTTGTCTTTGGTCAGCCACTCCGCTGCTTTGGGATATTTAGCACCATATTTGGTTTCGAACTATACGAAGGCTTTATGTACCTCTTGTTGTGTCTCCTACATCCAGATATCGTGAAGCATTTCTTCTATTCTTGATTGAACAGATTTTAGGACTTTGTTTAATACATTGACTGTTTTGTGTATCCAGCAGTGCTGATGATGCGTCGTTGGCCAATGCTTTATCACTGCATTCCAAAAATCGAAAGCGCCATCACCCATAGCAAGTTCAGGAGCGATACTGATACCGTGGTACGATAACTGTGACAGAACTTCAAACCAACTGACCTATAACTTCCTGTACCCATCGACAACGGCTAGCACTTCCTTGCAGCCGGCATCATCGATACCGATGACAACAAGCAGGCAAAGCTTGTCATCCATCTGAATTTTGCAGTAAATACCATCGGCAAAAATGTAGACATACCGCCATTTACTTTGATCGAGTTTATGCCACTGGTAGTATTATTCTTCTCACAGCTGCTTAAGTCCAGAAACACTGTTTGCTGACAATCACTTGGCTTGCTTACCTAAGAGAGATTCCAGATCTAGCTGCATATCGCCCGTGGAGATCCCCTACTGATAAAGCCAAGGGATAAGCTCTTCTATGTTTTTGGTTCGCTTGAGATATGGCAGAACCAGTGTGCTGTTGAACTTGATCCCGCTCCCTGCTCTTTTACCTAAGAATTTCCTCCCAGAAACTATATGTGGTAGAGCTTAAGCATGTCCATTTCTCTGATACATTTAGCAAGATTGAACACGAACAAAGACGCTATCGTCATCCAACTTTTTTAAGTTGCCTATGCGACAGTGAAGCGTCGAGGATATTTCTGTAATGTTGATTGTTAAAGACCTAGATGAATTTACGAAGAAAAAACATATTATCTATGTATAATCTAATTCATTAAATATCAACAAGTTAAATTAATTATGAGAAACATGGTTTTAATAGGTTAAACCAAGAAATGGTGGTTGCTCTACCTAGCCCTTAGCTAGCAAAACACTCGGTTTAGGGTTTTTATTTTATATTGATAAAAACTTATTAAGAGATATATCTACTTATTTAAAAAAGGAGACATGATAGATATCATGAGAGATAAAATAGACTTGTTTTCAAATGCAAGTCATTTCAAATCCAACACAGATGAACCTAAGACCTACATTGTTTTATCTCGAACCTTTGGGACTTTGACGGTAATGTCGCCGAATCCAGTTTGTAGATGCCGCTCAGGCAAATGGCCCTTGTGAACCACTCCCTGCTTTCCGTTAGTTTGAAGTGATGTGATGTGATGTGATGTGACATTATTGAGCAAGGATTGAATCTCGGCTTCTATAGCTTGAGCCAACAACTACTGTTCGCCTTATTCCAGCAGTTCATTAAGCAGGTTTTCTAGTTTATGCAGCTCGGTAACGTTATGACTATTATCCATGCGGTGTATTCCTTGTTGGTTGTTTATCTGGCAAGATCAATCAACAGGTTACAGCGTATTATTTCAGATCCATACACCAGAAATCACTATAGATCGTGTTTATACGGAGATAAAGGTTATATCGCTGGTCCATTGAAACGGGAACTTACAGACAAGAGTGTGTGACTAATAACGGGTGTGAAAAAGAATATGAAACCCAAAGTGATAAAACTTTGGGACCGTCTAATGTTCCAAAAACGATTTATTATTAAAACCGTTTTTGACCAACTAAAAAACATATCTCAAATCGAGCATTCTCGGCACCTAAGTGGGGTAAACTTTATGGTCAACCTGATTGCTGGACTCATTGCTTGCACGTTCTAACCAAAAAGCTCAGCATTCAATTATTAAGCTCAAGAAAATACACTTATACAGATATTAAGGGTGATTAGAATGCAGATTGAATACTTACTCTCTGATGAAATGATATGGATAGCTGTAGGTGCGGGAGCTGCTGTGACTATATTGCCCTGCGTTGCTTTTCAGCATTTAGCTCAACGAAGCCTACGTAAATTTATGATGCAGCAACGTGACGCAGATGAAAAGATGAATCTGATGGCGAGACAACACCTTCAGTTGGAGTTACGGGGGCTGCAAAATCAACTCGATGATATGATTTATGAGCGTGACTGCTTGAATAAGGAGCTGTGTTGTCAATACGGAAAGCTTACCGCTGCTGAGGAGAAATTGTGTCAAATGGAAAAACTTCACAGTGAGAAATTATGTTTAAAAGAACTAGTCGACAGCTTGCGTGACCGTAACGTAGCCTTAGAATTGGCAAGGCTTGAGCAAAAAACACGGACAGAAGAACAATTAGAAGCGTCAGATGCAAAAATTCAATTGTTGGAAAAGGCAGAAGAACATCTTCGTGTTCAGTTCGAGAAACTTGCCCATAAAGTATTTGACCATAAAATCCAATCTGTCGATGAACAAAATCGTCATAGCCTAGAAGCGCTTCTTAACCCACTAAAAAATCAATTAGAAGGGTTTCATAAGCAGGTAACGGATAGTTTTGGTGAACAAGCCAAAGAGCGTCATACCCTCGTCCACGAAATTCAAAATCTACATAAACTCAATGAAGACATGACCCGTGAAACGATGAACCTAACCCAAGCCCTAAAAGGGGATAATAAGCAGCAGGGTAACTGGGGTGAGGTTGTACTGGCTCGTGTATTGGAGGAATCCGGATTGCGAGAAGGCTATGAATATGACACACAGGTAAGTTTGGAAGATGAACATGGAAAGCGCTACCAACCTGACGTGATTGTCCGTCTACCTAGAGGAAGAAATGTTGTTATCGATGCAAAAATGGCATTGGTTGCGTATGCGCATTACTACCATGCTAAGAAGGTAGCTGATCGAGAGAATGCGCTTCGAGAGCATGTTGCTTCTATTCGTGGCCACATCCGTAGCCTTGGTAGTAAAGATTATCATCAGTTACATGGAATTCAAAGTCTCGACTATGTACTAATGTTCATTCCTATCGAACCTGCATTTCAAATTGCACTTGAATCTGAATCGGCACTTATTCGTGAGGCACTCGATCATAACATCATGTTGGTGAGTCCAACGACCTTACTAGTGGCACTGAGAACTATAAACAACCTGTGGCGGTATGAACATCAAAATAAAAATGCTCGCTTAATCGCTGATAAGGCAGCGAAGTTGTATGACAAAATTCGTCTGTTTGTTGTAGATATTGAGGTATTGGGAGGTGCGCTGGAGAAAGCAGCTGATAGCTATCAAGGGGCATTGAATAAGTTATCTACAGGGCGTGGAAATATTTTGCGACAGGTTGAAGCATTTAAATCCTTGGGCGTTGAAGTAAAACGTGATATTAGTCCAAAAACACTTAAAAAGCATGCCTTGGATGAGGATGAAGATACGTCTGAATTGTCGGTTTCCCTAGATTGAGTCAGATATTTTGTCAATAGCATGAAGCTCTGTGATCTTGCACTGAGTATAAAATATGCTATGCAGCGAGAATATCTGATATATCTTTGTCCTAGTTTTGTATTACTCAGGGGAGTACTATGACAAATCTTACGAAAAAGGTAGACCAAGATACCGCGCATTTTGGCTTTCAAACAGTAGCTAAAGAAGACAAAGTCAGCATGGTTGCTAATGTTTTCCACAATGTAGCGGAAAAATACGACATAATGAATGACGTAATGTCTCTGGGTATTCACCGAATCTGGAAGCGCTTCGCCATTGATTGCAGTGGCGTACGTCGCGGATATCATGTTCTAGACTTAGCTGGAGGTACGGGTGATCTGACGGCAAAGTTCTCCCGAATCGTTGGCGACAAAGGCCAGGTGGTGCTGGCGGATATCAATAACTCAATGTTGAAGGTGGGACGAGACAAGCTGCGTGATCTTGGTATGATCGGCAACGTGATCTATGTGCAGGCAAACGCGGAGAAATTACCATTCCCAGATAACTACTTCGATTGCATCACTATCGGTTTCGGTCTGCGTAACGTAACAGATAAAGACAAAGCGCTTTGTTCCATGTATAGAACACTCAAGCTAGGTGGTCGTTTGCTAATATTGGAATTTTCTAAGCCGATTATTCAGCCTTTGTTGAAAATATACGATGCTTATTTATTTTACCTACTACCAAAAATAGGTGAAATCATTGCTAATGACGGGGCAAGCTACCGCTATTTGGCAGAATCTATTCGGATGCACCCAGATCAGGAAACTCTGAAGGACATGATGGAAGAGGCTGGTTTTGAACAAGTCAAATACTTCAATTTGACAGGTGGCATTGTTGCGCTACACCGCGGCTATAAATTCTAAGGTTTATCTATGTCTCTTGATCTGTTTGTAACTGCTGTTGTAGAAACTATCATCAATAGGCTGATCTGCCAAGACAGTGAAAGTCAACGTTCTTTGTCAAAATTGAAAGGAAAAGTGTTACGCGTGATACTGACAGATATTAATAAGCAGTTGATATTTTTTTTTAATCATAAGATCGATGTACTACCTTCGTATGAAGGTAATGCAGATTGTGAATTGGTTCTCGCTATTTCGGTTGTCTTAGAGGTGAAAGAGAAAACCAATTTAACCCAACTTATTAAGAAAGAGAAACTGCAGTTATCTGGTGATATTGGAGTTGCTCAGCATTTCTCCTATCTACTTGATGGTTTTAATCTTGATATTGAAGAATGGTTATCTCACTATACTGGTGATGTAGTAGCACATACTGTGCTGCGTACGGCACAGAAAGGTATGATATTTCTAAAACAAATGGGAGCACGTCAGCAACAATATGCTGCCGAACTATTAGTGGAAGAATGGCGTTTAGCATTGGGTATGTTCGAGGTTGCTTACTTTACAGATCAAGTTCAAGATCTGCAACGTCAAACATGTCGGGTAAGAGCTCAGCTTGATGTAGTTGAAGAAAAACTTGTATATCCTGCATTATCCCCTTTGATGGAGGATACATGACACTGAGTGAAATTTGTCGTCTTTATCAAATTACTAAAGTTTATCTCAACTACGGACTCGAT
This sequence comes from Candidatus Enterovibrio escicola, assembly GCF_002464935.1. Lineage (GTDB taxonomy): Bacteria > Pseudomonadota > Gammaproteobacteria > Enterobacterales > Vibrionaceae > Enterovibrio > Enterovibrio escicola. The sequence goes on from NZ_NBYY01000039.1 coordinate 9,592, forward strand.
GAGCTTTTGCCAAAGCAACCATTAACCCGTATTCCCTATTTTATGCGGAAAATGATATTTTGGTTGAAAAATAGACATGATGATAAGGTACTCGGTGAACGGTTAAGGTTAGCATTACAATCACTAGGTCCTGTGTGGATTAAATTTGGCCAGATGATGTCTACTCGACGCGATTTGTTTCCATCAGAAATTTCTGATCAGCTAGCGATGCTGCAAGATCAAGTTGAACCCTTTGATGGCAAGTTAGCCAGAACTCAAATGGAGAGTGCTCTTGGTGGAGCGCTTGAAACTTGGTTCGATAACTTTGATGAAAAACCACTAGCATCTGCATCTATCGCACAGATACACACAGCGACGCTAAAAGAAAATGGCCGTGAAGTGGTGCTAAAAGTTATTCGCCCCGATATTCTACCCTTAATCCAAGCGGATATTAATCTGATGTACCGGATGGCAAAAATAGTCACACGCTTCTTCCCAAGAGCTCGTTGCTTTAAACCTGTTGAGGTTGTTAGAGAATATGAAAAAAACTTATTTGCCGAACTCGATCTGATGCGTGAAGCAGCCAATACTATCCAGCTTCGGCGCAATTTTAAAAATGATCATATTCTCTATATTCCGGAAGTGTTCAGTGATTATTGTCGTACCAATTTTATGGTATCCGAGCGTATCTACGGTATTCAAGTGTCTGATCTTGTTGCTCTAGTGGCTAATGGTACGAATATGAAATTACTGGCAGAACGCGGTGTACAGGTGTTCTTCACCCAAGTGTTCCGTGACAACTTCTTCCATGCAGACATGCACCCAGGCAATGTTTTTGTCTCCTATGATCATCCAAATAATCCACAATGGATTGGACTGGACTGTAGCATTATTGGTACACTCAATCGGGAAGATAAGCGTTATTTAGCGGAAAATTTCTTGGCGTTTTTTAATCGAGATTATAGGAAAGTTGCTGAATTGCATGTTAATTCTGGTTGGGTGCTACATAACACTAATGTTGATGAGTTTGAATTCGCTATTCGTATTGTTTGTGAGCCTATTTTTGGGAAGTCGTTGAGTGAAATTTCTTTTGGTCACGTGCTCTTAAATTTATTCAACACCGCACGTGATTTTAACATGGAAGTGCAACCACAGTTAGTGCTACTGCAGAAAACTTTGTTGTACGTGGAAGGCCTTGGACGGCAACTTTATCCACAGCTCGATTTGTGGAACACTGCCAAACCTTTCCTTGAAGATTGGATGTCTCATCAGCTCGAGCCGAAAGCGCTTTTTAATGTGATAAAAGACAATGCCCCTTTTTGGGCAGAAAAATTACCAGAATTACCCGCGCTTGTTTACGATAGTTTAAAACAAGGGCGCCAGATGAACCATCGTATAGATGCTATGTACACAAAATTTATAGTCGCGCGTAAGCAGCATAACTGTGCCAACTTTTTTCTTGGTGTGGGAGCAACACTTCTTGTTACCTCAGCCATACTGTATAGCAATCAGGTGAAATTTCTTCCTCATATTTCTGGAGCAACGGCACTTGGTAGTTGGTTATTTGCATGGTGTACTTTGAATAAAGGAGGTTAAGTACTCAGTCAATTTAAGGTAGATTGGGGTATGGTATATAGAAAAATGTTGTAATACTGAGCGAGTCGGATCTTATTAATTTTTAAGTAATATAATTCATAGGTAACCACAACATGGGTGGTATTAGTATTGGGCAATTACTAATCGTTGCAGTGATCGTTATGCTGTTGTTTGGTACCAAGAAGCTACGTAACATCGGCAGTGATTTAGGAAAAATAATCAAAGACTTTAAAAGAACCATGTCTGATGAGGAGAAAAAATATAGTGCTTTCTGCCAGAATAAACTGGAAAAGAAGAAAAGCGTTACGGGAAAGAACAAAGCGAAAAACAAATAATAGGTTTACTTCGTGTTTGATATCGGTTTTTGGGAGCTTATTTTAATAGCGGCTGTTGGTCTGATAGTTTTTGGTCCACAGCAGTTTCTGGTTGTTATTCGAAATGTGTTTCATTATATTAATGCGGTACGTCGTATGGCTTGTTCTGTGTGTTATGAGTTTCGAGAAGAACTCACAAATCAAGAACAGCAAGACTGCTTAAAGAAAGCCGAGCAGATGGGAATGAAAAATCTATCACGGGATCTACAACAGTCGATTGATGAGTTAAAACAAATGACACAAGACGTGCGGCGTCCTTATAGAAGAAATGGTGTAGATGACAACACTGTCCACATCGAAGTTGACAATGTCTTAGAATCTACTAAAGATAAAACTGAATAGTAGAGCTCGGGGAGGCTCAAGTATTTTATTGATAACATATGCCATCTGTTAAAAATACCCAACCACTCATTAACCATCTAGCTGAAGTGAGAGACCGTCTTCTACGTGTTCTGGTGGCCATATTCTTTGTATTCATCTGTTTGGTCTATTTCTCCAACGATATTTATACTTTTATTGCGGCGCCTTTGGTTGCCAGATTACCGGAGGGCACTAGCATGATTGCAACAGATGTGGCCTCACCCTTTTTTACGCCAATCAAGTTAACGTTAGTAATTTCTGTACTCATCGTAGTACCCGTGGTTCTATACCAATTATGGGCTTTTATTGCACCTGGTTTGTATAAGCACGAAAAACGTCTGGTGATACCGTTATTGATATCGAGTTCACTGTTGTTTTATTTTGGCGTGTCATTTGCCTATTTTGTGGTGTTTCCGTTAGTATTTTATTTTTTTACGTCCATCGCCCCGGTGGATGTAAAAATTGCCACAGATATTGCGAGTTATCTAGACTTTATATTATCATTATTTATGGCCTTTGGTATTGCGTTTGAAATTCCAGTTTGTATCATCTTATTGGTGTGGCGGGGACTAGTTACACCAGATGATCTCAAAATCAAACGTCCTTATATCGTTGTTGTAGCATTTGTGGTTGGCATGCTGCTAACACCGCCAGACCTTTTTTCACAAATGCTATTGGCCATTCCAATGTGTTTGTTGTTTGAAGTGGGTTTGTTTTTCTCTCGCTTTTATAAACCGTGTGAAAAGTATGATCAGAAATGATTTACGCTCTTCGTAATAGAGCCAAGGTTACACCTATAGCTAGATCAAAATAAATTGGCATAATCTACATTATAATAAAACAGCTCATCAATGGAACAACGCTCTTTCCTTCTTATAAACTTCACCTCTGCCCATTTATGTTCTATTGGTTAACCTGAACTGCGCATAAGAAATAAACTAAATGCCAAAATCGCGATCTGACCGTTTAAAAGAACTATCTACTGCACAATGACTTGGGCATGAATAATTTAGATGCTGTTTTCATCGATGTCGACGACTTCTGCCAGACTTTCCTCCCTCCATGGAAAAAACATCTAATTTCTTCCGGTATCAAACAAAGAAATAAGCCTCTTTGCCTCTCCGTTAGCGAAGTGATGACGATAGCGATAGCTTTCCATCAATTGATGGTATCGAAACTTCAAAACCTATCACATCCACTTTGTTTATCACTCCCTCACCGTCAGGAATTGCCTTTGTTGATTCGTCCAAGCTACAGGTTTGTCACAACCTACTCATTCTCAGATATCAGGTTTTTAAAGGTACCGCGAAGCGAGGAAAAGGAATGATGGGGTGGTTCTACGGTTTCAAATTACACCTTATTATCAATAACCAAGGTAGTATTATCTCAGTCACAGTGACGACGGATAACGTGGATGATAGAAAACCTATATCGGAAATGGTTAACGAGATTTGGGGGTGTTTATACGGAAATAAAGGTTATATCTCTGGTCCATTGGAGCGGGAACTGGCAGACAAGAGAGTAGACACTGATAACGGGTGTAAAAAGAATATAAAACCCAAAGTGATGAAACGTTGGGATCGCCGGATACTCCGGAAACGATTTATTATCGAAACCGTTTCTAACCAACTAAAAAACATATCCCGAATTGGGAATTTTCGACACCGAAGTGAAGAAAACTTTATTATCCACCTGATTGAGGACTCATTGCTTATACGTTCCAACAAAAAAACCATCTTCAAAATTACTTGGTTTTAACAAGCCATACTTATACAGATCTGAGGTTAATCAAGAGCAACTAGTGGAGATTTAGATTTCATCTCTTCAGGGATACAGTCTCTATCATATTGATAAAGAACATAGTATATAAAGAAACACGGTAAGGTATTTTTTATAAACTTAAGTGTCTACATCTACCTATCTTATGCGCAACTCAGGTTAATTAGAAACACAATAATAGAATGTAATTTTAGTGGATTAAAACATGGTTTACGGGGTACTTAGTTTCATTTTAACGTAAGAGAGGTGTAAACTGTTGTGTAATTATCCATCAAAACGAACGATTTCACGCCATGGTAAACCTGTATCCCCTAGCACAATAAAGTTGGGATTTACTAAGGAATCGCGCTCGTTATAGGAAAGGGGTGATAAGGTCATGTCGAGAATACGACCACCAGATTCTTCAACAATGCACTGTGTCGCCGCCGTATCCCATTCACCCGTTGGCCCTAAGCGGAGATAACAATCAACTCCTCCTTCAGCTACCAAGCAAGATTTTAAGGAGGCTGAGCCAAGCAACACCAGATCGTAGCTTCTACTTGACGTTAAACGACCGGTAATGATACTAACGTCTTGCCATCTACTTATCGCTATCGACAACGATCTAACATCGTTGCAGTGCTTAAGCACTGACAAACGTATTCTTTTACCATCTGGCATCACCTTCCATGCACCGTGACCTCTGATCGCATAGTAAAAAATTTTCAATACCGGTCTATAAACGACACCCATTACTGGTTGATTCTTTTCCATCAAAGCGATGATGGTAGCAAAGTCCCCGCTGCCTGCAATAAATTCCTGCGTACCATCAAGGGGATCTACCAACCAATACCGATGCCATCTTTCACGTTCTTTAAGTGGGATACTCGCATCTTCTTCTGACAACACCGGAATATCAGGCGTCAACACGGTGAGCTTTTCCGTCACTAATTTATGCGCAGCAAGATCCGCGCTAGTTACAGGTGTATTATCGCTCTTAATTCTTTGTTTAAAATCACTACACTGATAAATATTCAGAATCACTTGTCCTGACTCCCTTGCAATCTCGATCACTGGTTGCAATAGCTTCGACAGTTCCATGTAATCCTCCTATTAAACACTTACATTACGCCTTTATTCAATGTAATTAGTCATCGACATCATGTTTAAAACGTTTACTGGTTGGCAAGTTGTTTCAGTGCTAATAGTAATGCCGTAATACTGCGGACTTCTACAAAATCAATATGTGACAGTAACGTTTCAGCTTGGCTAACTGGCCAATGAACTAACTCCAATGGCTCAGGTTCATCGCCATCTAGCTTTTCTGGATATAATTCCTGCGCCAAAAACAGAGTCATTTTGCTAGAAAAATACGATGGTGCCAGTACGACCTTTTTAAGAGTCATTAACCTGTTGGATCCAAAGCCGATTTCTTCTTTTAATTCTCGATTTGCCGCATCTAATTCTGTCTCACCTGAATCGATTAAGCCTTTTGGAAAACCTAGTTCATAACGTTCTGTCCCAGCAGCATATTCTCGAACCAGCAGCAAATCACCATTTTTAGTGACAGGAACCATCAAGACAGCGTGTTGATTACTGGGTTTCATTCGCTCATAAGTTCGCTCAACCCCATTACTGAAACGAAGATCCAGCGATTCAATCTGAAATAAGCGCGACTGAGCGATAAGCTTAGCGTTAAAGATCTTTGGGGCGTTATGTTTTTGCGTCATTTGCCTCTCCTGACAAAAGGGAGTTACCCGCTGAAACTTAGTCGATAACGACCTTCATTATCTGGCTTGCCTAACCAACCCAACTGATCTTTAATGCCTTCAGGCAAAGCCTCACCATTAATGAACCAACCATTTACTTCGTAACGTTGATTTGGATCCAGCGACACGTTAAATTCACTTCGCAGTGCATCAGACTCACTACGACCATTCAACACTAGGCTACCTGTATCACATGAGAGTATTACTATCACATGACCAGGATTAACCATACCCAGTTGTGAAACAACATTGCCCCGTGACCATGTTAGATAACCCTTTAATGTATCGCAAAATGGCTCATTAAGCTGATACTCTTGTACAGTTAAATCAAACTGACCCGACAAACTAACTGGCACTGGATACGGGATAAAAGATTGAACAAGAGTAGCTGGTGCTGAAAGAAGAAAATTATTGGCGTATATACCTTTTACGCCATAACCAAGATTACCGTGTGCTGACAACCCCAGAATGCCGGACAGATGAGTTTCTACTTCGACGTTACCTGTAAACAAAGACCACAGATTAAACTGCCAGTTGAGTATTCCCAATGGCGTACCTTGCCAACGCAATGCTTGAGCACTCCCTTTCCACACTGTCCCTAACACTTCTTGAAAATATAATTTAGGTGTCGCCGGTAAATATCGTAAGGCAAAGGAAGCTGGGATATGTGTTACTACACTGACAAAGGTCACGAAGAAGAAAAGGACACCGATAATAAGTTTTCCTTCAATCTTAATTTTAATAGCCTCCTAACTGAAGACGTTTTACGTCTACTACACCTTCGGTATCAGTTTTACCTAGGTCGATAAATTTCACCTGAACTCCATGAGTTACCTCCAAAAAATCTAACCAACTCAATAGGGTATTAAACGGCATTGGTTTCAACCATACCTGTAATTCTTCTTGTTGTGGTTGCAACCTGACAATTTCAAGGTTATAGCGCTTTACACTGGTCGTGACAGCCTGATTCAAGGGTAGTGAGCTAAGTTGTCTACGGTTACCAGCAGTCGCGCGTAGCCCTTCAATTTCTGCTGCCTTTTCACTTACCCATGTTAGGAGAATCTTTTCATTGGATAACCACTGTTTTGCGAGTTTTACACGCTCGCATAATGGATGGATACCCCCCCAATAGAGTCCACCAAGCAACAGTACAGACAAAACTCCCCTTAACAAACATTTTTCTCGACGGGACAATCTTTGAAAATAAGCCAATATTAATTTAATTTGTTAAGACCTCTTCAGCACAAACGCACCTGTCACACTTTGCTGATTTCGACTTAATTGACCACGTTCAGTCTCGTATTTACTTGAGAGAACTTCTCGTAGTTTTTCGAAATCACCAAACTCTTTTCCGCGGGCGTTAAATCGGAACTCACCCCGCTTTTGATCATAGCGCATGGAATCAAGCTCGATACCAGATACACTTTTCAATAATGGACCTAGCTCTGCAAGCCAAACCATCACACCAGTTTGCTGATTCTCCCCAGACAAACGACTGACTTCGTTATTCATCAAGAGACGAAAATAACTGGCAGTGGGAATATGTTGGTTATTGGGTAGTACTGTGCGCAACCGTGCTTCACTTTCTTCGCGATACTGCCGTGCTTGGGTTTCCATCTGATATAGGTTTGTTACTTCTTCTGCGACCTGCACACATAGTAAGACACTGGCAACGATGGCTACGCCACGCCACAGTTTAAGATGTTTATATATTTGACTTTGTGGTTTATATTTTCCTGTCAGCAACGTATATCGATGTTGCATAGCACCTTGAGCCAACAGTAGCAGCACCTGTTCTGTGGGTTCACAACGCCAACTCATGGGAGCAGAAACAGGCAACGTAGAATAACTTACCACAGGGAAATCAACATGTTTGTAATTACACTCACTATTCACTCCTCGTAACCATATCAGCAACCACCTATCTTCTGCCGCACCTCCTTGCATTTCCCCAAATCGGAGTAACCAACGCTTGCTTAGTGATACTGCGCTATACGCATCGTCACGATGTGGTAGACACAAGCAATCAGGGATTAGGCGTTTAATTGATATACCTGCATCAGACAATAGATCCAACCAACGTTGCATAATACACCGATCGATCACGGCAACATGTGCAAGTGTTTCTGTTTTTCCCAGCAAAGCAACATGTACTTGATCCACATCTTGAGCCAGATTATCCTCAAGCAGATAAGGTAATATCGTTTCCAACTGACGCTCACTGCCGGAAGGGAGCACGACTGAGATCAACATCAATGAAGCACTGTCTGCTAATACCATGACTTCACGGTCTTTGGCATATTTAGCCAGCTGCACCACACTATTAGCTTCACCCGATGCAATCACATTTTGCTGATTTGGTGACCACACCAGCCACGGTATCATGGCCTTCGGATCACTATTAAACCTGATTGTCAGGATTTCGCTCACTCATTCCTCCAAAGCGTCGACGGGTCACTGTGACCGTGCCATTTTTATTTCTTTTCAAAAGTACACGCATTCTCAACGTAGTGCTGTCAATGGTGATTTTTGTGTCTAACTCAAAGTAAACGCTTTGAACCTCAAAAAAAGGTAGCACACGTTTTTTTTCTTGTTTCTCTATATGTATCAGTGCAGGTTCCGTCATAAAACTAGCTATATTTTTCCAACCATCTATTGTGTTCCTCCCACTGATAAGTTGCTTGGCTTGATCGTCACTCAAATTTGGGTAGAACATTGCCGTCAGCAACGGTGTGTCTTTTTTAAGCAACGAATTAACATTAAGCACTAACTTGCTGTTAGGTAAGGCACACAAGAACGGACTGACTTTTTCGAACATCTCTTGTGAAACACCATTCACAGCACGCCACTCAGAGATGTCTGCCATAAAACCATTAGGGATAACATGTGCTAATGGTCGAACTTCATATTTGCTATCTTCAACACCAAGACGTGATTGTACAGTCGTATCTATATCAATATATTCCCACGTCGATGCTGCAGCAGTTTCCGCCTCAAAGCTGTCAATATCCTGTGACTCTATCAATTGCTGCAACACAACCACCAAAAACGGATTGGTGCCATTTGTTGTCGGTTTAATATCTCTCAGGCTATTAACATTAAAACAAGCCTGTCGATCAAATACACTACTAGTCGCCTGTCCTCTATCAATGGGGTATATTTGATAACGCAATGATAAAAACTGACTCAATGTCACGTGATCCTCGTTGTTTATGCTTTTCCCTATACCATATCGTACCAATGATTCCACGGATTGAGCATACCAATATGCTTGCTGGTATCTAAGTTGGGATTCCACACGGTTTAGATTGGCAAACATCCGGCTAGCCATACGAACCGCAACGGTGGTCATTAATGCCATGATTAGCAATACAATCAGTAACGCCACACCTTGCTGAGATTTTCGTATCATCGCATATTCATTTTATGAACCAAGTATTTGGCTTGGCAGAAGATAGATACGCGTGAGTTTCCCATAACGTTCAGTTTCCAGCGTCACACGGATAGCCTTTGGGATCATCGAAGGTTTCTTCCAGTTTTTTTTCCAGCTATTATCATCCATAACTTCAAACGATAAGTCAGTCACGCCTTCCATCAATTTTATTACCGCTGGTTCCGTTGCTAGGCTGTCATCTGGGTACATCCAGCGCATACGATCAAGTGTCTTGTCCTTCAATCTATACCCCACTTTCACCACTTCACTACGTGGAAAAAGCTGTTGTGGATTTATCCAACCACCTCGTACGAAACGGATCCCATCCCCGTGGGAATCCAACACATTGTCACCCATTTCGAGCAAATATATTTCTGCTTCATTCCCGCCATTCCGATATTGTCTGGCCAGTAATTGGCGGAAATCACTATCCATAATCACCAAGGTTCGCTGTAAGATCTTAAGCGCATTACCCACTTCTTCAGTTTGCTGATTGGCTGTGATGACATTACGAAGAACTTGGTTAGCTAACATGCTCAAACTAGCAAAAATTGCTAGTGCCAATATCACCTCAATCAATGTAAATCCGAGTGAATCTCGCCAACGAAGATTCTGTGCCGTTTTAACGTGGTAGGATCGTTTATCCTTCCAACAGCCTTTAGTTTGCCAAGAGTGGTTATCTTGCCGAAACATAGGTTCTCACTGACAGTATGGAACTCCGCTTTTTTTCATTTTGCCAGATGATGATATCAACAGCCTCTAACGCGCTGTTAATAGTCACTGTCGGTTGAATCGTCCAATACCAAGTGCGCCCTGCTAATTCTGATTTACCACTTTTCTCTGACGATAGTACTGTTTTCTCTAACACAAATAAGGAAAGCTGATTATCTGCCACTATGGAAGCAAATGTCTTCTCTTCTAATACACCCAATGTCCTCACATGCTGTCCAGTTGCATTGAGCACAGCCATTGTAGCGACGGCAAAGATAGTCATCGTCACCAATACTTCAATCAGGGTAAAACCGCTAGTTATCCTCATTCTTTGTTCTCATTTAAGGCATTTATTTCAAAAATTGCCACCTCATTACCGTTTACCCGCCATAAACGCTTTTTATTTGCTATAAAGGTCAGGGTAAACGGAATGATTTCACCATTGCCCATCAGTGCCACTTGAGGTGGCTTTCGTTTATTATCTTCCACAATAAACATGTTATAATTAAACAAACTTTCTCGCTCAAACAATCGATTCTCTTCAGCAAGGAAGCTTGTTACCTCCAATTCTAATCGAATACCTTCTGGCATCGACACAGCATAAGCATACCTACCTTCTGTTACTGGTTGCCAATTTTCAGGGGTAAGCTTGTTTAACGTGTAATGGTTATTCTCAACGCGCAGACCGAATGTTTGTCCAGTTAACAGTGCTTGTTCTGTCCACAACTGTATGAGTTGATAGAAACGTTGGGCTTCTTTTTTGGCCTCATCACTTTGGCTTTGCCAGAAATTAGGCACAACAACTACTGCAGTAACTGCCAATAAAAGCAGTACCAATAAAATTTCCATCAATGTAAACCCAGTTGGGTGTGTGCTTTTCAATGACTATTTAATATCCAGTAGGTTCCAATTACCGATGTCTTGATTCACACCTTCACCGCCTTCTTGGTTATCCGCACCCAACGTAAAAATATCCGTTGTTCCGTGCTCACCAGGTTTCAGGTATTTGTAATTATTTCCCCAAGGGTCTTGTGGTAAACGCTTAATGTAACCACCTTCTGGATAACTGCGTGGCTCTGGTGCGCTAATCGGCCTTTTAACCAAAGACTCTAAACCTTGTTCAGTAGATGGATAGATATTGCTGTCCAGTTTGTACATGTCGAGAGATTGTTCAAGCGTACTTATATCTGTGATAGCTTTTTGCTGATCAGCCTTGTCTTTATTTCCCAGCAAGTTAGGCACGATCAAACTTGCCAACACACCTAAAATGACGATCACCACCATGATTTCAAGTAGGGTGAAACCCTGTTGACGACGTTCCATATTATATTTCTCCTAAACAAGTGCTGCAGTACAGCTTCTCTGTTGGTTTAAATACCAATAATATTGTTAAGCTGAATTATGGGCATTAAGGTTGCCACAACGATAAAAAGAACTATACCAGCCATACAAACAATCAATAATGGGCCAAAAACACTAAGCGCAATATTGACCTGAGATTCGAAATCTCGATCTTGATTATCAGCCGCACGTAACAACATTTGTTCCAACTCACCACTGCGTTCACCACTGGCGATCATGTAGAGCATCATGGGAGGAAACAACTTAGATTTTTCAAGCGATACACGAAGGCTTTCCCCTTCACGAACTCGATTTGATGCCTCTAACACTTTTTCCTTCACCCAAGTATTGCTCATCACGTCGACAGCTACTTTCATGCTATCTAATAACGGAATAGCACTCGACGTACAAATAGAAAGGGTACGAGCGAAACGTGAGGTGTTTAAATCTCGTGCCACACGACCAATCACAGGCATGTTTAACACGTTACGATCCCACTGCAATTTACGTTTGTTATTCCTGAGCATGACATTAGTTATTACAAGCAACCCTACAGTGGACAATAATACTAGCCAGCCCCACTTTATGATAAAGTTACTCACGCTCAATAGTACATTGGTGATACTTGGTAGCTCTGAGCTTGTGCGCAAAAACTGGCCAACGATATCCGGGACTACGGTCGAAAGTAGAAAAGCAACGATCAAGATTGCAGCCACAGTCAATACGATTGGATACACCATGGCTTGGATAAGCTTGTTTTTCACCTGTTGACGCTTTTCTACATAGTCCGCCAACCGTTCTAATACCAGACCCAAGTGTCCTGATTGTTCTCCCGCTGCCACCATGGCACGGAATAACTGATCAAAGACATGCGGATAATTTCCGAGACTCTCAGACAGAGTATAGCCTTCAACAACACGAGCTCTCACCGCCGTGAGCATATTTTTCAGCCGTTGCTTTTCAGATTGTTCTGCAACAGCTTTGATGCACTCTTCCAAAGGCATCGCCGCTTGTACCAAAGTTGCCACCTGACGCGTGAATAATGCCAATTCATTGGTACTGATTCCACGCTGAAAACTTATAAATTGTGATCGGTGTTGACGCTCTTTCTCACTAGTTGGAACTACCTCAACAGGTATCAGTGTTTCCTCGCGGAGCATATGACGTACTTGACGCGCCGTATCAGCTTCAATCACGCCTTTAACGGTACGACCTTTGGCATTTAGTGCTTTATATTCAAACGCGGTCATTATCCCTCTCTCGTCACACGCAGGACTTCTTCAAGTGTCGTAATCCCTTTACGGACTTTACCTAAACCATCTGCACGAATACTTACCGTATTCTGACGAACGTAACGCTCAATTTCTTGCTCGCCTGCCTCATTGTGGATAAAGTCTTGCACTTGCGTATCGACCAACAGCAGTTCGTGAATACCGACACGACCACGGTAACCTTTCTGGTTACACTGGTGGCAGCCCCTAGCACGAAAAAGTATTAACGGCTCATCCTCTACCATACCAAACCACGATTTACTTTGTATGTCTGCCTCATAACCCTCCTTGCACTCGTGGCAAAGAATACGAACCAAACGTTGTGCAAGCACACCTAGTAAGGATGATGAAATAAGAAAAGGTTCAATTCCCATATCACGTAATCGAATTACAGCACCGACGGCGGTATTAGTATGTAAAGTAGATAATACTAGGTGGCCCGTTAGTGATGCTTGTACGGCAATTTGAGCTGTTTCAAGATCACGAATTTCACCAACCATCACCACATCCGGATCTTGTCGTAATATGGCACGAAGACCACGTGAGAACGTCATATCAACCTTTGTGTTAACTTGTGTTTGACCAATCCCATGAATATCAAATTCAATTGGGTCTTCTACGGTGAGAATATTTCGCTCGGGGCTGTTCAGTTCTGTCAGCCCCGCATACAAGGTGGTCGACTTACCTGAACCTGTTGGACCCGTTACCAATAAAATACCGTGCGGACGTTTTATCAGAACTTGGAAAGTTTCATACACTGTATTTGTCATACCTAAACTGCCCAAATCCAGAGGAGTCACATTTTTATCCAGCAGACGCAGGACTACACGCTCACCGTGAGATGACGGCATAGTTGATACACGTACATCTACCGCACGTCCACCGATGCGCAATGAAATACGACCATCTTGAGGCACACGTTTCTCTGCTATATCAAGACGTGCCATTACCTTGATACGTGACACTAGCAAAGGTGCTAATTTTCGATTAGGATTCAAGATTTCACGCAAAACACCATCGATACGGAAACGAATCGACAAGGTATTTTCGAAGGTTTCAATATGAATATCTGAGGCTATTTCTTTGATAGCTTCACCCAACATCGCATTGATCAGCTTGATAATTGGCGCATGGACTTCGGATTCTAATAAGTCTTCACTTTGTGGTAGTTTTTCTACCAAAGCAAAAAAGTCGTCGTTAGCTCCGATATCTTCCATTAATTGCTGAGCTTCAGACGAGCCACGTTGATATAACTGAGTAAGTTTTGGTTCGAACTCTTCCCCGCCTAAATGGATAGGTGTGAAAGCATGCCCCATAACCCGACGGACTTCCGTCAACACGGAAGGTTTAGGTTGACCGAGGTAATACAACACCCACTCACCGTTGATATATTCAGCCACAACACCATATCGTTTAGCAAAACTAAAGGGTAATCTAGTTACTGTTATTGGTGTAACTTGCGTGTACTCGGTGTTTGTTACTGCTGAAGACTCATTCATAACACGTTACCTTAGCTCAGCCATTATGGCATGGACTTCCGTTGGCAGCATCAAATCAGCACCGAACTGCGGTAATACTGGGGTGGTAACCCCATACATTAGCTTCACGTCTTTTTGAGCATGTAAAATTTGCTCAGCACGAATATAATTGTATTTACGCTGTGTAGCACCATTTGCCGTCAAACCTGACCGAAGGATGGTCGGTTTAATAAATAACATCAAGTTACGTTTTGTTTTGTTTATTGACGTTGACTTAAACAGATGTCCCAAGATAGGAATGTCACCCAGAATTGGCACTTTCTTCTCGCTTTCCATGGTCAGCTCATCAATCAGACCACTCAAAACAATCATTTGTTGGTCAGCCACCAGAACTGTAGTGGTCAGTTGACGCTTACTAAAACGGATATCTACTGCACCGTTGGCACCCAACACATTTGAGATCTCTTGCTCGATGGTAAGTTGAACGGAGTCACCTTCATTAATTTGTGGTGTAACTTTGAGTTTAATCCCAACATCTTTCCGTTCAATTGTTTTAAAAGGTTTGTCGTTACTTGAACCCATGGTTATACCGTTAACAACTGGAACTTCTTCACCCACAATGAACGAGGCTTCTTCGTTGTCGAGCACCATCAAACTTGGTGATGATAAAATATTGGAGTCAGTGTCAGATGACACTGCGGTAACGAGTGCTGTCCATTTCCCCAGCTGGATAGCAGTCGCTAAACCACTCACATGGCTAAATGCTTTTGCTATGGCAGTCGGATCACTAGGTTTAATTACGTTAACATTCAGTGGGTTATTGTTTTTATCAAAACGCTTCTCGATATTCACGCTTGTTTTCGCCTGTTCTTGTGCAGAAAGGTAGTTAGTGAGCGAAACCCCAGTGTTTGCGAACTGAATACCTCCATTTTCCGAAGCTCCCATCTGAATTCCTAGATTGACTCCATCATTTTGAGATACTTCCACGATCATTGCTTCAATTAGTACTTGTGCACGTCGAATGTCAAGCTGGGAAATTAAACCTTCCAGTGTCTGCATTATATCAGGTGGTGCTGTAACTACGATAGAATTAGTACGTTTATGCGCAGCAATGTGAATATTTTTTTCCAAAAATGCACTAATTTTTGCTACGCCTTTTTTCTCGGCAACCAAGTTATCAGAAACACCTTTCAGTACATCCATTACATCTTCCGCTTTGGCATACCGAAGATAGATAACACGGCTGTTTCCGGTGGTTGCCATTTCATGATCTAGTTGGGAAATGAGTTTTCGTATACGTTCACGCACCTGTCGCTCACCAGAAATCAAAATTGAATTGGTGCGTTCTTCCGCTACAACACTCAACTGCAATAATGCAGGTGTACTCCTTCCATCGACTTTTTTATGAAGACTTTCTACAATCCTCACCATTTCAGATGCGGAAGCATAAATAAGGTTGACAATTTCCGTTTCCGTATCACCCGCTCTATCAATACGATTGATAATTTCTGCAAGTCTATTTACGGCAGCGGCACGCCCTGTAATCATAATGATATTAGCCGGATCATAGTGCACCACGTTACCAGCACCTGCATTATCAATCAGTTGACGTAGAAGTGGAGACAGTTCTCTAACTGTAACATTTTTGACGGATACAACACGGGTGATAACCACATCACCTTCAATTGTGTTGTCACCGACCACTGGAACAGCAGCCTGCTTTGCGTCTTTGTCATTGATAACTTTGAGTATCCCATTCTCCATCTCGACAACAGCAAATCCATAAACCTCCAATACGTTGAGAAAAAACTGATAATACTGTGCATCATTGAGTACATCATAACTTCGCACATTCACCTTACCCTGTACGGTTGGATCAACAATTATGGTCTTTCCGAGATTACGGCCTACAACCTCAATAAATTCTTGAATATCTGTTCCTTTAAAGCTGGCACTGAATTCATCTGCCCACGTACCCATGCTTTGCATCGCAAATACGCCTGCAATTACCCAAGTTTTATATTTCTTCCACGTATCCAATCTGTTCTCCGTTTGCAGGCCTACTAGAGGCTGATATAAATGTCGTGGAATTGATTACCACGTTGAACAGTAAGGTTTATTGCTGATGTAGCAGACAAGCGTTGCAAAATAAGATTCATTCCTGATGCAGTCGTCAGATCCGTGCCATTAAACCTCACCGCCACATCCCCAGCCTGCAGACTTGATTCGTCAAATAAACGGCTGTAATTACCCGGCCCAATCCGATAACCAATTAATCCCTTTTCACCCAGCGTTTGAGACAACGTGAAGTATTTCAATAGTACCTGAGGGTTATTTAGTATTTCCGCTTTCACCCTATTGAAGTCTAACTGATTCGTGTTTTTTGTGCCGATCCCACCTGAATGCGAATAGGCTTGATGAGATCGTTGTGATTAATACCTGCTAATATCAAAACTTCATTAAATCCCTTATTACGTAGAATCACGTGATCGTTGAGTACTTGTAATAACAACACACTCGTCCCTTCAATTGACTCTCCAATCCCATAGGTGCTCTGTATACCATTATTTGCAATAACGGCCAAACCGTGTTCAGGAACAGAGCTGGTAACAAGACCCACTAAAGTGAGATTCAGGTGAGTACGAGGAGCATCGATAATGTATTCCTGTTTTTTCTCTATATATGTGTTTTTTTCACTAAATCGCCCGAAAAAATGGTTTTTAGCAATCTGCTCAATGTGGTAAATAGGCTCATTTCGTCCAGATGATATTTGCGTAACATGTATCGATGCCATAGAGCCAGTGGGTGGAACCACCCAAACCCATACTAGTCTTCCTAACGTCCAAGCAAGTAATAACAACAACGAGTACATTACCAATTTTGCAATTTTTGTGGGTACCTCTTTTCCTAATTGTAGAAATACCACATGAAATAAGTGCTTGATCCTAAGATGTGAAAACATATTTTTCCTGTTCATATGAATCAGTATTGCATTAGCAATTAATTTATCCTGAATTTAAGTTTCAAATACGACACGTTCCAAGCAAGCTGCTAATCGCATTTTTTAAAAATAACGGCATACTGCTTAAACCCTAAACATTTCTTAGGCCGATGATTGATCCTTACTGGCTGGAAATAAGGTAATATCTTTATCCGTGAGCATTTTTGAGTTTATCCCTTTCTTTAACATACTGTTTCAAAACCCATTAGCCTTTTTATTCGCTACTTGTTTCTATGAAGAGTAGGGGTGAGCAAAGTAAATCTTAACATTCAAAGCTTTTGCTATTTTTACATCATGAGTAAACTCTCGAGCATTATTTGCTGTAATCGTATGGACATGCTTCTTGTCTAGTATTAGTAAATTAATTGTCGCTACGGTGACGTCAGTAGTCGATTTCGATGCTCTTTTTTAATTAAAACAAGAACGGCTTTTACATTCTAATATCGTGACAATAGCACCAATACCATTGGTGCCGATAATTCTATCCATTCCCCAATTATTAAATTGTTATAGACTATCTACAAGTGAGGATCTCCCATCAAAAGAGATCATATTTTCAATGGCTGTCGTCTTTTTAGCACTCTTTTCGATATCGTTTATGTCCTTGTCTTAAGTGACGAGGGAATTTGTCTCTTTAGCCGTTTATCGTCGGCTATAAAACAATAAGACCACTATGGCAGACGGGAGCTCCTGAATTAAGTAGTACGTATGATCTCTGCTCTAGAGTCCAATCATTTTCGAGCAACAAATAAACGAAATCCCTTTGATCTATTGGTATCTTGTATTTGCTTGCTTGCGATTATTCGTCGATAGAACGTGCGCACTTTTAGTGTAATATGTACCGTTATTACGGTATATTTTTAATTATCGGTAAACTAAGAAACGATAGTCCTTGATTGTCCTTGCTCTATCTGAGATAGGAATTCTCCATTCCAAAATGGTTGTAATTTAGTATCTTCTTCTCGCAGAAAACTGCTGATAATTCATAGTAGTACTCCTAGTTTCCTTGGAGAAAGGAGTGTATCACTTTTGGTAGTTAGCTTTGTTTTCTACGCTAAACCATAAGTGTCGCACTTATTATCTAAATTCAGAGTTGACTGATTTAGTGCCTTAATGTAGAGTATATAAATGCAAATCTTAAATTAACCTTATTTACTCTTCCCCAAATCCTCAGTAACACAACCTAATTTAAACAAAATGTTTCTGTTATAACTTTAAAGTTATAAGGCTACATACAACATCTAATGCTGAATTGTGAAACTTAATCGGATTAATTAAATGTGGCAAGTTATAGCCACCTGAATATAAAGGGATGGTTAATCGGTTCTAAACATGCTAATTGCAACTAGAATTCACAAGTACCCTTGGATAAATGGTTATGAGGAACGACCGTTTCACAAAACCACTCCATGGCTAAAAACATGAATTGAAGATGACTGAGTTTATTACCATGGTAAGCGTTCTAAATCAAGTAAGCTGGTTGAGGTTAGTACATAAATAAGACTATGCTAAGGAAATGAAGAATACCTGTGATCGTTAAACAAATTAGCGATAAGCTATCTGTCATAAAAATGGAGTTGTCACTTTACGGCGAAAAGGATACTAGTGTTCCCATCTGGGAGTGAAAAAATATTCAACGTAAGTTCCACGAAGATAACTCATGATCAAAGCGACGATATGCTAATAAAGCAGCGTCGTAATATCATCTTATGATAGTTAAGGTCAATTACAATCCAGTCATGCGTGAAATCGCACGTTGGGTGGGCAAACTGTTCAAAGCACTAACGCTGTAAGAAATGGTGGGCAAAGGACACATTGTGGTTACAAAAGCCTAAGCAGGGCGAACACTATCAAGATGTTGTTGGCTTAGAGAGCGCTACATTAGAGTATACTTAGAAGATTACTTCTTGCATTTTAAACAGTTAAAACCCTATCAGGGGTACACACGTGCTATGTAAACGTAAACGGATTAAATAAAGCTGCAGGTATATTATTGAAAACCGCCGCCAGAGGTTCAAAGCAACGCTGAAGACTTTATCTTCCTTTCCCAACTCACAAACACCGTAAAAAATGAAGAACTGTTCAGTTCTAATTCAAAAGATATTCTTTAATAGACTTTATCAGCAAGAAAATATCAAAACCTTGGAACCCAATAATATTATATTCAAGTATTCATACTCTCGCAAATAAGTTAACCTCAGATCTGCATAAGCACTTGCTTATCAAATCAAGCCATCTTGATGATCGGCTTTTTTGGTTGAAATGAATACGCGATGAGCCCCTCCAGCAAGTTGCGCAAAAATCTGATACAACTACGGTGCTGATAATGCCCGATTTGGGATATGTTTTTTAGTTGGTCAAAAACGGTTTTAATAATAAATTGTTTCCGGAGCATAAGAAGATCCTAAAGTTTCATCACTTTGGCTTTTATATTTCTTTTACACCCGTTATTAGGGTCATTCCCTTGTCTGCACATTTCCGCTCCAATGGACCAGAGATATAATCTTTATCTCCGTACAAACACCTCCAAAGCTCGTCAGCCATTTCTGACATAAGCTTTTTATCATCCACGTTAGTCATCGTCACTTTCACTGAAATACTGCCACCTTGGTCATTGATAATAAGGTTTAATCTAACGCCATAGAACCACCCCATCGTTCCTTTTTCTCGCTACGAGGTACCTTTAAAAACCTGATGTCTAAGAATGCCAAGGTTGTAATAAACCTGTAGCGTGGACGAATCAACAAAGGCAATCCCTGACGGTGAGTGAAATAACGGCAAACAAAGTGGATGTAATAAGTTTTAAACTCTTTATACCCAGATTGATGGAAAGTTATCACTATCGTCATTACTTTACTAACATAAGAAGCAAGAAGGTTTGTTTCTCTATTTGACACCGGAAGACATGAGGCATTTTTATCAGGCAGGGAGGAAAATCTGGAATAAGTCGTCGACATCAACGAAAACAGCGTCTAAGTTATTCATACCCAAGTCATTATGCAGTCAATAGTTTTTTAAAAAATCAGATCGCGACTTGGCTATTTAGTTTATTTCGTATGCGCAGCTCAAGTTAAGTTAGGCAGCTATTGCTGTCATTGAGCGCCAAGAAGTTGAAAAGTAGTATACTATATGGGAATAGCGTTATTTCCCAAATATCTAAACTCATCGCAATTCCTACGATCAAATCATCATGGAGTTAAGCGGGAGGTGATGATGGAAAAGGCCAAGCACAAGATCAGCAACTGGAAACAATATAATCAAGCATTAGTAAACTGGGGCTCAATGATTTTTTGGATAGACGTCGCTACTATTAAGGCACGGTATTGTCTAAAGCATCACGGTCATCGTGGTCGTTGGGTTATATTTTCGGATACCGCGATTGAAACGGCACTGATGGTGAAAGGTATTTGTAAGCTCCCACTTTCTAGATTAGAAGGCTTTCTCAATTCAGTTTTTACGGTGATGAATTTCTCGCTTAAATTCTCTACATATACCTGCATTAGTAATCGTTAGAAGACCGTAAAAGTTAAGTACCATTTGCCGAGGTGAGGAGAGGTCTACCACATCATTATTCATGTTACAGGTCTAAAAGTATACGGCGAAGGTGAATTGAAAACGCGTAAACACGGGAAGGAGAATCAGCATATTTGGTGCAAACTTCATCTTGCCGTTGATGTGTTTATTCATAAAGTTATCGCTGCAGAAGTTAGCCTAGTTTTTCTAGGTGATACTGAGTTTTTACCTATATTACTTATTACTTCACCCATTACGAGGAAAGATAGTGCAGGTTCAGTGCTGATGGAGCCTATGACACAAGAGCATTTCACCAGGTACTGAAAAATAAAGGAATTACACCCAGTATTCCACCTCGAAGAAACTTGGGGTATTGGGAGGAAGGGTATCCTAAAAATGAAGCTATGAAGGCATTGAAAGAAGACAAACAGGCAGAGTGAAAAAAGGACAGGGGTTATCACAAGAAGTCATTAGCAGAGACAGTAATGTTTCGCTATAAACAGTTGCTCAGTCCTAAACTCACTCTTCGTAATTACAATGCTAAAGTTAGTGAAGAGCTGGCAAATGGGAAAGTGATGAAAAAAGTTCTAAGACTCGATATGCCTGTTCGCCAGAAAACATATTAAGACTGTAATAAATATTGGGATCTGTGCATTATAGGCCTAATTTATTGACGCCATACGATGTGTCCTCTCTTTTTGATGTAGTCCACTCCACCTACAAATGGATGCTCTAAGGATGACATCCTCGAGGATCGCTGAAATCAGCATCTTAAGATTATTTGGGTATATAAGTTCTTAACTTCGTATAAATAATAACCCGTTTCGTGTGGCGTGAATGGTCAATATGACGGTAATATAAAATAGATCAGACTTGTTGAGATCATTTTATTTCCTTAAGTTGTTTATGGTTATTTTTTAAATTAACGCTCTGAATTGCCGAATTCAGATTGCTAAAATATACATAAGTATAATTACATCTTATCCCAAGGAGCGCCTATGCCTGTCATGAATATCGAGAAAAGGGTTGCACATAATATTGATTTGTCTACACATGGCTTGTTCAATGTTAAGGAAATAATTCGTAATCCTACTTACGAGCAACTATTTATCGAAGAAACTGATGTCAATCTTCAGAAATATGAAATAGGTACAGTCACCAAGCTTGGTGCTGTTGCTGTTGATACCGGTATTTTTACAGGGCGTTCTCCGAAAGATAAATACATTGTTCTCGATGAAACCACCAAAAATACGCTATGGTGGGCTGATCAAGCGGTTAATGATAACAAACCAATTGACCTGCGTGTATGGAACGATCTTAAACTACTCGTAACCAACCAACTTTCTGGTAAGCGTTTGTTCGTGGTAGACGGCTATTGTGGCGCAAACCAAGATACTCGGTTAACTATCCGCGTGATCACCGAAGTAGCATGGCAAGCACACTTCGCAAAAAACATGTTTATCCGCCCAACAGAAGAAGAGCTCGTAAACTTCGAACCCGATTTTGTAGTCATGAATGGTGCAAAGTGTGTGAACGATAAATGGCAGGAACATGATCTGAACTCCGAGAACTTTACTGTATTTAACCTCACTGAGAGAATGCAGCTTATCGGTGGTACTTGGTACGGAGGAGAAATGAAAAAAGGTATGTTCTCCATGATGAATTACTTCCTACCATTACAAGATATTGCATCCATGCACTGCTCTGCAAACAAAGGTATAAATGGAGATGTTGCTATTTTCTTCGGCCTCTCTGGTACTGGAAAAACCACCTTATCCACAGATCCAAAACGTGAACTAATTGGCGACGATGAACACGGTTGGGATGATAACGGTGTCTTCAACTTTGAAGGTGGCTGCTATGCCAAGACCATCAAGCTATCAAAAGAAGCTGAACCCGACATTTACAATGCTATCCATCGAGATGCCTTGTTAGAAAATGTTACAGTTCGTAGCGACGGTTCAATTGATTTTGATGACTGTTCCAGAACAGAAAATACCCGTGTTTCCTATCCAATTTACCATATCAAAAATATTGTCAAACCTGTGTCTAAAGCTGGTCATGCTAATAAAGTTATCTTCCTTTCAGCAGATGCGTTCGGGGTGTTACCTCCAGTATCAAAATTGACACCTGAGCAAACCAAGTACCATTTCCTGTCTGGTTTTACCGCCAAACTTGCGGGTACTGAACGTGGTATTATAGAACCAACACCAACCTTCTCTGCATGTTTTGGTAAAGCGTTTCTAACATTACACCCTACTAAGTATGCAGACGTATTGGTTAAGCGCATGGAAGCGGTCGGAGCAGAGGCGTATCTGGTCAACACAGGTTGGAATGGCACTGGAGAACGTATTTCGATCCAAGACACCCGCAGTATTATCGACGCCATTTTGGATGGCTCTCTTGAGGATACAATAACAAAAGTAGTTCCTATCTTCAATTTCGAAATTCCAACTTGCTTACCTTTTGTGAATCCAAATATTTTAGATCCTCGCTATACTTATGCTGACCCATTGGAATGGCAAAGTAGAGCTAAAGCTCTAGCACAGCTCTTTATCAAAAATTTTGAGGAATATACAGATAATGTTCAAGGCCAGTCATTAGTTAAAGCGGGGCCACAGCTAGACTAATCTGAGCTTCGCATAAGAAATGAACTAAATGCCTAAGCCGAGATCTGATCGCTGGAGTCAAACTATCAGTTCTATAATGACTTAGGCATGTCTAATTTAGACACCAACATCACCGATGTTTACGATTTTTGTACTTTATTAGGTTTCTCCTGCCGCTTCATGACCGACGTACGCTATACCGTTATCTGACGTGATAATTTTGAAATCATAGAAGGTGGAATCTACAACACCAATAAACGTTTTAACCACTCGTATCTTGTACCCACCTTCTTATTGCACATCTTTCTGATGTAGCAAAGTCTATTGGCTTTATCCCACTAGGGTAAGCAGAAGAATTTATGTCAAGTCCCGATGACAAAGTTAATCTCAAAATGAGAAAATGCAGTCTTCTTGTCTGCAATATCAGGTCGTTTCTCAATGCTAACAGGTTCTTTATCTTTACCTTATTGTTACTGATCTTCTTAAATTTACAGTGTTACCAACTGTCTGGATCTTTCAACAGACAAAAACCAAGCAAGAAATGGTCGTCACTTTATGACGATCTATTGCTAATCTTTGCTGTTAATAGGAACCTAGTGAATGGTTACCATACAATTATGGTAGATAATGGTTGAGAGGTTATTCATCATGAAAAGATAGTAAAAGCTTTGGATGTTGAAATTTACTTTGGGCACCTTTATCCCATTTATGGGAACTAGGGATAAATGAGAATTTTAATGGGTTTTTGAAACAGTACGTAAAAAATGGATAGACTTTAAAAGAGTCACGTATGCAGATATTACCTGCGCTCCTGCAAGGAACAATCATCAACCTAAGAAGTTTTTATGATTTAAGCGCCTTGCCGTTATTTTTAAATAAAGGGCAGTAGCAATTTGCTTGGAAAGTAACGTACTTTAGACTTGAATGCAAGCTCCACTAATTCGCTGAATTAGCATAATAAGATCCGTCCTTCTACATTATCTTAATTATCTGTACTTTCAGTTATTTCTGAGGACGATGAAGTTGCCAAAATTGCTTTTCACCAAGTGAAGTAGTGATTTCCGCCCCAAGTAGTACTATACACCAGCTCAGAAATACCCACATAAAGAGCAAAGGGACCACTGCTAATGTCCCGTAAATTAGGTCATAAGATGGAAAATTTACCACATAAATAGCGAATACCTTTTTACTGAATTCAAACATTAAACCGGCTGACACTGCACCGACAAGAGCATGCCAAAGCACCACCGGACGATTAGGTACCAGTGTATACAAACCTAGAAACGTAGCAGATACAAGAAAGAACGGCACGGTACGTAGCAGCGATGAAAGCCACTTTTCACTGCTTCCGAGGTGAAAAAAATTCAACGAGCCCATATATGAACTGATACTAATGCTGCCACTGAGAAGTATAGGACCTAATGTTAAAACCATCCAGTAAATTGAAAACGATATCATGGGTGCACGTTTTTGGTTTACTCGCCAAATATAATTAAGGCTTTTATCAATCGCAGACATAAGCATTAATGCAACCAGAAGCAAGAATGCGACACCTACTACGGTTACCTTGCCTGCATTGGCAATAAATTGATTGAGGTAGATTTCCAATACTTCATTCGAAGCAGGTAGGAAGTTACGCAGCAGAAACGTTTTGATCTCTTCTTCTATGCTGGAAGCACTGGAAAAAACAGATAAGGCTGATAAAATCACTGTCATCAGGGGAACTAGAGACAACAGCGTTACATATGCCATGTACCCAGCATTGACCATCAATCGATCGTGGTTTATCCTGAGGATAAGATGTATGGAGAAGGCCAACCAAGTACGCACTATATCTGGAAAGGAAAGCTTGATTTGTGACACAGCTTCAACCGTAGTCTATTATTTAAAAAGTCAATGACACTTCAATGTATTAAGGATTTTACCTTGTGTCTCATCTCGATCCTCTTCCTGATTCTTCTGGAGGCAACGATACTATAGAAAATTGACGACCACAAGCAGGGCTTCATCCTGACTGGTAGATTAGAAATCAATATCCTAACTTTACCCAGAAACAAGCAGTGAGCAGTTCACTCGAGGCGTTTACGATGCTGACCAATTTTGGCTAGAATCAATTGGTAATAATGCATGATACCATCAACGATCAATATTAGGAAAGCGGAGAGGTTATCAATAACCATGCAAGTTACTACTTCTAACCGTAAAGGTTTTTTCCACCCTAAAACACTGGTTAATTATTCATCATTTATTGTAAATGTAACACACGAGTTCTGGTTATACATTCAATAGGTTATTTTTCATATCAAACGCCTGCTTTTGCAAGGTGCACCTTATAACTACCGTTGATATTATAAGTTGCTTTACCTGTATATAAACCGGTTAAACAGCATGCTATCGGCCGTGGTGGATACCAACGCTATCGTTACCAAATATGTTACCGAAGCTTCTAACTTGGATATACATACATAAATATACATACATAGCTTGTTAGGTGGGGATAAAAGAGTAAATTGTTGAACGTGCTATGAACAATACAGGTATCCGTAACTCCTCTCGCGTGCTACATCTCAGCATTAATCAAGGTTGTTAGGGTTTTAAAAAACTTACAACCTGTTGTGTAACACATTTCCTTTTTATGTATAGGAAGTGGTGCTTATCTGCGAAGTAGAAGTAGATGAGTGATGGTCTTTCGTGGGTAACAAAATAACTCACGCTGACTCATGTATGCTTGGGAGCTTCGATTAAAGAAAATCATTGTTTACGCATTCATTTATTGTGGAAGAGAGAGATTCAATCTACTTTCTCCCTCTATCAGGTGAAATTAACAGATGTTATATCTTAAACTGACGTCAAATTTTCTTAATCATCCTGATCTATAGTAGCTTGATTAGAAATAATGCTATTGGAAAGTGTTGCACCGAACGCTTTTATGTATTGCTGTGATGATGAGGGTGGTAAATCGGTTATTCCATTCAATAAGTTGAATGGTTCGTTGGCATGATTATCAAGGTAGTTATATAGTAGTGTCTACTATTACAGATAGAATGCTTTTTAATAGTGTTTAACTTCCAATGAGAAAATTAGGGATTTAGTACAGAATCCCTAATTAGTAATCTTATTTACCGTCGCGGCTTGCGCGTTTACGTTCGTTCTCTGAAAGTAATTTTTTACGGATACGAATATTTAAGGGAGTTACTTCTACCAACTCATCATTATTGATGAATTCCAGTGCTTGTTCAAGGGTGTATTTGATAGCTGGGCTCAGGACTTGAGCTTCATCAGTACCAGAAGCACGGACATTAGTCAGTTGCTTACCTTTAAGACAGTTTACTGTTAGGTCATTAGACCGGTTGTGGATACCTATTACTTGCCCTTCATAAACTTCATCTGCATGCTCAGTAAATAGACGGCCTCGCTCTTGCAGGTTAAAAAGTGCGTAAGTTAATGCTTTTCCCATTGAGTTTGAAATCAGGACGCCATTTTTACGCTGACCGATAACACCAAGTTTCATTGATCCATAATGGTCAAACGCATGATACATCAGACCAGTGCCTGAAGTCAACGTTAAGAATTCGGTTTGGAAACCGATCAGGCCACGAGAGGGAATTATGAAATCCATACGGATACGACCTTTACCATCAGTAGACATGTCAGTCAACTCGCCTCTACGCAAGCCAATTTTCTCCATAATACCACCTTGGTTTTCTTCCAAAACGTCAATAGTCACCGTCTCAAACGGTTCCATTTTTTGTCCGCCATCCTCTTTTATAATAACTTCAGGACGCGATACCGCCAGTTCGAAACCTTCACGACGCATATTTTCGATTAGGATAGACAGGTGAAGTTCACCACGGCCTAATACTCTGAAACGGTCTGGATCACCAGTCTCTTCGACGCGCAGAGCAACGTTATAAATCAGTTCTTTATTCAGTCTCTCAAGGAGATTACGTGACGTGACATATTTACCTTCTTTACCTGCAAACGGTGATGTGTTTACTTGGAATGTCATGGTAACTGTGGGTTCATCAACTAACAACTGTGGCAATGCATCTATTACATTCACATCACAAATAGTGTCAGAAATTTTTAGTTCCCCCAAACCTGTAACCGCGACGATATCACCTGCATTAGCTACTTCAATATCGTAACGTTCAAGGCCAAGGTAACCTAATATATTACCTACTTTACCATTGTGCTTTTTACCGTTAGCCCCAACAACAGTGACTTGTTGATTTGGTTTAATAGAACCACGAGTGATACGCCCAACACCAATAACTCCCACGTACGAACTGTAGTCCAACTGAGAAATTTGCATCTGTAGAGAACCATTTATATCAACCTCTGGTGCGGAAACATTATCAATGACTGCTTGGAATAGGGGTTCCATGTTTTCACCAACTTCATATTCCTCCAGAGTTGCCCAACCATTTAGGGCTGAGGAGTAAACCACACGAAAATCTAGCTGATCATCAGTTGCGCCGAGGTTATCAAACAGGTCAAATACCTGATTCAAAACCCAATCAGGACGCGCGCCTGGACGGTCAAGTTTATTGATAACAACGATTGGTTTTAGGCCGTGAGCAAAGGCTTTTTGTGTTACGAAACGAGTTTGGGGCATGGGACCGTCAACTGCGTCCACAATTAACAGAACAGAATCAACCATCGACATGATACGCTCAACTTCACCACCGAAATCAGCATGCCCTGGTGTATCAACAATATTGATACGGTAACCATTCCAGTTGATAGCTGTATTCTTCGCTAAAATAGTAATGCCACGTTCTTTCTCGATATCGTTAGAGTCCATGACACGTTCTTCGTGCTCTCCACGAGTATCTAAGGTGCCAGATTGCTGAAGCAGTTTATCAACCAATGTTGTTTTGCCATGATCAACGTGCGCGATAATCGCAATATTTCTCAATTTATCTATCTGTAACGTAGACATGGATACTCTTTCACTCAAAAATATGTGTAGTTAAAAACCACTAGGTTGCTTACCGACACTTGATTAAAATACTGCAATAAAATAACATATTTTCTCCCAATATACATTCAACAATATGACATGAAACTAATTTACATTTATGGTTTCCTCCTCATTAACAGGATATACTTTCTGTTTCCGAGGGCGTTGTTGATCAAATCAGGCCTATAACGCACTGATTCCAATATTTGTTACAGTCTTAGTTTATCTGCTGGCAAACAGGCACATCTACCCTTATAACTTTGTTCATCGCTTTCATCTTTGCCAGCGCTTGAGCAACTTGAGCATTGTAATTACGAAGCGTAAGTTTAGGGCTGAGCAACTGTTTATAGCGAAACATTGCTGTCTCTGCTATTGAGAGTTTATGATAACCCCTGTACTTTTCCACTCCGCTAATGTATCCTCTTTTAAAACCTTTACAACTTCCTTTCTCGGATGCCATTCCTCCCAATACCCCGCGTTGCTTCGAGGTGGCATACTGGGCGTTATTCCTTGGTTCTTCAGTACGTGGTGATATGCTCTTGTATCATAGGCTCCATCAGCACTGACTTGCTGTATCTTTCGTCGTAATGGGTTAAACAATATAGGTAAAATCTCATTGTTACCCACAAAAACTAGGATAACTTTTGCAGCAATAACCTCATGAGTATACTCATCATTGGCAAGATGAAGTTTGCGCCAGATGCGTTGTTTCTCCTTAACTGTGTTTACGTGTTTTCCATTCACCTTCGTCATATACTTTCAGGTCTGAGACATCAATAATGACGTGGGCGACGGACAGCTCCACTACTCGGTAAACGGTACTTAACTTTTACGGTTTTGAACGCTTATTTAATGTAACCTGAGCTACGCATAAGAAATGAACTAAATGCCAAAGTCGATGTCTGATCGTTTGAAATAAACTATTGACGGCACAAGGACTTGAGCA
This sequence comes from Candidatus Enterovibrio escicola, assembly GCF_002464935.1. Taxonomy (GTDB): domain Bacteria; phylum Pseudomonadota; class Gammaproteobacteria; order Enterobacterales; family Vibrionaceae; genus Enterovibrio; species Enterovibrio escicola. The sequence goes on from NZ_NBYY01000039.1 coordinate 38,697, forward strand.
TGAATAACTTAGACGTTGTTTTCATCGATGTCGACGACTTCTGCCAGATTCTCCTCCCTGCTTGGGAAAACCTAATTTCTTCCGGTGATAAATAAAACATAAGCCTTATCGCCTATCAGTTAGCGAAGTGATTAAGATAGTAATCTCTTTCCATCAATCAATGGTATCAAGACGTAAAAACTTATTACATCCACTTTATTTAGGGTTACCTTACCAACGAATCTCCTGAATTAGTTACCTACACGAGTATGCTCAAGCTCATGTAAGGTGTTTTGGTTCCGATTTACTCTTGCCTCACTCATCGTTAGGGATGACCTTCGTTGATTCGGCCAAGATACAGGTTTGTCATAACCTACGTATTCTCAGACATCAGGTTTTAAAGGTACCGCGAAGCGCGGAAAAGGAACGATGGGGTGGTTCTACAACTTTAAATTACACCTTATTATCAGTGGATCAAAGTGGTATGATCTCAATCAAAGTGACAACGGCTAACGTGGATAAATAGAAAGTCTGTGTCGGAAATAACTGATAAGCGTTTGGGTGTTTATACGGAGATAAAGGTTATATCTCTGGTCCATTGGAATGGGAACTTTCAGACAAGGGATTGACACCGATAACAGGTGTAAAAAAGAATATGAAATCCAAAGTGATGAAACTTTGGGACTGCCTAATACTCCGGAAATGGTTTATTATCAAAACCGTTTTTAATCAACTAAAAAACATATCCCAAATCGAGCATTTTCGGTACCATAGTTGTATCATCTTCATGGTTAACTTGCTGGTGGGACTCATCGCGTATTCATTTCAACCGAAAAATCCGAGCATCAAGATGACTGGGCTTGATAAGCAAGCGCTTATGCAGATCTGAGGTTAATGTAGGTGTGTATAGGGGATTTTAGCGGGACATTCATCAACGTAAAAACCGTATTGAGAAAGCCTTTTAATTCACGAAGTGGAAGTTTAAAAATACCTTTCACCATCAGTGCTGTTTTAATCGCGGTATCCGAAAATATAAACCCACGGGCACGCTGCCCGTGATGCTTTAGACAAAGCCATGTTGGAATAGCAATGATGTTTATCCAAAAAATCACTGAGCCTCGGTTTACTAATGCTTGATTATATTGTTTCCAGTTGCTGATCTTTTGCTTTGTCCTTTCCTTTCCCCATTATCAGCTCCAGTTTAACTCTATGATGATCTGATCGTAGGAATTGCGATTAGTTAAGATATTTGGGAAATAATGCCTTTCCTAGGAATACTAATTCTTTCTGCTTTTTCGTCAATCACAAGCTTTGTTTAAAAGCAATGACGGTATTGTTCCCACTTTCCGATCGAGATCACAGCTAGAACAACACTGGTGTTTTTTCGCAGAATCATTTATTGATAACATTGAACAATAGCTGCTGAGTGAGGAAGTGGGACATGGAACCTGTAGTTGTACCTCCTAGGTGTTTGCGTACCATAATAATAATAACGGTATCCAATTTATCTTGGATAAACCAATATAAAATTAAGCAATAACGGAACTTAAAACTTGATATAACTTTCACCATACAGGGACGAACAGGGAAGAAAGACCACTTTTACCTACGTAAATTAAGTGAATTAAGCAAATTAACCAATGTAGAGAACATTAATATCGGAGATATTATCACATGTCAGTTGAGAATGTACTTGCCTTAATTAAGGAACACGAAGTGAAATTCGTTGATCTACGTTTTACCGATACAAAAGGTAAAGAACAGCACATTACGGTTCCAGCCCATCAAATTAATACTGATTTCTTTGAGGATGGTAAAATGTTTGATGGTTCCTCTGTGGCAGGGTGGAAAGGTATTAATGAATCAGACATGGTAATGATGCCTGATACGCCTACTGCTATACTGGATCCTTTCACTGAAGCTAGCACCCTGAATATCCGTTGTGACATCCTTGAACCAGCCACTATGCAAGGATATGATCGCGATCCACGTTCTATCGCGAAACGTTCGGAAGATTACATGAGATCGACTGGTCTGGCAGACACTCTATTGGTTGGTCCAGAACCTGAATTCTTTCTGTTTGATGACGTGACATTTTCTACTAGTATGTCAGGTTCTTTTTACAAAATTGACGATGTAGAAGCAAGTTGGAATAGCGGTATAACAATTGAAGGAGGAAATAAAGCCCATCGTCCAAGAGTTAAAGGTGGTTACTTCCCAGTTGCGCCGGTTGATTCATCACAAGATATCCGTTCTACCATGTGTTTGGTTATGGAAGAAATGGGGCTGGTAGTTGAAGCACACCATCATGAAGTTGCGACGGCAGGTCAAAACGAAATCGCTACTCGCTTCAACAGCTTAACGGCTAAAGCTGATGAAATTCAAATCTATAAATATGTTGTTCATAATGTTGCTCACGCATTTGGTAAGACAGCAACCTTTATGCCTAAACCGTTGGTTGGTGATAATGGTTCAGGGATGCATGTTCACATGTCACTTAGAAAAGAGGGTAAAAACCTATTTGCGGGAGACAAGTATGGGGGTCTATCTGAAATGGCCATTTATTACATTGGTGGTATCATTAAGCATGCACGTGCAATCAATGCTTTTGCTAATCCAGCCACCAATTCATATAAACGTTTAGTTCCTGGCTATGAAGCCCCTGTAATGCTTGCATACTCAGCACGTAATCGATCAGCATCTATCCGTATCCCAGCAACACCTAACCCGAAATCGCGCCGTATTGAAGTTCGCTTCTGTGATCCGGCGGCTAATCCATATCTAGCCTTTGCATCAATGCTGATGGCGGGTATTGACGGTATTAAAAATAAGACGCACCCAGGGGATGCGATGGATAAAGACCTATATGATCTACCAGCAGAAGAAACCGCTAAAATTTCAAAAGTTGCGGAGTCGCTACAGCAAGCACTGCAATGTTTAGATGACGATCGTGAGTTTCTGACAGCAGGAGGCGTGTTTTCTGATGATTTCATTAATTCTTACATCGAATTAAAATCTCAAGATGTTGAAAAAATAAACATGGCTACACATCCATTAGAATTTGAACTTTATTATTCTGTCTAAAGACATCAGCTTAATATAAAATTAAAGGGCTCGCTTGTAACCGAGCCCTTTAATTTTATATTAAGCTGATGTCTTTAGACACAGATCAAGTATTCTCAATATGTATGAATCGTCATGTATGACTTCTTATCTTATTTGTTCATCGCTTTCATATTTATCAACGCTGCTCTTGCTTACACAGATCTGAGGTTAATTAATTCAGGAAATTTGTTGGTGAGGTAAAGGTAAATAAAGTGGATATAATCAGTTTTAAAGCCTAGATACCCCGAGTGATGGATATTTATCACTTCGCTAACTGAGAAGAAAGAAGGCTTGTTTCTTTGTTTGATATCGGAAGAAATAAGATGTTTTCCCATGCAGGAAGGAAAGTATAGCAGAAGTCGACGAAAACGGCGTTTAAGTTATTCATGCACAAGTCCTTGTGCAGTCAATAGTTTTTTTCAAACGATCAGATCGCGACTTGGATATTTAGTTCATTTCTTATGCGCAGCTCAGGTTACTTACGGGAGTAATTAAATTCTTCCTTGTCGTAAATTTTGTTGAAGCCCATGACAGTAATAAATTCTCCTACAAAAAGGACTTTTTCGAACAAGTAAACCACTATGGCAAAGACATAAAATCTAGTACAATGATTTACTACAATTTGTCCAAAATTCCTATTGGGGATCCTAAATTTTAACCTAGGATTACATCCAACAGTAAAGGTCTTTCCGTGAGCCTCCTATATTCTCTGTTGCTAGCAATATCGACCCCATTTCTACTGTTTGGACTTTACCGTTCTCAAGATGGAAAACCAAATGTAGGAAAACGATGGGGTGAGCATTTTGGTTTCACCCCAAAATTGACTAAAACCAGTCCCATTTGGATCCATGCAGTATCTGTTGGAGAAGTCATTGCGGCAAAACCCCTAATATTAGCGCTTAAAAAGAAATATCCATACCAAATAATATTAGTGACCACGACGACGGCGACAGGTGCTGACATAGTTGCTGGACTGGGAAATGGAATAGTACATAGATACATGCCTATAGACTTTACTTTTGCTGTTAAACACTTTTTAAAACGCATAAATCCTAAAATTATGCTGATCATGGAAACCGAACTTTGGCCAAATACACTCGTAACGGTAAATAAAGCTGGGATACCAGTAATCGTAATAAATGCACGACTCTCAGAGAGAGCAATGCATAATTACCAGAAAATACAACCATTATTTAATATTCTTTCTAAGAATATCGATCACATTCTTTGTCAATTCGAAAATGATGCCCACCGTTTTATTCAGCTTGGCGTTGCTAAAAATAAAGTTTCAGTATCTGGTTCAGTTAAGTTTGACTTGCCTTTTTTTGATGAAACTATCGAGGCCGTTACTACACTTAAACATCAACTAAAAGGGCGTCCTGTATGGATTGCTGCCAGTACACACGAGGGTGAAGATGAAATTTTACTTGATGCACATCGTGCAGTGTTAGATAAAATTCCGAATTCAGTTATGATACTCGTTCCGCGTCACCCTGAACGTTTTAATGATGTCGCAACACTTATCAAACAAAAAGTATTCTCACAAATACGCCGCAGCACTCACCAACCTATTACTGAAAAAACCCATGTATATCTAGGCGATACCATGGGTGAAATGATGATATTGTTAGCAGTTTCTAATGTGGTTTTTATGGCAGGAAGTCTAGTAGACAAGAAAGTAGGGGGACATAACTTTCTTGAGCCCGCATCATTATCCCAACCTCTAATTACGGGATCGAGTTATTTTAATTTTCAAGTAATCGCTGATCAGTTGATAGCAGTTGGCGCTTGTACTGTAAGTGATAATGTGCAAGAGATCGCAGAAACTGTTATCGAGAGATTTAATAACCCTATACAACGGCAGATCTTGGGAGACGCAGCGCGGAACATCGTTAACAAGAACCGAGGAGCCGTTAGTAAGACACTCGAAACGATTGCTATGTGGATCACCCCATCAGAGGAATAGTCTCTGATAATGCGCGTTTGTGATAACCCCTGTCCTTTTTCTACTCTTCTTAATTGGAGGTATGAATACAATTATCAATTTGGTAAATAGTAACCTTGAATAAGTGTCTGCCAATCAGACTCTTGCCATTTAATCTGACGCTTGCTGAGTTCTTTTCGAAACGAACGCAATAAGCGTATAAGATTCGAAATCTTCCAGTTTTCTCCGTCACGACACCCACATTTATCAAAATCAATCAACCAAAACTTACCCGTTACATCAAGTAAAATATTGTGGATGTTGAGATCGCTATGACACACATTAGCATCGTGTAATCGACGAACTAATATGCCGATTAACCGATACTTTTCGGCACCCAGTGACGTAGTGAGCAGTACGTCAACTAAATTTCTAGCGTTCTCAATTTTCTCCACCAGTAGATCTGCTCGATAAATCATCCCTTCTCTAATCGTTCTAGAAGCAAGTGGTCGGGGAACAGGGATACCCTTACTTCGAAGATAATTCAACAGATTAAACTCCTGTATGGACCGAACCTTCTCCCATCCAGTAAAGAAATAACTATCGAATATCAACTTACCGAGCAAACCTCCACGACGATAATGACGTAAAGCAGCTGTTAAAGTAGACGTTTGAACAAACCATGTGGTGCCTCTTCCCTCCGCTGAGCCAACCACTGCATCTTTTTCCCACCATAAATCAATATCAAAGCAAAAAGTAGGGTCTTCACGCAACAATAATGGATTATATAAAATGCGTGTGTTCTTGCTGATTATTTGCACCAAAGATGCTCCTTTAGAACATAAACTGCCACTGTGGCAGTTTACACAGACTATATGAACCATTCCTTCATTATAACATTTTGTGATAAATCCTCATACGCTGTACAGCGTAAACACTGTCTTAAATCTAACCAACTTTACGGCGGTATTGATATGCATCTGCATGAATGTTCATTCTCTAGTCATCTAGGAAAAATCTGACAGCTCTACTCGCTCTAAAAATATAAAGTTCAGCATACAGTGCTTTTTCTTCATCAAAATAATTATTTTTGTCGATTCTGTTCTCAATACATTTAACCTGAACTGCGCATAAAAAATGAACTAAATGTCCAAGTCGCGATCTGATCGTTTGAAAAAAACTATTGACTGCATAAGGACTTGGGTATGAATAACTTAAATACTGCGCTCGTCGATATCGACGACTTCTGCCAGATTTTCCTCCCTGCTTGGGAAAACCTAATTTCTTCCAGTGATAAATAAAAAATAAGCCTTATCGCCTATCGGTTAGCGAAGTGATTAAGATAGTGATCTCTTTCCATCAATCAATGGTATCGAGACGTAAAAACTTATTACATCCACTTTATTTAGGGTTACCTCACCAACCAATTTCCTGAATTAGTTACCTACACGAGTATGCTCAAGCTCATGTAAGGTGTTCTGGTTCCGCTTTGATCTTACCTCACTCACCGTCAGGCAAAATCGACAGAGATTGCCTTCGTTGATTAATACAAGCTACTAAGCTTGTCACAATCTACGCATTCTCAGACATCAGGTTTTTAAAGGTACCCAGAAGAGAGAAAAAGAAACGATGGGGTGGTTCTACAGTTTCAAATTACACCTTATTATCAATGACAAAGGTGGCATTGTCTCAGTCAAAGTAACGACGGATAACGTGGATGATAGAAAACCTGTATCGGAAATGGTTAACGAGATTTGGGGGTGTTTATACGGAAATAAAGGTTATATCTCTGGTCCATTCGATCGGGAACTGGCAGACAAGAGAGTAGACACTGATAACGGGTGTGAAAAAGAATATTAAATCCAAAGTGATGAAACTTTAGAACCGCCTGATGCTCCGAAAATGATTTATTATTGAAACCCTTTTTGACCAACTAAAAAACATATCCCAAATCGAGCATTCTCGGCACTAAAGTGGTGTGAGAGTTATGGTCAACTTTATTGCTGGACTCATTGCTTATCTGTTTCAACTAAAAAAACCTAGCCTTAAAATTACTCAGTTTGAAAAATCCTTGCATATTATAGATCTGAGGTTAAACAAATAGTAGAACGTAATGAAACCTACACATCAAAAACTCAAACCTAGGAGGCCTCAATTGATAAGAGACTAGGTTCATCAAAGATGATTAAAGGCAATGGATTTACCGTTGAGCATGACATCAATGGTACGAGAAACATATTACTTGAATATTTAACAAGGTAGCTTGTCCTTAATCATTAGAATAAATATTACGTTCGTTGCTGTTTGAATTAAAGAGGATTACACCTGCTTAACGGACAGATGATAATTCGTGAAAGCGTGGCACAGCCCTCACACTAATCTCCGTTTGTTGGTACCAGCATGTACGGAAGGCAGGTACCATATAGTTCCCAACAGTAGAAAAGATATAAAAATCAGTGGCAACCAGAGATTACGTAAAACGTGGCAAAAAGCCTCTAAGACCACCAAAAAATACAAAAAAACTGACTTTTAGAGCGACCTTCGATTTGAGAGGAGTTGCACTCGCTATAGTATTAGTCGGTGCTTTTGGGTATGCCCTCTATTATCTCTCCACGAACAATCAATCAACTCTTCCAAAAAGAACTGATGCACCTCTCACTACTAAATCTAAAAAAGAGAAGTCTGAAAAAGAAATACGTGAGATGACAGCAAAAAAGACACTACCCCCTCAACCAAGAGAACATTGGTTCTACATTAACGAATTGGAAAATAAAGAGGTAGATATTGAAACTAACGAGCAAAAAATATCTAACCGCCCCTATTTGATGCAATGTGGTGCATATCGCAATGAAACCCAAGCAGATGGACGCAAAGCAATGATTGCATTTCAAGGTTTAGATAGTAATATCACAACTAGTAGAAGCGAGAAAGGCATCTGGTATCGTGTCGTATTAGGCCCATACCAGCTCAAACGTGAGGCTGAACATGACAAAAATATGCTACGTCGCGCAAACATTGAACCCTGTGCTATCTGGTATTGGAACTGACCCCTCCCAACTATTGTGCTAAACGAAATAACTGCATAAAAGCAGGATCTCAATCCTGAGTCCCCTTGAATTTACTTTTCTTCACCCCCACTTAATGCTTTTAACAAACCATAAAAAATATAAAATATAAATAACTATTGGTTATGTCAGAATAAAACAAAGAGGTCTTTCTGTGACAACTATTGTTTCAGTCCGCCGCAATGGCAAAGTAGTAATTGCCGGTGACGGCCAAGTGTCACTGGGTAATACTATAATGAAAGGCAATGCCCGCAAAGTACGTCGTTTATATAATGAGAAAGTACTGGCGGGTTTCGCTGGCAGTACTGCGGATGCCTTTACCTTATTCGAACTCTTCGAGCGTAAACTGGAGATGCACCAAGGTCATTTAACTAAGGCTGCTGTTGAACTCGCCAAAGATTGGCGAACGAATCGTGCCCTGCGCCGTTTGGAGGCGTTACTGGCAATTGCCGATGAAACAGCATCCTTCATCATCACGGGTAATGGGGATGTCGTGCAGCCAGAGAATGATTTGATTGCAATAGGTTCTGGTGGTAGCTTTGCACAAGCGGCAGCGACTGCTCTGCTTGAAAACACCGAGTTGGATGCTTGCGAGATCGCAGAAAAATCACTCACCATTGCTGGCGACATCTGTGTCTTCACCAACCAACACCACACCATTGAAGAGCTTGATTACTAATGCAGGATCCCAGCATGTCTGAAATGACTCCACGCGAAATCGTGTCTGAACTAGACCGACACATCATCGGTCAACACAAAGCCAAACGCGCCGTTGCCATCGCACTTCGAAACCGCTGGCGTCGTATGCAACTAAGCAAGGAATTACGTGCAGAGGTTACACCAAAAAACATTTTGATGATTGGACCTACCGGTGTGGGTAAAACTGAAATTGCACGCCGATTAGCAAAACTTGCAAATGCACCCTTCATTAAAGTAGAAGCCACTAAATTCACAGAAGTTGGTTATGTCGGTAAAGAAGTTGAAAGCATCATTCGAGATTTGACAGACGTTGCAATAAATATGACACACCAGCAAGCAATGGGAAAGTTAAAGTCCCATGCTGAAGAGCTTGCTGAAGAACGTATTCTTGATGTCCTGCTTCCACCCACTCGTGATGCATGGGGAAAACCAGAAGATCCGGAAACGGAGTCGTCTACTCGTCAAAGCTTCCGAAAAAAGATTCGCGAAGGTCAACTGAACGATAAAGAAATCGAAATTGACTTGGCGGGACCCCAAATGAGCATGGAAATAATGTCACCTCCTGGCATGGAAGAAATGACTAGCCAACTACAAAACATGTTCCAAAATTTAGGTGGTGGTAATACTCCTAAAAAGCGCAAAATGAAGCTAAAAGATGCACTAAAGGCAGCGGGTGAAGAAGAAGCTGCTAAACTTGTAAATCAGGAAGATCTGAAAGAACAAGCAATCAGCGCCGTAGAAAACACTGGCATCGTCTTCATTGATGAAATCGACAAAATTTGTAAACGCTGTGAAAACTCTGGTCCCGACGTATCTCGTGAAGGTGTACAGCGTGACCTATTACCACTGATAGAAGGCAGCACAGTGTCAACCAAACATGGAATGGTGAGAACAGATCACATTTTGTTTATTGCCTCTGGTGCATTTCAAGTTGCAAGACCTTCAGACTTGATTCCAGAATTGCAAGGTCGTCTACCTATCCGTGTGGAACTTGAAGCTTTATCTGCGTCAGATTTTAAACGTATTTTAATTGAGCCAAGAGCCTCATTGACTGAGCAATACTCTGCACTGATGGGTACTGAAAAAGTGAACTTATCCTTTACCGAAGACGGTATTGAAGAAATTGCTAATGCAGCGTGGTGTGTAAACGAAAAAACCGAAAACATTGGTGCTCGTCGACTACACACCGTGATGGAGCGTCTGGTAGACGAGATTTCGTATGAAGCTAGTGAGCGTAGTGGCGACGTTATCAGCATTGATGCTGATTATGTCAAAAATTGCCTCGATACGTTAATTAACGACGAAGATCTAAGCCGCTTCATATTGTAAATTACAATAATGTAATAAAAAAAGGCTGCCAAAATACAGCCTTTTTTATTTCATGGCAGTTAATAAAATCAAATAACTCTGGCAATTCTATTTCCTATAGACCAGAAAGTTCCAATAATGATGCCACATTCTTAAGCTATCTAAAGAAGCTATGTTTTCAACCATATTTTCTACTTGGCTTGACGCCATTCGTCTTAAAACACTTCCGCTGGCAGTTGCTTGCATTTTGTGTGGCAGCTCAATAGCCGCTAAAACCGTGCGATTTTCGCTTACAATCGCATTACTTACACTAATTACGGCACTGTTGTTACAGATCCTATCCAACCTTGCAAACGATTACGGTGATGCTGTCAAAGGCACGGACAATGATGCAAGAATAGGCCCAAAACGCGCTATTCAACTAGGTCTTGTAACACCCTATACAATGAAAAAAGCCATGATATTAAATCTTGTATTAATTATAATATCCGGTTTAATTTTATTAATTACTGCTTTACATAAAGTCTCCGATATCCTTAGTTTTATGGTCTTAGGTACCCTTGCGATCATCGCGGCGCTTTATTACACTATAGGTAGTAAACCATATGGGTATCATGGTCTCGGAGATCTTTCCGTACTTGTTTTTTTTGGTTTGATTGGTGTTGCGGGTACTTATTATTTACAGACAGGTACGTTAAATATCTTTATATTTCTACCTGCAACCGCTTGCGGTTTATTGGCGGTTGCGGTTCTAAATATTAATAACTTACGGGATATTGACAATGATCGTGCATGCAACAAACGTACACTAGTCGTACGCATGGGTTCACACCGTAGTCGTACGTACCACCAAGTCTTACTAGCAAGTGCCTATGCATGCTTTACCCTTTTCTCCATATTAGAGCACATACCAGTTTCAAAATGGTTATTTATCTTAACAATTCCACTGACTATAAAGCACAGTAAAGTAGTTCTCTCCTCTTCTGAAGGAGCATCCCTAAGACCCATGATGGCTAACATGGTAAAAGTGGCACTGCTAACCAATGTGCTGTTTGCGGTGGGTATTTTACTTTGAGGATATAGCGGGATAAGAGACAGACCATTTCAGTATACGCTAAGAATCCGGATAAACCAATTAAAGCCTTTTCCAACACCAAAAATCCTAGCTGACCTTTTTCAAAAGAACCTCCAGGAGGTTCCTAGTGCCTTCCTAGACAATACCTACTTTTACAGGGTGAAAATTACATCTACCGTTGACGTTAGATGTCTTTCTTGCCTGCAAACAAGAATGGTGAGACAGTATAGTATTAGTCATGGTGAATACAACGCTAGCGTTGTCCCTCATGTTGACAAAGCCTCCATCTTTAATATACATAAACGACTTATCAGGCAGGGATAAAATAATAACAAGTTGAATTTGCTCTTAATAATGGGTGTATCTGCTACTCCTCGCGAATGCTATACACCTGCATAAATACGGTTGTCTACGTTCTAAGAAACTTATACCCTGATGTGTAACCGAATTCCCACCAAATATACAGGAAGAGCTGCTCATTTATTTCCAGATAATAAACACTTATTTTCGTGGAGGTAAAAAATTTAATTTTAAATTTGTTATCCATAAGCAATGTCGAATTTTAGTACACGTACGGTTTCAATAGGCGTTATTTTTTAAATATCTAAACTAATCACAATTTCTACGATTAGATCATCATGGAATTAAGCGGAGGTGACGATGGGAAGGGTTCAGTATAAGATCAGCAATTGAAACAAGATAATCAATCATTAGTAAACTGGAGCTCAATCACTTTTTGGATAAACAACACTGCTATTAAGGCATCCATTGTCTAAAGCATCACGGTCATCATGACCGTGGGTTTATATTTATCAATACCGCGATTGAAACAGCACTGATCATGACAGGTATTTTTAAGTTCCCACTTCATGCGTTAGAAGGCTTTCTCAATTCAGTTTTTACATTGATGAATATCCCGCTAAAATTCCCTACATAAACTTGTATTAATAAGCGTTCAAAAAACGTATAAATTAAGTGCCGTTTACCGAGTCTAGGAGTTATCACCCACGTTGTTATTGATACTACAGGCTTAAAAATATACGGCGAGAGCTATAGTAATTTCTGGTGTAGGGGTAGGGAATAACACGGTGTAACCTGTTGATTGGTCTTGCCAAATTAACAACCGACAAGAAATACACCGCATAGATAATAATCAACCGCAGATCTGCATAAGTACTTTCTTATCAAGCCGAATCATTTTAATACTTGGTATTTTTAGTTGAAATGAATACGCGATGAGCCCCGCCAGCAAGTTGACCATAAAGCTGATACCACTACGGTGCCGAGAATGCTTGATTTAGGATATATTTTTTAGTTGGTCAAAAACGGTTTTAATAATAAATCGTTTCCGGAGCATCAGGCAGTTCCAAAGTTTCATCACTTTGACTGAGATAATGCACCTCGGTCATTGATAATGAGGTGTAATTTGAAACCGTAGAACCACCCCATCGTTCCTTTTCTTCGCTTCTCAGTACCTTTAAAAACCTGATGTCTAATAATGCGTAGGTTGTGACAAACCTGTAGCTTAGACGAATCAACGAAGGAAATCCCTGTTGGCCTTGCCCGATTATGAGGTAACGACAAACAAAGTGGATGTAATAGGTTTTTAAGTCTCAATACCCCTATTGATGGAAAGCTATCACTATCGTCATCACTTCACTAACTGAGAGGCGAAAAGGTTTATTTCTTTGTTTGAAACCGGAAGAAATTAGGTATCTTTCCCATGCAGGAAGGAAAGTCTGGCAGAAGTCATCAACATCGACGAAAACAACGTTTAAATTATTCATGCTAACGTCCTTTTACGACTGATGATGTGATTCAAATGATCAGATCTCTATTTGGGCATTTAGTTCATCGCTTATGCGTAACCCAGGTTAATGACTTGATTTTGGCAGTTTTAGATCGGCGTTTACTGTTTGCAGATAAGCACTATATCTTACATATCAAGAAGGAGTGTGATTGGGCACTGAAGTACGAGTTTATTAAAACACTGAAAACCGCATTAATGCAGACATGTAGTACTCGAAAAGGCTTTTAGATACCAGTATTGTTCATGGAAAAAATTAACAATTCTATCTCTTATTCCTGCCTAATAAGTCGGCTATGTATCTTCAAGCTGGAAGGTTTTGTTGCACAATCGGCAATGATAGCCACAAAGATCACCTTGGAAAGTAGATATTTTACACTAAGATCTATCTATTGGATACATGGTCAGAAATAGATTACATGGGATCTGTTTCTCTATTCTATTTCTTCAATTTTACCAAGTAAGCAGCGTATGCGTTGTTGCCATACTTCATGATCTGCTCGTAGACCTATATTTTCCTGCTCCAAGATATCTCGGCTTTCACGGACAGTCTCCGATTCATGATCCAGTATTTTATTCCTTTCTTTAAGCTCTTCAATTTCTATATGTAGTAGAGAAATAGTATCTACTGCCATCTTAATTTTGACTTCAAGCTGCTCTAAAATTTCTAATGACATCAAGGCTACCTATAGTTTCTAACTTCCCAGCAAAATTTATAATCTCTCTAAGAATGACCCATAAAGATTTTTCGCTTTGTGCATCCTCGGACGTCTATTCTAACGATAGATTCCTCACATCGCACCTTTCTAATGTACTTTTAGATCACAAGCGAATAATAAAACACCACCTCTGGGTGATGTATTCAATAAGTTGATTATGATTTAAAGATAATATTCAGATACAATGAATGTACCAATTAATTTATCGTGAATTTTCGTTGATCTTAAGTATTCAATCATTTTCTGATAGAGTCATTTTAAACATATACGAAGGGTTCAAAATTTCCCTTCTCAATGGGCGTTGTTTATTCAATCAGGCCTATAACGCACGGATACCAATATTTTTTACAGTTTTAATTTGTCTGCTGGCAAACATACATACCGAGTCTTATAACTTTGTACATCGCTTTCACATTTTCCAGCACTTCACCAACTTGAGCTTTTTAATTACGAAGAGTGAGTTTAGAGCTTAACAACTGTTTATAGCGAAATATTGCTGTCTCTGTTAATGAGCGTTTGTGATAAACTCTTATCCTTTTCCACTCCGCTAGTTTGTCTTCTTTCAACGACTTTACAGCTTCCTTTCTCGGATACCATTTCTCCCAGTACCAAGCGTTGCTTCGAGGTGGAAGATTGGGCATTACTCCTTTATTTTTTAGTGCGTGGTAATATGATCTTATGGGCGTTACGTATAGATCTTGTTCACAATATAGATATTCTCTGAAAGAGATATCGTACACATTGAAACTATCCGTGCATCAAAATTCAACATTGAATATAAATAACAGATTGAGAAAGAACTTAAAGATTTCGCTTTCACGACAACTTGAATGAGTGAGAAATAATTTGTCTCAATTCAGGTTGCCAACCATAGCAAAGCTAGTATTGGTTATCTTTTTACCCACTAAAGACCATGGATCATCTACTTCGCAAATAAGCCCCACTTCCTGTACATCAAGAGGAAATATGATTAATCTGAGCTGCACATAAGAAATGAACTAAATGCCCAAGTCACGATCTAATCGTTTGAAATAAACTATTAACTGCACAAGGACTTGGGCATGAATAACTCAGACGCTGTTTTCAGCGATATCAACGACTTCTACCAAAATTTCCTCCTTGCATGGAAAAAACCCCTAATTTCTTCCGATTTCAAACAAAGAAACAAGCCTTTTCGCCTCTCAGTTAGCGAAGTGATGACGATAGTGATAGCTTTCCATTAATCTAGGTATCGAGACTTTGGCATTTAGTTCATTTCTTATGCGCAGCTCAGGTTAATTGAACTTAACTGCAGAAATAGAACACCCTGTCTTAATTGGTTTCCATATTACAGGCAGATCTGTTTCAGCATTAATCTTATCCACTGACTACTGAATAACCTTATCCCTAAAATTTCTCCAAACATGATGCTTTCCTCCAAGCCCTGCTTGAGACTTCATCCAATCGATCTCTAGTACAACATGCGTTGTATCTCCATCTTGTAATTGATCAAGGTTTTTATCCTTGTTTAACCCTTGGTATAACCTAAAAGAAAAAGGAGTATTTAATCGTGATGCATATGCAAATTAAATTAAAGTAAAGTAAAATTTTCTCTAAGCTTGAAGAGCCAGGGTTTTATATATGAAATAAAAGCAACTATTACATGACTAGAATCTGTCGGTTATCGGGGCAATGTTTCCCAAATATATGAACTAATCTCAATTCCTACGATCAGATAATCAAGCATTAATAAACCGTGGTTCAGTCACTTTTTGGATAGACGACGCTACCTAGCAGGCAGCGCGGTGTTAGAGATCGGTTGTCAAGTGTTCAGACGGTACCTTAAAGGTACCAGAATAGCCGTAGTGCCGTTTTCTCGGTCAGGGTAGGGTTTTTTGTTGGGGGCTTTGCATCATCAGAATGATACCAGTAACCTACTTAACCTTGCCATTTAGATAGATGGCCAGAACCTGCTGGCGCACAAGAATAAATTTCTTCTTGAAGTTCTTGTCAGTCTCCGAGCCACCGTACTCTTGCCCAAACTGTTCCCATAGGTTGCACCAATGCAATACCAAGGGGTCGTCGTTGATCCGATGCAGCCTATCGGCCAGTATTACATAAATGTCCATTGCCAAGGCGTGCCGGTGAATGATCTCAAAGCTCGCAAGTCTAAAGGAACCGCATGATCCGTCAGGGTGTGGTAATACTCTCCTAGGAAAAGGTGATGACGCCTAGCCATAGTACGCCCTCGTCGTCGTGGTTGCCTATCCATGCCTCAGACCACCGGATGGGCTTACCATTATAGATTAATCACGATTGTAGCCGTGATGAAGCCTAGCGTCAGACTGTAAGCCAATAGAGCCATAATCTGCTTTCTGAAATTGGTATACCTTCCTGTCTTCTCTCCGGTCGCATCCTTGCCTAGCTGCTTGAGAAAGGCGCTAGCACTGTTCCTAACTTCAATTTCTGGCGACCTGTCTCGCAATGCTTAAGTGTTCAAATATGCCATGACGAGGCGAGGCATAGAACCGTAAGGGATTAGCAGCGTGCCGTCCCCCATAGCTTGCCAGCTCTGACGTACAAGCCAGCTCAACCGTACGTCCATTCAAACTCCAGTCCGTCTACCTAGGAGCGCGACAATCCAAACTAGCACATGACCTAGTGCAGGAAAGTCAGTTTAAACTAGTAGTTTATAGGTGAATACCAATCTTTACTACATTAACCCCTACTATTACTTCCAACATCTGTTCACAAACATTCAAAAAATAACAGCAGAAGATTATTTCATCTAATGTCGTAGAACATGAAGCAACTGTTATGCTAAAAAATATTTACTAATTTATCCAACACAATGATTCATCCTTTAACGCCATTTCCCGTATCGAGAGTGTCTACACCCTCTGCCTTGTCTATACAGATTTCAGAATACGGGAAGTACCAACTATCCAGTTTCTTCCTTAGCATATCAACGCCAATCCCTTTGAGGGAGGAGTATAATTCAACTTGTACATTGCCACCGAAGTTTAGTGCAGCTTCACGCACTCTCTTCAATTCAGAGTTACGTGCACCTTTTTTAAATTTATCACATTTAGTAAGCAACGTAAGCATTGGCAAATTGCAATCTACCGCCCAACAAATCAGTTGTTGATCTAATTCACGTAGTGGATGACGGATATCCATCAGTACAACCAAGCCTTTAAGCTGATCACGTTTTTGTAAATATTCTCCCAGTGATTTTTGCCATTTTAATTTCAATGCCAGTGGCACCTGTGCGTAGCCATATCCAGGCAAATCCACGATATGGTATCCCTCACCTACTTTAAAAAGGTTGATAAGTTGTGTACGACCAGGGATTTTACTTACATATACTAGCTTTTTCTGGTCACATAATCTATTGATAGAACTTGATTTTCCAGCATTGGAGCGGCCAGCAAAGGCAATCTCAATTCCAGTATCCGGTGGCAGATAACTAATATTCTGCGCACTGGTAATAAAGTGGGTGTTACGATAGTTAAGTGAATGATTCACTGTTAACTCCATCTTGATTTTGTGTCGGCAATTGATTACTTTTATATATAAAGTGTATAAAGTAAGGATGCTAGTTTTTTGCACCATAATTATATTACGATTGTATGAGCATCTTGAGCTCGATAATTATAAACGGGATGTCATGAGTAAATTAGCGATCCTACTCACATTCATTGTGAGTGCTACTGTTTATGCACTGGGTGATGCAGAAGCAGGCAAAGCAAAATCAACAAGTTGCGCAGTTTGTCACGCTGCAGATGGTAACAGTGTTATTCCTGAAAACCCCGTACTGGCGGGTCAACATGAAATATATCTTGCAAAACAGCTCAACGACTTTAAATTAGGCATTACCTCAGAGGGTGAACAGGGACGTTTTAATCCAATAATGGCTAATATGGTAGCAGAATTATCGGAACAAGAAATAAATGATCTGGCTGCGTATTTTTCCTCTAAAACGACAAAAATTGGTAATACGCCTGAGGCGTCTATTCCTGTTGGTAGGCAGTTGTATATAGCGGGTGATGCAGAACGTGGCATTGTCGCATGTACTGCATGCCACGGCCCACGTGGAAATGGTACAAAGCTATCAGGGTTCCCAAAAATCTCTGGGCAGCATGCTAACTATCTCAAAATGCAGTTGATATCTTTTCGAGAAAAACAACGTGTCAATGACATGAACGGTATGATGCAGATTGTAGCATCGAAGCTCACTGACGAGGAAATCGACGCAATCTCACAATATGTTGGTGGTTTGCACTGAGCATCGTTAATGATTGGGTAATGCGAGTGTGTTCTGAGAACAACGCCATTCATGGCAGTACTGCGTGTGCTTTTGTGGCGGGCTTTGGCGGGAAGAGCGTATATTTTTATAAGTTTATTTCCTCATTCTAAACTATACTTGTCGGAGTCATTATTTAAATTTCGTCGCATCTTCTCTGAAATTTAAATATATTTTCAGTTTCTGTAAAAGTGTGAGTAAAGAAACACCACACTTTGTATATTGCTTGATAAGCACATGTTTCATTATTGATGAGGCAACGCAAGTTTCAGTGCTTCACGAGAAATTCTGCTGGCTATGCTAGATTTATTAAGCTTTTCGAGAGTATTAACCAGTAATGCATAATTGGTAACATCTGGACGAATATTTAACGCACGTTCAAAATGCTCTCTCGCTTCTACCCACTTTCCTTTACGGAAATACAGTTGTCCTATTGTGCTGTGTATTACAGAGCTTTTTTCGTTATAACGCAGCAGTTCGTTTAACTTAACGATCACTGGATCATAATTTTGCAACGATAACTGAGATACTAAATGTATGAGTGTTTCATCGGGTTTCTTCTTGAAGCTTTCACGTAAAATTACATAAGCCTCATCATCCGCATTACGTGCAATGAGTTGCTTAACGAGGCAAGTAATACAGGTAGTTTGCTGACGCGTCGTACGGGATAGGTTGTTCCAATGTGTGAGTAATCTATCACTGCCTTTTTGCATGGCAATATAATTAATCAAACCACACTCAGCCCTTATCTCAAGCTTACGTGTATCTTCCTCCGGAATGACATTGATGCGTTTAAGTGACGGCAGTAAACTCAGCAGAGCTTGCCAATCCTGCAACTGCAGATATGTATCTTTTAGCAAAGTTAACAAAATCACATTACGAGGGTAGTCGTGAATCAAACCTTGTAAACTTGCCAATGCTTCTTCGTATTGCTTATGGCGGTACTGAAGTTTTGCACGCGTTAGTGACGTCACTAAGTTGTCGGTGCCGCAGTCAGCGGCTTGTTGCAAATAACGGTCTCGCCTTTCGGCATCACCTCTCTCTTGGGCAGCTTCTGCCGCAGTTAAATAATTCAGCAGTGGCGCATCACTATTCGTGGCACCTTTTACCACCAACTTTTCAGCTTGTTTCCACTCACCGACCAATAGCTTAAGTAAACCATCATTGGTCAGTTGGCGTGCTTTCCTATTCCGTCGGTATGCAAACCATTCCTGAGTGGAGCTAGACAGGGAAAATACCTTTCGAAGAATAAACTCAAGTAAGTAAAAGATGGCGAAGGCTACTAACACTAAAACAATTAACGTAATAAAGCTCATTTCAATAGTTCTATTTGCTACGGAGATCAATACGTAACCTTGGTTATCAGCCAAGTCTTGACCAAAAATCAACCCAGATATCAGGGTGATAACAAGTAAAAGAATTTTGATCATTGGGTTATCTCCGTAGAGGAGATAGCCTCATTGGAAAACGTTTCATTGGGAAGAAGTGTAGGTTTATGACGAAGACGGTCGGCTAAAATGTTACTGATCATATTTTGGCTATATAAAATCTCTGGGTAATTTACCTCTATGGTTTGATCACTCAGGTGAGTAAGGGTGGTGATGAAAGCTTTGGTAGATTTAGCATCCTTATTGTAAAAACGTTCAACCCATGCTTTTGCGATACGGATAGATTCAGTGTAAATGTGGCCGTTTTCACGGTAAACTGCGGTGATAGCACGATCAAGTTTAGCTTTTAGGTTTTCTTGTAAATAGAAGGTTTGACTTAGCGTTAATAGCGGCACAACATCACTCTCACGCTTGCGATAAGTAATAAATTGTCCTAAAAAAGCACTTAACGATATTTTTATATTTTGCTTCCAGTCGTCTATATTTGACGATACTTTCATCGGTATTGTCGCATCAATTTCAGGAATGAAAGCATTAGCAAGTGGTAGTTTATCCACTTCTTGCTGAAGATTGTTGAGGCACAGCACGATACCATCTCGGTCAATATGTTCGATAGCTTTTAGTTTCATAATGTCTTGCGATATCGTTTGGCGAATAAGTGTCATTGACGGATCATTTAGCTCAGCAATACGTAGATCTGCAGTTTCCATCAAAGTGGTAGCTGTCAGCACATCATGTACTAGCCAGAGATGTCGACCTGCTTGATTTACTAGATACTCAGCTTCCGCTAAAATCCAATCGTTCGGATGTCGAGTTTTCATGTTAGTCATAGCCGATTGTAGGTTCTGAATAGTTTTATCCTGCTGTTTAATCAATGTGAGCGTTTTTTGACTGATATTTTTGACTTCGACATGATTTTGCTTTGTGCTCTCAGAAAGAGTTCGTTTTAATGCATCAATTTTTAATGTCAACACGGAAATGTCGGTATTATATTGCGTTGTTTTCAGGTGGTAATGGTAATAAAAGCTACCACCTAGTGCGATGGTCAACGCAATTGCTACCATAGAAAGCTTATTTCCTTGATATTTTTCTTCCTGTGTAGATTGTTCTGCAGTAGGAGATGAAGACGTGCTTTTAGCCGTAGTAGAGTACTGGTTTTTGTTATTATTTGGTGAGCTGGTCGTGACCGATTTTCCGTTAGAGGACTGAGAATTGGCGTCTTTGTCAAACGATGTTTCCGTCTCCTCGGCTGAAGGATTTGCTAACCTCGATATGCCTTTATTCCTGCTTGATGTTTTATTATTGTCTGTCATCCGAATGTCCCGAGTTTGTCATCTCGTATAAAACATGAAACAGTGTGCTATTCGCAGCACTGTTTACACAGTTAATTTTGGAAAAACCGAAGTTAATCGCTTGATTATAAATCCGTTTACTTGGTACCAGTATATGGCATTCTTTTAACCATTGTTGATTAGTATTTGAGATTGTTTTCCACAAAAGTGACAGTTGCTCACCACTAGTGATCACCAAAGTGTCAACGTTCTCATATCTCCACTGTACCATCAGTGATGGTAAGTCCGCACTGTGCCAGTGTCGTTGATATGCTTCGAAGTAGTGGACTATCACATTATTGTCTCTGAGGGTTTCTCCTAGCAGTGCATTACCACCATTGCCTCGGAGTATTAGGACAGACAGTACGCGAGTATTTGAATATAATCTATTTATCCCTGAATAGTCTGGTTTTAGATTAGCAAAGAGGGACATGGCTAGGATACCTTTACTATCTTCTGTAGGTGGCTGTAGTACGTCCACTCCGCCTTGTTTACACCACGTCCTTGCAGTCTTTTTTCCAACGGCCACATAATGTAGGTCTTTTCGCCAAAAGTTTCCATGGTTATGCATATACACACACGCGTATTCCACAGAGCGTGGACTTATTGCAACGACCACACTCTGTGATGGTAATGCGTCCAAGCAGTTAGAAAGTGTGGGAAGGTCGTTTCCGGCAGAAAAAGATAACAAAGGTGCAGATAATGCCTTCATTCCTGCTTGGTTGAGGCTATTAACCAGTTTAAAACAGGAAGGGGCTGGACGAACAACCAAGATGGTCATAGCGAATCCTGATACAGTTTGTCCAAAATTATGTGAGCGCCTCTTTTTAATAACTGTTCTGCAAGACCAGTACCCAGTGCTTCAGCTTCTTCTAGTGGTCCAACTACTTCGCCACGAATAATCTTACTGCCATTCGGTTCACCCACTAGCGCACGCAAGTATATCTGATTTCCTTTGATTTCCGAATAACCGCCGATGGGAGCTCGACACCCAGCTTGTAAACGATTATTCATTGCTCGTTCAGATAATACACGGTACGTTGTATTGACATCAGAAAGCGTTTTAAGGAGGATACGGACACGTTCATTATCAAGGCGACATTCAATGCCTACCGCCCCTTGGCCGACGGCTGGAAGAATTTCTTCTGGCTCAATTTCAACACGAATCCGATAGTTAAATTTTAGGCGTTTCAAACCTGCGGCGGCAAGAATGATGGCGTCATACTCACCATTGTCAAGCTTACTAAGGCGAGTTCCTATGTTGCCACGAAGATCTTTCACCACAAGGTCTGTACGTATCGCACGAAGTTGACATTGACGACGTAAGCTTGAGGTTCCAACCACTGCTCCTTGTGGTAGTTCACTGATACTTGCATAAGTATTGCTTATAAATGCATCACGCGGATCTTCGCGTTCACAAATTGTTACTAGCCCTAATCCTTCTGGAAAATCGATGGGGACATCTTTCATCGAGTGCACGGCAATGTCCACGTGTCTTTCTAACATCGCTTGTTCCAGTTCTTTTACAAACAGTCCTTTACCGCCAACTTTGGCTAATGGCATATTCAGAATAATATCACCTTTAGTCACCATAGGAACCAGTTGAATCACGAGACTCGGGTCTATGGTTTTAAGCTTTGTTTTGACGTATTCTGCTTGCCACAGGGCAAGTGGGCTCCGTCTAGTCGCGATGCGGATGGGTATCGAATTCATAGTTGTGTCCATTTTATTTGCTTACACTAATCGTAACATCGCTTTTCTCTCCTTCGATAAGAGAAGCTAAACCCAAACGCTAAAACGTGCGAAGCGAAACAAGATAGGCTAAGCTTGTGTGATGAACATCAAAAATTTTTGATCAGACTCATCGCTGAGAATACAACCCAGTTCACCTTCTTTTGAAGAAAACTTGAGGTAACGTGCTGTCTATATCACAGTTCCAGTCATTTAGTAAGCGACGTGTTAGGAAAACGTGGAATTACTGCTCGACTCACGTTTTACCTGAAAACTGTTGGTTTGATCATGTTTTTATCCCTAGGTACCGATATCTTAATAACTCGGTTCCGCTACGTTGACTAGGATGTAGGTATTATCTTGCAAAACTATGTTGATCAGCAAATAGAGTTACTTACTGCTTTCAACCACCTTAGGTTGAAACGGGCTCAAAGCGCTATGCACTCACAGGCAGTTAATGTTCTTCACATATTGCCTGTTTTGTTACACTTTAATCATCCTGCCATCCCTGGATATTTAGAATCTAGTTTCGTCCATGGTATTTCTGACTTTTCTTTGTCTGACTTACAACAAAATTTTGTTAACGATTGTGTCTTGGCATTAAACAATACCTCCCAAGAAAAATCCAGGACTATTAATTTTCCCATCAAAGGCCTGTTTTCTATGGGTAGTACCGCATCGATGGGACAGTGTATTTCTAGTGATCTCGATATTTGGGTTTGTGTACAATGTTGGATGAACCAAGATCAGCGACTATTGCTCGATAGAAAGTGTTCGATGATTTCTGATTGGGCGATGACACAGGGAGTGGAAGTTAACTTTTTCGTGATGTGTGAACTACGCTTCCGTCAAAACTTAGCTCAGGAAATGACGTCAGACAACTGTGGTACTAGCCAACATTTCCTTCTATTAGATGAATTCTATCGTTCAGCATTGTATTTGGCAGGTCAGCAATTATTGTGGTATCTAGTTCCTTCTGAAATGGAAAACTGCTATGAAGATTACGTTGCTGAGATGATCGCCAATGGAGTCATTCGTCGTGATGAATGGATCGATTTTGGTGGTCTACCCTCAATCCCTGCCGAAGAATATTTCGGATCCAGCCTTTGGCATCTATACAAAAGTATTGATTCCCCATATAAATCTGTCCTCAAAGCCATTTTACTCGAAGCGTATTCGTGGGAATACCCGAACACCAAACTTGTGAGTGTGGACGGGAAACGCCGTTTCTTTTCTGGGGTATTGGACATCTATCAATCAGATGCTTACTACCTAATGCTGGAAAAAGTCACCAACTATCTCGAGTGTATCGATGATAGTCGTCGCTTGGATTTGGTGCGGCGCTGCTTTTACCTAAAAACCCATGAACATATCACCCATAAGCCTAGCCTAGGATCTGTACCTTGGCGTCGAAAAGTGTTGTTTGTGTTGACCAGAGAATGGGGATGGAGCAAAAATGATATTGCCCATCTGGATAACCGTTGTAACTGGAAAGTGGAAGAGGTGAAGTTGGCGCATAATGAGCTGCTAGAAGCGCTTATGTTGAGTTATCACAATTTAATCCGCTTCGCGCGGCACAATGACATCACTTCTGCCATTAGCCCTGAAGATATCAGCATTTTAGCACGTAAGTTACATGCGGCGTTTGAAGTGTTACCCAATAAAGTAACTTTGCTTAACCTCCAACTGTCACCAGACTTACATAAGCCTGATTTGACGTTTATTCAGGTCCAGGAAGGAAGTAGCAACCCGCCTGGTTAGTATTTATATAAACAATCGCTTAGGCCTGTCGATATCATCGGGAGGGCATCGATTGAGTATAATTGTTATCTGTCTAAGCTGGTGGCATGGGTGTATTTTAACGGTATGTTAACAGAATCAACATGCTTACACTCGGTCGTAAGGACGAGTAACGTAAACATCGATAAATTATATCATTTTGTGAGTGATATTCGAAAAACTTTCCCTATACGGCGTCCACATCCGTCGTTACAGGCTCTGTCTAGCCCGTGTAAAATCCATAAACTCGCGTTGTTCATTAACCTAGAACAAGATCCAACCAATAAACTTAAGCACCCGTTAGTACGTTTTGATTTTAAAAATACAGACATTTTAAGTTATGGGTCGGATCAACAATGCTTGGTCGGTAGTATTGACTTAGTTTACCGGAATAGCTGGAATGAAGTTCAAACCCTGAACTTCATGGGTGAAAATGCCATGTTGGATGTGTTAAAAACCTTATTGGGAAAAATGCACCAAGATGCCATTCCTCCTGAATCGGTTGATGTGTTCTGTTATGCTGGTAAAATGTGTGGTCTCATCAGAAATTTAGTTGATAAATTGGTATCAGAATGTATCGATATGCGCCTCAAACCTATAGATTAGGAGAAATGTCGCCGTTTTAAAGCAATCCGTATTGCACATCAAACCTTCGGTCTTTTCTTTGAACGACGTGGTGTGTCGGTTCAAAAGTTAGAGAATGCAGTAGATTTCTACTGCTCCATTTCTACCAACAAGATTAACGGTTCACCAGTGAGGGTAGTGGACAAGAATGGTGAAGTTCATCTACCAGAAGTGGTTGATAAATACGCCAGTGAAGGTTTGATTCAGTACTTCTTTGAGGATTATGAGCAGGGGTTCAACACATATGTACTGAATGAGAACAATCACGTTGAAGTGTATCGCCAATTTAACGGAGATAAAGATGAGATAGTGCAAAGTGTTAACCGATTCTACACTTCTACTCAGGACAATGTCACTTTTACCTCGCAATCTGTAAACTTCAATCTTCTACAATTCTATGACATAGTGCATCATGTAGATGGTCATGCCAAGATTATTCCTTATAAGAGCGAACGATCGTGGCAAGTTGCAGGTACAAGAGTGTACGCAGAAATGACCCAGCACGTTTCACGCTAGGCATATAAGGACTGAAAAAGACTTCGGGGGTTGGCAAGAGCTCTCGTCTTTGGGAAAGCTCAGAGTACGGTATCATATGCGAGCTATAGTGATTTCTGGTGTATGGGTAGGAAATAAGGAACTGCTAAAACAAGGCACACAGCAGTTGTTGGCTTAAGCTATAGAAGCCGAGGTTCAATTCTTGCTTGATAATTTTACATAGATCAAAGCTAACGGAAAGCAGGGATTGGTTCGAAATGGCTATTTACCTGAGCAGCACCTCTAAACGTGGTTCGGCGATATTACCATCAAAGTCCCAAAGGTTCGAGATAGTACATGAATACGCCTTAATCTCCACACATATAGTTTCTGGGAGGAAATTCCTAGGTGAAAGAACAAATAACGAGATCAAGTTCAACAACACACGGGTTTCACCCTATCTCAAGCGAACCAAAAACATAGACGAGCTTATCCCTTGTTTCTATTTGCAAGGAATCTCCACGGGCGATATGCAGCCAGCCATAAAAACACTCTTAAATAAGCAAGCCTAGCGGTTGTCAGCAAACCGTGTTTCTCGACTTAAGCAACAGTGAGAAGCAGAAGATGACCAGTAGCGTAAGCTAGACCTAAGTAAACGGCGGTATATCTACATTTTGGCCGATAGTATTTACTGCAAAGTTTGGATGGATAACAAGCTTTTCCTTCTTGTTGTCATTGATATCGAGGATGCCGGCCGCAAGGAAGTGCTAACCATTGTCTATGGGTACAGGGAGTCAGAGGTCAGTTGGCTCGAAGTTCTGTCACAGCTAACGTCCCTAGGTATAAGTATCGCTCCAGAACTCGCCATTGGTGATAGCGCTTTCGTTTTTTGGAATGCAGGGACAAAGCGTTGAGCAACGACGTGTCACCCTCGCTACTGGGTACACGAAACGGCCAATGCATTAAACAAAGTCCCAAAATCTGTTCAACCAAAAATAAAAGAAACGCTTCACGATATCTGGATGGCGGAGACACAACAAGAGGTACAGAAAGCCTTCGGATAGTTCGAAACACGATATGGTACTAAATGCTACAGAGTAGTGGAGCGCCTGACCAAAAACAAAGTAGAAATGATGGAATTTTACGATTTTCCGCCAAATACTGGATACATATTCGAACGACAAACCCCATTGAATCAATGTGTTCAACTGTGAGGATTAAGAATGAATAAAACCAAGAATTGTGGAAGCCAAAAAGCGATACGAACAATGGTCTGCAAACAGATGCGAACCCCTGAGGTTAACTGGCGTAGGATACGAGGCTTTAAATTACTTACGGATATCATCAAAGGCGTGAAATGTAGAGATGTCATTCGTGAAATAAACGTCAATTATCAGGATACTGATCTAGAAACTGTACACCAGATTTAACCATAGCTCACCAGATGCACTAAGTACGTCTAAATTACCAGTCTATCGTTCTACCTGAATGCTTGCTGCACTCTTGCTTTACTAAATCTATAAACTCCATGCCAGTTTTATTACAAAGCCATTTATCGCCTTTATAGCTGAAATGAAAACCTCCTGATTTCGAAGCTAACCAAATCTCAGACACTGACTCTTGACGATTAATAATGATCTGGCTGCAATTCTCGAATTCTAGTGTCATGACATTACCAGTAATCTCATAATCGATACATTCACATCGATCATTGATACCTTCCTCAATCATTATCCATTGAGCATCAACCAGTTCGTGATATTGGCTTGCGTTCATTGCATAGTGTCCTATTGCTTTTCAGTGTGTGGATGCGATTATATAGGATTTTAACTATTGGATCACTGGCATGTTAATGAAAAGAGCCATCTTGAAACCTGTTGTCTTGGTAATCACCACTGTAATATCCGCATGTGGCCAACAAGGCCAGCTTTACTTTCCAAAAGAGGAGGCAGCAGAAAACAACCTCCCAATAACTTTAAAAGTACTCCAAGATACGCAGCTTCAACCAACCAGTCAACCATAACAAAATCTATGCAGGGAAGGACAAAGTTGGACTATTTTAACTATCAAGATGATGGGAAGTTGTGGGCCGAAGATGTACCATTAACACAGTTGTGTGATACTTATGGCACCCCACTTTATGTTTATTCACGTGCCACTCTAGAGCGGCATTGGCATGCCTTCAACAATGCCGTTGGAAACCATCCACATTTAATTTGTTATGCTGTAAAAGCAAACAGCAATTTAGGTGTATTGAATGTATTGGCGCGATTGGGGTCAGGCTTTGATATTGTATCGCAAGGTGAATTAGAGCGAGTCCTAGCTGCCGGAGGTGATCACACGAAAGTGGTCTTTTCTGGCGTGGGTAAAAAAGCTGATGAAATGGCACGTGCACTGTCATTGGGCATTAAGTGTTTTAATGTTGAATCAGAAGCTGAGCTTGATCGTCTAAATCAAGTGGCCGGAGAATTGGGTCAAGTGGCACCAGTTAGCTTGCGAATTAATCCAGATGTGGATGTTAAAACACACCCATATATATCGACGGGGAGAAAAGAAAACAAATTTGGAATCGCATTTGAACGCTCCCGTGAGGTTTATAATTACGCAAATAGCCTGACAAGTTTGAAGGTTCAAGGGGTAGATTGTCATATTGGTTCTCAGTTAACTGAGTTAGCGCCGTTCATTGAATCCATGGATCGTCTGTTAATGTTAATTGACCAATTAGGTCAGGACGGCATTGAGATAACGCACCTTGATGTCGGAGGTGGATTAGGTGTGACGTATTACAATGAGAGACCCCCACAACCTTCTGATTATGTTAAATCTCTACTTGAGCGTTTATCAAATCATCAGGATATCGAGCTGGTATTTGAGCCGGGTCGAGCCATTGCGGCAAATGCTGGTTTACTGCTAACGCGCATAGAGTTTCTGAAGAATAATGCTGAAAAAAACTTCGCCATCTTAGATGCAGCAATGAATGATTTGCTACGTCCTGCACTGTATCACGCATGGCAGGATATCATACCAGTTGTACCTAGAAAAGGAGAAAGTAAAACCTATGACTTAGTCGGATCCGTGTGTGAAACAGGCGACTATCTTGGTAAAGATCGTGCTTTGACGATTGAGGCGGGAGATCTGCTGGCGATACGCTCATCGGGTGCATATGGGTTTGTGATGTCATCTAATTACAACACACGTAGTCGCGCAGCAGAAATCATGGTCGATGGTGGAACTGCCTATTTAGTTCGTCAACGAGAACCACTTGAATCACTGTGGCAACTAGAACAAATGTTGCCTGGATAAAGGATTCAGATGCAGATACAGTTTTCTAAAATGCATGGTCTCGGTAACGACTTTATGGTTGTAGACTGTGTGACCCAAGATGTGAATTTTTCCTCAGAAATGATCCGCCGTTTGGCGGATAGAAATATTGGCATTGGTTTTGATCAGTTGTTGATTGTTGAACCGCCGTATGATCCAGAAAGTGACTTTCATTATCGGATTTTCAACGCAGACAGCAGTGAAGTAGATCAATGTGGTAATGGCGTACGCTGCTTTGCCAGATTTGTACGCATGAAGGGTTTGATAAATAAAGATCAAATTCTTGTCAGCACTCAATCTGGAAAAATGGTGTTGAAAATCAATAACGATAATTCAGTAACTGTTAACATGGGTGAACCAATCTGGCTACCATCGAAAATTCCATTTCGTACAAATGCGGAAGAAAAAACCTATATTTTACAAGTACACGACAGAACATTATTTGTCGGAGTCGTCAGCATGGGCAACCCTCATTGTGTATCTGTAGTTGACGATGTGAATAGAGCTGATGTAGAACATCTTGGTTATTTGCTTCAATCACATGCGCAATTTCCTGAACGAGTCAACGTGGGATTTATGCAGGTGATATCACGGCACGAAATCAGATTACGCGTGTATGAGCGAGGAGTCGGTGAAACCAAATCGTGTGGTACTGGTGCATGTGCTGCAGTGGCAATTGGTATTACTCAGGGGCTTCTGGATGAGTCCGTAAAGGTGAATTCACTTAGTGGTCATCTGCACATCCGCTGGCGTGGACCGAGACATCCTATCTATATGTCAGGACCGACTTCCCATGTATATGATGGATACATCACAGTGCGATAGAGCTTTCAATCTATTGACGAAAAAACTAATCTAGGATGCCGTAGATCACATTTTTAATGCAAAGTAGCTTAAGTTTCTCGGCATTGTGTTGTTGCCTATTTATTTCTGCCTTTAAATTCACTTCTGCATTTAATATAGCTAAATAATTATTCTGTGACACATTCCGCGAATGACTTATAGTTTAGATTTCTGCCAGCGCGTTCTGGCGGACAAAGAAGAACACGAATTAACGTTTGAACAGACAAGCGTTCCTTTTAATGTTGGAATGCAGATCTTATTTCGTTAGGCTAATAAGATAGAGCCTTGTATTACCAAAAATAAACACGCATAAAAAATGATGAGAATATTTCACTTAAGGATGTAAAGGAGTTCCCTGATGATTAACAGTGGTAGCGAGCATAACGCCTTAATGTCACCTTTTAAGACACTCTGTTTTACCCTAAAGCTTGTAAACAAAAACGCCAAGACTTCAGCGAAAGAATAGAGAAACATCAAGAAGAAGGTAAACCTATCATCTACGTTAGATGAAAGTGAGTTTACCTAGAGTATTCTCGAACGCATGGTTACTTTGAAAAAGGCAGTCGATTCTATGGAGTTTATGATTACCACTCTAAAGGAATAGTTAACGCCATTGGTGCTATTATCAATCATACTTTACTAACGCTTAGCATTAGTAATTGGAAGCGCCAATTCGGAGGTATTTCAAGCATGGATTGAACAAGGTTTACTTCCGTAAGTTCCAGAGTAAGCTATCTTTGTTATGGATAATGCAAGTGTTCATAAACATAGTGACACACTGGAAGCAATTGAAGCTCTTGGTTGTACTTTAGAATGGCTTATTCCGTACAGTCCAAGTTTTGACCTAATGGAACATAAATAGGCAGAAGTCAAGTCTATAAGAAGGAAAGAGTGCTGCTCCATTGACGAGCTGTTTTATCAGCATATGGATTATGCCAATTTATTTTGATCTAGCTTATAGAGTTAATGTTACAGTTCTTACCCCAAACATAAATTTTACGGCTTTTTCTTGCCAGATATAGATCTTAGCTTCTTACAATACAATATCTCATTTATAATGAAGTTGATTTGCAACTGACCAATATGAGCACGTTTCTTCGCGTTAAGTACTTCAGAGCTGATGTAATAACGGATGCAAGACTCTTTAATAGGATGACCCGCTATGTGTAGGTAATATACCTATAAAACGGCGTTGTTGATTAAAGAAGGCTTATAATGCACTGATCCCAATATCTATTATAGTCTTAATTTGTCTGCTGGCGAACAGGCATACCGAGTTTTATAACTTTGTTCATTGTTTTCACATTTGCCAACTCTTCACTAACTTGAGCATTGAAATTAACCTCAGATTTACATAAGAGCTTGCTTATCAAGCCGAGTCATCTTGATACTCGGCTTCTTTGGTTGAAATGAATACGCGATAAACCCCGCCAGCAAGTTGACCATAAAGCTGATACAACTACGGTGCCGAGAATGCTCGATTCGGGATATGTTTTTTAGTTGGTCTAAAAACTGTTTCAATAATAAATCATTTCTGGAGCATTAGGCGATCCTACAGTTTCATCACTTTAAGTTTCATATCTTTTTCACACCCGTTATTAGTATCACTCCTTTGTCTACAAGTTCCCGCCCAATGGACCAGAAATATAACTTTTATCTCCGTATAAACACGCCAAAAGCTCGTCAATCATTTCCGACACAGGCTTTTTATCATCCACGTTAGCCGTTGTCACTTTGACTGAGATAATGCCACTTTAGTCATTGATAATAAGGTATAACTTTAAGCCGTAGAACCACCTCATCCTTCATTTTACTCGCTTCGAGATCCCTTTAAAAACCTGATATCTAAGAATATGTAGGTTGTGACAAACCTGTAACTTAGATGACTCAACAAAGGAAATCTCTGTTGGCCTTGCCTAACGGTGAGTGAGGTAAGAGCAAAGAGCAAAGAGGAACTAAAACGCATTGCATGCACTTGAGCATTCGCGTGTAGCTGATTAATTTAGGAAATTCGCTGTTGAGATAGCGACAAACAAAGTGGATGTAATAGGTTTTTAAATTTTGATACCAAGATTGATGGAAAGTTATCACTATCGTCATCATTTTGCTAACTGAGAGACGAGAAGGATTGTTTCTTTGTT
Source organism: Candidatus Enterovibrio escicola (assembly GCF_002464935.1). Classification (GTDB taxonomy): domain Bacteria; phylum Pseudomonadota; class Gammaproteobacteria; order Enterobacterales; family Vibrionaceae; genus Enterovibrio; species Enterovibrio escicola. The sequence goes on from NZ_NBYY01000039.1 coordinate 70,295, forward strand.
TGACACCGGAAGAAATTAGGTGTTCCTCTCATGCAGGGAGGAAAGTCTAGCAAAAGTCGTCGATATCGACGAAAACAGTGTCTAAGTTATTCATGCACAAGTCCTTGTGCAGTCGATAGTTTTTTTAAACGATCAGATCGCTACTTGGCTATTTAGCTTATTTATTATACACAGCCCTGGTTAATTTAAAGAAGTGACATCAAAATCGGAAGATGACGTCACCGCAGCGACAATTAATTTACAGATGCTATACAAAAAGCAGATCCATACAATTACAGCAGCTAATGGTCGAGAATTTTTTCATCATTGATGATGAAAGCAAAAGCTTTGGATATTTATATTTGCTTTTCCCATCTTTACTCTTCATTAGAATGCGAGACAAACAAAAAGATAATAATCTTTTAAGACAGTACGTAAGAAAATGGATAGATTTAAGAAAGGTCACGGATGAAGATATTAACTTTACTCAAGCAAGGAGTAATAATCAACCTAAAAAATATTTAGACTTAAGGTAGCCTACCGTTTCTTTTAAAGAAATGGTATTTTTAGCTTGCTTGAAAAGCATTGCACTTCCGATTTAAATGCAGGGAAAAGCACTAAGACTTGGTGATAAACTAAATCTTCGTGATCTTACCCCGTTTTCTGAAATCCTATATTTACTCTTAGTTTACTCCAGTTTCTAGTGCAATTTCAAACCATTGATCATTAGTGAGGAACCGTGTCTCTGGCGGAGATCCCACCGAACGCTTTCATGAATATATTGCAGGATTGTAAGAAATAGGACTCAATTGAGTCCTATTTCTT
>NZ_NBYY01000002.1 GCF_002464935.1 Candidatus Enterovibrio escicola
GCATTATCTCAATCAAAGTGACGACGACTAACATGGATGATAGAAATCCTGTATCAAAATGGCTAACGAGCTTTGAGGGGATTTATACGGAGATAAAGGTTATATTTCTAGTCCATTGGAGCGGGAGCTCGCAGACAAGGGAGTGACACTAATAACGGGTGTGAAAAAGAATATGAAACCCAAAGTAATGAAATTTTGGAGCCGCCTGATGCTCCGGAAACGATTTATTATTGAAACCCTTTTTGACCAACTAAAAAACATATCTACATCAAGCATTCTCGGCACCGTAATTGTATCAGCTTTATGGTCAATTTGCTGGTGGGGGATCCTCGCGTATGCATCCCAATCAAAGAAGCCGAGTATCAAGATGACTCGGCTTGATAAGCAAGTACTGATACAGATCTGAGATTAATTTATTCATGCTGAAGTCCTTCTTTGCCTGATGATTTGATTTAAACGATTCAGATCGTAACTTGGGGATTTAGTTCATTTCTGAAGTAGAGATAATATTTAGTTAGTACGTACTATAAGGCCTGATTAAATCAGGCCTATAACGCACTGATCTTAATCTTTTTTACAGTCTTAATTTATCTGCTGGCGAATAGGCATAGAGAGTCTTATAACCTTGTTCATTGCTTTCATATTTGCCAGCACCCCACTAATTTTAGCATTGTAATTATGAAAAGTAAGTTTAGGGTTGAGCAACTGTTTATAGCGAAACATTGCTGTCTCTGCTAATGAGCGTTTGTGATAATCCATGTCCTTATTTCCACTCTGCCAGTTTGTCTTCTTTTAAAGCCTTTACAGCTTCATTTCTAGTATGCCCTTCCTCCCAGTACCCCGCATTGCTTCAAGGTGGAATACTGGGCGTTATTCCTTTGTTCTTCAGTACGTGGTAACATGCTTTTGTGTCAATAGGATCCATTAGCACTGACTTGCTGTATCTTTCGTCGTAATGGATTAAGCAATATAGGTAAAACCTCATTCATTACCCACAGAAACTAGGCTAACTTCTGAAAGAATAACTTCATGAGTATGCGATTAGTTCAGATATTTGGGAAACAACGCCCGTACGAGCTCTACTCAGGATTCCAATGGTTTTAAACCAATGGATGAATGAAAGATCGTTTGATATGTCTTGTATCTTGTACTCTTGCGAGTATTCGCTGATAAATCTTGAATAATTGCAGGGCAATGGGCACTGTTTTACTATCCTTTTTTAGCTCTCGGTAAACTGAGGAACGATGGTGCTTGATTGTCTTTGTAATATCTGAGATTGGAATTTCTCGTTCCAAGACGGTTACAATGTGGTATCTTTTACCCGCTGCCAACTGCTGATAATTCATGGTAGTACGGGCTTGTTTCTTGAGCGGGAATGACGTACCCTTTTCGGAAGTTGGCTTCCTCCTTAATTGCCCCAGACTATGAGTCTTGCAGTTATTCTCTAAATTCAGGATCAATCCCCACCCTTAATTTGACCGCTCTCCTGTCAACTAAGTGTTAGAGTTCGAACGAAATAGAGAGTGTTTAGTGATTTATGTAGGGTTCAAACTGTGACGCTTTAGCTACTTTTATGGTAACCTAATCTGTCTTTCTACGTAGTGTCTTTGACGTACTTAACCTGAGGAATATTGGCTTCATGAGCGATCTTGCCAAAGAGATCACACCCGTTAACATTGAAGATGAGTTGAAAAACTCATATTTAGACTATGCGATGTCAGTCATCGTGGGTCGAGCACTTCCGGACGTGCGTGACGGTTTGAAACCAGTACACCGTCGCGTTCTTTTCGCGATGGATGTATTGGGAAATGACTGGAACAAAGCCTACAAAAAATCTGCACGGGTTGTCGGTGATGTAATTGGTAAATACCACCCACACGGTGACAGCGCTGTCTATGACACCATTGTCCGTATGGCACAGCCTTTCTCTCTGCGTTACATGCTGGTTGATGGACAAGGAAATTTTGGCTCAATTGATGGTGATTCTGCAGCCGCAATGCGTTATACCGAAGTTAGGATGTCTAAAATTGCCCACGAATTACTGGCCGATCTGGATAAGGAAACTGTTAATTTTTCACCAAACTATGATGGTACAGAGCAAATCCCAGAGGTGATGCCAACCCGTGTACCAAACCTGCTAATCAATGGTTCGGCAGGTATCGCCGTGGGTATGGCAACCAATATTCCTCCACACAACTTAACTGAAGTAGTCAGTGGTTGTTTGGCCTATATCGAGAATGAAAACATCAGTATTGCAGAGTTGATGATTCACATTCCAGGTCCAGATTTTCCGACATCTGCTACTATTAATGGCCATAAAGGCATCGAAGATGCATATCTTACGGGTCGTGGTAAGATCTATCTACGTTCTAAAGCAGAGATTGAAACAGACAAGAACGGCAGAGAAACAATCGTTGTTTCTGAAATTCCTTATCAGGTTAATAAAGCCCGTTTAATCGAAAAAATTGCGGAGTTGGTTAAAGATAAGAAGATAGAAGGTATCAGTGCGTTGCGTGATGAGTCAGATAAAGACGGCATGCGTATCGTTATCGAATGTAAGCGTGATGCAGTAGGTGAGATTATTCTCAACAACCTTTACACACAAACTCAAATGCAAAACTCTTTTGGCATCAACATGGTTGCGTTGGATAACAACGAACCACGCTTGTTCAATCTTAAGGATATGCTGGGCTGCTTCATTAATCACAGACGTGAAGTCGTAACACGCCGTACTATTTACGAACTACGCAAAGCACGTGAACGTGCCCATATTTTGGAAAGTTTGGCAATGGCGCTGATCAACATAGATGCAGTCATCGAAATAGTGCGTGCAGCACAAAATCCAGCGATCGCTCGAGAACAGCTATTACGATGTGGATGGGATTTTAACTCTTTGGCCACAATGCTTGGAACAGACTTGGATGCTTCGCGTTTAGCGTGGTTGGGAAAAGAGTTTGGTGTTCGTAATGGTAGGTACTATCTGACTGAGCAACAAGCACAAGCCATTTTAGATTTACGTTTACACAGACTTACTGGACTTGAGCACGAAAGGATTGTCGAAGAGTACAAAGTACTTCTGTCGCTAATCGGTGAACTAGTTTTTATCCTGTCTGATCCAGATCAGTTGATGAAAGTGATCCGTGAAGAGCTCGAAGTAATTCGAGATACCTACGGTGATCAACGCCGTACCCGAATCACTGCGGCAACTGCAGATATAGATATCGAGGATTTAATTAACCAGGAAGATGTGGTTGTTACACTTTCACACGAAGGCTATGTAAAATATCAACCACTGACTGATTACGAAGCGCAGCGTCGTGGTGGTAGAGGTAAAAGTGCAACACGCATGAAGGAACAAGACTTCATTGAGAGGCTGCTTGTGGCTAATACTCACGATACGATATTATGTTTTTCCAGCCGTGGGCGTATGTACTGGATAAAAGTATATCAACTCCCACTAGCATCTCGTACGGCTCGTGGTAAACCTATTGTAAACCTGATGCCCCTTGAGAAAGGGGAGAGAATTACTGCGATTCTACCAGTGAAAAAATACGCAAAAGATAAGTTTGTCTTCATGGCAACCGCCGATGGTACAGTGAAAAAAACTCCCCTGACGGATTTTAGTCGTCCTCGTAGTGCGGGCGTCATTGCTGTTAACCTGCGTGAAGGTGATTCGTTGATTGGTGTTGATATCACGGATGGCACGCGTGATATCATGCTATTTTCTTCTTTCGGTAAGGTAGTTCGATTCTACGAAAATCCTGTTTTTGATGGAGAAGGTAATACGAAAGGTGGCGTACGTGGCATGGGTCGTACTGCCGCGGGTGTACGCGGTATTAAACTGGCTAAAAGCGATAAAGTAGTTTCATTGATAGTACCTCATACTGATGGCGATATTCTTACAGTCACAGTAAATGGCTACGGTAAACGTACACAGCTTGTTGAATACCCAGCTAAGAGTCGTGCCACACAAGGTGTTGTATCAATTAAGGTGTCTACGCGAAATGGGTCTGTCGTGGGTGCAGTTCAAGTAGCAGATGGTGATGAATTTATGATGATTACAAACGGTGGTACTCTAGTTCGTACACGTGCCGTTGAAGTAAGCCAAATCGGCCGTAATACACAAGGTGTTACGCTGATTCGTACAACCAAAAAAGAAATAGTTGTAGGGTTACAACGCATTGAAGAGCCAGAAGAATATGAACTGACTGATATTGAGGAAGGTGGCGTCTCAAAACAACTGAAGAATAATTTCTTCTAGTTTCCATAACATCTTATATATCCAAAGAACTGGAAATGACAGGTTTCAGGTAACTTTACCGATGTCATGACCAGAGTATCCTTTTGATCGGGATAGTTACCCCGATTAAAAATGGGAAACTCCAATCGTTAACCTTGCCCTACAGGAGGTTATCAGTGCGCATATTTCGTCATTAAATTCCCATGAAATAGATTAATTATGCCCATGAGAATTTACCGCAAACTGAACGCACTGATAACCTATTAAATCAAGTGTCTTCAGGTTTCTTGGGTATCAGAATATAATATTGACTGCATCTTTTACTTTTCGATAACGTTGATAACTGATGGAAAATAAACGGTTTCACTCTAAGTTTCTTATCTCTACATGAAAGTGCACAAGCTTGATATAAAGATAGTTTTAAAATCTCTGAAATCGCTACAACTTCACGATTAAACGCAGGAGCGTTCAACAATCATGGGAAAAGTATATAACTTCTCAGCTGGTCCAGCGATGCTACCACAAGTGGTGTTAGTAAACGCTCAATCAGAGTTGATTAATTGGAATTATACGGGCTCTTCCGTCATGGAAATTTCACATCGAAGTGACGCGTTCGTAGCGGTCGTAGAAGAGGCAGATAAAAACCTCCGAGAATTGCTTTCTATCACAGAGAACTACCATATTTTGTATTGTCAGGGGGGTGCTAGAGCCCAGTTTGCAGCAGTGCCCATGAACCTTTTGGGTAGTAATTCCATTCCAGATTATGTAGATGCAGGTTTCTGGGCAAATAGTGCTGTGAACGAAGCTAGGAAATACTGTACACCTCATGTGATCAATGTGCTGATGGATATTGATGGCAAACGTGCAGTGATTCCCACAAAAGACTGGAAATTAAGTTCTGATATAGCATATGTCCATTTTTGCCCAAATGAGACCATTGACGGGATTGAAATTCGTGATTTACCTGAAACTAATAGGCCTATCGTTGCGGACATGTCTTCCACTATCCTATCACGTCCCATCGATGTCTCTAAGTACGGAATTATTTATGCAAGTGCTCAGAAAAACATTGGTCCAGCGGGCATAACATTGGTTATCGTACGGGACGATTTGCTAGGTATCGCGAAAGAATTTTTACCTAACGTTTTGAATTATCATACTTTGGTTAAAACAAAATCCATGTTTAATACGCCTCCGACGTTTAGTTGGTACTTAGCAGGTGAAGTCTATAAATGGCTCTTAGCGGAAGGTGGCCTTGAAACGATGAAAATAAAAAATGAAGAAAAGGCAGCATTGATTTATAATCATATTGATAAATCGAATTTATATGTTAACAAAATTCATCCCGAAAATCGTTCGCTAATGAATGTACCATTCCAGTTAACAAACGAAAAATTAGATTATATTTTCTTAGCGGAAGCAGAGGCACAAGGAATGGTCGCGCTTAAGGGACACCGTGAGGTAGGGGGTATGCGTGCGTCAATCTACAATGCAATGCCACTGGCTGGTGTACAGTTATTGGTTGAGTTTATGAAGGAATTTGAATTAAGGCATATTTAATGGTTTTGTTAATTAAATCCGGCCTATAATTCACTGATCCCAACCTTTTTTACAGTCTTAATTTGTCTGCTGGCAAACAGGAATACCCAGTCTTATAACTTTGTTCACCGCTTTCACCTTTGCCAGCGCTTCACTAACTTGAGCATGGTAATTAACCTGAGCTGCGCATAAGAAATGAACTAAATACCAAAGTCGCGATCTGATCGTTTGAAGAAAAACTATTGACTGCATAAGGACTTGGCATGAATAACTTAGAGGCAGTTTGCGTCTATGTCGACGACTTCTGCTAAACTTTCCTTCCTGAATGGAAAAAACACCTAATTTTTCCGATGTCAAACAAAGAAACAAACCTTCTCGCCTCTCAGTTAGCGAAGTGATGACGCTAGTGATAACTTTTCATCGATCGGGGTACCGAGACTTTAAAACTTATTATATCCACTTTGTTTGTCGCTACCTTACCAACGAATTTCCTAAATTAACCTCAGATCTGCATAAGCGCTTGCTTATCAAACCTAGTCATCTTGATACTTGGCTTTTTTGGTTGAAATGAATACACGATAAGCCCAGACAGTAAGTTGACCATAAAGCTGATAAAACTACGGTACCGAGAATGCTCAATTTGGGATATATTTTTTAGTTGGTTAAAAATGGTTTAAATAATAAATTATTTTCGGAGCATCAGGCAGTTCCAAAGTTTCATCACTTTGGATTTCATATTTTTTACACCCGTTATCAGTGTCACTCTCTTAATCTGCAAGTTCCGGCTCTAATGGACCAGAGATATAACCTTTATCGCCGTATAAACACCCCAAAGATCGTCAACCATTTCCGACACAGGCTTTCTATCATCCACGTTAGCAGTCATCACTTTAACTGAGATAATACCACCTTGGTCATTGATAATAAGGTGTAATTTTAAACCGTAGAACCACCCTATCGTTCCTTTTCCTCGCTTCTCTGTACCTTTAAAAACCTGATGTCTGAGAATGCGTAGGTTGTGATAAACCTGTAGCTTAGACAAATCAACGAAGGCAATCCCTGTCGGCCTTGCCTTACGGTGAGTGAAGTAAAAGCAAAGCGGAACCAAAACACACCTTGCATGAGCTTGAGCATTCTCGTGTAGCTGCATAATTCAGGAAATTCATTGATGGGAGAGCAGTAAACAAAGTGGATATAATAAGTTTTAAAGTCTCGGTACCCCGATCGATGAAAAGTTATCACTAGCGTCATCACTTCGCTAACTGAGAGGCGAGAAGGTTTGTTTCTTTGTTTGACATCGGAAAAATTAGGTGTTTTTTCCATTCAGGAAGGAAAGTTTAGCAGAAGTCGTCGACATAAACGCAAACTGCCTCTAAGTTATTCATGCCAAGTCCTTATGCAGTCAATAGTTTTTCTTCAAACGATCAGATCGCGACTTTGGTATTTAGTTCATTTCTTATGCGCAGCTCAGGTTAATTAAAGCAGTGGCATCGAAATTGATAGCGAATGTCATCCAAGCAACAATTAATTTACTAATTCTATAGAAAAAGTATGTCCATACGATTACGGAAAATAATGGTCTAAAGTCTGCTCATCATGAAAAGAGATCAAAAGCTTTAGATTTTAGAATTCACTTTACTCTCACTTACTCTTCATAGGATCCATGGTAAATGAAAAGGCTAATGGAATTTTGAGATGGTATGTTAAAGAATGGATAAACTTTAAGAAGGGTTACGGATGAAGATACTACCTTAGCTATAAGCAAGGATCAATCATAGGTTTATGAAACGTTTAGGGTTTAAACATTCTTACCATTATTTAAAATAATAGTATTAGCAGTTTACTTGGAAAGTGTTGCACTTCAGACTTAAGTTCAGAAGTACTTATTTTTTCAATAGAGGTTTCCAAGCATACCAAAGTTGATGCGGACTATTTTTGTTATCCGTATTGTTCATCGACTTCGCAGATAAGCACCACTGGTTATATATCAAGAGGGAATTTTATTACACCAAAGGTATACATTTAACAATGTACTTTTTTATTTCCAACTGACAAGCCGTATATGTATATCCAATTTGGAAGATTCGTGAAAATGCCTAAAAATGATAGCGTAGGTACCCTACTTTTTGCTAGTTTTTGTGTGTTGGCAAAACAACATTTCACGTCAACGCTAGCTATAATGATAACCAATGAAGTAAATTTTTCACACAAAACAATCCATTGAATACATAACCATGAATTCGGATAATCACGACGTACAAAACTGGATGATTTAGACCACAAACGTTACTCGCCAGTAGCGATCAGGAAATTGTTGCATCAACAAACATTATCAACAGCTACTATTTAATGCATATTCTTGCCATAACGACTACAGACATACGTGAAGTAAATATGGAATTGATCAGGGATCAAATACTATGATCTGTAAAAATACAGGGGTAATTAGATATTACAGAACACTTTTTCCTAACGAATATCAAGATAAATTAGCATACGAAATTTTCATATCTTCCCACTATAAAGATGGTTCTTTTATTCCCATTGGAAAGCCATAATCATGCATATGTCTCACTCCATAGCCCGCCGTTTATGCAGTACTATTATGTTGCTACTTGGGTTCTTTTTTATTGCTGTGGTGGGTATTGCCACGGTACTGGAGTTGTTCCATATTGACCGAGATATACGGAGAGAACTGAAACAAAAGGCAAATTATGCACTTGGCTTAATTGACCTAACGCTGGCATTACAGCAAAGTGCTGTATCACATACTGCAATCAATATACTGTCACTCACCAGTTGTATCAATTTTAATAACCACCCCTCCTATGTTCAAAACGAATTGGTTAATTTATCACAAGATTCCTCAATTGATCAAGTGGTTGCTTTTGACTATTTAGGACGATTTATTTCTAGCCACAACAACTTAAAACCTAGTTGGTACACTTCGTCTTTAGTGGAGGATATGCTAGAAGATGGTCATGGGATGATCATCTTTTCGGCCGGTTATTTCTTCATTCTGGAACCCATCAGGTACATCAATATCAATCAGGGGGGTATAATTGCTCGGATCAATATTAAATATCTGGTCAATCAAGCCCTAAAAAATATTGAGGGGTTTTACACTTTGTCGATAGATCAAAAATGGTTGTTTCCTAAAGAAGCCGGTCAGGTTACCCAAGATGTTCACGCGTTTGTTGTACCGAAAAAGACTCTCCTCCTTTCTCATTTTGATACAAGATTAAGCAGCAGTCAAAGTAGTATGGAGTATATTGATCGGATATCGCCTTGGTTAATTAGAATCAGTTTGTTTGGCCTGTTCAGTTTATTGTTGATGATAACGCCAGCACGGAAGATAGGAAAATCTCTTGTTCATCCTATTGAATCACTAATAAAAAAAGTCAATACAAGATCATATCCTATTACTCCGTTTAATACAGGAGATGAACTTGAAGTGCTTGCGAAAGCTTTTGATGATGCCACTGACCGGTTACATGAAGCCAACAAAGAATTAATACTATCTGAGTATCGTTCTGGACAAAACCAGTTACATTCAATTATTGATATCGTGAGGGATGGGATTATTACCATTGACAAGCATGGAACCATTGAGACATTTAATTTGGCTGCAGAAAATATCTTTGGTTATCACGCATACGATGTGGTCGGTAATAACGTCACCATGTTGATGCCTGTATCTTACGCAAAAGATCACAATTCCTACCTCAAAAATTATATTCCATGTAATAAATCCAAAGTGATTGGTGTGGATAGGGAAGTTATCGGTAGACGTAAAGACGGCTCAGAGTTTCCGGTTTACTTGTCTGTTAGCGAAATAAATATACTGGGAAACAGAATATTTACGGGTGTCCTTCGCGAGATCCCTCAACGAAAAAGAAACGAGAAACTAAAAATCGAATTCATTTCATTGATCAGCCACGAGCTAAGAACACCACTGACATCGATACGTGGTGCGCTAGGCCTAGTGATGGGAAGATTCAACGATGAGTTATCACCAAAGTGTCAGCAGATTCTCAATATGGCACTTAGAAACTGTGATCGACTGACACTGTTGATCAACGATATTCTCGATATGGATAAATTCGAATCAGGTAAGCTATCATACGACTTCAAGTTATCAAATCTCAACACGTTGGTGTCTAAATCCGTAGAAGATAATGAGGGATTTGCATGTATGCATGACGTCAAATTAATTTTACGATCTTTTGTTCATGACGCAGAGATAATAGCTGATTACAATCGCCTGCAGCAAGTGATGGCAAACTTGCTATCGAATGCAATTAAGTATTCTCCTAAAGGTAGCTGTGTCACTATTAATCTGAACATGGACAGGCAATACTACAGAGTTGAGATTACAGACTGTGGCCCTGGAATTCCACCGGAATTCCATGATCGTATCTTCCAACGTTTTGCACAGGCTAATAATTCAGACACCCTCAGGGTTGGGGGTACGGGACTCGGGCTAAACATTACCAAAGCCATCATAGATAGCCATCATGGGGAGATTGGTTTTCATTCTGTTGTTGGGTCAGGTTGTACCTTTTTCTTTATTCTGCCTGTAATGTAAAGCTCACATTCGTCCTGAATTTAGAAAACATAATAGATAAAGCTTAGAGCTTGTCGTTGCTAAGGGCGTTAGAAAAAGATCAATTGGCGGAGTGGAAAAAGGATAGGGGTTATCATAAAGGCTGATTAGTAGAGACATCAATGTTTCTCTATAAACAGTTACTAAGCCCTAAAAAAGCTATGGTTAAATCTGGTTTACAACTTCCAGATCAGTATCCTGATGATTGACTTTTGTTTCACGAATGCCATCTCTGAATTTCACGCCATTGATGATATCCGCGAGTAATTTAAAACCTCGCAGGCTACACAAGTTAACCTTAGCGGTTCTCATCAGTTTGCAGGCCATTGCCAATGTCGTTTTTCGGCTTCCACAATTATTGGTTTCGTTCGGTCTTAGACTCACCGTTGCAAACATTGATTCAATGGAGTTTGTCGTTCGAATATGTGTCCAGTGCTCGGTGGAGAAATCGTAAAATGACAGCTTTTCCATTTTGCCTTTGATCAGGCACACCACTGCTTTGGGATATTTAGCTCCATATCGTATTTCGAACTGTCCGAAGGCTTTATGTGCCTCTTGTTGTGTCTCCGCCATCCATATATCTTGAAGAATTTTTTCATTCTTGGTTGAACATATTTTGGGACTTTGTTTAATATATTGATCGTTTTATGTACCCATCAGCACTGATGACGAGTCGTTGGGCAATGCTTTGTTACTGCATTCCAAAAACCGAACTCGCCATAACCAATGGCGCGTTCAGGAGAGATAGTGATATCTTGGGACGTTAACTGTGATAGAACTTCAAGCCCACTTATCCTCTGACTCCCTATACCCATCGACAACGGCTAACACTTCCTTACGGTCAGCATCATCAACGCCGATGACAACAAGCAGACAAAGCTTGTCATCATCCGAACTTTGCAGTAAATACCATTGACTAAAATGTAGACATACCGCCGTTTACTTAGATTGAGCTTACGCCACTGATCGTATTTTGCTTCCCACGGCTGCTTGCGTCGAGAAACACTATTTGCTGACAATCTCTTGGCTTGCTTACCTAAGAGCGATTCTAGGGCTGGCTGCATATCACCCGTGGAGATCCCCCTCGCAGATAGAGCCAAGGGATAAACTCTTCTATAGTTTTTGGTTCGCTTGAGATAGGGCGAAACCAGTGTGCTGTTGAACTTGATCCCGCTCCCTGTTATTTTACCTAGGAATTTCCTCCCAAAAACTATATGTAGTGGAGCTTGAGCACGTCCCTTTCTCTGATATATTTAGCACGATTGAACACGAACAAGACGCTACCATCGTCAAGCTTTTCTAAGCTGCCTGTACGACAGTGAAGCGTCGAGGATATCTCTGTAATGCTGATTGTTAAAGACCTAGATGAATTTACGAAGAAAAAACCATATTTTCTATGTATAATTTAATTGATTAAATATCAACAAGTTGAATTCACTCTGAGAAATATGGTTTTAATAGGTTAAACCAAGTTAGTGTGGTTGCTTTACCTTGCCAATAGGTAGAAAATCCCTCAGTTGAGGGCTTTTGTTTTATATTTATGAAAGCTTATTAAGAGATATATCTACTTATTTTAAAAAGGAGACTTTATAGATATAATGAGGGATAAAATAGACTCGTTTTCAAAGGCAAGTCATTCCAAATCTAACACGGATAAACCTAAAACCTACAATGTTCTGATAACAAACTCATACTTTCAAAAGCGAAATCTAAAACTTAAGAGGAAAATAATAATGGAAAAATTAGAGCATATAAGGCTTGTTGATTTGACACCTGATCCGAACCAACTCCGTAAAGATTTTGATCCAAAAAAAACAGAAGAACTAGCTGGTATAATTGCTGCTGTCGGTATTATTCAACCTATAAGAGTTCGCCATAACCCACAAACTGGCCAAGGGCAGCCAACATACATGATTATTACAGGGGAACGACGCTGGCAAACATCTAAAAAGGAAAGAAAAGAAACTTCTCTCGCTCTTATCGTAGAAGATAAAACCTCTTTAACAGAGGAGGTGTTATTTCCTAAGTATCTAAACTAATTGTAATTTCTATGCTCAGATCATCATGGAATTAAGCGAGAAGTGATGATGGGAAAGGCCAAATACAAGATCAGCAACTAGCAACAATATAATCAAGCATTGGTAAACCATAGCTCAGTAACTTTTTGGAGAGACGTCGTGGCTAATAAGGCATGCTAGAGTCTAAAGCATCAGAGTCATCATGGCCGTTGGTTTATATTCTCGGATACCGAGATTGAAACGGCACTGATGGTGAAAGGTATTTTTAGACTCCCACTTCGTAAATTAAAAGGCTTTCTCAATTCGGTTTTTACGTTGATGAATCTCCCTCTGAAATCTCCTACATAGACCTGTATTAGTAATGCGTTCAAATACCGTAAAAGTTAAGTACCATTTGCCGAGTCTAGAAGCTGTCGCTCACGTCGTTATTTATGCTACAGGCCTAACAGTATACGACGAAGGTAAATGGAAAACGTGTAAACACGGCAAGGCGAAGCGGCGTATCTGGCGCAAACTTCATCTTACCGTTGATGTATCTACTCATTAGTTAGTTACACGAGGATGCTCAAACTCATGCAAGACCCACAGGGATTGCCTTTATTGATTCATCTAAGCTACAGGTTTGTCACAACCTACGCATTTTCAGACATCAGGTTTTTAAAGGTACCGCGAAGCAAGAAAAAGGAATAATGGGGTGGTTCTAAGGTTTTAAATTACACCTTATTATCAATGACCACGGTGGCATTATCTCAGTCAAAGTGACGACAACTAACATGGATAATAGAAAGCCTATATCGGAAATGGTTAACGAGTTTTTTGGGTGTTTATACGAAGATAAAGGTTATATCTCTGGTCCATTAGAGCGGAACTTGCACACAAGGGAATGACACTGATAACGGGTGTTAAAAAACATGAAACCCAAAGTGATGAAACTTTGGAACCTCTTGATGATTCAGAAATGATTTATTATTGAAACTGTTTTTGACCAACTAAAAAACATATCCCAAATCGAGCATTCTCGACACCGTCGTTATATCAGATTTAGGGTCAACTTGCTAGCGGGGCTCATCTCGTATTCATTTCAACTAAAAAAGCCGAGTATCAAGATGACTAGGTTTGATAAGCAAGCGCTTATGCAGATCTGAGGTTAATTAACCCATAAGGTTCTTATCACATATTGACGCGCCGGAAACTCAATCTCCATTAACTTCAGTAAGTGTTTTTGCCAAAGTAATCATAGCTGATATAATGATAAATGCTGAAATCTTTTCCAATCCTAGTTTGAAGAAAAGAATACACCTTCAGTCAGTATCACATGTAAATGCAGATTGTAGTTGCCATTACGACTATGGGTATGGATGAAAATAATGACGGCAATTTCACACGCATCGGTCTTAAAGTGCACCTAAATCAACTTTGATAAGCAGGCTTCCGCAAAGACCATAAACCTAGAATACAAACACTTCTGATTGGAGTGATTATGGAAAAGAATACGAAGTTGCTCAGGCAATGTTAAAACAACTTTTCGCTCGCTCACTCTAGGAAACAGGCGGATGCCTATTTTGACCATATTCTCCCGTGCATAACGCTTTCCACATTGCGGACAAGCTTTCCCCTTACAACATAAAGTTAACTTTTATGTTGCCCTTGACCGCAACCCAAGCATTGGTAAGTGGAAAAGCCATTTTCTGAGCTTCCACACTTCAGTATCTTAGTGATTTCTGAATGATAATAATCAGTGTCATAGCGGGGATTACTGGATACGAATATGATCCAATTCATAGTGAAAATACGTTTGAAGCGAAGCAGCTTCGATTTGATACCTTTGAAATTCATTCATGCCTTTTATCTATTTAATCCTGCTAAATGTATCATAGAAAGGGACATGCCTTAAACCCCACCACATATAGTTTTTGGGAGTAAGATCCTAGGTGAAATAAAAGAGGACAAACTGGCGGAGTGGAAAAAGGACAGCAGTTATCACAAACTCTCATTAGCAGAAACAGCAATGTTACGCTATCAACAATTGCTAAATCTTAAACTTACTCTTCGTAATTACAATGCTCAAGTTAGCGAAGCGCTATCAAATATGAAAGAGATGAACAAAGTTATAAGACTCAGTATGCCTGTTCGACAGCAGATAAATTAAAACTGTAAAGAAGATTGGGATCAGTGCGTTATAGGCCTGATTTAATCAATAATACCTCTTTAAATCATAATCAACTTATTGAATATATGGTCGGAAGTCTGGTATTTTACTCAAGGTAGGAGGGAAAACCTGACAGGAATCAGAGATTCGGTGAAAACAACGTCTAATTTATTCATGTTAACATCCTTAATGCTACTAATGATTTGATTCAAACGATCGAATTTCGACTTGGATATTTAGTTCATTTCTTATACGCAGCTCAGGTTCATGATGGATATCAACGCTACCACTTTACAAGTCAGGATGACGCGCTTTCTAACTTATTTGATAAATGACCATTACGTGAGCTTACCTAGGAAACGAGAGATCCAAGTTAATCCTAAGCAAACAAGAATAAATAGGCACATGCCTATTAGTAGCGAGATAGACAATGACTCGGTATAACCCAATACTAAGTATCCAACAACAGCCAGACCTGCATTGGCGACTGCGTACGGTAATTGGCTAGATACGTGATCCATATGACCACAATGGGCACCAGTTGCAGACAGAATCGTGGTATCCGAAATTGGTGAGCAGTGGTCACCAAATACTGCACCAGAGAGTACTGCAGCCAGCATCGGAAGCATCAAACTAAGGTCAGTCGAGGAAGATAAGTCACCTGCAATTGGCAGCATAATACCAAATGTACCCCAAGATGTCCCTGTAGAGAAAGCCATTACAGCTGACAATAGGAAAAGAATTACTGGTAGCAGTTGCTTTGGTAAATTGCCTTGAATCAGCATAGACAAAAATCTACCGGTCTCCATATCTCCAATCACGTGGCCGATTAACCATGAAAAAAATAAAATTGAAATGGCACTGAACATTGACCTAGCACCAATCCACATTGTACGGCTAACATCTGATACTGGCAGTCTTTGTTTAAACACAGGGATCAAAGCAGAAATCAGACTCAATCCACTACCATACACCAGAGATTTACTAACATTTGTATTCTCAAATGCGCCAAGAATCGAAAATGTCTTACCTTTGAGTTCGAGTGCTTCCGAACCCGAGAAAACAATCCAAAAGATCGTGGTGATAATCAAGATAAAGATCGGTATAGTTAGATTAGAAACACGACCTCTGCTGTTTTCATTGATCCCTAGTTCATCTCCAAAAAGATTACTGTAGTTTTCTTCGCCTCTCAGTCGGTTACCTGTAGATGCTTGATATTCAAGACGTTGCATTAAACCTACATCTAATTGAAACCATGCTACTGCATAGACCATCAGCAGTGCAAAAATTGCGTAAAAGTTCATTGGAATCATATGGACAAAAGCACTCAGAGCAGTGTAATCATCCACACCGTGGGTCACTAAGATGCCACCAATTACAGTTATGATGTACGCTCCCCAACTTGATGCGGGCATGATCACACATACAGGTGCCGCTGTTGAGTCCAGTATATAAGCAAGTTTTGCACGAGATACGTGAAAACGGTCAGTTACAGGACGGCTAATTGCACCTACAGCCAAGCTATTGAAGTAGTCATCAATAAAAATAAAAACACCCAAGAAAACAGCCAAAAGTCTTGCACCACGTTTGCTTTTAATACGAGTTCCAGCCCACTCAGAAAAAGCTCTGGAGCCTCCCGATAAGGTCATGAGTGCGGTGATCATTCCAACTAAAATAAGGAATGCAACAATATTCATTGTACCAAAGTTAATGTGGTCATTTTCGACAATCAGTCTTAAGAAGATTGAAGATAGATATGAGAATGTTTCAGAAAGTGAGAAATCGTTTAGGAGCAACGAACCATACACAATACCTAAACCAAGAGAAAGTATCACTCGGCGAGTGATAATGGCTACAATCAACGGTAAGATGGCAGGCAATACCGACTGTGAAGAGGAGGAAAAATCGACTAAATTCATGAGCTATGTACTAACCTATAAGATTGAAGATCTACTGCAGAAATGGCAAACCAAGTATTTCAAGATACGGTTATACACATTGTTTGAATCTACTGTAGCACTCCATAGTTAAATCCCAATACTATGGCAGTGTTGTGTCTGTTCGAGCACAACCCCAGCAAAAGAGCCTGATTGGCAAATTTCCACTTCGGCGCTATTTCCTTTTACAAGTCCTCATTGGTATCACCCTAAGACCCGCTACTCATAAACCGCGCACCTCTACGTTCATAAAACCTCTGCATTGTATGTGAGCTTCAGAACTTTGCAATAAGCAACTAAATTGGTTTCACAGATAAGTTAGATTTACGCTTACCAGTAAAGACTTCAAATAGTATTAGCCCATTTAATACTATCATCAAAGGTGAGGTTAACAGGAAGATCTTATCATCCATCACCTTCCCTGTAAAAGGAGCCATGTTTAATTATTTTATCCAGCAACACTCTCTGTTATCATCGCTGTTTCATTGGTTTTTCTCTGCTAACGTGTGTAGGGATCTTTAAGGTATACGTTTTCTCCTGTTATTGTTGATGCTCCCCCACTCCCTTGTCTGCAAGTTCCCGCTCCAATGGAGCAGAGATATAACCTTTATCTCCGTATAAACATCCCAAAAGTTCATCAGCCATTTCCGACACAGGCTTTCTATCATCCAAGTTAACCGTCGTCACTTTGACTGAGATAATGCCACTTTAGTCATTGATAATAAGGTGTAATTTGAAGCTATAAAACCAGCCCATCGTTCCTTTTCTTCGCTTCGAGGTACCTTTTAAAACCTGATGACTGAGAATACGTAGGTTGTGATAAACCTGTAACTTAGATGAATTAACGAAGGCATTCCCTGTCGGCCTTGCCTGATGGTGAGTGAGATAAGAGCAAAGCGGAACTAGGACACCTTGCATGAATTTGAGCATCCTCATATAACTAACTAATTCAGGAAATTTGTTGGAGCGGTAGCGGCAAACAAAGTGGATGTAATAGGTTTTAAAGTCTCGATATCCCGATTAATGGCAAGCTATCACTATCGTCATCACTTCGCTAACTGAGAGGCGAGAAGGCTTGTTTCTTTGGAAAGAAGAGCGTACCCCTTTCAGTAGTTGGCTTCCTCTCCTACACTAGACGATAGGTATCCCAGTTATTATCTAAATTCAAGAGGAATTAAAGCACTTTTCATCAACTAAAGTATCCACGTATAGCTGAACAAATCATAAAATCTACCTGTCAATTTACAGGTAGATAAATTATCTATAACACGGTTTAAAGTAACGAAAGACGATTAATGAAAATAGGTAATAACCATTATGACTTCACTAATTGAAGAACGAACAGGTTTATTTCTTGTTTTTGCACATGAAAGCCAGTGTTTTCCCCAATCAAGAAAAAATAATAGAAACCGACGATATACCTAAAGAAGACGTCTAACTTATTAATGCATAGAGTTTTATGTGTTTTATGATCGTATCCAAACGCTCAAATCTGGACAGGAACATATGCTTTCTTTCTTATGTTCGACTCAGCTTTATGTGGCAAATGTTGCCAAATAAAAATCAGTTTAACGTCATGTGAAATTACTAATTTTTTACTAAATCTTAGTTTAAGATTCGCTATCCTGTACTATTTTAAACCAGTAGTAGAATTCAGCCTCTCATTGTCAATTTCGTGTTCCTATAATGAGGAGGTGGAGGTGTGTTTATGTCAAACTGCTATGAGTGTGCTCATATGAAAGTAGTTGAATCTGTTTCCGATTTATCACCTATAAATACTCAAGACAATTCAATTAATACAGATATAAATTTCTCTACTAATATGTCATTTGATGATACAGAACAAACGGTAGTTACCTGCCAGTATATGGATCCATTTGGGAAAGAATACGTGTGTCTTGCAGCAGCTGGAGAATCTGGTTTATGTTTTTGGCATGATGAAAGTGAGGCAAAAGATCAAAGTGATGATATAAAGAAAAAACTAGAAGAGTTTGCTCAAAGTGGTGGACAATTACGAGGTATCATTGTTAAACGTGCCCACCTACGAGACATCAACCTTGTTAAAGGTGGCGCTGGTGATGGCTATGATTTATCAAATGCCAACTTCTATCGCTCAGACATGACAAACGCACACTTGTTTAATGCGAAATTTGATAATGGTAGCTTAATGAAAGTGGATCTTCACGATGCAAATATTCACTGCACGAGTCTTACAAATTGCAATTTATTGGGCATAAAACTCACCAATACCAAAATAGACAATATTAAAATTGGTACGATGCTACAACAAGAAGCCGCAGGGAGAATTGCTGAACGTAGGAGAAACAAGGAAAAAGCACTTGACCTCTTCGAACAATCGGAAGAGATATACCGAGATTTACGTAAAGCGTCAGAAGCGCAGGGTCTTTACACGATGTCGGGGTGTTTTCTACAAAAAGAACTGACTATGCGTCGTTATCAAATGCCGATGTTTTCAGCAGAACGTGCCATGTCGAAAATGGTTGAGATGTTCAGTGGCTATGGCGAAAGCCCTGCCCGTGTTGTGTGTTTTTCTCTGGTTCTCATTGTCTTGTCTGCTGTAATGTATTTTATAACGGGAATTGAGTTTTTTGGGGAAGGTGTAGGCTATTCAGCCGACCAATCGGTGTCAGATAATTTTCAAGCATTTTCGGAATGTCTTTATTATAGCATCGTGACCTTTACTACACTGGGATATGGGGACTATATACCGATAGGAATGTCAAGATTGGTCGCAGCGATAGAAGCTTTTACTGGTAGTTTTACCATAGCACTGTTCGTTGTAGTCTTTGTTAAAAAAATGACGCGTTAACTAACCTTCATTTTTTATGCGCAGCTCAGGTTAATTACAATGCTCACGTTGGTGAGTGCTGGCAAAGATGAAAACGATGAACAAAGTTCTAAGACTCGGTATACCTGTTCGCCAACAGACAAATTAAGGCTATAACAAATATTGAGATC
Source organism: Candidatus Enterovibrio escicola (assembly GCF_002464935.1). Classification (GTDB taxonomy): domain Bacteria; phylum Pseudomonadota; class Gammaproteobacteria; order Enterobacterales; family Vibrionaceae; genus Enterovibrio; species Enterovibrio escicola. The sequence goes on from NZ_NBYY01000002.1 coordinate 19,469, forward strand.
AGTGCGTTATAGGCCTGATTTAATCAACAAAGTCCTATCCATCAGTGATGTCATAACGCTTATTGTATCTTTTTATCAATTTTGGTCTCGTGACTGAAAAACGTATCCAAATAGGATTTTCTTAGCACCTAAGTGCTGTGAGATTTATGATCAACTTGATTATGAGATTCATTGTGTATAAATTTCAACCAGAAAAGCTGAGCCTTAAAATTACTCAGTTTGAAAAAGTTGCGCTTATACAGATCTTAGATTAATTACCTATAACCGAACAATAAATTAAAATTTTATATCAAAACCAGTAATAGATCGTAGCCACCATACTGACTTCTAGTTATTCTTAGAGTATGAAACATTAGGGATCGTAGGAGTTTAGATGGATAAATTGACATTACAACCCATTTCTAAAATTAATGGTACAGTTAATCTGCCGGGTTCTAAAAGTGTATCAAACCGTGCGCTGCTTTTATCTGTATTATCAAAAGGGACGACCCACCTTATCAATATGCTGGATAGTGATGATATTCAGCACATGTTAATGGCATTGACAAAATTACGTGTGAATTATCACCTTTCCAAGGATAAAACAGTTTGTGAGATTCAGGGGCTGGGAAGGGCATTCACAACGTCTGAATCGATGGAGCTCTTCCTTGGCAATGCGGGGACGGCTATGCGTCCACTTACAGCTGCCCTATGTATTGGCCGTGGAGAGTATGTACTAACGGGTGAACCTAGAATGAAGGAGCGACCAATCGGTCATCTTGTCGAAGCATTAAAGGCTGTTGGTGCGAATATTTCCTACTTAGAAAACGAGAACTACCCACCGTTGAAAATAATCAGCACAGATATTTCTGGGGGTGACGTAGAGATTGACGGTTCTATCTCAAGTCAATTTCTGACGGCGTTCTTGATGACGGCGCCGCTATTTAGTGGCGACAGTAACATTCGTATTAGGGGAGATTTGGTATCTAAGCCTTATATTGATATAACCTTGCATATCATGGCGCAATTTGGTGTGAATGTTGTTAATGGCAATTATCAAATGTTTCATGTACAAGGTAAACAAAGCTATCAGTCGCCAGGAAAATTTTTGATCGAAGGGGATGCTTCTTCGGCCTCCTATTTTCTGGCTGCTGCTGCAATAAAAGGCGGTGAAGTTAAAGTCACGGGGATTGGTAGACATAGCATTCAGGGTGATGCGTCATTTGCAAATGTGCTGGGAAGAATGGGGGCAAAAATTGAGTGGGGTGATAACTATATCATTACTCGTCGCAGTAACCTTTATGCTGTTGATTTAGATTTTAACCACATGCCTGATGCTGCAATGACCATTGCTATCACCGCCCTTTTCGCAAAGGGAACAACAACTATTCGTAACATTCGTAATTGGCGTGTAAAGGAAACCGATCGCTTATCGGCGATGGCTACTGAATTACGAAAGGTGGGTGCGATCGTAGAGGAGGGTATAGACTATATCACCATTACGTCAAAACCAAATCTTCAGCATGCTTCAATTAATACCTATGATGATCACCGAATGGCAATGTGTTTTTCATTGGTGGCGTTGGGTGATATACCAGTTACAATCAACGATCCAAACTGCACGTCAAAAACATTTCCAGACTATTTTGAAAAGTTAGAGAGCTTGGCGGAAAGATAGATCTATATATGATGTAACAGTGCAGTGTGCTATTAACCTGTTTTTTTTGCTTCGACTCCCCTATAATTTATCTCCAATTCTTAGGAGGTGTTTTCTGGTTAAGTGTGTAGTATTGAATACCTAGCAATAAAGGTAGGTCTGATAGTCAATGATTTGGAGAAAAGTTTGTATACCCAAGTGCCTATATGTACGGTTGATGGTCCAAGTGGTGCAGGAAAAGGAACCCTTTGCATCCTATTGGCGGAAAGATTAGGCTGGCATTTACTGGATTCTGGAGCAATCTATCGTGTTTTAGCTCTGATTGCAATTCACCGTGGTGTTGACCTTGAATCTGAAGATGCCTTGTCTCCACTTGCCACCCACCTTGATGTGCAATTTAAAGCTGAAGGTGAGCTTGCTCAGGTGATCCTAGAGGGTGAAGATGTCTCAAGTGAGCTGCGGAAAGAAGAGATAGGCATGGTGGCATCTAAGGTGGCTACTTTGCCACGGATACGTGAAGCGTTGTTGTGTCGTCAACGAAAATTTGCTGAAGTGCCTGGATTAGTGGCGGATGGCCGTGATATGGGTACAGTGGTTTTCCCCAAGGCAGAAGTTAAAATTTTCCTAGAGGCTAGCATGGAAGAACGTGCTACTCGTAGGATGAACCAGTTGCAACTAAATGGGTTAGATGTTAAGTTTGATCGCATTTTAAGCGAAATTAGGGAGCGTGATGATCGAGATTTCAACCGAACTATTGCACCATTGCGTCCTGCTGAAGATGCATTTGTGCTAGATTCTACCTCGCTCAACATTGAGCAGGTGCTTGAGCAAGCATTGTGCTATTTTGAATGTAAATTTATCACTGTACCATGAAACAGTGGTAGGGTCGTTGATCGTAGGGATGATGATTGACGTTAAGATCAACCCCACGAGGTAGGATACCCGTGGACGTTTAAATATTGAAGATAAATTAATGACTGAATCTTTTGCCTCACTCTTTGAAGAGTCTCTAAAAGAGCTCGAAACACGGCCTGGTGCCATCGTAAAAGGCACTGTTATTGCTATCGTGAACGGTTATGTTCTGATTGATGCAGGTCTAAAATCTGAATCTTCTATTCCAATTGAGCAGTTTAAAGACGCTGCGGGCGCCCTGGAAATCGAAGTTGGCACTGAAGTAGATGTAGCTCTGGAAGCGATCGAAGACGGTTTCGGTGAAACTCAACTGTCCCGTGAAAAAGCAAAACGTCATGAAGCTTGGATCAAACTAGAAAAAGCTTACGAAGAAGCTGAAACTGTTATTGGTATTATAAACGGTAAAGTTAAAGGTGGTTTTACAGTTGAACTGAACGGTATACGGGCATTCCTACCAGGTTCTCTGGTCGATGTTCGTCCAGTTCGTGACACTGGTCACTTGGAAGGCAAAGAACTAGAATTCAAAGTTATTAAGCTAGATCAGAAACGCAATAATGTTGTTGTTTCACGTCGCGCTGTGATTGAATCTGAAAATAGTGTTGAGCGTGATGAACTTCTTGCTTCTTTGCAAGAAGGCATGAATGTAAAAGGTATCGTTAAAAACCTGACTGATTATGGTGCTTTCGTAGATCTTGGAGGTGTCGATGGTCTTCTGCACATAACTGACATGGCTTGGAAGCGTGTTAAGCACCCATCAGAAATTGTTAATGTTGGTGACGAAATCAATGTTAAAATTTTGAAGTTTGATCGAGAGCGTACTAGGGTGTCTCTAGGTCTGAAGCAACTGGGTGAAGATCCATGGGTAGCAATTGCTAACCGTTATCCAGAAGGTCATAAACTGACTGGGCGTGTTACTAACTTAACTGATTACGGTTGCTTCGTTGAAATTGAAGAAGGTGTAGAAGGCTTAGTACACGTCTCTGAAATGGACTGGACCAATAAAAATATACACCCATCTAAAGTTGTGAACGTAGGAGATGCTGTTGAAATTATAGTTTTGGACATCGATGAAGAACGTCGTCGTATCAGCCTAGGTCTCAAACAATGTAAAGCTAACCCATGGCAGTTATTCTCTGAAATGCAAGCTAAAGGAGATCGTGTCACTGGTAGGATTAAGTCAATAACTGACTTCGGTGTATTCATCGGTCTAGATGGTGGAATTGATGGTTTGGTTCACCTATCTGATATTTCTTGGAATGTTGCAGGTGAAGAAGCTGTTCGCAATTTCAAGAAAGGCGACGAAATATCAGCAGTCGTTCTTCAGGTTGATGCCGAGCGTGAGCGTATCTCACTAGGCATAAAGCAAATGGAAGAAGACCCCTTTAACAACTACTTGACTGATTTCAAGAAAGGTACCATCGTTAAGGGGATAGTTACTACTGTTGACGTAAAAGGTGCAACTGTTGAGCTGTTAGAAGGTGTTGAAGGTTATCTACGAAGTTCTGAAGCATCACGTGAACGCGGTGAAGATGCGACTTTAGTTCTGACCGTTGGCGATGAAGTTGAAGCGAAATTTATCGGAGTTGACCGTAAAAACCGTATAATTAACTTATCTGTTCGCGCGAAAGACGAAGCAGAAGAACAAGAAGCAATGGCAACTCTGAAAAAAGTAAAAGTAGATGATTCTTCGTTTGGAACTGCGATGGCTGACGCTTTCAAGGCTGCGAAAAATGAATAATTAGTTGAGGAGAAGAAAAATATTTCCACCTTACAGTTATCCTACTGATAAACATACTAAATTGGAGTGTTCATGACTAAGTCTGAGTTGATCGAAAGACTGTGCAGTCAGCAAACCCATCTCTCTGTAAAACAGGTAGAAGATTGTATCAAAGAAATTCTTGAACACATGGTCACCACACTTGAGGAAGGACAGCGAATCGAAGTTCGTGGCTTTGGTAGTTTCTCTTTGCATTATCGTGCTCCTCGTATGGGTCGCAATCCAAAAACCGGAGAAAAAGTTAAGCTGGAAGGTAAATACGTTCCTCACTTCAAACCTGGTAAGGAACTCCGTGATCGTGTCAATATTGCTTGACTCGCATTTGAATAAAAGAACGGCATACTCTCTGTATGCCGTTTTTTTATTCTGGTTTGAGATGGTCTGACAATCTAAATTACTGCATAATCACACATGAATTTCCCGACGAATATGTAATGTCTGATCCGTGTAATCGTCGCTATCTGGATCTTTAGAGAGGGAGTAGCTGTGAAGATTATTAGTACCGTAATATTTGTCCTCTGTTTTCTAATCACTCTAGCTCTTGGCGCTCAAAACCAAGAAATAGTTAATTTTAACTATTTAGTTGCTAAGCAGGAGTTTAGATTATCTTTGCTTCTGGGTATTGTACTTGGTATTGGTTTTGGATTAGGTTGGTTGATTTTCGGTATGCTTTACATTAAAAAGCGGATATCTGTATCGGTACTGAAGAAGCAAGTAAGCAAGCAACTCCAAGAGTTAAATAAACTGCGTACGGATCCAGTAAAGGAATAATTAACAATGCTTGAGCTGTTGTTTCTATTGCTACCAATTGCTGCTGGTTACGGTTGGTATATGGGAAATAGAAATGCTCGTCATTACCGTCAGGATCAATCTCACCATTTATCGCGTCAATATGTAGCAGGTCTTAATCTACTTCTATCCGACCAGTCTGATAAAGCGGCAGACTTATTTATTGAACTGCTACAAGTTGATAGCGAGATGATTGATACGCACCTAGCACTCGGAAATCTTTTCCGTTCACGAGGAGAAGTTAATCGTGCAATCCGTATTCACCAAAACCTAATTGCGCGTCCTAATCTCACTCTTGATCAACGTAATCTCTCACTTCAACAATTGGCAAAAGATTATATGGTTGCTGGTTTTTTCGATCGTGCGGAGAAAATATTTAACCAGTTGGTCGATGAACCAAATTATCGAGAATTTGCTTTACAACAACTGCTCACTATCTTCCAACAAACTAGGGAATGGGAAAAAGCGATTGATATTGCCAGTCATTTGGTTAAAGCTGGGAAAATTAAACTTAAGCGTGATATATCTCATTTTTATTGTGAGCTAGCCATGTTGTCGATAGCAGATGGTGATGATAATAGTGCGCGACCACTTCTGCGAAAAGCATTATCCCTTGATAAGTCCTGTGTTCGGTCTTCATTGATACTTGCTCGATTAGCCATTGATAAATCAGAATATAAATGTGCAGCAAAGTTGCTTGAGTCAGTTTTAGACCAAGATCTGGATTTTGTCAGTGAAACACTACCCATGCTTGAAATTTGCTATCAAACGATGAATAAGGAGACGGCATTAGTACGTTTTCTTAAGCACTGTATTGAGCATAACACAGGTGTATCCGCGGAATTGATGATGTCGGATATTATCAATTCTAATGAGAACTCAGTGATGGCACAAAGCTTCCTTACACGACAGTTGACTCGGAATCCTACATTAAAAGGATTTCATAAGCTCATGGAGCTTCATGTTGATCAAGCTGAAGAAGGTCGCTCAAAGGCAAGTCTTAATACATTAAAGTGCCTTGTAGAAGAACAATTAAAGATAAAACCGCACTATCGCTGCCGAAAATGTGGTTTTGCTACACACTCATTGTACTGGCACTGCCCTTCTTGTAAAGGATGGGGTTTAATAAAACCTATCAGAGGTCTAGACGGAGAATAAATTAATCTGAGCTGCGCTCAAGAAATGAACTAAATGCCCAAGTCGCGATCTGATCGTTTAAAAAAACTATTGACTGCATAAGGACTTGGGTATGAATAACTGAGATACTATTTTCGTTGATGTTAACGACTTCTGCTAGACCTTCCTCCCTGCATGGAAAAAACACCTAATTTCTTACGTTGTCAAACAAAGAAGAAAGCATTTTCATCTCTCAGTTAGATAAGTGATGACGATAGTGATAGCTTTCCATCAATCTGGGTATCGAGACTTCAAAACCTATTATATCCACTTTTTTGCCGCTACCTCACTGAGTATCAAGCAAAGCCTATATGGATTGCCTTCGTTGATTTGTCCGAACGACAAGTTTATCACAACCTACACATTCTCAAACATCAAATTTATAAAGGTATAGCGAAGCGAGGAGAAGGAACGATATGGTGGTTATACGGATTCAAATTACAGTTTATTATCAATGAGTAAAGTTGCATTATCTCAGTCAAAGTGACGACGGCTAACGTGGATGATAGAAATCCTGTAGCGGAAATGGCTAACAAGCTTTGAGGCTGTTTATACGAAGAAAAAGGTTATATCTCTGATCCATCTTCGATGGATCTCACAGACAAGGGAGTGACATTTATAACTGGTGTGAAAAAGAATATGAAAGCCAAAGTGATGAAACTTTAGAACTGCCTAGAACTATAGTGATTTCTAGTGTAGGGGTAGGAAATGATGCGATGTAACCTGTTGATTAATCTAGCCAGATCAACAAGGAATACTCCGCATGGACAATAATCATAACGTTAACGAGCTTTATAAACTAGCAAACCCGCTTAATGAACTATTGAAATAAGGCGCACATCAGTGGTTGGCTCAAGCTATAAGAAGCCGAATATCAAGATGACTCGGCTTGATAAGCAAGCGCTTATGCAGATCTGAGATTAGTTAGTGAGTTTATTTTGGGAGTAGATGTTACACTGTATGGTTTCGTGACCGCTTGTCGATAAAGGGTGCTTTGAAGTAGCTTTCAATCAGTCGCTGTGTCAAAACATGTTTAGGTGTAGAAAAGACAGTTGCGGTTGACCCTGATTCAACCACTTTGCCTTTTTGCATTACCATCACTTTATCGGCCATGTGTTTCACAATACCCATATGCTGGGATACATAAACGTAAGATAAGCACATTAGTTCCTGCAATTCTAATAGAAGGTTGAGGATCTGAGAGCGTATTGATATGTCAAGACCATTCAATGCTTCATCGGCAACGATGATACAGGGCTGAAGTATAAGTGCTCTCGCTAGAGATACGCGCTGTTTTTGGCCTGTTGCTAACATCTGAGGATAGAAGTATGCGTGTTCAGGTAATAGTCCTACTTGTCGGAGCGTATCCTCGACACGACGTTCACGTTCTTGAGGTGTCATATTTGTGTTTCGTTTGAGTGGACTTTCTAATATCTGCCCAATTTGTTTGCGGGGGTTGAGTGAAGTATTTGGATCTTGGAAAATCATTCTAATTAGCTTACAGCGCGTTTTATAATCATGGGTACGCATGATTTCACCGTTAACACGTATTTCTCCTCCTGAAGGCTCGACTACACCCGCCAGCATTCTTGCAAGCGTAGATTTTCCTGATCCGTTTTCCCCAATGATCGCCAATGTCTCTCCGGCGTCTAGTGAAAAAGAAACAGGGTTAACCGCTTCGATGAAGTTTCTAGTAAATAGACCCGTACGGTAGTGATAATTCTTATGTAACTGATTGACTTCAAGTAGGGCGGTCATAGTTCTTTACTTCCATATTAAGAGGAAAGTGACAGGCAAACTTATGATTCTTGATTTTTCTTGTTCTCGGCATTTCAACGCATTTTCGTTGTGCGTAGTGGCAGCGAGGACCTAACCGACATCCGATAGGTAAGTGCTGCAACGGGGGTATAGCCCCCGGCAACGTCTCAAGTTTACTCTTGTGAGGAATATTTGTATTAAAGTCTGGCATTGCGCGTAGCAGTGCATCTGTATATGGGTGATGTGGAGTTTCTAATATTTGCTGGCGTCCCGCAGATTCGACCGATTGACCACAGTACATGACGGTGATACGGTCTGCCCACTGAGTAACAGTGGTTAAATCATGGCTAATCAATAAAATTGTCATATTTGATATCTGGTTAGTACGACTCAACAACCTAAAAATCTGGGCTTGAGTTATTGGATCCAAATCTGCAGTTGGTTCGTCGGCGATCAAAAGGCATGGACGATTGGCAATGGCCATCGCAATCATTACCTTTTGGCATTCACCGTCCGTGAGTTCATAAGGATAACTGCTCATTACTCTTTTGTGATCCTTAATACCGACTTTGTGGAGCAAAGCAATTGACTGCTGTTTTCGCCAAGAAAGCCTTTGCCACCAACTTCCACTAAATGAACTAGATGGAATCGCTTCTTCCAACTGATATCCCACACTTTCAGATGGGTCTAAGCAAGTCGCTGGTTCCTGAAATATCATCGCGATGTCTTTGCTTACTACATGGCGTCGTTCACGTGTCGGGAGTGATAACAAATCAATATTACCTAATCGTAATCTGTCTGCAGTTACTCGAAAAGTATCTTTGGTTACACCACAAATTGCTTTTGCAACGAGGCTTTTACCTGACCCTGATTCTCCAACTAATCCACGGATTTCACCCTCATTGATGGTTAAACTCATTCGATCAACGGCTTTAACGAGACCCTGTGGGGTATCGATTTCGATTGTAAGATGTCGAATATCTAATAACGTCATTATTCTGTACCTGAATTAATCGCTCGTGTCAGTCCATCGCCAACAATATTTACAACCAACACACTTATCATAATGGCTAACCCAGGGAGAGTTACCGTCCACGGTGCTGTAAAAATCAGATCAATGGAGGTACCTAGCATAGTTCCCCATTCTGGAGAGGGGGCTGATGTACCTAATTCTAGAAAGCCTAGTGCCGCTATGTCTAGAGTGGCAACAGAAAGGGCTCTAGTCACCTCAGTATTTAAAATGGTCAGAATGTTTGGCAGCACTGAATGGTAAAGCAGGTAAAAACTGTTTTCCCCGTCTAATCGGGATGACAGAACGTACTCTTTTCCCATCTCAGAATGTACGGCAGTATAGACCGAGCGAATGAATCTTGGGATCAGTGCCAACCATACTGCCAAAAGAATACTAAATTCTCCTGTTCCATAAAACGCAACAAAGATGATAGCTAGTAACAACGAAGGGATAGATAAAACCGTATCCAGAATATGATTCAGGAAACTGGATTTAAGTCCAGAAGTCATACCTGCTAGTATGCCAATAAAAATACCAATTCCGCTGGCGGAAAGTGTGACAGAGATAGCGTAGCCAAATGTTAATCGTGAACCTACAATTAATCGTGAAAGCATGTCTCGAGTCAGGTCATCTGTTCCAAGAAAATAATCGACTGAACCTCTGGTATCCCACGAGGGGGGAAGGAGGAATTGACCTGTTTTAAATTGTGATCCGTAAGGTGAAATCCAAGGTGAAAAAATAGTTATAAATATTATGATGACTAGGCACCATAAAGCGAACATTGCCAACGTATTCTCACGGAAAGAATTCCAAGTTCGCTGTATTTGTGTTGGTATGCGTTGCTCTGGATAAATACTATTTGAGGGCATACCATTTCTTCCTAGTAAGAGGGCTTATTGCTGCTCCGACTAAATCAGAGAAAATGTTAGCTAATAAAACAACACTTCCTACAGTCAGGACGCCTGCTTGAACGGCAATGAAATCTTGGAAACTCAATGCATCAAGAAGCCAAGTACCTATACCTGGCCAGTTGAAGATGGATTCAGTGATGATTGCAAATGTCATCATGGTCGATATCTGAGTACCAAATTTAGGGATAATTGGTGGTAATGCGTTTTTCAGTACATGTCGCATTACAATCTCAGATTTCGACAAACCTTTAGTTGCTGCAACTTTGATGTAATTTTGGTGCATTACATCGGATACAGAATCTCGAAGCAATGTAATAATTTCTGTCGTTGGAGCGACGGCAAGTACCAATGTAGGCATGATTAAATGGCGGATAATGTCTTCAATGGCCTGAGAACGTTGTGGATGGTTGGAGTAGATTATGTCCACCAATGCAAATCCTGTTACTTGTGGGATCTCGAACAGTAAGTTGTACCTTCCTGATACGGGTAGCCAGCCTAGATACAGAGAGAATACCATGATCATTAAAAGCGCCATCCAAAAGATAGGCATTGAGAAGGTCAATAGCGTGCCAGAAGAAATAAATACATCAGCGACAGAACCACGTCGAATGCCCGCTAATATGCCAAATGGAATACCGATGACGAGGGCGATAAGGAAAGCAAAGAAACATAACTCCAAGGTGGCGGGGATGACTCTCTCCAGAGATTCTGTTATAGGTGTGCCATTTGCAGCAATTCCCAAGTCATATTGCTTCAGTTGTCTTAGGTATTGAATCCAGCCTTCCCACAACTCGAATTTGTTATAAATAGATAAAGGATCCAGTCTCACTATATTGTAGCCGATCAATGTAAGGATCAACAAAGTAATAATGAACAAATTAAGCCGTCGAAGTACATAGTTAAGCATAGATCATCGGTTCCTAGACACGTTTGCAAATGATTTATCTCCAAAAGGGCTAAGTGTCATACCCCGTAACGTCAAGTTTCTTGCTTGATAATGGACACCATGGGCAATAGGAATGATAGGCATACGGTCACGTAAAATAGTTTGTGCTTGCAAATAAAGTTCCCGTCGTTTTTTACGGTCTTCGGTTATGATAGCAGCATCAAGAAAACGGTCGAAAGAACGGTTGCACCAGTTCGATAAGTTCCAACTAGTAGATTGAGCTTTGCATGAAAGTAACGGCCGCAGAAAATTATCGGGGTCTCCGTTGTCGGCAATCCATCCTGTTAGCACCATATCTAGGTTATCTAAATTATCTCGAAGCTTCTTACGGTTGATATCTTCTTGAGTGAGGATATTCACCGTGATGCCGATCGCTGCGAGATTTGATTGAATTAGCTCTGCGGTTTTTCTTGGGTTTGGGTTAAATCGTTTCGGGGTCAGAGGAACCAATAAATCCACAGAGAAACCATGGCGATAACCTGCCTTGGTCATTAGGCTTATGGCAAGTCGTGGGGAAAAGGTAAATTTGGCATGCTCGGCGTATGCCCAAGACATCGGTGGTAACATGCCTGTAGCTGGCGTACCTATACCGTAATATACGGACTGTATAATGTCATCTCTATTTACAGCCAAGTTGATAGCCTGACGGACGTCTAACGATGAAAGGGCTGGATGTTTAGTGTTTAGAGCAAGAAATGCCACGTTCATTCCTGTCTGATAGGATAAGACGAAGTCGGGATCTTTTTCTATGACGGAAGGCTGGCTGGCAATGGGAGAAGACAAAACATCACACTCTCGTGTAACCAATTTTGCTAGTGTCCCTGTGCCGTGAATGCTTATATCGTACACGATTTGTTCCATTGGGGCGGCTCCTTTCCAGTATCCCCAATGGCGTTTCAAACGTATGATTTGATGTGGTTGGTATTCATCTAAATAGAATGCACCGGAACCCACTGGGTGGGTATCTATCCGTGATAATTTACCCTCTTGCTGCAGTGCTTTTGCATACTCAGAGGAATGGATAACGGCATAGGTGGTGGCTAATGTGGAAAGAAATGACACATCAGGTCTGGATAGAGTAAAGAGCACAGTATAATCATCAAGGGCTTCAACATTATCGACCAGTCCTGCAAAGTCCATGCTATCAAACCATGGATATTTACCACCAGAAACGTGGTGAAACGGATGTTCTTGGCTAATCAAACGTTTAAAGCTAAACACCACGTCTTTCGCTGTTACGCCCTGATGAGGAATAAACCAATCGGTCACTTGAAAAGTAGCATTGTGTCGTAGGAAGAAGGTGTACTGAGTACCATTAGGATTGATAATCCAACTTTGAGCGAGCATGGGTATAGGTTGGTATGTCACTGGATCAAACTGCAGTAGACGGTCGAAAATCTGACTTGAAAGGGTATAAGTGGTTAGTCCACCATCCGATAACTGAGGATTGAATGTGTTGGGTTGACCACCCCCACAGTAAATAAACCCTCGGTTGCGAATAGAGTTGTCTGAGAACGGATCCTCGCATCCTACCAAAATGAGGGGGAATAAACTTGCGAAGAGCAAGCAATATAGAGTTCTCATAAGCCAATGATTATGTAATAAAATCAAGTTTTACAATCTACCACTCAAGCGACTGCGCTACCAAGTCGCGACACGAATATATGGTGAAAATCGGTGTTTCCATCACTCAAAAAATATTTCTAGCAACCATCTTAATTGATGGTAGTTTAACGGAATAGATTCCGTGACTAGTCTTTAGTTGGATTTCACCTTCTTGATCGCAAATATAAAATGGTTTTTTCCTATACCTGTTGCCATTGATGAAAATCTAATCGCAGATTAAAGCATGTGAATACAACATTTGAGATATTTCTCATCGTGCTGTAAATTGTGTGAAATTAGTATATAGCTAGACAAAAATTAATTGGCATAATTCACATGCGGATAAAACAGCACTCTTTCCTTCTTATAGACTTTACATCTGCCCATTTATGTTCTATTGGGTTAAGATCTAGACTGTAAGGAGGAAGCCACTCTAAAGTACAACCACGAGCTTCGATTGCTTCCAGCATGTCGCCACACGCTTATGAAAACTCGCATTATCCATAACAATCACAGCCTGCTCTGGAACTTTCGGAAGTGAATCTTATTCGAACCATGTGTGAAATACCTCTGCATTGACGTTCCAATTACTAAGCTAAACGTTAAAAACGTATGATTGATAATAGCACCGATGGCATTAATTCTTCCTTTTTAGTGCTAATCAGGAACTCCATAATATAGACTTCCTTTTTCAGAGTAACCATGCATTATAGGCATACTCTAGGCAAACCAACTTTCATCTAAGTAAAGTAGATGATGAATCTACCTTCTTCTTGATGTTTCTCTATTCTTCGCCGAAATCTTGACGTTTTTGTTTACACGCTATTAAGATAAAACAGAGTTTTTTAAAGCATATTGAGGTGTTTTAATGCATAGTTAATCGCAGGTTGAGCGACATTAAGGGGTTGTGTTCGTTCTCACTGGTAATCATCAGGAAACTTATCTACATCCTTAAGTAAAATATTCTCATCAATTTTTATAGCGGATTTATTTCTGATAATACAAAGCTATATCTTATTAACTCAACGAAATAAGGTCCGCATTCCAACATAAAAATGAACATTTGTCTGTTCAAACATTAATTAACCTCAGATCTGCATAAGTGCTTGCTTATCAATCTTCGTCATCTTGATGCTCGGCTTCTTTGGTTGAAATGAATACGCGATAAGCCCCGCCAGCAAATTGCCCATAAAGCTGATACAACTACGGTGCTGAGAATACTCGATTTGGGATATGTTTTTTATTTGGTCAAAAACGGTTTCAATAATAAATCATTTCTGGAGTATCAGGCGGTTCCAAAGTTTCATCACCTTTGATTTCATGTTTTTTTCACACCCGTTATCAGTGTCACTCCCTTGTCTGCAAGTTCCCACTCCAATGGACTAGAGATACAACCTTGCTCTCCGTATAAACACCCCTAAAGTTCGTTAGCCATTTCCAACACAGGCTTTCTATCATCCACGTTAGCCGTCGTCACTTTGACTAAGATAATGCTACCTTGGTCATTGATAATAAGGTGTAATTTAAAACCGTAGAACCACCCCATCGTTTCTTTACCTCTCTATCTAGGTACCTTTAAAAATCTGATGTCTGAGAATGCCTAGGTTGTGGCAAACCTGTAGATTGGATGAATCAACGAAGGCAATTCCTGTCGGCCTTGCCTGAGACGGAGCGTGAGGTAAGAGCAAAGCGGAACCAGAACACTTTGCATGAGCTTGAGCATCCTCGTGTAGCTAATTAATTCAGGAAATTCGTTGGTGGGGTAGCAACAAACAAAGTGAATATAATAGGTTTTGAAGTCTAGATACCCAAATTGATGGAAAGCTATCACTATCGTCATCTCCTTTCAATCAGTGAAATAACAATGATTATTGTATCTTTTCATCATTGGTGGTTTCGTGATTTTAAAACGTATTCCACGTAGTTTATTTTCCGTCACCTAACAATAGTATCCCCTGATTAGGAGAGCTATACACGGATGTTTAAGTTGATGCAAACTGCTTTAGTTTTCCTTTGTTCTTTCACCTAGAAATTTCCTACCAGAAACTATATGTGGTTGGGCTTAAGGCATGTCCCTTTCTGTGATATATTTAGCAGGATTTACCAGATAAAAGACATGAATGAATTTCAAAGGTATCAAATCGAAGCTGCTTCGCTTTAAACGTATTTTTACTACAAATTAAGCCATATTCGTATCCAGTAATCCCCCGCTATGACACCGATTATTATCATTCAGAAATAGCTAAGATACTGAAGTATGAAAGCTCATAAAAAGGCTTTGCCACTTACCAATGCTCGGGTTGCGGTCACGGGCAACATAAAATTAGCTTTAGTTGTAAGGGGAAAGTGTTATGCACGGTAGAGTTTAATCAAAATAGGCGTCAGCCTGTTCCCTGAAGTGGGCTATCGGCAAGTTGTTTTAACATTACCTGAGCAACTTTGTATTCTTTTCCATAATCACTCCAATCAGAAGCCTTTATATTCTGGGTTTGTGATCTTGGCAAAAGCCTGCTTATCAAAGTTAATTCAGGCACACTTTAAGAGCGATGCGTGTGAAATCGCCGCCATTATTTTCATCCATACTCATAGTTGTAATGGCAACTACAATCCACATTTACAGGTGATACTAGCTGAAGGTGCATTCTTTCTTTCAAACTAAGATTGGAAATAGTTTCAGCATTTATCGTTATCTCAGCTACGATTATTTTGGCAAAAACACTTACTGAAGTTAATGGAGATTGAGTTTCCGACGCGTCAATATGTGATTAACCTGAGCTGCTCATAAGAAATGAACTAAATGCCAAAGTCGCGATATGATCGTTTGAAATAAAGTATTGACTGCACAGGGACTTGGGTATGAATAACTTAGACGCTATTTTCGTCGATGTTGACGACTTCTGCCAGACCTTCCTCCCTGCATGGAAAAAATACCTAATTTCTTCTTTGGTATCTTCCTCCCTTACTTTGCAACTGATAATTCAGGGTAGTATTGCTTGTTTTTTTGCGAGAAGAACGTTCCACTTTCGGTAGTTAGCTTGTTCTTCTATGTTAGAGTATAAGTGTTGTAGTTATTATATGAATTCAGGATTAATATATCTTCTCAAGTATTAAGTGGATCCACAGTATGAGGAGTCATCGTAGTGTATCTTTCTGATAATGGTTCTAGGCAGATGACTTTCAATAAATTACACGGCAACTTCCATTTTTCGCTATATACCAGAATTCATTATAGCTCTTAAATTATTAGGACTTCTAGATGGTTTTTAGAAAAATCCGAAAAAATCTTCCAGTACTAGCACAAATTTGAAATGCTTTACCTCTTATTTATATTGACTTATTTGAGCAGGAAATTTCTACAAACTCTTACTATTCTCTAGTAAGACAATCGCTATCACCAAAGCGCATTGGTAACGTCTATATTGTGGCTTTCATGCATGGAGCAATGTTATGGCAAAAGTTACTTTCTACAAATCAGGAAATTCCTTTGATATCCCCAATAACAGTTCATTTATCGAACTGGAATATTTTGAGAGCAATGAATTGCCCTTTGGATGCCATGTAGCAGCGTGCGCTACTTGCGTGATTGATGTAATCTATGGCACACAAAATATCAGTCAAAAAAACGAAGCTGAGCACGATCTACTTAACGACTTAGACATAAATGGCGATAAAAGACGTCTTGGCTGCCAATGTGTGATTCATGGTGATGTGACAATCGAACCCCTCAAGTAACTTGAATAATAAATCGAGATCACATGACCTATACTCTCCTTGAGTGACATCTAATTATTTGCAT
The DNA here is from genome assembly GCF_002464935.1 of Candidatus Enterovibrio escicola. Lineage (GTDB taxonomy): Bacteria > Pseudomonadota > Gammaproteobacteria > Enterobacterales > Vibrionaceae > Enterovibrio > Enterovibrio escicola. The sequence goes on from NZ_NBYY01000002.1 coordinate 35,787, forward strand.
TGTATTTTTATCTAATCCATGAGCTTCTCTGGAGTGCAGTGTTAAATTCTCACTCTTTTTTCTATACAGATGATCGAATATATCTTCTATTTACCATTTCAATATGTGTTTCCATCTTAGTCATGTATCAATAACTTTTTCTTCCTGTAACATACCTACCTTTTCATGGTTACCCTTATAACTATCGTTGTCATTAAATATCGTTTTGCCAGCACATAAAAACGGTTAAAAATCCGCGTCCACCGTCAGATGAAATGCGCAATCTATCGGAGAGTTAGCTAACCTCAGATCTGCAAAAGTGCTTGCTTATCAAACTGAATCATCGTGATGCTCGGCTTCTTTGATTGAAATGAATACGCGATAAGCCTCAGCCAGCAAGTTAACCATAAAGCTGATACAACTACGGTGCCGAGAATGCTCGATTTGGGATATGTTTTTTTAGTTGATCAAAAACGGTTTCAATAATAAATCATTTCTGGAGTATCAGGCGGTTCCAAAGTTTCATCACCTATGATTTCATGTTTTTTTCACACCCGTTATCAGTGTCACTCCCTTGTCTGCAAGTTCCCACTCCAATAGACCAGAGATATAACCCTTATCTCCGTATAAACATCCACAACGCTCATCCACCATTTCCGATAGAGGCTTTCTATCATCCACGTTAGCCGTCGTCACTTTGACTGAGATAATACCACCTTGGTCATTGATAATAAGGTGTAATTTGAAACCGTAGAACCACCCCATCGTTTCTTTACCTCTCTATCTAGGTACCTTTAAAGATCTGATGTCTGAGAATGCGTAGGTTGTGACAAACCTGTAGCTTGGACGAATCAACAAAGGCAATCCCAGACAGCCTTGCCTGACGTGAATGAGGTAAGAGCAAAGCGGAACTAAAACACCTTGCATAAGCTTGAGCGTTCTAGTGTAGCTAACTAACTCAGGAAATTCGTTGGTGGGGTAACGCAAACAAAGTGGATGTAATAAATTCTGAATTTTCGATATTCCGATTAATGGAAAGCTATCACTATCGTCATTACTTCGCTAACGGAGAGGCAAAAAGTCTTGTGTCTTTGTTTGACCCAAGAAGAAATTAGGTATTTTTCCCATGCAGGGAGGAAAGTCTGGCAGAAGTCGTCAACATCGACGAAAATAGCGTCTAGGTTATTCATACCCAAGTCCCTGTGCAGTCAATAATTTATTTCAAACGATCATATCGCGACTTTGGCATTTAGTTCATTTCTTATGCGCAGCTCAGGTTAATCACATATTGACGCGCCGGAAACTCAATCTCCATTAACTTCAGTAAGTGTTTTTGCCAAAATAAGCGTAGCTGAGATAACGATAAATACTGAAACCATTTCCAATCTTGGTTTGAAGGAAAGAATGCACCTTCAGCCAGTATCACATGTAAATGTGGATTGTAGTTGCCATTACAACTATGAGTATGGATGAAAATAATGGCGGCGATTTCACACGCATCGCTCTTAAAGTGTGCCTGAATTAACTTTGATAAGCAGGCTTTTGCCAAGATCACAAACCCAGAATACAAAGGCTTCTGATTGGAGTGATTATGGAAAAGAATACAAAGTTGCTCAGGCAATGTTAAAACAACTTGCCGATAGCCCACTCTATGGAACAGGCTGCCGCCTATTTTGATTAAACTCTACCGTGCATAACACTTTCCACATTGCGGACAAGCTTTCCCCTTACAACATAAAGCTAACTTTATGTTGCCCGTGACCGAAACCCAAGCATTGGTAAGTGACAAAGCCTTTTTATGAGCTTCCATACTTCAGTATCTTAGCTATTTCTGAATGATAATAATCGGTGTCATAGCGGGGATTACTGGATACGAATATGGCTTAATTCGTAGTGAAAATACGTTTAAAGCGAAGCAGCTTCGATTTGATACCTTTGAAATTCATTCATGTCTTTTATCTGGTAAATCCTGCTAAATATATCACAGAAAGGGACAGACCTTAAGCCCAACCACATATAGTTTCTGGTAGGAAATTTTTAGGTGAAAGAACAAAGGACTAATACCCAGTATTCCACCTCGAAACAACACGAGGTACCGGGAAGAAGGGCATCCTAAAAATGAAGCTGTAACGGCTTCAAAAGGAGATAAACTGGCAGAGTGGCAAAAGGACAGTGGTTATCACAAGCGCTCATTAGCAGAAACAGCGATGTTTCGCTATAAACAGTTACTCAGCCCTAAATTTACTCTTCGTAATTACAATACACAAGTTAGTGAAGCGCTGGAAAATGTGAAAGAGATGAACAAAGTTATGAGATTCGGTATGCCTGTTCGCCAGCAGAAAAACTCAGACTGTAAAAAATATTGGGATCAAGTGCGTTATCGACCAGATTTAATCAATAACGCAGATCTGAGGTTAAACTAATATTATGGTTATATATTTAATAAGTGTTTTTATGTAAAAGGCCTACTTTTATCAGGGTGATAAGCACTATTAAAAAGCATGATATCTGTAATAATAGATATCAACGCTACCTCCTTGATAGGTCATACTGACGAACCTTCTAAATGATGGTCTACATAATCAATATTATTAGACCCTGTCGACACAGCCTTAGGATCATTCGTGCAATTCATTGATCTCTTAAAATTACGATAAGCCATGTAAGCTTCAATGCTCTAATGAAATAAATTCACACGTATTATTTCCTTCACTATAGAAATAGTATTCTCAAAGGCATTTTACGGGTTTTGGTAACCCTGCTAATTTGGTGGCTTGCTTCGCTGGACCTTTTGGGAATAGCTGAAATAAATAGCGACTACTACTTTTTCCTGAGCCGTACTTATTTTTCATCGCCATCACGAGCATACGAGTATTAGGTGATGTTTTAAACTCTTTATAAAATGCTTGCACAAAGTAGATCACTTTCCAATGAGCCTTTGTCAGAGTTATATTTTCTTGTTTTGCAAGTATGGGCACTAACTGTTCACACCAATCTGAAAAATTCTTTAAATAGCCTTGAGCATCGGTATCAGTATGTTTACCATTTAATTCCAACAATTTTCATCCTCAATCAATGTTCAAGCAATAATAATGACTTATTGGAACGGTATTTAGTACAGCGATAGGAAATCAGAAAGCACCTTCTGGTGCTTTCTGATTTCTATCTACAGGATTCTAAGATTAGTCATCGCTGCTCATAATGCCAAGAAGGTTAAGTAAATGAATGAATATATTGAAGATATCCAGATACAAAGAAATGGTTGCACGAATATAATTACTTTCACCCCCGTTGATAATATTGCTGGTGTTATAGAGTATAAAGGCAGAAAAAATTAGTACTGCGATAGAGCTGATTGCTAGGCTTAGCGCTGGAATTCCAAGGAAAATATTGGCAATCATAGCAACTAACAAAGCGATAACACCAGCGACTAGGAATCCGTTCATAAAAGAAAAATCTTTTTTGCTGCTAATCGCATAGGCAGACATCCCAAGAAAAACCAGACCCGTAGTGCCTAGCGCCTGCATAATTATAGAAGAACCTGCAGGCATACTTAAATAGTATGCTAATGTTGGACCTAAAGACGCCCCCATCAAACCTGTGAAAACAAATGTCCACATTATGCCTGAAGATGAGTTAACTGCCTTTGGCAGTATAAAAAATACAATACCCAACGCAGCCAATGTCATTACCAGAGATATCATCGGTGTGATTCCCACCACCAGTGCGATGAATGCAGTGATGGCACTAGTAATAAGGGTCATTGACAATAGCGCATAAGTATTACGCAACACTTTATTGGTGGCTAATACGCTTTCCTGAGCGTGGTTACTGGTAACGAAACGGTCATTCATAATGTTCTCCCAAGTGGGTATCAGTATTTAATCCATAAACTAAGACATTTATTATGTCTTAGGTACAACGTCTCGAGTCATGCTTATTATAGAATTGCTCAACAGAACAGCTTGTCCGTTAAGTAACGCTAATCTATTCTTACAATCAATCCTGTTTAAACATGTTAACAAATGTTAATGCTTTGTTTTATTTGCACCGTACATACCTAGTCTGCCTTTAATAATTGATATTGTAGCTCAGGAAAGCTTGGACTTGGATCATTCTCATATCTTCTTAAGTAAATTAAACCATTCCATTTAATATTTCTTATGGTATTTCAGGATCTAATGACTAATGGCGCACACAAATTGCAACGGATTATATCTACACATTATATGTGTAATAAATGTAGATGTAATTTATATTTGTGTAAGTTTATATGAATAATAGGCAGATATCAACTAAGTTGATCGGCGCAATACGCCACTACCCAATAGCGAAGTGAGTGACATCAATATCAAGCAATGAAAAGGAAAAGGAATATGAAAAATGAGCAAACCAATTACAAAAAAAAGGTGCATTGAATAACAAGCGAACATTGCTTGTCTACCGAGTAACCGCTACTAGGAACTATAGTAATACCGAGTCTTATTAACTTTGTTCATCGCTTTCATATTTGCCAGTACTTCACCAACTTGAACATTGTAATTAACCTGAGCTGCTCATAAGAAATGAACTAAGTACCCAAGTCGAGATCTGATCATTTGAAATAAACCATTTACTGCACAAGGACTTGAGCATGAATAACTTGGACGCTGTTTTCGGCGATGTCGACGACTTCTGCCAGACTTTCCTTCCTGCATGGGAAGGCTACCTAATTTCTTCCGGTATCAAACAAAGAAATAAGCCTTCTCGTCTCTCAGTTAGCGGAGTTATAACGATAGTGATAGCTTTCCATTAATCAGGGAATTGAGATTTCAAAACCTATTACATCCACTTTGTTTGTTGCTACCTCACCAATGAATTTCCTGAATTAGTTAGCTACACGAGGATGCTCAAGTTCATGCAATGTGTTCTGGTTCCGCTTTGCTCTTACCTCATTTACCGTTAGGCAAAGCCGACAGAAAGTGCCTTAGTTGAGTCGTCCAAGCTACAAGCTAATCACAACCTACGCATTCTCAGACATCAGATTTTTAAAGGTACCGAGAAACGAGGAAAAGGAACGATGGGGTAGTTCTACAGCTTCAAACTACACCTTATTATCAATGACCAAGGTGGCATTATCTCAGTCAAAGTGATGACGGCTAACATGGATGATAGAAAGCCTGTATCAGAAATGGCTAACGAGCTTTAGGGGTGTTTATACGGAGATAAAGGTTATATTTCAGATCCATTGAAGCGGGAACTTGCAGATAAGGGAGTGACACTGATAACGGATGTGAAAAAACATGAAATCCAAAGTGATGAAAATTGAGGAGCGCCTGATACTCCGGAAACAATTTATTATTAAAACTGTTTTTGACCAACTAAAAACATATCCCAAATCGAGCATTTTTAGCACCGTAATTATATCAGCTTTATGGTCAATTTGCTGGCGGGGCTCATCGCGTATTCATTTCAACCAAAGAAGCCGAGTATCAAGATGACTCGGCTTGATAAGCAAACGCTTATGCAGATCTGAGGTTAAATTACTCGCGGATATCATCCAAGGCGTAAAATTTAGAGATGCCATTCGTGAAACACACGTCAATCATCAGGACTCTTCTCTGGAAGCTGTACACCAGATTTGACCATAACTCTTCAATAAGTTGAATTGTTCGTTCAGTATGACTTGTAAACTAATTGTCTATTGCTGCCAATATCATGTTTTATAACAGGATTGGTAACTATGGAAAAATCTATTTTCTAAACGGAAATCAACTTATTGAATACATGGTCCATTTTTTATGCGAAGCTCATTTTATTTAGGTGTATTGTATAGATAACCCATGGGCGAGTATCAAAAATAATAGGAGTCAGACACATACCTTTTGAAACCTTACAAAGGTTAGCAACCAAGAGCCAATGAAAACATCTAGAGTAGGAAAAGTCATTACTAGAAGACGTGTTATAATTATTACTTAAAGCTGTCCTACCATAGGGTGAAGTTAAACTAAGACATGGAGTAATGCTCATGTGGTATGTGAGGAAAGTATGACAGTAAATATTAACAATAAGTGGAAAAATGATCTCTCTGAGTTGGCTTTTAACGTATGTAAATTAGGACAAACGGAGCCACCCTTCAGTGGCATACTATTGCATAACCATAAATCAGGTTTTTACAACTGTATTTGCTGTGACCAGTTGCTATTTGATTCGAACACTAAATTTGATTCAGGCTCTGGCTGGCCAAGTTTTAATATGACGATCGATGGTTCGGTTAGATATTTGGAAGAGAAAAATCATGGTATAATACGCATTGAAATTCGTTGTATGAAATGTGATAGTCATTTAGGTCATGTTTTTGATGATAGTTCCACTGAGACTAATCGGCGCTATTGTGTAAATTCAGTGTCCATGACGTTCCGTGACAAAGTTTGAAGGCCAACTATTCATGATTACTTATTCTTGATCAAAGCAGGATCTTGTATATAATCCTGTATATCTACCGTAGTTAATTGACAATCACCCTTTTAAAAAATCATGACTTAGTTTTTCGTGGTATGCAAGTTATGAATCGGTATTATTCATTTCTTCGATGTATCAATGGAGGCGGGATCAACCACCTTTCTATCTGCATCCTCTTAGGGAAACGGCCTCCTCTAACTTGATTGCCTCACGAAGGACATTGTTTAGTGACTTAATGATTGAGAAGTCTGTTCAGTAATTTTATTTTCATCGAGAAAGTGATTGTCTCATGGATTACAAAGCCAGTTAGGGCACATGATATCTGCAGTAGTAGACAACTTGGTTGCAAGTCATACTAACGAGCTATTCAACGTATTGAATACATAACCCAAAGAATTACTCAAGATCTATCGATAAATAATCGCAAGCGAAGTGAGTAACCTGAGCTGCGTATAAAAAATGAACTAAATACCCAAGTCGCGATCGCTTGTTTGAAAAAAAACTGGTAACTGAATAAGGACTTGAGCATGAATAAAGTAGACGCTTTTTTCATCGATATCGACGACTTTTGCTAGACTTTCTTCCCTGCATGGAAGAACACCTAACTTCTTCCGATTTCAAATAAAGAAACAAGCCTTTTCGCCTCTCAGTTAGCAAAGTGATGACGATAGTGATCACTTTCCATCAATCTAGGTATCGAGATTTTAAAACCTATTACATCCACTTTGTTTGCTGCTACCTCACCAACGAATTGCCTGCATTAGTCAGCTACACGCAAATGCTCAAGTACATGCAAGGTATTTTTATTCTGCTTTACTATTATCTCACTCACCATCAGGTGAAACCGACAGGGATTGCCTTCGTTGATTCGTCCAAGCTACAGGTTTGTCACAACCTACGAATTCTCAGACATTAGGTTTTTAAAGGTACCGCAAAGCGAGAAAAAGGAACGATGGGGTGGTTCTACAGCTTCAAACTACACCTCATTATCAATGACCAAGGTGGCATTATCGCAGTCAAAGTGATGACGGCTAACATGGATGATAGAAAGCCTGTATAGGAAATGTCTGACGAGCTTTGGAGCTGTTTATCCGGAGATAAAGGTTATATCTCTGGTCTATTGGAGCGGGATCTTGCAGACAAGGGAGTGATCATAATAACGGGTGTGATAAAGAATATGAAACCCAAAGTAATGAAACTTTGGGACAGCCTGATACTCCGAAAACCATTTATTATTGAAATCGTTTTTGACAAACTAAAAAATATATCCCAAATCAAGCATTCTCGGCACCGTAGTTGTATCAGCTTTATGGCAGGGCTAAGCGCGTATTCATTTCAACCAAAAGAAGCCGAGTATCAAAATGACTCTAGCTTGATAAGCAAACGTTTATGCAGATCTGAGGTTACCTACAAAGCAAGATATTTGGGAATACGACAGAGATTGTATCCATAACGATGTTAGAACTGAATTTCCACTATACTAAATCAACTAGAAGTTGCTCGATTCTATGGGTTATCAAAGCATTCAGTTTTAGGAAAATTATCATAGGGATAATCAGTCTATTTCAAGAAAATTTAACGATGGAATTAGCACTCCACTACTCTTGAAGAGTAGTGATTTACAAACGACTGGTTCGCTGTTATTCCTTTTTGCTAGAACTCACAACACCTATTAAAGTGGATTGTGGATCCTTGAGATCCGATCGTTTAAATTAAATTACCAGTTTAATCAGGACGTTACCCTGTACAATTTAGAAGTTGTTTTGACCGATATCAATGATTACTGCGTTCAGATAATTAGAGTACGAGGTGATAATTAATTCATTTCTTATGTGTCACCTATAATTTCTTATGTGTCACCTATAAGTTAATCAGCGTTTCTGTTGAGGTTTTGAATATGGCGGTGAGTGAGAGATTCGAACTCTCGATACGTTACCATATACACGCTTTCCAAGCGTGCTCCTTCAGCCACTCGGACAACTCACCGTTCTATTTCTGAACACTTCTTTTCAACGGTTGTCACTATAATAACTTACTCTTACATCGTCAATGACTTAATATATATGGACAGTCTGCATATCCAACATTCTAGTATAAAGCAAATGATGTCATCACTCAGACAAAATATATATAAGTTAATGTTGTTTTAACTCAATCTTAAATTGCTTAATGTTAATTTTTTAACATACGTCATTTCAATTGCTTTGCTTGTTTCTTGATTAGCATTAATTTTTACTGGTAGATGGTTCTTCCATGACGTAAAATTTGTGGTTTTATTTTTATGACAATACACGTTTAATCAAACTTCGTATGGCTTGTAACTATTCACTTTTAGTAACAGATATTCAAAAAACACTCATCAAAAGTTAACTCTCCATAATATGTCTGGTCTAGTAGCAAAGTAGGTCCAGTATTGGTTCATAAATAGGATGACGCTGTATTTCTCTGTTACTAAGGGATATAGGCCAGATTAGAGTTACGATGTGGCTGAACAATCAAGTAGCAAGTTGACTCGGCGGTTCATCCTTCGGCATGTTTGTCTGTTATGGAAGGATCACAGTGTTGGCATCAAGCTTGGAATACTTGGAATAACTGATATTCAGTGATATCTCCAGTATCTGTGGAAAACAAAAGACCTAGTGATAAGAGACTGGGTACGTGTCGGGAACCCCTTCTCAGCGGTGTCGAACTGGGAAGACACAATAGTGTCCTTTATTTGAGATTACTCAGTAAGTTTTTATGCCCCTTACATGGGGAGGTTAAACACATACCTAAATTTTAGCTAAGAAGGTGTTGAGATTTTTCTCTCGATCCTCTCGCTGCAGGAGTAAGTTATGTGTTACGATAACTGGCAGAAAACCCTTATTTGTACTCATGGAACTTATTGTGCCATTCATGGATAAATGCATGAGTTTCTCGGGTTTTAGTTTAACTAGAGAGAAGATTATCACGGATTAATTTTTAAGGCGAGTTTGGTGATGTTTGGGATAACTTTTCCAGTGTTTGTTTGACTCCTCTGCGTACTAGTATCGAAAAAGGTAAAAAATAACGTATTTTAACATGAAACCTAAGATATTTTTACCGATTAATACCACCTAGCTACCACTCAATTATATCCTTTAACGATAAATGTGAGTACCAACACCAGAAGAAGTATTTATTCTAAGCCCAACTTAGAAAGGAGCTTGTTATATGATCATCGAACCTAAAATTCGCGGATTTATCTGTACAACTTCGCATCCGATAGGCTGCGAAGCTAACGTTAAAGAACAAATAGAATATGTTAAAGCTCAGGGTTTTATTGCGAATTCTCCTAAACGCGTAGTAGTGATCGGATCATCAAGCGGTTATGGTATGTCATCACGTATTGCTGCGGCTTTTGGCAACGGTGCTGCGACTATCGGTGTTTTCTCCGAAAAGCCAGGTACCGAAAGGAAAACCGGCACAGCTGGTTGGTACAACACAGTTGCATTCGACAAATTAGCCAAAGCGGAAGGCCTTTATAGCAAGAGCTTGAATGGAGATGCATTCTCTGATGAAGCAAAACGAAAAGTCATTGAGCTGATAAAAGAAGATATGAATCAGGTCGATATGATCATTTATTCATTGGCGTCACCTATTCGTAGGTTACCAAAAACTGGGGAAATAATCCGATCTTCCCTGAAACCAATTGGAGAAATTTACACTTCTATCGCTGTTGATACAAGTAGAGATGAAATAATCGAAGCGCATGTTGCACCTGCGACTGAACAGGAAATAAAAGATACTGTCACTGTCATGGGCGGAGAAGATTGGGAATTATGGCTTCAAGCATTGTTTGATGCAGGTGTGTTGGCAGAAGGTTGTAAAACCTTAGCATATAGTTATATCGGTACAAAACTAACTTGGCCCATCTATTGGAATGGCACACTGGGTCGTGCAAAAATGGATTTGGATCGAGCAGCAATAGCACTTAATGAAAAACTGTCAGGGATGGGTGGTACTGCACATGTAGCAGTACTGAAGAGTGTTGTGACACAAGCAAGTTCGGCAATTCCTGTAATGCCACTTTATATCGCAATAGTGTTTAAGAAGATGCGTCAAGAAGGCGTACATGAAGGGTGTATGGAACATATATATCGCCTATTCAGAGAACGTCTCTATAAAGATGATGACACAACACCTGAAGTTGATGATGTGAATCGCCTACGGTTGGATGATTTGGAACTACGTGACGATATTCAACAGTACTGTCGTGAACTGTGGCCTCAAATTACCTCAACAAACTTGAAAGAGCTGACAGATTACGTTGAGTATAAAAAAGAGTTTCTGAAAGTATTCGGTTTTGGTATCGAAGGTGTAGATTATGATGCTGATGTAGATATTGCAGTGGATTTTGACGTTAAAGTTATCTAAATTCCACTATGTTTAGTAAGAACTATGTGAATAATGCTAGGCTCAGCGTATCTTATCAAAAGGTTCAGTGGTTTTTGATGACTTGAAGATACGATGGAGGATAAATAATAGCCAATCATCGACTGTTTTGACCTCTTCAGACGTATCTGTCCTATCCTAGGGTATAATACCGACCAAAGTTACATTACTTACCGTCCACGATATCACCGTCTAAGTGGCACAGTAACTCGCAAAAACCAGTCGGTTGCTATGTACAGCATGTATCCATACGGCTCTATCTTCATATATGCTTTCAGCATCGCTGTATAACTTGTGGCACCGTCTTTTCCTTTACCAACATACTCGGCCTAGTAGAGCCTAGGCAGTAAATCCACGTAGTCGGGTGTCGACAAAAAACTGTAATAACAGAGCATCGTGAAGTGTTTATCCGAGATATGTATGACCTGACTTTCAATCAGTTCTGCCGGAGGCACGGTCATCGTTTTCATTTGTTCGGTATAGTAGTTGAGGTAATAAAACGTCACAGCATGCCACCTTTGCGATAGTCATGAAGGTAGTATACTAAGACTTGTTGGTATTACAGGTAATGGCTCAGATAGTTGGGATCCTAGCGAATATTGTTGGTGTTTTTAGCAAAGGGCTTTTCAGTGCTGCTAGTACTGATAAGTTAGTTAGGTAATTAATCCATTCCAGTTTATCTAGAATATTAGCATAAGGAGCTGCCGTCAGATCCAGCTCAATATAGTGTCTCCGCGGAAGGGTAATAATGGCATTGCACCAACAAGCTTCTGTATTTTCTATTTTTAAAAATCACGGTATCCACAAATCAGTTTCCCTGAAAATCATCCTGCGGGTGACAGACAGGTTGGGTTGAAGTTAATCTTTCACCTAGGAGGTGTGTAGGGCGTAAAAGATGCGATTTTGATGTGTTTCCTTATGAGGAAAATAGGGGAACAACCAGTTAAACAGACCTGAATTCAGGTCTGAAGTTAGATACTTTTCAATCAAACTGCTCATGCAATTTATTTAAAAATAATGCTGGGCTGATTAAACCATAACCGTTTCTTAGACCGATTATTGATCTTTGCTTGAGCGAAGTTAACTTCTTCATCTGGGACCATTCTTAAGTTTGTCCCTTTCTTTCCGTACTGTCTTAAAGTCCATTAGCATTCTTATTTTTCCCTCATTTTCACTAAGAATCAGGGTGGGCAAAGTAAATTTTTGCATCCAAAGTTTTTTTCTTATGATGAGGAAACTTGCGCCTTTTATCTGCCGTCTAGTCGGAAAAACTACTGGCATCGCCTGCGTTTATCTAACCAAGCTACAAGCTTATCATAATTCACGTATTCCACGATATCGTCTATATGAGGAGATGGTTAAATCATGTAAGGGAACGATGGGAAGGTTCTATAGCTTTAAACTTCATCTTATCATCAATGACCAAGTCGGTATGATTTCGGTAAATGTAATAAAACACAATGTGGATAATAGAAAATACGTGCCTAATATGGCTGATAATCTCTTGGGATCACTCTATGGAGATAAGAGGTACAGATCAGGCTCCCTTGAAAAAATACTCGCAGATAAAGGGGTTAGTTTCATCACGAATACACGGAAGAACATGAAATCAAAGGTAATGAAGTTTGAGGATCGTTTTATTTTGGCGTTGTTAATTAAATAAGACCTATAATATACTGATTTCCGATGTTTTTTACAGTCTTAATTTGTCTACTGGCGAACAGGCATACCGAGTCTTAAAACTTTATTCATCGCCTTCAGATTTACCAGCGTTTTACCAATTTGAGCATTGTAATCACGAAGAGTAAGTTTATGGCTGAGCAACTGTTTATAGCGAAATATTGCTGTCTCTGCTAATGCGCATTTGCGATAATCCCTGTACTTTTTTCACTCCGCCAGTTTGTCCTCTTTCAATACCTTTACCGCTTAATTTCTAGGATGACTTTCCTCCAAGTACTCGCGTTGCTTAGAGGTGGAATACTGGGCATTATTCCTTTTTTTAGTACGTAGTGACATGCTTTTGTGTCATAGGCTTCATCAGCATTAACTTGCTGTATTTTTCGTCATAATAGGTTACCTAATTTAGGAAATTCGTTGGTGAAGTAGCGGCAAACAAAGTGGATCTCATAGGTTTTAAGGTCCAGAGACCAGATTGATGGAAAGCTATCATTATCGTCATCACTTCGCTAACTGAAAGGCGAGAAAGCTTATTTCTTTGTTTGACACTGGAAGAAATTAGGTGTTTTTCCCATGCAGAAAGAAAGTCTGGCAAAAGTCGTCAACATCGATGAAAACATAATCTATGTTATTCATTCTCAAGTTCTAGCCGTGTGTTCAATAAATTGATTTCTATCTAGATAATGAATTCTTTCATGGATTATAGCTTATCGTTAAGAAACAGTTGATAGTTTTTTTAAACGAGCAGATCTCGAGTTGGGAATTTAGTTAATTTCTTATGCGCAGCTCAGCTTAAAGATGTTAAAACCAGAGTCGACAAAATAAACGTTCTGATAAACCAAAAGAACTGCATGGTGAACTCTATATTTTTAGAGAAGAAATCCGCACGTGGCTTCCTTAACCATGAATTTCTTTACGATCACAGTTAAGGGTTAACTACAAGAACTAGCATAACGATTGGTAGTTACACAGAATTATATAGTCTCTAACGAGACTTCCCCTAATATCAAATAAACGTTCAAGATCCAACCTTAGCCTGCAAATAACTTTATCAGATGTGTCTTAAGTTAAACTTAGTTTCACTATCGCTCTTCTAAAATAAGCATAAACTTGTTCCTTCATCTAGGAATATCCTCGGTTCTTGCTGGTTTCTTTGTTTTTACAACTTTCACTATTTTCTTCTTTCTGGTAATAACCTCATCAAAGACTGCTGCATATCAGCAAATTGTTGCTGTTTTTCGTTCTCATTATCTATGAGACCCAACTCTGCATAAGCTTCATCAACGCTCATGCCTAAATGACAGCAAAAGATATCGATTGCTACCAGATAATTTTGTTTGTCAGCCATGGTATTTCTCCTTAGAAACAGCATCGTATTTGATATGCAACAGCAAACAGAGAACGAACACATATCATTCTTATACACACTATTCTGTCTTACAACAAAACACAACTTGACTTCGTTAAAATCTAGTTCTATCTGACTGTGATAGTAAGATATATCCGTTATTATTTGGAATGAAAGTGTTCTCACAGTGTCTTCTATGGAAGACCGAATCATCTCAATCACATCGTAAGCTATAGTTCATGGGGTTCTGTTCACGTGTGCCTTTAAGGAGATTAAAGTGACTCGAAAAACTTCGAATTTATATCTTTAAAACAAGGGGCACAGCAGTTGTTGGCTTAAGCTATATGAAGCCGAAGTTCAATCCTTGCTCGATAATTTTACATCACTCCAAGCTAACGGAAAGCAGGGAGTGGTTCGAAATAATCATTTGCCTACGCGGTATCTACAAACTGTTTTTGGTGACATTACCGTCAAAGTTCCAAAGGTTTGAGATATAACATTAAATATATTTTCACTTCTGGTGACCACGCGTTTTATAGCCATGAATGCTCAGATGACGTCTTTATATTCCACATCGAAATATGGCCGATTGGCGTCTATCACGTCAGGTATTTTTAATACGAGTCGTTCCTTCGTTTTATTGCTATAGTGAATTGCGATAGCTTCCCAAGGGGGATTCTAGTATACCAAATGCTTAAGCCAACACCCGTGGTATCAATGCCGATGTGCATCACATTAATATCGCGCGCAAACATCATCTATCTGGCCTAATTTATATTAAAAATTAAGTCCTCACCAATAGTGTTTTTCTAAAACCCTAGAACAGTCAGATTCTGCAAAAAGCGGAGCGCTAATGAGAATAAAAAACATATCAGTTAACCCCTATCGGAAGCAAATAAATCGAAGAATACACCATGCTTTGCATGGGAGAACCGAACCAATGCCATCCCTCTCCCACAAAATACACATTTTAAGGGGGATTACGAGCTGCTACCTCTTCGAAAAGCTCTACATAGCTAATACGTTTGGTCCCGCTAATCATTCCATCCACAAAGTCTCCTGCTGCCATCGCTATCACTTCATACCACTTATTAAAGCTCGCTGGCACTTGAAAGCCATAATATCTTACTCATTGAAATCCTTTAGGAAAAATGTACCGAACCAACCTGCCAATAAATACCTGAGCATCTACTCTCTTATTACGTTTTCAACTTCGTTTTATGTGATTGATAGTAATAGCTGACTTGATGACGGTCATACCAAACTATTTTAGATAAGCCTATCAGCGGGGATGACAAATAGTTGGTTAGGTATCGTATTAATCCTCGGTAGCTTTTGCGTGGGACTTTATTTTTACGACCATTGTCAAGATGGGCATAAAAACTATCAGGATAATTAGCCCATAAGATTCTAATCACATATTGACGCGCCGAAAACTCCATCTCCATTAACTTCAGTAAGTGTTTTTGCCAAAGTAATCGTAGCTGAGATAACGATAAATATTGAAACCCTTTCCAATACTAGTTTGAAGGAAAAATGCACCTTCAGCTAGTATCACATGTAAATGCGAGTATAGTTGCCATTACGACTATGGATCTGGATGAAAACAATGCCGGTGATTTCACACGCATCTATCTTAAAGTGCGCCTGAATAAACTCTAATAAGCAGGCTTCCGCCAAGAGCATAAACCCAGAGTACAAACGTTTCTTATTGGAGTGATTATGGAAATGAATACGAAATTGTTTAGGAAATATTCAGACAACTTGCCGATAGTTCACTCTAGGAAACAGACAGACGCTTATTTTGACCATACTCTCCCGTGCATAACGTTTTTTACATTGCGGACAAGCTTTCCCCTTACAACATAAAGTTAACTTTATGTTGCCCTTGGCCGCAACCAAAGCATGGGTAAGTGGTAAAGCCATTTTCTAATCTTCCACACTTTAGCATCTTAGCGATTTCTGAATGATAATAATCGGTGTTATAGCGGGGATGACTGGATACGAATATGGGCCAATTCGTAGTGAAAATACGTTTAAAGCGAAGCAGTTTTGATTTGATACCTTTGAAATTCATTCATGCTAAATTTATCCCAGAAAGGGACATACCTTAAGCCCCACCACATATAGTTTCTAGGAGGAAAGTTTTAGGCATAAAGAACACCTGTGTATTTTAGATGACGTAGGGTGATGTCATGATCAAGGTATCCCTGTGTAGGTGTTGTGAGTTTTCTCAAAAAGTAATAATACCGAGAATGGTATCAGAAGCCTCTCCCTGCAGAAGAGGCTTCTGTGCGTCCATTCGTCGTTACATCCACAGGAAATAGACTGATTACGCCTATGAGAATTTTTCGCGAACTGATAAGCCCTGAAATCGAGCATTTCCATGTTTTTTGAGTTTATCTCCTATAGAAGATTGATTGATATCAAGCAAATTGTATAATAGAGTTGTTTGGATGAAATTAAACTGATTATGAATCATTAAATAATAAGCAATGCTCAGATCAAAACGAAATAACAACCTTCAGGGTCATCTATCCAATAAATTATAAGGCTCGTCGGCATGACTCTCATTAGAGATAAAATGCCTTTTAACAGTGCTTAATCAATATGGAAAATTAGGAATTTTGTACAAAAATCTACTTAATTGAATATATGATCATCCTCAGTGCAGGATAGAACACGTTTTTAGATCGAATGTAACCTCACGTTTAAACACTTTTCCTCTTTTATCGCGGTAAATATGCGGAACGATGTATAACTTTATTAATATTTAATTCTTGGTGAGAATATAATCGTGACCAAAATTATTGTAGTAGGTGGCGGTGCTGGTGGCTTGGAATTGGTGACCAAGCTGGGTCGTATACTTGGGCGTAAAGAGCGTGCTCATGTTACTCTTGTCGATCGTAAAACAAGCCACCTGTGGAAACCCTTGTTACATGAAGTGGCAACTGGTTCTTTAGATGAAGGTGTGGATGCAATCAGTTATCGTGCACATGCAAAGAATCATTTCTTCGATTTTCAACTTGGAAGTATTGCTGGCATCGACCGTAAAAACAAGACTATAAAACTATCTGCTTGGCATGATGAAGGAGATGGTGAACTTTTGATGCCGGAACGTAGACTGAGCTATGATATCTTAGTGATGGCAATTGGTTCAACCTCGAACGATTTCAACACTGAAGGTGTTTGTGAAAACTGTATTTTCTTAGACAGCCCTGAGCAAGCCCGCCGTTTTCGTAATGAAATGCATAATGAGTTCTTGAAACTAAATGCCAAATCAGGCTTAGGTACAGTTGATATCGCGATTGTTGGTGGTGGCGCGACGGGTGTTGAATTGTCCGCTGAACTTCACAACGCAGTTAACGAATTGCAACACTATGGCTTTCAGGATTTGGATAGCTCTAAACTGAATGTGACATTGATTGAGGCGGGTGATCGTATTTTGCCCGCGCTCCCACTTCGTATTTCGGGAGCAGCAGAACAAGAGTTAACTAAGCTGGGTGTATACGTTCGTACTGCGACTAAGGTTGTTAAAGCAGAAACTAATGGGTTGATAACTAAAGACGGCGATAAGATACCAGCACAAATAATGGTGTGGGCCGCGGGTATCAAGGCGCCAGATTTCATGAAAGATATCGCGGGTCTTGAAACTAATCTCATCAATCAGCTAGTGGTAAAATCAACATTACAAACGACGCGCAGTGACACTATTTTTGTCATCGGTGATTGTGCGTCATACAAGCAAGAAGATGGCAGTTTTATTCCACCACGTGCGCAAGCTGCGCATCAGATGGCAAGCCATTGTTGCTCAAATATTATTGCTAAACTGAATGACCGTGAATTGAAAGCATATGTATATAAAGACCATGGCTCTTTGGTTTCTTTAAGTCGTTTTTCAACTGTAGGTAGTCTTATGGGTAACCTGATTCATGGTTCGATGATGGTTGAAGGTCGCATAGCACGGGTGGTATATCTTTCGTTGTACCGTATGCATCAAGTCGCTTTGCATGGCTTTTTGAAAACAGGGTTGATTATGTTGGTCAACCGTATCAATCGTGTGCTTCGTCCATCACTTAAGCTTCACTAACAGAAAACCCTTGAAGCCTTGAATAAGTTCATCTAAGATCTGTGTAAGCGCGTGTTTTTAAAGACGAGTGATTTTCAAGTTAAGCTTTTTTCGTTGGAACGTATAAGTAATGAATCTAGCAATCTGCTTGACCATAAAGTGCCCCACCTAGGTGCTGAGAATGCTTGATTTGGGATAAATTCTTTAGTTGGTTAGGGACTCTTTCGATGATAAATTGCCTTCTTAGCAGCAAACCTAAAGATTCATCACCTTTAGTATCC
The DNA here is from genome assembly GCF_002464935.1 of Candidatus Enterovibrio escicola. Lineage (GTDB taxonomy): Bacteria > Pseudomonadota > Gammaproteobacteria > Enterobacterales > Vibrionaceae > Enterovibrio > Enterovibrio escicola. The sequence continues at coordinate 53,995 of NZ_NBYY01000002.1, forward strand.
TGTTATTCCGTATATTAGAGATGATAGTGATCCCTTTCTTGGCAACTGTTCTTTCAATGTGGCTAAATATATACCCCTTATCTCCATAGAGATATCTCAGAAATTATCAACCAGATTAAACATGGATCTTTTGTCATCAACATTGGCTGTTGTTGTCTTTATCAAAATAGTACCGACTTAATTATTGATGATAAGGTGAAGTTTAAAGCCATAAATCCCCACCATCGTCTCCTTATTTCGTTTAGTCACCCCCCTAAAACATGAGATGCCGTGGAATACGTAAATTGTAACAGACCTGTAACAGGGTTGAATCAACGAACTCGATGGCAGTTAGATTTTTCTTGGTGGTAAGTTAGATAAGATCAAAGGGAAAACAGAGCACTTTGCATCAACTTAAGCATCCACGTATAGCTAATAAAATTAGAAAATTGACCTGTTAGGTGACGGAAAACAAATTGCGTGTAATACGTTTTAAAGTCACGATAGTGAGAGTGATAAGAAGATACAATAATCGTCACGACTTCAATGATGGAAAGGCGAAAAGGTTTATTTCTTGTTTTGGAACCTAAACTCCGGTATTTTTTACTAAACAGGAAGGAAAACCTAATAAAAGTCGTGGATATCGGTGAAAATAGCGTCTGAATTATTTATTCTAAAGTTCTTGAGCAAAGCTCAAGTTAAATTAAAGAAAAACAGGCGCTGTTTCCCAAATATCTTAACTAATCGCAATTCCTACGATCAGATAATCATGGAGTTAAGCGGGAGGTTATGATGAGAACGGCCAAGAACAAGATCAGCGATCTTGAAACAATATAATCAAGCATTAGTAAACCATATCTCAGTGACTTTTTGGATAGACGTCGCTGCCATTAAGGCATGGAATTGTTTAATACATCAGAGTCCTCGTTACCGTGGGTTTATATTTTCGGATACCGAGATTGAAACAGCACTGATGGTGAAAGATATTTTTAAACTCCCACTTTGTAGATTAAAAAGTTTTCTCAATTCTTTTTTTACATTGATAAATATCCCGCTGAAATACTCTACAGACTCCTGCATACATAACGCGTTCGAAGACCGTATAAGTTAAGTACCGTTTACCGAATCGAGGAACTGTCGCACACGTCGTTATGGATGTCACAGACCTAAAAATATACGATGAAAGTAAATGGAAAACACGTAAACACTATAAGGAAAAGCTGCATATCTGGCGCAAACTTCATCTTGCCGTTGATGTGTCTACTCATGCGGTTATTGCTGCAGAAGTTAGCCTAGTTTATGTGGGTGACAATGAAGTTTTACCTATCTTGCGTAACCCATTCCGACGAAAGATACAGCAAGTCAGTGCTGATGGAACCTATGACACAAGAGCATGTCACTACGTACTGAAGAACCAAGGAATAACGCCCAGTATTCCACCTTGAAGCAACCCGTGGTACTGTGCGGAAGTGTATCCTCGAAATGAAGCTGTAAAGGCTTTAAAAGAGGACAAACTGGCGGAGTGGAAAAAGGACAGGGATTATCACAAACGTTCATTAGCAAAAACAGCAATGTTTCGCTATAAAGAGTTGCTAAACCCTAAACTTACTCTTCGTGATTAACATCAAATCTGCATAAGCACCTGCTTATCAAACCGAGTCATTTTGATACTAGGCTTCTTTGATTGAAATGAATACGCGATGAGCCCCACCAGCAAGTTGCCCATAAAGCTGATACAACGACGGTGCCGAAAATGCTTTATTTGGGAGATATTTTTTAGTTGGTCAAAAACAGTTTCAATAATAAATCGTTTCCGGAGCATCAGGCGGTCCCAAGATTTCATTACGTTAGGTTTTATATTCTTTTTCATACCCGTTATCAGTATCACTCCCTTGTTTGCAAGTTTCCGCTCCAATGAACCAGAAATATAACCTTTGTATCTGTATAAACACCCTCAAAACTCGTCAGCCATTTCCGACACAGACTTTCTATCATCCACGTTAGTCGTCGTCACTTTGACTGAGATAAAATGCCACCTTGGTCATTGATAATGAGGTATAATTTGAAACCTTAGAACCACGCCAGTATTCCTTTTCCTCGCTTTGCGGTACCTTTAAAAACTGATATCTGAGAATGCGTAGGTTGTAACAAACCTGTAGCTTGGACGAATCAACTAAGGCAATCCCTGTCGGCCTTGCTTGACGGTGAGGTAGCTACAAACAAAGTGGATGTAATAGGTTTTTAAATCTCGATCCACAGATTGATGGAAAGCTATCACTATCGTCATAACTTCGCTAACTGAGAGGTAAAAAGGCTTGTTTCTTTGTTTGATACCTGAAGAAATTAGGTATGTTTCCCCATGCAAGAAGGAAAGTCTAGCAGAAGTCATCGACATCGACGAAAACAGCGTCTAACTTCTTCATGCCAAAGTCCTTGTGCACGTCAATAGTTTATTTCAAACGAATCAGATCGTGACTTGAACACTTAATTCATTTCTTATGCGAAACTCAGGTTAATTACAATACTCAAGTTAGTGAAGCGCTGGCAAATTTGGATGCGATTAACAAAGTCATAAGACTCGGCATGCCTGTTCGCCAGCAGATAAATTAAGACTGTAAGAAAGATTGAAATCAGTACGTTATAGGCCTGATTTAATCAACAATGCCAGAAAAATAGCTTCCAAAGAGTGGTTATTTTTGGCTTAAAATTTTGATAAAAAAGACACAGTATATTTGCAATAATTCTTACAGTATCAGCGATAACCTAAATCAAATGGGATAATGCTGTAGACTAGCCCTTCTTTGGCTTCACCGTTATACATGTAGCGGTTTCTTGCCTTACACTCAAACGTGGCATGTAGTTTTTCTGCAGTACGGATACTGGCAACGTTTTGGGGGTCCATCACTAACTCAAGTCGAATTAACAGCAAATGGTTAAATTCAAGGTTTTCTGCTACTTCAGTCGCCTCAGCCGCATATCCCCTACCTTGATATTTTGAGGTAATCCAATAACCAATATTCGCCATGTTAGCGACATTATCAATGCTCGATACATAGACACATCCCACCAATTCTTCAGTGATGCGTTCAAATGCGGCTAATTCATAACTGCTGCTTGTCAACCATCCTTGTCGACTGTGGTTTATCCATGATTCTGAATCCATATTGTCGAAGCTTTCATAACACCAGTCAAGCCAAGGGATAACAGTATCAACTGATTGACTTATCGCGTGCTTCAGAGGGATGATATCGCTGTTTTTTAACGTGCGAAGAAGTAGTCTATCAGTTCTAAACTCTATGTTTACTTGCGTAAATTCTCTAGGAAGTAAGTCTCTGTATTACACAAAAGTATGCCCCAAAGAATAGAGGTGGTATTATAAGTCATTCGACTTTTGTGACTTGAATAATCAGGCCAATGAGAGGGTGGTCTAGGTAATGAATTTCTCCACTCCGCATGTGGCGTTTTTGATCAAAGGAATAGGAATGCATATGTTTTTCAGTCGAGTAGCTACGCTTTGATTCCTGAAACTTTGCCAATGTCTCGTATTGTTTATTTCTAGGAACTATGTGTTGAATGATAGTGTCCTGCTTATCCAGCATCGGTGGGAGTATTATACTCGCGTTTTCAGGCATTTTATACTCACCAGCTTCCTGTAGTATAAGGTTAATTTCAACAAACAGGTAGTGTTGGACATATACGTGAATAAAACCATCTAGCTGAGACATTGGGTCGTTTTGATTTTCTATGCGGAGATGACTTTGTAGGGAGGCCCCTCTATCAAGAGGATGCCCAACTTGTGTCGTGCCATCGGTATGGAATTCATCACCATAGTCTTTACCCGCAGTTAACCGAAGCTTAGGCATGACATTTTTACTGCCATCGTTCTGACGCCATGCCATATGAAGAAGCGGTTTAAAATCTGTATGTACGGTAAGTTTATTATATGCTTCATGCAGTTTCCAATGCTTTTTTGGTAGAAAATGGAGACCTTTTGTCGCCAGAAATGCTGCATCAGAAAGGGATATCGCATTTGAGAAATTTATACTGTTTGGTGATACGGGCCAGTTTTCTTTGACCGTATTAGGATTTTGGTTTCTCTTGAAAACGATGATCTCAACATCGTACCACCGTTCAGCTAATGATGGTATACTAATAGTGAATAGCAGAAGAAAAATTTTCTTTTTCAAAACATTACTCCGTTTTGTTTACATCTTCTTCCTTAAAGGAATAATTAAGCTACAAAAAGATTATCAGCAAATTGCGTTAGTAGTATTTCGATAAATTTGACCCGCTCACCGCGATCTGTTAGTGCTTCTACGATCTTAAGCTTGGATGATCCATCAAAGTAGTAACGGTTAGGATGGGATTGTAACAGACCTATCAAAAAGTGGGGGTTAATCTGGGTGTTTTGTTTAAACTCAATCATACAACCTTTATCGTGAGCATCAATTTTCTTAATGCCCAATTTTGCTGCAGCCAGCTTGATTTGTTGAACCTTTAGTAGATCTTTAGCTGCTTTTGGAAGTAAGCCAAATCGGTCGACTAATTCCACCCGCATCTCTTCAATCTCATCTTTGGATTTTGCCACCGAGATACGTTTGTAAATCGAAAGACGTGTATTGACGTCAGGGATATACATATCTGGAAGTAGAGTTGGCAATCTAAGTTCTACGTCAGTTTGTTGGTTTAATTGTTCATATAATGATGGTTCCTTCCCTTCTTTTAATGCTTCAACCGCTTGTTCTAACATTTCCATATACAGGGTGAAGCCAATGGATTGGATTTGACCACTTTGGTCTTCTCCTAAGAGTTCACCCACACCTCGAATTTCCATATCGTGGGTTGCAAGAGCGAAACCTGCACCAAGGTCTTCCAGTGAGGAAATAGCTTCTAAACGCTTGATAGCATCTTTAGTCATGAGTTTTGGATGAGGAGTGAGCATATAAGCATAAGCTTGGTGGTGAGAGCGACCCACACGTCCTCGAAGTTGGTGTAATTGTGCCAACCCGAAATGATCCGCACGATCCATGATAATGGTGTTGGCGGTTGGAACGTCTATGCCTGTTTCAATGATGGTGGTACACACTAAGACGTTAAAACGTTGATGATAGAAATCAGACATAATACGTTCTAACTCACGTTCGCGCATCTGTCCATGTGCCACGGTAACACGTGCTTCCGGCACTAATACGGCCAGTTCATTTGCGGTTCTCTCTATACTATCGATATCGTTGTGAAGGAAATAGACCTGACCACCACGCATGATTTCTCGAAGCATCGCCTCACGAATGAGTGAAATATCGCGTTCTCTCATAAAAGTTTTTATCGCAAGACGGCGTGAAGGTGGTGTTGCAATAATCGATAAGTCTCGTATACCACTCATCGCCATGTTCAAGGTACGCGGAATGGGCGTTGCAGTTAGGGTCAGGATATCGACGTCCGATCTCATTGCTTTCACTTTCTCTTTCTGGCGAACACCAAATCGATGTTCTTCGTCTACAATGAGTAAACCTAGATCTTGAAAATGGACATAGCTTTGCAGCAATTTGTGCGTACCAATGAGAATATCAATTTTTCCTTCAGAACTATCGGCAAGTATTTGCTTTTGCTCTTTGGTTGACTTAAAACGAGAGAGTACCTCAACACGAACAGGATGATTTGCAAAACGGTCACGGAAGTTTTCGAAATGCTGCTGGGCTAGCAGGGTTGTTGGTACCAGTATCGCTACCTGCTTAATGTTGTTTACGGCTAGAAAAGTAGCACGCATTGCCACTTCAGTTTTACCGAAACCCACATCACCACAGATGAGTCGGTCCATAGCGATTGGTCGACACATATCTGACAACACGGCGTTAATGGCTTGTGCTTGATCGATGGTTTCCTCGAACGGAAAACCAGAACAGAAATCAAGATATTCTTTATGATCGTGTTTAAATGCAAAACCTAACTTGGTCTCTCGTTTGGCGTAGACATCAAGCAATTCAGCGGCCACATCGCGTACTTTCTTTACTGCTTTCTTACGAATCTTATCCCACACTTCACCACCAAGACGATGAAACGGTGCAGTTTCTCCTGTACCACAGCTGTATCGACTGATTAGATGTAAAGAAGATACGGGCACATAGAGTTTAGAATCGTGTCGGTATTCCAAGATGACGTACTCTGTTTCGATACCTCCGGTTTCCAGAGTTTGTAAACCAAGATAGCGACCAACGCCATGCTCAAGGTGAACAACAGGCTGTCCTTGCTGTAATTCAGCAAGATTTCGTATCAACGTGTTACTGATGACCCATGCCTTTTTATTGCTTCGTTGACGTTGTCGGATCACACGTGTACCCAGCAAGTTACTTTCGCAAATCAACGCAAATCTAGGCTGTTCAGAAATAAACCCAAACTCGGCCGGACCTATGATTAAGGAAAATTTAGAGGGAGATCTTAGAGCTTCATCAAGTGAATTACATACCATTGTATGTATTTTAATTTTGGAGAGTAAGTTAAAGATAGCTTCTCGCCTGCCTTCAGTTTCTACCGAAAATATCACTTTTCCTGAAAAGTGAGTGATAAATTCTTTGAGTGCATCAAGTGGCTCCTTCAGTTGATGATTAACTGTCAGTTTCGGGAGTGCTTTAACCGGTGCATTTTGACGTCCCGCTTTTGTCTCAGTGCTGTCCTGTTCAAGTTTAATGCGCGGATACGCTTTGAAAGCTGTAAACAATTCTTCAATAGATTGCCATAGTTCATTGGGTTTTAATAAAGGACGTAGTGGGTCGACACGGTGTTGATTGAAACGATACTCGGCATCATTTAAGAAATGACATGCGGCTGTTTCTAGATCTCCAGATGTTAGCAGGAGGGTACTATTTGGCAAATAATCGAATAGGGTTTCGGTTTCATCAAAAAATAGGGGTTGCCAATATTCAATTCCAGCAGGCCACATTTTTTTGCTGACTTGTTGATAAATGGATTCAGGATCGTGCCCTAGATCAAATCGTTCTCGCCAGCGACCACGAAAGCGTTCGACGGCGTCGTCGTCTGTAGGGAATTCATGTGCAGGGAGTAAATTAATCTGATCGAGTTTTTGCGTTGAACACTGGTTTTCTGGATCAAACTCGCGAATGGAATCTACGTCTTCATCAAAAAAGTCAATTCTGTAAGGTTGGTTAGATCCCATTGGGAACAAATCCAGAATAGAACCGCGACATGCATATTCTCCGTGCTCAATCACTTGATTAACATGACGATAGCCGGAAAGCTCAAGCTGATAGCGTATTTTTTCAAGCGAAATATGGTCACCTTTTTTGACGATAAGCGCATATTTAATCAAAAATGAACGTGGCATAATACGTTGTAGCAAGGTGCTAACGGGGATGATGATAATATTAGAGATCTGTTGAGGTAGTTGATAGAGACACGCGATGCGATCAGAAATGATGTCTTGATGAGGGGAAAAATTATCATAGGGTAGAGTTTCCCAGTCTGGGAATACATGGCACTTCCTGCCAGTAAATTGCTTGACTTCAGGTTGAAGTTTCAGCGCGGTTTGATTGTCAGGCACAACCAATAATATCCTTTTATGTTGTTGATCAGCAATTTGTGCAATAGCGAGAGGAAGTGCGGAACCTTGAAGGTTACCAATAATACGTGTATCTCCAGCTTTGTATGGAATAGTAAACTCAGAAAAAAATATGTTTTTCATAGGATTGTGGCTTAATTGTTTTTTTCTAGTGCATTTTGTCTAAGGAGTTTTTGTTGTTGATGTAAGGCTACTCGGATGAGAACGTCTCTGTCTTCTTCTTGCAATCTGGTATATTTAACACTAATTGTATACTTACCATTTTCTTCTTTACAACCATAAACGTTACCATAGCAGTAGATGGCAGAAGGTGGATTTTCAAGAAAGAGTTTGAGACGAATATCTTGGCCTTTTTCGAATGTTTTTTTCGCGGTAAAAGTCAAACTGCTTGCACCAAAGGTTTCTGTTTGGTATTCCTGTGTAGGATCATCTAGCTGAGAAAGCATAAATCCAAGAAGCAAGTTAATTTTTTCATTTTGAGAACGAAGAAACTTTGAGATTGCCTGTTTATCGTCGTACAGTGCATGAAGTTCTTTTTTAACTGTACTATCAATAAGACTACATTGATGGGCAATACGAAACGCGATAGGAATGTTTCGTTCGAACTCGATGTCAGAAGGAACGGCTTCATCATTACCCAAGAGCTCCACATTTATCTTGAGGTGTGCGTGTACCGAAAAATATTCGTTTTGACTCATAATTTATCCTGATACCTTATTAATGCGTTGATTATCACGCAGTCATCTCAATTCCTCAACCTGTAGCTAGTGTTAATAGCATTTTTCTTGCTATCAATTGCGAATCCTTACTGTAATAGAAAAAATGATGTAGACAACCGTACAAAGATTCAGCAGGTTGCGTACCCACAATGGCCTAAAGTCATAATCAACAGGACGATTTTGGTGAAAAACACACTAACTTTCTGTAAGGCATGCCGTATTGTAGCAATGTACTGTCCTTGAAGGTATTCCTTGACAGTACATTGAGGACTACTTGAGATACTGCAATGACAATTGCAGTATCATTGGTTATGTATTCAATAAGTTGAATCATTCGTCAGTATGACTTGCAACCAAGTTGTCTACTACTGCAGAAATCATTTGTCCTTAAAAGGGTTTCTAACCATGACAAAATTAATTTTATAGACGGAAATAAATTTATTGAACATACGACCTAACCATTACTAATTCAGTTTGCCTGTTTTTATTTAGAGAGTTTTCATTATGTTTTATCCGTTACCAGTGTTTATCGGTTTGCGTTACTTGAAAGGTTGTTCAGGTGATAAATTCGGTCGATTTATATCTTATATGTCGACCGCGGGTATCACCATTGGTGTGATGGCGTTGATCACCGTACTTTCAGTGATGAACGGTTTTGAAGGTCAGCTTAAAGACCGAATTTTGAGCGTATTACCGCAAGCGATCATCGCGGGTGATGCTAAGTTCCCACCGGATGCAAAAACTGTCGTCCAGTGGAAAGGTATTGTTGACACAGCGCCTATTGTATCCACCGATGTAGTTATTCAGAGTGCTATATCTCTTGGCGTGGGAAAGCTTTTCGGCATTGATCCACAAAACAAGGAACCTATCCGAGAATATATGATCCTAGGATCGATTGATAACCTAACCACAGGTGGTTACCGATTGGTCATTGGCCGTCAGACAGCAATACGACTTGATGTATCTTTAGGCGACAAGGTACGAGTAATTATCACCAGTGCGAGCCACTTTACGCCTATAGGTCGTATACCGTCACAACGCAATTTCAATATTGTAGGTATTTACGATACAGCGACGGATCTCGATGGTCAACTGATGTTCGCTAACATTAATGACGTGGTGCGATTGATGCGTCTTTCTCCTACACAACCTGCTGATATACGTCTGTTCATTGATGAACCCTTTGATGTACCTTCACTCAAAGTGAAAGCTGAATCACTGGGATATGAATGGTCAGATTGGCGGGAATTACGCGGTGAATTGTTTCAAGCTGTGAAAATGGAAAAAAATATGATGGGATTAATGCTAAGCCTGATTATTTTGGTGGCGGCATTTAATATCATTTCTGCGCTAATTATGGTGGTAATGGATAAACAAATTGAAATTGCTATTTTAAGAACACAGGGCATGCAGCAAGGTGACATTGTGTCCTTATTTGTTGTTCAAGGAGCTACTAGTGGTATCATCGGAGCTGTTTTAGGTGGTATCGTTGGCACATTGATGTCGCTGAAGATTAATGAAATCATGAATCTTTTAAATATCAACTTACTTGGTAATGATCTGTTACTACCCGTTATCATGAAACCTATCCAAGTTTTTTATGTTGTTGTGGGTGCGATTATTCTAAGCCTTATCGCTACATTATTTCCGTCGATTAAGGCATCATATGTCAGCCCTGCTGAGGTTCTTCGTTATGAGTAATTCCTTATTAACCTGTTCACAGGTTGTCAAAACCTACCAAGAAGGTATTGTGGAAACCCCCGTGCTAAAAGGTATTTCATTTTCTATTAATAAAGGTGAATTGGTCGCCATTGTGGGTACGTCAGGATCTGGTAAAAGTACACTACTTCATATTCTTGGTGCGTTAGATTCAGTGACCACTGGTTCCGTATACTTTGAAGGCAAAGACTTGGCAAAAATGAGTGCTTGCGATCAATCAAAATTTCGGAATAAAAATATTGGTTTTGTCTATCAATTTCACCATTTATTGAAAGACTTCACAGCGTTAGAAAACGTAGCGATGCCATTACTTATTGGCGGCGAGAGACCAGTGATAGCAAAACGGCGTGCCTTGGAAATACTGGAAGTTGTCAACATCGGACATCGTGCGGAACACCGCCCTTCAGAGCTTTCAGGGGGTGAACGTCAACGGGTGGCGATTGCTAGAGCGATAATAAATCGTCCATCGTTGGTGCTGGCAGATGAGCCAACAGGTAATTTAGATCAAAAAACTGCACTTGATATTTATAACTTAATCTGCCAATTAAACCATGAATTCGACATGGCATTTTTAGTCGTTACCCATGACCTAGAGTTAGCATATAAGATGGACAGGAAACTTTCAATGCTTGATGGCCTTTTTATTGAAATGAAAGAGGTAAAAACACATTGATTGAACCATTGGCGCTTTTTATCGAACGACGTTTTAATTATGCAAAACGGCGTAATAAATTTGTTTCGTTCATTTCAATATCATCAATGATTGGTATTTCCGTTGGCGTTATGGTGATCATTCTTGGTTTATCAGCGATGAACGGCTTCCAGCGTGAGGTAGAACAACGTATATTAGCCGTTATCCCACATGCACAATTGGAAGGGGTGAGTGAACCCATCGAGGCATGGAAGGAGATGTTGGATATGGCAGTATTGCACCCTCGTGTTGATGTAGGTGCACCGTATGTTACGTTTACCGCATTGCTTGAAAAAGGAGCAAACCTTAAACCCGTGCAAATTAAAGGTATCGATCCTCAGATGGAAATATCACTCACTAATATGGACAACTATGTTGTTGATGGAGGTTGGTCGACACTAGTAGCAGGTAACCACGCAATAGTATTAGGTAGGGGTATTGCTGAAGCATTGGGTGTTAATGTTGGAGAGTGGTTAACTATGTTAGTGCCCTCTCCTGATCCTGATTTAAAACTTCGTTTTCCAAAACGTATTCGTATGCAAGTATCAGGTATTCTGAACTTAGGCAGCCAAGTTGACCACGGGCTTGCGCTGATCGCCATACAGGATGCGCAAAAGTATCTAAAAATAGGAGATAAAGTATCAGGAGTTGCACTAAAACTTTCTGACCCGTTAAGAGCACGAAGTATTGTTCATGAGGTAGGGCAAACCTTAAGCCAGTATGTCTATCTCAAAAACTGGACGCAGGAATTTGGCTTCCTTTATCGAGATATTAAAATGGTGCGCGCCCTTATATATTTAGTTATGGTGTTAATCATTAGCGTCGCTTGTTTTAATATCGTCTCAACTTTGATGATGGCCGTGAAGGATCGAGCAGCAGACATTGCTGTTCTGAGAACTATGGGGGCTCAAGACGGTTTGATTCGATCGATATTCGTATGGAACGGTTTAATATCTGGGCTATTTGGTAGCATCATTGGTTCCGTTTTGGGATGGGTATTTGCTTATAATCTGACTAGCATAGTCATCTGGATTGAACGAATGACAGAGAAAAAATTATTGTCAGGTGATATTTACTTTGTTGACTTCCTCCCAACAGAGCCGCATTTGTCCGATGTATTAACGGTGTCACTGACTGCTGTGTTATTGAGCATGTTTGCGACGTGGTACCCTGCGCAACGTGCTTGTGAATTGTGTCCAATATCTGTACTAAGCGGTCGCTAATATATTATTTTCAGTTTTCTAGAATGAAAAAGCTATACCAAAATAAGGGTCGCGTTCTCAGTAAGTTGCTTTCGTCTAGAAAATCTCCCGCCATCATCTTAAGATGATAAAAAAGATTGGAAGCAGTGCTTTATAGGCCTAATTTAATAAACAACACCGTCTCTAAGTATTCTGGCAATCTGGCTAAAGTAATCACCATCAGCTAATCGTTGCTTAATATGAAATCTGGCATTGTCATTTAATTGTTTATTAGCCATGCACATCTCCAAGCCAAAAGAGGATGAGGAGAGTGTACTTTAGTCTGGCTGGCTCTCCTCTAGGTTCTGTATTTCACCTGACGGAGGGAGATATCGTAGATTGGAATTCCTCGTTTCAACATAACTGCAATTTTCTATCTTTTTTCCTCGGTCAACTACTGATCATTCAGGGTAGTCCTACTTGTTTCCTTGGAGAGAAGAGCGTAGCACTTTCGGTAGTTATCTTCCTCTTTTATATTAGACTATAATTGCTACAGTTATTATCTTAATTCAGGGGTATATTACCCACAGGTAATTTGGCTGTAGCTAGGCTTCAAGTGAACGAGTTCAATAATCAGATACAAGCTATGTAAAGTGGGTTCGTCCTCTCGGAGAGAGAATGTTGTCAAAGAAGCCTAAACTTCAAGTAATAAGACATATTAACGCATAACTTGCCGATATGAGACTCTTGGATAGTCGATCCTAAATTCTTAACAAACGAAAATAGCATCTGAATAAGGAGCCTTGTTCTGGGTCTATCACCCAGCGTTGTTCATGATAATTTCTGATTGATAGATATTTCCAGCTCATTATTATGGATTCGTCGAGGATATTGGAATTCACCTAAAAATAAGGTTTTTGATTAAAACAACGACACAAGAGATCTCCTAATTTACATCGAACCATTTTGGCATGTAAAACAGGAATCATCGGAGTATTTTGTTTGTCAGTGCTTCTCTTTTTTTAGCACATTAGTCAGATTTTTTGGTAAGCGTAATCGACGTTTTTTCCAATTTCTGATAACAGCATAACGCCAAATACCGCGCACTATAAAGTAACCTAGGAGTGAGAAAACAATACCTAAGATCAAGCTGCCAAGTAGGAAAGGTGGTCCTATCTTACTCATTTGATGCATCAAAAACCCTCCTGATAATTCGAAGTGAAAATGTTGTTCCGATCTATTAAGGAGAAATGAACCAAGTTTGTAAGCTCCGTAAAATATTACAGGCATAGTCACTGGATTTGTTATCCAAACTAAAGCGACGGAGAGTGGAAGATTTACCCCGAACATGATGGCAAGACCTGCCGCCATGATCATCTGGCAGGGAAGAGGTACAAATGCCATAAAAAGACCAACTGCAAATGCTCCAGATGCAGACTGACGATTAAGGCACCAGAGGTTTTGGTTGTAAAGTAAGTTACCAAACAAAGCAAGCGACTTGAACTTATGTATAATATCATTTTTAGGGAGATATTTTTTAATTATTTTTTTTGGCATATTTCTTCAGTTCACATGGAGTTGATACTCACATGGAGCTTATATTGGTTATTGTGATTGAAATTATTACCCTGAAAGGGTAACCGTAGACGCCGAAGACAGGCGTATCTATAACAATTATGTTTACACTTAGTAGTGCTCCGTAAATTTGTGTAATAGATGCTTATCGGAATCACCCACCATGGGCTATTTGTTAGTAATTTCTATTATTACAACCTTCCAAAAAAAATCGATTCGACATTTACTACTGGCAAATATACTACCATAATACGTGAGATTGGCAGTCTTTTTACAGGAAAAAGCGATTAAACAGACGTAATTTCTGGTATTAATACAGTGAATGGTCGCAAGTTAACCCCTGACTTCAGATCTGAAGTACGAGACTTTCCAATCAACTAATATTATTTCTTTAAAAATAATGGCAGGAGGCTTAAACTCTAAATATTTCTTAGAAAAATAATTGATCCCCGCTTGGGCAAAGGTAATAGCCCTCCGTTAAGTGAAATGCATAACCTAGCAAAGATTTAACCAAACTAAAATACACTCTCGCATCCTCTTTTTACTTGGAGATAAGCATGGATCATAAACAGTTAAATAACAAAGATAATATTTCATATTGAGCAATGATTGGTTGATGGTGATTCCTTTAGCCAGATTGCCCTAACACTTGTAGAGGCTCACTCTACTATCAGTCGAGAAATAAGGCTCGATATCCTAGATAATTATCACGGCGTATACTGTCATAATCTTGCATCAAAACAAGCTCAAAGAACCCACTCTAATGCCACGAACTGGCTGGTTTTTGTTATATTTCTGTTATATCTCTGAGAGAACTCAGGCGTCCATTAATGAATGTCTCAACACGCATATGTCACTAGATGTAATTAACCTTAGCTCTGCATAAGTGCTTGCTTATCAAACCTAATCATCTTGATGATCGGCTTCTTTAGTTGAAATGAATACGCGATAAGCCCCACCAGCAAGTTAACTATAAAGTCAATACAACTATGGTGCCGAAAGTGCTTATTTCTTTGTTGGATACTGGAAGAAATTAGGTGTCCTTCCCAGACAAGAAGGAAAGTTTAGCAAAAGCC
>NZ_NBYY01000034.1 GCF_002464935.1 Candidatus Enterovibrio escicola
CAGTATAGTGGTGCAAAGTCAGTAATTGTCGTCGGGGATATAACCACACCACCCGCGTGCTTACCGGCATTACGAATACAACCTTCAAGTATCCGACACTTATCGATCAACTCACGAACTTCTTCATCCGCTTCATAACATTGAGTCAGTTGTGATTCGGAACTAAAGGCCTTTTCAAGGGTCATACCCAGATCAGACGGCACCATCTTAGCAATACGATCAACAAATCCGTAGGGATGACCCAAGACTCTCCCTACATCACGGATAACGGCTTTCGCTGCCATAGTACCGAAAGTAATGATCTGAGATACCGCATCACGACCATACATTTCTGCAACATGATCGATAACTTTGTCACGTTTATCCATACAAAAATCAATGTCGAAATCTGGCATAGAAACACGTTCCGGATTAAGGAAACGTTCGAACAGCAAGTCAAACTCCAGTGGATCAATATCAGTAATATTCAATGCATAAGCAACCAGAGAACCCGCACCAGAACCTCGTCCAGGACCAACAGGAATATTGTTCTTCTTCGACCACTGAATAAACTCCATCACGATAAGAAAGTAACCTGGGAACCCCATTTGGTTAATCACCCCAAGTTCTATATCAAGACGTTCTTCATATTCTGAACGACGTTTAGCACGTTCCTCTGGTTCATGGAAAAGAAGCGTTAAGCGTTTTTCTAAACCTTCCTTCGATTTTTTAACCAAAAATTTACCAATCTCCATACCTTCAGTCGGAAAATTTGGCAAGCAAATCTCGTTCAATCGAATGGTTACATTACAACGTTTTGCAATCTCTACTGAATTAACCAACGCTTCAGGAATATCTTGAAATAGTTCACACATTTCTTCCGAGGTTCGGAGGTATTGATCTGAGCTATAATTCCTAGGACGGCGAGGGTCTACAAGTGTATAACCATCATGGATGGCGACACGAATCTCATGAGCGTCAAACTGATCTGGTGACAAGAAACAAACTTCATTGGTTGCCACTACAGGCAAATTATTGTCAACGGCAAAATCTAATGCAAAATGCATATATACTTCTTCGTCAACACGGTTAGTGCGTGTCAATTCAACGTAGTAAGCATCTGGAAAGTGTGTCTGATAAAATGCTATACACCGTTTTGCTAACACCATATTACCTTTTAGTAAGGTTTTACCTAGGTCGCCTTTACGACCACCAGAGAGCAAAATAAGCCCATTCTTACACTTCGCTAACCACGATTGGTTAATTACTGGTTGGTGTTGAACATGTCCCCTCAAGTAGGCATCTGAGATCAGTGATGTCAGGTTTTTATAACCTTCATTATTTCTAGCAAGAACAGTAAGTTGGTAAAGCTCATTACCTAATACATCTGATTGCACTTTAAAATCAGCACCGATGATCGGTTTCACACCACAATTCTGTGCCGCATTGTAAAACTTAACTAAGCCACACAAGTTTGTAAAATCTGTTAAAGCCATAGCGGGCATACCCATTTCGGCAACTTTAGTAACAATAAGTGGTACTTTAGAAAGTCCGTCAACCATGGAATAGTCACTATGAACGCGAAGATGGATAAAGGATGGGTCTGACATAGCGCTCGTACGTTACTGATTTAAGAAATATAGTTTGGGTAATCCCCATAAGCATTATGTAATGCCTTGCATGTTCCTTATAGGTTTAAAACTTTTACGATGCTCATCAATAATACCGTACTTAGACAATGAGTCAAAGTGTACTTTTGTCAGATATCCCTTGTGGTTGGCAAAGCCGTATTGCGGATATTTTTTATCTAAAACTTCCATTTCTCTATCGCGTACGATTTTAGCAATGATAGATGATGCACTGATTTCAGCTACACGTTGGTCACCTTTTACCACTGCTTCTGCTGATACTTTTAAACCTATAGGTACACAGTTTCCATCAACCAACACAAAGTCTGGAGTAACAGAAAGACCTGCAACTGCTCGTTCCATAGCAAGCATCGTTGCCGCAAGAATATTGATTTCGTCAATTTCTTCGGGTTCGGAGCGTCCTAACGACCATGCGAGAGCTTTCTCTTTGATTTTTTCAAATAACCCCAAACGCTTTTTATCAGTCAGTGTTTTAGAATCTGTCAAACCTTCAATCGGATTATTCGGATCGAGGATCACTGCGGCAGTAACTACCGCGCCAACCAAAGAGCCTCGTCCCACTTCGTCAACACCTGCAATCAATTGAGCGTCAGGATACACAAAAGGTTCAAAATACATTAATTAGCGTCCTATTAGATTAAGTACAGCTCGGGCGGACAATTTATCTGAATCACAACGAATGATTTCATGTAGCTGAGTGAATTTACTCATCAATTCAGAATTATCGCTAGAAAGAAAATGCGTGACATCATTAGCAAGAATATCCGGTGTACATGATTCTTGTATTCTTTCTGGAACTAATTCTCGTCCAGCAAGAATATTTGGCAGCGAAACAAAATTTATTTTCACCATTCGCCTAGCAAGCCAAGCTGTAATAGTATTCATTTTATAACCAACCACCATAGGGCGTTTCACTAACATGCACTCAAGAGCAACCGTGCCAGAGGCCAGTAGAGTACAATCCGACGCTGTGATTACACTACGAGCAGTGTCCTCG
Source organism: Candidatus Enterovibrio escicola (assembly GCF_002464935.1). Taxonomy (GTDB): domain Bacteria; phylum Pseudomonadota; class Gammaproteobacteria; order Enterobacterales; family Vibrionaceae; genus Enterovibrio; species Enterovibrio escicola. The sequence continues at coordinate 2,626 of NZ_NBYY01000034.1, forward strand.
ACAAGTACGAACTCAAGTTCTGGTGCGATTACCTGACATACCTGTTTAAACTGATCCCCGAGCTTTTCATTCACGAGAGCGACAATAAAGCAAAGATCAGGATAACGTATTTTTAAGCGTCGACATGTTTCGATAAAGATAGGTGCCAACAATTTCATTTCACCATATCGACTTCCAGGTAATACAGCGAGATAGCTCTTAGTTTGATCTAGTCCAAGAAGATTACGTGCTGCTGTTTTGTCACTGTACAGTGGAATATTATCCGCCATAGGATGACCCACAAAATCACATGAGACATTGAATTTGTCATAGAATTCTTTCTCAAATGGCAATAGAGCAAGAACGAGATCTGTGGCTTTTGCAATGGAAAAAATGCGTTCTTGACGCCAAGCCCATACACTAGGACTCACATAGTGTACAGTCTTAATCCCTTTGTCTTTTAACGATTTTTCTAGTCGTAAATTAAAATCAGGTGAATCAATACCAACAAAGACATCGGGTGGATTCGCAACAAAGTACTCAACCAACTTACGTTTAATTCTAAGTAAGAGAGGAAGACGACCCAACACCTCAACAATCCCCATAACTGATAGCTCCTCCATATTGAAAAGAACTTCACAGCCAAACTCTTTCATTTTCGAACCACCAATACCAACGAATTCTGTATCAGGGTAATGCTCTTTGACCTCTTTAATAAAACCAGCGCCTAAAATATCGCCAGAGATTTCCCCCGCAACGATTCCAATACGTAGAGACTTGGCTCTTAACATAGTCTCCATTAGCGAATAATACCTCGTCTTGATTTTTCAAAGAATCTTATAAACAATTTTAATGCTTCTTCGCCTTTTGCCATTTCAGTAATTTTATGTTTTGCCTCTTCCAACGTTTTTCCTGAACGATACAATTCTTTGTATACCATCCGAATAGCTTTAATCACATTTTTTTCAAAACCGCAACGCTTTAGGCCTTCAATATTAATACCAAACGGTGCACAATGATTCCCTTGCACCATTACATACGGAGGAACATCCTTAACAACAATCGATCCACCACCCAGCAGACTATAGCTTCCTATAGTACAGAATTGATGAATTGCTGTCATTCCACCCACAATCACAAAATCATCTACTGTCACATGACCTGCCAGTGTCGCGTTGTTTGCCAAAATGCAACGATTACCAATAATACAGTCGTGTGCAATATGGGCATTGACCATAAACAGGTTATCGCTACCTACTTTTGTAACTCCACCTCCTTGGATGGTGCCACGATGCATGGTCACGCTTTCACGGATAGTATTGCGATCGCCGATTTCCAAAGCGGTCAGCTCGCCTGAATATTTCAAATCCTGACATTCTTCCCCGAGAGATGCGAATTGGAAGATTTTGTTATCGCGTCCAATTTTAGTTAAACCTTTGATCACAACATGGGTTTTAACATCGGTACCTCTGCCGATTTCAACTCCAGTACCAATACAGGAAAATGCACCAATTTTTACATTTATACCTAGGATTACTCCCTCTTCAATAATCGCGGTCGGATGTATTTGTACAGTTTCATGGATCACAATTAAAATTCTCTTCTGGCACACTTCAGATCTGCAGAACAGACGACCTTACCATCAACTTTAGCAACACCCTTAAAAGCTGCAATACCTCGACGCTCTTTGATAAATTTAACTTCTAATACCATCTGATCTCCGGGAATCACAGGTGCACGAAACTTAGCGTTATCAATACTGGCAAAATAGTAAAGCTCATTTTCCTTAGGTTTTCCGAAGGTTTTAAATGCTAGTAAACCAGTTGCTTGCGCCATCGCTTCGAGGATTAGAACCCCTGGTAAAATAGGCAACTGAGGAAAATGACCAGTAAATTGTGGCTCATTAACTGACACATTTTTGATCGCATGAAGATACTTACCTTCTTCAAAATCAGTGACACGATCAATCAATAAAAATGGATAACGGTGAGGCAGCAGCTCTCTAATCTCGTTAATAGTCAAAATGTTATTTTTGTGAATCAAAGTATTATTCCCGTGTGAAAAGCTTATTATTCGTGTTAATTAACGCAAAATGATCCACACTGCAGCTTACGGCTCTACACCATGACTATATAAATTCAATGTTGCTATACACCAACAAGATATGCCATCCGAAACAGCTTTTACTAGCTCTCTTTTAGTTGTTTTTCAACGGCTTTCAATCTCTTTTGCATATCTTCGATTCTCATAACGCGTGCTGCAGTTTTACGCCACTCTCGATTTTTCTGCAAAGGAATACCCGAAGAATACATACCCGGTTCAGTGATAGATCGCATAACCATACCCATACCGGTGATCGAAACGCCATCCGTTATTTCTATATGACCATTAATGACACAAGCACCACCAATAAAGCAGTGTTTACCAATTTTAAGGCTACCCCCCATCACTGTAGCACCCGCGATGGCTGTATTTTTACCGATCGAAATATTATGCGCGATTTGGCATTGATTGTCGATGATCACACCATCTCCAATCAGTGTATCTCCCAATGCTCCACGGTCTATGCTAGTACATGCACCAATCTCAACACCATTTCCAATAACTACGCTTCCCACTTGAGGAATTTTAACCCATAATCCTTTATCATTGGCGTAACCAAACCCATCAGAACCAATCACAGCCCCAGACTGAATAAGACAATATTCACCAATTACAACGTTATGATAAATTGATACATTCGCCCATAGGCGTGTATTCGAACCTAGGGATGCATTTTTACCTACAAAGCAACCTGCACCTATCTGTACGTAATCACCCAATATAGCGCCGTCTTCAATCACCGCATTGTGACCAACAGAAACACCAACACCCAATGTCGCCATCGTCGATACATACGAACTTGGTGCAATATCCGAGGCACATGCTGGTGTGGTATCTAGAAATTGCGCCGTTAATGCATACCCTAAATAAGGATCTTTCATAACCAGTGCATTGCGATTTGGACAAATTAGATCAACTTCCTTGATAATTACCGCACTGGCTTGACATTTAGCAAGGTGCTTACGATATTTACTACTTGCAAGGAATGTGATCTGTCCTTTACCCGCTTTATCCATACTTGCAATTGAACTGATAACGACGGTTCCATCGCCTTGAAGTTTTGCACCTAGCCTTTCCGCTAATTCTGCGAGAGTAATAGAAACCATTTTCTACCTTACTTATTTTACTGCTTTCAATACTTTCTCAGAAAGATCATCTTTTGAGCTTGAAAACAGTACAGCTTGCCCGTCAAGAACCATGTCATATCCTTCCTTTTTAGCAAGTTCACCAATGGCCTTCTGAAGTTTGTGAATAAGTTTACGTTGTTCTTCTGTGCTACGTTTACGTTCATCTTCTTTTAAGTTATTTACTTTCAGCTTATAGTCTGAATCAAGAGATTGCAGTTCACGTTGCAATTGTATACGTTCTTTTTCACTCATCAACTCGCCATTACGCTTAAGCTTATCAATACCTTCTTTGAGTTGGTTTTCTAAACGTTCGACTTCTGCAATATGGTCTTTAAATTCCCGACGCAGACTTTCATTTACGTTGCTTTCCTTAGCCATTTGCGCCAAAACTGCACCCGTAGAAACATACCCCATTTTCTGAACTGCATACACTGATGAAGTAAGTACTGAAGCATTGATAGCAACAAGAAACAGGCCTGCTGCCTTGATAAGTAGTTTCAAAGATAGTCTCCTAAATATTAAAAATCAGAACGTCCGGCCAATCGTGAAAGTAAACAACTCTTCATCATCACCTTCAAATTTATTAATAGGCTTAGACAGGGAAAAAACCAGTGGCCCTAACGGAGATTGCCACTGCAGTGCTGCACCATAGGATGCTCGATAATTAAACGGATTACTGTAGTCATAAACATATTTCTTTCCACTTATCACTTGCGCATCCTTCAGATCGTATTCAGTATCCCATACGGATGCAGCATCGACAAATAGACTGGTACGTAATGTATTTTGTGCTCCTTTCGATATAAACGGTGTTGGTACGATCAATTCTAAGCTGGCTAGCGAAATAGCATTACCACCAATAGAATTCTTGGTACCTATCAGCGCATGGTTGTTACCAACACCCCGATCGTACACCGCTTTTGGGCCTGCTGTATTTGAGCGAAAACCCCGCAATGTAGAAAATCCGCCCGCATAAAAATTTTCATAAAATGGCAACAAATGATCTTTATTATTATTGCTGCCGTACCCGTTACCATAACCAAGGCGACCACGCATTAACAATATTAAACTGTTCGACGCCGTTAGTGGGATATAATGTCTAACATCGTATTCTGCTTTATAAAACTGAACATCAGACCCTGGGATTGTCATACGTAAAGAAGCGTGCTGGTAATTACCGGCGGTAGGGAAGACGCCACGGTTCAAATTATTACGACGCCAACTGATAGACCAATCCACGTCATTAACCTTTAGACCACCTTTGTTTGTCTTATTCCTTTCTTGTGAAGCCATGAACTTTTTAACTTGATAGTAACCACTAAGTTTTTCTATTTGTCTGTGTGTATAACCAATTGACAAATCGAAATAGTTTAATTCATTAATGGGAAACCCCCACGTTAGATTAGTACCGTAACTCTTGTCATTATAATCAACAATATTGGCATTAGACGCTTCAAACTCGCTGTAAAAAACTTTCCCGCCAAGACTGATACCATCAAGTGTCAAATATGGGTTTCGATAATCAAGTGCTAGATTTTTTTGATACTTATTAACCATGGCGCTAATACCCAATCGATTACCTGTTCCGATCCAGTTATCTTGTTGAATACCCGTCTTGAAACTGATACCTGATGCGCTACCAAAACCCACAGCAAAGTTTACGTTACCAGAGGTGGCTTCTTTGACAGTGTACTCAATATCAACTTGATCATCCGTACCTAGCACGCGAGTATTACGTACATCTATAGTCTCAAAGAAGCCCAGTCGGTTCAGACGTTCTTTACTAGTTTCGATCGATTTTACATTCAACCATGAACCTTCCATTTGACGCATTTCGCGGCGAAGTACTTCATCTCGTGTAATTTGGTTTCCAGAAAATTTAATATTTCTAACATAAACACGTTTGCCAGGATCAATATCCATATTCAATACAACAGTTTGATTGTCATCATTAAATTCAGGGATGGTGATAACTTGTGGATAAGCATAACCTTCTTCAGCAAGTTGGCGCTTTATTGCATTCCCAAGGGCAATGACTTTCTTACCATTGTAGACTTCACCTTTTTCGATCGTCATTAATGAGGTATAGTATTTCCTCGCTTTTGTACCTCGTACATTAACGTCCACAATACTGTAGGGATGACCTTCCTCTATATTCAAGGTGATATAAATACCTTTCTTATCAGGGGAAATTGATACTTGTGTAGACTCGACACGAAATTTAAGATAGCCGGAGTTTAGATAAAAAGAACGCAAGTTCTCCAAATCTCCCATCAACACTTGCTTTTGATACTTTTTATTAGCAAGCAAATTCCACCAAGGAAGATCAGCACGAAGTTTAAATATTTTTTTTAATTCATCATCACTAAAAACATCATTACCCATAAAGTTAATTTGCTGGATGGAAGCAGAAATACCTTCAGTAAAAATGAAGTTCACATCAGAACGATTACGTGGCAACGGTGTGATCACGGTTTTCACTAATGCGTTGTACATACCCATACTGTAATAGAAATCTTCAAGTCCTTTCTCAATATTTAATAACTTAGCGCGATCTAATGACTCACCTATACGTACACCTGATGCAGTAAGATTTTCGTTTAATTGTTTGTCTCTGATTTGTTTATTGCCAGAAAACGAAATATTAGCAATTGTTGGACGTTCAACAACTTTAACCAATAAATCTCCACCATCTCGATAAACACGAATATTATCAAAGCTTCCTTTTGAAAATATAGACTTAATAATCACCGCAACATCACCCTCATCGATAATGTCTCCAACACGTACGGGCATAGCAAGTAATGCGGCACCCATGCTGATCCGTTGAAGCCCTTCAAATCTGATGTCTTCCACCATAAACTCATCGGCAGTGACAGAATTTAAAAATAGAAGGGAGACTAGTAAAAGTTTCTTCATTTCCATTGCTGTTCTGACTTTTCCTTGCTGATACGATGATTTTTATAGTCGTAAAAGATCATTAAATATTGCCACGGTCATCAACGCTATAATAATGGCAGAGCCAACCCTATATCCCATATCCTGAACCCGTTCAGAGAGGGGCTGACCCCTTACAGCTTCAATACCAAAAAATAACAGATGACCACCGTCAAGAACAGGTAAAGGTAACAGGTTAATAACACCCAAGTTAACACTGATAAGTGCCAGAAAACCAAGAAAGTGTACCAGACCAAAGCCTGCGCTCATCCCAGCACCTTTTGCAATTGAGATGGGTCCACTTAAATTCTTCACGGCCACATCACCCGTAAGTAACTTTTTAATCATTTCAACCGTTAACACCATCACCTGCCATGTCTTTATTATGGCTTTAGGTATCGCCTCTAACGGATGCAATTGCATCATAAATTGATATGATTCAGGCCAAGGCTCAACTTTAGGTACTAGGCCTGCGTAGCCAATGAGAATATTATTCTGTTCTTTTGCATCAGGAACCAGTTCAAATAACAATACCTGATTACCACGAAGCACAGAAACCGATAACGGTGTATCTGGATTGGCACGAATAAGTCCAACCACCTTCTGCCAATCATCAACAGACTGTCCCTCAATAGTCAATATCTCATCTCCTAGGCGTAAACCAACTCGTTGAGCCGGACTTCCTTCAACCAAATAAGCGATAATATTAGTGATCTCTGGTGAAAAAGGAATCATACCTAATGTTCTCAATGCCGATTCTTTGTCTGAATCAAACGACCAATCTGAGATATCTAACGTCTTAATCACGACATCACCAACGCTATCTTTTGGCCGGATCGAGAGATGCATCCTTTCATTACCAATGTGATAGATAAGTTGAAGATTTACTGACTCCCAGTCCGCCGTTTCGATGCCAGATATAGCGATAAGTTCCATCCCTGGTTCAATTCCCGCTTTTGCAGCAATAGATTGAGGAGTCACATCACCAATCACAGGTTTTAGTGTTTGCACTCCAATCACCATCACTAACCAATAAGCAAATATAGCTAACAAAAAGTTGGCAACTGGTCCGGCGGCAACAATGGAATTACGCTGCCAAAGCGGACGATTATTAAACGCTTGATGCTTTAGTTCTTCAGGCACATTACTAACACGTTCGTCCAGCATCTTCACATAGCCCCCTAGTGGAATCATAGCAAGGGTATATTCGGTTCCGTCCTTTCCAAAATGCTGCCAAATTGATTTACCAAAGCCAATAGCAAATCGTTCGACTTTTACCCCACAACGCCGAGCAACCAAAAAATGTCCATATTCATGAACTGCAATCAATATCCCTAACGCAATCAAGAAAAACAGGAGATTCCAGATTATCCCATTCATCGTGCAACCCTCTTAATCCAGTATTTCGCCAACACACGAGCATGGGCATCAATGTCAAGCAAACACTCTATGCTTGACGGTTGTACAAATCTCGTTCCTTGCAGTACCGCATCATTAATGTCAGCAATCTGCGTAAAACTAATTGCACCCCTTAAAAACGCGTCGACAGCAATCTCGTTGACCGCGTTGAGGGTGGTCGTTGCTGCTTGACCGACATAACAAGCATCAATTGCCAATTTTAAGCAAGGGTAACGTTTTAAATCAGGTTTAATAAACGTAAATTCGCTAGCTTCACAAAAGTCAAACGACTTAACACCTGCCTGAATGCGTTGTGGATATGCCATGGCGTAGGCAATAGGTGTATTCATGTCCAGTCGTCCCATTTGCGCCATCACGGATCCATCTCGATACTGTACCATTGAATGAATAACAGACTGAGGATGAATAATGACATCTAGCTGTTCACATTTTGCATTAAACAACCAACGCGCTTCAATGTACTCAAGACCTTTATTCATCATGGTGGCAGAGTCGACAGAGATCTTTTGCCCCATTGACCAGTTAGGATGAGCAATAGCTTGTGCTGGTGTCACCGAAGTTAGTACTCCAATGTCAGTGTATCGGAAAGGCCCTCCTGAACCTGTTAATATAATCTTACTTACCCCTTCAGCATCAAGATCGCATGTTCCAAGTTTAACTTGGATGGTTGCTGGTAAGCATTGGAAAATAGCACTATGTTCACTATCTACAGGTAACAGTTCTGCACCATATTGGTGCACAGCATCAATGAAAATCTGACCCGACATAACCAACGCTTCTTTATTCGCTAGCAATACGCGCTTTCCAGCTTTCACTGCGGCCATTGTTGGAAGCAACCCAGCTGCCCCAACCACCGCTGCCATCACAGTGTCTACATCAGGATGTGAAGAAAGTACAGATAGCGCATCAGCACCACCTAACACTTGGGTCTTTAATCCCACTAATCGTAATTCCTCACGTAGCGTCTTCGCCGCAGTTTCATTCGCCATTGCTGCATAAGTAGGATTCCATTTAACGCAAAGGGCAACCATCTCTCCAACATTATCACTTGCCGCTAAAGCGAAGACTTCAAACGCGTGTGAATTCTTTTCTATCACTGACAGTGTACTACTTCCTATAGAGCCAGTCGCACCAAGAATCGTTAACTTACGCATAGACAACTCAATCTTTATTTGTTTATAAATAACCATGGATACACGTCATTGCATAGCAATCAGTGACCAATCTTATGCCAACCAGAAATACAGTAGCGTAAATACAGGAAATGCAGCAGTAAGACTGTCAATTCGATCAAGTATTCCTCCATGACCAGGAAGGATGTTACCACTGTCTTTCACGCCCGCAACACGCTTAAACATACTCTCTGCCAAATCACCCAACACAGATGAAAATGAGGTAATCAATGCAATAATGCCCAAGACCGAAAGAGAGGGTGATGGAATAGCAAAATATTTTGCAGTAACGGCTGCAACCAGCACTGATGCAATCAAACCGCCAATCATCCCTTCAATTGTTTTATTAGGACTTACGGCTGGCGCCATTTTACGTTTACCAAAACACTTTCCTACGAAGTAGGCTCCTGTATCTGCAGCCCAGACCAATAAGCAGACCAACAATACGAGTTTGGCGCCTAGATACGGGTGGAAGTTATACTCATACGCGCGAAGCGATAACACGCTCCAAAGAAAAGGGAGTAAAGTGAGTATTCCGAAGATCTGTTGTAATACCGAATTGTTTGACCACCAACTCGTAGCTTTTGGATATTTAACTACCATTACGGTCGCTAACAACCACCAAATGGTACCTATAAGAGCCACAAGGCAGCCATTAATCGTTGAAATATTCAATCCAGAAAAATCAACAGGAAAAGCTAAAAGAAAGCCAATAAGAACAAGTGCAGGAAGAATAATCACTTCACAACGAGAAGTGGCAGCAATGAACTTGGTCCATTCCCAGTGACCAATCAACACTATGGTTACTACAACCATAACAAAAATATAAAACGGCAAAAAGAAGATACCTGCGATAACCAAAGGACCCAATACAGATGCCGTTAAGACACGTTGTTTCAGCAAACGAAACCCTCTTTATTTTTCTATTATTAACATGGCTCGAATCTGTTCACCCGTATACCCAAACCGACGTTCACGATTAATGTACCAAGCGATGGCATTGGTGAAACTAATTTCATCGAAATCTGGCCAAAATTGTTCAGTGAAATACAACTCAGCATAGGCTGATTGCCACAGCATAAAGTTACTAATGCGACACTCACCGCTGGTACGAATCATTAAATCTACATCTGGAAGATGTGCTGTCGCCAAACGTGCTGTAATGTCAGCCTCCGTTAATTCTCCTACGGAGATCTCTCCTCGCTTAATTTGATCTGCCAATATTTTTACAGCCTGTAAAATATCCCATTGTCCACCATAGTTAGCAGCAATATTCAGCACAAGTCCTGCATTATTAGCCGTGAGTGCTTCAGCCGATGATATTTTATCTTGTAGCGATTGGCTAAATTTGGAGATATCCCCAATAACGTTCAATTTAATACAGTTTTTGTGAAGACGTTTAATTTCACGTCCCAACACAGTAACAAACAACTCCATCAGAAGGCTAACTTCTTCTTTCGGACGTTTCCAATTATCACTGCTAAAAGCAAAAAGTGTTAACACTTGGATACCGAGACGATTGGCCGTTGAAACGGTTTTTCTGACGGCATCAACACCTGCTTTATGACCAAACATTCTGGCTTTACCACGTGCTTTAGCCCAGCGGCCATTACCATCCATAATGACCGCAATGTGCCTTGGTAACAGGATGGGATCCATCTCTAAGATAGAGGATTGGGAGCTCATCATTATCCTTCGCAAATAAAAAGCGCTGTACTGCAAGCACAGCGCTTCGGCAACGGAATCAGAGTGTAGTCCGAATTAGACTTCCATCAACTCTTTTTCTTTCATTTCAAGAATCGAGTCAATATCTTTAACTGCTGCATCCGTCAGCTTTTGGGTTCGATCTTGGCCTATGCGTTCTTCGTCCTCAGATATTTCCTTTTCTTTCAACATATTTTTTAAATCATTGTTAGCATCGCGTCGAATGTTACGTATCGCAACACGTCCCTGTTCTGCTTCTCCACGAACGATTTTAACGAGATTACGACGACGTTCTTCCGTCAACGGGGGAAGTGGAACACGGATAACAGAGCCGGACGTCATTGGGTTTAAGCCTAAGTTCGATGACATGATCGCTTTCTCAACAGCCTTTAAAATAGAGTTATCAAAAACGGTGATGGATAATGTACGTGCATCTTCGATAACGACTGACGCCAATTGTTTTAGTGGGGTTATTGTGCCATAGTATTCAACAGATAAGCCATCAAGCAATGCAGGATGTGCACGGCCAGTTCGTATTTTCGACAGAGCAGTCTTCAGCGCTTCAACGCTTTTCTGCATCCTCTGTTTCGCATCTATGTTAATTTCATTGTTCACGAGAACATCCTTGGAGTTTCTTTTGCTAGACTGACAAATTATGCCACTAATTTTGATTAACCGTTATCAATTAGTGTACCTTCTTGCTCACCCATCACAACTCGGTGCAATGCGCCCGGTTTATTCATGTTGAAAACACTAATGGGCATTTTATGGTCACGTGCTAGCGTAAAGGCTGCTAAATCCATCACTCTCAATTCTTTTTCCAGAAGATCTTGATACTTTAGGCGACTGTATAGCTCGGCACTTGGGTTTTTAACTGGATCGTCATTGTACACACCATCCACCTTAGTTGCCTTAATTACGATATTTGCTTCAATTTCAATACCACGCAGACACGCTGCAGAGTCAGTAGTAAAAAGCGGGTTTCCCGTGCCTGCAGTGAATATTACCACAAGCCCATTACGAAGCTGACTAATTGCTTCAGCCCAATTATAGCTATCACAAACGCCGTTTAAGGGAATTGAGGACATTACCCGAGCATTCACATAAGCACGCTGCAGCGCATCGCGCATTGCCAAACCATTCATCACAGTTGCTAACATACCCATGTGATCGCCCACAATTCTGTTCATACCCGCTTCAGCAAGGATAGCTCCACGAAACAAGTTACCACCACCGATAACCACACCAATTTGTACACCAAGTTCAACTATTTCTTTGATTTCTTGTGCCATACGGTCAAGAATAGTGGGATCTATACCGAATCCTTCTTTTCCTTGCAGCGCTTCACCACTCAATTTAAGTAAAATTCGTTGATAAGCGGGTTTTTGGTTTGTAGCCATTTTCACTACCTTTAAGCACTTACTTGTACGGATGGGATTGTAAAAAGGCCGCAGTGTACTTACTGCGGTCTTTCAAAGAGACGGTTAGCACTTCTTAACAGCAGCTACTTCTTCAGCAAAACTCATTTCTTTAGCTTTCTCTATACCTTCACCAACTTCCATTCTAGCAAAGGCAGAAACTGACACATTTTTCTCTTTTAGGAGATCACCTACAGATTTTTTAGGTTCCATGATAAAAGCTTGACCAGTCAAAGACACTTCTCCAGTAAATTTTTTCATGCGACCAACAACCATTTTTTCTGCTATTTCAGCCGATTTGCCTTCATTCATAGCGATTTCTATTTGGATTGCTTTCTCTTTTTCAACTACATCAGCTGGTACATCGCCAGAAGTTAGGAACTCAGGCTTAGACGCAGCTACGTGCATAGCAACATGCTTCAATGTTTCAACGTCACCTTCACCGGCAACAATTACACCAATGCGTTCACCGTGACGGTAAGTAGCCAAAATAACACCTTCAATATACTGAACGCGACGAATAGAAATGTTTTCACCAATCTTTGTCACTAGCGCTATACGTACTCCTTCAAACTGATCCTGCAATTCTTTTATTGTTGCTTTTGAGGTCAGTGCAGTGCAAGCAACTTGGTTTGCAAACGCCGTGAAACTACCATCTTTAGCTACGAAATCAGTTTGGCAGTTAACTTCAAGAAGGACTGCCACTCCGTCAACTTCTTTGATAATGATAGTACCTTCAACTGTAACATTACCTGCTTTTTTAGCAGCTTTAGCAGCACCGCTTTTACGCATATTTTCAATCGCCAGCTCGATATCAGCCTTCGCTCCAACCAGGGCTTTTTTACAATCCATAATGCCCGCACCAGTGCGCTCACGAAGTTCTTTTATTTGGGACGCGGTAACAGTTGCCATTGTTAAATCCTCGATTCGAAACTATTTGGATAAAAACTGGGAGTCCAATATTGACCCCTGTTAATCTACTTAGCCTACAGAGTAGAGTTGCTCATAGCAGCCTCAATGTTTACAATGGAGCATGAGTGTTTATTACTCAGCAACTTCAACCAGTTCGTCTTCTGCTAGAGATACGATATCTTGACGACGACCTTCAGTGTATGACTGAGCAACTGCATTCAGATACAGTTTAACAGCACGTATTGCATCGTCATTACCTGGGACAACGAAGTCGACTCCGTCTGGATCAGAGTTAGTATCAACTACTGCGTACACTGGAATACCAAGGTTATTCGCTTCCTTAATCGCAATGTGCTCTTGATCAGCGTCAATAACGAACAAGGCGTCAGGTAAGCCCCCCATGTTTTTGATACCACCCAGAGATTTTTCAAGTTTGTCCATTTCTCGGGTACGCATCAGAGCTTCTTTTTTTGTCAGTTTTCCAAAAGTACCGTCAGTTGCCTGAACTTCCAAATCTTTCAGGCGTTTGATTGACTGACGAACAGTTTTCCAATTAGTCAGCATACCACCCAACCAACGGTTATTCACATAGTACTGGTCACAGCTTTCAGCAGCGACTTTTACAGGCTCGCTAGCAGCACGTTTAGTACCTACAAAAAGGACTTTACCTTTACGCTCACCAACTTTAGCCAATTCCGTTAATACGTCATTGAACATTGGTACAGTTTTTTCTAAGTTGATGATATGAACCTTATTACGTGAACCGAAAATAAATGGTTTCATCTTCGGGTTCCAATAACGGGTTTGGTGACCAAAGTGAACACCAGCTTTCAGCATGTCGCGCATTGAAATAGTAGCCATTTAAATTCCTCTTCGGGTTAGGCGTCCACATACCCCATACCTCCGCCCAGTAAAAGGACACTCCTGCGTATGTGTCGATATGTGTGTGAGTTAATTAAATTAAATTGCTCGTGAAATTATCCAGCTTTGAACCCGTCTAGTAGATTTACTAGAGAAAGGCGTATTCCGACGTGTTTTATACCATAAATACACGCTAAAATCTAGTATAAAAGAAGTCACTGATTAACCCATTAAAGGTTCCCTCATTATGATACGATTGATAATATGAATTGATAGGAATCAATTTATCCCTTGCTTGAATGAGGGAACAAACTAAGAGATATCAATGAGCGCTACGATTAAAACGGTTGAAGAAATCAAAAAAATGCGTGAGGCAGGGCGCCTTGCGGCAGAAGTATTAGAGATGATCGCACCGTATGTTAGAGCCGGCATCTCGACAGGAGAGTTAGATGACATTTGCCACAGATACATCACAGAAACACAAAAGGCGATACCGGCACCTCTCAATTATCATGGGTTCCCAAAATCTATCTGCACTTCAATTAATCGCATAGTTTGCCACGGTATTCCAAAAACAACCGACATATTGAAAGAAGGCGACATAATCAATATCGATGTTACTGTGATCAAGAATGGGTATCATGGGGACACTTCACAAATGTTTCAAGTAGGTGACGTCTCTCTTGAAGACAAGCGTCTCTGCCGCATTACACAAGAAAGCCTTTACTACGCATTTAAAAAAGTGCGACCAGGTGCACGTGTCGGTGACATCGGTACTGCAATACAAAAATTCATTAAAAATAGCAACACGCGCTACTCGATTGTAAGAGATTACTGTGGTCACGGCATCGGTACTGAATTTCACGAAGAACCGCAAATTGTACACTACAAAAATAGCGACCGTACTCTACTAAAAGAGGGTATGTGCTTCACTATAGAGCCAATGATCAACGCAGGAAAATTTGGCACCGTATTAGATGAAAATGACAGTTGGACGGTCTACACCAGAGACGGTAAAAAATCAGCACAATGGGAACACACTCTTTTAGTCACAGATACAGGCTGTGAAATACTGACATTGCGCAGTAATGAAATCCTGCCTCGTAGCATAAATAACACATAACCAATCGTGTAGGCCTATACACAAACTTTCCGGATGTTTCAAGGTATAAGTGCCTGCTTTCTCTGCTAGGATACCCCTAAACGACATGTTGATCACACCCAAACAACTCACACCCATACAACTTAATGTCCCCGAATTGAAACACCAGATCGGCTTGTTCAATGAAGGTCAAAAAATAGCATTTATAAACCACTCATTAGTCGCCGATCTGATTTATCAACGCTCACAGTACATTGATGAGATTTTACAGCGACTTTACCAACATTTTGGTTTTGATCATAAACCTGATCTTGCACTCATTGCCGTTGGTGGGTACGGTCGTAGCGAATTGCATCCACTTTCAGATATTGACTTACTGATCCTCAGTGAAGGAAAACTGGAAAAAAAATATGAAAATTGTATTAGCGCATTCATTACCTTGCTTTGGGATTTAAAATTAGAAGTCGGACACAGTGTAAGAACGTTGTCAGATTGCTTTAATGTTGGTCTTAACGATCTGACCGTGGCGACAAACCTTCAGGAAGCCCGTTTACTTTGCGGCAGTAACCGTATTTATCATCAACTAAAAAGTACCGTATACTCAGAGCAGTTTTGGCCAAGCAAAAGATTTTTTAAAGCAAAAATCGAAGAACAACGCATACGACATGCACACTATCACGATACCGCCTATAACCTAGAACCAGACATAAAATCGAGCCCAGGAGGAATACGTGATATTCATACATTGAGTTGGATAGCCCGCCGACACTTTGGAGCTACCAGTTTACTCGAAATGAGTCAATATGGTTTTTTGACCAGTGCAGAATTTCGCGAGTTATCAGAATGTCAAACTATGCTTTGGCGTATTCGATTTGCACTTCATATTGAACTTCATCGCTATGATAACCGTCTGACTTTTTCCCACCAACCGTCCGTTGCCGAAACATTAGGTTATCATGGAGAAAGGAATCAAGGTGTAGAATTAATGATGAAAGATTTCTATCGTACCCTAGGTCGAGTGTCTGAACTCAACAAAATGTTGATCCAACTATTTGCACAAGCGATTGAAGATAAAAAAAATCACAATAAAACAAAGATTTTAAGTGATGATTTTCAACGCCGTGGCGCTCAAATTGAAGCACGTAACCCTGCGTTGTTTCAAGCCCGCCCAGATACCATCCTTGATATGTTCTTGTATATAGCCAACGATAAATCGATTGAATTTATTTCGGCACCTACGCTTCGCCAATTGCGAGCAGCCAGATGCAATCTCAACCTTTTCTTATGCGATCTTCCTAAAGCAAAAGCAAAATTCATCGAACTCACACGACATCCGAATGCGCTGCACAACGCATTTTCGTTGATGCATAAACACGGCGTACTCTCCGCTTACTTGCCACAGTGGAACCAAATAGTCGGACAAATGCAGTTTGATCTCTTTCACTCTTACACAGTCGATGAACATACAGTTCGCTTACTTAAACACATTAATGGCTATCTCCTAGAAGAAAACCGAGAAAGACATCCAATATGTTGCGATATATATCCTCGTCTTGCTAAACCAGAACTACTCCTGTTGGCCGCAATTTTTCACGATATTGGAAAAGGACGTGGCAGTAACCACTCTGAAATTGGTGCTGAAGAGGCGTATATATTTTGTATCGATCATGGTTTTTCTCGCCCAGACGCTAATTTGGTCAGTTGGTTGGTAAAAAACCATCTTATTATGTCCGTAACGGCGCAGCGAAGAGACATTTATGATCCAGAAGTGATAACTGAGTTTACAAAATTGATACGTGATGAAGAACGGTTAGATTACTTGCTCTGCTTAACTGTTGCAGATATTACGGCTACCAACCCTGCTCTTTGGAACAGTTGGAAGCGCACCTTGCTGGCAGAGCTTTACTACTCAACCCAAAAAGCACTACGCCGAGGATTAGAAAATCCACCAGATATCCGAGAACGTATTCGTCACAACCAACATCTTGCCTCAGAGATCCTTAGAAAAAACGGACATACACAGATAAAAATTGACCTGCTCTGGCAACGATTTAAAGCAGATTACTTTCTGCGCCATACCCATCAACAAATTGCTTGGCATAGCCAATATATTCTCAACCACCCGAGTGACAATCCATTGGTACTACTGAGTAAAAATTCAACACGCGGAGGTACTGAAGTTTTTGTTCATAGCCGAGACAGACCCAGTCTATTTGCACGTGTGGTGGCTTCGCTCGACAAGAAAAATCTAAGTGTTCATGATGCTCAAATCATGACCAGCAAAGACGGTTTTGCTCTAGATACCTTTATAGTACTCGATGCAAATAACGAAGCTGTATCCATTGATCGCCATGCTAAGATTAATGAAGGTATAACTCAGGCCTTGTTACAAGAAGGTATAATCGATATCCCTAATCGCAGATCCCCGCGCAAACTCATGGCGTTTAAAGTAAAAACACAAGTGAGCTTTTTACCTACTAGAACTGGAAAACATACTCTTATTGAACTTATTGCGCTGGACGTTCCTGGTTTACTCACACGCATAGGTGCTGTGTTTGCACAGAGAAGAGTTTCCTTACAGGCAGCGAAAATCACCACCATTGGTGAACGAGCAGAAGATTTCTTCATTATCACTGATAGCAAACGACAGGCACTTTCAGAAAGAAAGCAGATAGAACTCAAAGAAGCATTACTAGCTGCATTAAACAACGACTAATCACACATGAGTATTCCAAATACATACGGATATCTAGTATTTAAGGTGATCTCAACCACTAATTAACCTCATTTCCCCCATAGAAACTATGCTAAGTTCTACAGCAATACCTAATGAGTAAACACATCAACAGAAAGATAAAGTTTGTGCCAGATACGCTGATTCTCCTTCCCGTGTTTACGCGTTTTCCATTCACCTTCGCCATATACCTTTAGGTCTGTGGTATCAATAACGACCTTGGCAACAGCTTTTCAACTCGCTAAATAGTACTTAATTTTTACGATCTACTAATGCAAATGTATGTAAGGGATTTCAGTGGGATATTCATTAACGTAAAAACTGAATTGAGAAAACTTTCTAATCCACGAAGTGGGAGCTTGAAAATACCTTTCACCATCAGTATGGTTTCAATCTCGGTATCCGAAAATATAAACCCACATCTACGATGACAGTGTTGCTTTAGACAATGCAGTACCTTACATGGCAGCGTCATCTATCTAAAAAGTAACTGAAACCACGGTTTACTCATACTTGATTATATTGTATCCAATTGCTGATCTTGTATGCGGCTTTTCCCATCATCACCGCCCGCTCAACTCCATGATGATCTGATCGTAGGAATTGCGATTAGTTCAGATATTTCAAAAATAACGCCATTAAACCTAGCTACCCTTTTTATTTAAAAAACCTCAGCCACTCTATTTAATATTTCAATACCGCCTTATCATCACTGTTGAAAATTGCATACAAACCATATAGAATCTCCTGCAATAATATTATTCCAACTTATCCATATCGTTGAGTCCATTCTACTACGGGCCTCAGAATTTATTTCACTAGCTAAATACCTTCACGTCCAACTATCACGACGATGTATCAAAATATAGGAATGTATGAGCAATGATTGCTTAAGACTTTGATATACAACTTACCTGTTATAATTACTCCGCTGCAGAACTGATATGAGAGAATATAAAGACGCAAAAGAACTTTTTGGTCTGACACTTAGGCCGCAAATAGACTATCTAGAGTACTATACTCCTGA
Organism: Candidatus Enterovibrio escicola; assembly: GCF_002464935.1. Taxonomy (GTDB): domain Bacteria; phylum Pseudomonadota; class Gammaproteobacteria; order Enterobacterales; family Vibrionaceae; genus Enterovibrio; species Enterovibrio escicola. The sequence goes on from NZ_NBYY01000034.1 coordinate 21,121, forward strand.
TCTACTGCAGTCTGTCCCGAGAAGCCTTAACCGTGACTACCTTAACTTTGGAAAAATTTTGCCTTTTACTGGTTTTGATATCTGGACGTTGTATGAATTGTCTTGGCTCAATACCAAAGGACTTCCTCAGGTTGCTATCGGCGAAGTTCGTCTCCCAGCCACCTGCGAAAACCTCATCGAATCCAAATCTTTTAAACTTTATCTTAATAGCTTTAACCAAACACGCTTTGAGAATTGGCAAAAAGTGGTGGATACTCTTACTAAAGATTTATCAGCATGTGCTGGTGAAAAGGTTGATGTGACCATTATTCCATTAGAAGATTTTAGTAACACCCCTGTAGTAACCCTTTCCGGTGAAAATATTGATAAGCAAGACATCGAGATTAATAACTACACTTTAAATCCAAATTTACTAGAAGGTGCTGCAAATAAGCCAGTAGTGACCGAGACCCTAAACAGCAATCTACTTAAATCAAATTGCCTTGTCACCAAGCAACCAGACTGGGCTTCTGTTCTTATTGCATACAAGGGGAAGCGTATTAATCGTGAGAAATTGCTACGATATATTGTCTCGTTCCGTCGTCATAATGAATTCCATGAACAATGTGTTGAACGCATCTTCACCGACTTAATGACATACTGTCAGCCAGAGTCGCTGACTGTTTACGCTCGCTATACTCGCCGCGGAGGTTTAGACATCAACCCATACCGCACAAACAAGGGTAAAACACCAAATGGAAATAGCCGTCTCGCTAGACAATAGTATCTTTACTGGGGTTTATTTGCATAGGGAAGCGCCGTTCTAATAAGGTTCTTCAGCGTTCTTGGAGATCCATATCTAATTAACCTCAACTACTCTCAAGAAATGAATTAAATGGAAAGGTTCTTATACAACCCTGTTATCACCAATATCAACGATTTCTATCAGGTACTAAAATAAGAAATAAACCTTCGAGCCTTTCAATCAGTAAAGTTATGACGATTACGTCTTCCGTCATCTGAAATACACAGGTATGATATCTTAAGCTGACATCAAATACTCTTAAAAACATCGTTAAGAGAGCGATACCTGCGACTCGCTCTACCACGTGTATTTAGAATGTATTATATCTTGGCAATCTCCTCATTACTGACCTTACTGAAGTCAGTTCCCTTGGATAAAATCGCCCTATCCAACCAACTGATCATCACATCATGCTATTAGAGTTAATTTAGCGTTAAGTAACCTCAGATCTGCCTAAGCGCTTGCTGATCAAACCTAGTCAGATTGATCAGCAAGCGCTTAGGCAGATCTGAGGTTACTTAACTTTTACGTTCTTCGAACGATTACTAATACAAGTATATATAGCTAATTTTAGTGAAACATTCATCAACGTAAGAACAAAATTGAGAAAGCCTTCTAATCTACGAAGGGGTAGCATTGAGAATACTTTTCACAATCAATGCCATGCCTTAATGGTAGTAGCATCTATCCAAAAAGTAACTGAGCCTCGGTTTACTAATGCTTGATTATACTGTTTCCAGTTGCTGATCTTGTGCTTGGCTTTTCCCATCATCACCTTCCGCTTAACTCCATGATGAACTAATCGTAAGAATTGCGATTAGTTCATATATTTGGGAAACAACGCCATTTGTAGATGTAGTGAGCTTTATCAAAAATGGATAAAACAAAACATGACATAAATAAAGCTCGCTGAAACCTAAATCTTCAAGTTATTTTGATATAATATGGGTTTAGGCTCGATACTTGCTCTTACCTTTATGATTTAGTTGTAATCGGATAGTTTTTGTTTGTTGCAAGATCAGTATCGATAAACCAGAAAGCACAATCCAGAAATAGAGCAACCAATTACCAAAATATGTATACGGAGTTTGTCCATCAGTGGTCGTTATGTTTGCACGTAAGACGACTGTTTCGAATTGCATAATTTGTTCAATTAACTTCCCTTTGTAATCGATGGCTGCCGTCAGTCCTGTGTTGGTAGCGCGTAAAACTGGTTTTCCATTTTCCAATGCCCGCATCCTAGCTATTTCTAAATGCTGATGGGGGCCGATGGAAGTGCCAAACCAAGTGTCATTAGAAAGTGTTAAAATGAAATCGGAATCTGGTGTGAGGTTATGTCTGACTTGTTCATTGAATGCAATTTCATAGCAGATGGCAGGTACGAGTTTATAGCCGTTGGCATTAATGTTAGGCTGTGCGTAGTTCCCGCGACTGAATGAGGACATCGGCAGGTTAAACAGGGGTGCCAGTGTACGAAGATTATCTGAAAAAGGCATATACTCACCAAACATCAACAAGTGATGTTTGGTGTAACTTTGGGGTGCTGGATAACTGTAACCCTCTGTCCCATTTTTACCGAGTATGATCACTTTATTGAATAAGTGACCTTTTGGATCTCGATCGAGTATGCCCACAATGAGGGCTGTATCATTGTTGTGGGCAGCATCGTCAAGAGATATAAGGAAAGAAGAAAGATTACGCTCAATTTCTGGAATCGCAGCTTCTGGCCATATAATTATGTCTGCATCCCAGTTTTTGCGTGTCATGTCCTGATAACTAAACAACGTCGTCCAACGTTGGCTTGGCAACCATTTAAGTTCTTGCGGTATATTGCCTTGTACCATGGCAACATTTACGGTATTGCCAGTTTCTTGGACCCATTGAATATTTCCAGATACATAACCAAAAATGGCGACGATAACAGTGGGTAATAGGGCTAACAATTTACGGCTGAGTATTGTCAATGCAATAGATGCTGAAATAATCAAAATGGCAAGGGTGATACCTTGAACACCAAACAGCGGTGCAAAGCCGGCTAGTGGCCCGTCAATTTGACTGTATCCAGGCCAAAGCCACGGGAATCCTGTCAGAAACCAACCACGGAACCAGTCAATGACTAGCCACAAAGAAGGTGCCATTAGTAGATATGACAGTGCTAACGGTAGTTGAATACGTCGCAGAACATAGGAAAAAAGTGCAGGGAAGAGAGCCAAATAGGCGATCAATAGCCCTATGAGTAATAACCCTACAGACGTTGGTAATCCTCCAAATTGCTTAATAACAACGTAGATCCAGCCAATACCTGTTGCAAATTGTCCAAGACCCCAGCTAAATCCTATCGCGGTAGCGAATTTTGGTTTCTGTTGGTGAATAAGAAGGAATAAACTGATAAGTGAGATTAGCATGGCCGGCCAGAATGAATAAGGCGCGAAGGCAAGACTAGAGAAAGCACCAAAAACTACGGCCCCTAAGAGACGTGTAAATACTTGGAGCTTGATTAAACTTTGAATAGCTAGCATTCCGTTTTTTCTGCTGTAATGTCGGGAATAGTGACCTGTAATTGGATGATCCGTCGACTATCAGCCGCTGTTACTTTGAAGTGATAGTTATGAATGTCGACGTTCGCACCACGTGTTGGTAGGTGACCAAAACTAGTCATAACTAAACCGCCGATGGTGTCGATATCGCCGTCTTCAAATTGAGAACCAAATTTATTATTAAAATCTTCCAGTGTTGTCAACGCTTTTAGCGCAAAGGTGTGCTCATTTAGCTGGCAGACTTCTTGCTCTTCATCATCGTCGTATTCATCTTCAATATCACCAACTATTTCCTCGAGAATATCTTCAATGGTTACAACGCCGGATACGCCACCGAATTCATCAACAACAATCGCCATGTGATAACGTTCTTCTTGAAATTCCTTGAGAAGTCGATCAACACGTTTACTTTCTAGAACAACTACGGCGGGGCGGATCACCTTACCAAGGTTGAACGGTTCACTGTCTCGAATAAGATAGCGAAGTAAATCTTTCGCTAGCAAAATACCTTCAACATGATCTTTGTCATCGCTAATTACTGGATAGCGTGAATGCTGTGCATCATTAATAATGGTGATGATTTCTTCTAGAATTTGTGTGCGTTCGATGGTCACCATCTGTGAGCGTGGAATCATAATATCCCGAATTCGCATTTCAGATATTTGCATGACACCTTCGAGCATATCCCGTGTCTCGTGGTTGATTAAATCATTTTCTTCCGAATCGCGGATTACCTCTACTAATTCTTGACGATCTTTAGGTTCACCCTGAAAGATTTGGCTAAGACGTTGGAAAAAGGTCTTTTTACTCGGACCTTCAGAGCTTTGTGAGTTATCTTCGTTCATTGTCTAAACTACATGCAACGTTAATATATTAATATTTAGATGAAATAGGCATCATAAGGATTATCAAAGCCTAGTGTATTCATAATAGAGATCTCGATAGATTCCATTATTTCCACTTCTTTACTCTCAATGTGGTCATAACCTAGCAGATGTATAGTGCCGTGCACTACCATGTGCGCCCAATGGGCTGACAGGTTTTTATATTGCTCTTTAGCCTCTTTTTCTACAATTTGACGGCATATGATTAAGTCTCCTAGCAGATCTAATACCACACTAGGAGGTACTTCGAAAGGGAATGATAACACATTAGTGGGTTGATCCTTTCCTCGGTAGTCGCGGTTTAACGATTGGCTTTCAAACTCATCAACGATGCGAATGGTTACTTCAGCTTGCTTACGAAATAATTTAACAGATTGTTTAAACCAGTTATTTAGTTGCTGCTCGGTCGGCAGGTCATTGGTGTTTTGTGTGGCGATTTGAACGTCGACGTAATACTGCATTTATGATTGTATCTCGTTGTGAAACACTGCTTAACGGGGTTTTATGTTATGCCGACGACGCTCTTCTGCTTCCCAAGTGTCATAGGCTCTTATGATATATGCAACGACAGGATGGCGTATGACATCATCAGCTTGAAAAAAATTAAAGCTGATTATCTCATTGAGATCGGCCAACACTGCGATGGCATGTTTCAGTCCTGAATGTATGTTATGCGGCAGGTCAGTTTGGGTCACATCACCAGTTATGACAGTACGGCTGTTAAAACCAATACGGGTCAGAAACATTTTCATTTGTTCAACAGTGGTATTTTGACTTTCATCTAAAATGATGAAGGAATCATTCAATGTGCGGCCACGCATATAGGCCAGCGGTGCGACTTCAATCACTTTACGTTCAATTAACTTTGTAACACGCTCAAAACCTAGCATTTCAAACAATGCGTCGTAAAGTGGCCGTAAATAGGGATCAATTTTCTGGGTTAGATCACCAGGAAGAAAGCCCAGTCTTTCCCCGACTTCTACAGCAGGGCGAGTCAGCAAAATACGGTGAATTTCCTGACGTTCTAGGGCATCAACGGCAGCTGCCACAGCCAAGTACGTTTTACCTGTCCCTGCAGGACCGATACCAAAGGTAATATCATGCGTCGCTATATTAGTAATATACTGTGTTTGATTTGGTGTTCGTGGCTTTATTACCCCTTTTTTTATCTTAATATGGATATCTTTTCTATAGGGAGTTGACGATATCACAGACTGCCCGAGTACACCGTTTTCTTTAATAGCGAGGTGCACTTTTTCAGGTGACACATCTGGATAACGATTTTTAACAGGTGCAGTTTCAATGTATAGTGTTCTAAGAATGTCGATGGTCGCTGTAGCAGCTTGTACCTTACCAACAACGGAAAAGTGGTGGCTACGGTGGTTTATCTCCACCCCTAAAATATGTTCCAGTTGTTTGATGTTACCATCCAGTGAGCCGCAAAGGCTGGCTAGACGTGAGTTATCAGTGGGTTCCAGTGATAATTCTAGGGTTGTGACTCTGTTCAAAGTTTTCCTCGCAGGTATTGCAGGTGTTATTTCCGTATGGATTATGCATAGATAACAAGTAAGTATCTTCACCGTATATAGTGTATCTTAAGAGGGTCAATTGACCACCATGCTCTTATGGAGCATACACACCTACGCTAGAATCATCTCCTCTATGTGTCTTTTCCTTTATTTCTGCAGGAGAAACTGCCACTCGGAGGGTCATGTTTTTCTCAGTACGAATTAGTTCACCGCGTAAAGTGTTGGTTAGTACCTCGGTGATTATTACATCGACGAATTGGCCAATTAAATCTACTGATCCTTTGAAGTTGACCACACGGTTATTTTCGGTTCGCCCACATAGTTCCATTAGGTTCTTACGCGAAGGTCCTTGGACTAAAATCCGCTGCTCTGTGCCTAACATCTGATGTGAGTGACTCATTGCTAGAGTATTAATTTGTTGATTTAGTTCGTACAAACGCTCTTTCTTCACTTGCTCAGTAATATAATCCGGCATCTCTGCTGCTGGAGTGCCTGGGCGTGGTGAATATATAAAGCTAAAACTCATGTCGAAATTAATGTTGCGGATAAGCTTCATGGTTGCTTGAAAATCTGCATCTTCTTCGCCTGGGAAACCGACGATGAAGTCTGAACTCATTGAGATCTCAGGGCGCACTGTGCGCAGTCTACGGATTTTTGATTTGTATTCTAGTACAGTGTGAGGGCGTTTCATCATGGTCAAAATGTGGTCTGAGCCACTTTGTACTGGAAGGTGTAAATGGTTCACGAGTTCAGGCGTATCACCATATACATCGATGATATCATCAGTAAATTCAATCGGGTGACTGGTTGTATATCGAATGCGATCGATACCGTCGATTGCGGCTACGTAACGTAGTAACTCTGCAAATGAGCAGATGTCACCATCATGTGTGGCACCACGGAATGCGTTGACGTTCTGACCTAGTAGGTTTACTTCTCTAACGCCTTGTTCTGCTAGCTGTGCTATTTCATATAGCACGTCATCAAGAGGACGGCTCACTTCCTCACCACGCGTGTATGGTACAACACAGAAGGTACAGTACTTAGAGCACCCTTCCATGATCGTAATAAATGCCATAGGACCTTCAGCGCATGGTTCAGGGAGATTATCGAATTTTTCGATTGCGGGGAACGAAATATCCATAACAGTAGAATGGCTTTCACGCGATTGTTTGATCATTTGCGGCAATCGATGCAGAGTTTGAGGACCAAATATAACGTCAACATACGAGGCACGATCACGGATGTGATCGCCTTCCTGAGTTGCCACACAGCCACCTACACCAATTACTAGATCTGGTTTTCTCCCTTTTAGATGTTTCCACCGTCCTAACTGGTGGAATACCTTCTCTTGAGCGTTTTCACGGATAGAACAGCTATTAAGTAGTAGTACATCCGCCTCCTCTGGTATGTCAGTCAGTTCGTATCCGCTCACGGTATTGAGTAGGTTTGCCATTTTTGATGAGTCGTATTCGTTCATCTGGCAGCCCCAAGTTTTAATCAGCAATTTCTTAGCCATATAACTTGTTGCTCTTATTAATGTATCGATGTCGTCTGACTACTCTGAAAGGCAGTCCTGTCATATCTGTTAGCGTGAGTTTAATCTAATATGTCTATATTTGTGTTTCTCACTAACCAGTATGCAAATTGCTCAGTTTAACAGCAGGATAGCATATCTAGTATATCATTTGATAGAATCAGTGACCAGATCGCGTTATCTTTAATTTATTACTGGATTTAGGAATCCCAGAAATAGATCATGTTCTCATCTACGGTAAAATTCTGACTGTTGTGAATGAAAGAGAATATGTGATGGAACGATTCGATATTATCGTCGTTGGGGGTGGAATGGTGGGTGCTGCCACTGTACTAGGTTTTGCTAAACAAGGCAAACGCGTAGCTATGGTGGAGCGACAAGCACCAAAGCCGTTTTCACCTGAACAACCTATGGATCTTCGTGTATCAGCAATTTCTTCATTATCAGTATCCTTACTTAAATCCCTCAAAGTATGGGATGACGTGCTTAGTATGCGCCTTTGTCCTTATCGTCGTCTTGAAACGTGGGATCATCCTGATTGTCGTATCCGGTTTACTAGTTGCAGTATGAATTTGAGTGAGCTCGGTTTTATAGTTGAAAATCGGATATTGCAGCTGGCTCTTTGGCATGCTTGCGGTAAGCAGCCTAATCTTGAGTTATTTTGTCCTACAAATATTCTATCTATAAAAAGAACTGGAAATAATCACCACAAGGTTGAATTAGACAATGGTGATGTGCTTTATTGTCGATGGCTTGTAGGTGCTGATGGTGCTAATTCTCGGGTACGTGACTATGCTAATATTGGTGTTACGGCGTGGGATTATCGCCAACATTGCATGTTAGTGACGGTTAAAACTTCATTGTCTCAGCAAGATATAACCTGGCAATGGTTTACCCCTGACGGACCACGTTCATTTCTACCACTACCTGGACATCATAGCTCTTTGGTGTGGTATGATAGTCCATCCCGCATCAAGCAACTTAGAGGTATGTCACCAGAAAAATTGAGGTACGAGATTCTCACTCATTTCCCTCAAGAACTTGGGGATGTAGAAGTAATCCAGCAAGGATCATTCCCTCTAACCCGTCGTCATGCACAGCGATATTTTAATAATGGAGTGGTGTTGCTTGGTGATGCAGTACACACTATCAATCCTCTGGCAGGGCAAGGCGTTAACCTTGGTTTTAAAGATGTTGATGCATTGTTAGACCTTGTGGCAGATGCGGGCATAGGATGGTTGAATAACAGCGTGCTGGCTGCCTATGAACGAAATAGAAAGCCTGACAATCTACTAATGCAAATGTGGATGGATATTTTCTACTGTGGGTTTAGCAACGATATCAGCTCGCTGAAGCTTCTTAGAAACCTTAGTTTAATGCTTGCTGAAAAGAGTGGATCGTTAAAAATAAGGGTGTTGAAATATGCAATGGGGTATTGAACAAATTCATCTGAGTCTCGTGTAGTTTAAGGACGGCAGCAGGTGCGTAGAACGCATTCTTCAATTGAAGAATGTTGTTATATATCTGAAAAGTATTGTCCAATACCATTATGCAAGTAGTTAAATAATATTACATCGTTATTATCTCATTACATGAGAAAGAGTACTTGCAACTTTGTGATTACGAGCAACGGATGCTAGGTTGATATTGCTATCAGAGTATATGAGAACTTATCTCCTAACTGTACTGATGATCACTCTCGCTTGAGGTTCATTCAGGAAATTTGTTAGTGAGGTAGTGGTAAATAAAGTGGATGTAATAGGTTTTGAAGTCTCCATATCCCGATTGATGGAAAGCTATAGCTAATTGAGAGACGAGAAGGCTTGTTTCTTTATTTGATACCGAAAAAAATTAGGTATTTTGCACATGCAGGGAAGAAATTTTAGCAGAAGTCGTCGACATCGATGAAAACAGAGTCTAAGTTATGCATGCCCAAGTCCTTATTCAATCAAAATAGTTTTTTAAACGATTAGATCGCGACTTTGGTATTTAATTCATTTCTTATGCGCAGCTCAGGTTAATTAGTTACACGCGAATGCTCAAGCTCATGCAAGGTGTGCTGGTTCCTCTTTGCTCGTCCATCACTCACCTCTAGGCAAGGCCGACAGGGATTGCTTTTGTTGATTCATCCAAGCTACAGGTTTGTCACAACCTACGTATTTTCAGACATCAGGTTTTGAAAGGTACCGCGAAACGAATAAAAGGAACGATGGGTAGTTCTACAGTTTCAAATTACACCTTATCATCAATGACCAAGGTGGTATTATCTTAGTCAAAGTGACGATGGATAACGTGGATGATAGGAAGCCTGTATCGGAAATGGTTGACGAGCTTTAGGGGTGTTTATACGAAGATAAAGGTTATATCTCTGATCCATTGTAGCGGAAACTCGCAGACAAGGCAGTGACACTGATAACGGGTGTAAAAACAGATCCAAAATCGAGCATTCTCGGCACCGGAGTTGTATTAACTTTATGTCAACTTGCCGGCGGGGCTCATCGCGTATTCATTTCAACCAAAGAAGCCGTATATCAAAATAACTCGGTTTGATAAGCAAGCGCTTATGCAGATCTGAGGTTAATTACGAAAAGTAAGTTTAGGGATGAGCAACTGTTTATAGCAAAACATTGCTATCTCTGATAATGAGCATTTGTGATAATCCCAGTCCTTTTTCCACTCCGCCTGTTTGTGCTCTTTTAACGCCTTTACAACTTGATTTCTAGGCTTCCCTTCCTCCCAGTATCCCGCGTTGCTTCGAGGTAGAATACTGGGTGTGATTCCTTTGTTCTTCAATACGTGGTGACATGATCTTGTGTCATAGGCTCCATCAGCATTGACTTACTGTATTTTTCGCCGTAAGGGGTTAGGCCATATAAGTAAAACCTCGTTATCACCCACAGAAACTAAGCTAACTTCTGCAGCAATAACCTCATGCGTAAACACATCAACGGCAAGATGAAGTTTGAGCTAGATATGTCGCTTCTCCTTACCGTGTTTACGCGGTTTCCATTCACCCTAGTCGTCTACTTTTATGCCTGTGGTATCAATAACGACGTGGGAGATAGCTCCTTGACTCGGCAAAAGATACTTAATTTTTACGATTTTCTAACGCTTACTAATGTAGGTGTATGTAGGGAATTTCAGCCGGACTTTCATCAACGTAAAAACCTAATTAAGAAAGCCTTCTAATCCACGCAGTGGGAGTCTAAAAATACCTTTTACCATCAGATCCATTTTAATCGCGGTATCCAAAAAATGACTAAGCCATGGTTTACTCATGCTTGATTATATTGTTTCCAGTTGCTGATCTGATGCTTTCCCTTTACCCTCCTGATTAACTCCATGATAATCTAATCGTAGAAATTGCGCTTAGTTTAGATATTTGGTAAACAACGCCTGCGCGGCTAGTTAACAATAATGCTGCGATTATCGTTGGTGAGATGAGTAGTACTAAGTTAGTTAAAATCAAGATAGTAACATCGGTTTTTGATGCTGGAGGATCAATGCTCCAAACATAACTGAAATATAAATCGATTGCACGATCAGTAGTGTTTGAAGTGATCAACGCATCTTATCTCCACTCAAATTTACTCGTGCTGTGGCGTTGTGACGTCAAGCAGTCCGAAAGGTAGATTAGACTTGCGAATGAAAGAATGGACATGTTCTGAGTGTAGAGCAGAATATGGCCGATATATTAACGTGGTAATCAACATCCTCGTGAGCGGGGACACCGCCGTCAAACTGTAGAAATCCCCGTGATTTAACTCAGAACTGATATCAAAGGCAGGTGTATTTATGAATGAAGCATAGTTTGATAAAAATTAAAATGGTAGCTTTTTGGTTTGTAAAAGAAAGGAGCTGATCTAGATAGGTCATAGAAAAAGTTACACGTTAAAACGGAAGTGTATAACGTCACCGTCTTTGACAACGTAGTCTTTTCCTTCTAAACGCCATTTACCCGCCTCTTTTGCACCAGACTCCCCCCTGTATTCGATGAAATCGTTAAAGCTGACGACTTCTGCACGGATGAAACCTCTCTCGAAATCTGTGTGGATTTTTCCTGCGGATTGAGGTGCAGTTGCACCTAGAGGAATCGTCCATGCACGCACTTCTTTAACACCCGCTGTGAAGTAGGTTTGTAGCGTTAAAAGATCGTACCCAGCACGAATAACTCGGTTAAGACCTGTCGCAGTCAATCCCATTTCCTCAAGAAATACATATACTTCATCAGGCTCAAGTTCAGATAGCTCCCTTTCGACTTCAGCGCAGACGGCAACAAGCGTAGCGGATTCTTTTTCAGCTATTTCACGGACTATATCCAAATATGGATTGTTCTCAAAACCATTATCGTTCACGTTAGCGATGTACATCGTTGGTTTTAGAGTAAGGAAATTTAGGTAATCAACAACCGATTTTTCTTCTTTTGTCAGTACAATAGAGCGCAGCATGTTGCCTTTTTCCAAGACAGGGAGGAATTTCGATAAAATGCTGATTTCAATTTTTGCATTTCGGTCGCCGCCTTTGTCTTTTTTTACCTGACGGTAGATTGCACGTTCACAAGATTCAAGATCAGCTAATGCTAGCTCAGTATTGATGACGTCAATATCGTCTGCTGGGTCGATCTTACCCGCTACGTGGATGATATTATCATTCGCAAAGCAACGAACTACATGACCGATGGCCTCTGTTTCTCGAATGTTTGCTAAGAACTTATTACCTAAACCTTCACCTTTTGATGCGCCGGCAACTAGACCTGCAATATCCACGAATTCCATGGTGGTGGGCAGAGTTCGCTGAGGATTTATGATTTTCGTTAATGCCTGCAAACGAAAATCTGGAACTGGTACTACACCGATGTTTGGCTGAATTGTACAAAATGGGAAATTTCCAGCTTCAACAGCAGCTTTTGTTAGAGCGTTGAACAAGGTTGATTTACCCACGTTTGGGAGACCAATAATACCAAATTTAAAACCCATGAGATGATAACCTTTCGTTAAAAAACAATGTTGTGCTTCTTATGCCTTAAATGTATGCAGGCGATTTTGCGCCCGAGCTAAATCGATCTTAAGTAAAATGTCAATACAGCGTACTGCTTCATGAACCGCTTTTTCAATTTGGCGATGTTCAGTTGTAGGGGCTTTAGTTAGTACAAATCCTGCAACTTTATCCTTGTGCCCAGGGTGTCCTATCCCAATCCGGAGCCGAAAAAATTCTTTTCTGTTGCCCATTTTACTAATGATGTCACGAAGACCATTGTGACCACCGTGACCACCACCTTTCTTAAATCTGGCAACACCTAGTGGTAAATCCAATTCGTCATGGGATATCATGATTGCATTTGGTTCTATTTGTAAGAAGTTCGTGACCGCTACGACCGATGTACCTGACCGATTCATCGAGGTTGTAGGAATCAATAAACGAAGATATTCATCATTTATACTGATTTTAGCAGTTAAACCGAAGTACTTTTTATCTTCTCTTAGCGACACATTGTGGATACGCGCAAGTTCCTCAATTACCCAAGATCCCGCGTTGTGGCGAGTCTTTGTATATTTTAGCCCTGTATTAGCCAAACCCACTAAAAGGCGAATTTTATCGATCATGGAGAGATTCTCATTGTTGTTCGTGTATTAAATCAGGGTTTTAGTTGTTTATTAACGGAATTATTCACCGCCATAGGCGGAATATCTTACCATCATCTATATATAAAATAGCTCATAAATATAGGGTATTATTTCTTAATAAATTGATTAAGAATCGAACATTGCCGAGATGGATTCTTCGTTACTTATGCGACGGATAGCTTCAGCCAACATCCCTGATAGTGTTAGGTGAGTGATACGACCAGTAGCTTGCATTTCAGAAGTCAGTGGAATCGAGTCCGTCACGATCACCTCGTCAATCAAAGAGTTTTTGATGTTGTCTGCGGCAGTTCCTGAGAAGACTGCATGAGTTGCGTAGGCGAATACACGCTTAGCACCCCGATTCTTCAATGCTTCTGCTGCTTTACACAGTGTGCCACCCGTATCAATCATGTCATCAACAATAATGCAGTCTCGGCCTTCAACGTCCCCGATCAAGTTCATAACTTGAGAAACGTTTGCGCGTGGGCGACGTTTATCGATAATTGCAATATCCGTGTCATCCAGTAATTTTGCTGTTGCCCGAGCACGTACAACACCCCCGATGTCAGGAGAAACAACCACGGGATCTTCCAGTTGCTTCACTAGCATGTCTTCTAGTAGTACCGGTGTACCGAAAATGTTGTCTACAGGCACGTCAAAAAAGCCTTGTATTTGTTCTGCATGGAGGTCTACGGTTAACACACGGTCTACACCTACGTTAGACAGAAAGTCTGCAATTACTTTTGCAGTGATTGGTACACGTGCTGAACGAACTCGACGATCTTGGCGAGCGTAACCAAAATAAGGAATAACAGCAGTGATTCTGCCAGCGGATGCGCGACGCAGTGCATCGATCATGACAACTAATTCCATCAGGTTGTCATTGGTTGGTGCACAAGTCGATTGGATAACGAAGACGTCGCTACCTCGGACGTTTTCATTGATCTGTACACATACTTCACCGTCAGAAAAGCGACCTACAGTAGCATCACCCAGTGACATGTATAGGCGATTTGCGATACGTTTGGCAAGTACAGGTGTTGCATTACCAGCAAACAGCTTCATATCAGGCACGGTAGAGAACCTCTGAGTTGTATCCATTAATAGTTGTCTATCTTATTTCTTCAGTTTATTAAGCATGGTTAAAAGCGGTGAAGTGTTCACACCACGAGCGATAAAACCAGTAAGCCAGTCGGGTAAATTGTTTAATGTCGAACAAGCGTCTGTTTCGTTATCGAATTCAGTGAAGACGCAAGCTCCCGTTCCCGTTAATCTTGACGGTGCGTATTCTACCAGCCAAGAAATAGCCCGATCAACCTCGGGGAATAACTCCCTCACGATCTTTTCACAATCGTTTAAACGTTCTTTTTTTAACAGTAGAGTTAGTGTGCGTTTTGGAGTGTTTCGTGTGAGGTTAGGATGAGCAAAAATTTGTGAAGTTGAAATGCTAACATCTGGTTTAGCCACTAAATACCATTTTTCCTCGGTATAGGTGGGTTGGAGTAATTCTCCCACACTTTCTGCGAATGCGGTGCTACCTCTGATGAAAACTGGGACGTCTGCGCCTATCGTGAGGCCAATATTGACCAACTCATCGGTAGAAAGTTTTACATTCCAAAGATGATTCAGTGCGACTAGGGTTGTGGCTGCGTTTGATGATCCCCCACCTAAGCCACCACCCATTGGTAGTACCTTATCAAGGTGAATATGAGCTCCTTGTGGGGTGTTTGTTTTTATTTTGAGTGCCATTATCGCACGATAGATTAGGTTATTTTCAACTGGGATTCCATGAATGTCAGGAGATAGAGTAATTTCACCTGTTTCGTTTGTGGTAATAGTTAATGTGTCACCGTAATTCAAAAATTGAAACAGGGTTTGTAATTCATGGTGGCCGTTGTGACGTTGACCTGTAATATAAAGGAATAAATTTAGCTTGGCAGGTGCCGGCCAAGCTGAAGTGTTTTGTGTCATGGGGTGTATTTCCAGTTTGATATTACCAGACACACTTTTTTATGGTTCTGATTCATTATTATCTTTGCTGGCAGCAATCTATTAGTTGCTACATCATAGGATTGGTACTTCACTTGCCAACCTGGGTTCGAAAGTGAGTTATTTTCTGATAAGTATTCAAGGCGATTATCAGTGCTAAGTTGAAACTTATTTTTCTCTTCAGGTAACCCTTTGATCCAGTGAGACATAGCATCCACTGGCAGTGAAATACCGATTAACCGTTGCAGCAAGTTGGAAGCATTTGTTCCAACATAACTCTGACCTACATGATCGGTGAGTATTGCGTACTTTGGTATAGTATCCAACTTAAACAAGGTAGCACCGAAGAAATTTGTGATGCGCAATGATACAGCATTGCCATCTTGTTTCCACACGAAATTAGCCGAAATACGTTGTTCTTGGTCAATAAAAGCCACTTTACCTTTGGTAGTGAATTTCGTAATGTCTAACAGTGCTTGTTGGTGATTTAACCACTCAGTATGCTGAGTAGGAGTTGTTACACAACCTATTAAACTTAAAATGCAAAAGGTTGTGATAATAGGCAGTTTTTCAGGAAAAAAAGATCTGCTATGTCTGGACATCAGTGAACTCCATTTTCCTAATAATATTAGTGCTGAAATAAGTGCTTAGTATATCGTGAAGTTAAAAAGAATATCCGTGATATAATCATGTATTCAATAAGTTGAATATGATTAAAAGATAATACTACCTTCAACGAAGCTACCGATTACTTTGTCGTGTATTGAGGTTTATTTTTAGTATTCAATCGTTTCCGGAGTATCAGGCGGTTCCAAAGTTTCATCACTTTAAGTTTCATATTTTTGTCACCCTCGTTATCAGTGTCACTCCCTTGTCTGTAAGTTCCTGCTCCAATAGACTAGATATATAATATTTATTTCCGTATAAACACCCCAAAAGCTCATCAACTATTTCTGATACAAGCTTCCTATCATCCACGTTAACCTTCGTCACTTTGACTAAGATAATGCACCTTGGTCATTGATGATAAGGTGTAATTTGAAACCGTAAAACCACCCCATCGTTCCTTTTCTTCGCTTCGCGGTACCTTTCAAAATCTGATATCAGAAAATACATAGGTTGTGACAAACCTGTTGCTTAGATGAATCAACAAAAGCAATCCCTGACGGTGAGTGAGGCAAGAGCAAAGCGGAACTAGAACACCTTTCATAAGCTTGAGCATCCTCATGTAGCTAACTAATTCAGGAAATTCGTTGGTGAGGTAGCCACAAACAAAGTGGATGTAATAGGTTTTGAAGTCTCGATACCCAGATTGATGAAAAGCTATCACTATAGTCATCACTTCGCTAACTGAGAGGCGAGAAGGTTTGTTTCTTTATTAGATACCGAGAGAAATGAGATGTTTTTCCAATGCAAGGAGGAAAATCTTGCAACAGTTGACGAAAACAGCCTCTAAGTTATTCATGCCCAAGTCCTTGGGCAGTCAATAGTTTAATTTCAAACGATCAGCTTGCAATTTTGGTATTTAGTTCATTTTTTATGCGCAGCTCAAGTTAATGAAGGGCTGGTAAATATGAAATTGAAAAATAAAGTTATAAGACTCTATCTGCTTGTTCTCCTACAGAGAAATTAAGACTGCAAAAATATTTAGAGCAGCACGTTATAGACCTGATTTAATCAACAATGCTATCGAGATTCCCAAGCATACCAGAGCCTTTTTGTTGCCTATGAAAGTAGGCTTACTCATCTACTTCGCAGATAATCCCCCCTGCCTGTACATCAAGATAGAATGTGATTACACAGCGTGTATGTAAGTTTTATAAAACCAAGATAGCCTCATTAATACGAGGTACATAGTATTCAAAAGAGTCGCAGACTCTAGCATTATTCATAGTAAGTTCAACAAGTTACTCTTCTACCATCCGTCGGACAATCCATGTAGGTATATTCAAACTGGAAGGTTCGGCAACACGCTTATCAACGCTAGCAGCGTTGGTGTCCACCAGGGTCGATACCATGTATTCTAATTATTTTTGTCTGCTGGAAAAAATGATATTTAACATCAACGGTAGTTACAATTATCACCGTGCAAGATTGGGTATCTTACACAAAAACAACCCATTAAATACATGATATAAGGCTCTTAAATAAAAAACTGGCAATATCGATTGTTTGTTTTTCTAAAAAATTTAACACTATCTCTCAGTCAATATCCAAATCTTCGAAGCTTTTAATTAAATCATCCAATTCCTTCATTTGCTTCAGGAACGGTTCTAGTTTATCTAGAGGCATTGCAGATAAACCATCACAACGAGCATTATCTGGATCAGGGTGTGCTTCAATGAACAAACCTGCAATTTTGGTGGCCAAACCCGCACGCGCAAGATTGAGTGTTTGCTCACGACGGCCTCCTGATATAGCATCCATTGGATTACGATATTGCAGTGAATGTGTTACGTCAAAGATGATTGGGCTGCCGTTACTCACCTTTTTCATTACGTCAAATCCTAACATATCAACGACAAGATTATCGTAACCCATGCACGATCCACGTTCACATAAAATTATTTTATCATTACCACATTCACTAAACTTATCAACGATATGACCTACCTGGCTTGGGCTCATGAACTGCGGTTTTTTCACATTGATCACTACACCAGTTTTAGCGATCGCTTCAATCAGGTCAGTCTGACGTGCCAGAAATGCTGGTAATTGAATCACGTCAACTACTTCTGAAACCGGCCTTGCGTGCCAAATTTCATGGACGTCTGTGATTAACTTTACTCCAAATATATCTTTTAGTTCTTGGAATATTTTTAAACCTTCTTCCAAGCCTGGACCGCGATACGAATATACTGATGAGCGATTTGCTTTATCAAAAGACGCCTTAAATACATAAGGAATACCCAGTTTCTGCGTAACTTCTACATAATGCTCACAAATTATCATAGCCATGTCACGAGACTCCAATACATTCATTCCTGCAAAGAGAACAAATGATTTTCCATTAGCAACTTGGATATCGCTAATCTGAACCGTTTTTTGTACCATCACGGAGATTTCCTAATTAATGCTAAATTGAAACTTTTCAGATCAATACCTTAAGCTGCTGTTTGACTAACTCAGCCGTTCAAACACCCAACTACTGAGTAATAAAATACCAATAATTATCTATACTTACCCACTTTCATTCCAATTGTTGAGAGATATAGGTATGAACAAAAAATTCATATGAGTATTCTGATCCGAAGAACAGTACGATTCCACTACTATTACAAGATCACTGGGTAATTCTCTTCACGCAACAGTTCACTTTTCATCACAGCTAACCAGCAACCTATGAAATTGGCATGCTCTGAAGGATCAAAGTACTCGATCTTAACCTAAATATTACTTAACCTCGGGTTTGATATGCGCACGGTTTTTTCGAACCTTATAATTTTAAAGTTAGGCTTTTTTAGTTGAAACGTATAAGAAATGAGTCCAACGATCAGGTTGACCATAAAGCCCACCCCACTTTGATGCCTTGGATGCTCTATTTGGGATATAGTTGTTAGTTGATCAAAGATTGTCTGGGTGATAAATCATTTTCTTAATATAAGACGATCCCAAAGATTCATCACCTTTGGTTTCATATTATTCCGTGTATTCGTGATGAAATTAACCCTTTCTCCGTCAAGGGTTCCTTCAAGGAATCCAGATATATACCTCTTATTTCTACAGAGTAATCTCCAACGATTATCGGTCATATCAAGCACGGATTTTTTATCATCCACATTGTCTGTTATTAGCTTTACTGAAATGATACAGCCTAGTTAGTTAATGACAAAGTGAAGTTTAAAACCATATAACCCTCCCATCATCCCATTACCTTGTTCAGTCACACCATCAAACACAGGATACCGTGGAATACGTAAATTGTGATAGATCTGTAGCTTGGTTGAATCAACGAACGCTATACCCGAAGGTTTGGTTTGGTTATGAGTCAGATAAGCACAAAGGAAAACCAGAGCTCTTCGCATCTACTAAAGTATCCACGTATGGTTGACTCAATCAGGAAATCTACCTGTTAGGTGACAGGAAGACAAATTGAGTGTAATAAATCCTAAAATTAGGAAACCATATTGATGAAATAATACAATAATCGTCATGACTTCACTAATTAAAAGGCGAGAAAGTTTATTTCTCATTTCGACATTGATACCTGAAATTTAGTGTTTCTTCTAGGCAGGAAGAGAAAAGCCAAGCACAAGATCAGCAAATGGAAATAATATAATGAAGCATTAGTAAACCGTGTCTCAGTCACTTTTTGGATAGACAACCCTGCCATCAAAGCATCACATTGTCTAAAGCATCACGATTATCGTGGCCGTGAGTTTATATTTTCGGATACTGGGATTGAAACGGAACTGATGGTAAAAGGTATTTTCAAGCTACCGCTTCGTGAATTAGAAGGCTTTCTCAATTCAGTTCTTACGTTGATGAATGTCCCGCTGAAATCCCCTACATACACTTACATTAATAATACGTTCGAAGAACGTAGAAGTTAAGTACCGTTTGACGAGTCGAAGAACTGTCTCCCACATCATCATTGATGCCACAAACCTAAAAGTATGAGCTATGGTCAAATCTGGTGTACAGCTTCCAGAGCAGTATCCTGATGATTGACGTTTGTTTCACGAATGCCATCTCTAAATTTTACACCGTTGATAATATCTGCAAGTAATTTAAAGCCTTGCAGGCTACACCAGTTAACCTCAGATGATCGCATCAGTTTGCAGGTCATTGCCAGTGTTGTTTTTCAGCTTCCACAATTCTTGATTTTGTTCGTTCTTAGCCTCACCCTTGCAAACATTAATTCAATGAGGTTTATCGTTCAAATCTGTCTCCAGTGCTCGGTGTGGACATCGTAAAATGCCAGCATTTCTGCTTTGTCTTTGATCAGGCACTCCGCTGCTTTGGGATATTTAGCACCATATCGTGTTTCGAACTGTCCGAAGCGTTTCTTTCATTCTTGGTTGAACAGATTCTGAAACTTTGTTTAATACATTGCCCTTTTTGTGTATCCAACAGCGCTTACGCCACTAGTCGTATTTTGCTTCTTACTGCTGCTTGAATCGAGAAATACTGTTTGCTAACAACCCCTTGGCTTGCTTACTTAAGAGGTATTCTAAGGCTGGTTGCATATCGCCCGTGGAGATCCCCCGCAAATAGAGCCAAGAGATAAACTCTCCTATGTTTTTGGTTCGATTGAGATAAGGTGAAACCAGTGTGTTGTTGAACGTGATCCCGCTCCCTGTTTTTACATCTAGGAATTTCCTCTCAGAAACTATATGTGGTGGGGCTTAAGGCATGTCCTATCTTGAACCTTTGGGGTTTTGACGGTAATGTCACTGAATCCAGTTTGTAGGTGCCGCTCAGGCAAATGGCCATTTTGAACCACTCCCTGCTTTCCGTTGGCTTGGAGTGATATACAATTATCGAGTAAGGATTTAACCTCGGCTTTTATAGCTTGAGCCAACTACTGCTGTGTGCCTTGTTTCAGCAGTTCATTAAGCGGGTTGTATAGTTTATGAAACTCGGTAACGTTATGATTATTATCCACGCGGTGTATTCCTTGTTGGTTGTTGCTCTGTCAAGATCAATCAACAGATTACACCGCATTATTTCCTACCCATCAACCAGAAATCACTATAGCTCTAAAGGTATACAGCGAAGGTGAATGGAAAACGCGTAAACATGGTAAGGAGAAGAGATGTATCTAGCGCAAACTTCATCTTGCCGTTGGTGGATCTACTCATGAGGTTATTGCTGCAGAAGTTGGCCTAGTTCCTGTGGATAACAATGAGGTATTACCTACATTTCTTAACTCATCAAGATAAAAGATACAGCAGGTTAGTGCTGATTGAACCTGTGACACAAAAGCATGTCACCCTGTACTGAAAAACAAAGGAATAACTTCCACTATTCAACCTTGAAGCAACGCGTGATACTGGTAAGGAATGGCATCCTAAAAATACCTAAGATCTTCACAAACGCTTACTTATTCAACTTAGTCATCTTGATGCTCAACTTTTTTGGGGTATGCGGATTTAGTGATTGATTTTCACAGGATATATTAATTGGTTAAAATCGGATTTAATAATTGACATTATAAACCAAATACACTTGTATTAAGAACGTGGAGACATCCACAGCCGAACTCAGCGACGACTCTGAGAAGACAAGAATTTAACCATGAAAACTATCTCTATTGCTGAATTTGAAACTCTGGTAGCTCGCAACAACTGGCAGCGAGAACAAGATTGCGAAGTTTTAGAGCGTCTTGATCGTCAGGTTGAAGAGTGAAACGAAGAAAACGAATTTTTTGATCTGAACGATATTCCTCACGTTTTTGGTTTGGCTTCTAAAACCTCAACCTTAGATGGTATCAAAATTACTTACACCGAAGGCTTTAACTACGACAAATGCGACTCCGACTCTCTGTTTACAGGAACCGAGGGACAGGATGCTGTTTGGTCTGTAGAAAGCGTTACGGTTGTTGATAAAGATGGTGACAAGCTGAATGCACACGAATTGGCTGACTATCTGGATTCTGATTTCAGCAGCATTAATTACAGCGTACTTGAGATAGAGCAAATAATTGACGTAGATGAGGACTCTGACATGGAAACATTTACACTTGATATTGATAACGCGCCAAACGTTCGCTTTACTGGTGAACTGGTAGCAAATGCGGCTAGTTCTGATAATCAAGCTATTAGCAGTAGTTATAACGGTCAAACTGGTCGTTGGACAGAGTTATCTCTGTACAAGACCAAAGGCGGAAAATTTATCTGTCATCAAGTTGGTCGCACTAGAAGGCAAGATGCGCGTGACCGTTTTAGCGGTAAGGTCTGTGAAACGCTGGAAGAGGTTAAAGAGTTTTTTGGCCACCGCTGGCTATCCAAAGAGTTGTACGCTGAGGCTAGCATTGATGATGTAGTAGAAGTGGAGTGACAGCAAGGGGCTTAGGCTCCTTTCTTTTTAACTATGACAAATATTTTGAATTGGCCTGACTACAATGTTAGTCAGGTTCATGAATCTGAGTATGATTATTAGGTTTACGCTGAACTAAAATACCCGCCTTCATTTTGCATCCACTACTACACATCTGATCTCGTTAGTTTTAGGAAAAGAACCGAAATTCTTATGGATATACCCATGTACGGCAAGCGTGTCGGCATCCACCTAAATCGTAAACGTTTTAAGTGCCAAAGTTGTAATAAGACGTTCTAGGAGCTTGTATCGCGCAAAGATAAAAAATGTAGGATGACTAAACAGCTTATTGAATACATCGAGCGAGAGAGCCAGAAACGTACATTTTTAAGTATTGCAGATGATATAGGTGTGGATGAAAAAACAATCCGTAACATATTTCAAGATTACTGCGAGCGTGAAGAAGAATAACTGAAATTCGAGATGCCAAAATGGTTAGGAATTGATGAAATTCATATCATCAAGAAACCTCGATGCGTGTTAACCAATATTGAGCATCAAACAGTCATTGATATGCTCGACAACCGTAATAAATTAACTCTACTTCGCTACTTTACAAAACGCGACGTATTGAATTTGTCGCAATGGACATGTGGCGTCCTTATAAGGACACGGTAGAAACCATGATACCGAATGCCACTATCGTCATAGATAAGTTCCACGTAGTCAAAATGGCTAACAAGTCGTTAGAGCGTGCAAGAAAAGCAATACGTAGCCAACTTACGCCACAACAGCGCCGTGGACTACTAAAGGATAGGTTTGTACTGCTAAAGCGAAAGCACGAACTCTCAGATGCGGAATACTTACGTTATTCTGGCTGGATACTTAACTATCCCGAAATGGGAAAAGCTTACGAATTTAAAGAGTCTTTTTTTGTCATTTGGAACAGTCAGACGCGTGATGAAGCTTAGCAAGCTTACTACGCTTGGCTACGACTGGTTTCACCTGAAATGACGCGGTATTTCGATCCGCTAATCAAAGCTATGGGGAACTGGCACAATGAAGTTTTTGCGTACTTTGATCATCCAATAATGAATGCTTATACGGAAAGTCTCAACAACCTCATTCGAGTTATGAACCGTACTGGTCGAGGTTATAGCTTTGAAGCTCTTAGGGATAAGATGCTATTTACTGAAGGATCCCAAAAAGTGAAACGTCCACTATATCAACGAGATCCAATTCCTGATGATGCCATTAGCTTATTTGATATGGCTGTGGAACCACAAATAGTAACGAACTATGGTTCGAGCATATCAACTTTAATCAAAGAATTTGAAAGGGATTTAAAAAGTCCCATTTCACTCACTAAATCCACATACCCCTTTTTTGTTTAAAATGAATACACGATAATCCCCGTCAGCAAGTTGACCATAAAGCTGATACAACTACGGTGCCGAGAATGCTCGATTTAGGATATGTTTTTTAGTTGGTCAAAAATGATTTCGATAATAAATCGTTTCCGGAGTATCAGATAGTCCCAAAGTTTCCTTACTTTTGGTTTCATATTCTTTTTCACACCAGTTATCAGTGTCACTCCCTTATCTGCAAGTTCCCGCTCCAATGGACTAGAGATATAACCTTTATCTCCGTATAAACACCCCCAAAGCTCATCATCTATTTCCGACATAGACTTTCTATCAGCCACGTTAGTTGTCGTCACTTTGACTGAGATAATGCCACCTTACTCATTGATAATGAGGTTTAATTTAAAGCCGTAAAACCACCACATTGTTCCTTTTCCTCGCTTCTCAGTGCCTTTAAGAACCTGATATCTGAGTATGCGTAGGTTGTAATAAACCTGTAGCTTTGACGAATCAACGAAGGCAATCCCTGTCGACCTTGCATGATAGTGAGTGAGGTAATAGTAAAGCGGAACCAAAAGACCTTTCATGAGATTGAGCATTCTCGTGTAGCTAACTAATTCAGGAAATTCATTAGTGAAGTAGCGGTAAACAAAGTGGATATAATAGGTTTTGAAGTCTCGATATCCAGATTGATGGAAAGCTATCACTATCGTCATCACTTAACTAACGGAAAGGCGAAAAGGCGTGTTTTTTTGTTTCAAACCGAAAGAAATGAGGTGTTTTTCCCATACAGGGAGGAAAGTTTGGCAGAAGTCGTCAACATCGACGAAAACAGCGTCTAAGTTATTCAGGATCAAGTCCTTGTACAGTCAATAGTTTATTTCAAACGATCAGATTGCAACTGGGGTATTTAGTTCATTTCTTATGCGCAACTTAGATTAAAAAGGAAGCGGTAAAGGAATGAGAAGAAGATAAATTGGCGGAGTATAAAAAGGACAGGGCTTATCATAAACACTCATTAGCAGAGACAGCAATGTTTTGCTATAAGCAGTTATGTATCCCTAAACTCACTCTTCGTGATTTCAATGTTCAAGTGGGTGCAGCGCTGGCAGATATGAAAGCGATGAACAAAGTTATAAGATTCGATATGCCTGTTTACCAACAGACAAATTAAGACGGTAAAAAAGATTCGGATCAGTGCAATCTAGGCCTAATGTAATCAATAACGCCGTTTATTGGTTATGCACATCTACATATCAAAATAGGATGCGGAGAGTGTACTTGAGTCTAGCTGACTCTCCTGTAGGTTGTGTATTTAACCTGATGTAGGGCGTACACTTTAATTTCACCCTAGCAACTGTGGTGTTTTAGTCACTGCCAGATTAGTAATAGCATATACCCATCCTAAAGCTCCAAAAAATGCGAATAATCTACACACAGTATCCTGACTAAAGTGGAGAGCTATGAATCCAAATGCTAAGTAGGCGATGACGCACATCAATTTCTCTGTCATCCACAACGTATTAGCTGTGAAGGGGATAAAACCAGTGATAACAATAAGCGCAATCCCAGTAGACAGTAGCATAATATTAATAAGAGGAGGAACAACCTTAACCCACTTTTTATCAAAATTTGTGCTGTCCCTCATACGCCAGACAAATTGAATGATGAATAGAACCACGCTAATAACTATGGATAAAAGATGAATATGCTTCAACACAACATACATGATACGTAATTCTCTTTATTGTTTTATGTGATAGACAAACTAGCGGTTAAAACGACCAAGAGTAACACGATCATGACCTGCATAATCCCGCACAGTATCAATATCACAGAATCCGACTTCAGAAAAGATAGACCTCACTAAATTACCTTGGTCATATCCATGTTCAATAAGTAACCAGCCATTATTATCAAGATAATATGGGCTATGTTGGCATATATGACGAATGTCAGCCAAGCCGTAGTCATCCGCAATCAGTGCGGTTTTTGGTTCAAACCTGACATCTCCCTGTAAAAGATGTGGATCTTTCGAGTCTAGATAGGGAGGGTTGCTAACAATCATAGTAAACATCTGCTTTGGCAGCGAATCAAACCAATTGCTTTGCAAGAACTCGGCATTTTCTACCTCATTCTCTTGTTGATTGCTAATTGCCAACGTAACGGCTTCCCCTCTCAAATCAACACCAACAACGTGCGTATTTACTCGTTCGACTGCGATTGACAATGCAATCGCACCCGTACCCGTACCTAAATCCAAAACACGCTTCTTACCTTGAGGCAAGTACTTTAACGCCATCTCCACCAAATGTTCAGTCTCCGGACGCGGAATAAGGGTACTCGATTCTACCTTTAATTTAAGTGTCCAAAAATAATGATAACCAATGATATACGCGACGGGTTCCCCTTTAGCTCGGCGTGCCAAGGACATATTGAATGCAGACTGATCCTTATCAGACAGCAATTTGTCAGACCAAGTATAGAGATAACTGCTGGGCATACCTATTACATGACAGAGCAAAATCGATGCATCGATTTTTGGTGACGGACTCTGATTTTTTGCTAAGAAAATTATTGCGTTACGCAAAGATTTTTCAATGCATGTTGGCATTAGTGTTCTTCGGACAACGCCGCTAACTGATCGGTTCTGAATTCTTGGGTAATAGGATCAATCAAGCAGCTAAGATCACCTTCCATCACATCATTCAAACAGTAAAGTGTCAGTCCTATGCGATGATCCGAGACACGGCTTTGTGGATAATTATAGGTTCGAATACGGTCAGAACGATCACCAGAACCCAGCAGGTTACGACGAGTACTGGCTTCTTTTACCGCACGTCTCTCTTCTTCTGCTTTGACCAATCGTGCCGCCAATACAGCCAGAGCTTTTGCTTTATTTTTGTGCTGAGAACGCTCATCCTGACATTCCACCACTGTTCCCGTTGGCAAGTGTGTAATACGAATGGCAGAATCAGTGGTATTGACATGCTGACCGCCTGCACCTGATGAACGGAAGGTATCAATTTTAAGATCAGAAGGGTTAATCTGTGGCATTTCTACCTCTGGTATTTCAGGCAAAATTGCAACCGTACAAGCAGATGTATGCACACGACCTTGAGATTCAGTGGTTGGCACACGTTGAACACGATGACCTCCAGATTCAAATTTTAGTGCACCATACGCTCCGTTGCCACTGACTTTGGCAATTATTTCCTTGTAACCGCCTTGTTCGTTGGTGTTAGCATTGATAACTTCAACACACCAGCCTTTTAATTCAGCAAATCGACCATACATACGGAACAAGTTACCCGCAAAAATGGAAGCCTCATTACCCCCTGCGCCTGCACGGATTTCAAGAAAGCAGTTACGCACATCATGCATATCTTTTGGTAGTAGCAAAACTTGCAGTTTTTCGGTCAAACGTTCAATTTCAGATTTAGCAATTTTGATTTCATCTTGCGCCATTTCACGCATTTCAGTATCGTGTTCTTTTGCCATTTCTTTCGCAACTTCCATATCGACTTCTGCTTGATTGTATGCACCAAAACACAGGACGACTTCTTCCAACTGGCTGTACTCTTTAGACAAAATACGGAA
Source organism: Candidatus Enterovibrio escicola (assembly GCF_002464935.1). Lineage (GTDB taxonomy): Bacteria > Pseudomonadota > Gammaproteobacteria > Enterobacterales > Vibrionaceae > Enterovibrio > Enterovibrio escicola. The sequence goes on from NZ_NBYY01000034.1 coordinate 47,950, forward strand.
CATATTCTGATCTCCAATTATCTTGAGGTCGCCCAGCAGATGTTGTACTTCTTCGTAGCGCTCGCTCAGCGCTACGAGTTTATTAAGGATAGATGATTTCATAGTAAATTATTAACTACTTTTTAGGATCCAGACCTAAGCTCTGACGTAACATATCAAGCATACACTCGTCGCCATTTCTGGCAGCTTTTTGCATGGCCTGAGTTGGCGCATGGATCAGTTTATTGGTCAATTTATTGCTCAGTTCCTTAAGCACCCTTTTGGGATCGGAACCACTGTCAAGAGCTTGCAAGCTACGGCTGAGCACCTCATTTTTTAGTGCTTGCGAATGAGCACGGTATTGCTTAATACTGTTCACCGCATCGCGTGAACACATCCAGATCATGAACTCTTTACTTTCTTCGTCAATAATTGCTTCCGCTTGAACGGCGGCGTTTTTACGTTGCTCACGATTGCGCTTAACTATCGAGTGAAGATCATCTATCGTATAGAGGTAGGCATCATTCAATTCTCCCACCCCTTCTTCGATATCACGCGGAACGGCAATATCGATAAGTAGCATAGGCTGATGACGACGTACTTTGAGCGCCTTCTCAACTATACCTTTATCGATAATCGGCAATAATGCCGCAGTTGAACTAATCACGATGTCAGCACGATGTATATACTCAGGGATCTCTTCAAGTGCAATCGTTTCTGCACCAACCGCTTCTGCAAGAAGTTTCGCACGTTTTCGTGTACGGTTAGCAACAATAATCTGTCTGCACTCATGTTCATAAAGATGTTTCGCCACCAGCTCAATAGTATTTCCTGCACCTACTAATAGTACAGTAGTTGATTTCAATGATTCAAAAATTTGACGTGCCAAAGAACAAGCCGCAAAGGCGATAGATACTGCATTGCCACCAATATCAGTTTCTGTTCGGACACGTTTTGCCACGGTAAAAGTTTTATGAAAAAGCCGTTCCAGTAGACCACTAACTGCTTCTAGTTCTACTGATTCAGCATATGCATTCTTCACCTGCCCAAAAATTTGTGGTTCCCCCAATACCAATGAATCAAGACCACTAGCCACTCTCATTAAATGTTGTGCCGCGGCTTGATCATGGTAGGTATAAAGGCACCGTAGTAGTATATCACGGTCAATATTGTGGAATTGTCGTAGCCAATCAACAACAACGCTAGAAGTTGGTTGTACTAATTCACAATAAATCTCGGTTCGGTTACACGTAGACACAATAACACCACTCTGCACGACCTGTCGTTGTTTAAGCTGGTTTAGTGCATCGTGAACTTGTTGTGGTGAAAAAGCCACTTTTTCACGCAAATGAACCGGCGCAGTATTGTGATTTATTCCAAGAACTAACAAGCTCATTAAACAGGATCACCGACAGCACCAATATAAATTCGATCTGTGGACGTTACTTTATTTACCCGTCGTTTAAAATATGACATTAGTTCCCTCACATCACGAACTAAGACAAGTATTCTTATTTAGAATTAAAAATACTATTTTGGAGTGATTTTTCTATAGCTAGAATCATAGGAAAATTCCTAATTCTCGTTTCCTCGCTTGGCATTAGTTATACACCGAAACCATCTCAAAATGTATGTTTCAGCGCGAATTAGACGAATTCAACCTATGGATAAAACAGTCGCCTACACATAATGCCTCAGTTCATTGAAAAACTAGGAGAGGCTGTCTAAATTAAAGTCCATTTTAAGGGTTAGCATTTGAATTTATTCAGACGTGATGTGTCTCCATTTATCACTTACCTTCAATAAATATATCCCTTTATTAGATACAATGCCGCAACCCTATGTATCCGTAGGATTATACTGCTCAATCATTGATGATAAGATTGCACTTCTCCGCTTGAAAAATGAACTTCCCCGTAATATCTATTAAAATAACGTATATACTGAAATTAGGTCGGATGTACAGGTCATAATTCGCATAAAATTCGACAATAGCACTATCCAAATAGTCACAAAAATCAACTGACCTCATTAATACAAACATTTTGGATTTTTCATTGAACGTTTCTTGGGGAATTATGTTTACTCCACGTAGAAAAAGATTCACGATTTAGTAATGCTATTATGCCCTGAATAAAAGGATACTAATGCTCTCCAAATTATCTCCGATAATTAGACTGAGGTCAGAGAGAAATACCATTTTATGCGGTCAGGTATTCAATAGGTTATTGTGATATAAGTTCCTGAATGTAGATAATGACTGCATCACTTATGTTCTAGCGTTAAAGAAGAAAACTCCCTGCCGAAAATGATACACTCTTCTCGCCAAAGGATCACGCAGAGCTACCGTAGTGTTCAAATAATATTTTGATCACAGTTCTAGTGTCTTTTCAGAAAAATATTTCTTTCTGACTCTTTTGGTGTTAAACTACCCATTGTATGAGCGGAATCCGCTCCCACTGTAGTATACAGTGATGTAATTTGTCATTGTACGGTACACTTGAGTAAAATTATCACACCTTTTAGACAAAATACATTCTGTATTTAAACTTCTAAAGAATCTCTCAATAGAGCTATTATCCCAATAGCGATCCATGCCTTGCTATATTTGCTAACGACAAAGCAATTGTCAACCTTCCAAATTGGCATTGTTAATTAAATCAGGCCTATAACGCACTGTTCCAAATATTATTTACCGTCTGAATGTGTCTGCTGGCGAACAGGCATATCGAATCTTATAACTTTGTTTATCACTTTCATATTTGCCAGTGCTTCACCCACTTGAACATTGAAATCACGAAGAGTGAGTTTAGGGATAAATAACTGCTTATAGCAAAACATTGCTGTCTCTGCTAATGAGTGTTTATGATAAGCCCTGTCCTTTTTATACTCCGCCAATTTATCTTCTTCTAATTCCTTTACCGCTTCCTTTTTAATCTGAGATTCGCATTAGAAATGAACTAAATTTCCAAGTCGAGATCTGATTGTTTAAAAAACTATTGCCTGCATACAAACTTGGACATGAATAACCTCGACGCTGTTTTCGTCGATGGCGTCGACTTCTGCCAGACTTTCCTCCCTGCATGGAAAAAATACCTCATTTCTTCCAGTGTCAAACAAAGACACAAACCTTCTCATCTCTCAGTTAGCAAAGTGAGGACGATAGTGATAGCTTTCCATCAATCGGGGTATCGAGACTTCAAAACTTATTACATCCACTTTGTTTGTCGCTACCTCACCAACGAATTTCATGAATTAGTTAGCCACACGAAGATGCTAAAGCTCATGCAACGTATTTTGGTTTCGCTTTGCTCTTGCCTTACTCACCGTCAGAAATTTCCCTCATTAATTCAACCAAGCTACAGGTTTGTTACAACCTACGCATACTTAGATATCAGGTTCTTAAAGGCACCGAGAAGCGAGGAAAAGGAACGATGAGGTGGTTCTACAGCTTCAAATTGCACCTTATCATCAATGAGTAAGGTGGCATTATCTCAGTCAAAGTGACGACAATTAACGTGGCTGATAGAAAACCTCTGTCGGAAATGGCTGACGAGCTTTTGAGGTGTATATACGGAGACAAAGGTTATATCTATGGTCCATAGGAGCGGAAATTTGCAGACAAGAAAGTGACACTGATAACTGGTATGAAAAAGAATATGAAATCAAAAGTAAGGAAACTCTTGAACTGCCGGATGCTCCGGAAACGATTTATTATCGAAACTGTTTTTGACCAACTAAAAAACATATCCCAAATCGAGCATTCTCGGCACCGTAGTTGTATCAACTTTATGGTCAACTGGCTGGCGGGACTATCGAGTATTCATTTCAACCAAAGAAGCCAAATATCAAGATAATTAGGCTTGATAGGCAAGCTCTTATGCAGATCTGAGGTTAATTATGGACGCGACAGATAGTCAGCTTTACCCACCCACTTATAAGTAGTGAGGTCTTCTAGACCCATAGGGCCACGTACATGCAGCTTTTGTGTAGACACAGCTACCTCTGAACCTAAGCCAAACTGAGCGCCGTCCGTGAATCGTGTAGACGCATTCACATAGACTACAGCTGAGCCCGCACCCTTGATAAACACTTCAGCCACCGACAAATCATTGGTTAATATAGCATCCGAATGGTTCGCATTGTGATCACGCATATGACGCAGAGCCGAGTTAACATCAGCGACCAAAGAAATCCCCAATGTATAACTCAACCATTCAATATCAAAATCACAGTCACTAGCCTCATGAAGATCATCAACACAATTTAATAAAGGAAGCGCAGATTTTTTAGCAAAAATCTTTAGCCTATGTTTATTAAACATAGGTGTCAATTTCTGAAGTAGTGTCTCTGCGATGTCATTATGAACCAACAAGGTATCGAGTGCATTACATGCTGATGGACGTTGTACCTTTGCATTAATGATCACAGCTAGCGCACGATCTAGGTTCGCAGATTTGTCGATATACATGTGGCTGATACCGAAACCACCTATAATCACAGGAATTGTACTGTTCTCTTTACACATTTTGCACAAGGTGATACCTCCCCGTGGAATGATCATGTCTACGTAATTGTCAAGACGAAGCAATTCACTTACCAGTTCACGATCTGGTTTTGCAATATACTGTACAGTAGATGTTGGCAAACCAACTTTTTCAAGTGAAGTTTGAATTACCTTGATTAATTCCATGTTGGAATGGAAGGTTTCCCTACCACCGCGAAGAATACTCGCGTTACCAGCTTTGAGACACAAAGAGGCAATATCAATGGTTACGTTAGGGCGTGCTTCATATATAACGCCTATGACCCCAATGGGTTCGCGTCGTCGACTCAACGTCATGCCATTTCTCAGCACCCTGCAATCTATTTCACTTCCTACTGGATCAGACAACGAAATCACATTAGAAATATCAGCCGAAATATCTTCCAAACGAGATTTGTCCAGCAATAGACGATCAAGCATAGCGTCTGGTAAACCAGCAATTTTACCTGCATCAATATCTTTTGCATTGGCCCTCAAAATTGGCAGAGTGTTTACTTCTAGTTCATCAGCAATAACCGATAATGCTTTGTCTTTTTGTTCAGTTGACGCAACTGCTAATACATATGCAGCATTTTGCGCAGCACAACCTATTGATTGCAAATTCATTATAATCCTCTATTTCTTATACCTGTATTACTTGAACTTGCTACGGTATGATTGAGTTCTTTCTGACCAATCACATAGCTGTCTAAGTTCACAACATCTCATTCATATGTCAAATAATTATAACCTAAATTACTTTGGATATATTCTATTAAAATTATAGACATTCACAATTTGATTAATCGATAACGACCAAATCATCACAATGAATCGCGACTGGACCATATGCGTAACCTAGGATATCTTGGATGCACTTGCTATGTCGCCCCGCAATTGCACTCAGATCTTTGCTGGAGTAACGACAAATACCACGAGCCAATAGCTTGCCATTTTGATCACAGATCCGTGCAACTGCACCACGATCAAATGTACCTCTTACCGACATAATTCCTTTAGAAAGCAAGCTACTATGACGTTCCATTACTGCCCTCATAGCCCCGACATCAATCATGATGTCTCCTGCGGGCGGAGGTCCCGCTAGGATCCATCGTTTACGATTTTCTATAGGTGATTCCAATGGCAGGAAGCGTGTACCCACAGGTTTTCCTTCAACCACCTTCTGAATCACTTCTGGACGGTTTCCTGCAGCAATAATGACTTCAATACCTGCACGCCTTGCAACATCAGCTGCTTGAAGCTTGGTTACCATACCTCCAGTACCTAGGCCACTAACACTACCACTTGCTAGTTTATGCAGCATTTCATCAATTTTATGCACTTCACGGATAAGTTTCGCATCTGGATTAGAACGAGGATCCGCCGTAAATAAGCCTAGCTGATCGGTCAATAATAATAATTTATTAGCATTTGCTAGAATCGCCACCAACGCAGACAAATTATCATTGTCACCTACTTTGATTTCCGCTGTCGCAACAGCATCATTTTCATTGATTACTGGTACAATATTGTTATCCAGCAGAGCCTGTAACATATCGCGTGCATTCAAGTAACGTTCTCGATCATCAAGATCTGCACGCGTCAATAACATTTGACCTATGTGAATACCGTAGATAGCAAATAGATTCTCCCATTCCTGAATAAGGCGACTTTGACCCACTGCAGCAAGCATTTGCATATTGGCAATGGTATTGGCTAATCTGGGATAATTTAAATGATCTCGCCCCGCTGCAATCGCGCCTGATGTCACAATAATTACTTTATGCCCAAGACGAATAAGCATTACGCACTCGCGCACTAATTCAACAAGATGCGCTCTGTCAATCTTTTTTAAACCACCTGTAAGTACACTGGTACCGAGTTTGATAACGATTAGCTGCTGAGCCTGCTTATCGCCAACATCTAAAATTACTGATGACACATTTTCTTGGTCTGACATTCGATTAATAACATAAAAGCAAACATGTCCTTTTTTTATCAATCTCAGACCAAGATAACAAGTGAATAACGTATCTATCGCTCTAATAGAGACTAATTACCTGATTTAGGTTGTTGAACCGGCGCAGTTTCCCAAATATCTGAACTAATCATAATTCCGACGACCAGATAATTATGGAGTTAAGCGGGAGGTGATAATGGGAAAGGGAAAGGCCAAGATCAGCAACTGGAAACAATATAATCAAGTATTAGTAAACTGTGGCCGTGGGTTTATATTTTTGGATACCTCGATTGAAACGGCACTGATGGTGAGAGGTATTTTAAAACTCCCACTTCGTGGATTAAAAGGCTATCTCAATTCGGTTTTTACGTTGATGACTATCCCTCTAAAATCACCTAGATAAACCTGTATTAGTAGGCGTTCTAAGACCGTCAAAGTTAAGTACCGTTTACCAAGTCTAGGAGTTATCGCCCATGTCGTTATTGATGCCAACGGCCTAAAAGTAGACGACGAAGGTGAATGAAAAATGCGAAAATACGGTAAAAAGAAGTGGCGTATCTGGCGAAAACTTCATCTTGCTGTTGATTTTCTACTCATGAGGTTATTGCTGCAGAAGTTAGCCTAGTTTCTGTTGGTGACAATGAGATTTTATCTATATTACTTAACCCATTACGACGAAAGATACAGCAAGTTAGTGATGATGGAGCCTATTACACAAGAGCATCCTATAAATGAAGCGGCAAAGGCTTTAAAAGAGGACAAACTGGCGGACTGGAAAAGGACAGAGCTTATCATAAACGCTTATTAGCAGAAACAGCAAGGTTTCGCCATAAACAGTTGCTCAACCCTCAACTTACTCTTCATGATAAACCTGAGCTACGCATAAGAAATGAACTAAATGCCTAAGTCGTGATCTGATCGTTTTAAAAAAACTATTAACTGCATAAGAACTTGGGTATGAATAAGTTATATGCTATTTGCGGCGATGTTGACGACTTCTACCAGACTTTCCTCCTTGCATGGAAAAAACACCTAATTTCTTCCAGTATCAAACAAAGAAATAAACCTTTTTGTTTCTTTGTTAGCGAAGTCCTGACGATAGTGATAGCTTTCCATCAATCTGGATATCGAGACTTAAAAACCTATTACATCCACTTTGTTTGCCACTACCTCCTCAACAAATTTCCTAAATTAATCTCAGATCTGCATAAGAAAGCGCTTATGCAGATCTGAGATTAATTGGGTCCCGCTTATGCGACTGGTCGTATTCTGCTTTCCACTGCTGCCTGAATCGATAAACACTGCTTGCTGATAATTCCTTAGTTTTCTTATCTAAGAGCTATTTCAAGGCTGGCTGTATATCTCCCATGGAGATCCCTCGCAAATAAAGCCAAGGCATAAGCTCTTCTATGTTTTTAGTTCTCTTGAGATAGGGCGAAACCCGTATGCTGTTGAACTTGATCCCGCTCCCTGTTCTATCTCGAACCTTTATGACTTTAACGGTAATGTCGCCGAACCAAGTTTATAGGTACTGCTTAGGCAAATGGCCATTACGAACCACTCCCTCCTTTCCGTTAGCTTGGAGTGATGTAAAATTATCTAGCAAGGATTAAACCTCGGCTTCTCTAACTTGAGCCAATCACTGCTGTGCGCCTTATTTCAGTAGCTAATTAAGCGAGTTTTCTAGTTTAGGAAGCTCGGTAACGTTATGATTATTATCCATGCAGTGTATTCCTTGTTGGTTGTTAGTCTGGCAAGATCAATCAACAGGTTACACCGCATTATTTCCTACCCATATACCAGAAATCACTATAGTTCTTGGTTGCGACAGTGGCAAACAAAGTGGATGTAATAGGTTTTTAAGTCTCGATATCCAGATTGATGGAAAGCTATCACTATCGTCATCACTTAACTAACGGAAAGGCGAAAAGGCGTGTTTCTTTGTTTCAAACCGAAAGAAATGAGGTGTTTTTCCCATACAGGGAGGAAAGTCTGGCAGAAGTCGTCAACATCGACGAAAACAGCATCTAAGTTATTCAGGATCAAGTCCTTGTACAGTCAATAGTTTATTTCAAACGATCAGATTGCAACTGGGGTATTTAGTTCATTTCTTATGCGCAGATCAGGTTGATTTAATCAACAACACCTGTTGAACCTAGACTTTAGACGGTACACCTTATAATTTCACGAGGAGACAGTGAGTTTTACACAGTAAAACCAAGTATCGGTTTTTTAAGGGATAACTCCGCTGTAATACCAAGCTGCAGTTCATCTACTATCAATCCAGATATCTTGGAATAAAATCCATTTAAGGACTCTTCCACCTCTTTTGTAGATCTTTTTGGCACATCCTCGGCATGCCATTTTCCTTCAGTGTTAAATTTACCAAAGGTATATATATACTCAAAGCCCCCTTCTTTTCGTGTCAATTCAAGCCACCAGCCCCAAAATTCACGACATTCTGGTGATTTACTGGAGTTAATGCAAGCAGACAAGCAATCGAAGAAGTAGTACTCTTCAGAGGACTTATTCTTTCTGAGATAGGGGCCAATTTGAGCAAATCGCTTAAGCAGCCTTCCGTAGGATAGTTTTCTAGGTTCTTCAGTCATAGCCAGTTCCCATAAGACAAATATCGATCTATATCCAAATAACTTGAAGATATAAGTTTCAGATAGATCTACTTATATCATGATCAAGGTATCCCTTTGTAGGTGTAGTTAGTTCCATCACTAAAGGATAACACGGGGCATCGAGTCAATAAACTCACTTTACGAGAGGGAATCTATTCGCCCATTTTGTCGTTAAATTCCTGTGAAACAGAGTGATTATTCCTATGAATAATTTACTTCGAACTGAACACACTGACGACTTCTGGAATTGAGTAATCTATAGTTATTATCAATAGAATGTTTACCAATTGAGTTGAGTTAAGATATATAGCAAACCGAATTACAGATTCAAGACCCCACAAAAGAAAAAGAGATTACTATTAAGAAACTGTAATTTTATAACATGTTACTGCTTTAAACTCCTCCTTTGCAGGAGGATATTCGCAGATCAATATCAGATATTAAGACATGAGCTTAACCTTTATCACAATATACTGCGGAATAAATTTATTGTGTCAAACATGGCCTTGTGATAGTCATCATAAATTCTGGTTGTTGGGTAGAATCAGCTAATTACCATCATCCGTGATGATACATCACCTCCGATTATGTACTCAATATGTCTACTGTGATCTACATCGAATACTCCCACTTCATGAATACAACTATCACCTTGTCGTGCATTTCTTCCTATTTTAACTATTTGTTATAGTTCATATTTAATGGTTTTAATCAAGTACGACAGTTTAAATTCACTCTCAAAGAACGTTGCATATGAAGCTTGCCTACAATAGACCAATTTTCAATAAGGTAATCATATACACTCAAACTATCAGTACACTCTACACCAAAAAATACCTGAAATTCGGATAAGTGTTCCAGAAGATGATGAGATGTCTTCCAGTCAAAAGCGTCAGCAATAACCGTTTCCTATAGATGCTTTCAAACAGATGAATTCAGATAATAATTATTATTATCGTAGTCAAGCACAGAAAAAGTCAACTACCAAAATCAACGTTGTTTCCCAAATATCTGAACTAATCACAATTCCGACGACCAGATAATTATGGAGTTAAGCGGGAGGTGATGATGGGAAAAGCCAAACATAAGATCAGCAACTGGAAACAATATAATTAAGCATTAGTAAACTAAGGTTCAGTCACTTTTTGGATAGACGCCACTGCCATTAAAGCATAGCTTTGTCTACAGCATCACGGTCATCGTAGCCGTAGGTTCATGTTTTAGGATACCACGATTGAAACGGCACTGATGGTGAAAGGTATTTTCAAGCTCCCACCTCATGAGTTAGAAGTGCTTTCTCAATTCAGTTTTTACGTTGATGAATTTCCCGTCGAAATTCCCTACATACACTTAAATTAGCCTCAGATCTGCATAAGCACTTACTTATCAAACCAAGCCATCTTGATGCTCAGTTTCTTTAGTTGAAATAAATACGTAATAAGCCCCACCAGTAAGTTGGCCATAAAGATGATACAACTACAGTGCCGAGAATGCTCGATTTGAGATATGTTTTTTAGTTAGTCAAAAACAATTTCAATAATAAATTATTTCCGAAGCATCAGGCGGTTCCAAAGTTTCATCACTTATGAGTTTAATATTTTTTTCACACCTGTTATCAGTGTCACTCCCTTGTCTGTAAATTCCAGTTCCAATGGACCAGAAATATAACCTTGTATCTCCGTATAAAAAAACTCCAAAGCTCATCAGTCATTTCCGATACAAGCTTTCTATCAGCTACGGGATCCGTCATTTCTTTGACTGAGATAATGCCACCTTGATCATTGATCATAAGGTGTAATTTGCCTCTATAGAGCCACCACATCGTTCCTTTTCCTCGCTTCGAGGTACATTTAAAAACCTGATGTCTGAGAATGCGTAGGTTGTGACCAACCTGTAGCTTGGACGAATCAACGAAGGCAATCCCTGTCGGACTTACCTGATGGTGAGTAAGGTAAGAGCAAATCGATACTAGGACACATTGCATGAGTTTAAGCATCCTCGTGTAACTAACTAATTCAGGAAATTCGTTGGTGAGGTAGCGACAAACAAAGTGGATGTAATAAGTTTTGAAGTCTCGATACCCTGATTGATGGAAAGCTATCACTATCGTCATCACTTAGCCAACTGAGAGACGAGAAAGCTTGTTTCTTTATTCGATACCGGAAGAAATTAGGTATTTTTTATGCAGGGATGAAAATCTGGCAGAAGTCGTCGAAAACGGCGTCTAAGTTATTCATACACAAAGTCCTTGTGCAGTCAATAGTTTATTCCAAACGAATCAGATCGCGGCTTTGGCATTTAGTTTATTTCTTATACGCAGCTCAGGTTAATTTAATCAACAACGCCAATTAAAGAGTCTAAGGCTCTTTTTATTATCGCTGCTCTGAGATCCATATTAATCGTCTCTATAACTACTTGTTAGTAAGGGTCTTTAATTTCTTTACTTGGCTTTTTTCAACAGCACATACACAGCACCAACACCACCGTGATGACATTGAGAAGAGTGAAAACATACTACATCAAGTATTGGCTCAAGCCAATGACAGACAAATCTTTTAATTCGAGCATGTGGATAGGATTGTTCACCTTTTCCATGAACTATGATAAAAGTAAGAAAGTCCATTCATTGATATTATTTTAGGAACTTGAGAATTTCGTTACGAGCCTCTTTAAGGAATAAATTAATGAAGATCTAGACACGCTTGGATGTCATATTTTCCCAGTCTCAGCTTACGAAATACTCCATCTTACACATTGCACATCCTCACGCTTAAACGAGACAATATCATTAGGCTTGAGCCTATTGTAGGCATTATCTCAAGATAAGTATTCATGCTCAATGTCTAAGAGTTTCTTTGCAACAGTTCATGGCATAATCTATGCGTGTGATTGGGTAGCACATTGCAATAGCAATGTGCGTGACACTCGCAACATTAGTCATTATGTCCAAGAATGAATCTAACTCATTATTACCGATTCATAATCGTGACGGATTGGTGAAACGTATCCTGAGTATAATGATAATTTGCTTAGAGAGCTTATTAAAATTAAATGACTGATTAGAAAGTCCTCAATATATCTAAAAACTATTAAGCATTAAGAAAAAATAAAAGCATGGAACTACATAGCAACCTCTCACGGTAGAAAGGATAACTTCAATTCTTGTTAATATGAGCATTCCTAATTCACTCTTTTTGTAGGCGCCTTTCTCTTATTACTGGTTATAGCTTAAATGATCGTCACACAGGGTGTTATATCACGATAAAACACTTGAATCCTCCGTGGGGATGAGTATAAACTCCTACCGCTGTAGTGTGTAGTGTATGATCTAATTATAATAAGTTTAGCACTTGTATTCGGTTGTGGAAGATATTGGAATAACAGAGCAGAATTATTTTTAAAAAGTACCTCTGACTAAAATAGACGTTCGGTGAATAGCGCAGCTTGGTAGCGCATCTGGTTTGGGACCAGAGGGTCGGGGGTTCGAATCCCTCTTCACCGACCATCTTTCGAAAGTCCCCAATGAACCATTATTTCCTAATCATCTCTTAAAAAAGAAAACAACGGAACTAACTGGTATCCCACGAAGATTTTTGATAACATAAAAAATCCTTTCCACAACCCTTTAACTTATCAACTTTTAGAAATAACGCCCTCTGAAATATACTTTCGTTGCGTATGCGATAAAGTGATATTAAAACATATAATAAAGATATTGAGTAATGACAACATGTCGACAATTTGGGTAGATGCTGATGCGTGTCCTGTGGTCATTAAAGAGATTCTTTATCGTGCAGCGGATAGAACTAAAACGCAGGTTATATTTGTTGCCAACCAATCTTTAAAAATACCAATATCACGGTACATCACATATATTCAAGTTCCAAAAGGGTTTGATGTTGCAGATGACGAAATTATTTTTCGTATGAAAAAGGGTGATCTTGTTATTACTGCTGATATTGCTCTTGCGGCTGAAATCATTGAAATCGATAAAGAATCGTTGGTGTTGAATCCATGTGGTAAATTGTATACCCACGAAAATATCCGACAACGACTCAACATCCGTGACTTCATGGATACCATGCGTTCAAGTGGCATTCACACCATTGGTCCGGCGTCACTCACACAGCAAGACCGCCAAAACTTTGGCAACGAGTTGGACATGTACTTACAACGGCCTAAGCTAAAATAATCAGTGTAGCTCGGATAATGGTCATATATTCAATAAATTGAATTGTTCGTTTAATATGACCTGTAAAGCAGTTGTCTATTACTGCAAATACCCTGTTTCCTAACATGGATTTGTAACTGTAAAAAATCCATTCTCTGGATGGAAATCAACTTATTGAATACATGACTTCGCGTTGCTTCGAAGTGGAATACCAGGCGTTATTCCTTTGTTTTTTAGTACGTGGTGACACGCTGTTGTGTCATAAACTCCATCCGCACTTACTTGCTATATCTTTCGTCTTCAGGGGTTAATTAATGTAGGTAAAACCTCATTGTCACCCATAAAAACTAGGCTAACTTCTGCAGTAATAACCTTATGGTTAGACACATCAACGACAAAATGAAGCTTGCGTCAGAGACGCCGCTTCTCCTTACAGTGTTTACTCTTTTTCCATTTACCTTCGCCGTATTCCTGTAGGCAGGTGGGATCAATAACAACGTGGTCGACAGCTCCTAGATCTCGGTAAACGGTACTTAACTTCTACGGTCTTAGAACTCTTATTAATGTAGGTGTATGTAGGGGATTTCAGCGGGACTTTCATCAACGTAAAAACTGAATTGAGAAAATGTTTTAATCCACGAAGTGGGAGCTTGAAAATACCTTTCACCATTAGTGCTGTTTCAACCTCGGTATCTGTAAATATAAACCCACGTCCACGATGACGGTGATGCTTTAAATAAAACCATGCCTTAATGGTATGGTTCTCTATCCAACAAGTGACTGAGCCACGGTTTACTGATGCTTGATTATACTGTTCCAGTTGCTAATCTTGTGCTTGGCCTTTCCCTTTCCCATCATCACCTCCCACTTAACTCCATGATAATCTGATCCTAGAAATTACGATTAGTTAAGATATTTAGGAAACAACGCCAGTAAAGTATATAACCTCAGATCTGCATAAGCGCTTGCTTAGCAAGCCGAACTTCAAGATGACTAAGTTTGATAAGCAAGCGCTTATGCAGATCTGAGGTTAACTATGAAAGAATCCATTTTCTATACGGAAATCAACTTATTGAATTCATAACCGACTAATTGCGCAGAATACGTCTTAAAATTACGAAACTTAGATTGATGAAAAGATATAATAATCGTCATTATGTTACTGATTGGAAGGATAAAATGTTTATTTCTTGTTTTGAAATCTAAAATCCGGTATTTTTCTAAACAGAAAGGTAAATCTGACAGAAATAGTCGATAATGATAAAAAAGTATCTAACTTATTCATGTTAAAGTATTTTTATAATTGATTATTTGATTCAAACGATCAGATCTCGACTTGGGAAATTAGTTCATTCCTTATGCGCAGATAGGGTTAATTATTCATCAGTGAGAACATTGATCCCCCCCCCATAAATATGAATTATTCGTTTTATTTTTTTCCCTTCGAGTGATTCTCTTAGCTCTGAAAGCATTGTTTCTTCATCTTCTTCTTTTTGATGGAAAGAGATGAATTTGCCATTTATCATAAGCTTTATCCTCTTAATAATTTGAGAGGAATTCTGAGGCCACTTTTGTTCATATACGTGTCCTAAATTTCTAGAGAGCGTCCATAACTCGCAACATATGTGTGGTGCAAATGGGTATAGTGTAATGAGAAGCTTTCTTTGGGTTGAAGGAGAAATATTGTTCTCATTCTTCTCTACTACATTGATGAATTCCATGAATGCAGCAACAGCTGTATTGAAGTTGAAGTTCTTAAAGGATCTGTCAACTCTATTGAATGCAATTTTCCAAGCATTATCTATTAACTCCACTTTTCCACTATCTAGTTTATTCGATGGTATCGAATATATCGAATAAATACGATTAACTAACCGTTCGCATCCTTTAATTGAGTTATACTGCCACTTCTTACTTTTTCCCAATGGGCCAATGAACATCATATAGAGACGGAATGTATCAACCCCGTATTTATTAATGACAGTCTCCGGAGTTACAACGTTTAACAGTGATTTAGACATTTTTGTATGAAAAACTTCAAGTTTTTCACCCGTCTTTTTTGAGACATAACCATCGACTGTAACTTCCGTTTCATCAACTGGAATAATTCGCCCCGTCTCACTTTGGAAGGCGTCTGCTGTCACAAGTCCTTGATTAAACAGTTTCCTAAACGGTTCCTTAAATGAAACTAATCCAATATCATATAAAACCTTATGCCAAAATCTTGCATATAGCAGATGCATTGTTGCATGAGCTGCTCCGCCTATATATAAGTCTACTTCTTTCCAATACTCTAATGCGGCTTCGGAAAATGGTTCAACGTCATTTTTTGGATCCATAAAGCGCAGATAGTACCAGCAAGAACCTGCCCAACTAGGCATAGTGTCGGTTACCCTAGTTAACTTTTCACCATTTTCTGTTTTCTTAATAACCCACTCTGTTTCCCTAAGCAATGGGCTTTTACCATCTTTGGTTGGAAGGTAACTCTCTACTTTTGGTAGAGTAATCGGAAGTTCGTTAAGTGATGCTGGTATAATCTTACCACTCTTGTCTTTATAGAGTGGTATAGGCTCACCCCAATAGCGTTGTCTAGAAAAAATCCAATCATGCAGTCTATAACGTGTGTTAACTTCACCTAATTCATTCTCTTCTATGAATTTGGTTACACTATTACGTGCTATCAGCGGAGTTAACCCAGTTAGGAAGCTAGAGTTTACTAGTAGTTCCTCTCCTTGGTCATCAGTCTCTATAACTTTAGTGGACGGTAAGCCCATGGACTGAGAAAGTCGTCGATCACGATCGTCATGTACTGGTACACACATAACGGCTCCTTGACCATAAGAAGACAGAACATAGTTAGAAATTAAAACCGGTAGTTTTTCTTTTGTCATAGGGTGGATGGCGACAGACCCTGTATGTACACCTACAATTGATTCAACGCTAGCGGAGTTAACTTTATTCAAGCGTGAAATTTGTTCTTCTCTGGAGAGGGAAATCATCAAATCGGATAAATTAGGGTGCTCGGGAGATATAATTACAGCATTAACACCATAGATGGTTTCTGGTTTAGTTGTAAAAACCTTTAAACTATTATCAACACCAACAATATCGAATTTTATATCAGTTCCGGTTGACTTTCCGATCCATTCTCGTTGCATCTTTTTTATGGATTCTGGCCAGTCAAGGTCATTTAAATCTTCAAGCAATCGTTCAGCGTACTTGGTGATCTTAATAGTCCATTGTTTTAGAGGTTTTCTTATGCACGGATAATCACCACGTTCAGACTTTCCATCAATTACTTCTTCATTGGCTAGAACAGTTTTTAGCTCCTCACACCACCAAACATATTGCTCTGACTCATATATAAGCCCTCTATCGTATAATTTCAAGAACAAAAATTGAGTCCATTTATAATAGGACTCCTCACAAGTGGATATTTCACGGCGCCAGTCGTAACTCAGACCCATATTTTTAAGTTGACGTCGGAAATTATCACAGTTTGTTTTAGTTGATTCTTGTGGACTAATTCCAGTTTTAATAGCGAACTGCTCAGCAGGAAGGCCAAAGGCATCCCAACCCATAGGGTGTAGAACATTAAAACCACTCATTCGCTTTTTGCGAGCAATTATATCTGAACCTATGTACCCGACAGCATGACCAACATGTAATCCATTTCCTGAAGGGTAAGGGAACATGTCTAATATGTAGTATTTTGGTTTTTGTGAATTATTGTTTGCTACAAATGCTGAAGAGTCTTCCCAATATTTCTGCCACTTCTCTTTTATATACTTTTGATCCACTTTAAATTACATCCTTTACTATGTGTATCATGCAAAAATTTAATCATACTCTACTCCCTTACATAATAGGAACTGCTTAGTGTTGAGTCAATTATGAGTGTCGCACCAAAAATTCTAATTATTCTAGGTTTCACAGATAAAACGGCCGTAGTTTCTGGAATGTTGGCTCTATTCATTCGAGTATAAGTTATAATTATTGCAGATAGTTTCAGCACAAACGATGCTAACGCAATAGGGTATGAATAGACCTTTTCCTCTAGTCAGATGTATCTTATATATTTTTTCCAGCTTGTCTTTGATAGCACCACTGCTACCAAGGATAATCAACTAATGAGTGCGAGAGGAGTGGGTTTGATCGCGTACTTTCTTGATTTAAATCGTAACGAACGCAATGTTCATTGTTATGTTTAAGGTACAAGCTAGATTGTTAAATATTTAAATAACCTCAGATCTGCATAAGCAAGCGCTTATGCAGATCTGAGGTTATTTAAATCACAATGAACATATTGAATGCACTTGAATTCAGGTATGACAAAAAAAGATGCACATATACGGCATAATGTAGTGTTGCCACGACTCACATGATCAGAAGCTCCTTCCAGGATTGTTGAAATCAGGAAAGGTATCAACATCAGTTAATATAAATGAAAAGAACAAACTACGTTGGGGTGCGCGTAGCACATTACTTTATTTCCACACCCATTGCTTGCAGATCAGCATGATAAGAAGAGCGAACAAATGGACCACACGCTGCCTGTGTGAAACCTAGTTCCAAGGCAATCCCTTTCAGCTCGTCAAACTCACTTGGTGGTGCGTAACGTTTAACGGGTAAGTGATGACGGCTTGGTGCCAAGTATTGTCCGATTGTCAGCATGGTAACGCCGTGCCTGCGTAGATCTTTTAATACCTCAACGATTTCTTCCTTAGTTTCACCAAGTCCGATCATCAGACCGGATTTTGTCGGTACACTTGGGTGCATTTCATTAAATTTCTTTAGTAATTTCAGTGACCATTTGTAGTTAGCCCCTGGACGAGCTTCGTAGTATATACGTGGTGCTGTTTCGAGGTTATGGTTGAACACATCGGGTGGACTCTCTTTTAACAACTTTAATGCTGTGTCCATTCGTCCCCGAAAATCAGGGACTAAAATCTCGATCCTAATTTCTGGATTCAGTATACGAATTGCTCGGGTACAGTCAGCAAAATGTTGCGCCCCCCCGTCACGAAGATCATCTCGGTCAACCGATGTTACAACCACATACTTTAGTCCCAGATTGCGGATAGTTTGCGCCAGTTTTATCGGTTCTAGTGCATCTGGTGCATTAGGACGTCCATGTGTAACGTCGCAGAATGGGCATCGTCGGGTACAAATGACACCCAAAATCATAAAGGTGGCTGTGCCTTGGTTGAAGCACTCGGAAAGATTTGGACAGGAGGCCTCTTCGCAGACCGAGTGTAGATTATTGTTACGCATGATAGACTTAATGTCTTGAATACGTTTTGTATCTGCTGGGAGCTTGATCCTCAACCACTCTGGCTTGTGCTGTCTCTCCTGCTTCTGGATTGGCATATTCTTAACTGGGATGAGCACCATCTTATCTGCATTACGGTACTTCATGTCTTGTTTTATTTTGGTAGGTTTGCTCATAATTAGTTGCTTTTTTCTGTTAGGGACTAGACCTGATCATAATTCAGGTGATGAATCAGTTTATCTACTAACACAGGGCAAAGATCAGTCAGTGAAGCAGGACCCCCTAAATCGATAGTTTGCGTCATGGTCATATCAGTATATCCGCATGGGTTAATGCGCAGAAATGGCGACAAATCCATGTTGACGTTTATCGCTAGACCATGGAATGAATAGCCTCGGCGAATTCGGAAACCCAATGAGCAGATCTTATCTTTTCCCACATAGACTCCTGGTGCATCAGGACGTGCATTTGATTCAATACCAAACTGTACCAGTGTATCGATTACTGTATTCTCGATATGTGAGATGAATTCACGCACACCAATTCTTTTACGTTTTAGATCGATTAAGATGTATGTCACCAGTTGACCTGGGCCATGATAAGTTACTTGTCCGCCACGATCACTCTGAACTACTGGAATATCTCCTGTTTCCAAAAGATGTTTTGTTTTTCCAGCTTGGCCTTGCGTAAAAACTGCTTCATGTTCAACAAACCAAATTTCATCAAATGTTTTATTTTGTCGTGTATCAGTGAAGGTATGCATAGCCTGTAAGGTTTGTTGATACTTTCGCAATCCAAGTTGTCTGATAATAAGACTGTTTCGTTGCAAAATGGCACCTGCTTTTTGCTGTTTTAAGAAAAGTTTGTTTTAAACAAACAATAACTGAAAAATTGAGTTAATACCTATGAGTTATTATGAGAAATGTCTGAATTAACAGCGATCGGTATTTTTAAGTATATTACTAGAGCGTGAACTTAAAGCTAGAGAACCATACGTACGATATCAATCGCACCCAACTCTTTGTATAACGTTTCAATTTGTTCAATTGAAGTTGCCGTAATCGTAACAGATACTGCGTTATAGGTACCTTTGCCACTCGGAGTCACCTTTGGTGTGTAAATACCAGGTGCATGACGTTGGATGACTTCTAAAATCCGATCTGTCAGATCTAGTTGTGCATACCCCATCACTCGATAAGAAAAGGTACATGGAAACTCAAGTAGATCTTTTAGTGTTGGTTGTTTTTGCATTAGGCACTCTAAATTTAGTATTGGATATTCCTATGACGAACCTTATTGCGTTGAATTGATCACCTACTGTACTTAGAACATATAGCAATCGCTCTGTTATCAGAGAATAACATCCTGAGTTTTGAAGGAGATAGGTAGTTCAAGACACTAAGTGGTAAAATCAGTTTGTGCCATTTCTTCTACTTCTAAATGCGTTGTGAGAATAAGCTTTTGATAAACATGATGATATAATCTAATAAGCGACTTAATAAACCACCTTGTGGTACATCGTTCAGGGCAACTAGCGGATATTCCGAGATATCTTCACCATCTACTTGATAGAACAATTTTCCTACAATATCACCTTTAGCAATTGGTGCTTTCAACGTCTTTTCAAGTAAAAATTTTGCTTCCAAGTTACGAGTTTCACCACGAGGTAGTGTCACATAGGTATCTTTATTAACACCTAGCGCGACTCGCTTAATATCTCCCATCCACACTTTTTCGATTACAAATGTTTCATTTGCTTTATGTGGTACCACCGTTTCAAAGAAACGGAAGCCGAAGTTCAACAGTTTTTTGCTTTCTGCCTTACGGGCATTCACGCTATTGGTACCCATAACAACGGCGATTAAACGCATTTTTCCTTCAATTGCAGAGCTCACTAAATTGTAGCCTGCTTTGTCGGTATGGCCAGTTTTTATGCCATCGACATTCATGCTTTTATCCCAAAGCAAACCATTACGGTTGTATTGGGTAATTTTGTTATAGGTAAACGATTTCTCTTTGTAAATTCGGTATTCTTGTGGCACATCACGAATCAAAGCTTGTGCCAGTAGTGCAAGATCATAAGACGTCGAATATAAGTCAGGATGATCTAGACCATGCGAGTTCGAGAAGTTAGTGTTATTCATGCTCAAGGACTTTGCCCAGTCGTTCATCAGGTCAACAAACGAATCTTCAGAACCGGCTACGTGTTCAGCCATTGCGACACAGGCATCGTTACCTGATTGGATAATGATACCACGGTTTAAGTCAGATACTTTTACTGAGGTTCCGACTTCAATGAACATTTTCGAACTGCCTGGGAAGTTTTTTGCCCATGCATTTTGGCTGATAATGACGTCGTCATCTAAAGTGATATTACCACGCTTGATCTCCTGACCAATTACGTAGCTGGTCATCATTTTGGCTAAACTTGCAGGATTTAAACGTTCATAGGGATTGTACTCAGCCAATACTTTTCCTGAGTTGTAATCCATCAAGACATACCCCTTTGCAGCGATTTGAGGCGTATCTGGTACAACTAAAGGCACTGCAAAGGAGACTGAAGTTAGAAAGGCAGTCAACAAGGCTAAAGAGCGAAACAAGAAAGGTTTATTTATCATAGTTTTAGGTACTTAATTGGCATGTTCTAAGCAAAAACTGCTAACCTTCTGTCAGGTCAGCTAATCTAGTCTCAGAAAGGGCTATATGAACACATATATTTATGTCATTCTATTTCTTCGAACGTTTATCGGCAATAGGCTCAGTGACGATAAATGCCTCTTTTATTTTATGTTGCCGTACTGTTATTACCACATTTTGTGTTTGTACGTAGTTATAAAAAGGTCCTAAACGAATACGATATACATCTCCTGATTGATTAATATCAGAAGGAAGGTCAAATCTTTTGCTAAATATAGCGGCAGCTCGCATTGCTTTTGATCTATCACTGAGGGAGGCCAGTTGTACAAAATAGCGATTTAAACATGCCCTTTGGCATTCGGTATTTCCTGAAGGTTTGTCCACTGTGAATAAGGTGACTTTCACTAACGCTGTGCCTGTTCTCAGGATATCAAGTTTCAAGGCTGCAGCATAGCTTAAATCTATCACACGTCCCTTATAAAAAGGGCCTCTATCATTAACACGCACAATCGTTTTTTTTCCATTATTCGTGTTTTCTACCTCAACATAGCTTGGTAGTGGCAAGCTTTTATGAGCAGCAGACATGGAATACATATCGTAAATTTCACCATTGGCTGTTTTATAACCGTGAAATTTTTCACCATACCATGACGCCATTCCTGTCTCAGAAAATCCATATGGTGCTGTAAGCACCTCATAATTTTGACCAAGAACTGAATAATTTCGGTTTCCAGCTTGGCTTGAAGGCTCATAGCGTGGCTGCGCATCTTCGATATAGGTTAATGTTAGCGCGGTTCTTGGCGCTTTGTCGGCCGTCAGGATATAACGGCTTTTATTTGATGCACAGCTTGAGAGTAATATAGTTATGATAATCATGTATATCCTCATTACAAAGCCTTTGAAAGCATTTTCCTGTGAGTGTGGATTGACATCAGTATACCGAAACCTGCCATAATGGTTACCATGGATGTTCCGCCGTAGCTAACTAGTGGTAGTGGTACACCAACCACGGGTAAGAGACCGCTTACCATACCAATGTTAACAAATACGTAAACAAAGAAACTCAGCACAATACTACCTGCCATCATGCGACCAAAAGCAGTTTGTGCACGACTTGCTAGCATTAAACCTCTGCCGATGATAAAAAGGTATAACATTAGTAAGCTCGTCACGCCTATCAAGCCCCATTCTTCAGCGAAGACAGAAAATATAAAATCAGTGTGACGTTCTGGTAGGAATTCAAGTTGTGACTGAGTGCCGTGAAGCCAACCTTTGCCGCTTACCCCTCCTGATCCAATTGCAATTTTTGACTGAATAATATGGTAACCTGCGCCAAGTGGATCAGATTCAGGATTAAACAGAGTACGTACTCTCATTCGCTGGTATTCATGCATAAAGAAAAACCACAGAACGGGGACAAATGCGGCAATTGAAGTAGTTGCTGAAATGATGATTTTCCAGCTGATACCTGATAAAAAAAGCACGAATATGCCGGAGGCAGCAATGAGGATTGAGGTACCTAAATCTGGTTGTTTTGCGATCAGAATCGTGGGTATGAATACCAGTAAAAAACCAACTAATAAGGTGCGTAAACTTGGGGGTAAAGGTTCTTTACTGAGAAAACGTGCAATCATTAAAGGCACAGCAAGCTTGATTAGTTCTGATGGTTGAAAAGTAAAAATACCGAAGTCCAGCCAGCGTTGAGCACCTTTGGCTATTTGACCAAATAGGAGGACGGCAATGAGCATAATTATCCCAGTTACATAGAGACAAGGAGCCCAGAATTCAAAGTATCGAGGTGATATTTGTGCCAGTATGAGCATTACGCAAAACGCTAGCAACAAACGAAATACTTGGCGTTCCATCATGGCAACGTTTTGTCCGCTTGCACTCCACATTACCATCATGCTAAAGCACATTAGTGCTAAAATACACAATAGCAACGGCACGTCTATGTGGAACCGATCAAAAATGGGCTTTTTTTGATCCATCGATATAAAACGGCTCATTGAAGCTGTTCCTCATTGCTGTTTTTATCGATCAACAAGTGGTCGAAAATCAGGCGGGCAATAGGGGCGCCTTGGCTTGAACCACCACCAGCATTCTCGAGCACGATCGATACTATTATTTGCGGATTCTCGTATGGTGCAAATCCTGTGTAGAGAGCATGATCTCGAAGGTGCTCCGAAATTTCATCAGCGTTATATTCTTCGTTCTCACCTAAGCTAAATACTTGTGCAGTACCAGATTTACCACCAGTTAAGTAGCTGGAAGTGGTAAAAGCCCTGCGGGATGTTCCTCTCTTACCGTGGTTAACCCGTTTCATGCCTTCTAATGCGGTCATCCAATATTTGTCACGAACATTCTCGATTGGGGTATAAGATGGAAAAGTAGCCAATTCTTGAATGCCTTCATCGAGCGTTATCCACAACAAGTGTGGAGGATTAACCTGCCCTTTGTTCACTAATACAGCAGTGACTTTTGCGAGTTGAATTGGAGTAGCTGTCCAATAACCTTGTCCAATACCTACAGGGATTGTATCACCTTGATACCAAGGTTTGTGGTAGCGGGTCATTTTCCACTCTCGCGTAGGCATATTAGCTTTATTTTCTTCATGAATGTCGATACCCGTGTAATCGCCAAATCCAAAGCGACTCATCCAGCTGGATAGTCTATCAATACCCATATCATAAGCGATTTGGTAAAAAAAAGTATCCACTGATTCTTCTATGGATTGTATTAAATTAACACGACCGTGTCCCCATATTAACCAGTCTCGGAATGGACGTGCATTAGAATTGGGTAATCGCCAAAATCCAGGGTCATCTCGAGTGGTCTTAGTTGTTACCACCTTTTCCTCTAGCGCGGCAACTGCAATAAACGGTTTTACTATTGATGCTGGGGGGTAAATACCTAAGGTTGCACGATTTACTAATGGTCGATTTCTATCATTCAGTAATGCACGATACTCTGATCCTGAAATACCATGTACAAACAAGTTAGGATCATAGCTCGGTGTTGATACCATGGCTAATACTGCGGAATTTTTCGGGTTAAGTACTACGATAGCAGCTCGGCGGTCGCCGAGAATTGAACGGATAAAGATCTGTAAATCAACATCTAAGTTTAGAATAAGATCTTTACCCGGTTTTGGTGGTACGTATTTTAATGTGCGAATCACTCGACCACTGCTGTTTACCTCCACTTTTTGATAACCAGCTGTGCCATGGAGATCGCTTTCATAAAAGCGTTCAATACCTAGTTTACCAATATTCCGAGTAGCTTTGTAGTTGCTAATACGCTCTGCAAGTTCGAGACGTGTAATATCTTTGTCGTTAATTTTGGCAACATAGCCCATCACATGTGTTAGTACATCACCATATGGGTAATGTCGTTGTAGGTGGCTCTTAATTTCAACGCCTGGAAATCTGTGTTTGTTAGCGGAGAAAATGGCGACTTCTTTTTCGGAAAGTCGGTTCTTTAAAGCAGTAGAATTGAACCGGTGATTATGTTTTTTCTCACGTTCGAAAGACGTAATTTCGTGGTCAGAAATAGGGAAAAGTGTCTTTAAGCGCATAATAGTGTAAGGAATATCTTTTACTTTTTCGGGGGTGATCTCAAGCGAAAAAACAGGGCGGTTTTCTGCCAACAGTTTACCAGTGTGATCATAAATAAGGCCACGGTTAGGTGCAATAGGGACAAGCTTTATACGATTGTCGTCTGAACGAGTAATGTAATTAACATGATCATCGACTTGAAGATGATAAAGATTGAACAACATTACGCCGACAAGTGTAACAATACCGCCGAACGCCACGACGGCTCGACGAGAAAACAAAGAGGATTCGGCCTGATGGTTACGTATAGGGCTACGCTTATACTTCATGAACAATTCCCAATGGTGAGGGTTGTTCGCCGTAATGCTCCAAGCACGAAAAGAAGCTTTCTGCCATGACTAGCCTAACTAGAAGGCGAGGTGGATTAAAAGGAAGTAGTGATCAACTTTTATCCGTTTAAGCTTTACATTTTGGCGATAAACCTTCTGGACTACAAATTAAGTATATACATGTTACGGACATCCAAATTCCAGCCTTTTGGTTGGTGATTTAATTGGGAATTGTCCCAGTGTCTTTAGAGAGTATCACGGTAATGATATTATGCGTCCTCAGCGCAGCTGCCAACATCTCTTCATTTCATTTTTTTGCTAAAACCTCAAAATGTTGGCGTTTTACCACGTTGTCCCGTAGTGATTTTTAGCTGCTCTATTGGCATCCCATTAGGGAATGATGGCTGTAGGCTTCATAGCCTTCCTCAATCTACCTCGTCATCTTGGTACCTATTTCAATCAGTTGTAGTTTCACTGAGTTAGTTCCACAATTTCTCTAGCTGATATATCTGACGTTGTTCCTTTTGCATGATATGAAGTATCACATCTATAAGATCGAGAACAATCCATGTACCTTCTTTCTGACCTTCCATGCCAAAAGAGGGAATGTTGGCGACTCGTGCTTCATCTTTGATATGCTTTGCGATGGAAGAGACATGACTCCTAGAGTTACCGGTACAAAGTACCATAAAATCTGTGATGCTACTTTTTTCACGAACATCTATAATGATAATGTCAGTAGCTTTCATATTATCAGCTCTATCGGCGACGAAGAGTTTAAGTTGTTCTGGAAGCAATGTTTTTTCCTTGTTGGTAACATGTCATTGTTGCTTGAAGCTTCATTGCTTCTCACCTTATGTAGTTAATTCAGAGGGATTATAACACTGGTGACTGGGAATAGAATACGGTGATGATGTTTTTGACAATCAGTTGATAGGGTCGAGTAGAACCGGATAGCCACACATTTCGATGCAAAGTGCTGTCAACTCAGGCCAAGGTCGACTATCAAAATCAGTTTTAACCATTATTTCAATATTATACAAATGATGAAGCAGTTCTGCAAGTTTCGGTGACGGGAGCCGATGTAACGTGGACACTAAAGTTTTTTGACGTGTTTTCCAGACCCTAAAATGATCAAATATTTTGTCTAGTGGCATGCCTGATACCCATAACTCCTGCATTTTAAAAAGTTGTACGATTTCTTTTTGAATGATTCTGAGCAACAGTGTGATTTCGACGGCTTCAGCTTGGAGTTGCCGAACTATCCGCACAGCTCGATTTACTTTGCCTTCAATCAGAGCATCGGTGAGTTGAAACAGTGTATAGTGGTTGTGGCGAGACAGTGACTCTTGCAACCGGATCAGTGTTAGTGTGCCATCTGGGTAAAGAAATTGGAATTTCATCAGGCTTTGCGATAAGCCTTGCAAGTTGCCTTCGTACCACTGCGCAAGTATTAATACAGACTCATGATCTGGTTTTAAATTGAGGTCACGACATCGAGCTTTGATAAAGTTAGGCATTTGTTGGGCATTCGGTGTATTGCAAGGCACATACAGACCGTTTTTGTGGAATAAAGTGAACCACTGTTTCAATTCTTGTTTTTTGTTTAAACGTGGTCCATCGAGCACTAGCAAAATATCTTGATGAAGATATGGTTTTAAGGCTTTTAGTGCATTCCCTTGAGTAATGTTAAGAGAAGTTTCTGGTAGAATTATAATTAGCACCTGTCTGACCGAAAATAGGCTTAAGGCTTGGCAAATTTCGTAAACATCTTGCCAATGTAACTGATTATCGATAGTGAATCGGTGTTTTTCAATGAACCCCTGTTGTGCTGACGTTTCAAGTATTGATTGCAGTGATTCTTGTTTAAGTAGTAGTTCGTTTCCAAATAATAAATAGGTCTGACATAAACCCTGCGCAAGGTGTCGTCTTAACTGTTCTGGATAGACCCTCATGGGGTTATGTCACTCTCAGTGATTATATTTTTTCCGTCAGTATCGGCTTGAGGTACTATGTGGCTAGAGAACGAGTTTCCTTCCAGTACCTTGGTTTTATTATAAAGATGAGTTTCAATAGTCCGTACTGTTTTATCATCGGCAATACCTTGATACAGTTTACGAAGGTTTTTTTCTTTAATCTCTGTACGTTCAAAGTCTTCAATATATGAGTTTAGGCGAGTGAGTTGTCGCATGATCTGCTTAGCTGCTTCGATCCGCATTTCCTGTGAAAGCATGTCTATTTCTACTGATTTAGCTAACGCAGATAATGGATTATCGAGGTAGGTGCGACTCAGTGTTATGGAAAAAGTATAATTGCTTTTTTTTGGCACCATGACTGTATAGCTAACGGAATAGTTAAATTGCTTCTCTGCTATACGCATGTTTTGGTACAGTGAAAGTGTACTTTCCCTATACGATTCACTGTTAAGGTGTAGGTTGGCGACACCTTCAGCAGGCGGTACAATATCGATACCATGAAAGAGAAGTTGACGTTTAATTTTACGGGTGAGTATCCCATATTTGTCAAAACTGGTTACGGATAGTTTTTGAATTTCATCGGGCAGATTATAGCTGCCTCGAAGGTAAAATCCGCAAGACGAGGTGGCCAACGCGGTCACCATGACTAGTAGGATTCGGAGAGAATGAAATAGTATGCTCACTATGAGTCTCTGTATTAATCTGTAACACTGTTAACCAGTTTGCCAAGTACATATAGCACCTCTCAGATGGTTTTCCATTTGGTTAACCTCATGATACGCTTATTATTCTTTGCGATGTCCTTGATGTCATCTTTAGTCGCATCTTAAACGACCGTAATTTTGGCACGAAGTTTACTATTAACCTGAATAATGATCAACTTCTAGTCTTCGACTATTGCCTCATTATCCCAGACTAGTTATGATTGCGTAGTCAACATTCAATTTACCCAGTGCAATCTACAACTCATTGATAATGTGTGTGTGATTGGATAAAGCATGATGGCAATGGCTTTTAATGCTTTATCATTTCTATTATCCATTATCGTAGCAATCCCTGTGTTGAACGTTTGACGGTGATCAACCTCATCCTCTACTTGAAATGGCTTTGTGTCCTTTTCATTTAACCTAGAAATTTCCTCCCAGAAACTATATGTGGTGGGGCTTAAGGCATATCCATTTCTGTGATAGATTTAGCATGCTTGAACAGATAAAAGGCATGAATGAATTTCAAAGTTATCAAATCGAAACTGCTTCGCTTTAAACATATTTTCACTACGAATTTGGCTATATTCGTATCCAGTCACCACCGCTATGACACCAATTATTAGCATTCATAAATCACTAAGATGCTGAAGTGTGGAAGCTCAGAAAATCTCTTTGCCACTTACCGATTGCTTTGGTTCAAGTTAAGAATAACATAAAGTTAACTTTAATTGTAAGGGGAAAACTTGTCCGTAATGTGGAAAGCGTGATGCACGGGAGAGTATCGTCAAAATAGGCGTCTGCTTGTTTCCAAGAGTAAGCTATCAGCAAGTTGTCTTAACATTGCCTGAGTAACTTCGTATTCATTTCCATAATCACTCCAATCAGAAGCGTTTCTATTCTGGGTTTATGGTCTTGGCGGAAGCCTGCTTATCAGAGTTGATTCAAGCGTACTTTAAGACCGATGCGTATAAAATCGCCGTCATTGTTTTCATCCATACCCATAGTCGTAATGGCAACTACAATCCGTATTTACATGTGATGCTGACTGAAGGTGCATTCTTTTCTTCGAACTAGGATTGGAAATGGTTTCAGCCTTTATCGTTATCTCCGCTACAATTACTTTGGCAAAACACTTACTAAAGTTAATGGAGATTGAGTTTCCGGCGCATCAATATATGATTAGAACCTTATGGACTAATTATCCTGATGGTTTCTCTATGCCCATCCTCGCAATGGTCGTAATAAAAGCAGGCGCTATAACGCGTACCAATGTTGAAGGACAAACGATTAAGCACGACAATCATACAAAAATTCACGATATTCTATCAAGTCAAGAATACAGCGAAGTTATTAAGAGCTCAGGGTACCCCTGTGCAAGATACAATAGCTACTATTCAGGTTGGTACAAGGACGGTGTTGAGCGCAATCTAACTGCGGTACTTTCTAATCAATTACAATCAACGAAAGAACATTCCAGTACTCTGCGTGAAGTTGATCAAACATCTAAACAACTAGATTAACCTGAACTGCGCATAAAAATGAACTAAATACCCAAGTCTCGATCAGCTTGTTTGAAATAAACTCTTGACTGCACAAGGACTTTGGCATGAATAACTTAGACGCTATTTTCGCTATTTTCGCTATTTTCGCTATTTTCGCTATTTTCGCTATTTTCGCTATTTTCGCTATTTTCGCTATTTTCGCTATTTTCGCTATTTTCGCTGTTTTCGCTGTTTTCGTTGATTTCGACGACTTCTGCCAGACTTTCATCCCTGAATGGGAAAAATACCTCATTTCTTCCTGCATCAAAGAAAGAAGCCTCCTCGCCTCTCAGTTAGCAAAGTGATGACGATAGTGATAGCCTTTCATCAATCTGGATATCGAGACTTCAAAACCTATTATATCCACTTTGTTTGCCGCTACCTCACCAATGAATTTCCTGAATTAGTTAGCTACACGAGGATGCTCAAGCTCATGCAAGGTGTTCTGCTTTGCTTTTACCTCGATCACCGTCAGGGATTACCTTCGTTAATTCGTCTAAGCTGCAGGTTTGTTACAACCTACGCATTCTTAGACCTCATGTTTTTAAAAGTAACGCGAAGCGAGAAAAAGGAATGATAGGGTGGTTCTACGGTTTCAAATTACACCTTATTATCAATGACTAATGTTGCATTATCTCAGTCAAAGTGACGACGGATAACATGGATGATAGAAAACCTGTATCGGAAATGGCTGATGAACTTTGGGGTGTTTATACGGAAATAAAGGTTATATTTCTGGTCCATTGGAGCAGGAACTTGCAGACAAGGGAGTGACACTAATAACGGGTGTAAAAAAATATGAAACTCAAAGTGATGAAACTGGTCTGTTTGCGCCTGTTGATTGATCTTGCCAGATCAACAACCAACAAGGAATACACCGCATTGGACAATAATCATTACGTTACCGAGCTTCATAAACTAGAAAACTCACTTAATGCACTGCTGCAACAAGACCCACAGCAATTGTTGGCTCAAGCTATAAGAAGCCGATGTTCAATCCTTGCTTGATAATTTTACATCACAAAGTCCCAAAATCTGTTCAACCCAGAATGAAAGAATCGCTTCCCGATATCTAGACGGCGAAGACACAACAAGAGGCACATAAAACCTTCAGACAGTTCGAAATACGATATGGTGCTAAATATCCCAAAGTAGTGGAGTGCCTGAAAAAAGACGAGATGGAAATGCTGGCATTTTACGATTTCCTCACCAAGCACTGAATACATATTCGACCGACAAACCCCATTGAATTAATGTTTACAACGGTGAGGCTAAGAACGAACAAAAACCAAGAATTGTGTAAGCTGAAAAACAACACTTGCAATGGCCTGCACACTAACACGAACCGATTGAGGTTAACTGGCGTAACCTACGAGGCTTTAAATTACTCGCGGATATCCACAAAGGAGTGAAATTTAGAGATGGTATTCGTGAAAGAAATATCAATCATCAGGACACTGTTCTGGAATCTGTACACTAGATTTGACCATAGTTCTTGGTGAAGAACTGGCGAATATGAAAGCAATAAACAAAGTCATAAGACTCGGCGTACCTGTTCATCAGCATGTTCATCAGCATACAAATTTAGATTGTAAAAAAATTTTGAGCCTAGCATTATAGGCCGAATTTAATCAACAACGCCGTTATGAGGTATTATTAAAAACGGCGAACATATGTTCAATCAGTTAGTTTACGTCTAGAAAATAAGTTCTTCATGGTTACAACTCCTGTTAGGACATATGATATCTGTAGTAGTAGACACTTAGATTACAAGTCATACTAATAAACCATTTAACTTATTGAATACATAACTTACCTAAGTATTCATAGGATAGCGGAATATTTCGGAATATTTGTGGAAAACTTAAAACCAGTGATCCACTGAGCTTTTATCCAACTGTTTGAAAGCACGATTCAGAGTTTGCGCCAATTCTTTGTAACGAGGACGACTTCTGATTGGTTGTAATACACCCCCTTCGCTGATAACTTTTTCGTGAAGTGCACGATACCAACCAGCTAGATCTGGTGGTAACAGTGTATCACGACGTTGACCTAACCACCACAAACTTTGTAATGGCATGCTTAAAGCAAAGAGTGCCGTTATCATTGCCTGAGGTAACCCAGAGTAATTGTTAAACGCTATTTGCACGAAAACACTGATTATTGCGACAGCAGGCATCACTTTTATTGCAAACTGCGTTACAACAATTACTCTGTTTTCCGGAAAAATAAAAGTTAACTCTTTCCGAACAGGCCATTCTGTCATGTACATGTTTCCATCACGGAAGCTGTTCCATATTGTTTTTTTACTCATACGGCGTTACCTCTCTCATGATTTTACTGTTTTGCCAGCTACAATATTACTGCAAATTCTCAACGGAAGTTGAATAATATTCATTCAAGATAATTACTTGGTTAAAAGTTTTTGTTATCTGTAACAAGTATCGCTATCCTTTAGCCGAATCATGTCAATTGTTGCTCGGATTTGATTATCTCGCAACCATAGAAACACCATATGGATAATCAGGAGCAAAATAAATCACCAATGAAGGTAGACTGACGGACTGTCTGTATGACGTTTTACGTTGGTATCGTAGACTGATAGATGATGTTGCTATTACTTGAAAACATTTAACTTACTGCTTAGGTAGGAGAATAGCCACAACTTTGCCAATATCCTTCTCCCGTTAACCAACACTCTCAATTGTACATTTAATAGGTGGTATCAAATTGTCTAAGCTGGTTCTTGTTATTAACTGCGGTAGTTCATCGCTGAAATTTGCTATTATTGACGCTCAAACAGGCGATGAGCACTTAAATGGTCTTGCTGAATGCTTACACTTGCCAGAAGCTCGTATTAAGTGGGAATTGGACGGTAAGCACAAAGCTAAGCTCAGCGAAGATGCTGCACATAAAGAAGCTCTGAGCTTCATCGTTGACACCATCCTAGCCTCAAAGCCTAAACTAGCACAAAAATTATGCGCAGTCGGTCACCGAGTTGTTCACGGTGGCGAGCAATTCACTGCTTCAGTTGTAATTACGGCCGAAGTACTAAAGGGAATTCAAGAGTGTTCAATTCTTGCTCCTCTTCACAATCCTCCAGCCCTCGAAGGTATCAGTGCAGCACAAGCTGCGTTTCCAGCGCTTAAAAACGTAGCAGTATTCGATACCGCGTTTCACCAGTCTATACCTGAAGAAGCATATTTATACGCACTACCATACAAACTATACAAAGAAAATGCTATCCGTCGTTACGGAATGCACGGGAGTTCTCACCTGTTTATCACTCGCGCTACCGCAAAAATTCTGGGTAAAGAAGAGAAAGATATAAACATCATCAATTGTCACCTAGGTAACGGAGCGTCAGTATGCGCGATTAAGAATGGTCAGTCTGTTGATACATCTATGGGTTTAACGCCACTGGAAGGTTTGGTCATGGGTACTCGTTCAGGTGACATCGACCCAGCAATAATTTTTCACCTGCACGATGTACTAGGATACAGTATTAATAAAATCAATACCATACTGACCAAAGAGTCAGGACTGTTAGGTCTGACTGAAGTGACGTCTGACTGCCGTTTCGTTGAAGAGAACTATGGTCAGAAAGAAGAAGCAACTCGTACAATGAACGTATTATGTCACCGGTTGGCGAAATATATTGCAGGTTATACTGCATGTCTGGAAGGCCGTCTGGACGCAATCGTATTCACTGGAGGTATCGGAGAAAACTCGGGAGCAATCCGTGAGCAAGTTCTGAATCGTCTAGGTTTGCTAGGTATTGAAATAGATCAAAAGCATAACATGGAAGCACGGTTTGGTAATGAAGGTGTTATCACTACTGATAACAGCCGTATACCTGTGATGGTTATTTCTACAAACGAAGAACTGATTATCGCACAAGATACTGCGCATCTGTCTACATTTTAAGGGTTAATTCAGGATGCTATTT
Source organism: Candidatus Enterovibrio escicola (assembly GCF_002464935.1). Lineage (GTDB taxonomy): Bacteria > Pseudomonadota > Gammaproteobacteria > Enterobacterales > Vibrionaceae > Enterovibrio > Enterovibrio escicola. The sequence continues at coordinate 81,183 of NZ_NBYY01000034.1, forward strand.
ACGGCTAGTTTCTCTGATTAGCCGTCATCAGTTTGATGATGTTGTTTGTCAAATTAAACACATTTTAAGGAGCTGCCAATCATAGGTTATGCTCCTGCCGTAGTTAAAGAGGAATCAACCGTGTCCCGTACTATCATGATCATTCCAATCGGTGCTGGTGTAGGCATGACGAGTATCAGCCTCGGTGTACTGCGTGCATTGGAACACACGGGTGTTCGTGTTTCGTTTTTTAAACCGATCGCACAATCCCGTCACGGCAGCAATCAACCAGACTTGACTACCGCTATTATAGAATCAAACAGTGACATGAAAGTAGCCTCGCCACTAAGCATGTCGAGTGCTGAAAAACTGATTCGTACCGACAAAACTGACGTTTTGATGGAAGAAATCATAGCACGTTTTCAAAGAGCGATCGCAAATACGGACGTGACAGTTATTGAAGGTCTGGTTCCAACACGTAACCACCCGTTCGCGAACCAAGTGAACTATGAGATCGCAAAAACTTTGGACGCTGAAATCGTGTTCGTTGCAAGACCAAGTACTGATAATTTAGCACAATTAAAAGAGCATATTGAGATTGCAGTATCTAACTTTGGAGGTTCCAAGAACAAGTACATTGCTGGTGTCATCATCAATAAACACAATGCGCCTGTCGATGAACACGGACGGACTCGTCCAGATCTTTCTGATATTTTTGATGGACCGACAGCTGCAAGACCAACCAACGTGGAAGTGATGGAGATTTTCAATACTAGTCCAATCCGCGTACTAGGTTGTGTACCTTGGAGTATTGATCTAATCGCGACCCGTGCAAGCGATCTCGCTGCACATCTTAACGCAGAAATCATTAATGCAGGAGAAATTAAGACTCGTCGAATTAAGAGCGTCACTTTCTGTGCGCGCTCTATTCCGAACATGGTTGAACATTTCCGTCCAGGATCTCTGCTAGTCACATCAGCAGACCGTCCTGACGTTATCGTTGCAGCTTGCTTGGCAGTTATGAACGGTCTAGAAATTGGTGCACTGCTACTAACTGGTGGTTACAGTATGCCTGAACAACTTTATGGTCTATGTGCACGGGCGTTTGAATCTGGCTTACCCGTATTCACCACCAAAGGTAACACTTGGCAAACGTCTCTACACCTTCAAAGCTTTAGCTTAGAGGTGCCTTCTGACGACAAAGAACGTGTTGAGTTTGTTAAAGAACATGTTGCCAGCCACGTCGATAGTCACTGGATTACGTCTCTGTCTGAGGGATCTACCCGCGAGCGTCGTCTCAGCCCACCAGCATTCCGTTACCAGTTGACTGAACTTGCACGTAAGGCATCAAAGCGTATCGTACTGCCTGAAGGTGATGAACCACGTACCGTGAAAGCGGCTACGATCTGTGCTAAACGTAAAATTGCGGAGTGTGTACTTCTGGGCAATCCAGAAATCATCAAACGTGTTGCAGAACAGCAAGGTGTCACACTGGGTGATGGTATAACAATCATCGATCCAGATACCGTACGTGAGAAATACGTTGCACGTCTGGTTGAATTGCGTAAAAACGCAGGTATGACCGAAGTGGTTGCGCGTGAACAGCTGAAAGATACAGTGGTACTAGGTACCATGATGCTTGAGTCAAATGAAGTATCTGGTCTGGTATCTGGTGCAATTCACACCACAGCAAACACTATACGTCCGCCACTGCAAATCATCAAAACTTCACCTGGTTCATCTCTGGTGTCTTCTGTATTCTTCATGCTGCTACCAGAGCAAGTACTAGTCTACGGTGACTGTGCGATTAATCCAGATCCAAATGCAGAACAACTGGCTGAAATTGCAATTCAATCTGCAGATTCTGCAAAAGCATTCGGTATTGAGCCGCGCGTAGCAATGATCTCATACTCTACTGGTACTTCTGGTCAGGGTGTAGACGTTGAAAAAGTACGCGAAGCGACGCTGATAGCACATCAGAAGCGTCCTGATCTGATCATTGACGGCCCTTTGCAGTACGACGCAGCCATCATGGAAAATGTAGCAGCTTCTAAAGCACCTAACTCCCCAGTAGCAGGTAAAGCAACGGTATTCATCTTTCCTGACCTGAACACTGGTAATACCACCTATAAAGCAGTACAACGTTCTGCAGAACTAGTGTCTATCGGCCCAATGCTGCAGGGAATGCGTAAGCCTGTTAACGACCTATCACGTGGAGCGCTGATAGACGATATAGTCTACACCGTAGCACTGACTGCCATTCAAGCGCAACAAGCTGAGGATACGGCATCGGAGTAAATTTTGAACTTATTGCTATAAATAATCGTTCTTTTGAAAAACCCTAAGCGAGATGCGCCGGCTTTTTTATTTACACTTCCTTAGGGCGTTGTTTCCAAAATATCTGAACTAATCGCAATTCCTAAGATTAGATTATCATGAAATTAAGCGGGAAAGGTATGCCATTGTCTAAAGCATCAAGGTCATCGTAGCTATGGATTTATATTTTCGTATACCGTGATTGAAGCGGCACTGATGGTAAAAGGTATTTTAAAACTCCCAGTTCGTGAATTAGAAGGCTTTCTCAATTCGGTTCTTACGTTGATGAATGTTCCGCTGAAATTCTCTACATATACTCGTAGTAGTAAGCGTTCTAAGAACGTAAAAGTTAAGTATCGTTTGCTAAGTCGAGGAGTTTTCGCCCACGTCTTTATTGATGACACAGGCCTAAAGGTATACGGTTAAGCTGAATGAAAAACGCGTAAACACGGTAAGGAAAAGCGACATATCTAGCGAAAACTTCATCTCCCAGTTGATATGTCTACTCATTAGGTTATTGCTACAGAGGTTAGCACAATTTTTGTGGGTGGATAATGAGGTTTTACCTACATTGCTTAACCCATTACGACGAAAAATACAGCAAGTTAGTGCTGATGGAGCCTATAGCTAGATAAAAATAAATTAGCATAATCCATATGCTGATAAAACAGCTCGTCAATGGAACAGCGCTTTTTTCTTCTTTTAGACTTTACCTCTGCCCATTTATTCTCTATTGGGTTAAGATCTGGACAGTAAGGAAGAAGCTACTCTAAAATACAACCACGAGCTTCAATTGCTTCCAGTGTGTCGATACGCTTATGAAAACTCGCATTATCCATAACAATCACAGCTTGCTCTGGAATTTTCGGAAGTAAATCTTGTTCGATCCATGCGTGAAATACCTCTGCATTGACGTTTCCAATTACTAAACTAACCTGAGCTACGGATAAGAAATGAACTAAATGCCAAAGTCGCGATCAAATCCTTTGAAATAAACTATTGACTGCCCAAGCACTTGGGCATGAATAACTTAGATGCCGTTTTCATCAATATCGACGACTTTTGCCAAACTTTCCTTCCTGCAGGGAAAATATCTAATTTCTTCCGGTATCAAATAAAAAAACAGGCTTTCTCGCCTCTTATGTTAGCGAAGTGATGACGATAGTGATAGCTTTCCATCAATCTAGGTATCGAGATTTCAAAACTTATTACATCCACTTTGTTTGTCGCTACCTCACCGACAGGGATTGCATTTGTTGATTCGTCCAAGTTACAGGTTTATAACAACCTACGCATTTTCAGACATCAGACTTTTAAAGGTACCGAGAAGTGAGGAAAAGGAACGAGGGGTGGTTATACGGAGATAAAGATTATATCTCTGGTCCATTGGAGCAAGAACTTGCAAATAAGGGAGTGACACCTTAAACAGGCATAAAAAATATGAAACCCAAAGTGATGAAACTTTGAAACCGCCTGATGCTCCGGAAACGATTTATGATTTAAGCCATTTTTGACCAACTAAAAAACATATCCAGAATCAAGAATTCTCAGTACCGTAGTTGTATCAGCTTTATGGTCAACTTGCTGGCGGAGCTTATCGCGTATTCATTTAAACCAAAGAAGCCGAGCATCAAGATGACTCGGTTTGATAAGCAAGCGCTTATGCAGATCTGAGGTTAATTACCCCATTTCACGGGGATTTAATGACGAAATTAGTATACCTCTGCCTTCCAGTAGGACTGGTTTGATGACACCATGCCCTGTATTATCTATTTTTGATGGGTCTCACTACACCTACAAATGGATGCCTTGGTCCTGATATCAGTAAAAACCGTTGAAATCTCCATCTTTACGTTATTTTGGTATGAGGTGATACCTAAATCATTCCGCCTTCTTTTTTAAAGCAATTAGGTATTCTTCTGCTATCACGAAATCAAATCGATTCACTGCATCTTTTAGATTCTTGAATTCATCCAATTGATTGCACCATCGTGGCAAAACCTTTGACAATAAAGTGAGTGTATGATGAGCTCCTATGTCAAAATTCCGCAGATTCACTTGCAACGCATCGAGCTGCTGCATTAAATCAGCCTCGAGCGGTCTAATTTTTTCCTCCGAGACTAATATTTCTTCAACAGTAACATGACTCAGAATCTCATCGAATCTGACAATTGCATCAGTAATCATAGTTTGCAGAACAAGAACGTCACATTCAGATACGACATCCCCAGCGTTATATTTCTCTTCTAACACATCTGCCATAGCGGAAATTTCGCCAGCACCAATATTGCCCCCTGCTCCTTTGCATGAATGCGCGAGGATAGCTTTTTCTCCGTTATTGTCAAGTGTCAACAATTGTTCCATCGCCGATACCTGTGATGTAAGAAACAGCGACAGTATTTCTAGATACTTTGCTTTATTTCCTCCAAATCTCTTCATACCCTCATTGAGATTAATACCAGGAATATTATCTACCATAAGGTCGAACAGGGTGTCATTGTATTCCATTTCTTCCCTCCTTATATAACGAGCTTACTCTTCGTAACTACCCTCAATGGCCATCTCTTTGATTTCCCTAACATTCTCCGTATTAGCTCTGTCAACAAAGATAGCAATAATTTTTTCTACCTTTTGTTTCCTCATTGATACCCACTTTAATTTTTCTTGTTTGTATTTACAGACTGTTTTACTATCTTTAAACACAGTCCTCTTAATCTAATTCGTTATGTTAGGTTAACTCTAAAATCAGAACGTGTGAACGTTATTTCATCGGCACTTATTTCAACACATTAAAATTAAAAGGTTAGGAAAGATGGTAATTCTTATTCCAGTAACGCTTTCAATATTTTCACTGGTTTCATAACCGTGGGTTACGAATAGATCTATGAAAATATAAATAGGCTAATCAGTTGTTTGTGATCTAAAGAATCAACATGATGACACTTACAGAAAAAATCAGTGAAAATAGGATCTCTAAGCTAACTATTACTCCTAAAAAAGTATTGGGAGGGCTAACACCTTTTGCTTGCTAGCATATTCCTCTTATTTCTTAAATCCATGCCTTCTTCACAAGAGTTGTGTAGGAAAACATGAACACAGCCACATTCACAACTTTAGCTAAAATATAAGAGTATTCAGATGTAAATACATCCAGTATATCGTGATGATTATGCCGTAACTGGCAAACTAGCACCATGATACTATCAACCTATCAACCTCTAACCATATCAACCAATGACGGCCTTCTGTGGATAAAGTGCCGACTTGTATCGAGAAGAGATTTTATGTCCTTAATTAGGAGCCGTTGATCTCTGCTGTACCAAAGGCGTTTTCTACTAAATCTAGATGCTTATATAGGAATAAGTTTATACTGTTTTTATTGATATCTCGCCTCTGAGTTAGCGAAGTGATGACGATAGTGATAGCTTTCCATTAATCATGGTATCGAGACTTCAAAACCCATTACATCCACTTTGTTTCTCGCTACCTCACTAACAAATTTCCTGAATAAGTGAGCTACACGAGAATGCTCAAGCTCATACAAGATGTTATTTTAACTAAGAATTTCCTCCAAGAAACTATATGTAGTAGAGCTTAAGGCATGTCCCTTTCTATGATATATTTAGCATGCTTAAACATATAAAAGGCATGAATGAATTTAAAAGGTATCAAATCGAAGCTGCTTCGCTTTAAACGTATTTTCACTACAAATTGAGCCATATTCGTATCCAGTCATCCCCGCTATTACACCGCTTATTATCATTCAGAAATAGCTAAGATACTGAAGTGTGGAAGCTCAGAAAATGGCTTTGCCACTTACTAATTCTTGGGTTGCGGTCAAGGGCAACATAAAGTTAATTTCAGTTGTAAGGGGAAAGCTTATCCGCAATGTGGAAAGCGTTCTGCACGAGAAAGTATGGTTAAAATAGGCATCCGCCTATTTCCTAGAGTGAACTGTCGGCAAATTGTCTTAACATTGCCTGAGCAACTTCTGATTCCTTTCCATAATCACTCCAATCAGAAGCCTTTGTATTCTGGGTTGATGGTCTTGGTAGAAGCCTGTTTATCAGAGTTGATTTAGGAACACTTTAAGACCGATGCGTGTGAAATTACCGTCATTGTTTTCATCCATACCCATAGCCGTAATGGCAACTAAAATCCGCATTTACATGTGTAACTAGCTGAAGGTGCATTCTTTTCTTCAAACTAGGATTGGAAATCGTTTCAGCATTTATCGTTATTTCAGCTAAAATTACTTTGGTACAAACACTTACTGAAGTTAATAGAGATTGAGTTTCCGGCACGGAAATATGTGATTAGAACCTTATGGACTAATTATCCTGATGGTTTCTATACCCATCCTAGCAATGGTCGTAAAAATAAAGTCCCACGCAAAAACTACCAAGGGTTAATACAATACCTAACCAACTATTTGTCATACCCACCGATAGGCTTATCTAGGATAGTTGGGTATGATGGTCATCAAGTCAGGTATTACTATCAATCACATAAAACGAAGTTGAAAACTAATGAGACAGTGGATGCTTAGGTATTTGTTGGCAGGCTGGTTCAGCCTATTCTTCCTAAAGAATTTCAACGAGTAAGATATTATGGCCTTCAAGCGACAGCGCGCTTTAAGAAGGGGTATGGAGTGATAGCGAGGGCAGCAAGAGACTTGGTAGATGCAATGATGAGCTACACCAAACGTATCAGCTATTGTAGAGCTTTTCCAAGAGGTAGCAGGTCGTAATCCCTTAAAATGTATGTTTTGTGGGAGAAGGATGAAATTGGTTAGGCTCTCCCACCCAAATCATGGTGTATTCTTCGATTTATTTGCTCCCGATAGTGGTTAATTGATATGGTTTTTGTTTTTTCACTTAGAAATCTCCTATCAGAAACTATATGTGGTCTTAACTCTTCTCGAGTACTATACATCAGCATTAATGCGGTTGTCCTCGTTCCGCTTTGCTCTTCACTCACCGTCAGGAAAGGTTGACAGGGATTGCCTTCGTTGATACGTCCACGCTACAGGTTTATCATAACCTCCGCATTCTCGGATATCAGGTTTTTAAAGGTACCGAGAAGCGAGGAAACAATTTATTATTGAAACCATTTTTGACTAACTAAAAAATATATCCCAAATTGAGCATTCTCGGCACCCTAGTTGTATCAGCTTTATGATTAACTTGCTGGCGAGACTCATCGCGTATGCAGATCTGAGATTACTTATATGAAAGTGGGTTTGCCCAGAGTATGCCTCAAACGCAGGGTTACTCTGAAAAAGGAAGTCAATATTATGGAGTTCATGATTGGTGCTCGAAAGAAAGAGTTAACGACATTTATGCTATCATTAATCCTACGTTTCTAACGCTTAGCTTAGTAATTATAAGCCTCAATGCTGAGGTATTTCACGCATAGATCGAACAAGATTTACTTCCGAAAGTACCAGAGGAAGCTATGATTTTTATGAATAATTCAAGTTTTTATAAGCGTATCGACACACTGGAAGCAATTGAAGCTCCTAGTTGTACTTTAGAGTGGCTGCCTCCTTACAATCCAGATTGTAACCCAATAAAACATAAATGGGCAGAGGTGAAATCTATTAAGAAGGAAAGATCACTGTTCCATTGACGAACTGTTATATCAGCAGGTGGATTATGCCAATCTACTTTGATCTACCTATATCTGAATGACGTGCTGACATAACCTTTGGCAGCAACTATCGTATTGACTTCGATAAGATGGTCTAATAAGACTGTTTGTATGAATCCTATTGTTCTTTTCCTTCTGGTAATTTAAAGTGGATAGGTAATCCGCCATTAATCTACGGCAAGATAAATTTTTGTCGAATTAGCGTTACAGTTTTTTCCTATTTGCTCATAGTTTGGAATTGTTATCCAGTACTGTGTTCATATTCTCGAACAATTGAACCATCAATAAAAACCCATTCGAAGGCAGTCATTTTAGATGATTTTATAAAAATCCTTCCTAAAATATATTTTTATATACTAAAAATTAAATTGTCGATACGTACCACTCCACTCTCAAAATTAACGTGGTAAATTACACCATGGAATATCAGTTCGCATCCGATAGAAAATACCATTAAAAGTCATTCCCTATTCTGGTTTATCATAAACACGACCCATGCCCTTCATTAGTTATGAGTGACAGTTCCCAGCGATTATCAGTTAACATGGTTTTAGGCATGGTGTTGTAGATTAGGTTACTTTGGTGAAGTGATTACGCTCTCCGTCAGATGAAAGGTACAACCTATCGAAGAGCCAGCCATACTAACGTACACTATCCGCATTCTTTTCTGATATGGAGATGTCCATACCCCATAAACAGTTAAATAACAACCATCTGTTTTATATTGAACAACGATTGACTGCGGCTTATTCCTTTAACCAAATTGCTAAAACATTTGGTTGTACTTACCCCACTATCAGCCGATAAACCAAGTGTCATATCCCAGACAATTTTCACGGAGTGTACTGTCTATCTTGCATCAGGTAAGGCCAAATAAACCTACTTCAACGCCACGAACAGGCTAGTTTCAAGTGGCATTTCAGAGGGAACTAAGATGTTCATTGAGGAACGTCTCAGCACGCATAGGACATCCGATGTGATTAGCGTCAAACAAATGATCAAGCATGATGAGATACTCAGTGAAAGCACTATTTACCGGTATATCTGGCATGACAGGAATAATAGATGAGCGCTATACAAAGATCTTCCCCTTCATTAAATACCCTACAAAATTAAGATAAGCAGCGATGATAAGGTAAAGATAAATAACCTTATTGTCATTAAGCAACACCATGACATTACTGACGAGAAAACCTAATTTTATCATTCCGAAATTGACACTGTCGTCGGGATTTAGCAAAGGTATTTTTTGATTGCAGTGGTTGATAAAGTCAATACGCTCTGCTGTATCAGCAAAATGCCCAATAAGTAGGTAGGTACTGTAGTGGAAATATTTTTGAGATTATGAATTCCATCTTTTATAACTTTAGAATTCTCACGTCAGATAACGGTATAAAGTTCGCTGGTTATGAGGAGGTTCTAAAATTAAAACCGCTAATTTCTATTTTACCAGATTTTATCTGCTCAAGTGATCGGAGGCTGAATGAGCATACAAATAATCTGATAAGGAGATTTTAACTCAAAGAAAATAACTTCAATGAGGTTAGTCATGAGGAAATTACCAAGATAAAATATATCCTCAACACACATGGTAGAACAACTCTTTGGTATTGTTCACCTAACGATGTTTTTTAGAGTATTTGAGGGCAACTTAAGATATAACACCTGTAAATTTGACATAGTGGAAGGCGTTATAATGCTTCACTATTTTGTTCAAAAAATACGCATTAAATATCAACATACCATAATTATGGAAGCACAGAATTGGATCAATATAAATTGTAGACCTAGGATTATAGTACGTAGGAAGTTAATTGAGATCCCTTGGATGTTGTCAACAGAAAATTATTTGAAGAAACGCCCAACCATCTTAGTCGTCGATGATACCCCCGAGAACTTGGCTTTCATCAGCGAAATATTGAAATATAAATATGAAGTAAAGGTCGCGATAAATGGCAAGACGGCATTAACTATTGTTGATAGATTTTCTATTGATTTAATATTGCTTGATGTCATCATGCCAGGTATGAATGGCTATGAAGTATGTCGCCAGATCAAAGCGAAAAAAAACGGGCATAGCATCCCAGTTATCTTTTTGACGTCAAAATCAAAAGCCAAAGATCAAGAGTTTGGTTTCTCTGTTGGCGCTGCAGATTATATAAATAAACCTATGAGCCCGCCCATCACCATGGCGAGGATCAATATTCATTTAGAGAACAAGGCGTCAAGTGATTTCCTCCATGACCAAAATGCATTTTTAGAAACAGAGGTTCAACGACGAGTGAAAGAACTCAGCGTCATTCAAGATGTCACCATCAATGCGTTAACAGGCCTAGCTGAAACACGTCATAAAGAAACAGGTAATCACATTGTACGTACCCAGTATTACGTCAAGATACTCGCTGACCAACTATATTTACATGGTAAAGACCCTAAGATTGTGACACAGGAATACATCACTATGGTATTTAAAACAGCTCCTCTCCACGACATAGGTAAAGTAGGCATTCCTGATTCCATTTTACTCAAACCAGGAGAGTTAACCACTAAAGAGTTCGAGATTATGAAGTCACACGCCAAACTAGGTTATGACGCAATTGTTAAGGCTGAATATGAGGTTGATTCAGAATACCCTTTCTTGAATTCGGCAAAAGAGATTGCGCTAGGGCACCATGAAAAATGGGATGGTTCTGGGTATCCCTCAGGTTTGAGTGAGGAGGATATCCCTCTCAGTGCTAGATTAATGGCCGTCGCTGATGTGTTTGACGCACTCGTCAGCAAGCGAGTTTACAAAGAGGCCATGACACACGACGAAGCGTTTGAGATTATCAATGAAGGCCGTGGTACTCATTTTGATCCTTTACTCGTAGATATCATGTTTGAACGAAGAAATGACTTTATACACATCTCCGAAAAATACAAGGATTAGCTCGCTAGCCAAATACCCACAATTATCACTGATTATCAAGGTGCTCGTAATTTTATTCATCAAAATGCACGTAGACACTTCTTGTGGGCAATTAGGCCACGTTCAGCCTCATTAGAGCAAGTGAAACGGTTCCAAAAGATATAAGGATACAAATTGCAGAAAATATTGATTAAAGAATACGTAAAATAATTCTGATACTAAAAATCAAGCACCTTCAATAATTTGATTTTTCTTTAATTAACCTCAGACCTGCATAAGCACTTGCTTATCAAACTTAGTCATCTTGATGCTCGACTTCTTTGGTTTAAATGAATACGGGATAAGCCACACCAGCAAGTTGCCCATAAAGCTGATACAACTAGGGTGCCGAGAATGCTCAATTTGGGATATGTTTTTTTCCGCCCGTTATTAGTGTCACTCCCTTGTTTACAAGTTCCCGCTCCAATGGACCAGAGATATAACCTTTATCTCCGTATAAAGACCCCCAAATCTCGTCAATCATTTCCGATATAGGCTTTCTATCATCCACGTTAACCGTCGTCACTTTGACTGAGATAATACCAACCTTGGTCATTGACCATAGGGTGTAATTTGAAACCGTAGAACCACCCCATCGTTCCTTTTCCTCGCTTCGAGGTGCCTTTAAAAATCTGATGTCTGAGAATGCGTAGGTTATGACAAACCTGTAGCTTGGATGAATCAACGAAGGCAATTCCTATCGGCCTTGTTTGACGGTAAATGAGGTAAGGCAAAGCGAAACCAGAACACCTTGCATGAGCTTGAACATCCTCGTGTAGCTAACTAATTCAGGAAATTCGTTGGGGAGCTAGCGGCAAACAAAGTGGATGTAATAGGTTTTGAAGTCTCGATACCCAGATTGATGGAAAGTTATCACTATCGTCATCATTTCGCTAACGAAAAGGCGAGAAGGCTTGTTTCTTTGTTTGATATCGGAAGAGATTAGGTGCTTTTCCCATGCAGGGAGGAAGGTCTGGCAGAAGTCGTCGACATCGACGAAAACAGCGTCTAAGTTATTCATCCCCAAGTCCTTGTGCCGTCAATAGTTTATTTCAGACGACCAGATAGCGACTTTTGAATTTAGTTCATTTTTTATGTGCAGCTCAGGTTAATTATAATTATATCGCCTTCCGTTAGGTGAAATACACAATTTATCGGAGAGCCAGTCAGACTGAAATACACTCTCCGGATTCTATTTTGATATAAAGATTTGCATGATCCATAAACGATTAAATGATAAAATCGGTTTTTTACTGAACAACGATTGGTTGAGGGTAACTATTTTAGCCAGATAACTTGCACTGCGTGTACTTGCATAACCTATGCATCAACATAAGGCAGAAAAACCATTTTAACGCTACGAACTTAACGGCTTTTAGTAGCATATCAGAGAGTACTAAGACGTTCATTTATAAGTATTTCAGCACACATACGTCATCCGATATGATTAGTAGCGGACTTGCGCTCAAGAACGATGAGGTGCTCAGTGAAAGCATTATTTACCGGTATATATGGTGCTATTGATTAAATCAGGACTATAATGAACTGATCCCAATATTTGTTACAGTCTTAATTTGTGTAATCGTTTACCAGTCCCCCAGTGAAAAGCAATAAATGATGATTATTTTCCGATCAATAATTGACTATTAAGTGATCTTCTCAGCCTGCCAAACTGGCTTCATGAAAAAGAAGCATTTTAAAAATGGACCACCCACTGTGGAACAATTGAGATCCGAGCAAACTAACGCACTCATCCGTGAATTATGAAACAAGCTTCGTGAGAGGTTGTTTGCTAGTTCACAGAACTCCTCATCCTATCCGTCGTCTGATTCCCTCGCAGCAAAGGACGCGCGATAAAAGATGAACACCCTCACAACTGAAATCAGATAGGCGCTCAGCCTAGCCATGAGGGATACAAAAGACCAGTAATCGGGCTCAAAGAAACCGATTCCATTGTGTGTTATTAGCCAGATACTTGCTGCACCCAATACGGTGGAAATGTTGTTCCTAACACGAAGTTTACCCATAGTCATCAAGTCTTTGAGTTACCCAAAGCATCATTGGATATTACTGGAATATCCATTATTCCATGGTCGGTGCCAGCACTGTAACCATACCGTCCGAGTTAATTTGCCCGATGATGCCAACATTAAGTAAGTTAGGTCCTCGGTTGCTTAGCCACATTGCTGTTTTATCTGGTCAAGATCACCTGAGTATCCGAAAAATAAAGCGCCTTTTTATTTCACCTAGGAATTTCCTCCTAGAAACTATATGTGGGGGGCTTAAGGCATGTCCTAGATCAATACGGTATGCATTTTTCTATCAGACTGATTAGTTATACCCAAGGATGAATCAGTAGTATTTTAACGCCGTTGCACTAGGCGCTGCATCACCATATAGAAATCTGCTGTTATTCATATAGATGAAACAACGCACAAACGAAATGGGGAAGCGGCTACCCGAGGGGTCTGGCTCCTCAGTGACAGTGATGCGGTATATCAGACCATTCATTATCATCGTAATGCGGAAACAGCAAAAGCAATGTTAGATGAACAGTGCCACACGATAGTGATAACCGACCAATGTGGTAGTTATAACTGACTGAATCCTACGCGCCACCCGTTCTGTTAGGCTCATGTCACCCGCAATTTACAACAAATGGCGGAGTACATCGGTGGAGGTTTAACGTCTCATATTAGCAAACTTTTTATTCTGCTCTGCCATGCAGAATTCCGAATTCAGCACCGCTATGAGCAAGGAAAGATCACCGACATCAAGTGGCGGGGGAATGTCTAGTCTTATAAAAATCTTTCAGCTTGACTAAGAAAAGGCGAACAGGTTCCAACATTTTGGTATGCTGAAAGATGTGTCTATATCTTGAAGCACGAATAGGGACTCTGGATTTTCCTTGATCATGAAGGCGTACCTTTGACCAATTATAAAGCTTAGCGGTGTATTCGTGGCAGCGTCATCATGCGGAAAATCTGCTTCGGTACCAGCTCTCACTAAGGAGAACGGTTCCGTTCATGTGTTCTGTCCGTGGTGGAAACCTGTAAGACACGTGGGCTGTCTGCATGGGATGTCATTAGTGATGTAGTGTCATCGGTGATCCGCAAGCAATCCTATTCCGACGTGTTTAATCTCATAAACACCTAGTCAAGCAACCTCTGGTGAACGCTTACGAAGTTTGCACCAGATATGCCGCTTATCATTACCGTGTTTACATGTTTTCCATTCACCTCCATCGTATACTTTTAGACTTGTGACATCGATAATAACTCCTCGACCAAGCAAATAGTACTTAACTTTTACGGTCTTAGAACGCATTACTAATGCAGGTGTATGTAGGGGATTTCAGCGGGATATTCATCAACGTAAAAACTGAATTGAGAAATATTTCTAATCCACGAAGTAGGAGTTTAAAAATACCTTTCACCATCAGTGCCATTTCCATCGAGGTATCCTAAAATATAAACCCACAGCCACGATGACCATGCTGTTTTAGAGAATGCATGCCTTAAAAGCAGCGACATTTACCCAAAAAGGCACTGAGCTACAGTTTACTAATGCTGGATTATATTATTTCCAATTACTGATCTTGTGCTTTGCTTTTTCCATCATCACCTCCCGCTTAATTCCATGATAATCCAATCGTAGGAATTGCTATTAGTTCAGATATTTTGGAAACAACACCTTTGACACCTGAAATCAGGTGTTTTCCCATGCAGGAAGGAGAACTTAACAGGAATCGTCGATATCGGTAAAAACTGCATTTAACTTATTAATTTTAAAGTTTTTTTACGACTGATGATGTGTTCCAAACTAGCAGATTTCTAATTAGCTATTTAGTTTGTTTCTTATACGTGACTCAGGTTATCAGAGGCTTTCGCGTCACTATAACAAGTGTAATCTTGATGGTGAACTGATACTGACTTCTTTCGAAAGTTTGTGATCTATCATCGATAGTATTAGCATTATGATTAAGGAAGATACATTTTTACATTACTATAACCGTTCTCTTGCAGATATAGGGTTTGTAGGTAACTCATCACGCCACGTTCACAATATAGCAAGTAATTTTTACTCTGATCTAACTCGCTAAATTTGGTAAACAGCCTGAAGAAAGGAATATGGATCACTTCAACGCCATCGATCTTTAGCGGCTTGCGCTCTTCCTCTTCTTGGCTTCGGATATCCAAAACCACTGCTTCAAGAGTTATGCTGCTCCCATATTCATCCTCTGGAATTTTTTCTTTGCGTAACTTTCCAATCTCACGGATATCTAAGATACACGCTTTACTAACGACTTGTTTCAGAATATCAAAATTGAATTTTGCTTCTTCAATTTCCAGCTTTAATTTCTTAGCCTTTATGGTAGGTTTCCGTGAAATCACGCCACAATACTCAGGTACGGTTTTCGAGAAATCTTCAGTGCCAATATTGCGTGCCAAATTGATGATGTCTTCCTTGTCCCAATTGATTAAGGGACGTAAGATTAGAATATCTGTCACATTGTCAATCATACGAAGGTTGGTTAACGTCTGGCTAGATACTTGGCCTAACGCTTCACCAGTCACCAATGCTTGAATACCATTCTTTTCTGCAATCATCGATCCTGCACGCACAAACATGCGTTTCAGCACGACGCCCATTTGGCTGTTATCAATATTCTCCAGAATTTCAGCAACTACAGGTTTGAAATCGATCGACACGAATTTTACTTTCGCAGAAGAACCAAATTTCTCCCATAGATAGTACGCAATTTGTTGTACACCAATTTCATGAACAGCGCCACCAAGATTAAAGAAACAGTAATGCACTTTGCTGCCGCGTTTAATGTGAAGGTAACTAGACACACTTGAGTCGAAACCTCCAGAAATTAAGCTAAGTAAATCTTCTTGTGTGCCTAGAGGAAAACCACCTAAGCCTTTATAACGGTTACGTATCACATTGACGTTTTCCTTATCAACGTCAAGGTACACGGTGACTTCTGGATTCTTAAGCTGTACTTTTGCTGACTCCACGTCCTTATTCAAGCCACCACCTACATATCGTTCGACATCTGTAGAGGTGAATGAATGGTTACCACGTCGTTTAGTACGTACACAAAAGGTTTTACCTACGATTTGATCACACACGGAAGCGGAGACGATCTCATAAATATGATGGAGATCCGTGAACACGGTTTGTTCCACTTCCAACACATGGTGAATACCTGGTGTATTGGTCAGCACTGCCAGTGCAGTGTGATGTTGCGAGTTATCTTTCAGCGAAACCTCGATATGAACATAGCGATTAAATACAGTGATAGAATTTAACTTTCTCTTTAGAACATTCCTGATATTGGCGACCAATATTTTCGTGAAACGTTTCCGTACAGATTCACTTTTAACCATCACCTCTGGATGAATTTTTACGATAAATTTCATATCAAATTTTGCTACCGCGTTATTAAAGCCCAAGATTATACAATAAGTTAACTTGATTCGAAATATACTAGCTAACCTGATCTGTGCATAAGAGATGAACTAAATGCCAAAGTCGAGATCTGATAGTTTAGAAAAAACTATTTACTCCATAAGGACTTATGGCATGAATAACTTAGATGCTGTTTTCGTCGATATCGACGCTTTTTACCAGACTTTCCTCCCTGCATCAGAAAAACACCTCATTTCTTCCGATGTTAAACAAACAAAGAAACAAACCTTTTCGCCTCTCACGTTAGCGAAGTTATGACCATAGTGATAACTTTCCATCAATCGGGGTATTGAGACTTCAAAACCTATTACATCCACTTTGTTTACCACTACCTCACCAAATAATTTCCTGAATTAACCTCAGATCTGCATAAGTAAGCGCTTATGCAGATCTGAGGTTAATTACAATGCCCAAGTTATGGCAGCACTGGTAAATGTGAAAGCGATAAGCAAAGTTATACGACTCGGTATTCCTGTTTGCCAGTAGACAAATTAAGACTGTAAGAAAGATTGGGATCAGTACGTTATAGATCTGATTTAATCAACAACGCCTAGGCTAGACCATAAGTGACGCACTTATTATCTAAATTTAGGAGTAATGCAATCATGTTTACTATGTGATCTTGACTGGTTTTACTTTAGTTGAAGTTCCTTATTGATTTAGATAACGCTGGATTTGTGCTTCGATGCCTTTAGCATCTATTTCTAATTCTTCATGCAATTCTTCCTGCGTTCCTTGATGCACAAACTTATCAGGGAGGCCAATTTGTAGCACTGGCTTAATTTGATACGATTTCATCAGGTATTCCAAAATCCCCGTCCCTGCTCCACCAGCAATTGCATTTTCTTCCACTGTAACCAATACATCATGATTGGCAACCAATTGATCAATTAACGCTTCATCTAGAGGTTTAACAAAGCGCATATCTGCCACTGAGCTATTCAGCCGTTCTGCAACTTCCAATGCCGCAGACAACATGGTGCCAAAACTCAAAATTGCAATACCTTCACCTTGTCGACGTATTACACCTTTACCGATTGGCAGCGCCGTCATTTGTTTTTGAACCTTCGCACCGCAGCCGGTTCCACGAGGGTAACGTACTGCAGAGGGTCCTGAATGTTTGTGACCTGTATAAAGCATTTGGCGACATTCATTTTCATCGCTTGGCGCCATGATCACCATATTGGGAATACACCGCATAAAGCTTAGGTCAAAGGCACCTTGGTGGGTTTGACCGTCTGCACCGACCAACCCACTACGATCTATAGCGAACATCACAGGTAATTCCATTATAGCGACATCGTGGATCAGTTGATCATAGCTACGTTGTAAGAATGTTGAATATATAGCAATAACTGGGTTGTAGCCACCAATCGCCATGCCTGTCCCAAGCGTCACTGCATGTTGCTCTGCGATTGCCACGTCAAAATAACGGTCAGGAAATTCCTCAGAAAAACGCACCATGCCGGAACCTTCGCGCATTGCTGGTGTAATAGCGAGCAGTTTATCATCTTCGGCTGCCATGTCACATAACCAATCGCCAAATACCTTAGAAAAAGTAGGACCAGAGGCTATTGCTTTTGGCAAGGTGTTTTCAGCTGGATTGAATTTTGGTACGGCGTGATAGCCGATAGGATCTTTTTCAGCCGGCTCGTAACCTTTGCCTTTTTTTGTCATAACATGAAGTAATTGCGGCCCTTTGAGGTTACGCATATTTTTTAGGCTTTTAACCAAATCTTCTACGTCGTGCCCATCAACAGGACCAATATAGTTAAAACCTAATTCTTCAAACAGTGTACTAGGAACTACCATTCCTTTGAGGTGCTCTTCCGCGCGACGAACCCATTCTTTAATAGGTGGTGAACCTGCCAATATTTTCTTTCCACCTTCACGGATAGACGTATAAAAATTACCTGAAAGTAATTGTGCTAAATGGTTATTCAGTGCACCAACATTTTTAGAAATCGACATTTCATTATCATTGAGTACAATCAGCATATCTGAGTGGACATCACCCGCATGGTTCATAGCTTCAAAGGCCATACCGGCGGTAATCGCACCATCACCAATTACACTTACGACTTTACGATTACTACCTTCTTTTGCAACAGTAATGGCAAGGCCAAGCGCCGCGCTGATTGAGGTTGAGCTATGGCCAACAGAAAGGACGTCGTATTCACTCTCTTTCCTCCACGGGAAAGCATGCAAACCATTTCTTTTTCGAATAGTTTGCATGTTTTCCCGACGACCCGTTAAAATTTTGTGTGGATATGCCTGATGGCCTACATCCCAGATCAAATGATCAAACGGAGTGTTGTAGACATAGTGTAGTGCCACTGTTAACTCTACAGCACCCAGTCCTGACGCGAAGTGGCCGCTAGAATGGCTGACAGAATTAAGCAGATACATTCGTAACTCGTTACATAGGATCAGTAATACGTCCCGCGGAAGCATCCGCAATTTATCAGGAGTATTTGCCAGCGCGAGCGTTGGGTATTTTTTTATATCGAGAGTCATAAATTCGTATTGACGTGACTTAATTGTTTTCAGTTCTTGCGGTCAATTATATACTGGGCAAAGAATCCCAGTTGCTGTGTGTCATAAGGGATAGCGTATAGCGCGTGCAATGCCTCTTGATAGAGATATTCCGCTTTCTTTCGCGCCCCGTCAAGGCCAAGTAGAGCAGGATAGGTATTTTTCGCTGCGGTGACGTCGGAACCCTGTGGTTTTCCGAGTGTAAATGTGTCACTTGTGACGTCGAGAATGTCATCTTGCACTTGGAAGGCGAGGCCAATAGCTTCTGAAAATTTATCAAGCTGAGGCAGGCATACCACTCCTTTTTCACCGGCAGAAAAAGCGCCAAGTCTTATGGCACAACGTATAAGAGCACCCGTCTTGTTGCGGTGTATAACTTCCAATTCGGGAAGGTCGATTTTTTCTCCTTCTGCAGCGAGGTCTAATGCCTGTCCTAGGCACATACCTGCCGCGCCAGAGGCCTCAGCAAGTTCCCGAACCATATGAATGCGATACGCATCACCCTCCACAGACAGGTCACCGTTTGCAAGAATAGTGAAGGCCAACGTTTGCAATGCATCTCCTGCTAAAATGGCATTAGCTTCATCAAACATGATGTGGCATGTCAGTTGTCCTCGGCGCAAATCGTCATTATCCATCGAGGGTAAATCATCATGAATAAGTGAATAAGCGTGAATACACTCGACTGCCGCTGCGGGTGTGTCTAGGGTGTTATCCGTTAAACTAAACAATTTACCAGTGACATAGGTGAGATAGGGACGTACTCGTTTTCCACCGAGCAATAGTCCATGCTTCATTGCTTGAATTAACGGTTGGTCTTCGCAGCCTAAAGAGGCTATCCAGTACTCAAGTTGTGCATTGCTGCGTTGCTGATAGTATTGACAAGTCATTTCCAGAGAAGTATCAGTCATCAAGAGTATCTACGAATGATTCCAGAGGAGTATTATCATCCTGAGCTAAAAGGATTTCTACTCGTTGTTCAGCATCTGTTAAAGTTTTTTGTCCTTGTCGTGCTAGCGAAATACCGCGCTCAAACTGTTTAAGCGCTGAATCTAGAGGTAACTCACCACTTTCAAGGGCGTTAACTATCACATCTAACTCTTTGAGCGTATCCTCAAAAGTCATATTTTCTGGTCTTCTAAATGCCATAAGAGTCCTCTATTAAGGAGCATAATTGATAATTTAACTCAGTGTGTTATAGGGGTCAAATGTTTGAATAGAATTATGTATACTTAGGATGCTTCCCTACAATTCACAATTACACGCTAAAACTAATAGAACAAATGCCGTTAAACAAAATAGCTGATTAAGATAAATGGGTAAATTTAATAGTCATTTTGCTTTTTATTCGTTAAGAGGATCAATCTGTGGATTTAGCCACACTTATTGGGATTTTAGGTGCATTTGCCTTTATTATAATGGCAATGCTATTGGGTGGAACCTTGAGTATGTTCGCTGATGTCCCATCGGCGCTAATTGTATTTGGTGGTAGCTTCAGCGTTGTATTGATGAAATACACAGTGGGGCAGTTTTTGGGCGCATTCAAAATTGCAGGTAAGGCTTTCATGTTCAAGGCTGACGATCCTGAAGATTTGATTGCTAAAGTCGTAGAAATGGCAGACTCAGCACGAAAAGGTGGTTTTTTGGCCTTGGAGGAAATGGATGTTTCTAATTCTTTCATGAAAAAAGGCGTGGATATGTTAGTGGATGGGCATGACGCCGAAGTAGTAAAAATTACGCTGAAAAAAGACATTGTCCTAACTGAGGAACGTCATGACAACAGCGCACAGTTTTACAGTGCACTCGCAGATGTGGCACCTGCAATGGGAATGATTGGTACACTTATCGGACTGGTTGCCATGCTTTCAAACATGGATGACCCAAAAGCCATCGGCCCTGCAATGGCGGTAGCTCTCCTTACCACTCTTTATGGTGCAATGTTGGCGAACATGGTTGCCATTCCTATCGCGGATAAACTTCGTTTAAGAAAAGATCAAGAAAAACTTAATCGTCGTCTCATTATGGATGGCCTACTGGCGATACAGGATGGTCAAAATCCACGTATTATTGGTAACTATCTTAAAAACTACCTCAACGAGAAAAAACGTATCGTTGACATAGACGGATAAGGAATTAGGTATGGCTGAAGAATGTAAATGCCCTCCCCTTGGTCTTCCTGCTTGGATGGGTACGTTCGCAGACTTGATGTCACTACTCATGTGCTTCTTCGTACTTCTGCTTTCTTTTTCAGAAATGGATGTATTAAAGTTTAGACAGATTGCAGGCTCCATGAAACTGGCTTTTGGTGTACAAAACTTGCTTGAAGTGAAAGACATTCCTAAAGGTACCAGTATTATTGCGCAAGAATTTCGTCCTGGGCGCCCTGAACCCACCCCCATCGAAGTGATCATGCAACAGACCATTGATATAACGCAACGTACATTAGATTGGCAAGAGGGTGAGTCTGAACGTTCTGGAGGTTCACAACGTAACTCTTTAACGTTGAATGTGGGTTCAGAGACCAGTGAAGACTTGATGCAGGTGTACAATATAAAACGAATGTCAAACACGGTTAAAATGATGATAGAGGTTCTCGAACGAGAAGTTGATGAAGGTGCGATTGAAATAGAGAATCTTGGACAACAATTGATTATTCGTATTCTAGAGAAAGGGGCATTTCCTGCAGGTTCTGCGTTCCTACAGCCCAAGTTTCGTTCTTTAGTACATAAAATCACCAGTCTTGTAAAAGACGTTCCCGGCGAAATACGAGTGTCTGGTCATACAGATGATTCACCATTAGATTCTGAATTGTATCGCTCGAACTGGGATTTATCAGCACAGCGCGCGGTATCAGTAGCACAGGAAATGGAGAAAGTTGCGGGCTTTGACCCGATGCGTATGCGTGTCGAAGGTTTTGCAGGATCTATGCCTCTCGTTCCAAATGACTCACCACTAAATCGTTCACTGAATCGTCGTGTAGAAGTATCTGTCATGCAAGGTAAGCCGATAGAATCAGATCAATTATCAGCGGATTTACCTATTCAACCAATTAAAAAATACTAATTTGCATTAGTAGCTATATGTTATGAAAAATCCTAACTTTTTCCAGACTCAAGTCTAAAGTGCGACACTTTCTAATCAAACTGCTAATGCCATTCCATTTAAAAATAACAACAGACTGCTAAAACCAGAAATATTTCTTAGGCTGCTGTTTAATCCTTGCTTAAAAAAGGTAATATTTAGAGCTGTATAAATTTTCAATTTTATCTTTTTCTTTACGTAACCTAGGCTGCGCATCAGAACTTTAGCATGAATAATTTAGATGCGTTATTCACCGATATCAACGATGATTATTTCTTTCTTCTATCTGGATTTCGTGACTTTAAAATGTATCACACGCAATTTATCTACCGTCACATCACATGTGAATTCCCTGATTTGGTTAGTGGTACACGAATGCGGTCATGTGTTCAATAGGTTGTACTTTGGGCGTTGTTTCCCAAATATCTGAACTAATCGCAATTCCTACGATCAGATCATCATGGAATTAAACGGAAGGTTATAATGGGAAAGGCCAAGCACCAGATCAGCAACTGGAAATAATATAATCAAGCATGAGTAAACCGTGGCTCAGTGACTTTTTAGATAGACTTCACTACTATTAAGACATCCCATTGTCTAATGCATCACGGTCATAGTGGCCATTAGTTTATATTTTGGATACTGCGATTGAAACAGCACTGATGGTGAAAGGTATTTTTAAGCTCCCACTTCTGTGGATTAAAAGGTTTTCTCAATTCAGTTTTTTCGTTGATGCATGTCCCGCTGAAATTTCCTACATACACCTGTATTAGTAAGTATTTGAAAAGCGTAAAAGTTAAGTACCGTTTGCCGCTCCGCTCTAGGAGCTGTAGCCCACGTCTTTATTGATGCCACAGGCCTGAAAGTATACAACGAAGGTAAATGAAAAACGCGTAAACACGGGAAGGAAAAGCGGTGTATCTAGCGCAAATTTCATCTTGCCGTTGATGTGTCTACTCATGAGGTTATTTCTGCAGAAGTTAATTATAGTTTCAGTGGATGATAATGAGATTTTACCTATGATTATTTAATCCATTACGACGAAAGATACAGAAAGTCAGTGCTTATAGAACCTCTGACACAAAAGCATATCACCACGTACAGAAGAACAAAGGAATAACGCCAAAGTTTCATCACCTTTTGTTTTATATTATTTTTCAGACCCGTTATCAGTATCACTCCCTTGTCTGCAAGTTCCCGCTCCAATGGATCAGAGATATAACCTTTGTCTCCGTATAAACACTCCAAATGCTCGTCAACCATTTCCGACACAGGCTTTCTATTATTCACGTTAGTCTTCGTCACTTTGACTGAAATAATGCTACCTTGGTCATTGACAATAAGGTGTAAATTTAAGCCGTAGAATTACCCCATCGTTCCTTTTCCTCTCTTCGAGGTACCTTTAAAAACATGATGTCTGAAAATGAATAGGTTGTGATGAAGCTGTAGCTTAGATGAATCAACGAAGGCAATCCCTGTTGGCCTTGCGTGACGGTGAGTGAGGTAAGAGCAAAGCAGAACCAGAACACCTTGCATGAGCTTGATCATCCTCGTTTAGCTAACTCATTCAGGAAATTCGTTGGTGAGGTAGCGGCAAATAAAGTGGATGTAATAGCTTTTAAAGTTTCGACACCAAGATTGATGGAAAACTATCACTATCGTCATCACTTAGCTAACTGGGAGTTAAAAAGGCTTGTTTCTTTGTTGGACACCAGAAGAAAATTAGGTGTTTATCCCATGAAAGGAGGAAAGTCTGGCAGAAATCATCGACATCGAGGAAAACAGCGTCTAAGTTATTTATGCTCAAATCCTTATGCAGTTAATAGTTTTTTTAAACGATCAGATCGCAAGTTTGGCATTTAGTTCATTTCTTATGCGCAGCTCAGGTTAATAAAATGCTCAAGTTAGTGAAACGCTGAAAAATAGGAAAGTGATGAACAAAGTTATAATATTCGGTATGCCTGTTCGCTAGTAGACAAATTAAGACTGCAAAAAAGATTGGGATCAGTGCATTATAGGCCTTATTTAATCAACAACACCAGTCATGGTACCTTTTTGGAAAGGTGAAGCTGTGCTAGTGGTCTAAACAATGGTTTCTTGGCTATAACTCTTGATATTATAACCTAGGATAGGTTCGTTAGCATCTGGAATGAATTTGAACCTGCTTCGTACCAAACACTAGTTAATATCAAGTTTATGGTCTTAAATGGTGTAGTTAGCCTTTGGTCTGACATTACTGATAGTGTGTATACAGGTTAGACCTACTGCTACCCCCTCAAATCAATTGATATGTGTACAGAAATGAGAAAAAATAAAAGACACTTATAGGTCTTTTTTCTAAAAACGACGATTTAACGCCATAACCCACTTACCATTTTATCTAAATCGGTTACACTTGCTTCTATTCTTTCAAGGAGGCAAGATGCACTGTCCATTTTGTGGTGCGAATGACACTAAGGTCATTGACTCAAGGCTAGTGGCTGATGGTCATCAAGTTCGTCGCCGTCGCTTATGTCTAGCATGTAGCGAACGTTATACCACGTTCGAAACTGCGGAATTAGTGATGCCACGAATCATAAAAACGAATGGTAATCGAGAACCCTTCAACGAAGACAAATTACGTGGAGGCATTCAACGTGCACTGGAAAAACGTCCAGTGAGTGCTGATGATATTGAAAAATCGATAAACAATATGAAGTCAATGATTCGTGCGGTAGGTGAGCGTGAACTTTCTTCTACCATGGTTGGTAACTTAGTTATGGATGAACTGAAAGAACTCGATAAAGTCGCATATATACGGTTTGCTTCTGTGTATCACTGCTTTGAAGATATTCGAGATTTTGGTGTAGAAATTGCTCGGTTGGAAAAATAAGCGGTTACATGTTTTCAATTTTTGATTATCAGATGATGCAGCGTGCGCTCGAATTAGCTGAGCGTGGCATATATACTACAACACCTAACCCGAATGTAGGTTGTGTGATCACCCAAGATAACAAAATTGTGGGGGAAGGTTTTCACTATCGTGCGGGAGAACCGCATGCTGAGGTGCATGCATTGCGTGCAGCTCGAGAGCGGGCAGCGGGTGCAATTGTCTATGTGACACTTGAGCCTTGTTCACATGTTGGGCGAACACCGCCTTGTAGTGATGCATTGATCGAAGCAAGAGTAAATCGTGTAGTGTGCGCCATGGTTGATCCTAACCCTGAAGTTTCAGGTTGCGGTATTCAATGTCTTCGCGATGCAGGTATTCAGGTAGATGTCGGTTTAAGGCAAGTACAGGCAGAGAAATTAAATCTTGGCTTTATCAAAGTAATGCAAACTGGATTACCGTATGTTCAGTTAAAACTTGCCTCTAGTCTAGACGGTCGAACTGCGTTGTCGAACGGTCAAAGTAAATGGATCACAGGAACAGAAGCGCGTGCTGATGTGCAAAAGTTTCGTGCAAAAACTGGTGCGATTTTATCGACTAGTAAAACTGTATTGGAAGATGATCCTTCATTGAACGTACGTTGGAAGTTGTTGCCTGTTGAGGTTCAATCACAATACGACGAAGCTTCGTTACGTCAACCTGTTCGAGTTATCCTAGATAGGAAATGCTCGATACCTACATCATCACATTTATTTACATTGCCGGGGCATATTATTATTTTGACGTCGAAGAACGAACCCTCTACACGAAACTACTTGATTTCACAAAGAGAGCGATTTTTCGAAAAAGATAATGTTGAAGTGATGACGATTTCTAACGTTGAAAAGGGACTCGACCTGAACATGGCCATGCAAATGTTGGCGAGAAAAGGTATTAACCATATATGGGTGGAAGCAGGTGCGACGTTTTCGGGTAGTTTGCTTGAAGCGGATTTGGTTGATGAACTCATTGTGTATCAGGCTCCAAAATTAATGGGTGTTGACAGCCGAGGGTTAGTAAACATCAGTGGGTTCACAGCTATGGAGCAGGTCTTAACATTTACATTGACAGATGTACATCGTTTGGGCAACGATATTCGCATTCGGATGCAGAGACCGTAACATTTTAAAGTGGAATAGTATGTTCACAGGTATTATCGAAGCAGTTGGTAGCATTCAGAAAATCACGTCAAAGGGCAAAGATATTGTGCTTACAATCGACAGTGGCAAATTAGATTTGTCTGATGCTAAACTTGGAGACAGTATAGCCACAAATGGTGCTTGTTTGACAATTGTTGAATTGACAGTTAATGGTTATATTGCAGATCTATCAACAGAAACACTTCAACGCACCGCATTTGTTCATTATAAATCAGGTCAGAAAGTAAACTTGGAAAAAGCCATGCTTCCGACTACCCGATTTGGTGGGCATATTGTGTCAGGTCATGTGGATGGGTTGGCAATCATCATGTCACAATTACAAATTGGTCGTGCGATTGAGTTATGGTTGGAGACATCGGCAAGTCTTGCTAAATATTTAGCAGAAAAAGGCTCTGTCACTGTTGATGGTATCAGCTTGACCATTAATGAAGTAGAGGGTGCATGCTTTAAGCTGACTATTGTACCGTATACTGCATTGGAAACAACGATTTCAGTTCTTAAGGTAGGGCAGTTTGTTAATATAGAAGTAGACGTGATTGCTCGCTATTTAGAACGATTAGTGATGGGGGATCGCGCTGTACAGCGGACTGACGTTGGTGGATTAACCCTGGAAAAACATGCAGAATCTGGCTTTTTGAGATAATTAAATGGGTTGTCGTTTCGACATAAACAGGAGTAACAAGGGAAAATCATGTATTCAATAAATTGATTATTATTTAAAATAAATACTCACATTCAATGAATATACTGCTCTTTTTTCATACATTTTGGTTGATTTTGAGTATCCAATCGTTCTCAGATTGAGTAAGTACAAGATTGTATAGTGTCTAGATGGGTATTTTTTGTCTCTCAATGGGAGAGATTATATTAAATAAGGCTCATAATACACTGCTCCTAATCTTTTTTACAGTCTCAATTTGTCTATAGCCGAACAGGCGTAGCGAGTCTTATAATTTTGTTCATCGCTTTTATATTTGCCAGCACTTCACTAACTGGAGCATTGTAATCAACCTCAGACCTGCATAAGCGCTTGCTTATTAAGCCTAGCCATCTGGATGCTCAACTGCTTTGGTTGAAATGAATACACGATGAGCTGTCAGCGAGTTTCCCATAAAACTGATACAACTACGGTGCCTAGAATGCTTGATTTGAGATATGTTTTTTAGTTGGTCAAAAACGGTTTCCATAATAAATTATTTCCGGAGCATCAGGCAGTCCTAAGGTTTCATCACTTTTAGTTTCATATTCTTTTTGACACCCGTTATCAGTGTCACTCCCTTATCTGCAAGTTCCCGATCCAATGGATCAGATATATAACCTTTATCTCCGTATAAACACCCCATCGTTCCTTTTCCTCGCTTCGCGGTACTTTTAAAAAACTAATAGATGAAAATGCATAGGGTGTTATAAACCTGTGTCTTGGACGAATCAACGAAGGCAATCCCTGACGGTGAGTGAGGTAAGAGCAAAACGGAACCAGAACACCTTGCATGAGCCTGAATATTCGCGTGTAGCTGACTAATTCATTGGTGAGCTAGCGGCAAACAAAGTGGATAATAATAGGTTTTAAAGTCTCTATACCCCGATTGAGGGACAGCTATTACTACAGTCATCACTTCAGCTAACATGAGAGGCGAAAAGGCTTATTTCTTTGTTTAACACCGAAAGAAATTAGGTGTTTTTTCCATTCAGGGAGGAACGTCTAGTAGCAGTCGTCAACATCGACGAAAACACCATCTCAGTTATTCATGCCAAACTCCTTATGCAGTCAATAGTTTTTTCTAACGATTCAGATCCCGACTTTGGCATTTAGTTCATTTTTTATGCACAGATCAGGTTAGTTAGAAATGTCGCATTCATCCTCAATATCCAACTTCACTATCTACTCCCCTTACAACCAAAATCTGGATCCAAGTAGGAAGGCTTTAGAGAGTGATGAATGAAAGATCGAGGAATAACGATTACTTTTAAAATAAACACGATTTCAAAGAGGCCATTTAACACTGAAACTCTTTTAAATATTGCAGACTCTTTGGTATATCGAGCGAACGATAAATTTCAGCCCCCCCAACCTGTATTTTTAAGTTGATTGAGTATATATACAATTCACTATTCTGTCTAACGATAAGGAACAAGTACTAGATAATTTACCATTAAGTATGGTAGCATCTTGCATGTTATTTGTATGGATAAAAACGCCACAGGAAGGCTCATGAAAGTGATCGAAGGTGCGAGCGCAGCGCAAAATGCTCAATTCGCTATCGTTATTTCGCGCTTCAATAGTTTTATCAACGAAAGGCTGCTGGAAGGAGCCCTTGATGCACTTAAGCGCCAAGGTCAAGTCAGCGAAGGGAATATTATAGTTGTACGTTGTCCAGGCGCTTACGAGCTTCCATTGGTTGCGCAACGCGTTGCAAAAAGGGGTTGCTATGATGCAATTATCGCTCTAGGTTCCATAATACGAGGCGGTACACCACATTTTGATTATGTGGCCGGGGCATGTAACAAAGGGTTAGCACATGTGGCTTTAAAGTTTGATATACCTGTGGCTTTCGGTGTGCTGACTGTAGATACCATAGAGCAAGCCATTGAACGTGCGGGTACCAAGACCGGTAATAAAGGGGCAGAAGCCGCGCTAAGCGCGCTTGAAATGGTAAATGTTCTGTCTCAAATTGAATTCTAAACGGGGGTTACGGTGAAACCAGCCACACGGCGGAATGCAAGACATTTTGCACTACAAGCTATTTATTCGTGGCAACTGACCAAAGATAATATTGCTGAAATAGAAGCTCAATTCTTGTCTGCGGATCATTACGAAGAAGAAAAATATCAGGCTGAAGAACCACGACTACGTCAACCAGACACTGATGTAGAACACTTTCGTGATTTATTCTCGGGTGTAGTGATTAATCACTTGGAAATGGACAATAAAATGCGTCCTTACTTGTCTCGTCCACTGAAAGATTTAGATCAAATGGAACATGCACTTCTACGTCTGGCAACGTATGAACTTTGCAAATGTGAAGATGTTCCGTTTAAAGTGGTGATTAACGAGGCCATTGAAATGGCAAAACGCTTCTGCTCAAAAGATAGTCATAAGTTCGTGAACGGTGTCTTGGATAAAGTGGCACCGACGATACGGAAAAAGAACAATTTAAAATTCAAATAACAGGCCAGCAATGCTAACCTGTTTCTTAGCGGGTGCCCTTTACGTTTGGAATGAAAGAATGTCAGGTAATGAATTTGACTTGATCAACCGTTATTTCAAATCTCAACCTGTTAACAGGAAAGACGTAGTGTTAGGAATTGGAGACGATGCGTCCGTGATTTCTGTTCCTGAAAACAGTCAATTAGTGGTAACGACCGACACACTCGTTGCAGGAACCCATTTCCTTAAGAATACTGATCCCGTGAAAGTTGCGTATAAAGCACTCGCTTCTAACTTGAGTGATTTAGCTGCAATGGGGGCAGTACCATCATGGTGTTCTCTTGCATTGACCATGCCTAAGTTAGATGAAGTGTGGCTAAAGGGTTTTTGTGAAGGCTTTTACAAACTTGCTGAATACTATCACGTACAACTTATAGGAGGTGATACCACGAGGGGCCCTCTGAGTCTAACCATTACGTTGCAAGGTATAGTCCCCGCGGACACGGCCATTCGTCGTGATGGAGCAAAGGCTGGTGATTGGCTATACGTCACAGGTAATTTGGGTGATAGTGCAGCAGGGCTTGATGTTATTTTATCAGGTCTAGCACCTAAAAACAGTACGGAAGAAATATTAGTTGAACGTCACTATTATTCACAACCGCGTGTTCTTGCAGGACAGGCCTTGCGTAGTGTGGCATCCTCTTCGATAGATATTTCCGATGGTTTGATTACCGATTTAGTACACATTCTTAAAGCTAGCAATGTTTCGGCGATCGTGAACGCGGATCAACTGCCAGTATCCGAAGAGTTATTACAATTTGTGGATAACCCCAAAGACGCTGCAAAGATCGCACTGTGTAGTGGCGAGGAATACGAGCTTTGTTTTACCGTGTCAGAAAGCCAACGGGATAAATTAGATGCCGTTTTATTGGATACAACAACACCTATCACTTGCATTGGCAAAATTTATCCTGGTGAGGGATTACGTGTCAATTGGAAGGGAAAATCTATTGATTGGCCACTGTCTGGTTGGGTTCATTTTCTGAAAAACAAATGAATAATCCAATCAATAAAATTCAGCTATCCAATCCAGTTCATCTGTTAGCAACGGGCTTCGGCTTAGGGCTATCGCCTTTTATACCTGGCACAATAGGCACCTTGGCTGGTCTTCTCATATATTTACTGATTGTATCTATTTCATCGGTACTATTACCAATTACAATAATGATTGGGTCTATTGTTGGTATTTATCTTTGTGGACGAACTGCCGAAGACATGAGTGTACACGACCACGGCAGCATTGTTTGGGATGAATTTATCGGATTTTGGATAACCATGTTGTTGGTCCCTGTTACTGATTGGCAAATAGTGTCGGCAGGTTTTATTATCTTCCGTTTCTTTGACATGATTAAACCGTGGCCGATCTGCTTATTGGATACTAAAGTCCCCGGTGGCTTAGGCATAATGCTTGATGATATTGTCGCTGGACTAATATCGATGGTGGTTCTTTGGGCAGGGAATCATTATTTAGGTCAGTGGTAATTTCACTGGTAATTTCACTCTGAAAAAACCAATACTTGACAGTAAGTGATTTAAACATTTTTTCTAGAAAAATTGATGGAGCATCTCTTTTTGAACATTAATAATTATGTAATTAACCTGATCTGTGCATAAAAAATGAACTAAATGCCAAAGTCGGGATCTGAATCGTTTGAAAAAACTCTTGTCTGCATAAGGAGTTTGGCATGAATAACTGAGATGGTGTTTTCGTCGATGTTGACGACTGCTACTAGACGTTCCTCCCTGAATGGAAAAAACACCTAATTTCTTCCGGTGTTAAACAAAGCAACAAGCCTTTTCTCCTCTCAGTTAGCTAAAGTAATGACGATAGTGATAGTTTTCCATCAATCGAGGTATCGAGACTTTAAAATCTATTATATCCACTTTATTTGCCGCTACCTCACCAATGAATTAGTCAGCTACACGCGAATATTCAGGCTCATGCAAGGTGTTCTGGTTCCGTTTTGCTCTTACCTCACGCACCGTCAGCCAAGGTCAACAGGGATTGCCTTCGTTGGATTCGTCCAAGATATAAGTTTATCACAACCTATGCATTCTCAGATATCAGTTTTTTAAAAGTACCGCGAAGCGAGGAAAAGGAACGGTGGGGTGTTTATACGGAGATAAAGGTTATATATCTGATCCATTGGAGCGGGAACTTGCAGATAAGGGAGTGACACTGATAACGGGTGTCAAAAAGAATATGAAACTAAAAGTGATGAAACTTTAGGACTGCCCGATGCTTCGGAAACAATTTATTATTGAAACAGTTTTTAACCAACTAAAAAAGATATCCCAAATCGAGCATTCAGATGACTCGGCTTGATAAACAAGTGCTTATACAGATCTGAGATTACTTTTATAACAAACGCGGATCCCAATAGGTCATTGACCAATGCTTCACTGTAACTCTTCCAGATATTTCAGACTTTGTGACATATCAAATAAACGATAAATTTCAGGTAGTCAGACCTGCCTCTTCAAGTTGATTGAGTATATACTTATTCAAAAAATACAATTTTCAATTAATGATGGACTTAAAAAAGACATGTTAAAACTTGTTGCAGATAATTTCGAAGAGAATGATACACATTGCGCCGTAGAACATATTGCCAAATATGCTCCGGCTTTTGCGTCAGATGTTATTTGTTTCATTATCCGTCAATCTAATTTTCAGACGCTCAGTACCTCCATCAGAAATCAGTTTTATGATTGGTGGCAATTATCCCTACCAAGTGGCTCTACAGAAAATATTTATGAATCTGTTTACTGGTATTTACTTTATTTCATCGAATCTCGCAGGGAAGATGAGCTGCGCGGTAATAGATTTGTGAAACAGCGCATTAAAGAATGCGCCTGTTATTTGATCAATAAGGGGAAAACTCCAGATTTTGCCCGGGGTATTCGTCCTTGAAGCACTGTAGGATGATTATGTCTTAATGTTACTTACAAGAACACCTGTTTATGTCACAAGGTACTGTTCACAATTGGCGTATTACGCTAACAAGTTATCTTGACCGACGATTGCTTTGGGTCTTCCTTTTAGGCTGTTCCAGTGGTTTTCCTTGGCTCTTGATTGGATCGAATATGTCCGGTTGGCTCACAGATTCTGGCCTTACTAGAACCACTGTTGGTTTGTTTGGGTCTGTCTTTGTAGTCTACGCAATTAATTGGCTTTGGGCACCCTTGATTGATCGCGTCAAACTACCTTTCCTCTATAAAAATTTGGGACAGCGAAGAAGCTGGATTTTCTTGATGCAAGTCATTATGCTCATCTGTACCTTGAGCATCTCCTATACGGACCCTTCATTAAATCTCTGCTTAACTATGATTCTTGCCTTTGCGATCGCGATCGCTTCATCCACACAAGATATTACGATTGATGCATTCCGTATCGATAGTTTTCAAGAACACGAGAAAAATAAACTTCCTCAGGCCGCTGCAATGACCATTATAGGATGGTGGACAGGTTATAGTCTTCCTGGGTACTTCTCGTACATTAATGCAGACAGTATCGGTTGGGATGGCGTTTACTTGTGGATGACTGGTTTTATCGGTCTATTAATTTTATTTACGCTATTTATAGATGAACCTAATTCCAATCGAGAAGCATTACAGGCAGAAGCTGAATCGGACTATGCTATGAAATTGCAGCAGATGAATAATAGTTTTTTTCTATGGTTTTCTGTCACGATTGTTGAACCTTTTGCTGAATTCTTCCGCCGTAATGGAATTAAAGTCGCACTTATATTGCTGCTCTTTATCTTTCTATTCAAAATAGGCGAAGCCTTCCTCGGACGAATGTCGATTATATTCTATAAAGAAATTGGCTTTAGCAATATACAAATCGGCCAGTATTCAAAACTCATCGGATGGGGTGTAACCGTTGTCTTTACCTTGATTGGGAGTGCAATAAACATACGATTAGGTATAGTAAAAGGATTGCTGATTGGTGGAATTTCAATGGCTGCCAGCAATCTTATGTTTGCAGTAATGGCCCAAATTGGTCCAAACGAACAACTCTTTTTAGCCACGCTTATTGTCGATAACTTTACTAGTGCGTTTGCCACGATAGCATTCGTATCCTTCCTGACGTTTCTAACAGGACGGGCATTTTCTGCTACGCAGTATGCACTACTGTCATCATTAGGTAATTTAGGCCGAACTACCTTATCCTTATTCAGTGGCGTAACAGTAGATTGGATATCTACATTCAACTGGTTGGAATGCATTTCATGGCTTAACCCATGGTCAATATTTTTCATTATAACCACCTTAATGGTGTTACCAAGCCTTACCATGCTTATGGGCTTACACCCGTATTTCCGACGCCTTACTAATCCCTGATGTCAGATAACAACTATGACATTTATGGTCTATCATAGAAGATGAAGCCAACTACCAAAAGTTATACGCTCTTCTCATCAAAGATACAACTCAGCCACTTAAAATTATTTTGGGTTAACCAAAGAATTAAATACTAAACTGTCGCCATTTTTAAATGATGAATTCCAATCTAAGATATTGTAAAGACAATTAAGTGCCATCGTATCTCAGTTTATCTGAGAGTTAAAAAGGTACTGTCAAAGGTCGTATATTTAACCTCAAATCTGCATAAGTGCTTGCTTATCAAGCCTAGTCATCTTGATATTCGACTTCTTTAATTGAAATTAATACACGATAAAACCCGCCAGCAAGTTGACCATAAAGCTGATACAATCACGGTGCCGAGAATGCTTAATTTGGGATATTTTTTAACTGGTCAAAAATAGTTTCAATAATAAATCGTTTCCGGAGCATTAGGCGGTTCTTAAGTTTCATCACTTTTGGTTTCATATTTTTTATACCAGTTATCCGTATCACTCTCTTGTCTGCAAGTTTCCGCTCCAATGGATTCAGATATATAACCTTTATCTCCGTATAAACACCCCCAAAGCTCGTCAACAATTTCCGATACAGGCTTTCTATTATCCACGTTAGACATCGTCACTTTGATTGAGATAATTCTAACTTGGTCATTGATAGTAAGGTGTAATTTAAAACCGTAGAACCACCCCTCGTTCCTTTTCCTCGCTTCGCGGTACCTTTAAAAACCTGATGTTTGAGAATGAGGAGGTTGTGACAAACCTGTAACTTAGACGAATAAACAAAGGCAATTCCTGTCGGCCTTGCCTGACGGTGCGTGAGGTAAGAGCAAAACAGAACTAGAACACCTTGCATGAGCCTGAGCATTCGCGTGTAACTGACTAATTTAGGAAATTTATTGGTGAGGTAGAGGCAAACAAAGTGGATATAATAGGTTTTGAAGTCTCGATATCCTGATTGATGGAAAGCTATCACTATCGTCATCACCTCGGTTATATCTAGCACCATCTAAGATTATAGGCAACTTATGCGTTAATGAGGAAATGTCTCTAAACTTATTGGATACATAACCCTATTAAGGATATTATTGTTGATAATCATCATTTCTGATTGCGTTGGTAATGACAAGCATTTGGGTGTCGAAATAGGGTATACATCCTTTCTGAGTAACCTTTTTAAGGGGAGAACTACGTTGTTCAAAAACAGCTAGTACAATTTGAATACTGGTTTTCATTGAAAATATTTGCTATGTGCGCAAAAAAATAAAATTCATTGTTACAGGTAACAAAATACGACAATCGTCTTTAACCTCCAATCTAAATCTGGTTGAGCTTTAAACGAAAAAAATGAATGTGGAGTTAAAAAACATGCTGGTTCAGATGAACATTGAGCAGAAATTATCGGCAGCGTTTTCACCGATATTTCTCCATGTGATGAATGAAAGCCATATGCATAATGTACCAATAGGATCAGAAAGCCATTTTAACGTCACTATTGTTAGCGAATGTTTTGTCAGTCAGTCTTTGTTAGCAAGACATTGTGCGGTTCATCAGTCACTGGCAGAAGAATTGAAAAATGATATCCATGCCTTGGCAATCCACACTTATACTGAAAGGGAGTGGCATACTTTAAATAATCAATTACCTGTGTCTCCACCTTGTTGTGGAGGGTTTACTGATAAAAGAAAAGGATCAAAAAAGTCTGTGAGTGATTAGGACGTATTTATCTTTGATGAGTGCTTTAGGAATAATCTGGTGGAAAGTTATAATCACTTCGCCAAAACAACCTAACCTACAACACCATACCTAGAACCATGTTAACGGATAATCGCTGGGAACTATTACTCTAACTAATGAAAAAGATTGGTAATATTTATGACAAGCCAGAACATAAAATGACTCTTTAAGGTCTTTTTCATCGGATGTGATCTAGTATTCCATGGTGAGATTGAAGACGTTACTTTAGAAAATAGAATCAGTGTATATCGACGATTTAATATTTAGCCTAAAAAAGGAATTCTTTAGAAATATTGCAAGCAAAGAGTTATCTAAAATTTCGACTTCCAATCGGTTCCTATGGAGGGTTCAATTGTTGGAACACCTCAACACAGTACTGAGGCAATGATTCCGAATCATGAGTAAATAGGAAAAAGCTGTGGTGGTAATTTAACAAAGGTTTTGTCAGTACGTCATTCAGCAATGATGTAGACCTTTAAAGAGGGAAAAACTCTCAATGACAATTAAAATTGTGGGCGAGATATCGATAAAAGTAGTATAGGTTAATCACTATATGTGTATCTACTTTTTTAGTAGAAAATACCTTAGGGCGAATTAAATAATATCGTTAAGTTCCAACTAGATATTATAAATTAGAACGAAATTATGTCAGCAGGGTATCACTGGAATTTATATGAATATGACGACCGTAGTATTGTTGAATGAGTTTTGTAGAGCAAAGATCAACAGCTCCTAGTCTTTTTGTTACCCAAAGTGAAATATAGAATGAGAAATTAACAATTTGAGGTAAAAAATGTCATTTTGAATGAAAAGTTGGCAGTTATACTTAATTACATATTCGAATAGTGATATTTATAAACTAAAATTCCCTTACAAAAAGGGTTAGATCATGGAAGTTTCTTTGCACTTTTCCTGATGATTCGAACGGAATTAGTGTGAATATCAACCGACGTATGAGTAAAAATTAGACAAGTTGTCTGTTTTTTGCGCAGGTTATTTTAGGAGTTATACAACGCAAGAATAACGTCAAGGTATAATCTGGTTGGAACTGCTGGTAATTAATATCAAACCAATTCGTGATCTTTTCCTGTTCTTACCAGTTATTTACGCTTACTAACAAATCTTGGAATATCTCTGTTATGTTTGATTTTTTCACTTACTAATACTTATTAGTTCGCATTGATGGTTAGATTTCCAATCTTATTGATCTTTGATATCATCTCTGTATTTAGAAGTGTTTATGATAATTATTGAAGTGCTGTATCCATTTCGTAATCAAACTCAACCGATTGTTAAGGAAAACAATTGGTTACTTAAAATATACAAAATGAACGGCAAAGTGATAAACGCTTTTAGCGAGCGCAAGTTTTACCACTACTCACGATATTGGAGCCATGACCAAATTGATGAAAGTTTATCCAGTTCTAGTAATTCAAGGCATATCATGAGGATTACTGAGGAATAGCGATTTTGCTTGATGAGAGAATCCTCGGCTTGAAAACTGCTCCCTAGCGCATAAATTTTGCTTAATTAGTGTTGAAGACAATGTGAGGATAGTCGATTAGCATGTTCGGCTAGACAGTGAAAGTAGTGTATTAACTGCGCCACAACAGAATTCTTTTTTCCGTTAATATAGTGCAAGTGCGTATGATTACAATAAATAAAGGCTTGGATCTCCCTATCTCAGGGATTCCTGCTCAGGTGATTAGCGATGGTCCTGTCATAAGAAAAGTTGCCTTACTTGGCGAAGAGTATATTGGAATGCGTCCAATGATGCATGTAGGTGTTGGAGACGTAGTAAAAAAAGGAGAGGTTCTTTTTGAAGATAAGAAAAATCCGCATGTTAAATTTACTGCTCCTGCCTCGGGCACAGTAATTGAAGTAAACCGTGGTGAGAGACGTGTTCTTCAATCAGTTGTCATTGAAGTAAAAGGTAACGAGCAAGTCATCTTCAATAAGTATGATGCCACTGAAATCGCTGCTTTAGATCGCCAAGTTATTGTAGAGCAGCTGGTTGAGTCAGGCATGTGGACAGCACTACGAACGCGTCCCTTTAGTAAAACCCCTTCAGTAGATGGGAAACCTGCTGCCGTATTCGTTACAGCAATTGATACTAACCCTCTTGCGGCGAATCCAGTGCAGATTATCAATGAGCAGAAAGAATCATTTGTTGCAGGCTTAGATCTCGTATCACATCTGACCGATGGAACAGTGTATGTATGTAAAAGTGAAGAAAACCTACCTTGTAGTACTCAGTTGAATGTCGAGGAACGTGTGTTTAAGGGTCCTCATCCAGCAGGTCTGGTAGGTACCCATATTCACTTCCTTCGTTCTGCTGGTTTATACATGCAAGTTTGGCATTTAAACTACCAAGATGTTATTGCATTCGGTAAGCTTTTTCTTACGGGTGAAATTTATACAACTCGTGTGATCTCCTTAGCGGGTCCTGTGGTTAAGAACCCTCGACTGATTCGTACACAAATTGGTGTATCTATCCAAGAGTTGACTGAAAATGAATTGATGCTAGGTGAAATCCGCCTCGTTTCAGGATCCGTATTAAGTGGTACTCAAACCGATTGTGTATACGGTTATCTTGGTCGTTTCCATTTGCAGGTGAGTGCACTAAGAGAAGGTCGCGAAAAAGAACTGTTTGGCTGGTTAGTACTAGGTAAAAATCAGTTCTCTATTACGGGTGCTTTTATGAGCCATTTCTGTAAAGGACAGCTATTCAACATGTCAACGACTACCAATGGTAGTGAGCGTTCGATGGTGCCAATTGGTAGCTACGAGCGTGTTATGCCTCTGGATATTGAACCTACAATGTTGCTTCGTGACATTTGTTCGGGTGATTTGGATAGTATGGTCCAGTTAGGTGCGCTAGAACTAGATCCTGAAGATCTTGCTCTGTGTACCTTTGTTTGCCCTAGCAAATATGATTATGGTTCGATGCTTCGTGAACACCTTAATCAAATTGAAAAGGAAGGATAACTGATGACCCTAAAGAAATTTATTGAAGATATCGAACCGCATTTCGAACCCGGCGGAAAGTACGAAAAATGGTTTGCACTGTATGAAGCCACTGCCACTCTACTTTACACGCCAGGTTTAGTAACAAAAAATGGTGTGCATATTCGTGACAGTATAGATCTTAAGCGTATAATGATCATAGTGTGGTTGGCTGTATTTCCAGCAATGTTATTTGGTGTGTATAACACGGGAAATCAAGCAATTACAGCATTAAATTGGATGTATGGCAGTGTCGATCTAGCTATGATTATCGATGCAAACTGGCAGTACTGGCTAACCGAGATGTTAGGGGGTTCCATATCAACCGACGCAGAGTGGCCAAGCAAAATGTTGTTGGGTACAACCTACTTCCTGCCTATTTACGTGACTGTTTTTATTGTTGGTGGTTTTTGGGAAATGCTGTTTTGTATGGTTCGCAAGCACGAAGTCAACGAAGGTTTTTTTGTGACCTCCATCTTATTTGCGTTGATTGTGCCTGCGACATTACCTTTATGGCAAGCAGCTATCGGTATTACCTTCGGTGTTGTTGTCGCGAAAGAAATTTTTGGTGGTACAGGCCGTAACTTTTTAAACCCAGCATTAGCGGGTCGTGCATTTCTATTTTTTGCATATCCTGCTCAGATTTCTGGTGATTTAGTTTGGACTGCTGCGGACGGTTTCTCTGGCGCAACAGCGCTCAGCCAATGGGCTACGAGTGGTCAAAGTGCACTGGTAAATAATGTTACAGGACGCACTATTTCTTGGATAGATGCATTCCTTGGTAACATTCCAGGTTCAATCGGTGAAGTTTCTACATTGGGCATTTTGATCGGTGGTACCATGATTGTAGCTACTCGTATTGCATCGTGGCGCATCATTGCTGGCACCCTGATTGGTTTGGTTACAACATCGACACTGTTCAATATCACTGGTTCTGATACCAACCCAATGTTTAGCATGGCGTGGCATTGGCATTTAGTTCTAGGTGGTTTTGCCTTCGGCATGGTGTTCATGGCGACTGACCCAGTTACAGCATCGTTTACTAATAAAGCAAAGTGGTGGTACGGCATACTGATTGGTGTGATGGCAGTGATGATTCGTGTGGCAAACCCCGCATATCCTGAAGGTATGATGCTAGCGATTCTGTTTGCAAACCTTTTTGCACCGCTGTTCGACAACCTTATAATTCAGGGTAATATCAAACGGAGGTTGGCTCGTGTCAAGTAATAACGATGGTGTTAAAAAAATATTGACTGTTGTTGTCACACTGAGTTTAGTGTGTTCAGTTGTAGTTTCGTTTACAGTGGTCTCTCTACGTTCCTTGCAAGAGAAAAATGTTGCGTTGGACGAACAGCGTAATATCCTTTCCGTTGCTGGGATTGATGATGACGGTGATATTCAAACCGCTTTTGAGGAGTATATCGAACCACAACTGATAGATCTTTCTACTGGTGACATGGTTGGTACGTTAGAGGAGGCACGGGAATACAATCAGCGTCTAGCTGCTAATAACCTTGAGAAATCTATATTACTGTCTTCTAATGTGGATGTTGTAGGTATTGGTCGCCAAGCGAAGTTGGCAAAAATCTATTTGGTAAAAAACGATAGAGGTGAAACTCGGGAAATTATTCTTCCAATACATGGAAATGGACTTTGGTCAATGATGTATGCCTTTATTGCAGTTAAAACTGACGGTAATACTGTTGGTGGCATCTCTTACTACCAACAGGGTGAAACCCCAGGATTGGGTGGTGAAGTTGAAAATCCTCGCTGGCGTTCCCAGTGGGTCGGAAAAAAACTTTTTGATGATGAGGGTAAACCAGCTATTCACATCGTAAAAGGTGGTGCGAGATTAGGTGACATCCATGGTATAGATGGTCTATCAGGTGCGACACTGACTAGTAATGGTGTTCAACGCACCTTTGACTTTTGGTTAAGTACCAATGGGTTTGGACCATTCCTAGCGAAAGTTCGCGAAGGAGGTTTAAAAAATGGCTAATACTAAAAAAATTAGAGAGAATTTTTGGTCACCGATTATTGAAAATAACCCTATTACACTTCAGGTGCTAGGTGTATGTTCGGCATTGGCCGTTACCACTAAACTTGAAACAGCGTTTGTCATGTCATTTGCGGTACTATTCGTCACTGCCTTCTCAAATTTATTTGTTTCCTTAATACGTAATCATATCCCAAATTCTGTGCGCATTATCGTGCAGATGACGATTATTGCATCGCTAGTTATTGTTGTAGATCAGATCTTGAAAGCCTACATGTTTGGTATTTCTAAACAATTATCAGTGTTCGTTGGTTTGATCATTACTAACTGTATTGTAATGGGTCGCGCTGAGGCCTACGCAATGAAATCAGCACCGATACCTTCGTTCATGGATGGTATTGGTAACGGTCTTGGCTACGCTTTTATTCTATTATCCGTTGGGTTCTTTCGTGAGTTATTGGGTTCAGGAAAGCTGTTTGGTGTGTCTATCCTACCTCTAACATCAGAAGGTGGTTGGTATCAATCAAATGGCATAATGCTTCTTGCACCATCTGCATTTTTCTTGATTGGTTTCCTTATTTGGATTGTACGTATGATCAAGCCTGAGCAGATAGAAGCGAAGGAGTAAGGACATGATGGAACATCACATTAGCTTGCTGGTGCGATCGATCTTCATCGAAAATATGGCACTTTCCTTCTTTTTGGGGATGTGTACATTTTTGGCCGTATCTAAGAAAGTAAAAACTTCTTTTGGTTTAGGTATCGCAGTAACGGTGGTTTTAACCATTTCTGTACCTGTAAATAATCTAGTATATAATCTAGTTTTAAAAAACGGTGCCCTTGCACCGAGTGTAGATCTTAGCTTTTTGAACTTTATCACCTTCATTGGTGTTATCGCAGCGTTGGTTCAGATCCTTGAAATGATCTTGGATCGTTACTTCCCACCCCTTTACAACGCCTTGGGAATTTTTTTACCTCTAATCACAGTTAATTGTGCAATTTTCGGCGGTGTTTCGTTCATGGTTCAGCGTGACTACAACTTCAGTGAGTCAGTGGTGTATGGTTTCGGGTCGGGTATAGGCTGGATGCTGGCGATTGTTGCACTAGCAGGTATCCGTGAAAAGATGAAGTACTCAGATGTACCACCTGCTCTTCGTGGTTTGGGTATTACCTTTATCACTGTAGGTCTGATGGCACTAGGCTTTATGTCTTTCTCCGGTGTTCAACTGTAAGTCGGTTAAACCGCGATATAAGGAATAGTCAATGGACATTATTCTTGGCGTAGTAATGTTTACTCTTATCGTACTGATGCTCGTACTGGTGATTCTTTTCGCCAAGAGCAAGTTGGTACCTTCGGGTGACATAACCCTTTCTATAAACGGCGATGATTCTCTAGAGATTATTACACAACCAGGAGGTAAATTATTGACTGCTCTGGCAGATGCTGGTTTATTTGTGTCTTCTGCTTGTGGTGGTAGTGGTTCCTGTGGACAGTGTCGCGTAAGAATAAAATCAGGTGCTGGTGATATATTGCCAACAGAACTTGATCATATTAGTAAAGGAGATGTTCGAGAAGGAGAGCGTCTGGCATGTCAGGTAGCCATGAAAACTGACATGGATATCATTTTGCCAAAATACATTCTTGGCGTAAAGAAGTGGGAATGTATCGTTATCTCTAACGGTAATAAAGCTACCTTCATAAAAGAACTAAAACTTCAGATCCCTGATGGTGAGTCGGTACCTTTCCGTGCAGGCGGTTATATTCAGATTGAAGCACCTGTTCATCATATTAAATACTCTGATTTTGATATTCCGGAAGAGTACTGGGCAGATTGGGACAAGTTAAACCTGTTTCGTTACGAGTCTAAGGTTAACGAAGAAACTAGTCGTGCATACTCGATGGCAAACTATCCAGGAGAGTCTGGAATTATTATGCTGAATGTACGTATCGCTACGCCACCACCGAATAATCCAGATGCTTCACCAGGTATCATGTCTTCCTATATTTGGTCTCTGAAAGAAGGTGACAGGTGTACAATATCTGGACCGTTTGGTGATTTCTTCGCGAAAAATACTGATGCAGAAATGGTATTTGTCGGGGGTGGTGCAGGTATGGCCCCTATGCGTTCTCACATCTTTGACCAATTGAGACGTCTTAATTCTAAGCGGAAGATATCTTTTTGGTATGGTGCCCGTTCTAAACGTGAAATGTTCTATATAGAGGATTTTGATATGCTTCAGGCTGATAATGATAACTTCGTTTGGTACTGTGCACTGTCTGATCCTTTGCCAGAAGATCATTGGGAAGGTTACGTCGGCTTTATTCATAATGTACTTTATGAAAACTACCTAATGGATCATGAAGCACCAGAAGATTGTGAGTTTTACATGTGTGGACCTCCAATGATGAACGCTGCGGTGATAGGCTTACTGAAAGAATTGGGCGTTGAAGATGAAAATATCCTGCTGGATGACTTTGGCGGTTAATCCCTTCTGAGTCTGAACGATGAATACTATTCCGATGGTCAACCATTTATTCTTCAGACTCAGAAACTATCGTCTTCTTGAAATTAATTGTATGAAATAATGTTAAAATTTCTGTTGATAACTATTTTTCTTATCGTATTACTGGTGCTGGGTGGTGGCAAAAAAGCATCAAAACAAACTCATTTAATAGGTTACACGATGGGAACATATTATTCCATTAAATACCTGAACGATGAGGGGCTTCCTAGTGCGGAGGAAATTCAAGCTGAAATTGACAGTCGTCTTGAGACGGTTAATAACCAGATGTCGACGTTTCGAAGGCAATCTGAACTAAGTCGGTTTAATCATCATAAAGATAATTCTCCTTTTACAGTATCACGTGATACGATAAAGGTCATTAGTGAAGCAATTCGCATTAATAAGCTATCTGAAGGTGCGCTTGATATAACTGTAGGATCGTTAGTAAATCTTTGGGGATTTGGAACTGAAGGAAGTTCGAATAGTGTTCCTACGGATATACAGATCGCTAATCGGTGCCTGATGACAGGTATTGGACACCTAAGTATAATAGGGAATAATCTTATAAAATCAGATCCAGATCTGTATGTCGATCTCTCGTCGATAGCAAAAGGATTTGGGGTTGATGTGGTGGCGAATTACCTATCTGAATTGGATCTCAAAAACTATCTTGTTGAGATTGGCGGTGAATTACGGTTAAAAGGAGTAAATATGGAAGGGCAACCTTGGCGTATTGCGATTGAAAAACCAAGAAACGGCCAGCAAAGCATTCAAGAAATTATCACACCTGGTGATATGTCCGTCGCAACGTCTGGCGATTATAGAAATTTTTTTGAAGAAAATGGTATTCGCTATTCACACACTATAGATCCTACGACGTGCAAGCCGATTAATCATCATCTTATATCGGTGACTGTTCTTGATAAGCATTGTATGACGGCAGATGGCTTATCGACTGCATTTATGGTCATGGGGCCTGAAAAGGCATTAGCTTTAGCAAACAGTGAAAAGATCTTAGCATTT
This sequence comes from Candidatus Enterovibrio escicola, assembly GCF_002464935.1. Lineage (GTDB taxonomy): Bacteria > Pseudomonadota > Gammaproteobacteria > Enterobacterales > Vibrionaceae > Enterovibrio > Enterovibrio escicola. The sequence goes on from NZ_NBYY01000034.1 coordinate 125,078, forward strand.
TTTATCGTAAAAACAGATAATTATTATAAATCAATAGCATCAGACGAGTTTAAAAAATATTTAATTCCGGATTAATTGAAGTTTAAGATCCGCATTAAATTTTATTTAATATGAGCTTATTTTATCTAGGTGATTGGTGCGCGTGAGATCGTTAAAGGGAATTATTTCTTTAAAATAAAAGTGACATAAGGGTAATCGAATGTCTGTATATTTGATAGCATGCTCAGTTTACCTTCTGGTAATAGCTTGTATGTTAATTGGCTACGTTATTCAACGTAAAATCATTACTGGCAGTTGTGGTGGCTTAGCTTCAATAGGTATAGAAATGAAATGTGACTACTGCTCAGATCAGTGTGATGCTCGAAAACACCGAGAAGCGCTTACAATCAAAAAAGTGGAATAACAATAAAATTATCTAGTGCGGTGATAACCAACATCCTAAAGATAAGGATGTCTCGATGTTTTTGAAAAGGTTAGTCTTCTAATTTTAGGAGTTCAGTAATATCTGGCAGGATAAGTAATGATCTTGGTTATATTACCTTTTGTCATTGGTGAAGCGACACAGTAACTCTCAAAACCCAACAAATTACATGCATAGGATGAATTCATAGAGATCTACTCTTATTTATCCTTCCCTCATCGTGGAATAACCTAGAGTCTCTGTCTGTTTCCCCCACATCCGTACCCACCGCTTAGTAAATCGCAAGTAGTATATTCTTGAATTACTCAAGTTGCTTGAAATAACATGCTCTTTGATCACCCTAGATGCGATGGGTTGCTAGCGAGAAATTACCCAAACCATTATAGAGGGTGATGCGAATTATCTGCGCATAGTGAAAAGAAAAAAACGCTTGCAGGTTGTTGTATCTAAGTGTTTTCTCCTCTCTAAGGCCACGTATACTTTCAGCAGTATTTTTCCTCGCTGACGATTTAATAAAAATCCGTAGTAACGTACTATCTTGAGACTGGAGATGCTTATCTGTAATTTACTCTACCAGTCTTTCTATTAATTCAACCTCAGATCTGCATAAGCGCTTGCTTATCAAACCTAGTCATCTTGATGCTCTTCTTTTTGGTTGAAATGAATACGCAATAAGCCCCGCCAGCAAGTTGACCATAAAGCTGATACAGCTACGGTGCCGAGAATACTCGATTTGGGATATGTTGTTTAGTTGGTCAAAAACGGTTTCAATAATCAATCATTTCCGGAGTATTAGGCGGTTCCAAAATTTCATCACTTTGGGTTTTATATTCTTTTTCACACCCGTTATCAGTGTCACTCTCTTTTCTACAAATTCTAGTTCCAATGGACCAGAGATATAACCTTTGTCTCCGTATAAACACCTCCAAAGCTCGTCAGCCATTTCCGCCCACAGGCTTTCTATCATCCACGTTAACCATCGTCACTTTGACTGAGATAATACACCTTGGTTATCAATAATAAGGTGTAATTTGAAACCATAGAACCACCCACTAGTTCCTTTTCCTCGCTTCTCGATACCTTTAAAAACCTGATATCTGAGAATGCGTAGGTTGTGACAAACCTCTAGCTTAGACGAATCAACAAAGGCAATTTCTGTCGGCCTTTACTGACGGTAAGTGAGGTAAGAGCAAAGCAAAAGTAGGACACCTTGCATAAGTTTGAGCATCCTCGTGTAATTAACTAATTTAGGAAATTCGTTGGGGAGGTAGCGATAAACAAAGTGGATGTAATAAGTTTTGAAGTCTCAATATCCCAATTGATGGAAAGCTATCACTATCGTCATCACTTCGCTAACTGAGAGGCGAGAATGCTTATTTCTTTATTTGACATCGGAAGAAATAAGATGTTTTTCCCATGCAGGGGGGAAAGTCTGGTAGACGTTGACGAAAACGGCGTCTAGGTTATTCATGCCCAAGTCCTTGTGCAGTCCATACTTTATTTCAAACGATTAGATCGCGACTTTGGCATTTAGTTAATTTCTTATGCGCAGCTCAGGTTAATTCACTATGACCCTGCGTTAAGCGAGGGGTATCCGTAATTCTATACTCTAGATAATCAAAGGCCACCATTCAACACTTGCTATAATAACAAAATCGATATATGGAGATGAGCGGACACTTCAGGTATCATTCAAGGTAATTCACTGTTTGATGGAAGTTATCCGTATTTTCCGCAGAATTGACTTTCTAGTATCGGTTGTATTGATCATCCAGAAAGTGATTTTACTTCCTTTTATTTCGGATGTACGCGTATTTCTCATCAGACAGGTTTAATGTCAGGCACGCTTGGTACAACAACCGTGCTATCGCATATCGCCAGCTCCCTTCAGTCTCTTTGGCCTTTAAAAAGATCGGTAGCCAAAGCAAATTTTTTTATGCAGACCTCCTTGAGTGACGGACAGGTGAGGATGTGTACTCCAGTTGAACTTTCGGCCGTAAGTATGCAGGACGAAAAAAATACCGATATCCATCCCTTCCTTTTTTACCCACCTAGCATGGTTTTGATAATAACATATCTAATAATGCACGGTTAGTGCGAAATAGTGGGCGATAATTTGTCTGAAAGCGTGAAGGTGATATGTTGTCCTTTACAATCAGGAAGTACGTATTATTGGTTACGTATCCATAGCTAAGTGGATTGACCGCCACAGTTATTGCAGGCGCGAGATTCGTAGGTTTAATTAATAAATTTAATACGGAAGCAGCCGCTATTGCTACAGCAATATTGGCTAAAGCCAAAAGCCGTGGTGCCTCACGTGAGCATTCTGGTGATATTTTTAATGATGACATCCCTCACTGTACCAATATTTCCATTGAGGAAAGGGAGCCAAGTCTATTGTGTTAAAGGCGGCATTTTAGGGAATGATACCGAGGATTACAATAAAAGAAGGGTTGCGGTCTGTAAGTTACCGCCATAGGTGGTCTCTTTTCAATATCTTTTTTCCTCGCTCAACTATTGATAATTTATGGAGTACAACTTATTGCTTTGGCGCGAAGACCATACCTATTTTAGTAGTGATTTTTTCCTTCTATACTAGACCATAAATGTGGCTTTTTTATCTAAATTCAGAGAGTATTTTCACTAATTCTGTTGTCGTAAAAGAAAGATATTAAATCTATTTTATCAATCGGTTATCCATATTCAATGTTGCATTTTATGCACGGATAGTTTCAATGTAAACGATACCTTTTCCAGAGAATAAACACCTTGTTGACAAGCTCTCTACGCAATGAATTGAGAGGTAAAATTAGATCTTCATAATACACCAGAAACGACTAAATCGGAAAGCGATTGGATAATGAAAAGCACCGAAAATATATGACCAAGTGATTTGTACATTCATTGAGCGTGAGTATTACCTTTAAAATATAACCAACTTATTGAATACATAACCTAACAGGTATTCGCTGCTTTCTCTGAGTGATTAATCAACTATTAAAATGAGTGTGACTTAATCCATACTGGAAATTGTCTAATTTGGCGAGTAAGATTCGCGTCATATTCAGAAAAAAACGTTTACCTAAGCGTTGCTTAAAATTGACATACACACACTTTCCAAGGAATCAAAAGCCATGCTTGAGCATATTTTTAAACTAAAAGAGCACGGTACAGATGTTCGAACTGAGGTTATTGCAGGATTAACCACTTTCATGACTATGGCTTATATAATTTTTGTTAATCCAGCTGTCTTGTCAGAAACTGGAATGGATCGCGGTGCAGTCTTTGTCGCCACTTGTTTAGCTGCTGCAATTGGTTGTTTTATTATGGGTCTGGTAGCTAATTACCCTGTGGCCCAAGCCCCAGGTATGGGGTTGAATGCGTTCTTTACCTATACCGTTGTTTTCCAAATGGGGTATACGTGGCAAGTTGCTTTGGCTGCGGTCTTCCTATCTGGTCTTTGCTTTATCTCGTTGAGCTTGTTTAGAGTTCGTGAATTGATCATCAATGCTATTCCTATTTCTTTGCGCACGGGAATTTCAGCGGGTATTGGTATGTTCTTGGCGCTGATTGCGTTGCAGAATTCTGGTATTGTTATCGCTCACCCTGCAACCTTAATTTCTATGGGAGACATTTCTTCCTTTGGTCCTGCGATGGCTGGGCTTGGATTTTTTTTGATTATCGGTTTGGTTACCCGTGGCGTTAAGGGTGCGGTAATGATCTCAATTCTGATTGTTACTGCGCTCGCTGTTATCTGCAGTGACGTTCAGTACACTGGGATACTATCTGCACCACCAAGCATTGGGCCTACCTTTATGCAGCTCGACTTATCCGGAGCAATGACAGTAGGAATGATTGCTATCGTATTTGCATTCTTGTTTGTTGACCTGTTTGATACTGCAGGAACTTTGGTGAGTGTGGCACAAAAAGCAGATATGCTAGATCTACATGGTAAACTTCCACGTCTTAGACGTGCACTGTTGGCGGATAGTACTGCAACTACTATTGGAGCCATTCTAGGTACGTCAAATACCACGTCTTACGTAGAAAGTGTGGCGGGTGTTGTAGCAGGGGGTCGTACGGGATTAACTGCGGTGGTCGTTGGTATTATGTTCCTACTGGCACTGTTCTTTTCACCATTAGCTGATATGGTTCCTCGATATGCCACAGCGGGTGCGCTGTTTTATGTTGCAATTTTGATGATATCCGGTCTTGTCAACTTGGATTGGTGTGATCTCACAGAAGCAGCACCCGTAGTTGTGGTGTGTTTGCTGACTCCACTGACTTATTCCATCACACATGGTATTGGTTTAGGCTTTATTTCTTACTGTGCAATTAAGGTTATCAGTGGTAGAGGGAGTGATGTACCTGTTAGTATTTGGGTTCTGGCTGTCCTTTTCTTACTAAAATTTATTGTGTAAGAGACAATACTTCGAAATTAACACTATGAGTTAAATGGCGCCCATCGCCACTAAGGTTTTTTAGAATGAAAAATAAGTTTGTTATTACGTGGGATAACATGCAAATGTATACTCGCCAATTGGCCGATAAATTGTTACCAGCAGAGCAATGGATAGGTATAATTGCTGTAAGCAGAGGGGGGTTGGTTCCTGCAGCTATTTTGGCGCGTGAACTGGATCTTCACCACGTTGATACCGTGTGTATTTCGAGCTATGATCATGATCAGCAACATGATATGAACATCATTAAAAAAGCTGAGGGTGATGGCGAAGGCTTCATAGTTGTTGATGATTTAGTTGATACAGGTGGCACTGCGAAAGTGATTCGTGAGATGTATCCGAAGGCTAAATTTGTAACTGTATGTGCGAAGCCACTTGGTAAGCACTTGGTTGATGACTACGTGGTTGATGTTATCCAAGATTGTTGGATTGAACAACCATGGGATATGGCAGTAGTATTCGTGGAACCTATCGCAAGGTGTTAGCTTAATAAAGAAACCAAGAATGGGACTTTTATATAGTCAGCGTTAAATTTTGAGGGCTAATATTAAGTCATATATTCAATGGGTTGATTATGATTTAAAGGTAATACTCACGTTAATCGTGTGTTCTATAAGTTGGTTGCCCTCTAGAAAATAAATTTTCTCGTGGTTATAAATTTTGTTAAAATATATGATATCTGCAGTAATAGACCACTGGTTTGTAAATGACACTGATGAACCATTAAATTTATTGAATACGTAACCTTCCAGTTCAATGAATATACCGATCACTTTGTTGTGCATTTTACTTGACGGAGGGCGTTAGTAAACCGTGGTTCAGTTACTTCTTGGTAAGATGACGAGATCGGCATTGTCTAAATAGTAGCTACGTCTATCTAAAAAGTCACTGAACCAAGGTTTATTAATGCTTGATTATATTGTTTCCAGTTTCCGATCTTGTAGGGGGCATTTTCCATAATCACCTCCCGCTTCACTCCATGATGATCTAATCGTAGGAATTGCGATTAGTTTAGATATTTAGGAAACAACGCCTCTGCCTTACCACCAATTTTCCTAAATTAGTCAGCTACACGCAAATGCTCAAGTTCATGCAAGTTATTTTGGTTCCACTTTGCTCTTACCTCACTCACCGTCAGGCAAGGCAAATAGGGATTGCTCTTGTTGATTCGTCTAAGCTACAGGTTTGTCACAACCTACGCATTCTCAAACATCAGATTGGTAAAGGTATCATGAAGTTAGGAAAAGGAACGATGGGTAGTTATACGACTTCAAATTACACCTTATTATCAATGACCACAGTTGGCATTATCTCAGTCAGAGTGATGACGGCTAACGTGGATGATAGTAAGCCTGTGGCGGAAATGGCTGACGAGCTTTGAAGGTGTTTATACGGAGACAAAGGTTATATATCTAGTCCATTGGAACTAGAATTTGTAGACAAGAGAGTGACACTGATAACGGGTATGAAAAAGAATATAAAACCCAAAGTGATGAAACTTTGAGACCGCCTAATACTCCGGAAATGATTGATTATTGAAACCGTTTTTGACCAACTAAAAAATATATCCCAAATAGATCATTTTCGGTACCGAAGTGGAGTGAGCTTTATGGTCAACTTGCTGGCGGGGCTTATCGCGTATTCATTTCAACCAAAAAAGAAGAGCATCAAGATGACTAGGTTTGATAAGCAAGCGCTTATGCAGATCTGAGGTTAACTAATTCAGGAAATTCATTGGTGAGGTGGTAGCACGCCAAAAAAAGTGGATGTAATAGGTTTTGAAGTCTCGATACCCTGATTGATGAAAAGCTATCACTATCGTCATCACTTCGCTAACTGAGAGGCGAGAAGGTTTGTTCCAGTTACACCTATGATTGAGTTATCTTAAACGTGTGATTGTATATCCCCCATTTTGGTGATGGTAGAAGCATTGAGCAGATATAGACATTTCTGCTCCAAGCGAGTATAAACCTCAATACATCCCTACGACTTGGAGCTAACCAATAAAGTATGTCGACAACACCAGTGCCCGCGTCTGATCGCTACCAGCAACGCTTCAGTGGCACTTGCCGCTTATATGGCATGTTTGGGCTCGAAATTCTACGAAGATCTCATATTTGTGTGATCGGTATTGGTGGTGTTGGATCGTGGGCAGTGGAGGCGTTAGCGCGTAGTGGTGTTGGTGCTTTGACGCTGGTAGATATGGATGATGTGTGCGTAACCAACATGAACCGGCAGATCCATGCAATGTCGGGAACGATCGGGCAAAGTAAGATTGAGGTAATGGCTGATCGTGTTCGTGCAATTAACCCTGATTGCCAGATCACATTAATTGATGATTTTATTTCAGAAGCTAATATTCCGCAATACATTACAAAAAACTTTGATTACGTACTGGATGCCATCGATAGCATTCAGCCAAAGACAGCCCTGTTAGTATACTGCAAACGCAACAAAATAAGAGTTATTACTGTAGGTGGCGCTGGTGGGCAGATAGACCCAACCCAGATCCAAGTTGCAGATTTAACCAAATCAGTCCAAGACCCTTTGGCAGCAAAACTCCGGAATAATTTACGCTACTTTCACAACTTCACAAAAACGAAAAACAGGAAATTCGGTATTGATTGTGTCTTTTCGACCGAGAAACTTAGATATCCACAACCAGACGGCAGTGTATGCGAAGCTAAAGTCAGTGGAAAAGGCTCCAAGAAATTGGATTGTTCAACTGGTTTTGGTGCTGCAACTATGGTGACAGCAACTTTTGGCTTCATTGCTGTATCTCGAATTATTGCTAAGTTAATGGCAAGGAAAAAACTAACCTGAGCTGTGCTCAAGGTGTAATTGAAAGCTGTAGAACTACCCCACCGTTCCTTTTCTTCACTTCTAGGTACCTTTAAAAGTCTGATGTCTGAGAACGCGTAGGTTGTGATAAACCTATAGCTTAGACGAAATCAACAAAGGCATCCTTATTTGCCTTGCCTGACGGTGAGTGAGGTAAGAGCAAAGCGGAACTAGGACATCTTATATGAGTTTGAGCATCCTCGTATAACTAATTCAGGAAATTCGTTAGTGAGGTAGCACGCCAAAAAAAGTGGATGTAATAGGTTTTGAAGTCTCGATACTCCGATTGATGGAAAGCTATCACTATCGTCATCACTTCGCTAACTGAGAGGCGAGAAACCTTGTTTTTTATTTGATACCGGAAGAAATTAGGTGTTTTTCCCATGCAGGGAGGGAAATCTGGCAGAAATCATCAGCATCTACGACAACTGCGTCTAAGTTATTCATGCCAAAGTCCTTATGCAGTCAATAGTTTTTTAACAATCAGATCGCGATTTTGGCATTTAGTTCATTTCTTATGCGCCGCTCAGATTGATTAATCATAGTCAGCCGTTTATCTATTAAATAAATGAACAAGTTGTTTCAGTTGAGGCATTTTTATATTGGCGGTAACACTGATACCCTACAAAACCTGTTTATACGATTACGGCAAATAATGGTCTTAAATTTGCCCGTCATGAAGAGATTGTAAAAGCTTTGGATGCAGAAATTGACTTCACCTACCCTTACAGTTCAGAGGAACTGTGAAAAGAAATCATATTAGTTAACCACTATCGTAAGAAAATAAATCGAAGAATACACCCTGTTTTGGATGGGAAAGTCGAACAAACTACATCCCTCACCCACAAAACACACATTTTAAAGGATTACGACCTGCTATCTCTTCGAAACACTCTACATAGCTGATACGTTTGGTGTAACTCATCATTGCATCCACCAAGTCTCCTCCTGCCCTCGCTATCACTTCATACCACTTCTTAAAGCTCGTTGTCGCTTGGAGGCCAAAATATCTCACTCTTTGAAATCCTTTAGGAAGACTGTGCTGAGACAGTCTGCCAACAAATACCTGAATATCCACTGTCTCATACGTTTTTAACTTCGTTTTATGTGATTGATAGTAATACCTGATTTGATGACCGTCAGACCCAACTATCCTAGATAATCCTATCGACGGGGATGACAAATAGTTGGTTAGGTATCTTATTAACCCTCAGTAGCTTTTGCTTAGAACTTTATTTTTACGATCATTGCCATGATGGGCATAGAAATTATCAGGATAATTAGCCCATAAGGTTTTAATCACATATTAACGCACCGGAAACTCAATCTTCATCAACTTCAGTAAGTGTTTTTTTAAAGTAATCGTAACTGAAATAACGATAAATGCTGAAACCTTGTCCAATCCTAGTTTGAAGAAAAGAATGCACCTTTAGCCAGTATCACATGTAAATGCAGATTGTAGTTGCTATTACAACTATGGATATGGATGAAAACAAAGACGGCAATTTCACACGCATCAGTCTTAAAATACGCTTGAATCAACTCTGATAAGCAGCCTTCCGATAAGACCATAAACCAAAAATAAAAACGCTTCTGATTGGAGTGATTATGGGAAGGAATACGAAGTTGCTCAGGCAATGTTAAGGCAACTTGCCGATAGCTCACTCTAGGAAACAGGCAGACGCTTATTTTGACCATACTCTCCCGTGCATAACGTTTTTCACATTGCGGACAAGCTTTCCCCTTACAACATAAAGTTAACTTTATGTTGCCCTTGACCGCAATCCAAGCATTGGTAAGTAGCAAAACCATTTTCTGAGCTTCCACACTTCAGCATCTTAGCGATTTATAAATGATAATAATCGGTGTCATAGCTGGGATGACTGGATAGGAATATGACCAAATTCGTAGTGAAAATATATTTCAAGCGAAGCAGTTTTGATTGGATACCTTTAACATTCATTCATGCCTTTTATCTGTTCAATCGTGCTAAATGTATCACAGAAAGGGACAGGTATTAAGCCCCACTACATATAGTTTCTGGGAGGAAATTTCTAGGTAAAATAAACAGAAGAGGAAAATTGGTTTTTGTGATTGTACATACAGTACATAAAAAAGGCCACCCTTTCAGGAGGCCTTTTTTATGTTGATGTAAGTGTAAATAAAGTAGTTTAGGGTATTAAGCATTAGTGCTTTTGAGATCTCTCCTTTCCAGTACTTTCTTCTTCGGTTCAATAGGTAGAACCTCTTTAACATACTCTCCAGGGGCAGATCCAATAACTGGATAGTTTCTTGATCCTAGTGCATATGGTACAATTTGTTCTTTCGGGTTGAAAGCTTTAAGCCACTTATTCCAATGCAACCACCAAGATCCTGTATTGTGGTTAGCCCCTCTATACCATTCATCGGCCGACTCACACAGCTCCTGGTTAACCCAGTAGCCATATTTATTTTTATCAGGATGATTGATGATGCCTGCAATATGCCCAGACTCCCCTAATACAAAAGTCTTTTTACCACCTAGATTTAACGCTCCTCGATAAGTACCTTGCCAAAGGGCAATATGATCTTCTTTAGTAGAGATGAAGTAAGCTGGTATTTTAATCTTGTTCAAGTCAATCCAAACACCACCAATATTTACACCTTTATCTTCGACTAAACGATTGTTCAAATACAGTTCACGTAGAATAAAGTTATGGGTTGCTGCAGCAACGTTAGTGCTATCGCTGTTCCAGTAAAGGAGATCAAAATCAACAGGACTATTCCCCTTTAGGTAGTTGTCAATGTAGTAATTCCAGTACAAGCTGTTTTCACGCAACAGACTGAAGATAACGCTTAGTGAACGACCATCCATGTAACCACGAGAATTGTTTTGTAACTCAATCGCACTGATCAAACTTTCTGTAATATAAGCACCCACTTCACCAGGTTGAGAAAAGTCAAGCAAGGTTGCGAAAAATGTTACAGATTTAATACGCGCCTTCATGCGTTTTAACGCATAGTAGGCGACTGTACACGCCAAGATGGTTCCACCAATGCAATAACCAGCTGCATTGATTTGCGATCGACCGGTAATGTCTTCAATCACACTGACAGCTTTGACTACACCCTCTGTAATGTAATCACCAAACTGAAGATCTTTTTGTTCCTCAGTAGGATTCCGCCACGAAATCATAAAAATAACATGGCCTTGTTCTAGCAGCCACCGAATCATTGAGTTCTTCTTGCGAAGATCAAGAACGTAGTATTTATTAATAAATGGCGGTACCATCAACAGTGGTGTAGCGTTTACTTTTTCCGTCATTGGACGGTATTGAATAAGTTCGAACAGCTCATTTTTATATACCACATCACCTACAGTATTAGCTAAGTCTACGCCAATACGGAACGCATTGTTGTTAGTCATTCTAACTTTAAGAATGTCTGAACTGGACTCAATGTCCTCTTGCAACTGTTTTAGACCTTTCACTAGATTTTCGCCATTCTTTTCAAGAGTAAGGCGAAATAATTCTGGATTTGTTCCAATAAAGTTGCTCGGCGACATAGCATTGAGTGCTTGACGTGAAAAGAATGTCAAACGTTCCTTCGTTTTTTCATCAAGGTCCTCAATAGAGTTGATAGTTGTAAGATAAGTTTGGCTAAATAGCAGGTAAGACTGCTTAATAAAATTATAAAATACTTTATCCTGCCAGTTTTTATCTTGAAATCGCTTATCATCATCTTCAGGTTCAACGATTTTTACACTGTTTGCAGCGAGTACAACGTTGTGCCAGATACTTAGTTGTTTTTCCCACCACTGCGCCTGAATTTGCAACATCGCAGCTGGTTGTTTTGCGGCAAGTTCAAAAAACTTAGTTGTATCTTCGATACTCTGTTCTTGTATTGCCTGGTTCACTGGATCATTTACGGCTGCCTTGCCTTGCTCAAGATCCTTCCACCATTGCTGGTTACTCTCTTGGAGTTTTACAAGGTAGTCCGAGAAGAAGTTCTGAAACATGTGTAAACCCTCTTTATCGGAAACAACGCCACCCTCCATACAGGAGGGTGGTAATCCTAATTAGGCTGGAGTTGCAGCTTTAATATTTTCAGTTGTAAGTTTTTCTAGATCTTCTTTAAACTCTTTAGATATGGTTTGCATCTTAGTACTGTCCTCCATCATTTGCTGAGAGAGTTTGCTCAGCGCGGCCAGTTGCTGACTACTGAATGCAGTTAAAGAAGTAATATCAGTGACATTGCTTGCTGCTTTCATTTGAGCTAGACCCATTTCACTGTAAGTACGAACTGCGTTCAGCTGAAGTTCTGCCATAGTTATAGCGTTTTTCGCGACCATTTTGTTGAACTTAACGTAAGGAGCCAAGGTTTTTTCAGTTTGCTCTGAGAATGCTTTAAACATATCTGTGTACATGGTATATCTCCTAAGTGTATTAATTGGTTATTAAGGGATGTAAGGTTAATTAGTTACAACACGTTTTACAATGACAGCCGTACCCATGCCACCTCCGATACAAAGCGAAGCTACACCATACTTACCTTCGCTCTTTTTCAACTCGTGGATCAGTGACACCAAAACACGGTTCCCTGATGCCCCAAGCGGGTGACCCAATGCAATTGCGCCTCCGTTAACATTAGCTTTATCTAGAATTGCTTCAGACCTGACGTTATGTGTGTCTGCAAGCTGATGAATAACTCCCAACGCTTGAGCCGCGAAAGCTTCGTTGAGTTCAAACAGATCCATATCTGAAATAGAAAGCTTTGCTTTTCTCAGAGCTTCTGTTATAGCTCCAACAGGGCCTAATCCCATGATTTTCGGATCTAACCCAACTTGTGCGTAGCTGGTTATTTCAACTAATGGTTTTAATCCAAGACGTTTAACTGCAGTTTCAGAAGCCACGATTATAGCACTGGCACCATCATTTAAACCTGATGAGTTACCTGCAGTGACCGTACCTTCTCGGGTGAACGCAGGTAAAAGTTTTGCCAAACACTCTAGGGTAGTATCTGCTTTTGGGTATTCGTCAATATAGAAAGAAACCGTTTGGTAATGTTGCTTGATTTCGACGGGGACTATTTCATCTTTGAATCGACCTGATTCTATCGCCGCCACAGCTTTTTGTTGGCTTTGTAGAGCATAGGTATCTTGTTGCACACGGCTGATACCAACCAGTTCAGTAATGTTTTCTGCAGTTACACCCATGTGAAATTTATTGAAAACATCAGTGAGACCATCACTGATTAGAAGATCATTAAGGTTGATGTTCCCCATTTTTTGACCACTACGCAATGATCCAGAGGCTGCGAATGGAATTTGAGACATGTTTTCTACACCAGCAGCAACCACTACATCAGCATCACCACAACGGATGTGTGTAACAGCATCCATGACTACTTTCATACCGCTTCCGCAAACCATATTAATCGAGTAAGCAGGGACAGATTGAGGAATACCCGCAAACATAGCAGCCTGACGACCAATGCCCATACCTTGACCTGCACTGATAACATTACCTAAGATAACTTCGTTGACAGACTCAGGTGCAACGTTACTTTCTTTTAGCACGCTTTCAATGGCTATCGCAGCGAGTTTACCTGCTGGTATATCTTTTAATGAACCCATAAATGAGCCAATTGCGGTACGTTTAGCTGCAACGATATACACTTTTTCCATGTGGACGCCCCCCTGTTTAGCTCATGTACAAGCCACCGTTAACCGACAGCGTTTCTCCAGTAATATAGGCAGCAGCATCACTAGCTAAATATGCGACCGCTTCTGCGATTTCTTCTGGTTTAGCCAAACGTTTCATCGGAATTTTACTCTTGATAGCATCGAGAATACCCTCGCGCATTGTTTCCACCATGGGTGTTGCAGTATAACCTGGAGCAACAACATTCGCAGTGACGTCATAACGAGCTCCTTCCATTGCCAACGCTTTAGTAAAACCAATCATACCTGCCTTTGCTGCCGAGTAATTAGTTTGACCAAATTGCCCTTTAAGGCCATTGACAGAGGAAATATTTATGACACGACACCCCCTTTTTTCACACATCGCTGAAAACAGCGGTTGGGTGACATTAAATAAGCTATTTAGGTTGGTATCAATAACCGTGTTCCAGCTATCCGCTGTCATTTTCGTGAACAATGAATCGAGAATAACACCCGCATTATTTACAGCAACATCCACGGTACCTTCTTCTTCTAGAAGGGTAGTAAGACGCGTAGCACACTCTTCTGTGTTCGTCACGTCTAGCTCAAACAAGCGGACTTGTTCTAGATTAAATTTCTTCTCTTCGAACCATAGCTCTGCGCAGCGCAGATTTCCGGTGAAGTAGGTAGCAACTACGCGATAGCCTTGGTTGACTAGCTTTTCCGTTATCGCTGAGCCGATACAACCTTTCGACCCTGTGACGAGTGCTAGTTTTCTCATTGACAACTCCATTGTTAACAACAAGCAATTAAATTTACCCCCGTTACTACATTTGGCTATCCAAAAATACAGGCACCGATGATTATGATAGTTTAAACTCAATAAATTTTAGGTTACGAAAATTCATTAAGCTCCAAGCAACTTCCGTTATTATTACGATGCTCTTTTTATCACCATTACCAAAGATACTCAATCTTTTGAATAAGGCAAAAAGAAAAACACAAAAATCCAAAAAACAAGACATACATCAACAATAAACAACCTAAAGCTAAGAAAAAATCAAATTTTAATTTGTTTTGGAAATTAATACTGTGCTGGTATTGTTGTATTTGTCTATTTTTTATAGAAAGTGATGTTCTTTTTATATTTTTACGTGATGCATTATGCACGAAAAATATGCAATAAAAGTTAAAACATAAAGGTTTATTTGTGTAAATAAGCATGTTGTTATCATTGACTGCAGTCTAAACACTCAAGATGAGTGCTGTACAGTAAAGTACACAAATACCATAGGTCACTAAGTGAATGTCCTACGTCTAGAAAGACGTACTAAATGTTCTTAATTTGTTTGATTATCACACGTAGATCGTTACTGAGAGACTGGCTGATATGGTTAATAAAATCCATGGTAGAAAAATATTCCTCAAAGTTAAAAGCCTTCAATTTCTCATGTGTTTTAGCTTCAATTGAAGCTAAAATAAGTGCAAGTAAACCCTTAACAATTCTTGAGTCTGCATCAGCAGAGAAGTAATAGTAGTCATCCACTTTTTTCCAGACTAACCAGACTTGGCTTTCACATCCGAGTCCTTGGAGGCTTTGTGGTTTGAGTGCCTCATCCATGATTGGAAGTTTCTTTCCCATTTGGATAACAAGTCTATATTTGTCTTCCCAGCTATAACATGCAGACATTTTATCCAAAATATCATCGGCCGTAATCTCAGTACCGAATGGATGTGAGCAGAGTGTATTCA
The DNA here is from genome assembly GCF_002464935.1 of Candidatus Enterovibrio escicola. GTDB lineage: Bacteria > Pseudomonadota > Gammaproteobacteria > Enterobacterales > Vibrionaceae > Enterovibrio > Enterovibrio escicola. The sequence continues at coordinate 140,193 of NZ_NBYY01000034.1, forward strand.
TTATTACTCATTATGATATGTTGATCATTGATGTGTACGTTTTAAACATACATGGTGAAGCGTTAGAATCACTTCGCCAAAACAACCTAACCTACAACACCATGCATAGAACCATGTTAACTGATAATCACTAGGAACTGTTACTCCAACTAGTGAAAAACACTGGTCGTGTATATGACCAACTTGAACATGGAGTGACTTTTGAAGTCATTCTCTATTCCGTTGTTTTAAAGGTGAGAAGACCGTCATTGCTAAGCGAAATCATGGGTGAGATAGAGATCAAAGCAGTATCAACTTCTCTCTATATTAAATATCGTTATTTAACCTGAGCTACGCATAAGAAATGAACTAAATGCCTAAGTTGCGATCAGATCTTTTGAAATAAACTATTGACTGCACAAGGACTTGGGTATGAATGACTTAGACTCTATTTTTGCCGATGTCGACGACTTCTACCAGACTTTCCTCCCTGCTTAGAAAAAATACCTAATTTCTTTCGGTATCAAATAAAGAAACAAGCCTTTTTGCCTCTTTGTTAGCAAAGTGATGACGGTAGTGATAGCTTTACATCAACCGTGGGATCGAGACTTCAAAACTTATTACATCCACTTTGTTTTCTTCTTCCTCACCAACTAATTTCCTGAATTAGTTAGCGACATGAGGATGCGCAAGCTCATGCAAGGTATCCTATTTTTGCTTTGCTCTCACCTCACTTACCGTCAGGCAAGGCCGACAGTAATTTCCTTTGTTGATTCGTCTAAGCTACAGGTTTGTCACAACCTACGCATTCTCAGACATCAGGTTTTTAAAGGTACTGCGAAGCGAGGAAAAGGAACGAGGGGTGGTTCTACGGTTTCAAATTCCACCTTACTATCAATGACCAAGGTGGAATTGTCTTAATCAAAGTGACGACGGTTAACGTGGATGATAGAAAACCTGTATCGGAAATGGTTGACGAGACTTAGGGGTGTTTATACGGAGAGAAAGGTTATATCTCTGATCCATTGGAGCGAAAACTTGCAGACGAGGGAGTGACACTAATAACGGGTATAAAAAGAACATGAAACCCAAAGTATAAAACTTTGAAACCGCCTGATGCTCCGGAAACGATTTATTATTGAAATCGTTTTAGACCAACTAAAAAATATATCCCAAATCGAGTATTCTCGGCACCTTAATTGTATCAGTGTTATGGTCAACTTGCTGGCGGGGCTTATCGCGTATTCATTTCAACCAAAGAAGCCGAGCTTCAAGATGACTAGGTTTAATAAGCAAGTGCTTATACAGATTTCAGGTTATTTAGTATAAATACCTATGTGACGAATTTAGAAAAAAATTACATCAGTGATAGTATCACTAGAATTTATATTAATTTAACTGCCGTTGTCGTTATATTGTTAAACAAATTTTGTACAGCATAGATCAACAACCCCTAGGGTTTAAAGTAAATTACAAGCTTTCTGTATTGCCGTAATGCATCGTTCGATTTCATCAGACGTATTATATAAGGCGATAGACACTCGTACGCATCCTTTTATTCCAAGCACATCCATCAGAGGATGTGCACAGTGGCGGCCAGATCTCACGGCAATACCTTGTTGGTCTAGGAGGATTGCAATATCAGAATGATGAACACCTTCCACCGTAAATGCAACTACATTCGCGCCTTGTTGTAAACCTATAATGTTGAGGTCATCAATATCACGAATTCCTAAAATTAACTGAGATTGCAATGATGCAATGTGTTGTTTTGCTTTTTTTTTGTCGAGGCTATTAAACCATAAAATGGCTTTTTCTAACGCGAGCGCACCTGCAACATTAGGGGTGCCTGCTTCAAACTTAGCTGGAGAATCTGCAAATAGTGTACCTTCAAAAGAGACTTTCTCTACCATTTTCCCACCACCATGCCAAGGGGGCATAACATCTAATAATGCAGCCTTGCCGTATAGCACGCCAATACCGGAAGGTGCAAACAGTTTATGTCCCGAGAAAACGTAGAAATCAGCATCTATAGCATTCACATCTATAGGTTCATGAACTACAGCTTGTGCACCATCAACAACTACAACTACACCATACTCATGTGCTTTTTTTATAATGTCTTTAAGAGGATTCAGAGTACCAGTAACATTGCTGATATGACTGACAGCAACAATCTTCGTTTTGTCATTAAGAAGATTTTTATAGGCGATCATATCAAGTGTGCAGGAGATAGGGTCGATTGACCACTTAACCACTTTTGCACCAGTCTGCTCAGCGATTAGTTGCCATGGCACAATATTTGCATGATGTTCCATTTCGCTGATCATAATTTCATCGCCAGGCTTGAGCGTTTGTCTTCCATAACTTTGAGCAATAAGATTTAACGCTTCGGTTGCTCCACGGGTCCAAATAATACAATCGTTATCTGCACCAAGAAATCCAGCAACAGTCTTGCGTGCTGTTTCAAAGCGATTGGTGATGGATCCTGTAAGCGAGTAACTACCTCGATGCACATTTGCTATTGCCCCTGAATAGAAAGTATTGATGCAATCAATAACTTGTATTGGCTTTTGAGTCGTCGCTGCACTGTCTAGATACACCAATGAGTGACCATTAATCAGATGATTTAAGAACGGAAAGTTACTACGAACAGCATCAATGTTGAAAGTTTGGCTTGTCATTATTTCGGTGTTGCTCAGTTCAGACATATTTAATAAAGAAATAATCGCTTTTCTCTGAGTTTAACTCAAGTGAAAAGTATGGTTATCTATTGAATAGATTGTTCTTCATGTAGAATGCCTATTTTTACATTGTAATCATTATAACTAGCGTTGACGTTAAAAGTTGTTTTGACCAGTATCATAAAGAGCTATGGTCAAATCTGGTATACAGCTTCCAAAGCAGTATCCTGATAATTGATGTTTGTTTCATGAATGCTATCTCTGAATTTCACGCCTTTGATGATATCCGCAAGTAATTTAAAGCCTCGCAGGCTATGCCGGTTAATCTCAACGGTTTACATCAGTTTGCAGGCCATGGCTAGTGTCGTTTTTCGGCTTCCACAATTCTTGGTTTTGTTCGTTCTTAACATCACCGTTGCAAACATTGATTCAATGGAGTTTGTCGTTCGAATATGTGTCCAGCACTCGGCGGAAAATCGTAAAATGCTAGCATTTCCACTTTGTCTTTGGGCAGACATTCCACTGCTTTGGAATATTTAGCACCATATCGTGCTTTCGAACTGTCCGAAGGTTTTCTCTGCCTTTTGTTGTACCTTCGCCATTCAGATATCGTGAAGCGTTTCGTTCATTCTTGGTTGAACAGATTTTTGAAATTTTGTTTAATACATTGGCCGTTTTGTATACCCAGAAACGCTAATGACGCGTCGTTGGATAATGCTTTGTCACTATATTCCAAAAAACGAAATCACCATCACTAACAGCGAGTTCAGGAGCGATACAAATACCGTGAACGTTAGCTGTGATAGAACTTCAAGCCAACCTGACCTCGGACTCCCTGTACCCATCGACAACAGCTAGCACTTCCTTCTGGCTGGTATTATCAACGCTGATGACAACAAGCAGGCAAAGCTTGTCATCCATCCTGACTTTGCAGTAAACACCATCGGCCAAAATGCAGACATACCGCCGTTTACTTAACCTCAGACCTGCATAAGCACTTGCTTATCAAACTTAGTTATCTTGATGCTCGACTTCTTTGGTTTAAATGAATACGCGATAAGCCACGCCAGCAAGTTGCCCATAAAGCTGATACAACTACGGCGCCAAGAATTCTCACTTTGGGATATGTTTTTCCACCCGTTATCAGTGTCACTCTCTGGTTTGCAAGTTCCCGCTCCAATGGACCAGAGATATAAACTTTATCTCCGTATAAACATCCCCAAAGCACGTCAACAATTTCCGATACAGGCTTTTTATCAGCCATGTTAGCCGTCGTCACTTTAACTGAGATAATACCACCTTGGTCGTTAATAATAAGGTGTAATTTGAAGCCGTAGAACCACCCTATCGTCCCTTTTCCTCGCTTCGCGGTACCTTTTTTTAAAATCGGATGTCTGAGAATGCATAGGTTATGGCAAACCTGTAACTTGGACGAATCAACGAAGGCAATCCATGTCAACCTTGCCTGACGGGGCGTGAGGTAAGAGCAAAGTGGAACCAAAACACTTTGCATGAGTTTGAACATTCGCGTGTAGCTGACTAATTCAGAAAATTCGTTGGTGAGGTAGCGGCAAACAAAGTAGATGTAATAGGTGTTGAAGTATCTATACCTCGATTGATGGAAAGCTATCACTATCGTCATTACTTCGCTAAATAAGAGACGAGAAGGCTTGTTTCTTTATTTGATACTAGAAGAAATAAGGTATTTTTTCCATGAAGGGAGAAATTTCTGGTAGAAGTAGTCAACATCGACAAAGACAGAATCTAGATTTTTCATATCCAAGTCCTTATACCGTCAATAGTTTTTTTAAACTATCAGATCGAGACTTGAGCATTTGGTTCATTTCTTATGCGCATTTAAGGTTATTTAGGTCATGTATCCAATCATTCTTAGATTTAGTCGTTTCGAGCGTATACGGAGGGTAAAATTTTCCCTCTTAATATGCATTTCCTTATAGAACTTGCCAACAATATGTCTATCCTAAGGATAGACATCGTACACATTGAAACCATCCGTGCACCAAAATGGGACATTGAATATGGATAACCGATTAAAAAGTAAATTTAATAACTTTCTTTCTCGATAACCGAATGCGTAAGCAATTATTTTCTTCACTCGAAGCTCTCAAGCATACCAGAACTAGCGAGAGATTTTTTATTGCCTACGAGAAAGACCATTGCTTATTTACTCCGCAGATAAGCACCTCTTCATGTATACCAAGAGGAAATGAGGTTACACAGCAGAGTGTAAGTTTTTTAAAACTAGGATAACCGAATTAATGCTGATATATAGCACTCGAAAAGAGTATCGGATACCCATATTGGGCATAGCAAGTTCAACAAATTTTTTATACACACCTGACAAGCTTTGTATGCATATTAAAGATAGAAGCTTCGGCAACATGCTTGGTAACGATAGCATTGGTGTCCACCACGGGCGATACCTTATTTTTAACCATTTTATGTGCTGGAAAACGACATTTAACGTCAACTCTAGCTATTAAGGGTCACCTTACAAAAGCAGATATTTTACACTACGTGCAACCTATTAAATATAATATTTCTATTTGCATTATAGAGTACACGGGTATCTATCACCCTTTTGATCCATATTTAAATCAGGATTTAACGTGAATCGTATACTTTGTATTACCGTTTTATTTTTATTATTAGCTGGATGTGTTCTCCCAACGGATCGTGGACAGAGGTACATTGACGGGAGTTTTGATGAAGTATTGAACTCGGTTTCCTTATTAGTGTTGGATAAACCCCAAAACAATTTTCTTTTCCTCGCACAACTGGAAAAAATTGAAACCATTTCTCCTGTTCTATCGATATCGCATGAGCCTCTTTACACCAGCGTTAAGGCGTGGTTGTCAGAAAGTGGAAATCCAACTACATTGACCGAATACAATATTCGATTTGAGCAAATGGGGGGCATCGATGGCTATGGTAACGTTCTATTTACAGGTTATTTTTCCCCAAAAATAAAATTACGGCATAAGCCTAACCTGCTATACCGTTACCCTATTTATTCAATTCCAATCTGCCAAACTCTCTGCCCAACTCGTAAGGAGATCTACAATGGAGCGTTAGATGGACTAGGTTTAGAATTGGGCTACAGCGCTTCGTTGATTGATAATTTCATTATGGAAATACAAGGGAGTGGTCTTATCCACTTCACTGATACCGAACAGTTGAGTTATTTTTCCTATGGTGGAAAAAACGGTCACCCTTACGTAAGTATTGGTAAAATATTGATTGAACGTGATGAAGTTCCACAAGAAAGTATGTCGCTTGAAGCAATTAAAGATTGGGTAGATACACAGGATGAAAAAACAGTGGTAGAGTTACTCAATCATAATACATCGTATGTATTCTTCTTGCCAAAAGCTGTTGCTCCAGTGACGGGTACGGCTGGTATTCCTCTGATTTCTGGTGTAGCTGTTGCAGCTGATCGTACGTTTTTTCCTATGGGTACTATATTGTTGGCAGAAGTACCTCAATTGGATGAACAAGGCAGTTGGAACGGCCAACACGTTTTAAAATTACTGATAGTTCTTGATACAGGCAGTGCCGTAAAGAAAAACCATCTTGATTTGTATCATGGTGTGGGTGATGAAGCAGGCATTAAAGCTGGTCATCAGAAGTATTTTGGTCGCGTCTGGAAACTCATAAACCTGAAAGCACCGAATGGAGTTGGTTGAATGTTGATGTTTCTCGTTCTTTCGTTAAGCAGTTTTATTGGATAAGACCGACTTCTCTGTAGTACTTCTGTGCACCCCTATGTAATGGGGCTGACAAACCATCAGAAACCATTTCTTCTTTCTTGAGGTTCGTAAAGGCTGGGTGTAAACGGCGAAAATCGTCAAGGTTTTCGAATACTGATTTAACCACGTTATAGATAACTTCTTCTGGGATTTCAGATGAAGAAACGAAGGTTGCACCTACACCAAAGGTAGCCACGTCGTCAGTATTACCTCGGTACATACCACCAAGGATGGTCGCTGAACGGTAGTGATTATTTTCAGACGTTAATTTCTGAGCAGCCACATTGTTTACCTCGACGATCACGCTGTCACAAACCGTTGTTGCTTCTTGGATGGCCCCACTTGGATGGCCAACGGTGTAAACCATAGCATCAATTTTATTGTCACACAGTGCTTTAGATTGTTCACCTGCTTTTAACTCATAAACTTGTTTAAAGTCGTCCATATTCCAGCCCATTTTATCCATAAGTACTCCAACGGTACCATGCTGACCTGAGCCTGGATTACCAATATTGACACGTTTTCCTTTCAGGTCATTAAACGTTTTAATACCTTTTCCTGACTGAGCTACCACGGTAAAGAGTTCAGGGTGAACAGAGAATATTGATCGTAAGTCTTTGAATGACCCTAAATTGGTGAACTTGCTGCTACCGTTATAGGCGTGATACTGCCAGTCAGACTGAACAATAGCCATGTCTAATTTTCCTGCACGGAGGGTATTGATGTTGTAGATAGAGCCACCCGTGCTTTCTACGGAACAGAGGATGCCATGCTCTTTTATTGATTTGTTGACAAGACGACAAATCGCACCTCCCGTTGGATAGTAAACACCAGTGACACCGCCTGTGCCGATGGTTACAATCTGATTAGCCCGTGCTAGAACAACAGTACCTAAAGCAGCTACAAAGCTTATTGCAACGATAGTGTTTTTTAACACTTTCATATTTTATGTTCCTTGTCGAGGATATGTCTGACTTTTCTGTACGTATTCTCGTCCTGGAGGAAGATTATGGATGCATATTGTTGACTAGCGACTGTTGATTATTTTCTGTATAAAAATAGTTCAGGAATACAACGGCAACTACATTAACATACATGCCTAATCTGTCATTATGTTTAAGCACTGTTAAAAAGCATAATATCTCTAATGGTAGACACCAATATTCTACGACATTGATGGTAATACTAATGAGCCCTACAATTCATGGTATACCTAACCTAAATACCAAGGATATTATCCTGACGTAATTTCATTCCAATTTATCATCTCTAATTAGAATTAGAACGATATTGTTTAATTTGTCTAAAGATGTTTTCTACTAAATTAGTATGCTTATATATAGCAAGTAGTTTATACCACTTTTATCGATATTTTGCCCATAATTTCGTTTAGTAATGACAGTATTTCCACCTTTAAACTCTACATGTTCTCTGAATGACGAGCTGTCGTAACCTTTAACAAGAACTATCGTATTGACTTTGTCAAGATGGTCTACAAGACTTTTGCATAAACAATAACGTACATCTATCCTTCTAATAACTAAAAGTAGATAGTCAATCCGCCACTATCTACGACAAGATGAATCTTTATCAAATTACCACCTAAGCTTTTTCCTATTTGCCCATAGTTGAAAATCGATACCCCTGTCTTGTGTAGATGTACTCAGAAAAATTCAACCCTCAATAAAAACCAATTAAGAGTCAGCCATTTTAGATAACTGTTTGGAAAGTTTTACTAAAATTTCCATTTTCTGCCAAAAATTAAATCGTCGACACACACTACGCCACTCTCCAAATAAACGTGGTAAAGCTCGCCATGGAATATCCGTTATCATCTGATAGATAAATACATTCAAAAGTTATTTTTTATTCTGGCTACGCATAAGAAATAAACTAAATACCAAAGTCGCGATCTGATCGCTTAAAAAACTATTGCCTACATAAGGAATTGGGCATTGAATAACTTAGACACTATTTTCGTCGATGTAGACGATTTCTGCCAAACTTTCCTCCCTACATGGAAAAAACACCTAATTTCTTCCGGTATCAAACAAAGAAATAAGCCTTTTCGCCTCTCAGTTAGCGAAGTGATGACGATAGTGATAGCTTTTCATCAATCGGGGTATCGGGACTTTAAAACTTATTACATCCACTTTGTTTGCCACTACCTCACCAACGTGTTTCCTGAATTAGTCAGTTACACGCGAATACTCAAGCTCATGCAAGGTGTTCTAGTTCCACTTTGTTCTTACCTCACTTACCGTCAGGCAAGGTTGACAGGGATTGCCTTCGTTGATTTGTCCAAGCTATAGGTTTGTCATAACCTACGCATTCTCAGATATCCGATTTTAAAAGGTACCGCGAAGCGAGGAAAAGGAACGATGGGATGGTTCTACGGAGATAAAGGTTATATATCTGGTCCATTGAAGCGGGAACTTGCAGACAAGGGAGTGACACTGATAACGGATGTGAAAAAAGAATATGAAACCAAAAGTGATGAAACCTTGGAACCGCCTGATGCTCCGGCAACCCTTTATTATCGAAACCGTTTTTGACTAGCTAAAAAACATATCCCAAATTGAACATTTTCGGCACCGGAGTTGTATCAGCTTTACGGTCAACTTAACGATGGGGATTATTGCGTATTCATTTCAACCAAATAAGTCAAACTTCAAGATAATTCAGCTTGATAAGCAACGCCATTCGTCATTTAAAATACACAGGTATTATATCTTAAGCCGCCATCAAATACTCTACAAACATCGTTAGGAAAGCAATACCAACAACTCACCCTAGCACGTATATCGAGGATATGTTCTATCTTAACAATTTTCTCATTACTGACCTAGTTGAAATCAATTCCCTTGGATAAAAATCGCCTTACCAGACCATTGATCTGCTCATTTAATTCCCAATCACTTAACCGATGAGGTTTGGCAAAATAGAAATTAGCGTCTGTGATTTTAGCAACCTCTTCATAACCGGCGAATTTTATATCGTTGTCTGACATGATGGTTTTGGAGTCATGGAAGGTGGAATTTACAATTATCAATAAACGTGTCCACCACCGTACCAGACTGCTGGTCATGTATTCAATAAATTGATTATAGTTTAAAGGTAATACTCACGTTCAATGAATGTATTGATCACTTTGTCGTAAATTTCCGTTGATTTTGAGTATCCAATCGTTTTCCAGTTTAGTCGTTTCAAGCGTGTACGGAGGATTAAATTTTCCCTCTCAATATGTTGTGTAGGTGTTGTTAATTCAATCAAGCCTATAATGCACTGCTCCCTATGTTTTTTGTAGTCTTAATTTGTCTGTTGGCGAACAGGCATACCGAATCCTAGAACCTTGTTCATCGCCTTCACACTTGCCAGCGCTTCACTAACTTGAGCATTGTAATTACGAAGAGCAAGTTTAAGGTTGAGCAACTGTTTCTAGCGAAATATTTCTATCTCTGCTAATGAGCGTTCATTATAACCCCTGTCTTTTTTCCACTCCGCCATTTTGTCCTCGTTTAACGCCTTATATAGCTTCATTTCTAGGATGCCCTTCCTCCCAGTACCCGTATTGCTTCGAGATAGAATAGTGGGCCTTATCTCTTTGTTCTTAAGTACGTGGTAACATGCTCTTGCACCATAGGCTCCATCAGCACTGACTTGCTGTATCTTTCGTCGTAATGGGTTAAGCAATGATAGGTAAAAACCTCATTGTCACCCACAGAAATCAAGCTAACTTCTGCAGCAATAACCTCATGAGTAGATACATCCACGACAAGATGAAGTTTCGCCAGATACGCCTCTTTTACTTACCATGTTTACACATTTGCCATTCAGCTTAATCGTATACTTTGAGGCCTGTGACATCAATAATGACTTGGGCGTCAGATCCTCAACTCGGCAAACGATACTTAACCTTTACGGTCTTCGAACGCTTACTAATGCAGCTGTATGTAGGGGATTTTAGCGGGACATTCATCAACGTAAAAACCGAATTAAGAAAACCTTCTAGTCCACGAAGTGGAAGTTTAAAAATACCTTTCACCATCAGTGCCGTTTTAATCTCAGTATCCGAAAATACAAATCCACGGCCACGATGACAGTGATGCTTTAGATAATGCCATACCTTAATATCAGAGACGTCTATCCAAAATATCACTGAACCACGGTTTACTAATACTTGTATTATATTGTTTCCAGTTGCTGATCTTGTACTTAGCCGTTCCCATCATCACCTCCCGTTTAACTCCATGATGATCTGATCATGGAAATTACGATTAGTTCAAATATTTAGGAAACAACGCCATGTAGGGTAGTAAAGATAAAAAGTTGTTGTATAATCTCTCTGTAAAAAGTTTTATACAATGCCAGTGTGGTGGAATTGGTAGACACAGGGGATCACCACGTGTCTGAAGTCTATAGGCTAAAAAATAAACGAGTCCCCCCGTTGAGTGATTAACGGTGAGAAAAACTGGATGAATTGCTGGAATATCTAAACATATAATGATGTAGACAATCAGCAGCCAAGCTCTCGGAGAGAGAAGGTTCAGAGACTACCTGAGCGACAGCGATGTGGCTTAATAACAGGAAGTAGCTAAGGATTAAAACTTTAGTGAAACAGCGTCCAGCCCCTAGTTATTTAAGGGTGATGATATAGTCCGTCTGCTGTGAAAACAGTTAGATTAAATGTCAAAATCCCCCGCCTTTTGGCGTGACGGTTCGAGTCCGTTCACTGGTACCATTTTCTATGATGACTTATTTTCATAGAGCAATTGATAATTTATCCAACGTATATTATTACTACTTTTCTGATTTTGTTTTGTGTTTCATGTAGGTATCGTTGATTAAACGAGGCCTACAACGAACTGATTACAATATGTTTTATAGTCTTAATTTGTCTGATGGCGAACAGGCATATCGAATCTTAGAACTTTATTCATCACTTTGGGTTTCATATTCTTTTTCACATCCGTTATCAGTATCACTCCCTTGTCTGTAAGTTCCCACTCCAATGAACTAGATATATAATCTTTATCTCCGTAGAACCACCACATCGTTCCTTTTCCTCGCTTCACGGTACCTTTAAAAACCTGATGTCTGAAAATGCGTAGGTTGTGACAAACCTATAGTTTGGACAAATCAACGAAGGCAAGCCCTGTCGGTGAGTGAGGCAAGAGCAAAGCGGAACCAGAACACCTTGCATGAGCTTGAGTATTCACGTGTAGCTGACTAATTCAGGAAATTCGTTGGTGAGGTAGTGGCAAACAAAGTGGATGTAATAGGTTTTAAAGTCTCGATACCACGATTGATGGATAGTTATCACTTCGCTAACTACGAGGAGAAAAGGCTCATTTCTTTATTTTTCAGTACGTGGTGACATGCTTTTGTGTCATAGGATCCATCAGCACTGACTTGCTGTATCTTTCGTCGTGATGGGTTAAGAAATATAGATAAAACCGCATTGTCACCCACAGAAACTAGGCTAACTTCTGCAGCAATAACCTCATGAGTAGACACATCCACGGCAAGATGAAGTTTGCGCTAGATACGGCGCTTCTCCTTACCGTGTTTACGCGGTTTCCATTCAGCTTAATCGTATACTTTGAGGCCTGTGACATCAATAATGACTTGGGCGTCAGATCCTCAACTCAGCAAACGATACTTAACCTTTACGGTCTTCAAACGCTTACTAATCCAGCTGTATGTAGGGGATTTTAGCGGGACATTCATCAACGTAAAAACCGAATTAAGAAAACCTTCTAGTCCACGAAGTGGAAGTTTAAAAATACCTTTCACCATCAGTGCTGTTTCAATCACGGTATCCAAAAATATAAACCCACGATCTTGATGCTTTAGACAATACCATGCCTGAATAGCTAGAGACGTCTATCCAGAAAGTTACTGAGCCACGATTTACTAATGCTTGATGATATTGTTTCCAGTTGCTAATCTTATGCTTGGCCTTTCCCATGATAGCCTCACGCTTAACTCCATGATGATCTGATCGTAACCATATAGATTAGTTCAAATATTTTGGAAACAACGCCATCTGCAGTAGTAGATGGTTTGGTTGCAAATCATACTGACGAACCATTTAATTTATTGAATAAGTAACCACTTTTAGTAGCATGATAAATAGCAAATTTTTTGTTCTTATTTGGTATATAACAATGCCCAAAAGTCCCTTCAATAAATTGGATGTAACGTAGAAATCTATTGGCAACAATCATCAATTGTCCTTTTTTATTCAGGAATGCCGGAGCACCTTCAAGGAAAGTTTCTGTTGCTGTATAGTGGGTTTTTAAACCTACATGGAATGGTGGGTTGCCGATGATGTTGTCAAACTTAGACCCGATAGCACTATAGACGTCAGACGCAAAAACTTCTCCATCAATATTGTTAAACCGCAAGGTCTCTTTCGCCGATGCTACTGCCAGCGCATTAATATCTACCATGGTCACATGGGTGTTTGGATAGCGTTGCTTGATGGCTATACCAATCACTCCCGCACCACACCCAAAATCCAGAACACTACCCTTCAACGGTGGGAGAGTATCTAAAAGTAATTGACTTCCCTTATCCAATGCGCCATAGCTAAATACGCCTGGAAGCGAACGGATGGTCAGTGTGCACCCACTCAATATAAGTGGGTAGTTTATGAACCACTCTTCCAGTACAAAAGGCGCGGGTTCGTGGATACACTGACCCCAGTATAAACTGCAGCGGCGCGCGGTATCGAATTTGTTGACAGTGCCATAAGGAATAAAAATCTTCTCGATACTCCTTACACCGCTTCGGTTTTCTCCCACCACGACAATTTCAATTCCTTTACCCAATATTGCTATCAGCATAGATAGCAAAAACTCTGCTTCGGCTTTCGCTTTTGGCCAATATAGTAGCACTATATCTATTTTAAAATCGGTACGGTATATGTTACCAAATTGAGTGTTGATTTGTGAGTAACTAGACATTTGGTTGGCGTATGCCAGATTAGTGGTGAAGATATTGACGCTTTTTGCAGATTCGCAAAGCTTTGTAGCGAAGGTATCCTCCAACGCACCGGCTATCAGGATATGCTTATTCTCAAAATACTTAAGTTGACGAGCCACTATTTGGCTTGTGATGCTATAGGACATGCACACTTCTAAGGTTAAAAACGGGAAAACATATTTTTACACAAAGCGTAGTGTTAGGGAATTTCTACGTGGTATGTATTTCTATCAACCTGACGCGTGAGTCGAGAGTCAAGAGATAAACTAAATGCTTAAGTCACAATCTGATCGTTTAAATAGAATAATCCATTGTATAAGGACATTAACATACATAACGCAGATGTTGATATCTTTGATATTAAAGATTTATATAGAGGTAGAGGCCTCACTCCCTAGTTGGAAAAATACCAGATTTCAGGTGTCTAAACAAGCAAGATACCTTCTCATATTTCAGTCAATGAAGTCATGACGATTATTGTATCTTTTCATCAATCTAGCTATAGCGATACTAAATAGTATTAAACACAATTTATCTACCGTTACCTAACAGGTAAATTCCCTGATTTAGTTCGCTATACGAATATGCTTAAGTTAACCTGAGCTGCGCATAAGAAATGAACTAAATTTCCAACTCATTGTGCAGTCAATAGTTTTTTAAACGATTAGATCATCATGGAATTGCGATTAGTTAAGATATTTGAAAACAACGCCTCTCTCCGCCGCAATTAGCCTAGTATCGGTGGGTGACAATGAGATTTTATCTACATTCCTAACCTATTAGAACGGAAGACACAACAAATAAGTGATGACAGAACCTATGGCATAAAAATATGTCACTAAATTCCGAAAAACAAAAGAGTAATGCCCACTATTCCACCACGAAGCAACGCGGGGTACTGGGAAGAAGGATATCCGAGGAATGAAGCACTAGAAGGTATTGAAAGAGGACAAACTGGTGTAGTCTAAACAGGTCGGTGGTCATCACAAACGATCATTATCCGAAACAGCAATGTATCGCTATAAGAAATTGCTCTTCCATAAACTAACTCTTCGTGATTACAATGCTCAAGTTGTTAAAATACTGGCAAAAGCAAAGAACACAGTTATAAAACTCGATATTCCTGTTCGCCAGCAGACAAATTAAGACTGTCTCTGTAACAAGAAAATATCGTATTTTATTGCTTTCCTCACTTTAAACCGAAAGAACAGAAATGCCTAACAAATCGTAAAAATATAATCCCAGTTCAATATAGAGAATAGAAAGTAAGACGCAAAGCCACCTGAATTAACTATTTTATGAATCTTGACTTGATTACTACAAGCTTATCCTTTAGGCCAAATTTGTTTTATACACTGAATGACGCACCACAACCACAGGTTGTCATTGCGTTAGGGTTTTTTACAAGGAAACGGGAACCTTCTAACCCTTCGCTATAATCAATAACCCCACCGATTAAATATTGAGAACTCATAGCATCTACAACCAACGTTACACCAAACTTCTCAATCATCATGTCACCTTCATTTACATTCTCATCGAACGTGAAGCCGTACTGAAAACCGCTGCAACCACCACCTGTAATATACACACGCAGTTTCAGCTTATTATTCTCCTCTTCTTCAATCAGTTTTTTTACCTTGTTCGCCGCCTTTTCAGAGAATTGCAACGGCAAATTCATATTACTCATTTTCACCTCACATACATCTTTTATATTGTTCGTATTATCTAATGTTTGACTAATTAATTTTAGTATTACACATTCTTCCCAGAAATTCGCCAAGCATAATCTTAAGTGCATAATGGCATATTTGTGAGGATAAACGTATAAACAAACTCGCCTGAGTTACTTGCATCTCGTACAATACCAGACGATCTCGAATTGATGAACTAAATAGTCAAGGAAAAAATCATGTCCAAATCATCTGAATTATTCCAACAGGCCTGCAAAATTATTCCTGGCGGTGTAAACTCCCCTGTTCGAGCCTTCATAGGTGTTGGCGGTAGCCCACTTTTCATTGAACGTTCAGACGGTGCTTACATCTATGATGTAGATGGTAATGCGTACATAGACTACGTAGGATCTTGGGGACCAATGATCCTAGGTAATAACCACCCTTCCATCCGTGCGGCACTGATTGAGGCAGCACAAAATGGTCTGAGTTTTGGTGCACCAACAGCCCGAGAAATAACTTTGGCTAAACTGGTAAATCAATTGGTTCCTTCGATGGAAATGGTTCGTATGGTAAATTCAGGCACAGAGGCAACCATGAGCGCAATTCGTTTAGCTCGTGGCTATACCCGTCGTGATAAATTCATCAAATTTGAAGGCTGCTACCATGGTCATGCAGACTGTTTGTTGGTCAAAACTGATTATGGCACACCAACCTTTGGCGAAACAACGTCGCTTGGTATTCCTGTGGATTATGCAAAACACACCCTTAGTTGTATTTTCAACGATCTAGACTCTGTTCGTGCAGTATTTGCACAATACCCAAAAGAGATTTCATGCATCATTGTTGAACCTGTCGCAGGCAACATGAACTGTATTCCACCGCAACCAGGTTTCCATGAAGGTTTGCGCGCACTGTGTGATGAATTTGGTGCGCTTCTTATTTTTGATGAAGTCTTAACAGGTTTCCGCGTGGCTTTGGGTGGTGCTCAAACGTATTACAATATAAAACCTGATCTGACCACACTGGGTAAAGTGATCGGGGGCGGTATGCCTGTAGGGGCATTTGGTGGTCGTCGTGACGTAATGGAATACATTGCGCCAAGTGGTTCTATCTATCAAGCGGGAACGCTATCAGGTAACCCTGTCGCAATGGCTGCAGGTGAAGCTGCACTAACCGAATTGAGAAAAGAAGGTAATGAAACGCATATAACAACCATTACCCAACATTTAGCGGAAGGCTTTAAAGCCATGGCTGACAAACACGGTATACCTCTGGTAGTTAACCAAGTTGGTGGCATGTTTGGTCTTTTCTTTACCGATAAAAACAGTGTCACTTGCTTCTCTGACGTACAGCAATGTGATATTAACAAGTTTAAATACTTCTTCCATCTAATGTTGGCGGAAAATATTTATATGGCTCCATCTGCATTTGAAGCCATATTTACTTCGCTTGCGCATGGCCAGAAGGAACTAACCGCAACACTAGAGGCTGCTGATAAAGCTTTTGCTGCACTAGCAAATAGCTAAAAAACTACATGCAACACTCAACATATTCTACGCTGTGCCAAGTGCACCTCTTTATTCTTACACATGATCTTCATCCTTTGTAACTTATTATTTTCATAATAAACCTCAGATCTGCATAAGCGCTTGCTTATCAAACCTAGTCATCTTGATGCTCGACTTCTTTGGTTGAAATGAATACGCGATAAGCCCCACTATAAGGTTGATATAACTACGGTGCCGAGAATGCTCGATTTGGGATATCTTTTTTAGTTGGTTAAAAACCATTTCAATAATAAATCGTTTCCGAAGCATCAGGTGGTTTCAAGGCTTCATCACTTTTGGTTTCATATTTTTTTACACCCGTTATAAATGCCACTCCCCTGTTTGCAAATTGCCGCCCCAATGGATCCGAGGTATAACCTTTATCTCCGTAAAAACACCCCCAAAGCTCGTCAGCAATTTCTGATACAGACATTCTATCATCCACGTTAGCCGTCGTTATTTTAACTGAGATAATGCCACCTTGGTCATTGATAATAAGGTGTAATTTGAAACCGTAAAACCATCCCATCATTCCTTTTCCTAGCTTCTCGGTACCTTTAAAAACCTGATGTCTGAGAATGCGTAGGTTGTGACAAATCTGTAGGTTGGACAAATCAACGAAGTCAATCCCTGCCGATCTTGCCTAACGGTAAGTGAGGTAAGAGCAAAGCGGAACTAGAACACCTTGCATGAGTTTGAGTATTCGCGTGTAACTGACTAATTCAGAAAACACATTGGTGAGGTAGCGGCAAACAAAGTAGATGTAATAAGTTTTAAAGTCTCGATACCCCGATTGATAAATAGTTATCACTATCATCATCACTTCACTAACTGAGAGGCGCAAAGATTTGTTTTTTTGTTTGAAACCGGAAGAAATTAGGTGTTTTTCCTCCCTATATGGATGTTGTCGATTAAATCAGGCCTATAATGCACTGCTCCCAATCTTTTTTACAGTCTTAATTTGTCTACTGGTGAACAGGCATCCCTAATCTTCCAACTTTGTTTATCGCTTTCACATTTACCAGCGCTTCACCAACTTGAGCATTGTAATTACCAAGAGTAAGATTAGGGCTGAGCAACTGTTTATAGCGGAACAGTGCTGTCTTTACTAATGAACGTTTGTTATAACCCCTGTCATTTTCCACTCCAACAGTTTGTCCTCTTTTAAAGCTCTTACAGTTTTATTTCGAGGATTCCATTCCTCCAGTATCCCTCGTTGCTTGAGAGGTAGAATACTGAGCGTTATTTATTTGTGCTTCAGTGCGTGATGACATGCTCTTGTGTCATAATCTCCATCAGTACTGACTTGCTGCATCTTTCATCGTCATGGGTTAAGCCATATAGGTAAAACCTCATTATCACCCACAAAAACTAGGCTAACTTCTGCAGCAATAACCTCATGAGTAAATACATCAACTGCAAAATTAAGTTTGCGCCAGATACACCGCTTCTCCTTACCGTGTTTACGTGTTTTCCATTCACCTTCGTCGTATACTTTTAGGCCTGTGGCATTAATAACGACGTTGGCGATAGCTCCTAGACTCGGCAAATGGCACTTAACTTTTACGCTCTTCGAGAGATTACTAATGCAGGTGTGTGTAGGGAATTTCAACGGGACATTCATCCACGTAAAAACCAAATTGAGAAAGCCTTATAATCCTAGTTTAGAAGGAAAAATGCACTTCCAACCAGTATCACTGATAAATGCGGATTTTAGTTGCCATTACGACTATGGGTATGGATGAAAACAATGACGGTGATTTCACACACATCGGTCTTAAAGTGCGCCTGAATAAACTCTGATAAGCAGGCTTCCGCTAAGATCATAAACCCAGAATACAAATACTTCTGATTAAAGTGATTATGGAAAGGAATACGAAGTTGCTCAGGCAATGTTAAGACAACTTGCCAATAGTTAACTCTAGGTAACAGGCGGACGCCTATTTTGACCATACTTTCCCGTGCATAACGCTTTCCACATTACGGACAAACTTTCCCCTTACAACTAAAGTTAACTTTATGTTGCCCTTGACCTCAACCCACGAATTGGTAAATAGCAAAGTTATTTTCTGAGTTTACACACTTCAGCATCTTGGCGATTTCTGAATGATAATAGGCGATGTCATAGCGGAGATGACTGGATACGAATATTGCCCAATTCATAGTGAAAATACGTTTAAAATTCATTCATGCCTTTTATATGCTCAATCGTGCTAAATATATCACAGAAATGGATATGCCTTAAGCCCCACCATATATAGTTTCTGGGAGGAAATTCCTAGGTGAAATAAAACGAAAAAATAAACCTTCTCGCCTTTCCTTTAGCGAAGTGATAACGATAGTGATAGCTTTTCATCAATTTGGGTATCGAGACTTTAAAACGTAACACACCTAATTTGTCTACCATCACCTACCCTGATTTGATCGGCTATATGCGGATTCTTAAGTTGATGGAATCTGCTCTGATTCCCTTTTGTTCTTATCTGACGTACCAAAAGGCCAAGCCTGCTAACATCACGTTCGTTTATTTCACCAAGCTTTAAGTCTATCACAATTTACGTATTCCACGGCATCGAGTATTTGAGGGGATGGCTAAACGAAGTAAGGAGACGATAAGACGGTTTTATGGCGTTAAACTTCACCTTATCATCAACGACCTAAGAAGGTATCATTTAAGTAAAGATAACAGCAGCCAATGTTGATGGCAGAGAACCCGTGCCTGATATGACCGATAACCTCTGGAGAACACTCTATGGAGATAAAGGGTATATATTTGGCTCCTTTAAAAGAGCATTCAACGAGAAATTGGTTAGTTTCATCACAAATACACGGAAGAACATGAAACCAAAAAATATATCCAAAATAGAGTATTCTCGGCACCGAAGTGGGATAAAATCTATAATCAACCTTATTGCTGGACTCATTACATATACGTTACAACAAAAAAGGTGGCCTTAAAATTACTCGGCTTGAGAAGCCGCTCTTATACAGATCTGAGGTTAATTATAACTTGCGATTAAGATAATATAACGTAACAGTAACAAAAACCAGACTTGGCGCTGAGGCTCCAAAGAGGGGATGCAAACGATAGACCAAGGTTAATGGTCCAAATACCTCGTTAAATATATAAAATAGAAAACCAACAATAACCCCTGACAGCACCCTCGCTCCCATTGTGACAGAACGTAGTGGACCAAACACGAAACTCAATGCCAGCAACATCATCACACCAATAGAAAACGGCTGAAATACTTTCCGCCACAACGCCAATTCATAACCAGAGAAATCCTGATCAGACGCTCGAAGGTATTCAACATAACTATAGACGCCACTCAGCGACAATTCTTCGGGCTTAACGGTAACAATCGCGAGTTTTTCTGGGGTCAATGTAGTATGCCAAATCAATTCATCTTGATTAATTTTAGTTAATTTGTCTATGCCTTCAAAGTACGTGATAGTGACACTTCTAAGCATCCAATTATCTTTACCAAGAAAGATCCCACTTTCCGCAAAGACCATTTCTTCTAGTTCCTGCTTATCATCAAATTTCCAGATATTGATCCCTGTTAATGATTCTTTCTTATCGGTACGAGCAATATAGATGAAATCATTGCTGTCTTTAGCCCAAACACCGTGACGAGTCGACATCACGCTACCACCTGCTTTCGCAAATGCTCGTAGTTCCCGTGCCGATTTTTGTGCTTCAGGTACACCCCATTGAGCAAGAGCTAACACAATCAGCATTAAAGGCATGGCTGTTTTTAATACCGCCCGTACAATGTCTGATTTCGAGAAACCCGCAGCTTGCATGACGATAAGTTCAGAACTCGAAGCCAATGTACCCAGTCCAATCAATGCACCAAGCAACACGGCCATAGGAAAGAACATTTCAATATCCCGAGGTAAACTCAGCAACACATATTTCACTGCAGTCATCATAGTAAAAGTACCTTCTCCTACAGAACGCAACTGTTCAACAAACTTAATGATGCTTGATAACCCCACCAAGGTCGCCAAACACAATGTGGTTGTCATACTTATAGTACGCCCAATATAGATATCGAGAATTTTAAACACTAGGCAGTTCTTCGCAGAAGATACTTGAGTTTACGCATAAGCAAACTATCCCAGCTAATAAGCAACAAGGCCAGCAACAAGGCCACCATGTGGACACTCCACGACCCTATGTTTGGGGCTAAATTTTCTTCTTCTATTGCAGATTTTGCGGCGCTTAATGCCAAGAAATACGTCAGATAGATCAACACAGCAGGAAATAGTTTAGCGAAGCGTCCTTGCCGGGGTTCCACCACCGAAAGTGGCACAACTATCATCGTCATCAGTGGAATACATAACACCAGTGATATACGCCATTGAAGCTCTGCCTGTGCACTTAGGGATTTTTCATTAATCAATTTCTGTGTTGGTACAGCATCCCAGTCTCGATGTTTTTGTCTCACTTTTGGATGGCCGATCAATACCTGATAATTGTCATAGTCAGTGATGTTGTAATCAAGACGTGTCGGTACACCTTCATAACGGACACCGTTCTTCAGATCTAACACTTGACGACCGTCTGATAGTTCAGAGATAAAACCTTTTTTGGCAATGACGACATTGGGGCGTAATGTCCCTCGATGCACAGACTGTGCGATAAATATTTTATGCAGATCTCTACCATTCCCTGTAATGTCGTTGATGAATACCACAGCTTCACCATCTGGTGTAGTCTGTATCTGACCTTTAAGTAGCAATTTAAGCCCAGTATCCGCTTCAAGGTTTTCCATCAATTTTATTTCTTTGTTATTCGCCCACGGTGTTAACCAAAGTGAGTTAAATGCCGCTAACACACCAGTGATCAGTGCAAGATATAGTGCAGCGTGGATCAGAAACTTATTTCCAATCCCAGTTGCGTTCATTACAATTATTTCACTTTCCGTGTAGAGACGACCAAAAGTGATCAATATTCCAATATAAAGACTGAGTGGTAACATCAACATAGCCATGCTTGGCATATACAGACCTACCACGGTTAATACATCACTGCTCGGAATTGATCCACCTATAGAATACGCCAAGACACGAATAAATTTCTGACAGAAAAAAACTAAAAATAATACAAACATCACAGCAACTTGCGTTTTGACTGTCTCACGGATCAAATACCGAACAATAATCACGGACTTTTACCTTAAGAAAACTTGTTTTTCCACACGAATCACTATAGTTTCTGGATAAATTGGTTGTTTTTAAATCTTGTGGCCACGTGTCAGTATGCTTGTTTCAATTTACCTCGAACATATTTTCGGATACTGATGAAACAAACATTATCCAGTATTTATCCCCACTTGTCTTTAGAATATAGGAGTAGGCATGGAGTTCAGTGTAAAAAGTGGAAGTCCCGAAAAACAGCGTAGCGCTTGTATCGTAGTCGGTGTGTTTGAACCACGTCGTCTATCAACAAACGCAGAGAAGCTAGATAAGATTAGTGACGGATATATCAGTAGCCTGTTGCGGCGTGGAGACCTCGAAGGCAAACCTAGCCAGATGCTCCTCTTGCATCACGTTCCTAATATACTGTCCGAACGTATACTACTTGTTGGCTGTGGTAAAGAACGTGAGCTCGGAGAGCGTCAATACAAAGAAATAATTAAGAATACCATCAACACACTGAATGAAACTGGCTCAATGGAAGCGGTCTGCTTCCTGACTGAACTACACGTGAAAGGTCGTGATACTTACTGGAAAGTCCGCCAAGCTGTTGAAAGCACGAAAGATAGCCTCTACACTTTCAATCAATTCAAAAGTTTAAAATCAGAAACACGCCGTCCTCTCCGTAAACTAGTGTTCAATGTACCAACACGTCGCGAATTAAACTTAGGTGAACGAGCTATTTTTCATGGCCTCGCGGTATCCTCTGGTGTTAATGCCTGTAAGGATTTAGGCAATATGCCACCAAACGTGGCAAATCCAGCATACCTCGCATCACAAGCTCGCCGTCTAGCTGATGATTATAAAAAAGTTACCACTAAGATCATTGGTGAACAAGAAATGAAAGAACTTGGTATGACCTCTTACCTAGCAGTCGGTCAAGGATCAAAAAACGAATCCATGATGTCCGTAATTGAATACAAAGGGCATCCAAACTCAGATGTCAAACCGATCGTATTAATTGGCAAGGGTTTAACATTCGATGCTGGCGGTATCTCTTTGAAGCAAGCTGCTAACATGGACGAAATGAAGTACGACATGTGTGGTGCAGCGGCGGTATTCGGCACAATGCAGGCTCTAGTGGAACTGGAATTGCCTATCAACGTAATTGGTGTATTAGCAGGATGTGAGAACATGCCTGGTGGCAACGCGTATAGACCTGGTGACATAGTCACCACCATGTCAAAACAAACAGTTGAGGTATTAAATACCGATGCAGAAGGGCGCTTGGTACTATGTGATGCACTAACGTATGTTGAACGATTTAATCCCGAATGTGTTATTGACATTGCAACACTGACCGGCGCATGTATCATAGCTCTCAGCCATCATATTAGTGGTTTGATATCAAACCACAATCCTCTAGCACATGAAATTGTGAATGCATCAGATCAGGCGAGTGACCGAGCATGGAGGCTACCAATGACTGAAGAGTATCAAGAGCAGATCAAGAGCCCATTTGCCGACATGGCAAACATAGGAAGCCTAGGTGGAGGTGCCATCACAGCGGGGTGTTTCTTGTCACGTTTCGCTAAGAAGTACAACTGGGCGCACCTAGATGTCGCAGGAACCTCATTTCAAAGTGGTATTGATAAAGGAGCAACAGGCCGTCCAGTCCCGTTGCTCGTTCAGTTTTTGCTGAACCGATCAGGCATAGAGATAATTGAATGACACTTCACTCAATAAGAAGAGGAGATTCAGACCTCCTTTTCTTTCTCATACCATTTATTTGATGATATTTCAGCAGAAAACTGGGGGATTTCCCATCTACTTCTAGGTAAAAATCATGACATAGTTTGTCTAATAATGACTAATGAAAGGTAGTTAAACTTTCTCACAGACTTTTTTGTTCTATTTTTAAATGTCCTCTTTAAGACCTGTTTCTGCATTGATAAAATTTAATGTCCCATATTTAACCTCGAAGCAACCGGAGGTACTGGAAGAAATGGCATCCTAGAAATGAAGAGGCAAAGGCATTGAAAGATGAAAAACTGGCGAAGTGGCAAAAGGACAGGGGTTATCACCAACGCTCATTAGTAGAGACAGCAACGTTTCGCTATAAACAGTTGCTCAGCCCTAAACCTAACTCTTCGTGATTATAATACTCAAGTTGGTGACGATCTGGCAAATGTGAAAACGATAAACAAAGTTATAAGATTCAGTATACCTGTTTGCCAGCAGATAAATTAAGACTGTGAAAAAGATTAGAATCAGTGCATTATAGGCCTAATTCAATCAACAATGCCATTCCAGATAACTAAATCTTTTAATAAATTTAACATAATTAAACGGCAATTAGCGTGCCTTCTTTTACGAAAATGTTAAACTCCGTGCTTTACAAGAGGCACTATCTAGAAACAAGCGTGAAAGCTTTACACAATTTTCTAAATGGCAAAGCATCAAATCCGTACCCTTGCCATTGAAGTAATACCCGATACCCAAAGTAATTGACGGTTCAACTAAGCGATAAATGATTGAGTACCTATGAATACAGGTAGAGTATGTCATCAGGATGAATAACCCAGTCAAAAACGCTATGATCTCGAATATAAAGGGTAAACTTACACTTATCCATCAAGAGCGCTATGGAAAAGACATATCACCCAACTTCAATTGAACAAGCCTTATACCAGTTCTGGGAAGAGGCTGGTTACTTCAAACCTCATGGTGACACGTCAAAAGATGCTTATAGCATCATGATCCCACCACCTAACATCACTGGCAACCTGCATATGGGTCATGCATTCCAAGAGACTATCATGGACATTCTGATCAGGTGCGAGCGAATGAAAGGAAAGAACACCTTGTGGCAAGTGGGTACCGACCACGCAGGTATCGCAACGCAAATGGTTGTTGAACGTAAGATCGCAGCAGAAGAGGGAAAAACCAAACACAATTACGGTCGTGACGCGTTCATCAACAAAATCTGGGAATGGAAAAACGAATCAGGTGGCACTATCACCAAACAAATGCGTCGTCTGGGTGCCTCTGTAGATTGGAATCGTGAGCGCTTCACCATGGATGATGGCCTATCTAATGCCGTTCAAGAAGCGTTTGTTCGTCTGTACCAAGAAAATCTTCTCTACCGTGGAAAACGTCTGGTTAACTGGGATCCTAAGTTGCATACCGCGATCTCAGATATCGAAGTTGAGAACAAAAACATTAAAGGTTACATGTGGCACTTCCGCTACCCATTAGCAGACGGGGTAAAGACCGCGAAAGGTAAAAACTACATCGTAGTAGCAACTACCCGTCCAGAAACTATTCTCGGCGATACAGGTGTCGCGATACATCCAAAAGATCCCCGTTACATGGATTTAATTGGCAAAAAAATCATTCTCCCTATAGTTGACCGGAAGATTCCTATCTTAGGGGATGAATACATAGATATGAGTAAAAATACAGGTTGTGTAAAAATTACCCCTGCACACGACTTTAATGACTATGAAATAGGTAAGCGTCACAACCTAGCAATGATCAACATTCTGACCTTCAATGCAGATATCCGTGATAGTGCTGAAGTATTTTCTTCAAATGGTGAAAAGAGTAATATTTACAGCACTGAAATTCCAGTTAAATATCAAGGAATGGATCGTTTTTCTGCCCGTAAGGCGATCGTAGATGAGTTCGATAAACTCGGTTTGCTAGAAGACATTAAAGATCACGATCTCGCCATTCCGTATGGGGATCGTGGAGGCGTAGTTATCGAACCCATGCTGACAACACAATGGTACGTACATGCCGCCGCACTTGCAAAACCTGCTATTAAAGCAGTTGAGAATGGTAACATTCGGTTTGTACCTCAGCAATACGAGAACATGTACTTCGCTTGGATGCGTAATATCCAAGACTGGTGTATCTCCCGTCAGCTGTGGTGGGGCCACCGCATTCCTGCATGGTATGACAACGACGGCAACGTTTACGTCGGACGCACTGAAGAAGAAGTTCGTGGACAACACAACTTGGAACCTATCGTTGTTCTGCGCCAAGATGATGATGTACTGGATACATGGTTCTCGTCATCTCTGTGGACCTTTGGTACACAGGGGTGGCCAGAACAAACTAATGATCTAAAAACTTTCCATCCCTCTGATGTATTGGTAACTGCTTTTGATATCATCTTTTTTTGGGTTGCTCGCATGATTATGATGACCATGCACTTATGTAAAGACGAAGACGGTAATCCACAGATTCCATTTAAAACCATCTACGTAACGGGTCTTATCCGTGACGAGAACGGTGAAAAAATGTCAAAGTCTAAGGGTAACGTACTTGACCCTATTTATATGATAGATGGTATCGATCTTGAATCTCTGGTTAAAAAACGTTGTGATAACATGATGCAGCCTCAGCTAGCGGAGAAGATTAAAAAGAATACCCGTGAAACATTTAAAGGTGGCATTAAACCTTATGGTACTGATGCCCTGCGTTTCACTCTTGCGGCAATGGCTTCAACGGGTCGTGACATCAACTGGGACATGAAACGTCTTGAGGGTTATCGTAACTTCTGTAACAAAATATGGAATGCAAGCCGCTACGTACTGATAAATACCAAAGAGTATGATTGTGGTTTCTCTTCATCTCAAGATCAGTGCAGTGAGATGGAATTCTCACTGGCAGACAAGTGGATCGAATCTCAATTCCAACTAACGGCGAAAGACTTCAATGCACATATCGATAACTTCCGTTTCGATATGGCAGCAAACACCTTGTACGAGTTCATCTGGAACCAATTTTGTGACTGGTACCTAGAGCTAACAAAAGCTATTCTGTGGAAAGGAACTAAAGTGCAACAGTGCGCAGCCCGTTATACGCTGATTACTGTGCTTGAAAAAACACTACGTCTTTCGCACCCAATTCTGCCATATATCACCGAGTCAATCTGGCAGGATGTCAAACAGATCATCAGTCATATTGAGGGTAACACCATTATGTTACAACCACTTCCTCAATACGAGGAAACACTACTTGACATAGAAACACTAGCAGATATTGAGTGGGTGAAAGCCTTTATCACGGCGATCCGTAACTTACGTGCAAAGTACAACATTGCACCCAATAAAGAGCTAGATGTAATGCTGAACGTAATTGATGAGAACGATGTAGAGCGACTAAAGGCTAACAAACAAGTATTGGTATTTCTCGCAAAATTAAAAGGCATCCGTGTTTTAACTGAAGATGAGGAGGTACCAGCATGTGCAACCTCATTGGTTGGTAAGTCTACGCTGATGATCCCAATGGGAGGTCTCATCAACAAGAATATAGAACTAGCACGTCTGAACAAAGAAATTGCTAAAATAAAAAATGAGATCAAACACATTGACTATAAGTTATGCAACAAAGAGTTTGTGGCGAAAGCCCCTAAAACCATTGTTACAGCTATACGCGATAAGCTAAATGGCTACAACGAAACACTGGTAAAATTGAACAAACAAAAAGCGACGATCGCTGGTCTATAATTCATACAAACACTAGGAAGTGTTGATCTTTAACAAGTGATTTTTGAACAGCATGGTGAAGCGTTATACTTACTTCCTTAAAAACAATCTAGATGACAACACAATGCCTAGTAACAACGAAAAGTTAAGCTAACCGAGAACTATCCAAAGTTCAAGCAACTCTTCAAGCATGTCATCTAACAGCATATTATTTACTAAGATGACCACAATATTACAGCCTTTTATGTGCCAGTTTGCTAGAATTACCGTTAGAATAAATATGTATCCCCAAAAAGAGCAAGTAAAGTGAAACAGTTTTTTTCCGACGCCATCTTAGCTTGGTATCACCAATATGGGCGAAAAACTCTACCTTGGCAGTTTAAAAAAACACCTTATAAGGTATGGCTATCCGAGATCATGTTACAGCAAACACAAGTTATCACCGTCATTCCTTACTTCGAGCGATTTAGCGTACGATTCCCAACCGTGGTTGATTTAGCCAATGCAGAACTGAATGACGTTCTGCACTTATGGACAGGCCTTGGCTACTATGCACGAGCTCGGAACCTTCACAAGGCCGCGAAGAAAATCGTATCCGACTATCAGGGTAAATTCCCTACCTCTATAAAAGATGTCATGAGTCTCCCAGGTGTAGCCCGTTCAACTGCAGGTGCGATCTTATCACTGTCGTTAAGTCAACATCATCCAATTTTAGATGGTAACGTGAAACGTACCTTGGCACGTCACTTCGCAGTAGAAGGCTGTCCTAGCAAAAGATCCGTCGAGAATCTCCTTTGGGAATTTGCGGAAGCCAACACTCCCGTCTACGGTGTACAACACTATAATCAGGCCATAATGGACATCGGATCCATGATTTGTACTTGGAGAAAACCAAAGTGCAAAATCTGCCCTATCAACATAAGTTGTAACGCTTATACACTTGGCCGACAAACTGATTTTCCCAGCAAAAAAACAAAAAGAAAACTACCAGAACAAGATATTTGCTTTGTAATCCTCCAATATGCCAATTATATTTGGCTTGAGCAACGCCCAACTAATGGGTTATGGGGTGGCTTATGGTGCTTACTCAAGATAAAAGAACAAAATATCGATTCATTTATTAAAACCAAACTGATCGGATCGGAGTCTTCAAATCCTGAATACCTGCCTAGATTTCGTCATACCTTTAGCCATTTTCATTTAAACATCATGCCACTTCTATTCAAGCTGAAGGGAAAACAAGCCTTCATAGGCCAAAACGAGATCATAGATGGCAACCGTGGTTTTTGGTATAACTTAAATCAACCAGCAAAAGTCGGACTACCTACCCCCGTACAAAAACTACTAGAACACCTAACAAAAAATTCATAATTCGGCAATAGCCGGACAATAGATCGAGGAACTGAGAAATGAACCGTACCGTTTTTTGTGATCACCTAAAAAAAGAAGTAGAAGGCCTTGATTCTCAATCATATCCAGGTGACTTGGGTAAACGAATTTTTACAAACATATCAAAAGAAGCATGGGCACTCTGGCAAAAAAAACAAACCATGTTAATCAACGAAAGAAAGCTGAGCTTGATAAATCAAGAGCACCGTAAACTAATTGAAACTGAAATGGTAAAATTCCTATTTGAAGGACATAATACCGTGATCAAAGGCTACTCTCCCCCAGAGAAATAAATTCTATATTCAAGATACGTCACAATTTTACTATATTATTTTAGACATAAAGGCATCCTGATTACTCTAAATCTGGAGATCTGGGCTTCCTTTTCCACTTGTACATCATTTATGAAACTATGTCGCTTGGTCACACTGCTCGTACTCATGATCCTCATCACGGGATGCACCCGAGAGAGGATGGAATCCATCTACCAAGTAGATTACAAAACCACTAATAGATTTGCAAAGAATCTTGCACCACTTCCAGGTCAGTTCCAAAAAGATTCCACCGCACTAAATCAACTTATTACTAGTTTTACTAACGATATTCAGACTCTATGGGGAAAGGATAACGTATACGTATCTGGAAAACGAGATTATGTCAAATACACAGACGATTATCAAAGCCGCGCTCGCGTGGACTTTACCAATGGTTATATAACTATTGAAACCGTTGCTACCACACAACCCAAGCAACACTTAAAACAAGCGATCATCACCACACTATTAACACCGAGTAACCCTGCGACAGTTGATTTGTACTCAGCAGCTGACGTACCTCTCAAAGGCCATCCATTTCTACAGGGACAAATTCTCGACCAAGATGGAAAAGAGATCACATGGGAGTGGCGCGCCCATCGCTATGCAAACCATTTAGTCACAAACAACATCAAAACTAAATCGTTACGTTTCCAAAAGGTGTTTTATGTTGAAATTACCATGGTTTCTGATCATTCAAGTAGGCGTCAATACCAATATGCGGATTTAATCCGCAACGCTTCTCGCCGCTATGACATCTCAGAAGAATTAATTTACTCCATCATCAAGACAGAGAGCAGTTTCAACCCATATGCGGTGAGTTGGGCAAATGCCTATGGTTTAATGCAAGTCGTGCCAAAAACAGCAGGTCGTGATGTATTTAAGTTAGTAAAAAAACTCTCAGGTGAGCCGTCTCCAGAATACCTTTTTGATCCAGCCAAAAATATTGATATGGGAACAGCCTATTTCTACATTCTCAAAACACGCTACCTAAAAGACGTACGCGACCCACTTTCAAAACACTACAGTATGATCTCCGCCTACAACGGTGGTACTGGGAATGCGTTAAAAGCCTTTCATCACTCTAACCGAAAACATGCTATGAATAATCTTAATCGGTTGAATCCCAATCAAGTGTACTGGGCACTGATAAATAAACATCCTTCTTTAGAATCGCGACGATATTTACAAAAGGTAATGAATTTCCAAAAAAAATATCAGTCAATGTTATAATTTCTTGCCCAATCTAACATTTTAAAACCAAATAGATAAAAATATAGACACAAAAAACTTGGATCATTTTTTGAAGGAATCTTATTCACGGTATCCGTCAAAAGACGGTACATGCTGTACTGAACGAAAAGCTCAAGTCGCAATCTGATCATTTGAATCAAGTCATCAGTCGCATAATAATTTTGGCATTAATATTTAATCTCAGATCTGCATAAACGCTTGCTTATAAAGCGGAGTTATCTTGATGTTCGGTTTCTTTGGTTGAAATGAATTCGCGATAAGCCACGCCAGCAAATTGATCATAAAGCTGATAGAACTACGGTGCCGTAAATGCTCGATTTGGGAGATGTTTTTTAGTAGTCAAAAACGGTTTTAATAATAAATCGTTTGCGGAGCATCAGTAAGTTCCAAAGTTTCATCACATTTGGTTCCATATTTTTTCACACCCGTTATCAGTGTCACTCCCTTGTCTTCGAGTTCCCGCTCCAGTGGACCAGAGATATAACCTTTATCTCCGTATAAACACCGCCAAAGTTCGTCAGCCATTTCCAGAACAAGCTTCCTATCATCCATGTTAACTATCATTACTTTAACTAAGATAATGCCACTTTTGTCATTGATAATAAGGTGTAATTTGAAGCCGTAAAACCACCACATCGTTCCTTTTCCTTGCTTTGAAGCATCTTATAAAAACCTGATGTCTGAGAATGCGTAGGTTTTAAAAAACCTGTAGCTTGGACGAATCAACGAAAGTCATCCCTGTCGGCTTTGCCTGATGGTTAGTGAGGTAAGAGCAAAGTGGATGTAATAGGTTTTGAAGTTTCGATACTCCGATTGATGGAAAGTTATCACTGCGCTAACGGAAAGGCGTGAAAGCTTATTTTTTGTTTATCAGTCAGTGGAATAATGATAATTATCATCTATGTTCATCAATTTTAGTTTCGTGACTTTAAAACGTATTACACGTAATTTGTCTGCCGTCACCTAACAGGTAACTTCCATGATTTAACCCGCTATACGAGGATGCCTAAATTGATGCAAAGTGCTCTGGTTTCCCTTTGTTATTATCTGATAAAGCTCTAAGGCAAACCTACTGGCATCGTCTGTTTGAAGGAGGCAAATGAGGTAAGGGAACGATAGGATAATTCTATGGCTTTAAACTTCACCCTATCATCAACGATCAAAGCGCTATCATTTCGGTATAGGTAGGTAACAACAACCAATATTCATATAACTTTGGGATCATCTGATCCTGAGAAAGCGATTTATCATCGATGACAGTTTTTAATCAACTAAAAATATATCCCCAATAGAGTATTTTCGGCAATGAAGTTGAGTTCGGCTTTTGGTAGACCTTAATTACTAGACTCATTTCTTATACGTTTAAATTAAAAAATCCTAGCCATAAAATCACTCGGCTTAAAAAATACGTGCTTATATAGAGCTGAGGTTAATTACCATTACGGAAAGCCTCAACAGTTAGATTATACAAATAACCATATAAAGCCAACGGGTTATGTATTCAATAAGTTGAATAGTTCGTTGGTATGACAGGCAACCCAGTTATCGACTACTGCAGATGTCATCTGTCTTAACAAGGATTTGCAATCCATAAAAGAATTCATTTTCTAGACGTGAATCAACTTTTTGAACAAAAACAATATCAATTAACCACTATCGAAAGCAAATAAATTAAAGCATACACCATGCTTTACGTCAGAGAGCCGAACCCACTCCATACCTCTCCCACCAAACACACATTTTAAGGGATTACGACCTGCTACCTCTTCGAAAAGCTCTACATAGCTGATATGTTTGGTTTAGCTCATCATTGCATCCACCAAGTCTCCTGCTGCCCTCACTATTACCTTCACACCACGTCTTAAAGCTCGCTGTCGACTGAAGACTATAACATCTAACTCATTGAAATCGTTCAGAAAAAATGTGGTAAACTAGCCTACCAATATATACCTAAGCATCCACTTTTTCATACGTTTTCAACTTCATTTTATGTGATTGATAGTAATACCTGACTTGATGACCGTCATACCCAACTATCTTAGATAAGCTGATCGGCGGAGATGACAAATATTTGGTTAGGTATCGTATTAACCCTAGGTAGCTTTTTAACCCTAGGTAGCTTTTGCTTGGGATTTTATTTTTACGACCATTGCTAGGATGGGCATAGAAACCATCAGGATAATTAACTCATAAGGTTCTAATCACATATGGACGCGCCGGAAACTCAATCTCCATTATTAACTTCAGTAAGTATTTTTGCCAAAGTAATCGTAGCTGAGATAACGATAAATGCTGAAACCATTTCCAATCTTGGTTTGAAGGAAAGAATTCACCTTCAGCTAGTATCACATGTAAATATGGATTATAGTTACCATCACGACTATGGGTATGAATGAAAAAAATGATGGCGATTTCATACGCATCAGTCTTAAAGTGCGCCTAAATCAACTCTGATAAGCAGGCTTCTGCCAAGACCATAAACCTAAAATACAAACACTTCTAATTGGAGTGATTATGGATAGGAATACGAAGTTGCTCAGGCAATGTTAAGACAACTTGCCAATAGCTCACTCTAGGAAACAGGCGGACGCATATTTTAACCATACTTTCCCGTGCATAATGCTTTCCACATTGCAGACAAGCTTTCCCCTTACAACTAAAGTTAACTTTATGTTGCCCTTGACCGCAACCCAAGCATTAGTAAGTGGCAAAGCCATTTTTTAAGCTTCCACACTTCAGTATCTTAGCAATTTATGAATGATAATAATCAGTGTCATGGCGAGGATGACTGGATACGAATATGGCCCAATTCGTAGTGAAAATACGTTTAAAGTGAAGCAGCTTAGATTTGATACTTTTGAAATTAATTCATGCCTTTTATCTCTTCAATCGTGCTAAATGTATCACAGAAATGGACATTCCTTAATCACCCCCACATATAGTTTCTGGGAGGAAATGCTTAGGTGAAAGAACACACGACCAAGCCAACGTATCAAAGTAGATAGATTTATTTTCTAGATAAAACCTAATCTCTTCCTAGTCATCTATTCAATAAATAGATTTTGTATAAAATTCTTAATTTTTTCATGGTGACAAGCTCTGCTGGCACGTGCAGAAAAAACCTACATCAACGTAACACCACAGCAAAAAACAATGATCTTTAACACCACTTTTGGTTTCAAAGACCGTATTATCCGTAGATTTTATTTACTATGTAATTTGCAATGTTTTCCAAGGGAATACACACTGAACCGCCTCTAATTCAATAACTACTTTCGGCATCCCCCACACCACTGCGCTTTTCTCATCTTGTACGATGTTAATTGCCTTCTACTTTATGCATTTTTAGCATCCATTAAGTGCCATCTCATCCCATGCCAGTTAACACAATCGATGTTGCATACTTTCCTGCGGTTTCCGCAATCTCGGAGAACATCACATCCACAGAGAGTCTGTAATATTTAACAGGATATCTATCACAACATACACAGGAATAACAACCCGATCTTCGAACCACCCTTATGTAATAATCTCCCAGTGCCACATAGACATATCCATTCACGAGCGGTGCACGCACTGCTTCCAGTTCCTGAACGCGAAGCTTAGAATGGCAGTTTAATCGCTCAGCAAACGATTTACTGGACACTGATTTGATATTCTTTAGTTTCCCGCTATCAATTCATTAGAATCCACCGCCAAACCACCACTTTTAACGGTGACTTTGAGTTAATTATTTCACTGAAACAATGCTCAAGAAATTGCAGAGTCATCAATTATACTTACTTTATATACTCTATCTTTCATTAAGATAACTCTACACTGTCTTCATCATTTCGTTTCATTAACCAGACAATCGTTGTAGTAGTTTTCTCTTATTTCCATATTATTATAATAACCTCGCAACTTTTTTACCCATGCTTGTCCTGTCATTGGATCAAAAATCACTTTCCTCGGATACACATTCCCTAGGTCTCTACTAATCACTATCAGCTCTTCACTTGCAACATAATCTAGGATAAAGATAATGTTTTCATTTCCAATCCTTACCTTATTTTCTATGACGAATCCACCACCAAACAATTTAATCCGCAACCGATCTTTTACTGCTCCTTGCTGTATCATGGTGTTAACCAGCAACTCCATCGCGTAATTTCCATACCGTGCAGCATGAGATCGCCATTGGCTGGGATCCCACTCTTTGATATTATTCTCATCACCAAAGGGCAGCATAAAGTGATTCATCCCACCAAGTGCGACACACGGATCCCATATACAGGTCGAAATACACGATCCTAACACCGTAGAAATAAGTTCCCGTTGCGACGTGACATACACATCACCAAGCTGAACTTGCACCATCATCATCTGCTTATTGGGATAATAAAAACGCCGCATCCCCGCGCTAAGAGGGCAACCAGTAAGCTCTAGGATTTTATGCATAAAAATCTCTGTTGCTCCTAAGATTTCAAACCATATATTTTTATCTGAAGATATAACGTTATTAATTTATTTTTCTTTCAGTATTGCCGATCCGATCCCACAGTCCATTTATATTCAGTGAATCCATTAGTTTTCTACCTAGCTATGATCCGAAATACTTCATATATATTATTATGTAATTAATCTTTACGAAACATTGTTTGACCTAGGTTCTCAAAACGGCTCCCCATATCACCGATACTTTCTGCATGGCCGATAAAAAGGATACCGTCCTTACCAAGTCTTTGCCAAAAACGAGAAATGAGAAGTTGCTGAATATTTTTTTCAAAATAAATCATGACATTACGACAGAAGATGACATCAAAATAACCTTTATGTGGCCATGTCTCTATTATATTTAATAATTTAAACGTGATGTGTTTTTGCAACAAAAAATTTACTTTTAGAATCTCTTGTTCATCCCCACAACAGAATATAAACCACTGATTTAAATAGGATCTAGGGATTAAGTTGATAGCATCTACACTGTAATATCCATGTTTCGCGACATCTAACACATGAGTGTTTAAATCAGTTGCCAATATTTTGCAGTCGTAAGCACGTGATAGCAACCCATGGTACGCTAACGTAGATGCAATACTATAGGGCTCTTCACCTGTCGAACAACCCACAGACCAGATGCGGATTCGCCGTTTTTTTTTCTGCTGCCACTCTGGAATTATCTTATTAGATAAGTACTCGAAGTGATGTTTTTCCCTAAAAAACTGTGTTTTATTAGTAGTCAGTGCATTAATGAAGGATATTCGCTCATCTAAATTACAATTCACAAAGGATAAGTAGGATCTAAAACTACTTATCCCAGTTTTTCGTAATCGTCTTACCAATCGAGCATACACCATAGACGTTTTACAATCAGAGATTGATATCCCAGTTTCTCTGAGCATAACATCTTGAATAAATGAAAAATCTTCAGAGGTAAAATCAAACTCCCGAGCTTCATTTATTGAATTCAACATCTGGATGGAATTCACTGTTAGAATTCCTCCCAATCACCATCTTCCGCTCGATTAGATGAATGATCTATTGCACCACTAGTTCCCATCTTTCTTGCAGATCCTGATGCCCTCATGACCGGCGCAACAGTTCGCTGTAAGCTCCTCGTCGATTGAACTTTGTTTTCCAATCCTATACGCTTATCACTAGTTTGGAAGAAACTAATCAAATTGAGCAGTGCATTACCTTCATCGCGAAGAGATTGGCTAGCCGCTGATGCTTCTTGAACCAAAGCCGCGTTTTGTTGCGTCATTCCATCCATTTTCTCAATGGATTTAGATATTTCATCAATACCCGTAGCCTGATCTTGGCTTGCCATATTTATATGGCCGATCAATTTACTCACTTTGCAAACAGCATCAACAATCTCGGCCAGCATTTTCCCAGATGCATCAACCAAACGAGAACCTTCTGATACTTTTTCAACGCTATCTTTGATAAGATCTTTGATTTCTTTCGCCGCTCCTGCACTTCGCTGAGCAAGATTTCGTACTTCACCAGCTACCACTGCAAACCCTCGACCTTGCTCACCAGCCCTAGCAGCTTCAACTGCTGCATTCAGTGCCAACAAGTTGGTTTGGAACGCGATCTCGTCGATCACACTGATAATGTCGGATATACGTTTGCTAGCTTTATGAATTTCACTCATAGCTGACACCGTTTGTTTCACTACCTCGCCACCTTTTAGTGCTTTCACATTGGCTTCTTGTGATAAAAGATTAGCGGCTTTGGAATTCTCCGCATTTTGTTTCACAGTAGAAGTCATCTGTTCCATACTTGCGGCGGTTTGTTCAAGACTCGCAGCTTGATCTTCCGTACGCTCACTAAGGTCGTTATTTCCGTCCGCAATTTCTCCGGAAGCCGTTGCAACCCGTGCAGAAGACAGGGTGATTTTTTCTGCCATGTCACGCAGGTGGGTGATGGAAGTGTTAACCGCACGACTCAGCTCAGCAAAGTCTCCTTGGTAATCTTCTGGCATTTTAACTTGAAGATTACCCTCCGCGACTGTATTCATAACATCACGACAAGTATTCAGTGGAGCAATCATATTATCAAGTAATCCATTGACACCTTCACTTAGGTTCGCCATAAATCCGGAATATTTTCTGACATCCATACGTGATACCAGAAGCCCTTTAGATGCATCCATGATGAGACCTTGCACTTCTCGTTGACCCATCATTTGTTCCGTTATATCAACCCATTGGAGTGCTGGTCCAATATAGTTCTTCGACGAGTCATACATAGCAATACAGGTCAGCTCAAACTCCAATTCACCTACTTCAACCTGAGCGGTATAGGGCAGACAATCAGGATTATTGATGATCGAACGTTGATGGTCAGGATCTTTGTGGAAGAGATCTATATTTTTTCCTACCAAATTATCTACAGAAAAACCAGGGAAGGATTTACGTAACTCGTTTTCTCGCTTTTGAAGTAACCGTCTCATGGCAGGGTTTAGGAAAGAAATGACACCGTCTTTATTGGCCATCATAATATTAGTCGTCATACCTTCAATAGCTGATACCAAACGTCCAACTTCTATCTCACTTTCGCGCTCTGCAGTCACATCACGCCATTCAATACTGTTGCCTATATACTCACCTTTGTCATTAATAATTGCGGCGACATTCAGCTCTATCAAGATATCTGCAACGGAGATATCTGTTTTGTAAGGCAAGTTCGCTGAATTTGATAACAGTTGTCGCTGATGAGAGGGATTTTCATGAAACTCATCGATACACCGCCCCATTAACCACTCTCTAGTCGCTGAGAAACTAGCCCATACCTTGCGGAAAGAAGACAGATGTTTTTCAAACAAGGTGAGTGTTTCTTTATTGATATACGTAATTATAAAGTCGCGATCAATGATAATCATTGCAGTCAACGATTGTTCAATTGCCGCCTGCAATGTTGCCAGTTCCCTTTCAGCTTTGAGTAATTCAGTCACATCCTCCCACTCAAGTGTGTTGCCAACATATTCACCTTTGGCATCAATCACCGCACCAACCACCAGTCGAAGAGACACATCTTCCACTTCCACAATGGTTTCATGAGGCAAATTTTCGGGATTAGCCAGCATCTGACGTTGATGGTCTGGATTTTTGTGGAACAAGTCGATACATGTTCCTTCAATCCAATCTTTCTCCGGCCGGAATAATGGCCATTTTGAACGAAATAGAACTTCGTGGATTTTAAGTAACTCTACTGTTTTCCTATTAACATAAAACACCTTGAAATCTCGATCTATTATTATTAAAGCAGTAGGCGCTGTATCCAATGCCGATACAATATGCGCCTGTAATCCTTGCTCTTCTCGTGTAGTTTCAGTAACAGTTACGACCTTTTCTTTTCTCGACCAAAACATCATCCCTAACCCTCGCCAACCAGCTCTGGCTGCGCTACTTCATGCAACCTGTCAAAATCGAATAGCGTTTCCAGCTGAATCAGCACCACATGACGATTCTTGATGGAGGCAATACCTTCAATAAATCTATCGTTAATTTTTACATAGTCAGGTGTTGATTTTATTTGAACAGTTGAGAGCTGATAAACCTCAGCAACAGCATCAACAATAATCCCTAATGATTGTCCTAAATTATTACTGACAATCACTACCACTGTAGTAGCACTCAGCAGGGCGGGTGCTATGTTAAAACGTTGTCGAAGGTCAACAATGGGAACGTATTCACTCCGCAATTCAAGCAAACCAATCAGATAGTTTCCATTGTTTGGCAATTTTCGTACATTCGACCATTCTCGGACTTCCTTGACATCTAAAATATTGACGCCGTATTCTTCGTCGTCGATAATAAAGGTCAAGTATTCTTTGACTTCATCTGACATAGCCTCTCCTTTAGTGCATCAACCCATTGATGTCTAGCAATAAATCAACATCGAGCACACTCACGACTTGGTTATTTACATTTAACAACCCACTAACAAAAGGTATTACTTGTGAATCCCCAATCGGGGGGAGCAAGTTGTTATCACCCATGTCGATAACATCCGACACTGCATCAACAACAATCCCCATCGTTCGCTTTCCTGCTACTTCTCCCGCTTTGAGAATCAAGACGACGGTGGTAGGCAAGTATTTCACACTGCCTATATTGAATCGTATACGAAGATCCATAATAGGAACAATCATGCCTTTCAAGTTAATGACACCCAGGACACAGTCTGGTGACCGAGGAATAATCGTCGGTACCTCCCATACTCTGATTTCCTCTACCTCTTTAATATCAATAGCATACAATTCGTGATCCAAATCGAAACTCAGGAAATCAGATCTTTTCAATCGACCATTGCTATCAATTTGTTCTTCCATAGCAATTGATTTAATTTGCTTTGTCATCGTGTTCATCTATGCCGCCGCTATGTTGAGACTGTTATCATCGACACGGTTTAAGAAACATGTTATAAGCCCCTGTACATCTAAAATGAGAGAAACTGAACCATCGCCTAAGATGGTTGCACCGGAAAAACCATTCACTTTGGTGTAATTAGAATCTAGGCTCTTGATAACCACTTGCTGCTGACCCAACATTTCATCAAGTAGCAATCCAATACGATTTACACCCGCTTCAACAAGGCACAGGAGTCCTCCATCTAATGTTCCGGAAGCACCCAATGCAAACTCTTCTTTGAGGCGAAGAATCGGAATATTTTCGTCCCTAAAACGATAGAGTTCAACTCCTCCAGTCACGACTCTGACACGGTCTGATTCAATCAAGACTGACTCAATAATAGAAATCAGTGGCACTACATACACCTGATCTGATACCTTAAGCAGTTGCCCCTCCAAGATAGCAAGCGTCAGAGGAAGACTAATACGAAACACACAACCAACATCAGGTTCAGAATCCACATCAATATGTCCACCAAGTCCTTCGATGTTCCGTTTCACCACATCCATACCCACACCACGCCCTGATACATTTGATACCTGATCTGAGGTCGAAAATCCAGGGGCAAAGAGTAGGTTAGCTACTTGATGATCAGATAGATCATTTAACACTGTACTATGGTGCAACAATCCTTTTTCTATGGCTTTTTTCCACACTTTTTCTTTATTTAAACCTGCGCCGTCATCACGCACTTCAATCAAGATCGATCCCCCTTGGTGATAGGCAGTGAGCGATACTTTACCTGTTTTTGGTTTTCCTTTACTGGCACGGACATCAGGTACTTCCAAACCATGATCAACCGCATTCCGCACTAAATGAACCAAGGGTTCGCTAATATGCTCAAGTACGGTTTTATCGAGTTCTGTTTGTTCACCTTCAATCACCAATTCCACTGATTTACCGAGCTGAGCAGACAAGTTCCTAATCAAACGGGGCAAACGATCGAAAGCGAAGCTGATTGAGAGCATACGAATATTGAATACACTCGCTTGCAGTTCTTTGGTATTTTTAAGCAGTTGATCGAGCCCTGATTGCAGACGTTCCATTTTTCTTTCTGAAAAGTCTTGGCTGAGTTCTGTAAGCATTGACTGGGTTATCACCAATTCACCAACAAGGTTAATCAAATTGTCTACTTTATCGGTTTCAACCCGAATTGATGACACAGCATCTAATTTGGATGATGTTTTTTTTGGTAATTGTTTTTTTGATGATTGTTGCTTTAGTGCAACATGTTTCAATGCAGGTGTAGTTACTGCAGGCTCTGTTACTTGTGTATCCATTAACACTGGTGATTGATCAGGGGGGTGTACATCCGAATCAATCTCGACCTCAACCTCTTTATCAATAAACTTCTTTTCTATTTCAATGAGTTGTCTACTAATAGACAAATCGCATTTATCTTCAACCCATTCAAATATTTCATCAATTTGCCTTTTCTCTATGTGTCCATCAAAAATAATAAGCCAGCTTAAGTAACACATTTCTGGATCAATCTCACTCAGCACAGGCAAG
Source organism: Candidatus Enterovibrio escicola (assembly GCF_002464935.1). Classification (GTDB taxonomy): domain Bacteria; phylum Pseudomonadota; class Gammaproteobacteria; order Enterobacterales; family Vibrionaceae; genus Enterovibrio; species Enterovibrio escicola. The sequence continues at coordinate 180,857 of NZ_NBYY01000034.1, forward strand.
GAATCTGTTATGCACACCACGTCACAATAGGCACCGAGGTCAAATAATTCACGCAAAATACGCACCGGATCGTTTCCTGAGAAGAACATATCATGATGTGGTCTGAAATTAATGATCCAATCACCATTGTTTAGTTTTACATTATCTTTTGATACTCTCTCTTTTTTGGTACTTTCATCACTCTCAATAAGTTGACCCAACTTATGGATCAATTCATCACGCAAGTTATGATCAAAATCCGATCTAGTTTCATAAGCCACCACCATGCTGTTAATACAATCACCGCTTCTAAGTAAAAGGTTAATGATATTTGTATCAAGATGAAGCTTCCCTTCCCGAGCTTCGTCAAGCAATGTCTCCATGACATGAGTAAATTCGCTAATTTGGTATAGACTAAACGTAGCTCCCCCCCCCTTGATCGAATGTATTGCTCGGAATATAGTGTTAATCGTGTCTAAATCAATGTCACAAAGGGAATTTAATGTAAGCAACTCACGTTCAAAAACTTCTAAGTTTTCACGACATTCTTCGTAGAAGATTCGGCGTAGCTGGTTCATTTTCAAAACCACAGTAAACTCCTTGATTGTACATCTAAATAACGCGGTGCAAGGTTTTCAAGAGGGTGCTTGGATTAAACGGCTTAATGATCCAGCCTGTTGCTCCTGCTGATTTCCCTATATTCTTTTTTTCTGAAGATGTTTCCGTGGTAAGCATGAGTATAGGCGTGAACTTATACTGAGGTACGCTACGAACCTGACGAACAAACTCCAAACCATCCATATACGGCATATTGACGTCAGAAATAATAACGTCGTACTGTCTTGCTTTTGCTTTCGATAGTGCTTCAACTCCATCGTTAGCTGTTTCAACTTGATAGCCAGCTTCTTTAAGAGTGTGGCTCACCATCTGCCGAATTGAAACTGAATCATCTGCTGCTAGTATCTTTCGCATACTGTCACCTTGTGATTGAGCGACGTGAAAACTATTCAGCAAAAATCGCTCAGGCCTAATGACTTAATTAATCCCAATGCTTTTGCAGCTCCCACCAATTCACTCGATGCACCTTGCCATTGCCAATTTATCGATTGGTTATGGCAAACATTCCTAGCTGTGAGTAGAAGTTGTAAACCTGATGCATCAACACGCGATACCTTGTTACCATCAATCAATATATTGTCGGATTGCTCCAACTCGTTTTGTAAGCGCTTTTTAAGATGCATTACTTGTGTAATGTTTAATTTATCTTCCAATAAAAATCCCATCGCAGAGTTCCTTCCGATTATTATTGACTAACGCCAATGAGATTTATGTATTTCTAAGTGTAGCAATAACGAGAAAAATGCAAGTGTTTAGTTAACTAAATTAAATCCAGACACCAGATCGTTGGCATGGCTACCTGTCTAAAATATTCTCAAAAGACAGTAACTGATAGAAATTGTTGTTGAAGGACAAAAGAAGAAAAACATTCTTTAGGCACTGACCTTAAATTACCATGCCATTTTTTAACTTAACCTAATAATAAAACTAAACGATGAATTAACCTTAAATCTGTATGAGCGTAATTTTCCAAACCGAGTGATTTTTAGGTTAGAACTTTTGACTGGAATATATCCTCAATAAATCTAGTAATCCGATTGACCATCAAGATCACACCCCTTCTTAGCTGAATATTCTCTATTTCGGATATATTCCTTTTTGATCAAAGACTGTTTTGATGATAAATCTTTTTCTTAACATAAGACGATCCAAAATCCTCATCATCTTTATTTAGTTTCATCTTTTTTCGTGTATTTATGATAAGACTACTCCTTTTCCTTCCATCAGACGAAATGCACAACTTAGCGGTGAATTAGACAGACTAAAGTACACTTTCAGTATCCTCTTTTGGTTTGGAGATGTGCTTGATTCATAAACAGTTAAATGACAATGACCGATTTTATATTGAGCTACGATTGTCTAGAGGTAATTCCTTTAGTCAGATTACCAGAACACTTGGCTATTCTCACTCTAATATTAGTCGATAGATAAAGCACATATTCCAGATAATTTTCACGGCATCTACTGTCCTCGTCTTGCATCAAAACCGGCTAAAAACCAGCGCAAACACCACGGACGGTCTGGCTTTTAGCTTTGTTTCAGAGAGAACGAAGGTGTTCATTCATAAGCGTCTTAACACGCATACGTCACCCAATAGGATTAGTGGTGAACTGGCTCTAAAGCACGATGGGATACTTAGTGAAAGCACTATTTACCGGTATATATGGCATGACAAGAGTAATGTCGGAACACTCTAAAAGGATCTTCCCCATCATGGCAAACCTCACGAAATCAAGATAAGCAACAGCGATACGGTAAAGATAAAGAACCGTATGGATATTGAAGAATAGCCTGATATTGCAGACGCAAATACCGAGTTTGTTCATTTTAAAATTAATATTGTCGTCAAGACTGCACACAAATCTTTTCTTTTGACCTTAGTGGATAAAAATAATAAACTCTGCTGCATTAAAAAGATGCCAAATAAGCAGGAAAATACAGTGGTAGAAACGTTTATTGATATTGTAAATACCCACCTACCACGACTTTAAAAACCACACGTCAGACAACGGTACAGCCCCCGCCAGTCATGAAGAAGTTGCTGAAATTACAGACGCTGATTCCTATTTTGCCAGACCTTATCTGTCAAGTGATCGGGGACTGAATGGTATACCAATGGTCTGATAAGGAGATTTCATCCAAGGGAACTGATTTCAACGAGGTCAGTAATGACGAAATTGTCAAGGCAGAACATATACTAAATACACGTGCTAGAGCAAGTCTTGGGTATTTAGTTCACTTTCATGCGCAACTTAAGTTAATTAACCTTAGATCTGCATAAGCGCTTGCTTATCAAGCCGAATCATCTTGATGTTCGGATTCTTTGATTGAAATAAATACGCGATGAGCCCCGCCAGCAAGTTGCTCATAAAGCTAATACAACGACGGTGTCGTAAATGCTCAATTCTGGATATGTTTTTTAGTTAATCAAAAACAGTTTCAATAATAAATCGTTTCCGGAGCATCAGGCGGTCCCAAAGTTTCATCACTTTTAGTTTCATATTCTTGTTCACAACCATTATCAGTGTCACTCCCTTATCTTCAAGTTCCCGCTTCCATGAACCCGATATATAACCTTTGTTTCCGTATAAACACCCCCAAAGCTCGTCAACCATTTCCGACACAGAATTTCTATCCTCCACGTTAGCCATCGCCACTTTGATTGAGATCATGCCACCTTAGTCATTTGATAATAAGGTGTGATATGAAACCGTAGAACCACCACATTGTTCCTTTTCTTCGCTTCTTGGTACCTTTAAAAACTTGATGTCTGAGAATGAGTAGGTTGTGATAAATCTGTAGCTTAGACGAATCAACAAAGGCAATCCATATCTGTCTTGCTTGACGGTGAGTGATATAATAGCAAAGCGGAATCAAAATACTTTGCATGAACTTGAACATTTGCGTGTAGCTGACTAATTTAGGAAATTCGGTGGTGAAGCAAAGGCCTTATTTCCTAAATATCTAAACTAATCTCAATCCCTACGATCAGATCATCATGGAGTTAAGCGAGAGGTGATAACGGGAAAGGCCCTGCACAAGATCAGCAACTGGAAACAATATAATCAAGCATTAATAAACTGTGGTTCAGTGACTTTTTAGATAGACGTAGCTGCTAGTAGGGCATGACATTGCCTAAAGCATCACGATCATCGTGGGCGTAAGTTTATATTTTTAAATACCAAAATTGAAATGCTACTGATGATGAAAGGTATTTTTAAACTCCCACTTCGTAGATTAAAAGGTTTTCTCAATTCGGTTTTTATGTTGATGAATGTCCCACTAGAATACCCTACATACACTTGCATTAGTAAACGTTTGAAGACCATAAAAGTTAAGTACCATTTGCCGAGTCTAGGAGATATCGCCCACATCATTATTGATTCCACAGACCTAAAAGTATATGACGAAGGTGAATGGAAAACGCGTAAACACGGTAATGGAGAAGTGACGTATCTGGCGCAAACTTCATCTTGACATTAATGTATTTACTCATGAGGTTATTGCTGCTGCAGTTAGTCTGGTTTTTATGGGTGACAATGAGGTTTTACCTATATGGCTTAACCCATTAAGATGAAAGATACAGTAAGTCAGTGCTAATGGAGCCTATGACACAAGAGCATGTCACCACGTACTGAAGAACAAAGGAATAACGCCCAGTATTCTACCTCAAAGCAATGCTTGGGTACTGGGAGGAAGGGCATCCTAGAAATGAAGCTGTACAGGCTTTAAAATAGGACAAACTGGCAGAGTAGAAGAAAGATTTGGATCAGTGCATTGTAGGCCTGATTTAATCAATAATGCCATGCAGGAAGGAAAATCTAGCAGAAGTCTTTCACATCGACGACAACATCCAAGTTATTCATGCCCAAGTACTTACTTATGCAGTCGATAGTTTTTTTCAAACAATCAGATCTCGACTTTAGCATTTAGTTCATTTTTTATGCGCATCTCAGGTTAATTATGCATCAAGTATGTTGCAATTGAAATAAAAATAGCCAAAGAAATAGAAATCACGGCATTTGGTGTAAAATTTCTTTGACAAGAATGTGTCTGTCCTATTTAATAGCGCTCGCTGCCTCGATAGCTCAGTCGGTAGAGCAGGGGACTGAAAATCCCCGTGTCGGTGGTTCAATTCCGCCTCGAGGCACCATGCTTTAAGTAAGCCAGCTTATCGGTTACGCAAAACAGTGTTTATGGATTAAGTAAAGTTTATGTGCCGGCTTAGCTCAGTTGGTAGAGCAACTGACTTGTAATCAGTAGGTCACCAGTTCGACTCCGGTAGCCGGCACCATCTCTACGAAAAATTCCTATCTATGGAAGATATTTCTATAAGAAATTTATGTTGATAACTTCGAAGCTCTCTGTCTCTCTTTCTAAAGAGGGTCAAGCAGTACTCCTAGGAGTATATATAAGTTAGTAAAATAACAGGCAGTCGATATTGAGATCTGTATTCAATAAGTCGATTATTCTTTAAATATAAAACTTACGTCCAATGAATCATGCATTTCGGTTTATTTTGAGTGTCCAGTCGTTTCAAGGCATGTAGCATGTACGGAGTGTCAGCTTTGATCTTCTAGGGCGTTGCGTATAGGGATTCCCAATAATGACATTGTTTCTCAGGAAGAAATAGCGTTCACCTTGAAACTGTCCGTGCTCCAAAATACAACACTGAACATAGATAACAACTTGTAAAGTAAATTAAATGTTTTCTTCCATGGCAACAAAATGCGTAAGCAACGATTTTCTTCAATCGAGGAAACTAAGCATACTAACGCGGGCGTTGTTATGCATTCAAATCTGAAGTGCAATACTTTCCAATTAATCTGCTGATGCTATTTCTTTAAAAAGAACAGCAGGGCACTTAAACCTGAAACATTCCTTAGGCCGATAATTAATCCTTGCTTGAGCTAAGGTAATCTCTTCAATCAATGACCCTCCTTAAATCTGTCCCTTTCTTTAAGTACTGTCTCAAAAGCCAATTAGCATTTGCTGCTTCCCCCTCATTTCCATAAGAATACACATCAGCACTCAGTAATTTTACGAATACCTTTTTTAAAAAAGACTTCCCTGCCGTTATTTCAGGTAAGAACGTGCACACACAACATGTTGCTTGAGCATATCCATAATATGCTCACTTCAACTTTTTCCCTTGCAATTTACGTGATCTTCTTCACTAAATACATTTTACGTCCTCTATTCAGACTACCCTTTCCAATTTTGCCTGTTTTTTTGCATCATAAAAGTCATTATGAGTAAACAAATATACTTGAAGTTTCTTCCAAGAATACACCTAACCAGAATTGTTGATTAGATCAGGCCTATAACGCACTGCTCCCAATCTTTTTTACAGTCTTAATGTATCGTATCTGCTGGCGAATAGGCATTCTGAGTCTTATAACTTTGTTCTTTCACCTAGGAATTTCCTCCCAGAAACTATATGTAGTAGGGCTTAAGGTATGTCCCTGTCTGTGATACATTTAGCACGATTGAACAAATAAAAGGCATGAATGAACTTCAAAGGTATCAACTCGAAACTGCTTCGCTTTAGACGTATTTTTACTACGAATGGGGTCATATTCGTATCCAATCATCCCCGCTATGACGCCGATTATTATTATTCAGAAATAGCTAAGATACTGAAGTGTGGAATCTCATAAAAGGGCTTTGACACTTACCAATGCTTGGGTTGCGGTCACGGGACAACATAAAGTTAACTTTAGTTGTAAGGGGAAATCTTGTTCGCAATATAGAAAGCGTTATGCACGGGAGATTATGGTCAAAATAGGCGTCTGCCTGTTTCCTAGAGTGAGCTATCGGAAAGTTATCTTAACATTGACTGAGTAACTTCGTATTCCTTTCCATACTCACTCCAATCAGGAGCCTTTGTATTCTGGGTTTATGGTCTTGGCGGAAGCCTGATTATCAGAGTTGATTTAGGCGCACTTTAAGACCGAGGAGTGTGAAATCGCCGTCATTGTTTTCATCCATACCCCTAATCGTAATGGCAACTACACTCCATATTTACATGTGATACTGGTTGAAGGTGCATTTTTCCTTCAAACTGGAATTGGAAAGGGTTTCAGCATTTATCGTTATCTCAGCTACGATTACTTTGGCAAAAACACTTACCGAAGTTAAGGATGGAGATTGAGTTTCCGACGCGTCCATATGTGATTAGAACCTTATGGGTTAATTATCCTGATGGTTTCTATGCCCATCCTAGCAATGGTCGTAAAAATAAAATCCCAAGCAAAAGCTACCTAGGGTTAATACGATACCTAACTAAATATTTGTCATCCCCGCCGATAAGCTTATCTAAGATAGTTAGGTATGACGGTCATCAAATCAGGTATTACTATCAATCACATAAAACGAAGTTGAAAACGTATGAGAGAGAGTGGATGTTCAGGGATTGGTTGGCAGGCTAGTTCAGCATATTTGCCTAAAGGATTTCAACGAGTGAGATATTATGTCCTTCAAGCGATAGCGAGCTTTAGGAAGTGGTATGAAGTGATAGCGAGGGTAGTAGGAAACTTTGTGGATGAAATAATGAGCTCCACAAAACATATCAACTATATAGAGTAGAGCTTTTCGAATAGGTAGCAGGTCGTAATCCCTTAAAATGTGTGTTTTGTGGGAGAGAGATGGAGTTGGTTTGGCTCTCCCACCCAAATCATAGTGTATTCTTCGATTTGTTGGCTTCTGATAGTGGGTAATTGATATGGTTTTTGTTCTCATATCAGATAGTCTACTAAGAAACATTTCGCTAATGCGAGAGGTTGCTGCTAAATTGGATGCTCTAATTGAGTTTTAAACAACATCTATAGATTTTCCTAACACGTCGTCGCCAATAAATGGTCTCCAATCGATTACGTTTTTGACCTGTTCTCGTTATCGCTCCAACTTTTGCAGAATCTGACTGTTTCAGGAGTTTAGAAAAATACCATTGGTCAGGACTTAATTTTTAATATCAATTGGGCCAGATCAATGGTATTTTCGCACAACATAATGTGACACACAATCAGCATTAACACCACAGGTGTTGGCTTAGGTATTTTGGATACGAGAATTACCCCAGCAGATCCACTATAGTAATAAAACGAAGAAATAACTCGCATTAAAACACTTGACCTGATAAACGTCAATCGGAAGTATTCCTATGTAGAATATAAAGACGTCATCCTAGTATTCATGACTATAAAACGCGTAGTCAGCGGAAGTGGAAATATGATTAATTTTATATCTCGAACCTTTGGGACTTTGACGGTAATATCGCCGAACCTAGTTTGTAGGTTCCGCTCAGGCAGATGACCACTGCGAACCACTCCCTGCTTTCCGTTAACTTGGAGTTATGTAAAAAGTATCGAGCAAGGATTGACCTCTGCTTCTATAGCTTGCGCCAACAACTGCTGTGCGCCATCTTTCAGCAGTTCATTAAGCAGGTTTTCTAGTTTATGAAGCGCGGTAACGTTATGATTATTATCCTTATAACCGTAAACCCCAGTCATTAAAAATGACCATCGAGCAAGAAATCTTAATATTTCCCTTAGAAATATGCCTTATTAACCTACGTTTCGTATCCAAAATGAATTAAAAGCCCAAGTAGAGGAATTGTCTCCCACGTCGTTATTGATGTTACAGGCCTAAAGGTATACGACGAAGGTGAATGGAAAACGCGTAAACACGATAAGGAAAATCAGCATATCTAGCATAAACTTCATCTTGCCGTTGATGTATCTACTCATGAGGTTATTGCTGCAGAAGTTAGCCTAGTTTCTGTAGGTCAAGATGAGGTTTTACCTACATTGCTTAACCCACGATGACGTAAGATACAGCAAAGTCAGTACTGATAGAGACTATGACACAAGAACATGTCACCACGTATTAAAAAACAAAAGAATAACACCCTGTATTCCACCTCGAAGCAACACAGGGTACTGGGAGAAAGGGCATCCTAGAAATGAAACTGTAAAGGCATTGAAGAAGGATAAATTATCGGAGTGGAAAAGAACAGGGGTTATCACAAACGCTTATTAGCAGAGACAGCAATATTTCGCTATAAACAGTTGCCAAACCCTAAGCTCACTCTTAGTGATTACAGTACTCAAGTTGGTGTAGCTCTGGTAAATATGCAAGCGATGAACAAAGTTCTAAGACTCGGTATACCTATTCGCCAATAGACACATTAAGACTGTAAAAGATATTGGGATCAGTGCGTTATAGGCATAATTTAGTCAACAACGCCCTTTCGAGCACTACACATCAGCATTAATGAGTTTGTCCAAGTTTTAAGAAACTCATACCTTCGGTGTAACCGTATTCCTTCTTGCATGTGCAGGAAGTGGGACTTAAAAATAGACTCCTGTTTTACAGATTCAGAAAAATATGCTGACTTGTTCACACGGACAAGACTCGAGTAGAATACAGTAGTTGCCTCCATTATAGCTTTCTGGTATAGATAGCGCCCTCTTTTGGCTGTACAGGTCATGGAATATTTAGGAGAAAGCTTAATGCCAGAAAGCAAAGTAAGAAAATCGCTCGGCATCTTGGCTACTGCTGGGTTAGAGCCTTATAAAGAAAAGGCCTGCGAGGAGTACATGAATGCTCAGCAAATTGAACATTTCCGTAAGATACTTCAAGCGTGGCGTGAACAGTTAATGGAAGAAGTTGATCGCACCGTTCACCATATGCAGGATGAAGCCTCAAACTTTCCAGATCCTGTTGACCGTGCTTCTCAGGAAGAAGAATTCAGCCTTGAGCTTCGTAACCGTGATCGGGAACGTAAACTAATCAAGAAGATCTCAAAAACTTTACAACGTCTGGAAGACGATGATTTCGGCTTCTGTGACTTATGTGGTGTAGAAATCGGCATACGTCGTCTTGAAGCTCGCCCAACTGCTGACTTATGCATCGATTGCAAAACACTCGCAGAAATCAAAGAAAAGCAAATGGCCGGCTAACGATACTGCTTTCAATTAATATTGGGTGAAGGGAGCCAAGGCTCCTTTTCTAGGATTTATCTCTATACCCCTAACTCTAGCTAAACTCCTTGGCTTTGACTTTGAGTATAAACTCTAAGGTTGGTTATGAATAAGACGAGTTATAGTTATATAGATCATTTTATTCTATCTCCGTCAGTCTGTCCTCGTTTCAATTCGCTTGTCATATCCTTAGGTCGCCATCTGTAAGCACATATACACCCACGGACGAACACTTAATTATAACCCATACCGCCTTTTGTCTATTACCTTAGAGGATGACTTCCAAAATAACCAATCTAGGGGAAGAAACCTCTTTTCAAATAAAAAACGGAAGCATTCTATTAAAATACTAATATTTGATTAACCTCAGATCTGTATAAGAGCTTGCTTATGTAAATCAGAGGTTAAATTAGGGAAAATTCACGACGACTTAAGTTATCATAAAACCCTTGCTTTTTTCATATAAAAGACGACTGTAATCTTATACTGCTTCTTTGACAGAATGGTTACAATGAACACGCTTGCCCTTGTTTAAACACTTTTTTATTATAAAAGAGCCTCGCCAAACATGGAATATAAACCCCGTATTCTCCGATATTATACTGTTAACCTTTTGTGGTATCATTACGTACTGTGAGGGTTGCAAAGAGATAGAAGACTTAGGTATAGATCTTCTTGATTATCTCAAAAAGTATGGCAATTTTTATTATGGTATACTTATTCACGGTACGGGGCTCGCGCACATTCGCAAATAAATCCTAATAAGTTCTAACTGTAATTTATCGATTGAAGGGTACATTGTCATACCAAAACATAGGGGAAAATTATTTCTATCGAGAGTAAGATAGTTCAAAGGTTTTACGACAAGAGTACCCAACGTGATATATCCATATGGTTAGTGCATTTCCTGTGGCGAATAAAGTCTCTCTCTGGCAGGTTAAGACTGAAAATTAAGGCAAATTACTGCCGTTATTCTCGGGCTTCCAAAGGAACTAATGATAAAATACGGTATAGCAATAACCATTGATACGATGATTTACCAGCAAAAGAGTGCTAAAAACCCTGTTAAAGCGGAATTCAGACTATCTGCTCGTCATGAATGGAACCATAACTGTATACAAACGATTTTAATTTTATCAACAGCCTAGTCTCAAATCCAATCAGTTATTTATATTTGCATCTTGCACTCAACACAGATGGTAATAAGCTATCTAAAAAACAAGGTACCTACAATTTAAAACGAGCAATCTATGCTCAACTACAAAGGCTACTTTATCCTTATATAAGACAACCATTCTAGCTAATAACAGGATACCTTTGTGGCTATATTGTTAGCATGGAGCGAAGAGAATTGATAATTCTAGAACTTACCAGTAACAACGTAGGTAATTACAGCCTTCTAAAATACAGAAGCGTGATATATGATGTGCAGTCATTTTTATGGCTCAACCTGTTAAATACGAGGTGAGTTATCTTTAATCAAGTTACCAGCATTTGCCGCAAGATATTGAATAACGATAATAGAATGCGCAATAATAATAACGTAAAACCTAAAATCATCCCTCGCAGAGAGCACGGTATCTCAAGAAAAGGTATCGGTGGCAATGCACTAAAAGTTCTCTATCGCCTAAATAGAGGTGGCTATGAGGCGTATCTTGTAGGTGGTGGTGTGCGAGATTTACTGTTGGAAACACAGCCAAAAGATTTCGATATCGCGACTAATGCTACGCCAGAAGAGGTGCGTAGACTCTTCCGAAATTGTCGTTTAGTTGGGCGTCGATTCCGTCTGGCACATATTTTATATGGCCGTGATGTAATTGAAGTAGCAACGTTCCGTGGTCACCATGCGAGTAAAAAAAGTGATAAATATGCCAGCCAATCAAATGATGGTAGGCTTCTTCGTGACAACGTGTATGGAACAATCGACGAAGATGGAGAGCGTCGTGATTTCACGGTTAATGCCCTCTACTACAATATTGATGACTTTTCTGTGCGTGATCACGCTGGTGGTATGGAAGATCTGAAAAATCGAGTCATCCGATTGATCGGAGATCCGGAAACTCGCTACCGTGAAGATCCCGTACGGATGCTACGGGCAGTACGTTTTGCAGCAAAACTGAATATGCAAATTAACTCCTCAACCGCGGAGCCAATTCCAGCACTGGCGCACTTGCTATGTGATATCCCATCGGCTCGCCTGTTTGAAGAAAGCATCAAACTACTTCAAACTGGTCACGGCTATCCAATCTATTTAATGCTACGTGAACTCAAGCTCTTCTCGCCGATGTTTCCGATCCTTGAAGGGCACTTCACTGAAGATAGCAGCAGCAAGGCTGAACAAATGCTAACACTAGTGCTGCAATCTACTGATAGTCGAGTTAATAGTGATCAACGTATCAATCCAGCATTCATGTATGCAGCTATACTATGGTACCCACTGGAAAGACGTGCAGAAGAACTTTCCTTCGAAAATGACTTTACTCACTACGACACATTCATGATGGCAGCAAACGAAATTCTGGATGAACAGGTTAAATCCCTCGCCCTCCCACGCCGATTCACGGCGATGGTACGCGACATTTGGCAACTGCAACTTCGTCTTAACCGTCGTTCTGGCACCCGTGCTTACAAGTTACTTGAACAACCAAAATTCCGTGCCGCTTTTGATTTCTTGGAAATGCGTAGTCGCGTAGAAGGTGGACAACTCAATGAGTTAGCAACTTGGTGGGATGTGTTCCAGAAAGCAGATCGCGAAGGCCGCAATAACATTATTCAATTTATTAATAAGGCTTGCCCTAGCAAAAAAACATGCGATCAACCTCATAAGAGGTTGAATAAACATAAACCGCAATCGAATCAAGAATAATGATCCGAGTCTATATAGCCATTGGAAGTAATCTCTGTAATCCGGCAAATAAGGCCAGAAAAGCAATTGAAGCTTTAAAGCAGCTACCTGATACTAAATTTTCCGATTGCTCATCTCTGTATAGAAGCAAACCGATGGGGTTATTTGATCAGCCAGATTACGTCAATGCTGTTGCGGCATTTGACACATTGCTAGAACCCTTAGTTCTTCTTAACCAAATACAACGTATTGAATTGGAGTTTGGTCGCAAACACACAATGGAACGCTGGGGACCAAGAACATTAGATCTGGATATCCTTCTCTTTGGTGACCTGAAACTAAACAGTGAACTGTTAACCGTTCCGCATTCTGGGATAAAAGTGCGTGAATTCGTGCTCTACCCTCTCGCAGAAATAGCCCCTGACTTATACCTACCAGATGGGAGTGCAATTATTGATCTAGTCGCCGTAACTGATCGAAGAGGCCTCACTACAATCGAGTGAAAATAAGGCGAATCCACTTTTCAGACAGCACACAAGATTTTGGAGATAATATGAAAAAAATCACGATTAACACCTTAAGAGCATGGAAGCAGGAAGGCCGTAAATTTGCTTCTATAACAGCTTACGATGCTAGCTTTGCACAACTTTTTGAAGCTCAAAACATGCCAGTACTACTTGTTGGTGATTCACTTGGCATGGTACTTCAAGGCAAGAGTGATACATTGTCAGTTTCGCTTGATGAAATAGCCTACCACACCCGCAGTGTACGCACAGGCAGCCAAAACTGTCTACTGATAGCAGACATGCCATTTATGACCTATGCCACGCCTGAAGATTCCTGTATAAACGCTACCAAGCTAATTAAAGCTGGAGCCAATATGGTGAAATTAGAAGGTGCTGGTTGGTTGTCTGATACCATAACCATGCTGACACAACGTGCGGTACCTGTATGTGTACACCTCGGTCTCACACCACAAGCTGTCAATATCTTTGGCGGATTTAAAGTACAAGGTCGCACTGAAGAACAAGCCGAAAACATATTTCAAGACGCACGGAAACTTGAAGAAGCCGGCGCTCAGATTATTTTGCTTGAGTGTGTCCCAAAAGCATTGGCAGCACGCATTACAGATGCTGTTCGTGTTCCCGTTATTGGTATTGGTGCTGGTAATGCCACTGATGGCCAAATCCTTGTCATGCACGACCTGTTGGGAATCTCTGCGAATTATATTCCTCTATTCTCTAAAAATTATCTAGCAAAAACCGGTGACATACATCAAGCGGTTTCACGCTATATAGAAGAAGTTACAATGGGCGAGTTTCCAGGTTCTGAGCAGACATTTAATTAAGGAATTCTATTTTATGAAAGTAATCTCTGAGATTAGCCCATTACGAGACCAAATCCTTTACTGGCGTCGCCAGGGACAACGTATTGCATTCGTTCCTACCATGGGACACATACACTACGGTCATTTGACGCTGGTCAAAAAAGCACGCGAAAATGCGGATGTAGTGGTTGTCAGCATTTTCGTTAATCCAATTCAATTTGAAAAAGATGATGATTTTTCCGCCTATCCTCGTACTTTAAATAAGGACATCGCACAGCTGAAAGTTGAAGGGGTTGAGGTAGTCTTTACGCCAAGTACAGACATCATGTATCCACAAGGTGTGGATGAGCACTCGTTTGTCGATGTTCCTACCTTCTCGCACATTCTCGAAGGAACATCACGACCCAACCACTTTAAAGGTGTTACAACGATAGTGATCAAACTGTTCAATATTGTCCAGCCTGATACTGCTATCTTTAGCAAGAAAGATTTTCAACAATTAGCTGTCATTGATAAAATGGTTACGGACTTATCACTGCCAATAGACATAATTTCAGTCCCGACCGCGCGAGAAATAGATGGTCTAGCCATGAGCAGTCGTAATACTCACCTAACGGTTGATGAGCGTCAACGTGCACCTGTGTTGGTAAAAGTGCTACGTTGGATTAGCTATCAGATACGAGGCGGACGCACGGACTATAGCGAACTGATACTGGATGGTAATAACCAACTTCATGAAGCAGGTCTTAAGCCTAATGAGCTTTTCATTCGTGACGCTATCACGTTGCAACCAATCTCTAATCAGACTTCCAAAGCCGTGATCCTAGCCTCCTCCTTCCTCGGTCAAGTCCGTCTTATCGACAATCTCACCGTTGATCTTACAGTTCAAGTTGTCGACGACAGAGAAGAGTAAAATCCAACAAACATGAAGAAACCACCAAATGGAGGCTCTTATACCCAGAAGTAATCTGGCTGAATAGTCAACAAAGTTGCGTTTTCTTAAGTAAGAGAATATACACATGCAACTGAGGTTTAACTTCTTAGCCCGATACCACGACTGATTAAATACCATGCTATGGTATAAAATCCAGCAATGAAAACAATCAATACAGCAAATGATGTGGTGATACTAACGTCTGATACACCAAAAAAACCATAACGAAACGCATTGACCATATACATAATAGGATTAATCTTGGATATACTCTGCCATAATTCAGGCAATAGCGACAGCGAATAGAACACCCCGCCAAAATAAGTTAAAGGTGTCAGTACAAAGGTAGGAATTATACTAATATCGTCAAACGAACGAGCAAATACAGCATTAATTAAACCACCAAGTGAAAACACCACAGAAGTCAGTAACACGGTCGCAAAAATCACCCCAAGGTGCGTAATCTGTAGATCGACAAAAAACAGAGATACCATCGTAACCAAAAAACCTACCGACAAACCGCGACTAACACCACCCACAACATAACCTGCAATAATGATATAATTTGGTACAGGTGCAACCATCAACTCTTCAATATTACGTTGCAGCTTAGCACTAAAGAAAGACGAAGCAACATTGGAATATGAGTTAGTAATTACCGACATCATGATAAGACCAGGCACAATATACATCATATAGCTAAAACCTCCCATTTCACCAATCCGAGTACCAATGAGGTTACCAAATATCACAAAATACAAACTTATCGTGATGACGGGTGGTACGAGGGTTTGAATCCAAATACGGCTATAACGGGTTATTTCCTTAATAATCAAGCTCTTAAAAGCGACCCAGTAAAGCTTATTCATACTTTCATCTCCATACTCTTATGAACCATAGAGATAAATAACTCTTCAAGGCGATTCACTTTATTTCTCATCGACAACACCTCAATATTTTGGACTGACAACTGCTTGAAAACTGTGCTAAGGCTGGTAGATTTATGCACTTCGACTTCCAACGTGTGATCATTGATTTGTTGCCATTTTACTCCTTTAATATGTACAACCTTACTTTCAGGAGCCAAGTCTAGTATAAAGGTCTCTACGTCAAGTTTTTTCAGTAAATCTTTCATAGTGGTATCTTCAATAAGAATACCACGATTAATTATGCCAATATTTCTACACAATATTTCCGCTTCTTCTAGATAATGGGTGGTCAAAATGATCGTAACACCTCTCTGATTTATTTCCTTAAGGAAGACCCACATTGATCGGCGTAATTCAATATCAATCCCAGCAGTAGGTTCATCAAGAACTAATAGTTTAGGATCATGCATCAACGCACGAGCAATCATCAATTGACGTTTCATCCCACCAGATAAATTAAACGCCTGTTTGTCACGCTTTTCCCACAAATCAAGCTGTGATAGGTATTTCTTTGCACGTCGTTTTGCTTCTTCACGCTCAATACCGTAATAACCCGCTTGATTTACCAGAATATGTTCAACCTTTTCGAATTGATTAAAGTTAAATTCTTGTGGTACCAAGCCTAGTTGCCTTTTCGCTTGGATCAAATCCGTATCAATGTCATGGCCGAAAATTCTCACCTTACCAGAGGTTTTTCTAACCAATGAACAAATAATACCTATAGTCGTTGATTTACCTGCACCATTAGGACCAAGCAAAGCATAGAAATCTCCCTTTTTTACTGAAAGTGAAACACCTAAAAGCGCTTTTACATTTGTATCATATACTTTGACCAGATTTTCTATTTCGATTGCGTTCATAGATTCCTAATTAACTTATTTTGGTATCATCTCAGTAAGCCTACTAGGTGCATGCACCATGATAATCTACACACATTGTGTGTAGTCTGGATACGGTTTTTGATACACTAAAGGCCATCTAACCTGACAAACAGAAAAACAGTTATGTGTTCAATAAGTTGAAGAATTCTTCAACATTACTTGCAACCCAGTTATCTCTCACTATAAACATCATGTGTCCTAATAGGATTTATAACCATGAAATAATTCATTTTCTGGACGGAAACCGACTTATTAAATACATAACCTAGGAAGACAACTCTTTTCCATATGTCGCATGTATTAAATAAGTAGAGTTTCATACAAAAGGCCATCATTTTTCAGGGTGATTAAACACTATTACACAGCATTTTATCTGTAATTGTAGATACTACTAGGCTAGTAATCAGCAATGATTACTAGCCTTATAACCCCTCCCTCTGTTAGGTAAACTGCACAAGTCTTATATCTTAAGCTTCTCTCAAATACTCTAAAAAATATCGTTAGGAGAACGATACCCAAGACTCGCTCTAACACATGTGTTAGAGGATATGTTCTATCTTGGTAATTTCCTCATTATTGATATCATTGAAGTCAGTTCCTTTGAAAGGATATCGGCGTTATTTTCTAATATATGAACTAATCGCAATTCCTACGATCAGATTATCATGGAGTTAAGCAGGAGGTGATTATGGGAAAGGCCAAGCACAAGAGCAGCAACTGGAAATAATATAATAAATCATTAGTAAACCTATGCTCAATCACTTTTTGGATAGATGCCGTTGCCATTAAGGCATGATATTGTCTAAAGCATCACGGTCATTGTGGCTGTGAGTTTATATTTTCGGATACCGTGATTAAAACGGAACTGATGGTGAAAGGTATTTTTAAACTCCCACTTCGTGGATTATAAAGTTTTCTCAATTCGGTTTTTACGTTGATGAATGTCCCGCTGAAATCCCCTACATACACCTGCATTAGGAGGTGTTCTAAGATCGTCAAAGTTAAGTATCGTTTGCCGAGTCGAGGGGTGGTAGCCCACATTATTATTAATGATACAGGGTTAAAGGTTTACGGTGAAAGTAAAGGAAAACTCGCAAATACGGTAAGGAGAAGCGGTGTATCTGGCGCAAACTTCATCTTGCCGTTGATGTGTCTACTCATGAGGTTATTGCTGCAGCAGTTAGTATAGTTTCTGTGGGTAACAATGAGATTTGACCTATATTGCTTAATCCATTACGACGAAAGATACAGCAAGTCAGTGCTGATGGAGCCTATGACACAAAAGCATGTCGCCACATACTGGAAAACAAAGGAATAACGCCCACTATTCCACCTCGGAGTAATGCGGAGTACTGGGAGGCAGATCATCCTAGAAATGAAGCTGTAAAGGTTTTAAAAGCGGACAAACAGGCGGAGTAAAAAAGGACAAGGGTTATCACAAACCTTCATTAGTAGAGACAGAAATATTTCACTATAAATAGTTGCTCAACCCTAAACTAACTCTTCGTAATTAACCTCAGATCTGCATAATGACTTGTTTATCAAACCTAGTTATCTTGATGATCGGCTTCTTTGGTTGAAATGAATACACGATGAGACCCGCCAGCAAGTTGACCATAAAGCTGATACAACTACGGTGCCTAAAATGCTCAATTTGGGATATGTTTTTTAGTTAGTCAAAAACGATTTCAATAATAAAGCGTTTTCGGAGTATCAGGCGATTTCAAAGTTTCATTACTTTGGGTTTATATTTTTTTCATACCCGTTATCAGTGTCACTCCCTTGTCTGCAAGTTCCCGCTCCAATGGATCAGAGATATAACCTTTATCTCCGTATAAACACCCCCAAAGCTCGTCAGCCATTTCCGACATAGGCTTTCTATCATCTAGGTTATCAGTCGTCACTTTAACTGAGATAATACCACCTTGGTTATTGATAATAAGGTGAAA
>NZ_NBYY01000017.1 GCF_002464935.1 Candidatus Enterovibrio escicola
CCCAAAAACGTAATAAAAACGCGGCTTATCAGTTCTTGAAACGGTGCCTAAGATACTATGATGTAGACACTCAGCCTAAGACCTTGAACACAGACAAGCATTCCTCGTATGCTCATGCTCTCTCGCGCCTGAAGAAGGAGGGACGGCTGCGAGCGGATGTCGAGCAACGGCAAGTGAAGTATCTCAATAATGGTATCGAGTCCGATCACGCCCCCATCAAGAAGCTCGTTGTCAGCTCCGGCGGTTTTAAAATAGGAAAGCGAGCCTGGTCAACCATCAAGGGATTAGAATCACTGCGAATGTTGAACAAAGGCCAGTTTGATTTCTGGTTACGTCATGATGAGGGTAAAACAATGCAATCATAAAAACGATTGCATTTATCTAATAATCCACTATAATACAGACAATGAAACGATAAACTGGATAATCACAATGTGTGAGAAGCAAGATAAGATTGAAAAATTAGAAAAATAGCTTTGCTAAAGCTATATGCGCGAGGCTAATCTATTTAAGACGATTATCGGGGGTAAAAACTTTTAAAATCAGTTCACATTGAGAGCCCTGAAGTGGATCTATATTCCACTAATTATCGTCGTCATTACATCATTAGCCACAATGATCACCATATTAGTTAAATAAACCAAACAGCCCCAGTACGGGGCAATTTTAGGCTGAAAATATGAACCTTAAACAAGCCCAGTTTCTCTCAGAAGCGTACCTACCCCGCGAGGACTTACACGATGCAGTCTTAGCCGTTCTAATTGAAGGTATGAGTGTTTACGAAGCAGAACGCACCCACAAACTCCCAGCTTGCTCACTAGGTCGAGCCGTCAAGAAAATACAACGTATTTACGATCATGCTGAACAAGTTATGAGATTGGAAAATTAAATCACGTATCAGTTATTTAAATTAACCTCAATTCCTACGATCAGATCATCAATCCGAGTTAAAAGGAAGGTGATGATGGGAAATGGCAAGGCCAAGCACAAGATAAGAAACTAGAAACAATATAATCAAGCATTAGTAAACCGAGGCTAAGAAGGTTTTCTCAATTCAGTTTTCACGTTGATGAATGCCTGCTGAGATCCCCTACAGACACTTGTATTAGTAAGTGTTTGAAGACCGTAAAAGTTAAGTACCATTATACGACGAAGGTGACTGGAAAACACGTAAACACTGTAAGGATAAGCGACGTATCTGGCGCAAACTTCATCTTGCCGTTGATGTGTCTTCTCATGAGGTTATTGTTGCAGAAGTTAGCCTAGTTTCTGTGGGTGACAATAAGGTTTTATGCAGACCTAGAGTTTGATGAAAAACAATAACGAGGTATAATGAAGGCAGCAACTGCATATATTAATCTTAATGCGCTCAAACATAACTTTAACGTAATCCGAGAAATTGCACCCAACAGTCGCACGTGGTCGGCAATCAAAGCCAATGGTTATGGTCATGGTTTATTGCCCGTCGCGGAAGCTTTGTCTTCTCATACTAACGGATTTGGAGTCGCACGTCTCGAGGAAGCGATAATGCTTCGTGAGGGAGGTATCACGCACCCATTGCTGCTGCTTGAAGGTTTTTACGCTGCCGACGATCTGCCTGTGCTACAAAAAAACAACCTACAAACAGCGGTTCATTGTATTGAACAACTCAGCGCACTGGAAAATGCAGTATTAGCACACCCACTGACGGTCTGGTTGAAAATTGATACCGGTATGCACCGTTTAGGCGTACGTCCTGAGAATGTGAAAGATTTTATCACACGACTTAATGTGTGTTCAAATGTCGCCAAGCCGCTGCATTTCATGAGTCATTTTGGTTGTGCTGATGCGCTAACTGAACCAATGACACAAGATCAAATCTCATTGTTCAAGGAATTAATCACAGATCAGGATGGGGACGGATCTCTTGCCGCCACATCGGGTATTTTATTCTGGCCAAACAGCCACTTTGACTGGATCCGACCTGGCATTGGCTTATATGGAATATCACCTATGGCTGATCGCGTTGGTGCAGATCTTGGTCTTCAGCCCGTCATGACGCTGTCTTCAAGTATTATTGCGATCCGAGAGGTAAAAAAAGGTGAGTCGGTAGGTTATGGTGCGCGTTGGACCACAGACCGAGATACCAAAGTAGGTGTTGTCGCCATCGGTTATGGAGATGGTTATCCGCGTGCTGCACCCGATGGGACGCCAGTAATGGTTAATGGACGTCGTGTACCATTGGTTGGTCGTATTTCAATGGATATGCTAACAATTAATTTAGGGTCTGATACAGTTGACCGTGTCGGTGATGACGTTGTTCTTTGGGGCAAGGATTTACCTGTCGAAGACGTTGCTCGATATGTGGGTACTATCGGTCATGAGTTGGTCACTAATCTCAGCTCAAGAGTTAATCTCATTTATTATGAGGCTGGTTGCAACCTAAGAGCTTAATTAACCTGAACTTCGCATAAGAGATCCTGTGTTCGATAAGTTAATTTCCGTATAGAAAATAAATTCTTTCATGGATCATAAATCCTTGTTAAGACATCTTCAGTAGTCGGCAATTTGGTTGCCTATCAGACCAACAAACTATTCAACTTATTGAATACATAACCCCTAAATTTTCTCTGTAGTCATTTTAGTCATCACTTAACCAGCCACTGAAATAGTAGAGGCTTTAGATTTCTTTTTAGGACGCATTAAAAATAAATATACAATCAAAGTCGATAAACCAACGATCCCAAAAACATCTGCCCAATCAGATAAATGTACGGTTATTGATACCATCATCGGAGATAAGAACGTTGATAGCAGTACTGTTGCTCTTATCATACCGAGAGCGGTGCCTGTATGATTCACACCTGCTTTAACAGCCGTTTCCGTATACGCAATAATAACTAACCTGAGTTGCGCATAAGAAATGAACTCAATGCCAAGGTCGAGCTCTAATCGTTTGAAATAAACTATTAACTGTACAAAAACTTGAGCATGAATAACTTAGACGTTGTTTTCGTTGATGCCGACGACTTCTGCTAAACTTTCATCCCTGCATGGACAAAACACCTAATTTCTTCCGGTATCAAAAAAGAAACAAGCCTTCTCGCCTCTCAGTTAGCGAAGGGATGACGATAGTGATAGCTTTACATCAATCTGGGTATCAAGACTTCACAACCTATTACATCTACTTTGTTTGTCGCTACCTCACCAACGAATTTCCTGAATTAGTTACACGAGAATGCTTAAACTCATGAAAGGTGTCCTAGTTCCACTTTGCTCTTACCTCACTTACCGTCAGGCAAGGCCGACAGGTATTACCTTTGTTGATTCGTCTAAGATACAGGTTTGTCACAACCTGCGGATTCTCAGACATCAGGTTTTTTAAGGTACCCCGAAGCGAGGAAAAGGAACAATGAGGTGGTTCTACGGTTTCAAATTACACCTTATTATCAATGACCAAGTTAGCATTATTTCAGTCCAAGTGACGACGGTTAACGTGGATGATAGAAAGCCTGTATCGGAAATGGTTGACGAGCTTTTTGGCTGTTTATACAGAGATACAGGTTATATCTCTGATCCATTAGAGCGGGAACCTACAGAGAAGGGAGTGACACCGATAACGGGTATGAAAAAAATATGAAACTCAAAGTGATGAAACTTTGGAACCGCCTGATACTCCGTAAAAGATTTATTATTGAAACCGTTCTTGACCAACTAAAAAACATATCCCAAACGAGCATTCTCGGCACCGTAATTGTATCAGCTTGATGGCGGGGCTTATCGCGTATTCCTTTCAACCAAAGAAGCCGAGTATCAAGATGACTAAGCTTGATAAGCAAGCGCTTATGCAGATCTGAGGTTACCTACGAAAAACCATTGCTCATCTACTTCTCAGACAAGCCCCATTTCCTGTACGTCAAGATGGAATGTGGTTACACATCGTGGTGCAAGTTTTCTAAAACAAGGATAACCAAATTAATGCTGATGTGTAACACTTGATAGGAGTCATGAATACCAGAACCATTCATAGTAAATTCAATGAGTTGCTCTTTTACCCCCGCCTGACAAGCCCTGTATGTATATCCAATCTGGATGGTTCGGCAACATATCTAGCAACGATAGCATTGGTGTCCAGCAAGGGTGATACCAAGTTTTTAAACCGTTTTTTTTGCGGGAAAAATGAGATTTAACATCAACGGTAGCTATAATGATTACTATGCAAAAGCAGGCTTTTTATACGAAGAAGAACCTATTGAATACATAACCCATTTAAGACTGTAAAAAAGATCTGAATCAGTGTGTTATAGGCTTGATTTAATTAATAACACCCTACGTTTTAGAAACGCGAATGTGGGGGGAGGTTGTCAAAACATAACTAATACAAGTAATACACTAGTTTTTTAGCAATAGATCTAACCACGGGAACACTAACACTATTGCCAAATTGCTTATAGGCCTGCAGATCACTAACGACTATCTTGAAATTATCATTAAAACCTTGGAGCCTTGCGGCTTCTCTCGGCGTTATTTTTCGTGGATTTCTCGAATCACCTTGGCTAATTAATATTTCAGACCCGTCCTTATAATAACGAGCCGAAATTGTATTTGTATAAGATGAGTTTTGAGTGAACATCCCATATCAAAAACCATTTCCATTTGTCCTATGACCTGCTTTTCTACGTTTATGTCCCGCCCATAAACGGTCTGATATTGTATATTTTTCTGGAACATCCTTTTGTAAAATATTACCAACTTTAGTTATTTCAAACGTTGGTTTTGGGAAATCGAAGGTTTCTCCATTTCTTAAAGCAACTATATATATTCGTTCTCGATTTTGAGGTACACCAAAATTTTTAGCTGATAAAACCTCACTTGACACTGTATAGAAAAGTTTTTCAAGTATTTTCTGCATAACTTTAAACGTATTTCCTTTATCGTGAGTTCTTAATCTTTTTACATTTTCAAGTAACACAACTTTTGGTTGATGATACTTTATGATTTCAGCTATATAAAAAAATAATATTCCACGAGTATCATCGAAACCTTTTTGAAATCCTGCTTGCGAAAAGGGCTGACAAGGAAAACCTGCTAGTAATAGATCGAATGATCTTATTACCTCTGGTAAAATCTTTTTTATATCCCCATAAGGTTCTTCGTTCCAATTAAATTGATAAGTTTTCCTCGCAAACTTATCAATTTCAGATGAAAAAACACACTTACCACCAAGTTCACTAAAAGGAACTCTCATACCGCCAATTCCAGAAAATAGATCTATAAATGTAAAATTCATTTTATTTTTGCCAATCCTTAAGCATTTGTGGAATTTCATCAACATAAAAACTGAATTGAGAAAGCCTTCTAATCCATGAATGGGAAGTTTAAAAATACCTTTCACCAACAGTGCCGTTCCCATCATCACTTCCTGCTTAACTCCATGATGATCTAATCGTAGAAATTGAGATTAGTTCAGATATTTGGGAAATACCGCCTAGAAGAAGTAATAATCAAGTTGCCTTTTTAATCAAGGGGTAGTACGTCATCCAGCTTTACTCTAACTTTAAGGATTTGACTATTTCTTGTTTATCTTGCTGTTCAATGTCTTTTCCTTGCTCATCTTTGACCGAAATCTTGTCATTTAGGTAAGGTGCGGAGTCAAATCTCACCAATGTGAAATTATCTTCTACTTCCTTCTTAAGCCCTCTGTTTTGTTGCTGTTCATTACTATGAACGGGCTTGTCTACAATATTATCTTGTTTATTTTCGGTTACTTGTTTTTGCTCATGTACCAATTTCTGCTCAATAAACATTTGTTGTAGTTTGGGCAAGTCGAAAACAATGTTGAGATTTTTAGCAATAGCAACATCTATCACTTGTTGTTTAAATTCTTTTGTGCCCGTCAGTTTCACTGAGCCAAACTTTTCAGCAGCTACATGATCAAGTTCAGGAATAGTGCTTTTACCTTCTAGATCATTGTATTGCTCTTGATAGGTTGTACTAAGAATAGTATTGGTATCACCCTAACTTTGATTCATGTATTTAATACAAAAATCATTCACAGTAAAGGTTCTAGAAGCAATTTCTATTCTTGCACTTCCCTCCTTTGCTCTAAACGTACTGTAGTTTTCAGGAACTAAACCATGAGTTCTTTCAAAATGTTGTCATAGGAGTTTAGGATTGAGTTCTCTCCTAACAACTCGAAAATGCTCTATCTCTTTGGTAACTATTCTCTCTTTGGGGCTGTTGCAACTAATTATAGGATGCAGATCTACCCAGTAATGGGCTTAACGATTACTGATAAATCACCTCAACATTGAATAGACGATTCATGAAGGCGGATCTCTCCCGAACAAGAGTTTTACCCTCATCATGACGTAACCAGAAATCAAACTGGCCTTTGTTCAACATTCGCAGTGATTCTAATCCCTTGATGGTTGACCAGGCTCGCTTTCGTATTTTAAAACCGCCGGAGCTGACAACGAGCTTCTTGATGGGAACGTGATCGGACTCGATACCATTATTGAGATACTTCACTTGCCGTTGCTCGACATCCGCTCGCAGCCGTCCCTCCGTCTTCAGGCGAGAGAGAGCATGAGCATACGAGGAATGCTTGTCTGTGTTCAAGGTCTTAGGCTGAGTGTCTACATCATAGTATCTTAGGCACCGTTCCAAGAACTGATAAGCCGCGTTTTTATTACGTTTTTGGGAGAAATAGAAGTCCAGTGTCTCGCCTTGCTTGTTGATAGCTTGATACAGATAATGCCATTTCCCTTTCACCTTGACGTAGGTTTCATCGAGCTGCCACGAAGAATCTGCTCGGATGAATTGATGGCGACGTAACTTCTTGCGTAATGCTGGGGCATATTCCATGAACCAACGATAAATGGTCGAGCGGTTAACCGAAACCCCTCGCTCTGCCAGCATGTCGCTGAGGTTGGCGTAGCTCATTGGGGTCGAACCATACCAGCGCAGGCAC
>NZ_NBYY01000030.1 GCF_002464935.1 Candidatus Enterovibrio escicola
ATATTACACAAAGAGTCCATGCCAATAAAGGCACTTGTGGATACTTGGCTATGGAGAGCACGTTTGTATTTTTCAAAGCTTTGCTCTGCAATTGCCTTATCTATTATTCATGTAAATAAGGAAAGACCATCTTGACATTGTCACGTGGTAACCATTTTCTCATCAGTTGCTGGAGATCATTTACTTCATAGGGTTTTACTAGAAAATCGTCCATGCCTACATCCAAGCATTTCTGTTTATCTTCTTTCATCGCGTTGGCTGAGAGTGCAATTATCGGAATGTAGTTTAAACAGCCATTCTTTACTTCTAATGCCCTAATCATTTCAGTCGCCTGAAACCCATCCAGACAGGGCATCAGGCAATCCATCAGTATAAGATCAATTTGTTTAGTACTCCACAGCCCAATAGCCTCTTTTCCATTTTTTGCAATCTCCACATCTAAACCCATTTTATTAAGCATCACCGTTGCAACCAATTGATTAGCTAGAATATCTTCTGCCAGTAGAATTGCTCCTTTAAATTCATATGATTGATCTACTTCACCGTTCATGAATCCAGACAGCTTTTTAGCGGATATGAACGGCTGTTTCCTGACTTCTCTTTTTTCCATCGAACCTAATACCGATTTCATCATATCATACAACTGTTCAGTAATAATCGGCTTTTGTAGAATGCCATTGATACCAATTTTCTCAGCATACCCAGAAACACTCCCCTCATAAGAGGAGGTCATAATAATGATAGCAACCTGACAAATCTTTTCGTCTTTTCTAACTAATTGTACAAGTTCTTCTCCTTCCATATACGACATCTGAGAATCAGTCAAAATTAGATCAAAGGGTTTCCCACTCAGGGCAGCTTGTTTTAGCAGAGAAATAACAGACCTAGGATCTTGTATAGACGTCACCTCTGTACCAAACTTTTCTAACATCGACCTTATAATGCTTAAGTTCACTTGATTACCACTAATCACCATAACATTGCTGGATAATAAACTTTTCTTAGAAATTATTTTTATTACGCCTACCCTAGGCAAAGTTAGCCTAAACCAAAAGGTGGCGCCAAGCCCAAGTTTACTCCTAACACCAATTTCTCCATCCATCAAAGAGATTAGTTTGTTACAGATAGACAAACCCAGACCAGTTCCTCCATATTTACGTATCGTTGAAGTATCAGCCTGAGTAAATTTGTTGAAGATTTTTTTCTGCTGCTCCACTGATAAACCTATACCTGTATCTATGACTTTGCAGTCAATATTTACGTTCTCTTCATCCATTTCCGTAACTACAGCTTGCACAATGACATACCCTTTTTGTGTAAACTTAATAGCATTCCCCACAAAATTTACCAATATTTGTCGGATACGAACAATGTCACCTTTGATCATCCTCGGACTGTCTGCATCATAATGCAAAATCAGCTCTACATCCTTAGCGGTGGCTTGAATCATCATGGTTTTACATACCTCGTAACACAACTTCTCAAGATTAAAGTCAATGGCTTCTAATTCCATTTGATTTGCTTCAATTCTCGAGAAATCAAGAATATCATTGATAATGGTGAGCAATGATTTACCAGAACTCGCAAGAACAGTGAGATACTCTCTTTGGAGTCCGGATAGTTCGGTGGCTTCAAGCAGTTGAACCATACCTAAAACACCGTTCATTGGCGTGCGAATTTCGTGACTCATTATCGCTAAGAATTCACTCTTTGATTTCGTACTCGCAATCGCATTTTCTCTGGCAACCTCGAGTTCCTTAGTTCTTTCCCTCACCTTGTCATCCAACGATAACTTTTCTTCTTCTAGGCGGTTAATCGAGTATTGTAATTCTGCTGCAATAGCATTAAAGCTATTATCGAGTTTGCCAATAGCATCACCAGCCAGATCAGCCTCTATCAATTTAATATCACCGCGTTCAATCCGTTCTGTTCCTTCCATTAAAACTTGTATCCGCTTAAACAGACTCAATTTCAACGCAAAGGCTAAAATTATCACCATTAATAAAATACCCACGGTAATAGCTACAAACATCATATTTCTAGCCTCATGTTAGTACTTGATACGTCTCTTTACCGTCATTAAAGATTATCTTCTTTGTTTGGAATTTATTAAACGTCACTGGCAATTTGTTTTCTATGACCGAATCATTTAGCACGATCCTAGATCTTACTAGTTTTGGCTGACTACTCACAATCACCTGTTTTTTTCATCCACTCACAGAATTTCAACAATCTCACCTCCTAGGTGGTATTGTTTTAAGACGATCTTTTCCAATATTTCTTGTATCAAATTGTGCCAAAAAATACACCACAAGCCACCCAAGCAATCACCCTTATTTAACAATTTATTTGATAACCCATTATAATTTTATTTCTGCATTCATTGCTACAGAGCCATAAGGATCGATCTTGGTCAAAACTACAAAAGTAATTAATGCATTGGATTGAGTATTGATCTGATTAATAAGAATAAACTTACCTAGTAGGTTTTCACTATTGATTAGTATGTCTTCTTTTTTGTGACGTTTTCGCAAAAATATTTTGCGTACTGTATCAAAAATAAGAAAGTAATTGATATATGGATCACTTTCCATTAAGCGGTTTAATGTTTGACTAACACTGCGCTTGATCTGCAAATACAAAAACTTGGCAAGATCAGGATTTTTAACAAAAATTTCCAAAGTATCTTCGATGTATTGCTTACGCATTTCCAGTTCATCTGCGAAAAAGTTAATGTAACTTTTTTGACGTAATTTTATTTCTTTTATAAGTGCGAATTGCATTACCATATTAGTGTAGGATCCTACACTGACCATCACAACCACCTCAGTAATCCTGATAATCAGTATTACCTGTGCTGCTAACGGCAGCTTTCTCAAAGAAAAACATCTAATCGACATATTTTACGTTACGACTCCAGTCCTTCGACATTTCAATACCCAGCTTTTTTATGCTGATTCGATTAACAATCGTCAGTGGTGCATCAATTAAACAAGACTTAATTTTGTAAAGCTTAACACCGTCTTTCAGAGATATTTACCAGAATTTTAGCCAATAAAGCACCCAACGTATAGAAATACTATTACAGATCTAAATATAGACTTAGCCTCAATACCTTTTCTCTTAGAACTCAGAATGGATGTACTTATTGCAAATGATATAGGAATAATAGCAGCTTCTTCTCCCCTTGGTATAAGGTATCAAGAGTGGTCATGAATAAGCTCAGATCTGCATAGGCGATAAGCCACGCTTATGCAGATCTGAGCTTAATTAAGTCTTGTTGGTATCTATTTAGCGAAAACCTGTAGCTTAATACTCTTAGGCTACGCTGTTCAAATAAGCACAGCCTATATTAAATGCTTGTTCCTGAAATTGCTTCAAGCCAACATCTTTCCCCATCACCATCACTGGAGTTTCTTTTATCGATTGTTTCATTTCTCTTGATGTGAAAATGACACTATCAAAATTCTCGATCAATTGTAGTGCTGCTTCGAGCTTGAAACTAATAGCACCTCCTGAGAATTTACCTTTCATAGGCCGTTCTCGAATAACAATCTTATCAACTTTGTAGTCATCCATTAGTTTTGCAAAAGACTGCTGGAATTGTCGTATTTGTCCTGCGTTAGCTGCGTTCATAACAGTAAATTTACGTGTGCGACAATCAGGCACGTCAAACAGGCCATGGGTCAGTTCAATCAGACAGATGTTCGCCTCGTTGCTTTTGAAATCGACAGCACAAATTCGCATATTTCTTATTCCATAGGTAAATGAGTGCACTATTATAGTTAAATCACAAGTTATGTTCATGAAGAAAAATAGAATGGTTGGATGTTTTATTAATTTATATAGGTATTGTCGCAAAAAGTGTTTCATAAAACTAAATTCTGTAAATGAGATTTTAAAGTTGATTCCAATTAAACTCGGAACGGTCTTCAGATCAGGTTGTTTCCTCAGAAAAGATGGCCTCTACTTTGCGAAAAGGGTCATGTAATCAACTTACTGGATACATTACTGAAAGTAAGATAATGCTCGGACTCGGCGAAAAAAGCCGTAAAAATCCTGTCTAACATAAATTATTTAGAATTGAACTTACTAAATGTAAAAACAAGTTTTGAGGCGAAAATAAGGAGATAAAAAGAGAGGCGGAGTGGAACTCAAGCTACTTTGCATTGGTTCTTATTGGGCAAGGTACTTCGTAAGTTTTCCCTAAATATGTATATATAATATCTTTCGTTTATGATAATGAAAGCTGGAAGGATCATCTGTTCAATCAGTTGGTTTTCGTACAGAAAAGATAAATCTTTGACGAACCACCACCACTATTTTTTCATATTTTCTCCTAGTGCTGGGTGGTTATCCCAGTACCGAGTTGATGTGTTCGCACAATTAAATCCTCAATAAAGATCCATTCAAAGTCGGCAATTTTAGATAACTCCTTAGAAAATTTTACGGAAATTCCTTTTTTAGACCAAAAATTAAATCGTCGATACACGCTGCTCCACTTTATAAATGAACGTAGTAAATCTCACTATGGAAGACTAGTTTCCCCTCCGTCAGGTAAAATGCACAACCTAGAGGAGACTCAGACAGACTAAAGTGCACTTTCCGCGTCCTCTTTTAGTTTGGAGATATGCATGGTTCATAACCAGTTAAATGACAATGACCAATTTTATATTAAGCAACGATTTGCTGAAGGTTATTCCTTTAGTCAGATTTTTCGAAGAGTTAGCTGTATTCACTCAACTATCAGTCGAGAAATAAAGCGCCATATCCCAAATAATTTTTACGGCATATACTGTCATCACCTTGCATCAGCAACATGCCCAATAAACAGGCGAGTACAGAGTTCGCCGGTCATGAATAAGTTGCTGAAATAACAGACGATATTTTTCATTTTGCTAGACCTTATCGGTCAAGTAATCGGGGACGGAATGAGTAAACCAAGGATCTGACAAGGCGACGTTTATTCAATGGAATTGACCTCAACGAGGTCAGTAATGAGAAAATTACCAAGATAAAACACATACACAATACATGTGGTAGAGCGCGTCTCAGGTATATATCTCCTAACGCGATTTTTTAGAGTATTTGATGGCGGCTTAAGATATAACACCTGTACATTTCACCTAACGGAGGGCGGTTTACATCCGATAAATAATACCTTAGAAAGTCATCATATGTTTTAGCTTGTCATAAACACGACCAGTGCCCTTCGTTAATTAGATTAACAGTTTCCAGTAAATATCAGTTCTCATGGTTCTAGGTATGGTGTTATAGGATAGGTTATTTTGGCGAAGTGGTATAATACTTCACCCTCCTGTTCAGAAGATACTCATCACAGATCAACACGTCCTAACACTTTGATAAATACAGCTTCCAAGAAAGTCAACAAATGTGAGTTCGTTATGTTCAACCAATTTCGGAAACATGGAGATTGGTGTCATTCCTGGGAAGGTATTTATTTCGTTCAATAGCACTTCCCCGTCTTCGGTCAAGAAGAAATCAATCCGAGAGAGGTCTTTGAGTTTTAAATGCACGAAAGCTTTTTTTGCGTATTTACGCATTAGCGTGATCTGTTTGTCTGTTAGATTTTCAGGTTTGACGCTCGTTGAGCTGTGGCTTCTAGCACTATACTTCTCCTCATATGTGTAGAAAGTTCCTTCAGACCAGCTGATTTCACCTGGATTTGTTACGACTACATTGCCATCATAATGATATACTGCAATTTCTAATTCACGCGGTATTACATTTTTCTCGACCAGTACTTGCTTTGAAAATGTAAATGCGTTTTCTACGGCTTCTTGAATCGCCTCTTTATCGGTCACTTTGTAACAGCCAATAGATGAACCTTGGCATGCAGCTTTTATAAATATTGTACCCCAAGATTCAAGAGCAGCTTCCACCCTAACCATATTATCATTATTATTTTCAGTCAGGAAAACATAAGGTGTATTTGGGATACCAATTGCGTCAAACCAGAGTTTTGATGTTATTTTGTTGAAACACAAGATGCTGGCTGATGCATCACAGCCCATAAAAGGCAAACCAGACAACTTAAGCAATGATTGGATGTCACCCGTTTCTCCAGGAAATCCGTGAATGCATGGGACAACATAGTCAATGGCAATAATGTTATCGCCAACATCCAGAGTTTTATTAAGATTCAAACGGCAACTTCTCCCATATGTATCCGTCCACCCAGAGCATTTGGTAAGCTCCACACGTATAACAGATACCGACTGCAATTTATTTAGTTCAGATTCGATATAATCCGCGGAAATCAAGGAAACTTCGTGTTCTGCACCGCCACCGCCACACAGTAATAATACTTTAGTTGGGTTCATGACCTTTAACGCTCCATATGAGAAACTACCTAAGTATAACAAAATCACAATTTATAAATTAGATGAATAATATGGAAATCGAGAGGGTAAAACAAAGAATCGAGTGTACATTTCCATCTAGCCTGAAGACAAACATCCCTAGAAATTATGGGTTGTTGATCTTTGCTATACAAAATGCGTGCAACAATATGACGGCAGCAACATTAACATGAATGACAGTGATACTATACTTGTCGTAATGCCTTTACGATTTGTCATGGAATTGTGTCCCAAACATCTGAACTAATCGCAATTCCTACGATTAGATCATCGATGGAGTTAAACAGGAGGTGATGATGGGAACGGCCAAGCACAAGATCAGCAACTGGAAACGATACAAACAACCTGAGTTGCGCATAGAAAATAAACTTAATACCAAAGTCGTAAGATAATCGTTTAAAAAACTATCGACTGCATAAAGACTTTGGCATGAATAACTTAGACGCTGTTTTCGTTGATGTCGACGACTTCTGCCAGATTTCCCGCCCTGCATGGGAAAAACTTAATGTCTTACGGTATTAAACAAAGAAATAAACCTTCTCGCCTCTCAGTTAGCAAAGTGATGACGATAGTGATATCTTTCCATCAATCTTGGTATCGAGACTTCAAAACCGATTATCCTGAATTCGTCAGCTAAACTCGAATGCTCAGGCTCATGCAAGGTATTCTGGTTCCGCTTTTTTTTACCTCACTCACCGACAGGGATTGCCTTCTTTGATTCGTTCAAGCTACAGGTTTATCATAACCTATGCATTCTCAGACATCAGGTTTTTAAAGATACCGCAAAGCAAGGAAAAGGAACGATGGGCTGGTTCCACAGCTTTAAATTATACCTTATTATCAAGGACCAAAGTGACATTATCTCAGTCAAAGTGACGACGGCTAACGTGGATGATAGGAAGCCTGCTCCGGAAACGATTTATTATTGAGACCATTTTAACCAACTAAAAAACATATCCCAAATCGAGCATTTTCGGCACCGTAGTTATATCAACTTTATGGTCAATTTGCTGGGGGGCTTATCACGTATTCATTTCAACCAAATAAACTGAGCAGCAAGATGATTCGGCTTGATAAGCAAGCTCTTATACAGATCTGAGGTTGATTAAATCAGGCCTATGACGCACTGATCACAATCTTTTTTATAGTCTTAATTTCTCTGTTGATGAACATGAATACCAAATCTTATAACTTTGTTCATCGCTTTCACATTTGCAGTACTTCACCAACTTGAGTATTGTAATCACGAAGAGTGCGTTTAGGGTTAAACAACTGTTTATAGCGAAAAATTGCTGTCTCTGCTAATGATTGTTTGTGATAACCCCTGTCCTTCTTCCACTCCACCAATTTATCTTCTTCTAACGCCTATACAGCTTTATTTCTAGGATGCCCTTCCTCCCAATACCCCGCGTTGCTTCAAGGTGGAATACTGGGCGTTATTCTTTTGTTTTTCAGTCCGTGGGAACATATTTTTGTGTCATAGGTTTCCTCAGCACTGACTTGATGTATCTTTCGTCGTAATGGATTAAGCAATTTAGGTAAAAACTCATTGTCACCCACAGAAACTAGACTAACTTCTGCAGCAATAACCTTATAAGTAGGCACATCAACGACAAGATGAAGTTTGCACTAGATGCGCTATTTCTCCTTACCGTATTTACGCGTTCTCCCTTCGCCTTAGCCGTATACCTTTAGGCCTCTAGCGTCAATAACAACATGGGTGACAGCTTCTAGATTTGGCAAACGGTACTTAACTTCTACGGTCTTCGACCGTTTACTAATGCAAGTGTATATAGGGAATTTCAGAGGGATATTCATCAACGTAAAAACAGAATAAGAGAAAGCCTTCTAATCCACTAAGAGTGAGTTTAAAAATACTTTTCACCATCAGTGCCTTGTTAATCGCGGTATCCAAAAATATAAACCCACGTCCACGATGACCCTTATGCTTTAGATAATGAAATACCTGAATGGCAGCGTCATTTCTCCAAAAAGTGACTGAGCCTCGGTTTACTAATGCTTGATTATATTGTTTCCAGTTTCTTATCTTATTCTTGCCCTTTTCCATCATAACCTCCCACTTAACTCCATGAGGATCTGATCGTAGAAATTGCCATTAGTTCAGATGTTTTGGAAATAACGCCTTTTTCAACTGATGTTTTGATTCACATGATTAAATCTCGACTTAGGCATTTAGTTCATTTCTCATGCGCAGCTCAGGTTGATTACGAATCCAGCATTGAATAACAAAGGCATGTTCAAAATGCAAGAATTTTAAGGAGTCCTTTGATAGCCACGAATTTACACTGTAAAATGACACGTATTCGTTCCTTGAACTAATAAGTTTACCTCGTTGCGTCGTAAAAACACTCTATTTGTTTTGACATAGATATGTAAATAAATGTTATTTTTTATCATGACGCGAAATGGTATCCAAGATACAAAATACGATTATTTTTATATTTTTTAGTGCTCTTAAATTTAGATAATAACTGCAACACTTATGGTCTAGCGTATTAAGGAGGTAGCTAACTATCGAAAATGGTACGCTCTTCTTTCTAAGAAAATATGCGACGGTACCATGAATTATCAACAACAACCATGGTTAGTGAGTGACCACTTATATCAGCAACCCCTGAATTGCTAATTTTGCAGTTCTAAATTGGATTTGGTTCATATATTTTCTGATGATTAATGGTAACCGAGTAGATAAATTCACTTGAGAAGTGAAGTAACCTGCAGCAAAATGTCAAAAAATATTAGTTGGAGCAATACGTGGATTTGTTCGATATTCGTAGAGAATATAACAAAGGTGGACTGAGACGCAAAGACCTACCTGAAAACCCTGTTCAATTATTTGAACGTTGGCTTAAACAAGCCATTGATGCTGAATTACCTGACCCGACGGCAATGACAGTTGCTACTGTCGATGAAAATGGTCAACCATTCCAGAGAGTCGTTTTGCTTAAACACGCCGATACAGATGGATTCGTATTTTATACCAACCTTGGAAGTCGTAAGGCTAAGCAGCTAGCAGACAACACACGTATCAGCCTGCACTTTCCTTGGCATCCATTAGATCGTCAAGTCCACATTACAGGTATAGTAGAAAAACTAAGCAAGATAAAAGTAATGACATACTTCCTTTCACGACCAAAAGAAAGCCAACTTGCTGCGTGGGCGAGTCGTCAAAGTGAGCGTATGACCACGCGTTCTGTACTTGAAAGTAAATACATGGAACTTAAAAAACAGTTTGATAAGGGTGAAGTACCATTACCGACATTTTGGGGGGGATTCAAAGTCAAAACTAATTCTCTTGAATTTTGGCAGGGTGGCGAATACCGACTTCATGACCGATTTATTTATCAGATTGAAACAAATGGAAAATGGAGTATTGAGCGCTTAGCGCCCTAGTCGATATTTTCCATTCATTGAACCATATTCTGAAACAGACTAGTCCTACTTTTCTAAGTTCTGTCGCAAAGTTAACGAAATGGGCTAACCTGTTCATGATGCTCCAATATTTCCAAGGCGCATTGCACCCCATGGAACTCAATTTCAACGGCAGGCAATATCATGACATACTGATCCTCCACTGCGGGCTTTTGGCATATGCACCTCAGTTGGAGAAGACTTTCAGGAAAAGAAAAAATGCTGTATCGACTTCCTAGTGAATGGATGAAACCTAGGTGAAAATCAAGGGTGTATAGTATTACCTGTATCGCGCTGTCGATAAGCACTGAGACACTGTGGATTTCTATCTCTTTGAAACCCGCGATGAGTCTACCGCCTTGGCCTTCTTCGACAAGATCATCGGATCTGCATGGAGTCCCTAAAAAAGTGCTCATAGACCAGAGCGATGCAATGCATTGGCACTGTTCAACCTCAATTGCGTCATCTGGTTTTAGCGTTGACCGAGATGCTCTATCATAGAGGCAATCGAGTTGAAATATCTGAACAATTTCGTGGAATAACGCCATCATCCGGTGCAATTGAAGAAGCACCAGTGCCTAGGATAAAGATCCGTTGATGATATCAAGACCATGATAGCCGTCGTCACTTTGACTGAGATAATGCCACCGTGTTCATTGATAATAAAGTATAATTTGAAGCCGTAGAACCATCCCAGAGTTCCTTTTTCTCGCTTCGCAGTACCTTTAAAAACCTGATGTCTAAGAATGCGTAGGTTGTTACAAACCTGTAACTTGGCCGAATCAACGAAAGCAATCCATGTCGGTGAGTGAGGTAAGAGTAAAGCGGAACTAGGATACCTAGCATGA
This sequence comes from Candidatus Enterovibrio escicola, assembly GCF_002464935.1. Classification (GTDB taxonomy): domain Bacteria; phylum Pseudomonadota; class Gammaproteobacteria; order Enterobacterales; family Vibrionaceae; genus Enterovibrio; species Enterovibrio escicola. Next base: position 10,664 of record NZ_NBYY01000030.1, read on the forward strand.
ATTCGAGCATTCTCGTGTAACTAACTAATTTAGGAAATTCATGGGTGAAGTAACGGCAAACAAAGTGAATGTAATAAGTTTTGAAGTCTCGATACCCAGATTGATGGAAAGCTATCACTATCGTCATCACTTCGCTAACTGAGAAGCGAGAAGGCTTGTTTCTTTGTTGGATACCGGAAGCGATTAGGTGTTTTTCCCATGCAGGGAGGAAAGTTTGGTAGAAGTCGTCGACATCGACGAAAACAACGTCTAACTTATTCACGCTCAAGTCCTCATGCGGTCGATAGTTCTTTTCAAACGATCAGATCGAGACTTGGCATTCAGTTTATTTCTTATTCGAATCTCAGGTTAATTAAGTATAAAATGATCCAATGGCCCACATCCGGAACCAAGTCGTTGGTTTTGTGCTCGGAGTAAGCAATCACTGAGGTAATGTTTTGCCTTTGTGACTGAATCGAGCATGTTTTGACCGTGTGCGAGATAAGTAGCAATTGCTGAAGAGAGGGTACAACCAGTACCATGGGTATTCATTGATGTAATTCTTGGTGATGTTATTGAATAAACCCCAGATGTATGAACTAATATGTCTGTGCAGTACTTCTCATCATCACTATGACCACCTTTAACCAACAACCATTCACAGCCAAACGTTGTAAGAGCAAGGTTTAAAATATCTCGCTTAATCTTGATGTCGTTACTTATAGATAAAGCGTAAAACTCTGGTAGATTCGGGGTAACAAGGACAGAAAATGGGAAGAGTTTGTTTTTACAGAGGGTGATGGCAGCCTCACTAAGGAGCACTTGACCTTTAGTTGATAATAGGATGGGATCAACAACAATGTTTTTGGCATGATATTGGATTAACTTATCTATCACGACCTGTGTAATTTCAGGGGTCGCTAGCATCCCAATTTTCACAGATGAAACATTAAAGTCATTAAAAATTGCATCGATTTGCGCAGCAACAATTGAAGTATCAAGTGGCGTGATATGGGTTACACCTTGAGTATTCTGAGCCGTAACAGCAGTAATAGCAGTACATGCATATGCGCCATTAGCAGTAATGCTCTTAAGGTCTGCTTGAATACCGGCACCTGATGAACTATCAGACCCTGCAATGGAGAGTACAACTGGGGGGGTATTGGTGCGAAAGTCCGTCATCGTGAGGATGATCCGTCATAAGTGTGTTTGGTAAACCTTGGTGATTATATCACGGATATAGCTAGTTTATCGATGTTTTACAGGTCCTGACGGTGTTGTTGATTAAATCAGGCCTATAGAACCCACCAACAATGTATTTATTTTCGGGAAGATATATCATACACATAGAAACCGACTGTGCTCCAAAATACAACATTAAATATGGATAACAGATTAAAAAGTAGATTGAAGGTTTTTTCTACGATAACCAAATTAATGCTGATGTGTAGTAGTCAAGAGGTGTCACGGATACCAGCATTATTAACAGCCCGTTTAACAATTTGCTTTTCCTCCCAGCCAAGCAAGCCATGTGTGTGTATTAAAGCTGAAAGGTTCGGCAACATGCCTAGCATGTTTCCCCCATGGTTAATATTAAGCGCTTTAACTGTTCTTGTGTGCGGGCAACATCGACATTTAACGTCAACGGTAGCTATAATGATCACAAAGCCCGCTGCACCAAGTATGAAACTACTCCATTTATTGACGTCGTCAATTTAACACAAGCGACAAAAATCATCCATAAATGGATACGCACGGGACAATATAACATACTTAAAAATCACAGGGAGCCTTAGTCGCCTGAATGTTATGGACGTGATCAATTTTTCTGATATTGAAAGTATGTACCAGAATAACTGGAAGTTACTCAATTTTAGAGGTCATAAATGTGTTTAGTTCAAGGTAAGTCCTCATAGGAATAATCAGTCCCTTTTACGGAATTTTCACGTCAAAATTGGCGCATTGATGCCCTCAAATAGGGTGAGTTTGCTAACACCATGCTCGGTGCTATCCTTTTTTGATGGAATTCACTACATCTACAAAGGAATGCCACAATCATGACACCAGTAAAGCTCGCTAAAACCTGCACCTTTAATTTGTTTAATTATATTAGTCTCCTATTTTCATAGCGGTTGGCGAGTAAATATAACTCAATGACTCCCTTTATAAAAAGAACACATTGGAGTATCACCTTGAAATTCGAAGACTTAGGTTTAAACAGGCGCCTGATTAAAACGATTGAACATTGGGGATTTGACACCCCAACTAAAATTCAAGTTGTAGCCATTCCTGTTGTTAATTCAGGACAAGATCTGCTTGCATCTTCTAAGACAGGTTCAGGTAAAACACTAGCATTCCTTCTTCCAGCGATGCAACGCGTCATGCGTAATAAAGCTTGGAGCCGTCGTGATCCACGTGTTGTAGTTCTTGCACCAACTCGTGAGTTGGCAAAACAAGTTTTTGGCAAACTTCGTCAACTTACTGGGGGCACACAGTACAAAGGAATATTAATTCTTGGCGGTGAAAATTTTAACGATCAAGCAAAAGATTTTCATAAAGATCCAGTGTTTGTTGTTGCGACGCCAGGTCGTTTAGCTGACCATCTCGAGCATCGACATTTGAGACTATCTGGAGTAGAGCTGTTAATTGTAGATGAAGCTGACCGATTATTTGATCTTGGCTTTGAACCACAACTAAAAATCATTAATGTGGCTGCAAACCACCGCTGTCGTCAAACCTTAATGTTTTCTGCAACTCTTGATCATCAGCAAATAAATAATTTTGCTGCAGATATGTTGAAGAATCCGCGCCGTATTGCAATTGGCTATGTAAATGAAGAACACAAGGATATTGAGCAACGTCTGTATCTTTGTGATCACCTAGGTCATAAACAAGCACTTCTTGACCGTATTCTGGACGATGAGAACTATCAGAAAATGATGGTATTTACCGCAACACGTGTAGATACTGAGCGTCTAGCAGCTTTATTTCTTGAACGTGATATCAAAGCGGTTGCATTGAGTGGCAAAGTGAACCAAGCTTCACGTAGCCGTATCATGAGCGAGTTTATGTGTGGTGTGCATGCAGTATTAGTCACTACCGACCTAGCTTCTCGTGGTTTGGATATTTCTAACGTATCACACGTTGTAAACTTCGATATGCCGAAACATCCTGAAGAGTATGTTCACCGTATCGGGCGTACTGGTCGCGCAGGTAACAAGGGCACTGCAATTTCATTTGTAAGTCCGAAGGACTGGAATAGTTTTAAAGCTATCGAAAGTTTCCTCGAAAAGAAGATTAAATTGGTAATGTTTGAAGGGTTAGAAGGTAAATTTAAAGGCCTTGTAACAAAACCTAAAAAGATCTTCACGAAAATATCACCACAATCGGGAAAATTTCAAAATAAATCTGCGAAGAAACCGATACCGAAAAAACGTAATAAGAGTTTTTATAAAGGTGTGTCGGTGGGTGATCACTTGTTTGCTTCTAAAAATAAATGGACGGACATCGGGGAATAATATCCGCAAAACGCGAAAAAAGTTCTCCGAATAAGTATTCCTTTGTCTGTTTATAATTCCACAACTTAAACGTGGCATTCAGATAATAACTGAGACACTTATAGTTTAACCTCAGATCTGCATAAGCACTTGCTTATTAAACCTAATAAGGTTGATGCTCAGCTTCTTTGGTTGAAATGAATACGTGATGAGACTAGCCAGCAAGTTAACCATAAAGATGATACAACTACGGTGCCGAAAATGCTCGATTTGGGATATATTTTTTGTTGATCAAAAACGGTTTCAATAATAAATTGTTTCCGGAGCATCAAACGATTCCAAAGTTTCACCACTTTGGATTTCATGTTTTTTCATACCAGTTATCTGTGTCACTCCCTTGTCTGCAAGTTCCCGCTCCAATAGACCAGAGATATAACCTTTATCTCCGTATAAACACCCCCAAAACTCGTCAACCCTTTCTGATACAGGCTTTCTATCATCCACGTTATCCTTCGTCACTTTGACTGAGATAATGCACCTTGGTCATTGATAATGAAGTGTAATTTAAAACCGTAGAACCACCAAATTGTTCTCTTTTCTTCACTTCTCGGTACCTTTAAAAACCTGATGTCTGAAAATACGTAGGTTGTGACAAACCTGTAGCTTGGACGAATCAACGAAGGCAATCACTAACGGTGAGTGAGGTAAGAGTAAAGCGGAACTAGAAAACTTTACATGAACTTAAGCATTTTCATGTAGCTGGCTAATTCAGGAAATTCGTTGATGAAGTAGTGACAACTAAAGTGGATGTACTAGGTTTTAAAGTCTCGATACCCAGATTGATGGAAAGCTATCACTATTATCATCACTTCACTAACATAAGAGGCGAGAAGGCATCTTTCTTTGTTTGATACCGGAAGCAATTAGGTATTTTTTCCATGCAGGGAGGAAAGTTTGGTAGAAGTCGTTGACATCGACGAGAACAGCGTCTAAGTTATTCATGCTCAAGTTCTTTTGTAGTCAATAGTTTATTTCCAACGATCAGATCTCGACTTGGACATTTAGTTCATTTCTTATACGCAGCTCAAGTTAATGTCAAGCCTCGTAAGCTATACCAATTAACCTAAGCGGTTCACATCAGTTTGAAGGCCATTTCCAGTGTCGTTTTTTTGACTTTCACAATTCTTAGTTTTGTTCGTTCTTAACCTCCCCGTTGCAAACATTGATTCAATAGGGTTTATTTTTTGAATATATGTCCAGTGCTCAGCGTGAAAATTGTAAAATGCTAGCATTTCCACTTTGTCTTTGGTCAGGCACTCCGCTGCTTTGGGATATTTAACACCATATCGTATTTCGAACTGTCTGAAGGCTTTATGTGCCTCTTGTTGTGTCTCCGCCATCCCGATATCGTGAAGCGATTCTTTCATTTTTAGTTGAATAGATTTTGGGACTTTCTTTAATAAATTGGCCGTTTTGTGTACCCAGTAGCGCTAATGACGCGTCGTTGGCCAATACTTTGTCACTGCATTCCAAAAATAGAAAGCGCCATCACCAATGGCAAGTTCAGGAGCGGTACTGATACCTTAGTACGTTAGCGGTGACAGAACTTCAAGCCAACTAACCTCTGACTCCCTATACCCATCGACAACAGATAGCACTTCCTTGCGACCGAAATCCTCGATACCGATGACAACAAGCAGGCAAAGTTTATCATCCATTCAAACTTTGCAGTAAATACCATCAGCCAAAATCTAGACATACCTCCGTTTATTTAGGTTGCGCTTACGCCACTAATCGTATTTTTCCTCCCACTGCTGCTTGAGTCAAGAAACACTGTTTGCTAATAACCACTTGGCTTGCTTACCTAAGATCAATTCTAGGGCTGGCTGCATATTGCCCGTGGAGATCCCCCGCAGGTAAAACCAAGGGCTAATCTCTTCTATGTTTTTGGTTTGCTTGAGATAGGGTGGAACAAGTCTGTTATTTAATTTGATTCCGCTCCCTGTTTTATCTCGAACTTTTGGAACCTTGACGGTAATGTCGCCGAGCCAAGTTTATTGGTGATGCTCAGGCAAATGATCATTGCGAACCACTCCCTGCTTTCCGTTAGCTTGGAGTGATGTAAAATTATCGAGCAAGGATTAAACCTCAGCTTCTATAGCTTGAGCCTACAACTGATGTACGCCTTGTTTCAGCAGTTAATTAAGCGGGTTTTCTAGTTTATGCAGCTCGGTAACGTTATGATTATTGTCCATGCGGTGTATTCCTTGTTGGTTGTTGGTATGGTGAGATCAATTAACAGGTTACACAGCATTATTTCCTACCCATACAACAGAAATCACTATATCTCACGGGAAATTCCAATCACCTATATCGCAAAGACAATCAAGTATCATCGTTCTTCAGTTTAGCGAGAGTTAAAAAGATACCATCATAACAGCACTTATTGTCCTAAAATTGCTCAAGATCTATCGGCTCGCAATCTAGCAAGTAAGTAGGTGCTTTCGCAAACAGGAGATCTGAGGTTAATCAACGAAATTTGAGTTTTAAAATACCTTTCACTATCAATGCCGTTTCAATCGCGGTATCCGAAAATATAAACCCACGCCTACGCTGACCATGATGATTTAGACAATGCCATGCCTTAATAGCAGAGACATCTATCCAAAAAGTCACTAAACCACAGTTTCACTAATGCTTGATTGTATTGTTTCCAGTTTCTGACTTTGTGCTTGGTCTTTCCCATCATCACCTCCCGATTAACTCCATGATAATCTGATCATAGGAATTGTGATTAGTTCAGATATTTAGGGAAAAAATGCCCTTCAGACTTGAATTTAAGATTTCTGAGAAAACAGTAGGAATCACACTAATTTCAATTAGGCTAAGAGGTTCCAAGAATTTTATGGGATTACAATAAGGATACTTTACCCGCCATGATATTTGGTCGTAATAAATCAAAAAAAATAGATTTACTGGCTGCTGCTGATTTTCTTAATAGATTTAAACATCCGTCCTTAATCAATCTCTGGGCGAATAAACCAGGTATTGTTACTCAATCGAGTACTAGCACCAAGGAAGTAACAGTTATCTTTCCTTTTGCAGCTGGTACATTGATCTCCGAACTTAATATGTGGCTTGAAGATAAAATGGAACAAAATACCTCATTACCTAGTTTTAATATCATTCAACGCGTAGCGATAATAAAGACTGGAATGAGACCACACCTCAAAGGTGTAAAAAATATCATTGTCGTTAGTTCAGCGAAAGGTGGCGTTGGTAAATCAACGACGTCCGCGAATCTCGCTCTATCCCTTCACGCGCAAGGAGCAAAAGTAGGATTGGTCGATGCGGACATTTATGGACCATCTTTACCTTTAATGCTTGGAACTAAAGGTAAGCAGCCTATTACATTAGATGGAAAAACCATGGAGCCAGTAGAGGCATATAATATCTACAGTAATTCAATTGGTTATTTAGTATCTGATGAGAAAGCCATGGTATGGCGTGGGCCAATGGCATCAAAAGCCTTCGCTCAATTAATCAATGAAACCAATTGGCCAAATCTAGATTATCTTATTGTCGACATGCCACCAGGCACTGGTGATGTTCAATTGAGCTTGGCACAACAATTCCCAGTTAGTGCTGCGATTGTTGTTACGACACCGCAAGACTTAGCGCTTGCTGATGCGATTAAAGGTATAGTAATGTTCGAAAAAGTTTCGGTACCCGTATTGGGAATAGTCGAAAATATGAGTTATCATATCTGTAACAAGTGTGGTCATCATGAAGCTATTTTTGGTGAAGGGGGCGCGCAAAAAATTGCATCTCAATACGGATTGTTACTTCTGGCTCAAATACCGTTGCATATAGGTATTCGTGAAGACATTGATGCGGGAATGCCGACTGTTGCGAGTAGACCGGACAGTGAACATTCTGCAATATATCGTCAGATGGCGTTACGTATAGCTAGTCAGCTGTATTGGAACTGTGAAGGTGTATCTACGCAAATATTGATTACTACTATAGAGTAAATGATCGTGAGGGAGCTATACTAAAACAAGTTAAAATACAGCCCACAGCTAGCTTTACTGATCGCATGATCAAGGCATCCCTTTGTAGGTTTAGTGCGTTCCATTAAAAATGGATAACGTCGAGCATAGAGTCAGTAAACACTCCCTACTGGAGTGTAGGGGTGTGCTTATTTCATCGTTAAATCCCTGTAAAATAGACTGATTAACCTTTGCATATGTATAAACTCGGCTTTCTTTTGGTGGAACATATCAGTAACCTCAGATCTGCATAAGTGTTTGCTTATGCAGATCTGAGGTTCATAAGGTGTAATTTGAAACCGTAGAACCACCACATCGTTCCCTTTCCTCGCTTTACGGTACCTTTAAAAACCTAATGTCTAAAAATACGTAGGTTGTAACAAACCTGTAACTTGGACGAATCAACGAAGGCAATCCCTGACGGTGAGTGAGGTAAGAACAAAGTGGCACCAGAACACCTTGCATGAGCTTATCCTCGTGTAGCTAACTAATTCAGGAAATTAGTTGGTAAGGTAGCAGAAAATAAAGTGGATGTAATAGGTTTTAAAGTCTCGATACCCCGATTGATGGAAAGCTATCACTATTGTCATCACTTCGCTAACTAAGAGGCAAGAAGGCATCTTTCTTTGTTGGATACCGGAATAAATTAGGTGTTTTTCCTATCTAGGGAGGAAAGTTTGGTAAAAGTCGTCGGCATCGACGAAAACAGAGTCTAAGTTGTTCATGCTCAAGTCCTTGTGTAGTTAATAGTTTATTTCCGACGATCAGATCTCGACTTGGACATTTAGTTCAGATCTTTTGGAAATAACACCGCTGTGGATGACAATGAGGTTATACCTATATTGCTTAACCCATTACGACGAAAGATATAGCAAGTCAGTGCTTATGGAGCCTATGACACAAGAGCATGTCACCCAGTACTGAAAAACAAAAGAATAACACCCAGTATCCCACCTAAAAGCAACGCGGTATACTGGGAGGAATGGCATCCTAGAAATCAAGCTGTAAAGGCTTTAAAATAGGACAAACTAGCGGAGTGAAAAAGAACAGGAGTTATCACAAATGATCATTAGCAGAGACAGCAATGTTTCGTTATAAACAGTTACTCAACCTTAAACTTACTCTTCGTAATTACAAGGCTCAAGTTAATGAAGCGCTAGCAAATGTGAAAGCGATGAATAAAGTTCTAAAACTCAGTATACCTGTTCGCCAGCAGACAAATTAAGACATGTAAAAAATTGGGATTAGTGCATTATAGGCCTAGTTTAATCAACAACGCCCCGTAGATGCATAAAATACACATTCCAACGCTCTGGGGTGTATGATGTTACCTTTAATCTAAAAAGGACATATGATTCTCAGCATTGTCGTTCATATAGCACAAATCTAGAAAACATAAGGGAGATTGAAAGCACCATGATCGAGACGGAATTACAGATGAAAAAACGGATTGATTATCTTGAAATGAAACTAGCGTTTCAGGATCTGACTATTGAAGAACTGAATGGTGCAATGATCCAACAGCAAATATCTCTAGACAAAATAAACGAGAGAATTACCTTCATCATTACTGAGTTGAGAACAATGGAACCTGAGAATATTGCAAATACGAATGAAGCTCCTCCACATTACTAAAACAACTATATTATGATCTTAAAGATCAGTAGCCTATTATCCATTCTATATCCGTATTAATTTTACATCCACAAAAAACACCACTAATATATTAACTTGATCTGCGCAGAAAAATGAACTAAATGTACAAGTCTCAATCTTATAATTTAATTAAAACTATTAGTCAACCTCAAATCTACATAAGCGCTTGCTTATCAAGCTGAGTTATCTTGATGCTCGGCTTCTTTGGTTGAAATGAATACGCGATGAGCCCTGCCAACAAGTTGGCCATAAAGCTGATGCAACTACGTTGCTGAAAATGCTTAATTTGGGATATATTTTTAGTTGGTCAAAAATGGTTTCAATAATAAATCGTTGCCGGAGTATCAGGCGGTCCCAAAATTTCATCACTTTGGGTTTCATATTCTTTTTTACACCCGTTATTAGTGTTACTCCCTTAGTCTGCAAGTTCCCGCTCAAATGGATCAGAGATATAATCTTTATCTCCGTATAAACACCCAGAAGTTCATCAGATATTTCAGACACAGGCTTTCTATCATCCACGTTAGCCCTTGTCATTTAGACTAAGAGAATGCTACCTTAGTCATTGATAATTAGGTATAATTTGAAGCCGTAGACCCACCACATCGTTCCTTTTCTTCACTTCTCGGTACCTTTAAAAACCTGATGTCTGAGAATACTTAGGTTGTGACAAACCTGTAGCTTAGACGAATCAACGAAGGCAATCACTAACGGTGAGTGAGGTAAGAGTAAAATGGAACCAGAAAACCTTACATGAACTTGAGCATTTTCATGTAGCTGACTAATTCAGAAAATTCGTTACTGAAGAGGAGATAAGGCTTGTTTCTTTGTTTGATACCGGAAGAAATTAGGTATTTTTCCCATGTATGGAGGAAAATCTGAAAAAGTCGTCGACATCGACGAAAACAGTGTCTAAGTTATTCATTCTCAAATCCTTGTGCAGTCAATAGTTTATTTTAAACAATTAGATCTAGACTTTGTCATTTAGTTCAGATCTTATGTGCAGCTCAGGTTTATTACAATGTTTAAGTTGGTGAAGCGTTGGCAAATATGAAAGCGATGAATAAAGTTATAAGACTCGATATGCCTATTCGCCAGCAGATAAATTAAGACTGTAAAAAATTGGGATCAGTGCATTATAAGCCTGATTTAATCAACAGCGCCATATATTACCATTCACAATTAGAAAACACCCTCCATCAAGTAAAATACACAACCTAGCGGAGAGTCAGCCAGATTAAAGTACATTCTCCGTATCCTATTTTGGCTTGGAGATCTGCATGGCTCATCAACAGTTAAATGACAATGACCGATTTTATATTGAGTAACGATTGGTGAAGGTGATTCCTTTAACCAGATTTCTCGAATACTTGGCGTAGCTCACTCTACTATCAGTCGAGAAATAAATCACCATATCCCAGATAATTTTCATGGCATATACTGTCATTGCCTTATATCAAAACAGGCTAAAGAAACCTGCTACAACACCAAGAACTTGTGTATTTCAGAAAGAACTAAAATGTTCATTCATGAATGTCTCAGCACGCATACGTCACCCAATATGGTTAGCCAAAAACTGGCTCTAAAGCACGATATACTGCTAAGTTAAAGCACGCTTCCCGGTATATAAAATGACAGGGGTAATGGTAGAATTCTCTACAAGGATCTTCCCCATCATGGCACACCCTACAGAATTATAAGGTTATAAATAGATTGCTGAAATCACAGACGCTGATTCCTATTTTTTTAGACCTTATCGGTCAAGTAATCGGAAGCTGAATCAGCAAACCAAGGGTCTGATAGGGTAATTTTTACCCAAGTAAACTGACCTCAACGAGGTCAGTAATAAGGAAATTACCAAGATAGAACATCTGTGCATTTCAGATGACGGAGGGCAATTTAATATCCGTAAAAGTAAGTTTGCACTCGATGTTGATTGGCGATAAGTTAGCGGCACATGTAAGTAGCCTGCATTACTTGGTAGAAACAAAGCAGTCGTGAGTAAAAATAGTAAGGTAAAATGATGAGTATTTATAAAACAGACGACATCCGTATTAGAGACATTAAAGAACTTTTGCCACCGGTAGCAATTTTAGAAAAGTTTCCGGCTACATACAGTGCATCTGAGACTGTGTTTAATGCTCGTCAGACTATTCACGATATCCTAAACGGTAAAGATGACAGATTGTTAGTTATTATCGGCCCGTGTTCTATACACGATCCAAATGCTGCTATTGAATACGGGAAAAAGCTTAACGTATTACGTAAAAAACTAAGCGCTCAACTAGAGATCATCATGCGTGTTTATTTTGAAAAACCACGTACAACAGTAGGATGGAAAGGTTTGATTAATGATCCGTATATGAACAATAGCTTCAAACTCAATGACGGTCTTCGTATGGGTCGTAAATTACTACTTAATATTACGGATATGGGTTTGCCTACCGCGGGTGAGTTCTTAGACATGATCACACCGCAGTATATGGCTGACTTAACCAGTTGGGGGGCAATTGGTGCCCGTACTACGGAATCTCAAGTCCATCGCGAGCTGGCATCAGGTCTATCTTGTCCAGTAGGTTTCAAAAATGGCACCGACGGTAATACAAAAATTGCTATTGACGCCATTCGGTCTGCGGAGTCACCTCATCATTTTCTGTCAGTGACGAAACATGGACATTCAGCAATCGTTAAAACTGCAGGCAACAAAGACTGCCATATTATTCTACGTGGTGGCAAAGAGCAGAACTATTCCGCTAAACATGTATTTGCAGTTTTGGAAGAACTGCATGCAACAAAACTGCGGAAAAAGCTAATGATTGATTGCAGCCATGGAAACAGCTGCAAGGATTATAAACGTCAATCTGTCGTGGTGAATGATGTTGCAAATCAGATTGAAGGTGGGAACAACGCGATTTTTGGCGTGATGATTGAAAGCCATCTGGTAGAAGGTCGTCAAGATTTAGTTAATGGCAAAGCGCTTGTTTACGGTCAAAGTATAACTGATGCATGCCTTGGTTGGGAAGATACCAAGAAGGTATTGCAGCGCCTGACTGATGCTGTTCGTGAGCGTCGCGCATCAAAATAACGATACCATTTTAATTCTTATACTGTCTCTTATCAGAGAAAACATCTTGGATACCTCGTCATTTCATCGTTCATTTTTTATACTTAACCTAGGCGGCGTATAAGAAATGAATTAGGTACCCAAGTCGTGATCTGATCGTTTAAGTCGAACTATTCGTTGCATAAGAATCTTCGGATAAACAATTCAGACGTTGTTTTCACTGATGTCTATCAAACTTTATTTCCTCCTTGGAAAAAATCCCGGATTTCATGTTCCAAAACAAAAAATAAACCTTTTCGCCTTGCATTCAGTGAAATAATGACAATTATTATATCTTCTCATCAATCTAACCTCAGATCTGCATAAGCGCTTGCTTATCAAGCCGAGTTATCTTGATGCTCGGCTTCTTTGGTTGAAATGAATACGCGATGAGCCATACCAACAAGTTGGCCATAAAGCTGATGCAACTACGTTGCTGAAAATGCTTGATTTGGGATATATTTTTAGTTGGTCAAAAACGGTTTCAATAATAAAGCGTTTCCGGAGTATCAGGCGATCCCAAAGTTTCATCATGTTGGGTTTCATATTCTTTTTTACACCCGTTATTAGTGTCACTCCCTTATTTGCAAGTTCCCACTACAATAGATCAGATATATAACCTTTATCTCCGTATAAACACCACAAAGCTCGTCAGACATTTCAGATACAGGCTTTCTATCATCCACGTTAACCGTTGTCACTCAGACTGAGATAATGCCACCTTGGTCATTGATAATAAGGTGTAATTTGAAGCCGTAGAACCACCACATCGTTCCTTTTCCTCGCTTCGCGGTACCTTTAAAAACTTGATGTCTGAAAATACGTAGATTGTAACAAACCTGTAGTTTGGATGAATCAACGAAGGCAATCCCTATCGGCCTTGCCTGACGGTGAGTGTGGTAATAGAAAAGAGAAACCAGAACACCTTGCATGAGCCTGAGCATTTTCATATAACTGACTAATTCAGAAAATTCAGTGGTGAAATAGCAGAAAACAAAGTGGATGTAATAAGTTTTAAAGTCTAGATACCCAGATTGATGGATAGATATCCCTATAGTCATCACTTCGCTAACTAAGAGACGATAAAGTTTGTTTCTTTGTTTGATATCGGAAAGAATGAGGTGTTTTTCCCATGTATGGAGGAAAATCTAGAGAAGTCGTCAACATCGACGAAAACAGCGTCTAAGTTATTCATACTCAAGTACTTATGCGGTCGATAGTTTTTTTCAACGATCAAATCTTGACTTGGGCATTTAGTTCATTTCTTGAGCGCAGCTCAGGTTAGTTATTGGCAATAATGTTGGGAAATCCAATCTCGAATCATCATTTCCGTATCCCTACGTCCCTGACAACCATACTGTCGAGCTACTTTTTCCCAGCCTTGTCGTTGTAACAAGCGCTTCACTAATAGCAGGCACTCAAGGTCGTATGTATACTCTCTATCTCTATTCATTAGCCAATGTTTAAACCAAATAACGAGACTACCAACAACCAGATCATACCCCAACACCCCGTGTGCAAATAACTCAACTTGTCGACGTTCAGGTTTTAACAGCAGCAACGCATCAGCATCCATATTCGTGAATAACATAGCAACGAGACAGGCATCCATATTTTCAAACTGTTCTGATACTTGATATAGGAAATTCGTTGAAAATAACGTAAATATATCATCAAGCCAATGAGGTGCATGGATGAGATATTTCACTAATTGAAGTGAATAGGTACCACTCGCAGCATTTCTCTGGACGCCCATGCGAGCTGGACGATAACCTTTAGATAACCAAAACCGCAAAAGTACTGGCGTTGCACCAAAGCTCGTACCAACCATAAATGTTCCACATGCCTTAGCTATACGTTCTAACGCGGAGATTAAGGCAGATCCTGCGCCTTGTTGTTGACACTGTTTCAACACCGCGACACGAGAAATTCGTAACAGAGGTGATGACAGAACCTCAACAATTCCTGTGTGGAAAGCTAAACTTTGCAAAAGCAAATGCCCTCGTATACGCCTTTTTCCCATCACCACATCAGAAGCCAACGCCATATCATCTCCCCCTTCTTGTTTAGCCAAGAGAGCACCTACCAATATCTTCCCAGAATACGCGCCTAATATGCTCATAGAATCGTCATCAAGTAACGGCATCAAATCGTTAGGCGATGTTTGATAGTGCGTCGAGACAAGAATTCCGAATAACTGACGCAGTAACACTTCATCTTGAATAAGAACATCTTGGTCTATAATACGTATATCAATGTCATTGCAACCTGAAGGAAAAGTAGGCTCCACATCAAACAGAAACGCATCAAATAACCAATTTTCAAGGGGATCTCCTTCCTCCCAACGTACTGGATGAACAAGCTTTATTTCTTTCCAGCCTTTGGTTTTTTCATTCAGTAGAGTACGAAATAGGGTACTGAATGCACGCCCAGTTCCCTCGTAGCCATGTTCAGTTGAGGAGAAACAAATACGGCTATACTTCACGACCATACGATCCAACATTGGCATTGGTATCGCGGCGGCTTCATCGACAAGCAATAAATCACATTTTGGTAGCTCTCGTAATAACGCATCAGGTGCTACAAATTGGAGCACACTATCATTATTAAAGACCAGCCGATACTTGTTTTCACGTCGGCAAGGAACGTTAGCGGCAGCATGCTTAAACACAGTCTCAACATTTGAGATTGTTGGCGACGTCACCAATATCCTTTTCTTACCTGACTGTAGAATTGATTGCGCCACCATCCCCATCGCAGCCGACTTACCACGACCACGATCCGCAATTAACAAAACAGGTCGACGTCGATGTCCACTAAACACATGCTCCACTGCGGCAATCGCTTGTGATTGACATAAGGTAATACCAGCAGATTTTGTTGAGGTTAGGACATTCTTACTACGGATTGTTTCCTCGGTAGAATATCGACAGAATTCTGGTAAATGAACATCACCATCTTCGTTGATATATGCGGTGCTCGGGTGACGGAAAAATCGCATAAACCGCTGATAAAATCGGCTTGGACAAAGAGAAAGATCAGTACCAAGGATAAAGAACAACAAAGCCCCTCCCCTAACACATCCCACTAGTGCACAGAGTTTTTCAACATCCATCCCTTGTCGGATATCAAGCGCAAGCGATCCCGTTTCTTGACCAAGAAACTTCTTTACCTGCCACCATGGCAACGCATCAGAAAGGGTATTGCTCACCAGTGTCACGTTATTGCAGCAATTAATTAATAACAAGGAAAAATCAATGCTGCCTTCTATAAATACTGGGAAGCGGATATGATATTGTGTTGCTGTATTCTGCAGCGTATTGAGGAAAGAGTTGGGAGTCATAGTCATTACCAATACCTGTTATCTATCACTTACATTATGCCGGATTTATGATTAACAAGAAAACTGTAAAAAATATTTATGCAAGTTGTGCTTGAATAAAATCTAAGATTGCTTGAACATCTACATCACTCACTTTCTTCAAGTTAATCGATAGATAATCGCCTTTATGACGATAGTTAGCGCGACCTTTCACAAGATCTACCGCTGACGTGGTATGTTCTACTGGTGACTTCAGTGAAGCATGCCACTGTTCAATATTAATTGTGACTTTGCGAGTGATCCTGCTAACTCCCTGTAAATCTACGGTTTCCCACAGAGGTTCTTGTTCTAACTTAGTAAAAAGTTGGGATTTCTCATCATCCGATAACGAAAAGAAAAGACGATGCAGCTTCACAATAGTCGGACGACCAAGTTCATCTACGCTTGGATAAGCCTGTAACAATTGTAATGGTAATGCCGCCGCTTTCAAGGCTCCGCTGACCAAGGCTTCACTACATAAACAGACTTTTGCAAGTTCTTTTTGGTCGAGTACTTCTTTACGATGAAGCATCGCTTGCATTTCTTTTCCACGTTCAAACAACGACAACGGTTTATGTGCATTGGCGACGTCAGATAGGAATTTAGCATGCTTGCTATTGATACCACTAGCAACGTAAATAAGAAAATCTTTCTTGGTAAAAATACAGGCCATACGACGGCGACTACCATCGAGGACTTCTATCTTGTCACCATCAACCCAGCGGCCAACTGCTGGATATTGTTGACCGTGTTCTCTGAACGTCACCAATATATCTGACAGTGCGAATTCATTGAGGAACGATTGCTCTCGGGCGTTTTCAATAAACACTGACGTTCGAGACACCACTTCTCCTGCAGATACGCAGATCAATTGGAACTCAACGGTCTGCTCACCTGCCACAGCAAGTTCGATAACGGCAGCTTTTTCAGACACAGCTTTCTGCGCCTCCAGCACTGTTGTAGCTCGACGCTTGTCTGCTTTTCCAAACAAAAGCGCATTTAGTTCAGAGGTTTTAATAGCCATTTATCACTCCTGATTGAGTTGCAACCAATGACTGTGAAGTACTCGCTCAAGTTCCAGTCCTGCACGGTAAACGGCTTCTTGTGCGGTAGATAGGGTTTTTTTTCCCCCTTCAAAGTCTTGTGAAGTTAGATCAAATACAGTGCTATAAGTATCGGCACAGGTTTCAAACGCGCGGCTACGAGGAATTGTAGCCATCATAACCTGATCGCTAAGCAGATAGTTCATTTCTGTTAATACTGAGATTTGCTTTTTGTTATCATCTTCGAACATGGTTGGAAGCATGCGTACAAATTCAAGGCCAGACCAATTCTCCGGAAACATCTTATAAACGGTCGGTAAGTGCTGGAAAAAATTTACCGTCGATGTCCAATCTAAACGTTTTGCAGCGCACGGAATGATCAATGCATTTGATGCATACATAGCATTCCACACGAGAGGATCAATGTGAGGTCCGGTATCAATCATAATGATATCGAATTCACTGGAAATAATATCTATAACTTTATTTTTCAGTAATTTAACTAGATTCAACGACCCGTTGATAGCCATATTTTGCCACGCTTCCGCATTGAACATTGCATCTTCTGGAAAGGCAGCTATGGTTTTCAAATTTGGATATTGTGTCGGTAAAAGTACATTCCTCAGCATAAACTCTTTGTCAGCTTTTTGTGGTGTATTTTCAAGCATCACATCAACCGCTGAATATATCCCTTCTTGTTCAGTGACACTGATTAGTGGATTCAGAAAAAGACGCAACGATCCTTGAGGATCAAGGTCAATCAAGCAGATTCGATAGCGCTTTTCAATGTTTAATGCTAAGCAAGCGGCTAAATGCACTACACTCATCGATTTACCAGTCCCTCCTTTCTGATTCTGTATGTTGATAACCCAAGACTTATACTTTGTGGCTTTACCCTCATGAAACGCAGGCATTCGCGCGTGTTCCATAATCTGGTGAGCTTCTTCCAACGTAATGGAATAATGGTTTGCATTGTTCTTTGTGAATTGATGGCCAACTTTTTCCATACGACCAATCGCTTCGTCAAGTTTGCGGCGTGTTAAACCTGAACGTATTTCCATCAGTGCTTTTGACATTGGAGGAAACAATTGGTCATGACGTTCTTCCATCACGATCTCAATACGGTCTGATTGAACTTGTTTCGTTTGCTTTGCAATAGACAGCAGGTTTTGTATCGTCTTATTCCTATTCATATTTCTTTTCGCAACAAAAGAGAATCAAGGCACACTGTACAGCATTTAGAATATTGTTCAATAAAATGCTGAAATAATGGTAAATAATGAGTATTTAGATCACTTTATGACCCGTCAAGGCGTTGTTTCCCAACTATCTGAACTAATTACAATTCCTATGATCAGATCATCATGAAGTTAAGAGAAAGGTGATGATGGGAAAGGCTAAGCACAAGATCAGCAATTAAAAACAATATAATCAACCAGAGAAATTAAGCTAACTTCTGCAGCAATAACCTCATGAGTAGACACATCAACGGCAAGATGCCGTGTGTTCCTCATCAATATTATTGACAGTTTGTAGTCTGTTTATTTTTGCATAAGCAGCTATGCAGATAGTGAAAATGGCAGAGGTTCTTTTCTTCGGAAGGATGATCAAGTTACCGTTATTGCAACACGTAGAATATACGATTAAATTAAATCAAATTAAAACAGTTAGATAGGTGATTTTAATTCGAAAAATAACGATATTTTGTACAAAATTATTTTAATAAATGGAAGTATGTATGTTGAAACCTTGCACATTTTCCTTATCGAAATTACATTGACCGTAGTTTAGCCTCTTCTTGATCATCATTCCTATGTTATTTTATATCTTACTCATCTAAAAGTAAGGTGAGGACATATGTGCTTAATTCCTACCCAGCGCTTTAAATCTAGGCTGTAGAGCCAGAGCTATAGTCAAGTCTTGTGTACAGCTTCCAGAACAGTATCCTGATGATTGACATTTGTTTTATGAATACCATCTCTGAATTTCACACCTTTGATGATATCCACGAGAAATTTAAAGCCTTGCAGGTTACACCAGTTAACCTCAACAGTTCGCATCAGTTTACAGGCCATTTCCAGTGTCGTTTGTAGGTTTCCACAATTCTTGATTTTGTTTGTCCTTAACCTCACCGTTGCAAACATTGATTCAATGGGTTTGTCGTTCGAATATATGTCCAGTGCTCGGTAGGGAAATCGTAAAATGCCAGCATTTCTATTTTGTCTTTGGTCAGGCACTCCGCTGCTTTAGGATATTTAGTACCATATCGTATTTCGAACCGTCTGAAGGCTTTTTGTGCCTCTTGTTGTGTTTACGCCATCCAGATATCGTGAAGAGTTTTTTTCATTCTTGGTTGAACAGATTTTGGAACTTTGTTTAATACATTGCCCATTTTGTGTACCCAGCAGCGCTGATGACGCGTTGTTGACCAATGCTTTGTCACTGCATTCCAAAAACCGAGAGTACCATCACCAATGGCGAGTTCAAGAGCGATACTGATACCTTGGTACGTTACCTCTGACAGAACTTCAAGCCAACGGATCTCTAATTCCCTGTACCCATCGACAACGGTTAAAACTTCCTTGCGGCCGGCATCATCTACGCCGAGGATAATAAGCAGCTAAAGCTTGTCATCCATCCGAACTTTGCAGTAAACACCATCGGCTAAAATGTAGACATACCACCGTCTACTTAGGACGCGCTTACGCCACTGATCATATTCAGCTTCCCACTGCTGCTTAAGTCGAGAAACTCTGTTTGCTAACAACCCCTTAGATTACTTATCTAAGAGCGATTCCAAGGCTGGCTGCATATCGCCCGTGGAAATCCCCCACCGATAGAGCCAAGAGATAAGCTCTTCTATGTTTTTAGTTCGCTTGAGATAGGGTGAAACCAGTGTGTTATTGAACTTGATCTCGCTCCCTGTTCTATCTCGAACTTTTAGGACTTTGACGGTAATGTTAACTAACCCAATTTGTAGGTACCACTCAGGCAAATGGTCATTGCGAACCACTTTCTACTTTCCGTTAGCTTGGAGTGATATAAAATTATCGAGTCAGGATTGAACCTCGGCTTCTATATCTTGAACAAACAACTGCTGTGCGCCTTGTTTCAGCAGTTCATTAAGCGGATTTCCTAGTTTATGAAGCTCGGTAACGTTATTATTATTGCCCATGCGGTGTATTCCTTGTTGGTTGTTGATTAGGCGAGACCAATAAATAGGTTACACCGCATTATTTCCTACCCATACACCAGAAATCACTATAGCTATGTAGAACCCTATTCAACCTTAGATCTGCATAAGCGCTTGCTTATCAAACCTAGTCATCTTGATGCTCGGCTTCTTTGGTTGAAATGAATACGCGATGAGCCCTACCAACAAGTTGGCCATAAAGCTGATGCAACTACGTTGCTGAAAATGCTTGATTTGGGATATATTTTTAGTTGGTCAAAAACGGTTTCAATAATAAAGCGTTTTCGGAGTATCAGGCGATCCCAAAGTTTCATCATGTTGGGTTTCATATTCTTTTTTACACCCGTTATTAGTGTCACTCCCTTATTTGCAAGTTTCCACTACAATAGATCAGATATATAACCTTTATCTCCGTATAAACACCACAAAGCTCGTCAGACATTTCAGATACAGGCTTTCTATCATCCACGTTAACCGTTGTCACTCAGACTGAGATAATGCCACCTTAGTCATTGATAATAAGGTGTAATTTGAAGCCGTAGAACCACCACATCGTTCCTTTTCCTCGCTTCGCGGTACCTTTAAAAACTTGATGTCTGAAAATACGTAGATTGTAACAAACCTGTAGTTTGGATGAATCAACGAAGGCAATCCCTATCGGCCTTGCCTAACGGTGAGTGAGGTAATAGAAAAGAGAAACCAGAACACCTTGCATGAGCCTGAGCATTTTCATATAGCTGACTAATTCAGAAAATTCAGTGGTGAAATAGCAGAAAACAAAGTGGATGTAATAAGTTTTAAAGTCTAGATACCCAGATTCATGGATAGATATCCCTATAGTCATCACTTCGCTAACTATAGAGACGATAAAGTTTATTTCTTTGTTTGATACTGGAAAGAATGAGGTGTTTTTCCCATGTATGGAGGAAAATCTAGAGAAGTCGTCAACATCGACGAAAACAGCGTATAAGTTATTTATACTCAAGTACTTATGCGGTCGATAGTTTTTTTCAACGATCAGATCTTGACTTTGGCATTTAGTTCATTTCTTATGCAAAGCTCAAGTTGGTAAAGCGTTGGCAAATGTGAAAGAGATGAACAAAGTTATAAGACTCAGTATGCCTGTTCGCCAGAAGACAAATTAAGACTGTAAAAAAGATTGGGATCCGTACGTTATAGGCCTGATTTAATCAACAACTCCCCTTGCCGAAGTCAATACAATAATTGCTGGCAAAGGTTGTTACAGCACGTCATTCATAGAACATGGAGAGTCTAAAGGTAGGAATGCCGGAATTTTCAAGCGAAATCATGGGGAAAAATATCGATAGAAGTAGTATAAACTGGTCCTTATATATGTATCATAATTTAGTGAAAAATGCCTTTGGCATAATTAAATTATGTCATTCAATTTCAAGTAGATATGACAGATTTACAAGAATTCAAGTTAGCATAGTATCACGGGCATTTACGTTAATATGGCCACCGTTGTATTGTTGAACGAGTTTTATGCAGCAAAGTTCAACAGACACTAGTAGATCTAGATGACCTACTGAAATCATGATCAAGGGCTGACGCAATCAACTCGCTAGGACTCGGATGTCGGAACAATATCAAGGGTCGTCCAGATTACGATTAATGCCTTTTCAATACTAGATTGAATCCAATAAACTAATATAATAAATCATAATTTCACTGCACAGCAAGGATTTACTAAGTAATATTGAAAGACAACGTACCCTACTTGATCATCGTTTCGATGATCGGACACATATTACCTACCGGCTATAATACGTGGGTTGTAGGTTCAATTTAGAACCTTAGACTTACCACAGAGCATTGATTATACACTCATTTAGTGAAAATTTTATATTTTAATCGGAGTTGCGCACAAGAACTTGAGAATAAATGATTCAGACGCTGTCTTCTCCGATGTCAACGGTTTCTGTCAAGCTTTCCTTCCTATTTTTAGGAGAACATTTAGAAGAACAAATGAATCATGTATTCAATGGGTTCATTATAATTTAAAGGCAATACTCATATTCAATGAATGTACCGATCATTTTATCATAAATTTACTTGACGGAGGGCGCTTGCCAACAATGTGTTTATTCTCGATAAGAGATAGCCTACACATTATAAATGTCCGTGTACCACACTATTATATATATAACAACTTGAAAAGTAAATTGAATTTCTTCTCTCACGACAACCTAATGCGTAAGCATTGATTTTCTTCAATCGAGGCTCCCAAGCATAGTCAAGCCAGCGCTGGTTATTTTTGTTACCCATGAAAGACCATTGCTCATCTACTTCACAGATAAACACCACTTCCTGTACATCAAGAGGGAGTGTGGTTACACAGAGAGTGTAAGTTTCTTAAAACCCTGATAACTGAATTAATACTGATGTGTAGCCCTAGAGAAAAATCTTGGATACGCACATGGTTCATAGCAAGTTCAACAATTTACTCTTTTATCCCCAATTGATAAGCCGTCTATGTATATTCAAGTAGTATGCTTCGATAACATAACTGGAAACGATAGCGGGGGCTCACTACGAACGATAGTATGCTTTTCAACCGTTTCTATGTACTGGTGAAACCACATTTAACGTCAACGTTAACTATAAATGATCTCCATGCAAAAATAGGTATTTTACACGAAGCAAATTCTATTGAATACATGACCTTGTTTAGCATAGTGAAAGTGATATGTTACGATGTTCTTTCCCAGATATCTGAACTAATCGCAATTTCTACGATCAGATCATCATGAAGTTAAGCCGGATGTAGTGATGGGAAAGGAAAAAAAAGCCAAGTACCAGATCAGCAACTGGAAACAATATAATCAAGCATTAGTAAACCGTAGCTCAGTCACTGTTTGGATGAATGACGTTACCATTAAGGCATAGCATTGTCTAAAGCATCACGGTCATCGTAGCCGTGGGTTTATCTTTGTCAATACCTCGATTGAAATAGCACTGATGGTGCAAGGTATTTTCAAACTCCCACTTCGTGAATTAGAAGGCTTTCTCAATTTGGTTTTTACATTGATGAATGTCCCGCTAAAATTCCCTAAATAAACTTGCATTAGTAACCCTTCGAAGACCGTAAAAATTAAGTACCGTTTGCCAAGTCTAAAAGCTGTCACCCACGTCATTTTTTATGCCACAGTCCGAAAGGTATACGGCGAAAGTGAATGGAAAACGCGTAAACACGGGAAGGAAAATCGGCGTATTTAGCGTAAACTTCATCTTGCCGTTGATGTGTCTACTCATGAGGTTATTGCTGCATAAGGTAACCTAGTTTCTATGGGTAACAAGGAGGTTTTATCTACATTGGTTAACCCATTACGACGAAAGATATAGCAAGTCAGTACTGATGGAGCCTATGACACAAAAACATATCACTACGTACTGAAAAATAAAGGAATAACGATTAGTATTCCATCTCGAAGTAACGCGGGCTACTGAGGGAAAAGACATCCTAGATGTTAAGCTATAAAAGCGTTGAAAGAGGACAAACTGGCTGACTGGAAAAGGATAGGGCTTATCATAGACGCTCATTAGCAGGGACAGCAATGTTTCGCTATAAACAGTTGCTCAACCCTAAACTTACTTTTCGTTATTAGAAGGCTTAAGTTGGTGAAGTGTTGACAAATGTAAAAGCGATGAACAAAGTTATAAGACTCGGTATGCCTCTTTACCAACAGACAAATTAAGGCTATAAAAAAATTAGGATCAGTGCGTCATAGCCCTGATTTAATCAACAAAGTCCGTCAGTACGACTTGCAACCAAGTTGTCTACTACTGCAAATATCATGTATCCTAACAGGGTTTGTAACCATGTAAAATTTATTTTTTAGACAGATCTGAGTTTAATTTTATAGTCAAAAATACATTCCTTTGATCATATTTCCGCATACTATTTCCCCTAAAAAGATAAAAATAAGCAGAAACCATAGAAATAG
Source organism: Candidatus Enterovibrio escicola (assembly GCF_002464935.1). Classification (GTDB taxonomy): domain Bacteria; phylum Pseudomonadota; class Gammaproteobacteria; order Enterobacterales; family Vibrionaceae; genus Enterovibrio; species Enterovibrio escicola. Next base: position 34,516 of record NZ_NBYY01000030.1, read on the forward strand.
CAGTACTGATAGCTGTGGATAAGTTGTGTGATATCTATGATCATGCTTTCATAGCTTATGATGATCACACTTTCAATCCTTCTATGATCATTGTTTCGCTACATCCATGATCATGCTTTCAGCAATTAATGATCATGCTTCCATCTAATCCATGATCATTGTTTCGAAATCTCATAAGAACATTCGTATATAAATCAATATTTTATACTAAAGACAGTTTCCAGATCATAAGATCATATAATCAATAAGATCATTATTAATCAAATAGATCAATTAATAACAAAACACCAAAAATATATTCCATTATTATTTTTCCCTATGAATTTTATCGGAAAAATGGCTTAATTACGGAAATAGTATGCTGTATAATTATATAAAGTTAATGCAAGGAGCAGTCACAAAATGGCTTTAACTTCCTCGGATAAAATCCTGATCCCAGCTCCTCGATCACACAAGGATGGTCACCTTTTTGAAGTTCATGGGAAATTAATTGACTGGTTACCCCAATACGAACATTTTAAAGGTGTAACTAAAAGTATCCTTGAATTAATTAATCTTATCTCACTCCGAGGTTTTACATCAAAAGACGGTGTAGTATCCACGACGGAATTAATTACGGCCACAGATGGACTTCTTACACGTGCTGCTATTCAGCAACGTTTACGCGCCGCTGTACAAGTAGGCTTGTTTACTCAACAAGGTGTTCGTTTTGAAAAAGGGCTGGCCGGTAAATCCATGCTGCATCGCTTTGTCAATCCAAGTAAATTAATTTCGGTATTAGGTTCAGCAGGTTTACAATCTGAGAAAACTAAGGTGATCGCTAGACAAAAACGCTCCAAAGCGTTAGCTCAAAACCATGTAAATAAGCAATTGCTTAGCGAACATGGCTTAGGTACACCGCCAATTATGCCCGATGAGAAAGATCAAATATTAATTTCTCCTACTAGTTGGGCAGGTATTATCGATCAAGCATTAGCCCCACCACGCACGAAAAGGAACTATCAGAAATCCATGGTCGCGATCAGTGGTACCAAAGCCATTATTGAAACACGATCCTCTAAGTCAATAATGACAGTGGATGATCTCATGACTCTGTTTGCCCTTTTTACGCTTACAGTGCAATACCATGATCATCATTTACCAATCTATGAATTGCAAACGCAACGAATTGGTAACAAAACCCCAGTCTATATAACTGATATTTTGTCCTTACGTGGTAAAAAAGACAGTGGACCTGCTCGTGATTCCATCAGGGAAAGTATAGACAGAATTGAATTTACTGACTTTCAGCTACATGAATTGACAGGACGTTGGTTAAGCAAAAATATGCCTGAAGGCTTCAAAAGTGATCGTTTTCGTTTTATTGCTCGAACAATAACTGCATCTGAAGAGGCACCAAGAGAAGGTTACGATGGTGAAATCCGTATTAAACCTAATCTCTACATTTTAGTATGGGAGCCATCGTTTTTTGAAGAATTAATGACACGAGACTACTTTTTCTTATTTCCTCCTGAAACCCTGCGTCAACACACTTTGGTATTTCAACTCTATAGCCTCTTTAGAAGCCGTATGTCCCGTCGTCTAGAAGATTCCCTAACATTGAGTGATCTCAACCAGAAAATAGCTAGAAACATCGAATGGCGACGTTTCTCCAGTGATTTAGTTCGTGAATTACGAAAATTAGCAAAAAAAGAATCTTTGACTAAAGATGTATTAGCCGTCAACTTATGGGGTTATCACTTGACCGCTTATCGACTTGACGACGATAAAAAATATCCTGATTATCGTTTTGATACTAAATGTAATGTTGATGAAGTGATCCGTTTCTCTCGAGCTAAAACATATAACAAGGGTAAACGCTCCTTAGCACCTACTATGCCGAATCCACTACGTAATGAAATTTTTCCAAAACAAGATCTTGATTATCTTGCTCAAATCATTGATGGCGAGTTTGAACCTATTCAACGAAAAGATAAACGACATGGCCGTCTAGGGCGTCGTGTAAAATTACGTAAGCATTTGGTAGAAATCAACGCGGATGAATTAACCATCACCTTGTCTAAGTATACCTCACCTGAAGCAATGCAGCGAAGCATTGCAGCTCTATCCACTATGACAGGACATCCGGTGGTAACGATCACTGAAGAGTGTCAAAGCTATATGGATAAACTTGATTGGTTGCGTGTCGATGGCGAGATCATGTCGTATGAAACCTTAAGTAGTACTATCGAGTTTTATAATAGCCAATACGATTCAAGGCATCTCTCAATTGAGAGATTAATCTCAGGCCTAGCAGTAAGACGTAAAATTTGTCGTCAAGTGTTTGATGGGCATCTTGATAGTACAGTACTGGTAGTTCTTAATGAGGTCGCCTCTGGCGGATAAGATAATTTTTTTAGAAACTACTGCAATTTGATATCAACAGCTTGTAGCTGATAACTAAACGGTAAGGAATTTAAAAGTTTTTTCTAAAAGCATTGATATCGTATCCCTCTCCTGTAATCCTATTTTTTGACTATTGACTATGATGTTTATAGCTAGATCAAAATAAACTAGCATAATCCACATGTTGATAAAACAAGTTATCAATGGAACAGCACTCTTTCCTTCTAAATGAAGTTGTAAAGGTGTTAGAAGAAGATAAATTGGAGGAGTGAAAAAGGATAGGTTTATCACAAACACTTATTATCAAAGACAGCAATATTTCGCTATAAACAGTTGCTCAGATCTACACTTACTCTTCGTAATTACAATGCTCAAGTTGGGGAATCGCTAGTAAATGTGAGAACAATGAACAAAGTCATAAGACTCGGTATTCCTGTATGCCAGCAGATAAATTAAGACTGTAACAAATATTGGGGTCCGTGCGTTATAAGCCTAATTTAATCAACAATGCCACGCTAAGTCATAAGTGTGGCAGTTAGTATCTGAATTAAGCTATCAAAACAACTAGAAAATGCTCGTTCTCAGCAGTCATCAGTACGTTCAGCTGGAGATCATTCCTAATAGGAATGACGCATTCTATTTCAAGGGGATGTGACAATGAAGTTAAACTCACAAATGCCTTGATCATGATATCAGTAAAGCTCACTGGAACCTACATCTTAAAGTTATTTTGGCATATGTAGTCGATGATTTAGAAGTTACGCTTGAATGACGTCTAACTAGATAATCTTGGTAGGCTGAGCGCATGAGTTCTTAGTGTTTACCTAGCACTTTAAATTTATCCTGTAGAAACCTATCTAACCTGAACTGCGCATAAGCAATGAACTAAATGCCAAACTTTCTTCCCTGCATGGAAAAAATACCTAATTTCTTCTGGTATCAAACAAAGAAACAAGCCTTTTCGCCCCTCAGTTAGCGAAGTGATGACGATAGTGATAGCTTTCCATCAATCGGGGTATCGAGACTTTAAAACCTATTACATCCACTTTAATTGCCTCTACCTGACCAACGAATTTTCTGAATTAACCTCAGACCTGTATAAGCGTGACTTTTTTAAGTTGAACCAGAGTGCTTTTATAAATATGAGGTTAAAAATGGTCACGGATAAAGAGATTACCTTAGCTCAAGCAAGGATCAATTATCGATCTAAGAAATGTTTAGGGTTTAAGTAGCCTGTGGTCATTTTTAAATAAAAGGCATTAGTATCTTGTTTGGATCGTATCGCACTTCAGATCTGAATTTAAGTGTCAGCCTATATTAAATATAAAATTAACTTGTAAATATATTATATTTACTATATCGTAATTTTTTCTTCTTTTTTAAAGAGAGGATATGTTAGCTGTAGGGCAGTCAAATGGTGTGGTTTCACAAATATCTGAACTAATCGCAATTCCTATGATCAGATCATCATGGAGTTAAGCGGGAGGTAATGATGGAACCCATGACACAAGATCGTGTCACCACGTACTAAGGAACAAAAGAATAACCTACAGTATTCCACCTTGAAGAAAGGGGGATCTTAGGAGGAAGGGCATCATTAAAAATGAAGCTTTAAAAGAGGACAAACTGACAGAGTAGAAAAAGGACAGAGGTTATCACAAACGATCACTAGCAGAGACAGCAATGTTTCGCTATAAACAGTTACTTATCCCTAAACTTACTCTGCGTGATTATTAATACTCAAGTTAGTGAAGTGCTGGCAAATATGAGAGTCATGAACAAAGTTATAAGACTAGGTATACCAAGTCAAATATCAAATTTATGTTCGTAGGTATTGAATACCTTTAGTTGAACCAAGATGTTAGGATATGTTGGTATTAAATAGAGTGCTATAATTTGTTGATTTTATGACCATCAAGCACATTGATAGAAACGTGATTTAATAAAGTTTGTTATTTATTGGTGTTATAACCCTTTTTGCCTAAGTTCTATTAGGGGTCGTATGCTACGCACTTTTTATCAATTTATCAGAACATTAATCAGCATCTTCCCTTTATTCTCGACTGAAGGTTATACCGATGAAAAACACTCCAGAGACAAAGTGTTGGTTTTTGCTGCTTCTTCTATGGCAACCGCCTTAAACAAAATTGTCCAAACCTATCAAGACGAAACAGGTCATGTGATTTTACTTTCTTATGCTTCCTCTTCGGCTTTAGCCAGACAACTTGCTTATGGTGCACCCGCAGATATTTTCATTTCAGCGCATGAGAAATGGATGGATTATGCCGTCAAGCAGGGTGTAATCAATGTATCGACACTCACTCCATGGGTAGAAAATTCGTTGGTTGTTGTGGCAGATAATCGTCAATCATTACCATTTAGATTGACTCCTGATAATATGTTAAAGGTCATTGGACAAAGACGGTTGGCTATTGGCGACCCTCGCCACGTACCCTCAGGAATTTATACAAAAGAAGCGTTGGTATCGCTCAATCTATGGAACGCCTTGAAAAATAAATTGGCATTCTCGAATAGTGTTCGTGCGACATTGGCGCTAGTGGAACGTGGTGAAGCACCTCTTGGTATTGTTTACCGATCAGATGCACTCGCATCATCTTTTGTTGAAGTAGTAGCTGTAATCCCTGATGGCACCCATACTCCCATTATATTCCATAAAGCCATAACATGTAATGCCTCTGAATCTACTGTTGCTTTTTTTGAATATCTTACTTCTACTTATGCAAACAGCGTTTTGACTGGAAATGGTTTTATCTTGATTGGGATAAAGAACCAAACTTTTTTACAACACGAATCTTCTCAGAAAAGTTTATGTCTGGAATAAATATAAGAGAAAAAATATAACCCATGTTCTTAACTCCTATTGAATGGCAAGCTTTGATACTCAGCTTAAAAATAGCGCTTGTTTCGGTAACCGTAAGTTTACCCATTGGTATTGTGTTAGCATGGTTTCTTGCGCGGAAGAAATTTGTGGGGAAGTCCTTGCTTAATGGTTTTATTCATTTGCCACTCGTATTACCTCCAGTGGTAACTGGTTACCTGCTTTTAGTCGTAATGGGGCGTCGTGGGATCGTTGGACAATGGTTGTATGATAATTTTGGTGTATCATTCTCGTTTAGTTGGAAAGGTGCAGCATTGGCATCTTCCGTAGTGGCATTTCCACTACTGGTGCATGCTATTAGATTGTCGATTGAATTGGTAGATAGGGAACTAGAAGATGCAGCGCGTATATTGGGTGCGTCTCCATGGCGGGTCTTCTTTTCGATAACTCTACCGTCGATTTATCCTGGTATATTATCTGGGGTGGTTCTGGCATTTGCACGTAGCCTAGGGGAGTTCGGGGCGACGATTACATTCGTTTCAAATATTCCTAGTGAAACCCAAACCATCCCTTTGGCCATGTTCTCTTTTCTTGAAACTCCGAATGCGGAAGAAAGTGTGGCACGCTTGTGTGTAATATCTATTATGATATCGTTAGTTTCACTATTTGGGTCTGAATGGTTGAGTTGTCGAATGAAAAAAATGGGTATGAAATGATCGTACCGCATTTTTAATTAAGCCTATAAATATCTCCTTATCTATCAATAATAAATATCCCCTCGTATTGTATTCAATAGGTTTTTCTTCGTATGAAATACCTATTTTCGTATGGTTCACATACATACTAGTTATACCAAATTGACGTAATTTATTTCTAATTTATCATCTAAAGTTGAAACTAAATGATATTATTTAATTAGTATAAAGACATTTTCTACTAAATAAGGGAGTTGTTGATTAAATCAGGCCTATAATGCACTGATCCCAATCTTTTTTACAGTCTTCATTTGTCTTTTGTTGAACAGCCATACCGAGTATTAGAACTTTATTCAATTACTTTTCAACCTGTTACCAACATCCAATGTGGTAGTTTAGTGCACGGACGATTTTAATGTGTAAGATATCTCTTCCCGAGAATAAATACATTGTTGCATGCTATATAGGCAACGCCTTGAGAGGAAAAAATTACCCTACGTACACGCTTGAAACGACTCAATCGGAAAATAATTAGGTACTAAAAATCAACGGAAATATACGATGAAGTGGTCGGTACATTCATTGACTGTGAGTATTAGCTTTAAATCATAATCAAGCTATCGCATACATAACCTTCAAGTTATTTTAGTAAATAAGTACTTCAACAAAGTCCCTTATCTCTACAGGAAGTTCCTCATAGGTTATTGGTAATGTGCACTGATTAAAGGACTCATTATTTTAACATTCCAACAAAAAATGAGCAATAAAAGTAGGGTAATATGCAAAAATCACATTGTATGAGAATGGATAGTATTAACTATAAAGCCACAAGACAAAAATCAATAGTGAACTGAAGGCTGCGATAGTTTCAATGTGGGGGAGCCAACGCTTGATTTCATGACTAACTGAGCGATCCTTATTTTTTATATCAATATTTTGACGCGTCCAACGTTGGATATTGGGATGAAAAAACAAATACATCTTTACCAATGAACCTATAAACTGTTCGTACCACAGTAATACCACAAAAATGGGGTGGAACTGTCCAGATTGTACTGCAATTAGACCTACATTTAGACTCCGAGTTAATACCACCCAAAAGATATATGCGATTACTACCTTGACACCTAAATAGGTTGTAACGACCAACGCTAAAGATGGACCAATGAGGGTTGTCCACATGCTGATACGTTGATCAATTAAACATAACCACAAAAACCACCCTGCTTTCTTCGGCCCAAGTTGGATAGCACGAATGTTGCTACGCAACATGTTTCCATACCAACGCGTCATTAAGGATATGCTAGTGCTAATAAAGCTACCAGATGGTGTATCTTCCAAGCATGTTACTGATATGTTAGGAAGATATAGCATTTTCCACTGTTCTTTCAGTATGTAAAACCACGTACTCTTATCATCTCCAGTAAGCATTAAAATTCGTCCATAGCGCCAGTGTGTTATCGTATCCTTACGAAGGCTTTCAATGAAATCAGGTGACAGAGCGAGAGAAGCTCGGAATGCAGAAAAACGGCCTGTTAACACTAAAACACGGTAAGTTAAACTAAGTGAACTCATATAAAAATGGCGCTGACTCATGCGCTGACGATACCATTGTCGTGTTAACGAATTTCCTTTGACAACTGGCTTGTTGTGGACGGTGAGAGCACCGAGATCATGATAGCGCATTAGGAAACCTGACACTTTTGTTAGAATACCCAGAGGCAATATGGTGTCACCATCCATTAGAATGAGAATACTGTCCTTGGAAACTGGACGATCATCGGCAAGCAAAGTTAAAGCATCCGCCATTGTGTTTCGTTTACCACTGCCATCTTGATCGATAATGAAGAGGCTGACAGGAACCTGTTGCTGTAATTTATTGAATTGTACCTCGATGATGTTTAAATCAGCTTCATCCGTAATACAGGCCACGACACGGCATGCGACACCAAAATTACCAATCTCATCGATGAGTGCTTTGAAGACGGGGGCGCTAACTTCAGGTGTGGTTTGGTAACAGGGAATGACTAATAATATTTCACTGGGTTTATGGCTAAGTTCTGCCAAACTCGAGAGTATAGGGTAGCGAATGTATTGGTAATACAAGCCTCTGATGAGATGAATAAATTTCCAACTGTACCGCCATAAACCGATAATACCAATTACGTATACTGTTTCATAATTAAGATCAGAGCTGGGAAGAGTAGTATAAAATGCCCATAGACAAAGCAACAGTGTAAAAAATAACAACCACCATAACAGAGTAATGTGAAGTGGATCATCCCTGTGGAAGTTTTTGACTACTAGATCTTTTACATTCATAGGCTAAACCAGTACCTAAATACATCTCCCCATCCTATTGTAGCAACTACAATGACGGGTTCATTTACGATAGAGTTCTTATCCTCTTCATCAGGCGTAATTTTTATCAGCATATATTGCTGCATGCGAGGCAATGTTTTAGGCAAACCGCTGAGTGATTCACCTTCCTTGTTGTAGATGTCACTGTTAGCTGAACTATAGAATTGAAGACCTTCAATGATACCGATCATTTCCTCGTCATAACTGGCTAATCTATACTGAACTGGCATGCCAATTTTTAGCAGCTCTGAGCGTTCAAGCGGCATCAAGGCAAGAATAGATCGCTCAGTACGATTTTCGTTGGAGACAGGAGAAAGTTCATAAATGGAAGAGCCAGATTGCACTATTTGCCCATCAGAGGCATTGATAGCAACGATATAACAATTGCAAGGTGAAATGGCTAAACCGCGACCTTTTAAGCGTTCGATTTCTTCTAGTGTCGTATTTCTTTTTTTTGTTAGAATATTGAGTTTACTTTGTGTCTCAAAAGTGGATTTTATATCGACTTGTGCTTCACGAGGAGCTACTCCGAGTGAGATTTGGTCGAGTTGATTTTTAATCAACTCCATTTTTGAATCGATATTTAATCGAGCTCGTTTAAGCTTAAGCACTTCAAGTCTCTGATTTTCCCGTGTTACAATATCGACAGTTCCTTTATTTACCCCTGTTGAATACCAAGATAATACACGCTGACGTGTTGTTACCTCTTTATTAAGTAACTCCCGTTTTTTTGACAGAATTTTTAATTCTTTAAATAGGCTAGAGTTATAACTGGCAACCGCTTCCTTGCTTTGACGCAGTAAGTTCTGGTAGTATAGTATTTCACTGTTGATACTGCTTAAAAGTTGTTTGTTTTGTGCGAGAAGGTCCGTGGATTCTTCCGTGTAGACGGTAAAAATAAGTTGTCCCTTTCTCACCAGTTGTCCCGGTTTTACATCTTCAAGTCTTAAAACACCATTACTGTAACTGCGTAATGTAAGTAAGGGTTGACTGACTGCTGCATGTACAGAATTGATTGATAGAATACGGGATTTTACCATCAGTGCAGCAAGAATAATGAGTGATACTGAACACACAGCGACAATGGTGAAGCGCCACCAGTTTTGTTGCATACGATTTACTTCTTCTTCATGCAGCTGCGCCTTTACGCCATACGAGGTTACACTTTCAAGGGAAATAGTTTCGCCTGTGAGGTAGGTATCAACGATTGATTGTAACGTCTTTTGGTGACCGGAATTGATGGAGTCAAATTTGCAACCAAGTGCGCAACTACTTTCACTGACTCGCATCACTTCAAACATAACTGGTGTGGAAAATCGACCAACGGGGAGCTCAAAGCACAAGTTCCCACTGTTTTTGTGGCCTTTTTTACTCTGATACTTACCATCAAGGAGTGAAAAGCCACCCACACTCCATTCATTGGTGGGGTACATTATACCGTCAATTTCAACTAATGCAGGGAATTCAATCCGAGGAAATTTTCTAGCACCGGAACGAGATTGAAACGTATGAATCGAACCGTTGTTGATTGCTAATACTCCCATGCTTGCCTCAATGTCGCACTCTATCTGACATCTAGGGCATAATATTACGTCAATGATACACTGTCTCAGCCTATACTCTATTTATAACTATATTAGGTTAGTATATAAATCAGGGGTAAGCGTGAACTTTATATTTCGAACAAAGTTATTCCTGAATTTAAGTCTGGAGTGTGACACTTTACTATCAACCTCTAATTCAATTTTATTGAAAATAACGGGAGGATATTTGCATAACAAAGTGGAGTTATTGATTCAAAGTATGCCCATAACGCATTGATCCCAATCTTCTTTACCGTCTTAATTTATTTGCGAGCGAAAATATAAACGAGCTATGGTTAAATCTAGATTACAGCTTTCAGATAAGTATCCTAATGATTGATATTTATTTCACGAATGCCATCTCTAAATTTTACGCATTTGATGATATCATAGAGTAATTTAAAGCCTCTCAGGCTACGCTAGTTAACCTCAGCTATTCGCATTAGTTTACAGGCTATGGCCTGTGTCGTTTTCCGATTTTCACAATTCTTGGTTTTGTTCATTCTTAGCCTCACCGTTACAAACATTGATTCAATGGGGTTTGTCGTTCGAATATGTGTCCAGTGCACGGCGGAGAAATCATAAAATATCAGCATTTCTACTTTGTATTTGGTCAGGTACTCCGCTACTTTGGGATATTTAGCACCATGTCGTATTTCGAACTGTCCGAAGGCTTACTGTGCCTCTTTTTATGTCACTGCCATCCAGATATCATGAAGCGGTTCTTTCATTCTTGGTTAAACAGATTTTGGGACGTTGTTTAATACATTGACCGTTTTGTGTACTCATCAGTGCTGATGACGTATCGTTAGCTAATGATGTGTCACTGCATTCCAAAAACTGAAAGCGCCATCACCAATGGCGAGTTCATGAGCGATACTGATACTTGGGGACGTTAGCTGTGACAAAACTTCAGGCCAACTGATCTCTAACTCCCTGTACCCATCGATAACGGCTAGCATATCCTTGCGGGCTGCATCATCGACGCTGATAACAACAAGCAGGTAAAACTTGTCATCCATCCGAACTTTGCAGTAAACACCATCAACCCAAATGTAGAGATACTGCCGTTTATTTAGGTCGCGCTTACGCCACTGGTCGTATTTTGCTTCCCCTTGTTGCTTGAGTCGATAAACACTGTTTGCGAACAACCCATTGGCGTGCTTACCTAAGAGAGATTCTAGGGCTGATTGTATATCACTCGTGGAGATCTCCCGCAGATAGAGCCAAGGGATAAGCTCTTCTATGTTTTTGGTTTGTTTGAGATAGGGCAGTACCAGTATGTTGTTTAATTTGATCTCGCTTCCTGTTCTTTTACCTAGTAATTTCCTCCCAGAAACTATATGTGGTGGGGTTTAAGTCATGTCCTTTTACTTCTCCTAAGCAGATTTGCGTTTGGCGTTCTTAAATTCTAACTGACAAGCTTTGCACCAACTCTGCAATACATCGGGAATTCTCCTGCATAGCGACCAGAATAAGGTGTCTTGAGGCCAACACTTTTGGTAGTGGGGACACCCTTTCTGCAAGGATAGTTCAGCATCTAGTCTGGCTTTACCATTCGCTAAGCAGCGTTGTAATAAACCTACTTTCATTAGTGGTGTGTATTCATCAAACATAATAAAAACCTCCTTAATAGCTTTGTGTCGTAATGGCTTTTTTCATTATGTCGACAACTACGTCATCCCGCCGCAAATCAATCTCTTTAATTTAGCTTACAGGTACTTGATGGCCTTGGCCGTTAAATCGAAAACCGTCTTGTAGTTGGCTTTGATTAGTCATTGTTTTTCTCCACTATATTGAATGTAAAAGCGCTGTCTTTTTCGGTAACCTCAACTTCAGTGAAGCCTAGTATATCTAGATCTTCAATGGCAGTTTCAATAGTGAATAAATCATCTTTAACTACTTCTACTTTCTTCTCTAAGTGCTGACGTTGCGCTTCTAAAAGTTTTATGTATTTTTCACGAATGGTTTTCATTTAGTTCTCACTTATTAGAAATCCTTAACCGACACAACAATAAGCTATGGTGAGTATGAGTTTAAGACCTAAGTCATTTGCTTCGCTTTAAAAATTATGTCTCACCTTAAGAGTTGGTTTATAATTCAGTAAATTCTTTGCGTAGCACTTGCTCGTTAATAGTTTACCCTTTGGTAAATATCATCATCAGTTTGAGTGTTTTGCTTAGTAATTTAATGCCACCTGAGAGTTCACTAATTTGTAGCATTAGTATGTGGTTAGATTCGACATTTACGTGCCATGCATCGGCAAGGGTGCGAACGTAAACCTGTTTGGTTTTGTGGGTACCACGCTTCTTGGCAATGCCAGATAACAAGCGCGCAAAATCTTCATTACGGCGATCACCTGTAAGCTGTATGTAAACCTTGTTGTTACCCACCAACACTATAACTAACGCCTGTTTCTTCTTGTAGAATTCTTAGCTCTTCTACTGTTGGATAGTCAAGGTGATCCGCTTCATCAATAAACACCCAAGCTGTACTTCCAATTAGATGATTTCGGATACCGCGAGATAGTTGGCCTTTGCGGCACGGCGTATCATCCATGCCTAGCTCCATTGCTAGTTTATATAAGTTTTCTATTAGGCGTGAACGGCTAGGGCTTTAAGTGATAATTCACACGTTATTGTTGCTTCGTTTGTATTTTCACCACGATTCCGATTTATCTACACCAGACGTCTCAAAAATAACAACGATTAACTCGGTTACTTAGACATACATCATGTCATCGGTAAGATGTTTAGCTGTTGGTGTCATCACAAAGCAAGGGGCTTTAAATGAAGTGGCATGACGTTGTTCATGCAGGAAGTCTTGTAGACCACCTTGTAGAAGTGAATATGATCGTTGCTGACAAGGGTTTTGACAGCACATCTTTCAGAGAAGGATGTAAAACTTGAAGGGGGGAATACCGTCATTGCTAAAGGAAGTTATGGAGGAGATATCGATAAAAGTGGTATAGACTTGTCTTTATTATCGGTATCGTCATTTAGGAGGAGACCCCTTTGGGGGGATTGAACAATATCGTTCTATTTCAAATAGACATGATAAATTTAAAAGGAATTACGTCAGCCGAGTGTCACTGGCATTTATGTTAATATGGCTACCGTTTTATTGTTAAATCGGTTTTATATAGAGAAGATCAACAACACCCTTCTACGCAAAACCATAGGTGTCTCAGTTATTATCTAGATTCAGGTCTAAAATATTCTTGTTCTCGAGAAGTCTATCGTAGAGACTTAAAGTATCAGTACACTCAAAAGGCATTTTGAATCTGGATAAGCGTTTTGAAGGATGATTGAATGTCTTGTGGCTACGAAGCATCTAAAGCGTGAGTAATAACCGTTTTCAATCCTGGCTCCCAAGCATACCTGAACTAACACGGATCGTTCTTGTTACCAATGAAAGAACATTGCTCATTCACTTTGCAAATAAGCACCACTTTTTACACGTCAAGAGGAGTGTTGTTAGGCACTAAGGTTTGAGTTCTTTCAGACGGATACACACACATTGTGAATAGCAAGCGCAACAATTTCAGCTTTTATCCTTGCCTGACACGTTGTGTAAATATATCCAACCTTAGAAGATTTTGTCGCATAATTGGCAATGGTAATCTTGGTACGGATCAGTGCCAATTCCATATTTTGAACAGCACTAGTTTACTGATAAAAATAACATTTAACATCAACGGTAGTTACAATGATATCTTTGAAAGATAAGGATCTTACACGAAGACTAATCTATTGGATGCATGACAGCATATACCGCCTAGTATGAGGGCGCAGGCATCTGAGGAAGATACACAGTCAATAATGCCCCACGTTATGTGAGAGGGGTAATTTTGAATCTTGATATGGAGTTAAGACACTACAATCAAACGATGAAGGTATAGTGATGAGACTCAATACAACATTCACAGATAATAACTGATGAAATCTGGAAATCCTCTAATCGAGGACATTGATATTCATTGCAAAAATAATTTGATAATGCCTATGAACCTTTTTTTATGGTTACAACCAAGAAGAATGACTTGTTGTAACTTCCGCAAGGCTATACCTTCACGCTCTTTCATGCGACACCGTGGATATGGAACTGGATCCGTAGAATAGCACTTAGAATGTGTACAAGATCATGTTGATTATTCAATCAACTGTTAGAACTATGATCGTATCTCCCTTGCAAGGAGGCTATTGTTTCCACGAGTATGTGTTAATGATGGATGCTACCACTCCATTTATTCACAATCTTTTATCTGGAACATTGACAATGATGACTGACAACCACATATCTCGTGCATCGCGTACTGAGCATTCTGATCTACTTCCTGCTAAGTCAATGATTTTGGTTGGTTGGCGTGAATGGGTAGGCTTACCAGAGCTGAATATCCAAGCAATAAAAGCAAAAGTAGATACAGGGGCAAGAACATCATGTCTGCATACTTTCGGTATTGAAGAATACAATAAAGATGGAGAAAAATGGGTGAAATTCATGATTCACCCGAAGCAAGATAACACCATTACTAAGCATGAGTGTCACGCTAAAGTATTTGATATGCGTACTGTGCGTGATTCTGGAGGGCATGAAACTTATCGATATGTCATTGAGACACAACTTTCAGTTGGCAATCTATGCTACACGATTGAAATAACACTGACAGCCAGAGATAACATGCAATTTAGAATGTTGATGGGACGTACAGCAATGGAAGGTCGACTGATTGTTGATCCAAAAGCATCTTTCATCCTTCAGGTGCTACAAGGTTAATTTTATGAGAATTGGAATTTTATCCCGTAGTAGGAATCTCTACTCTACTCGCAGGCTGATGGAAGAATGTGAACATCGTGGCCACGAATATAAAATTATCGATGTATTACGTTGTTATATGAACATCAATTCTACCCAACCTTCGATTCATTTAAAGGGTGAAGATTTGGTTGAGTTCGATGCCATTATTCCGCGTATCGGTGCCTCTGTAACATTTTATGGTTGTGCGGTGTTACGCCAATTCGAGATGATGGGTGTATACACAGTGAACGATTCGGTGGCGATCTCACGCTCACGAGATAAACTTCGTTCACTTCAACTTCTTTCTCGTAAAAATATTGGAATGCCGGTCACAGGTTTTGCAAGCAAACCGGGAGATATTAAGGATCTCCTGAGTATGGTAGGTGGAGCGCCAGTAGTAATAAAACTACTGGAAGGTACACAAGGTATTGGAGTAGTTTTAGCCGAGACGCGTAAAGCTTCTGAAAGTGTGATTGAGGCATTTATGGGTCTGAAAGCACATATCATGGTACAAGAGTATATTAAAGAAGCGAGTGGCACGGATATCAGATGTTTCGTCATTGGCGATAAAGTGATTGCTGCGATGAAACGGCAAGCATTGCCTGGTGAGTTTCGTTCTAACTTGCACCTTGGTGGTAGTGCATCGCTGATTCGTATTATGCCAACAGAACGTAAAACGGCAGTTGCGGCAGCTAAAGCTATGGGTCTTCACGTGGCTGGTGTAGACTTATTGCGCTCTGAGCGCGGGCCGTTGGTAATGGAGGTTAATTCATCACCTGGTCTTGAAGGAATTGAGACCGCTACTGGTAAAGACGTTGCGGGTCTCATTATTAATCATATCGAGAAAATAGTCTCCTCTTTGAAGACAAGGATACGTGTCAAAAATGCACAAAAATAAAAGTTTCCACATTGGAGGGGTTACGATCTCACCAGGTCAGTGTGCAAGCGTTGATTTTGAAATCGCCAAGCTTTATACACATTCTCCGCTGTCAGTAATAGCGGAAGTGATTCATGGGAAGAAACCTGGTCCAGTGTTAATGATTAATGCAGCTATTCATGGTGATGAACTTAATGGTGTTGAGGTGGTTCGTCAGATACTCGGACGCATTAATCCAATCACTCTGATAGGAACAATAATCGCAATACCAGTTGTTAATGTCTTCGGGTTTATACACAAATCTCGCTATCTACCTGACCGTCGTGATTTAAACCGTTGTTTTCCTGGTTCAGAACGGGGATCCATTGCAGGTCGGATGGCTTATCAGATCTCCGAACAAATTGTTCGCCGATGTACCCATATTATCGATCTGCACACAGCCGCTATTTATCGCGCTAATTTACCACAAATACGCGCAAATCTTTCTAATGCAGAAACAAACGAGATGGCAATCGCATTTGGTACCCCAGTGGTAATTGATGCTGCACTACGTGAAGGATCGTTGCGTTCAGAAGCGGAGAGTATTGGCATCCCAGTTATCACATATGAAGCGGGCGAAGCGCTGCGGTTTGAACCGTATGCGATTACGGCTGGAGTAAAGGGTGTGAAGCGTGTTATGCGTCACCTTGGTATGATTCGACAGAGCAAACGTAGATCGACGGTAGAACCTGTTATCGCTCGTGCCACCCGATGGGTTCGTGCAGAAACAGACGGAATTTTACGTTCACACGTATCATTGGGTCAACGAGTTAGCAAGGGTCAAGTGCTTGCGTCGATTAGTAACCCTTCCGGAAGTGAGGAGATCCAGACTTATGCACCGCAAGGTGGGATTATTATTGGTCAACAAACTTTACCGTTAGTTAATGAAGGAGATGCTATTTTCCACATTGCTTACTTCGAAGAACCGGATAACTTGGTAGAACGTCTAGTCGAAAACTATTTGGATGAAGTGGTTGATGATGAAGGTAACGAAATTAGATTCGGTATAGGCACTATTTAATTAATATGTGAGATTAGTGATTTTTTAGGCGCTGACTCTTATATGATAATCAATTGTATTAATAATACTGATTTAAGTTGTGATGGTCAATCTAGATAACCACTTGTCTGTATAAGCGCGTCTTTTTCGAGCTGATCACCAAGATGACTAGGTTTGATAATCAAACGATTATGCAGATCATGAGGTTAAGTTATTCATACCAAAGTCCTTATGTAGTCAATAGTTTTTTTAAACGATTAGATCTCGATTTAGGCATTTAGTTCATTTCTTGAGCACAGCTCAGGTTAAATAGAGAGCATCGAACTAAAATACCTGAATAACATCGTGGAGCAGAGCTATTTTCCGGTAAAATGGAAGATGCACCAGTGCCTAGGATGGAGATCCGTTTGAGGGTGCCGAGGCCACGATAGCCAGTGTTGCTTTGTGGTAGATACCTAGGAAAGGCCAGATTGAAAAAGCGGGAAAATGCCTGTCTGGAAGCCATTTTATTTACGGGTAAGCATAAGTATGTCCGTAGAAAGTCGATTCCACCTCTTTTCAAACTTTGCGACAAAACTGTAAATGTACTCCACTTGAGGGCATCATTTCACTCATTCTGTCGTTAAATTTACGTAAAATAGATTGATTATTCCTATGAGAATTTTCTCCGAACTGAATGCACTTATGTACTCTAAAATTGAGTACCAACAAGTTGTTTTGGTATAGGAAATGATATTGCAACAAGACTGATAAATCTGGTTCCGATGCTCTTGGATCAGATGTTGGTAAAGGGTTTTGTGTGATTCATAACAGACTTAAGTTTATGTGTGAGAACTCAATTATTCATAAGTTCACTTGCTTGTCAAATTTTAGTTTTTCTTACTCATAGTATTATTGCAATGACAGCATTCTAAATATTTGATTATTAATGTAATTATATACTTCATTCTTAAAACCTAGATATGTATCACTTTCTTTTCTCTGAAATGAGACTACTTTTAAAAAGTGCGTAGTATCGTAATTCCGTGAGTTTCACTGCATGATGATACAGTACGCATAACCTCACTCAGAGGCGCTTTTTGATTTATATATTTATATGTCGATGAGCCTCTGTTGTACAGTCGTTCGGTCTGGTTAATAGAGTTCATAATGCTGCAATTGAATACATAATTAGTCACACGCTATCTTCGAAAGAGTAAGTTGTCCTGAAGATATTCGTTAGATTTGCTAACATAAGTGATTCATTAATTTGGCTATACGCAAATATAAATACCCAACGTAATCGGGGTTGCTGCTAAACGACAAGTGAACAAAATCCGTGAACATAGGCAGCCTATGTTATTGGGTAGATAGGACGCAGTCAATAGTGCCACAACTTCAAGTAAGACGGGTATAAATAGTAATATATTCAGGAGATAACATGTCTAGATCTACTGGTACCGTGAAGTGGTTTAACGAAGAAAAAGGTTTTGGTTTCATTCAGCAAGAAAGTGGCCCTGACGTTTTCGTTCACTTCCGTGCTATCACTGGCGATGGATTTAAAACACTAGCTGAGGGTCAACAAGTATCATTTGAAATTGAGCAAGGCCAGAAGGGTCCACAAGCTGCAAATGTAGAAAAGACCTAATCCTTCCTCTCAGTAGAAGATTCAAAAGGATGCCTCATGACATCCTTTTTTCTTTTCTAACGCATTCTAGCCTTGGTTTGGTTGCAATAGTAGGACATCCGAATGAGTATTCATCACTCCCTCAGTCAGGTGAAATACATAACCTCTCGGAGAGTTAACTAGACTAAAGTACACTCTCCGCATTCTCTTCTAATTTGGATATGTGCATGGCTCATAAACAAGTAAATGATAATAACTGATTTTATATTGAGTAATGATTGGCTGATGGTGATTCTTTTAGCCAGATTTCCTGAAGATTTCGGTTGTACTCATTCCACTATCAGTCGAGAAATGAAGTGCTATATTCCAAATAATTTTGACTTCTTGTTTGTTTCAGAGATACATAAATTTACAATGTCTTCGTGATTATCGACAGCTCGGTACAGGTAATACCGTACACTCTTGATTTTCACGTAGCTCTTATCCATTCATCAAGACGTCACTACAACACGTTTTTTCCTGAAAGTAAGCTTCAACTGAAAAGCATATTCCAGAATCCATCGGTGGATAGTTGCGTGATCCATGCCCAATCCTCGGTTTTTGAATATTTCCTCGATGTCCAGATAGCTAAGTTGATAGGAGATATCGTAGTGGACAACTTGAAAGATCCGTGTGTCCAGATATTGTTTGTCGTTAAAATAAAGTGCTATAGGGTTAATGCTTCTTGGAAATGTTGGATTACCAACAACAGGTAGATCCACTCCCTCAACTTTGCAACAAAAGCAGAGAAATCTATTGAATAAATGACTAGGAACCTGAAATAAGCAGACTGACCGTTTGATTATAATCATTCCTCCAAATGGATCTAATATGTAGATCCATTACTTTTAATTGCATATTTTCCCCGACTTATTTTACATTTGTGATCGTTATACATAGTTTGTAGTTAAGGCACGCCAGTTTCTTTCTTGTCGTTGGAAATTTTCTTTAAGAATTTTTAACTGTTGAATGAGGATTACAGCTTCGTACTTTTTTAGCAAGTTTTGTTTTGTTAAATCGATTAAGTGTTTCTTCGCACCATAATAATCACTCATACGTAGTACTAATGCATCGTACTCTTGTTCCAGAATTTGTAAACGGTGCGATGCATTGGGTATTTCATTCAGGCGTATTTTGATGTTTTTCAGTACCATTGTGGCACGAACTTTTTCAATACGGTCCGGTTGTGTGATACGGAGTTTCTGGGTTAAACCGATCATGCTTACTGATTTTATTAGCCATTTTGTAGGGTCAAACTGCCACCAATAAATACCATTACGGTAATCGTTTTCAAAAATATGGTGGAAATTATGGTAACCCTCGCCAAAGGTAAGTAAAGCGAGAACGCCATTGTCACGCGCTGTATTTTTCTCAGTGTAAGGTTGGTTACCCCACATGTGTGCTAATGAATTGATGAAAAAGGTGGTGTGGTGGTTAAGTACCAAGCGTGTAAAACCGATAAGGATTATCGAACCCCACAGATCACCGTGAATAAGACCAAATATAACGGGTATAAGCAAATTGGTAATAAGTGCTAATGGCAGATAATACTTATGCTGTAAAATAACAATTTTATCTTTTTTCAGATCACGACAGTTGCTGTAATCATAATAGCGCTGTTTTTGATATTCTCTTAATATCCAGCCAATATGAGAGTACCAAAAACCTAGTTTTGCGGAGTAAGGGTCAACGTCATTCTTGTCTACATGTCGATGATGCATACGATGGTCTGATGACCAGTGAAGAATGCTGTTTTGCAGACTGTATGCACCTCCGAGTGCAAAAGTAAGCTTAAGCACGGGATGTGCTTCGTAAGTTTTGTGTGACCAAAGTCTATGGTAACCTGCGGTGATGGACATTCCGCCAAAAGTAAACCCAGCCACTAACATGGTAAATTGAGCCCAGTCGAACCCGTGATACCAAGCCCAGAATGGTGTACCGATTGCGGCGACCGCAAACGTGATGGTAAATACCAAGACGTTTATCCAAATTATTGGTGGCTTTTGTTTTTGATTTGATTCCATTTTAAATATCAAGATCCTACATATACGCACATACGTTAGAATAAGAAACTCTTCGAGACTGGTCAAGAAGCCTGTTAATAGTTTGGCATAATTTAATGAAACTAATTCGTACGAATTATCCAAGGAAAGTTAAACTCATACAATTTTAATAAGCATTTCTCATTAAGGCAGGAATGGCAGTAATTTCCTTGCCTTTTTTATTCGTTTTCATTTTTCACAATAGCAGCTGACTGATACTCATATAACCACTAATCATATGAATAGTACTATGGCGGTTATTTTTATTAAAGAAGCTACATAAGATCTTGCCATCCATTGTAATCACTTCTCCATGTGTAGTGTAACCCATGAACGGTATTCTGCCATGGTGTTTTTTATTAAATTATGGATATAACGCACTGATTACAATCTATTTTATAGTATTAATTTATCTGCTGGCGAATAGAAATATCGAGTTTTATAACTTTGTTCATTGATTTCACATTTACTAGTGCTTCATAAACTTAAACAGTGTAATCACGAAGAGTGAGTTTATGGCTTAGTAACTGTTTATAGCAAAACATTGCTGTCTCTGCTAATGAGCATTTGTGATAACCCCTGTACTTTTTCCAGTCCACCAATTTGTCTTATTTTAACTCTTTTACTGCTTCATTTATAGGATACCCTTCCTCTCAGTATTCCGCGTTGCTTAGAGGTGGAATAGCGGGTGTTATCTCTTCATTTTCCAGTACGTGGTGATATGGGTCATGTATTCAATAGGTTATGCTTCGTGTAAAAAGCCTGATTTGGCATTGAGTTCATTTCTTATGCGCAACTCAGGTTAGTTAACGGAACTCATCACGATCTCCGCCGTCAGACTCCCCCGCAGCGAGAGACGCGCGAAAAAAACTCAATACCCTCGCAGCCGAAATCGGGTGGGTGCTCAGCCTAACTATGAGGGATATAAAAGACCAGTAAGCGATCTCAAAGAAACCGATTCGATTGTGTGTTGTCAGCTAGATACCTGCTGCACTCAATGCGGTGAGAAGATTGTTCCGAACACGGAGCCTACCCAGGGTCATCAACTCTTGGAGTTGTAAGCGTTCAGCAGAGGTGGTTTGACTCGATGTTTATGAGATTAAACACGTTGGGATAGGCTTGCTTGCGGATCACTGATGATACTCCATTGCTAATGATATCCAATGCAGACGGCCCATGTTTCTTACAGGTTTTCACCACGAACAGAACTGTTCTCCTCGGTAAGAGTTAGTCCCGAAGCAGATTTTCTACATGATAACGCTGCCCAGAATACACCGCTCAGCTTCCTTATTGGTCAACGGTACATCTTCATGGTGAAGGAAAACCCAGAGTCCCTATTTGTGCTTCAAGATATAGGCCATGCCTTCTGGCATACCGAGATGTTGGGACATGTTCGCCTTTTCTTAGCCAAGATGAAGGGTTTCGTCTAGGACGATATATTCATCGTCATCATTCGAGGGCGATGATTTTTTCTTGCTCATAGCGGTGCTAAAGTTGGAATACCGCATGGCAGAGCAGAATAAGACGTTTGCCAATATGAGAGGTTACACCTCTACCGCTGTATTCCACCATTTGTTGTAAATTACAAGTGACATGTGCCCAATAGAAGTGGTATCGCGTAGGATCCAGTCAGTTATAACTACCACATTTGTCGGTTACCACTATCGCTCGGCACTGTTTATCCCGCATTGATCCATAAAAAGGTGCTGTCTTTTGCGGATACTCAGATGATACTGGCTAGATATAACGGCAAGGTGGCTAAGCAGCCGAGGATCTAACTGACCTGATGGGGCGTCATCGGGCAAACTGGCTCTGACGGTATGGTTACAGTGCTGGCACTGACCATGGAATAACTGATATTCAGTAATATCCAACGATGCTTTTGGTAACTCAAAGAGTTGATGACCCTGGGTAGGCTCCGTGTTCGGAACAATCTTCTCACCGCATTGAGTGCAGCAGGTATCTAGCTGACAACACACAATCGAATCGGTTTCTTTGAGATCGCTTACTGGTCTTTTTTATCCCTCATGGCCAAGTGGGCGCCTATCTGATTTCGGCTGCGGAGGGTGTTGATCTTTTTTCTCTCGTTCCTCTCTGCGGGGGAGTCTGACGGCGGAGATCGTGATGAGTTCCGTAAATTAGCAGACAACCTATCTTCGTACTCCCGAAGCTTGTTCTGTAGTTTACGGGTAAGTGCATTGGCTTGATCGGAGCCTAATTGTTCCATCGTGGGTGGTTAATTTTCAAAATGCTTCTTTTTCATGAAGCCAGTTTAGTAGGCTGAGAAGATCACTTAATAGGAAATTGTCGATCGTGAGATTATCATCACTTATTGATTCTCAATGGGGGACTGGTGAACGACTACAATAGAGAAAGGTTACTTTATAAGCACTGGTTGTTTAGCTTCAAAATCAACGTGATATTTACCTCCGCCGATCACAACCATTTTTGCAGCTTGTCGATTATTAGAGGGTTTGTCAGTAAATCCTTTTCCTAGTTTTAGACGGTTCTCCTGTTTTATCAGGTTAGCCCAAATTACAGAATCTTTATTCATGAATATCTGACGGCTATACGGTTCAAAACCTACTTTTTCTACGGTTAACTGATGTCGACCAGCTGGAAGCATGATTCCCACAGGGGTTGAACCATAGGTCACACCGTCAATAGTGACATTGTCATCATAACGGTTAGAACGGATGCTCATGTTAATCCAACGTTTTACTCGCTGTTTTGGTACAGTTTTTGCCGTTGTAAATGAATCCTCAACACAGTATTGCTCTGCAAAGTTGAGTAGTTTACATGCTGCATTTTCATCAGGATGACTCTTCATTTCTGCTTGTATACGCGTGACGTAGAGGTTATCGCCACTGAATCCGCTGTTAATCACATTACTGTTCATCACGTTAATGTTGAATGACACACGGTCTGAATTAAGCTTTGCTGTGGTAGATTCTGTCACCTTATCTAGCATGTGTGATTGAAACATATTAACCGTCTCTTGCATAGTTAAGGTTTTACCTTGGTTGGCACAAGCTGCCAATGTCATCAATGAACTGCACGTTATGGTATGAACCACTTCAATGGAATCTGAGACCGTCAGTTCTTGACGGAGGCGCTTAACCCGTGCTTCTTTCTTTGCTTCTTGCAAATTTGCCAGTGTGCTGACTAATAACTGCTTTTGGCGGTTTTCTCTTGTGATAATCCGCTGCTGTTCAGAGACAGTTTTGGTATTTTGAAGTGTTGATTGTTGATTTTCTTTTACTAAAGTCCAAGTTGCTTGGTAGGCGTCTCTAAATTGATTGAGGTCAGTGTCAGGATTCTCAATTAGTCGACGGAACTCTTCATCTAGACGTTCTTGTGCCAATGCTCGATTCTTTTCTAATTCAATTGCTTTACCAGCTAGTGACTCTCGTTCAGTCAATAAAGTCTCTAGTGTGTCTATTTGAGTTTGAAGGTTTTCAGCGTGTCGCACAATTTCCCCTCTTTTATTTGCAAGCTTCTGTTCCAACGCAACGACAAGATCATTTGTCACGATATTGGTTTCATTGGCAAGCATATGACTACTAAGAAGTATTTGTGATAACGCGAAAGCCAGCGCGGTGATGCGATTACTTTTCATATCTCCCTTGCTTAATTCTGATAATTTCAATAGGTTAAAGCGTTGTACTAATCGGACAGACTAACACGTAAATCTTATTTTACCTTCTAAATGTTACTAATTATTTTATATCTGTTGTTATAGGTTAACCTGAGCTGCGCATAAGAAATGAACTAAATGCCCAAGTAGCGATCTGATCGTTTGAAATAAACTATCGACTGCATAAGGAGTTGGGCATTAATAACCCAAATTCTTAATAATATGAAGAAAATCAATTAGATAATATAAATATGTAACATGTAACAAAAACGTGTAACAACCCAATGTTTTAACATTATGCTGTAGCTAAATAACCCTCCAGTGAAGTCACGGCATCCGCTAAATGATTGACATTCAGATGAGCGTAACGTTTAACCATAGAAGGCGTTGAGTGACCCAGCCAGAGCATCATTTTTAACTCGGGTGTGTTATTCATAGCCAGACGTGTTGCACATGTATGACGCATTACGTGTGGTATGAACTCTGGATCATCTTTGTAGCCTAGAGCCGTTCTCATCTTCTTCCAGTTCTTTGTAAGTTTGGCTCCCGAAAGTCCTTCAAACGGCATGTGTAGACCTCTTTCTTTTCGTTCACGCATAATGTCAGCCGAACGTTTAAGCAGAGGAACTCGCCGTGTTTGCCCATTCTTCGTGTCTCTGAGCGTTATATGTGAACAATCTTCCATCACATCGCGCCACTCCAGTTTCTGTAGTTCCCCAGTTCTACATCCAGTGTCTATTGCAACGATGACAAAATCCGCGATTAAGGCTCTCTTATTCACTTGGAACCAGTTCACAATCATCCGTTCTTCCTCTAAAGAAAAGAACCGTGTGCGCCCCTTATCTATTTTGCACCAAGGAAACAACGGAATGTACTGACAGTGTCCCAGAGACACACAGTGTTTAAGAACGACACGGAGTTTGCTAAGACTCTTATTAATCGTACTCCCAGCACGCCCTAAAATATCCATCTGGTAATCTGCGTAGGTACATAATTTAACAGCGGTTATTTCGGAGGGTGCTATATGCCAACCAAAAAAATCTAGTATTTCCTCCGCCCGCTTCCTGCTCGACTTCCAGTCCTTCTGTATGTCCGAATTCCATGTGCGCACACACGCTCGTTTATAACCAGCTCCCAGCGTACCTGCTCTTTCTGAACGCGTAGACGCTCTCACAGCAGCTTTGATGGGAGACTCAAGTGAGACAGCTAGCAAATGTAACGCTTTTTTTACAGCATCACCGTGAGTCTTGCTACTTACTTGTTTATGCTTTCCCTCTATTTTAACGTCTGCTTGGTAGGATGTACCTCGCATACGTACACGAATGTTATAAATCTTCTCTTGTTGTTCTAATGTGTTCACTTTCACCTCATCTATGTTTATTTATTTATTCCTCCAAGCGTGTGGCTGTTTACGTTAGTGTGTGTAACCTACATATGCAGTTAAGCCTGATACAGGTGTAGCAACAACAACCATCCCAACTGAACCCTTAGTAGATAGTTTTTTCTAGGAAAAGAGGGCGGAGTGCAACAGCGAGACGCTTCCCTTCATCTGTTAATTCCAGATACTTACTAAGCGCATCTTTGGGACCATAAGTAAAGACACATAGCCCGAAAAAACCCCCTTTCTCTTTTTGTAACAAACGCCGACAGTGTCTACTTGCTGAGGTTTGTCCAATTGATAGTAATTTCTCTATGTACTTCCCGTTCACTGTATGTTTGTCGTTGTTAACGACTTCTAAGAAAGTAAGCATTTGAAGTATGTGCATATCGTGATGTACTTCTTTACGGAATATTTCCACTTGTCGACGAAAACGTACAATAGATTTACTAACTTTTCCATTCACATTCATGTCTCTAATACCGAACTCTTTCTTTCACAACATCGGGAGTTAGGGTGCTGCTTACAGATTTACAGTTGGTTTGAGTGTTACATCTAAGTGATAGTTGAAAATGCTTAAGCATTAAGTGACCTCAAAATATGTGTATCAGTGATACAGGTTGTAAAGGTGCTTAATTTAACTTCAAGTAGTGATGCTGGCAAGTATTACTTGTATATAGACTTTTCAAGTAATGCTATTATTATAGCTATTTGTTTTAATAAGGTTTTATTGCTGAGGTCTCTACAAGACCTCATTGTTAAAACTTTACTATAACCATTAGCCACCACAGCTCACCTCGACTCTCTGAGTGTAAGAAGTGGTTTCTTTTACATACCAAATTGTTAAAGAGCTGAGATTGTGTGGCAGACTTCTCCTGTTTAAAATTGCTTCACGATGTCCTCTTGTGCATATGAGTTATATAATGCAGTTACACCTCAAATCTGACAAGCTTTTATTTGCTTTATTTTTCTATATCCTCTTATTCCGTAGATATCTTATTGTTTCATATATATAAAAATATATTTAAGGAGCCACAGTAAACTATAAGTAACACCCTCATAGAAAAATACGAGGAGGGAGACCGCCCCAAAAAGTTGTTTATTCTAGGCACCTTGGGTTTTGCTCTGTGTGTCTCTGCAGGTATTTCTGGAGGTAGCACTGGAAGAAAAAGGCAGACTCATATAGACACGCGTGAGAGCGAAAAAATCTGGGCAAACAGGCGTGACTAAATTGGGAATCCCATTCCGAACACCTGTTACATGTATTTCCTATTAAATACTTTTGAAATCAATAGCTTATGCAGTTATTTGGCTGGTAATTCGAGGTTAACTTGTAGAAAATTGTAACGCATAACACAAAGTAGAGCGCACTGGTTCCCCGAGAATTCCTTTAGAATCAGAAGGTTAATGAATCCTTCGGTGAGACTGCCTGCTCCCACCCCCCACGGGGGAAATCCTGCGACCGTTATCTGTAAAAAGACCTCACAGATTTTTCTAAGTGAAATGTTCAGGACTCCCAGTGACGTGAAGTCGCTCCTCAACTGAGCCAGTTCCTACTCGGATTCTGGTAACCGCCTGCATACGCAATGAAGTCTTCCAGCTCTTTATCCAAAAGCTCTGCGCGTGCTGCATCTTCTATTGCATGTGCATCTGCATCCATTTGGCGCGTCCAGTAATTCACGGCTATTGCTAGACAATCCAGCCTATCATCATGTTTTAAAGCTCCTTTATCCATTGTTACACGCGCCATTTGGTAAAAGAGCGAGTAAGATAATTTTGCAGCTATATTCTGCGCGTCTCTTTCGATAAGCTTGTAGTCAACCAATAACTTATGCTGCATCATGACTGGTTCTAGCGTATCAATAATACGGCGTTCTTTCTGAACGTGGTGCCTTACCTCTTCGATAGAGCAAGGGTAAATACGGTTAACGAAAGGTCGTAATAATTGTCCGAACATACCATCACCAAAATTAGATTCGTAGAAAATCTTATTTACCTTATGCGTCTTTGCTGCCTCTGCAATTCTCGTTAAGTTCTGCGGGGCGTAGCCTTCCAGTATCCCCTCAGATTCCACTAGGAAGATATAACCATTAAGGAAGTAGGTGACATTATAAGCCATCTCATCCTTACCGCGTCCTGAAGGGTCTATGCTCAGTAGACGCCCTGTAAACGCGCTCACGGTCTCAGCCTGAAATAGGGGGCGGTAGTAGTGGTCACTAGCCAAGCCTAGTGCCTGTAGCTCTGTGATGCGTCTAACAGGGTCATTGCACCAATCGTAGGACGTAGGGGCTTTCTCTCGAGCAATGTTTAACACAATTAAGTCGCTAAGTTTCAGCGGGTACTTATCCGCATCACTGAGAGCTGTGTCAAGCATGAACTGCAAGGCAAAACCACCCTTGCCGTAAGACCTACGTCGCTCCTTTAAATCCTCATCGGTGAAACGAGAGGGGTCTGTGCTATGCCCAATCAGGGCTGCTCCTTCCGCTCCTTCTGCTCTACTTTGTATTAAGGGAGCCAAACGTGATTTGCCCTCAAAGATATAGGCATCTCGTTGTTTTGCCGTGGGATATAAGGCAGGCCAGATTCGTACTTCATAACCACGCTCAGCGATGATGTTATACACGGACATTTCAGTCTGTTGCGTCCCTAGATAGATGATACGCGAACTTTCAAGTGGCTTTAAAATAGCATCAAACTCCTTCACGAGTTTCGAGAGCTTATCCCGTGCATCTTGTGTGGCTGAATTATTTAGCACCTCAATGTCGTCCGCTATTATGACATCTGCGCGGGAGCCTGTTAGTTGCCCCTTGACATCCTCCCCGAGCTAAAGCACGGGGATTCCTACAGCTAGACGGCGATGTCCCGCCGCGAGAATGTTCATTGCCGCGTTAATATCGCGGTCGTGTTCTGCTCCGCACTCAGAACATGTCCATTCTCTTATTCGCAAGCCTGACCTACCTTTCGGACTACTGGACGGAATAACGCCACAGCACGAGCAAGTTTGG
>NZ_NBYY01000025.1 GCF_002464935.1 Candidatus Enterovibrio escicola
GCATTCGTCGTAGTTAAAGCCTTCGGTGTAAGTAATTTTGATACCATCTAAGGTTGAGGTTTTAGAAGCCAAACCAAAAACGTGAGGAATATCGTTCAGATCAAAAGATTCGTTTTCTTCGTTCCACTCTTCAACCTGACGATCAAGACGCTCTAAAACTTCGCAATCTTGTTCTCGCTGCCAGTCGTTGCGAGCTACCAGAGTTTCAAATTCAGCAATAGAGATAGTTTTCATGGTTAAATTCTTGTCTTCTCAGAGTCGCCGCTGAGTTCGGCTGTGAATGTCTCCACGTTCTTAATACAAGTGTATTTGGTTTATTATGTCAATCATTAAATCCGATTTAAACCAATTAATACATCCTGTGAAAATCAATCACTAAATCCGCATACCCAAATAAAGAACCGTGTTATCATTGAAAAAGCTTTCTAATTCTACAAAGTGGGAGTTCAAAAACACCTTTCACCATCAGTGCCGTTTCAATCGAGGTATCCAAAAAGTCACTGAGCCACAGTTTAATAATGCTTGATTATATTGTTTCCAGTTGCTGATCTTGTGCTTGGTCTTTCCCATCATAACCTCCCGCTTGATTCCATGATGATCTGATCGTAGGAATTGCGATTAGTTCAGATATTTAAGAAACACCGGCAGAAAGTATTAATCATCGATCTAAGAAATATTTAGGATTTAAGCAGTTTGCCCTTATTTTTAAAGAAATGGTATTGGCTGCTTAATTGGGAAATGTAGCACTTCCGACTCCATTCAACGGAAATTAATGGTGGATTATAGCACTTATCAGTGTCTAACTATAATAAGCAATGTGATTAAGGCGTTATATCTCACTGTGCATTGGTACTAGCATTGACCCTACTTGCTATGACTGATATTTTACTCAATAGATATAATACTGAAATGTAGGATGGTACTGCATTCGTAACGAAAAAGGAAAAAAGGTGACGATGAAGGTTAGTATGATTGCTGCCATGGCAAAAGGACGAGTGATAGGAAAAGAAGGTGGAATACCTTGGCATCTGCCAGCTGATTTCGGTTGGTTCAGACACAATACGTTAGGAAAGCCTGTGATCATAGGTCGTAAAACTTATGAATCTATCGGTCACCGATTACAGGGAAGACACAATATTGTGATCAGCAGGAATCCACAATGGTCAGCAGAAGGTGTGGATAACGTGACTACCGTTGGGGAAGCGCTAGCATTAGTCCAAGGTGTTCAAGAAGCGGTAGTCATAGGTGGTAGCTCAATTTACGCTTTGTGCCTACCTCTCTCAGATCGTTTATATCTTACCCACATTAATGCCGATATTGACGGGGATACTAGGTTTCCTGAATGGGGAGATGATTGGGTAAATAGCTATTTAGAGTATTATAACGCTGACGAAAAAAATCAATATAGCATGGAGTTTATAGTGCTGGATCGCAGATTTAATACACACTAATTTGCATGGATCTCGCAAGGAAGACTGAAGCTCTTCCCGTCTTCCCATCGAACAATTGTCATTGATCCACCCCATACACATCCGGTATCAAGTCCAAGTAAATTATCGTCTTGGATACCTCCTAATGTCGCCCAATGACCAAACACTAACGTTTCTAACATTGGTTTATTACGTTTAACATAAAACCAAGGGAAAAGATGTTGATTTGTGATCTTTTCTGGTGCTAATTTACACACCATATCTAAGCCACCAGACATATCTAAATAACGCATCCGAGTCAATGCATTGATAATGTAGCGATAACGTTCTATGCTCTGAAGGCTGTCTAGCCAATGAGTGGGATGGTCTGAGTACATGTTTCGTAACAACCACACATAACGATTACTTATCAAGATATCTTCTACTTCACTAGCACATTTCTTAGCGTGGTGTAAATCCCATACGGGTGGGATACCGGCGTGTGTGATGACAAAACCTGGTGCAGTATTATTGCCAATGTTTCGATGGATAAGTAATGGTTGATGACGCAACCAATACAGTAATTCATCACAATCAGGCGCTTCAAGAATAGGTAGAATCTTATCTTTGTCTTTTGCTTTTATGATCCCTTCCGCTACCGCGAGGAGGTGGAGATCATGATTGCCAAGTACAGTATGTGCATGCTCACCAAGATCGCGAACATAACGCAACACTGCTAAAGAATCTGGCCCTCTGGCGATGAGATCACCAACAATGTAAAGGTGATCATGCGAAGATGAAAAGTGAACCGTATCCAGCAAGTGGCGAAGGTCGAGATAGCAGCCTTGAATATCACCTACAAGGTACGTAGCCATTGAGACTCCTTAGTGAAAAACACTGGATAGAGGAAGGGAAAAGGCAAGACCTTAATATAAAATGGAGACACATTATCATATTTCATAGAGTATGAACTCTACATAACGCTAACAGGCGTCTTGATAACTATCCACTAGTGTAGGTATATTGCTTAACGACATCGATGAAGGGCTATTCACCCATACACCCCTAGGAGATATAGTTAAATCTGGTATACAGCCTCCAGAACAGTATCTTGATGATTAACGTTTGTTTTACGAATGCCATCTCTAAATTTCACGCCTTTGATGATATCCGAGAGTAATTTAAAGCCTCGCAGGCTACACCAGTTAACCTAAGGAGTTCGCATCAGTTTCTAGGTCATTGCCAGTGTCGTTTTTTGACTTCTATAATTCTTGATTGTACAGATTTTGTGACTTTGTTTAATATATTGGCCGTTTTTTATACCCTGCAGCACTAATGAGACGTCGTTGGCCAATGCTTTGTAACTGCATTCTAAAAATCGAAAGCACCATTACCAATGGCGAGTTAAGGATCGATACTGATACCTTAATACGTTAGCTGTGACAGAACCTCAAGCTAACTGACCTCTGACTCCCTTGTACCCATCGACAACGGCTAGAACTTCCTTGTGGCCGGCATCATCGACGTTGATGACAACAAGCAGGCAAAGTTTGTCATCCATCCAAACTTTGCAGTAAATACCATCGGCCTAAATGTAGGCATACAACCGTTTATTGAGGTCGCGTTTATGCCACTGGTCGTATTCTGCTTCCCACTTTTGCTTGAGTCGAGAAACACTGTTTGCTGACAACCATTTGTCTTGCTTACCTAAGAGTGATTCCAAGGCTAGTTGCATATCGCCCGTGAAGATCCCACGCAGATAGAGCCAAGGAATAAGCTCTTCTATGTTTTTGGTTCGCTTGAGATAAGGCGGAACCAGTGTGCTGTTGAACTTGATCACGCTCCCTGTTTTATCTCGAACCGTTGGAACTTTGACGGTAATGTCGTCGAACCCAGTTTGTAGATGTCACTCAGGCAAATGGCCATTGCGAACCACTACCTGCTTTCCGTTAGCTTGGAGTGATGTAAAATTATCTGGCAAGGATTGAACATCGTCTTCTATAGCTTGAGCCAACAACTGCTGTGCTTAGCAATTCATTAACCTAGTTTTCTAGTTTATGAAGCTCAGTAATATTATGATTATTGTCCATGCAGTGTATTCCTTGTTAGTTGTTGATCTAGCAAGATTAATCAGTAGGTTACACCACATTATTTCCAACCCATACACCAGAAATAACTATAGATCTTACCCCTAGCATGCAATACAAAACCAGTAAATGATGCTCTCACTAAGTATCACATCGTACTTTAGAGCCTATTCGACGCACATCACATCTCGTGACGTATGCATACTGAGACGCTCATGAATGAATATCTTTGTTCTCTCTGAAATCTTACCACAAGCCAGCCGTTCGTAGCGGGTTTCTTTAGCCTCTGTTGATGTAAGGCAATAACAGTATACACCGAAAAAATCATTTGGAATATGGCGCTTTATTTCTCGACTGATAGTGGAGTTGGCACAGCCAAGTATTCAAAGCAATATGGTTACAGTAATCACCCTCAGCCAATCGTTACTTAATATAAAATCAGTCATTATCATTGAACTGTTTATGAGTCATTTACATCTCTAAGCCAAAAGAGGATGCGAGAGTATACTTTAGTCTGTTTAACTCTCCTCCAGGTTGTGTATTTCATCTGACGGTGAGTGTCACCCTTGTTCTCAATTGTGATCGTGTACAAGAATACATAACGTTCTTTATAGAGTTCAGAGTGCTCTTCAACGTAACTGCTCACAACCTAAATTATAACAGTAGTCAACGACTATCCCTAAATAAGGTCCTTGTTATTATTTTCTAGATTATTAGCATCCATCCAGTTTGCGAGCAAAACAAATTGTGCCAGCGTGAGGTTTTCTGGACGTGCAGTAGGGTCAATCTCCAGCGAAGTGAGTGTCTCTAAATCAATCATTTTTTTAAAACAGTTACGCACAGTTTTACGACGCTGATTGAAACCTTCACGACATACCCGTTCGAGCCATTTTAGGTTAGTTGCTGGATGTGGAAGCTCTAGCTCATTATGTGGAATTAAACGTACAAAAGTTGAGTCCACTTTTGGTGCAGGTGTGAAGGAGCTCGGTGATACTTCTATAACAGGTACCACTTTGCAGTAATACTGTGCCATAACGGTCAAACGACCATAGGCTTTGCTACCAGGATCCGCAGCTAAGCGATTAACCATTTCTTTTTGCATCATAAAGTGCATATCTTTCACCGCACCCGTAAAAGTAAATAGGTGGAACAGCAGCGGTGTAGATATGTTATAAGGAAGATTGCCGAAAATCCGCAACGGATTCTTCAGTGTCGAGAGAGATCTGAAATCGAATTTTATTACATCAGCTTCATAAATAGTAAGTTTACTCGCCATTTCAGGGTAGTTACGCATTCGTTCTGCAAGATCACGATCAAGTTCTACCACGATCAGTTTATCTACTTTATCTAAAATGGGTTTAGTCAAGGCGCCTAAACCTGGGCCAATTTCTACCAGATTCTCGCCAGTTATGGGGTTGATGGTTGATACGATTTCGTCAATGACATATGGGTCGGTAAGAAAGTTTTGCCCAAAGCGTCTACGAACGCGGTGACCTAGGTACACTTTATCGCTCATGCTTGCTGACCGAGTAGCTCAAGGGCATAAGATAGCGCTGTCCGCAAGCTCCCAGTATCCGCACTTCCAGTGCCCGCTAGATCCAATGCGGTACCATGGTCTACAGAAGTTCTAATAAAAGGCAGTCCAAGAGTAATGTTAACTGACCTGCCGAATCCTTTAAACTTTATTACGGGTAAACCCTGATCGTGGTACATCGCCAATACGGCATCAGCATCCTTCAGGTACTTATCTTGGAAAATGGTATCAGCAGGCAGTGGACCTACCAGATTGATTCCCTCTTTACGAAGTCTATTGAGTGTTGGCACAATGACATCGATCTCTTCTCGGCCTAAATAACCGTCTTCACCCGCATGTGGATTTAGGCCACATACATAGATGGTTGGTTCAGGGATATTAAACTTATAAATTAAGTCATCACGTAAGATTCGAATCACTTGGAAGAGACGTTCCTCTGTGATAGCTTGCGATACATGCCTTAGAGGTATATGGGTAGTTACGAGTGCTACGCGTAAACCTTCAGTTGCCAACATCATAACAACTTGATCCACATTAGCCAACTGAGCAAAAAATTCAGTATGGCCACTGAATAAAAACCCTGCACGATTTAACACGCCTTTATGAACAGGACCTGTAACGATAGCGGAAAATTCACCTTGGATATTTCCTTGCGCTGCGCGGATGAGGGTATCCAATACATACTGACCATTTGCTTCATTCAGTTTACCTGGTACGACATCATCATAAAGAGGTATATCACAAACTACTAACATGCCAGGCGTATGGCATTTCAGCGGTGTTCTGCTATTATAATCTTCAAAAAGGATATCAATCCCTAGCTGTTTAGCGCGTTCTGCCAACATATCCTTGTCACCGCAGACCACAAGCTGTTGAGGCCACGGATCATTTGCTATCGCTAGTACAAGATCTGGTCCAATACCAGCGGGTTCTCCAAGCGTAATGGCAACGCGTTTGAGGCTAGTTGTAGTCATTATTATCTTCTACGTGTTTAACATAGGCACCAGCGCGAAGTTCTTTAAGCCAAGTTTGGGCTTCTTCATTGAACTTACGATCGAGTAACATGCGGTAAGCACGATTTTTAATTTCTGCATCAGAATAGTCGGCTTGGCGACGTCCAAGTACTTCAGCAATGTGCCAACCGTGAATAGTTTTAAACGGCTCACTAATTTGAGCTTCCTGCAAGGAATCAATTTTATTTCTGAACTCTGTGGCATATATTGCAGAAGATTGCCAACCTAAGGAGCCTCCATTTACTGCGGATAGTGAGTCCATACTGTATTGTTGTGCTAGTTCTTCAAATGTCTTTTTACCCTCTTGAATTTGTTGGATCATTAGCGTTAGTTGGCGTTTCGCGCCTTCATCACTCAATATGATCGAAGGCTTTATCAGAATATGGCGAGTATTAACTTCCGTTGCTGCGACCGATTTAAGACCTCTCAAATCAGTGATCTTGATGATGTGATAACCCACCCCACTACGAAACGGACCAATGATTGATCCTTTACTGTTGTTACCGATGTGGTCAGCAAAGATAGTGGGCATTTCTTCTAGGCGCATCCATCCCCAATCACCTCCATCTAACGCTTTTGGTCCTTTCGAATTAGCAAGTGCCAGTTCGGTGAAATCTTGTTTTGCATTAAGATAGGAAACTAGTTCATTAGCGTGAGTCACTACAGAATCATACTCTGATTTATCAGCATTTTCATCTAATCGCAACTGAATGTGGCTAATACGATATTCCACTTCAGCATAGTTTTTTTCATTCAATTGAGCGGCCAATGATTCAATTTCTTGCGGTAAAATATTTATACGACTTCGTACTTGCAAATTTCGGACTTCGCTAATAGTGATCTCTCGGCGAATTCGTTCCCGGTATTGTGACCAAGATATTCCATTAGATTTTAACTCACTATGTAGTAGTTTAATGGAAGGTTTGTTATCCCTATGCATTTCTTCGATAGCTTGATCTAAACGTAAATCATCAATACGAATATTGAGACGCGTAGCTTCTTGCAACTGCAGTTCTTCCAATATCAATTGGTCGAGAATTTGCTGTTGCAAAATATCGTCAGGTGGCATGCTTTTCGCCTGTACATTCAGAGACACTGTTCTCTTCAATGCGTCAATTTCACTAGAAAGAATGACACTCTCATTAACCACGGTAATAACCCGATCTAGTTCCTTAGTAGAGGCAGACACAGATAATGAAGCGGCTAAGAAAACAATAGTTAATATAGCATTTATACATTTATTCATCTGCTTCTCAAAAAGTTGCATCATTAATTATTAAGTCCAAATGGGTTCCGATATCCGAGCATATTACGATTTGGGGCACGAAAGCGAAACTTAGTGTTAGCGCCAGCACCTAGACCAAATAAACTAAAGGACAATGTAATATTGTTGGCGTATTTCGTCGGATCATTGATATTGATACGTGCACGTTGGTATTCGTTGTAGCTAAGACCAATCGTCCAGCAAGATGCTGTATACGTAATACCAAACTGGTTTTCTAGCATCTTGTCTTGCGTAAGGTCATGGAAGTATTGTCCTTGGAGACTGGTTCCTTTTCCTAATGGAAAACCGGTGATAAACCCCGCTTGGGAAATACCCTCCTTAGTGATCAATTTAATGTTGTCCGGCATAATAGTACTTGCAATGTAACGCTTTGCGACGTAGCGATAACTAGTTTGGGCAAAGAAGTGGCCATTACGATATTCTAATGTAGCATTACCAAATTGTACTTTATTTAGATAGCTATTATATTCTACAGATCCACGGATAAATAGCTTGTCATTTAAGTTTGATTCACTTTCAACGGCCCATGCAGAATAAGCAATTGAAGTGTTATTTTGATTATTGTATCGAGCGAGGTAATAAATCTGGCCAAAGGCAATATTAAAACGTTCTTTATAGGCGTCATCAAAAAAGCGCGATGTCGCTCCAAGCGTGAACTGATTTGCAGGATTGATGTAATCAACACTGCTGAACTGATTGCTACGAAAGAGTCCATAGTAATCAGTTTGTAATCTAGCGGTATCGTAACCGCCAACTGTGTAGTCAACAGGGTTATAGATGCTACTTTGATTAACCTTTTTAAGGAATAAATATTGCATTTGAGGTTCAAAGGTCTGGGTGTAAGTGCTATCCCAGATCCTTGTATCTTTCTCAAGGGTAACCCCTGCATGTAATCGTGTCATTGGTACGACACGTGACACGGTGGCTTCAAGTTTGGTACCGTTGATACTTTCAATACTTTTAATATTTCTTTGAGCGTAATATGTGTAAAGGACTTTTCCCTCAGCCGTTGCATTTAACCAAGGCAAATTATAAGGCAAGGTGAATGTTGGTTCCAAGTGAATACGTGTGGAGTCCGGTTTACTGTCATCATCCGTCGTGAAGTTACTAATTTGACTGGGTATGGTAAAATCAAATCCGTCTTCTGTGATCGGTGGGTAGTAGTTAAACGATATTTGAGGCAAGATACGATACACTGACGCAGTGTTACTGAGAGCTTGAAAATTCCTTACACTCAGAGTACCGTCCCAATGGTTGTCGCGATAGGAAACTTCACCAGTTTGCAGCAAAGTGTTATCTTCACGCTTGCCGACACGTGAGTCATTATGGCGACTAAAATAGCCTATCTCACTAACTTTACTGTAGTTGCTGTCATACTTCCAGTGTTCTTTTAATCCTGAATGTTTCCAGTTCACTCCCCAACTTCTATCAAGATCCGAAAAAAAATTATCTTTTCCAATGTATTCGAATACCATAGAACCTTTGCCAACATCGGTTAAGTAGCGAGGTTCAACTCTCGTAAACAAACCACGTTTCGACATGTATTTCGGAGTGATCAACATGTCATGCTTAGGATCAATACTCCAATAAAACGGGGTGATTAACGTGAAACCGTCTTTGTTATTCAAGTGCACTGATGGGTAAAGAAAACCCGTTAAACGGCCACTTTCAACTGGTACCCGTAGATAAGGTAAATAGAATATTGGTGTGTCAAGAATCTCAAACTTAGCATGATAAAGAGTGGCGAAAATTTCGTTTGCTTTTTTTTCTATTTTCCCAGCACTTAACCGCCAACTGTTATCGTTGTTCGGACAGGTCGTATAATTACCAGCCTCAAGTTCATAGGAGATTGTTCCTTTTTTAAGCAATCGCTTAGCTTTCCCTCGGCCTTGCATACACATCATACTATACTCGGCATCGAGCACTGTGGTTTCTTTAGTATCAAGGTTACTTTCTAATGATTTGCCATACACGGATATTTCACCGTCGTAAAAATAGACATTCTCTTCTGCCGTGATGATATTTTCTGGCTGACGTAGAGTAGCAACGTCAGCTTTTATGGTGCGATGGCCTTGTGTCACCACTACATCACCTCGATAAATTGCTTTTACGTTCGCCTTAGCTTCCGCGTGATCAGAGACTATGATCACAGGCGTATTATGAACATCATCCACTTGCTCTTTTTTATCTAGATAGCAATATTCTGAAGTCAGACATACTCCAGTTGGGATCACCAGTGATTTTTGGCTGTACTGTGCCACAGTATTTCTTTCCGCAAATGCTTCAGCGTGTAGGGCAAGATAAATCATGGAGGATAAAAAACTTCTGGCAGTCAGTGACATTAAAAACTCAATCCTGTTGTTGACGTACAGC
This sequence comes from Candidatus Enterovibrio escicola, assembly GCF_002464935.1. Classification (GTDB taxonomy): domain Bacteria; phylum Pseudomonadota; class Gammaproteobacteria; order Enterobacterales; family Vibrionaceae; genus Enterovibrio; species Enterovibrio escicola. The sequence continues at coordinate 9,702 of NZ_NBYY01000025.1, forward strand.
ACTGGTATACTCTGTACTGCATCCTAGAAAATACTGCTGTATAAAATGTGGTTTATAATAATGCAAATTGATTTTGACGGCACCAGCTAGGTTCCAGTTGTCTAGCGTAAGTTAAGATAATTCAACTAATAGAGAATAATTAATGATGGTTTTAGGAAAAGTACTTGGCGCATTTTTTGGCTACCTGCTGGGGAATATTCCGGGATTGCTGTTAGGCATTTTTTTAGGCCATAAGTTCGACAAGGCTAAGCAAAGTGTCATTTTTAGTGGCGGTTCTCGTAGTGATGATCAACAGCAGCGTCAGCAGGCGTATTTTCGCTCAGCATTTTCTGTCATGGGTCATGTGGCCAAGGCCAAGGGACAAGTTACGAAGAATGAAATTCGATTAGCCTCAGACATCATGGACAGGATGGACTTGCATGGTGAGTCACGCCGTCAGGCCCAAGACGCCTTTCGTGAAGGTAAAGAAAGTGACTTTCCACTGGATGACGTGCTAAATGATGTACGTTGTAATTGTAGTGAACGGTTTGATTTGCTGCAGTTTTTCTTAGAGCTACAAATACAGGCCGCTTATGCCGATGGATATGTTCATCCGAGTGAACGCCACATCCTATATACCGTTGCTGGTGTGCTGGGTTTTTCTCCTCATCAATTGGAACAACGTTTAACAATGCAAGAAGCTGCGTTCCACTTTTACCAACAGCAAAGCCATGGTGGTAATCAACAGCCTTGGCATCCTGATTACTCGGATAAGCGACTTCAAAATGCTTACACAATTTTAGGTATCGACGCAAGTAAAAGTGGGAAAGATATCAAACATGCGTATCGTAAACTGATGAATGAACACCATCCTGATAAATTGGTCGCAAAAGGTTTGCCTCCAGAAATGATGGAACTAGCGAAACAAAAAACCCAAGAAATACAAGCGGCATATGATTTAATTAAAAAAGAAAAAGGCTTTAAGTAACTCCTCTTGCATGATTCTTTAAGCGGTAATATTGTTATCATCTCGAATTCAGTGTGAGTAACTTAGTTATCCTAGCTTGAGTTACCAGCGATGTAGAAATGACAAACCTGAGGTAAAATATTCGTTTATTTAACAGATAAACGGCGTATTACCAAAGAGCTTGGCATATCAAGAAAGACGGTGGAATATTATCTACGAACTCAAGTATCGACACTTACCTATTCCAAGCGATAGCAACACCCACCAAAACCGACTCCATATAAGGCATATTTATTCGAACTGAGCTAGGCCCAAATTCAGATAAAAACTTCGATACTTATAGTCAAACGTGGAAGAGGAAATAAACTACCGTAAGTTTATGGCTAAGCAACTCTTTATAGCGAAATATTGCTGTCTCTGCTAATAAGAGTTTGTGATAACCACGGTCCTTTTCCACACCGCCTGTTTATTCTCTTTTAATGCTTTTACAGCTTCATTTTTAGGATGCCCTTCCTCCCAATACCCCGTGTTTCTTCGAGCAACGAATCCTAGGTGTTATTCCTTTGTTCTTCAATACATGGTGACATATTCGTGTGTCATCGGCTCCATTAGCACCGATTTACTGTATCTTTCGTCGTAATGGGTTAAGCAATATAGGTAAAACCTCATTGTCACCCACAGAAACTAGGCTAACTTTTGCAGCAATAACCTCATAAGTAGACACATCAACGGCAAAATGCAGTTTACGCTAGATACGCCACTTTTCCTTACCGTGTTTACGCCTTTTCCATTCACTTTCAATGTATACTTTTGGGCCTGTGACATCAATAACGACGTAGACGACAGCCCCTAGACTCTGAAAACAGTACTTAACTTTTACGGTCTTCGAACGCTTACTCATGCAGGTGTATGTACAAGTGTATATCAGGGATTTCAGCGGGATATTCATCAACGTAAAAACTAAATTGAAAAAACCTTCTAATCCACAAAGTGGGCGCTTGAAAATACATTTCACCATCAGTGCCGTGTCAATTCCAGTATCCGAAAATACAAACCCAAGGTTTACTAATGCTTGATTATATTCTTTCCAGTTGCTGATCTTGTGCTTGGCCTTTCCCATCATCACCTTCCGCTTAACTCCATGATGATCTGATCGTCGGAATTGAGATTAGTTCAGATATTTGGAAAACAACGCCCCTATTTTAAAAATATGTCATTATCAGCTTAATTTGAAAGTGTCGCACTTCAAACCTGAATTCAGTGTAACGAATAAAAAAGACTAAATATTTAGTCCTGCACCGGCAGTGTCACATCAAATTCCACCCGTAAGTCTTTTCGATTGACTATTTCTGGGTCGCTATTTATTTCATCCATGATGATTTTGCACACAGGAATGGTCTCATCCCGTAAATATTCTCGACCTACCTTTTCAGGATCACTAAAACCTGACGTGTTGGTTGGTACAATTCCCAATTTACTCGGTGGAAATCGGTGGCTGATAAAAATGTCTTGTGCGGTAATACTTTTTATTCGGCTAAAGTCATCTTTTGTTACAATGTCTCCAGCTGGATTTAACTGAATGCCTTGTACATGATCGTCATGGATATTAATAAACATACTACGGAAACTTCCGAGTCCTTTTGAACTAGCTATCATTTCAATGATTTTCTTTTCATCGGCACCACTTAATTTCGGATCTGTTGAATATAAGATATAACCCATGTGTGCGCCATTTTTGTAATAGCGACGGCGAAACAAGGTTTTATTTTTATTAAGCAAAGTACTTTGCAACACGCCAACATAATCCGGTAAACCATACACCTGTTGTTTGGGATCGTACTGCGGCAACCAAATCACGTCTTTAGCTTTATACTTCCGCTTATTATCATCAAGTTCTAATAGCCAGAAATCACCATTCCGACGTTTACGCAGATACATCGCTGGCAAGGGGTAAAGCCCCATAACACGTCCAACGCGATCACGTAATTTTAGCAGAGCACCATGTCCAAATTGGATGTAGTCACGAGTAAACTGTTGAAGATGACGGCGCCGAATATTGCCGCCTCCTTTAAATCGTCCCGCTACATAATTAGCCCGCGCGGTCAGCACGCTACCATGGTAGGCATTGGCGTGTGCCAATTGTGATAGACTTTCTGGATTTATCGGTGGCTCCCAATAATCTGCCTTATCATTGTAATATAAATCACAATAGTCAAGCATCCAACTGCTAATATCTATCGTTTCAAAACCTAGGTTGGGTCTATACACACTGGTAAAATTTTCTTCTTGGTTCTCGTCGCTATCCTTAGGTGTAATCAAATATTCAATCATGCTTAAGTGCCCAAATGCGAAAGTTGATTTGCGTTGGTTTGCGGCGGTGTTGAGCGACTTATTTATCAGTGCATGTGCAATGCCAAAGAACGCGTCAGTTGTGCTGCGTTCCGCTCTAGCTTTGAGGATTATCCTGTTGCCACTGGCCATTCGTTTTATGGTCATAAGTGCCATGGCTATGTCTTTATGCTCAGCATCAAAATACAGACAGCTAGAGTCTATCACATCAATCATTTTCGGTACTAGATGTTCTTTTGTTTTGTTGTAAAGGGCAACTGTTTCACGAAAGTAGTTCGTATACAGAAAATTTAAGAACCCTAAGCCAACACCCGTGCTATCAGTGCCGATGTAGATCACCTTGTAACATTTAAATACGTCACCAATATGGCTAAATTAAGACTGGAAGTTGAGTTTTCACCCGTTGTGTTTATCAAAAACGCGAAAATAAACTGGCACTGACAAGATGGCATGATAACTACAAGACCTGCATCCTCACGGATATAAATGGTATAAGAACAAAACCATACTTCACGATAAAAGACACTTAAATTGAAATCGGTATATAATATAGCTAAATAATTATTTTCTGGCACAATGCGCGAATGGCTTATAGTTTAACCTGAGTTACGCATAAAAAATGAACTAAATGCCAAAGTCGCGATCTGATCGTTTGGAATAAACTATTGACTGCACAAATCCTTGTGCATTAATAAGTTATACGCCATTTCCGTCGATGTCGACGACTTCTGCCAGACTTTCCTTCCTGCATAGGAAAAATACCTAATTTCTTCCGGTATCAAACAAAGAAACAAGCTTTCTTGCCTCTCCATTAGCGAAGTGATGACGATAGTGATAGCTTTTCATTAATTGGGGTATCGAGACCTCAAAACCTATTACATCTACTTTATTTGCCGCTACCTCACCAACGAATTCCCTGATTTAGTTAACCTCAGATCTGCATAAGCGCCTGCTTATCAATGCAACAACTATTGATTTATGGATGCCATACAAAAAGAATAACGCCCTCTATCATCTGAAATACACAGGTATTTTATCTTGGCAATTTCCTCAATACACGTGGTGGAGCCACTCTTGGCTATCATTTGCCTAACGATGTTTTTTAGAATATTTGAGTTGAGAGCAGCTTAAGATATAACACCGCTGCATTTTACCTCCCAGAGGTACATTTTCTAGACGGAAACCTACTTATTGAATACATGACTAAAAAAATGGTATAGAAAACAAGATAAATATTCGATAGTGCATGAAAGGTTATAAAAGATGAGATTTTATAATTTCAGGTAATATCGACATAGCTTTATAGTGGTACAGAAAGTATTTAAAAGGTTCTCACTATGGATTATTTACCTATTTTTGTAAAACTAAAGGGTCGACCCTGTTTGGTGGTTGGTGGTGGTGAAGTCGCTTGGCGAAAAACTCGGATGCTGATGAAGGCAGGTGCAGAAGTGACGGTGGTTGCTCCTGATGCTGACGATGACGTGGTCGACGCAGCCGATCGCTGTGAATTAGTGTGGCAGAAAGAAGTTTTCACCAAACGGCACCTTAATACCATGTTTTTAGTGATTGCCGCGACAAATAATCCATTAGTGAACCAACTGATATTCCAAGCCGCTGACGCTCGTCATATATTAGTAAATGTGGTCGATGATACGCCAAAGTGTAGCTTTATTCTACCCTCTATTATTGATCGCTGCCCTGTTGTGATTGCACTTTCTTCCTCAGGGAAAGCCCCTGTATTGACACGCTTATTGCGCGAAAAACTTGAAACTCTTATCCCTTCACATATTGGTCGAATGGCAGTACTTGCAGGCGAGTTCCGCAATACTTTAAGAAAGAAACTGACGACCCTAATCAGACGCAGAAAGTTCTGGGAAATGGCTTTCAATGGACGTTTTAACTCGCTAGTTGCCGCAGGTAATGAGCAAGGAGCAAAAGACGAGTTAGAGAAACTGACTTCGAGTGTACCGTCAGAAGGCGAGGTGGCTTTAATTGGTGCTGGTCCAGGCGCTCCAAGTCTTTTGACACTTCGTGCATTGCAATTGATGCAACAAGCTGATGTGGTACTTTACGACTATCTGGTCTCTGATGAAATCATAGAATTATGCCGCCGTGATGCACGGTTAATTTGTGTCGGTAAACGCGCATACTGTCACAGTATTTCACAAAAAAAAACTAATGCCTTGTTAGTTAAATATGCACAGGAGGGAAAGCGCGTAGTACGCCTCAAAGGCGGTGACCCGTTTATGTTTGGCCGTGGTGGCGAAGAGTTACAAGTGTTGAAAGAAGCAGGTGTGTCGTTTCAAGTGGTACCCGGCATTACCGCAGCCGCAGGTTCAACCGCCTATGCCGGTATCCCTCTAACGCATCGAGAACACGCCCAAACGGCAATGTTCATTACAGGTCATCTGAGAAAGGAAAACGACAATTTTCGCTGGGCAACAATGGCGCGCTGTAGACAGACCTTGGTTATCTACATGGGTCTAATGAAAAGTGGTTACATTCAACAAAAATTAATACATCACGGACGTGACCCTCTAACCCCAATTGCGATTATAGAGAATGGTACCCGTACCAATCAGAAAATATTTAAAGGCATACTAAGCGATCTGGAGTCACTGGCAGGAGGTGTTAGTTCACCTGCTCTCATCATCGTTGGTGAAGTCGTTCAACTTGCGGATCAGCTTAGCTGGTTTGGACAACGTGCACTCAATACGGCCAGTGACCTTTATGCTCCTTCCGTGGTTAATTTAGGTTAAGGAAAATAAAAGAATGGAGGTTAAGACCATGACTCACCTCAAACAACTTGAGGCTGAAAGTATCTATATTATTCGTGAAGTAATGGCTGAATTCTACGATCCTGTAATGCTATATTCCATTGGAAAAGACAGTTCCGTCATGCTTCATATCGGGCGTAAAGCCTTTTACCCAGGAAAAATTCCCTTTCCATTACTTCATGTCGATACCAATTGGAAATTCAAAGAGATGATTGAGTTTCGTGATCATACGGCAGAAAAATATGGCTTTGAACTTCTCATCCACAAAAACCCTGAAGGGGTAGCGATGGGCTGTAGTCCCTTTGTTCACGGTCCTTCAAAACACACCGACATTATGAAAACGCAAGGCCTGAAACAGGCACTGAACAAGTATGGTTTTGATGCAGCCTTTGGAGGTGCACGCAGAGACGAAGAAAAAAGCCGAGCCAAAGAGCGTGTTTATAGTTTCCGTGACAAAAATCACCGTTGGGATCCAAAGAACCAACGTCCGGAGCTTTGGCACACTTATAACGGTCAAGTGAACAAGGGAGAAAGCATCCGTGTGTTCCCTCTGTCAAATTGGACAGAATTAGATATATGGCAATACATCTACCTCGAAGAGATCGATATGGTGTCATTATATTTGGCAAAGGAACGTCCTGTAGTTAAACGTAACGGTCTGTTGATTATGGTTGATGATAACCGTATGGAGCTGCAAGAAAATGAAAAGAGTGTATACAAGAGCATTCGTTTTCGTACTCTTGGTTGTTATCCACTGACGGGTGCAATTGAATCAACAGCAAATACTTTGCCAAAAATCATCGAAGAAATGTTGATAACAACGTCTAGTGAACGTCAAGGACGTACCATTGACCACGACCAGTTCAACTCTATGGAAATGAAGAAACGTCAGGGATATTTCTAAGGAATTAAGCATGAACAGCGTAATTGAACAGCAAGTAACAGAACTTGGTATTGAGGCCTATCTTGAGCAACACCAAAATAAATCTCTGTTACGATTTATGACTTGTGGTTCAGTCGATGACGGTAAAAGTTCCCTAATCGGTCGCCTTCTTTACGATACACACCAAATTTATAAAGATCAGTTAGACACCCTACAGATCGATAGCCAGAAGATTGGAAAGACAGGTGACAAACATAACCTTGCATTACTGGTTGACGGCCTGCAGGCTGAGCGCGAGCAAGGCATCACCATTGATGTGGCATATCGTTACTTTTCTACGCAGATACGTAAGTTCATTATTGCCGATACACCAGGACACAAGCAGTACACTCGCAATATGGCCTCAGGTGCATCGACCTGTGATCTGGCAGTGATCTTGATTGATGCCTGTAAAGGTGTTCTGGATCAAACTCGTCGTCACTCCTACATAGCCAGTATTTTAGGTATTCGTCATTTTATTGTGGCTGTAAACAAGATGGATCTTGTCGATTTCGAACAATCACGTTTTTACGATATCAAAACAGAGTATTTAAAATTTTCTGACAAGTTAAACCAGAAACTTGACATTCATTTCGTACCGTTGTCAGCACTTAACGGTGATAACGTAGTTGAATGCAGTATACACACCCCATGGTATGAAGGAGCAACCCTATTGAACATGTTGGAATTTATAGATGTTAGTGCCCAACAAAACATTGCTGAGTTCCGTTTTCCTATACAATATGTCAATCGTCCAAACCCTAATTTTCGTGGTTTTTCCGGCACGATTGCGATTGGTAAAATTTGTCTTGGCGATGAAGTAAAGGTGTTACCCTCAGGTAAAATATCAACTGTTTCCCGTATAGTCACCTTTGATGGTGATTTAAAATATGCACATGCTGGTCAAACCGTAACCCTGACGTTAGCGGATGAAATTGATATCAGCCGAGGTGATTTGATAGTGCTGGTGGATGATAAGCATACCTCTACCAACAAGTTTTCTGCAAGTATTGTTTGGATGTCAGAGGCTCCGCTAAAAATTGGTCACCAATACAACATCAAAGTTGCAGGTAAAAAGACTATGGGTTCAGTAAGTAAAATTCATTACCAAGTAGACACAAACTCACTGGATCCGTTTGATACAGATAGCTTGAATCTCAATGGTATTGCCGAGTGCGAATTGAGCTTAATAGAATCTGTACCACTCGATCTATATCAAGATTGCGTAGATACTGGTGGCTTTATTTTGATCGATCGTTTGACAAATGTCACTGTGGGTGGAGGTATGATCACTGAACTGCTTGATAATCAAATATCCAAATCTCATGAAACTGATATTTCAAACTTTGAGATAGAATTCAATGCACTGATCCTTAAATATTTTCCTGACTGGAATACACGCGATATCAGTAAGTTTCTTGGGTGATTCCTTATGAGTTGGGTGCAGTATATGATATTGGGATTGTTGCTGGTGATCGCGACAGGGTTAATATTTACCAAGGTTAAACCGTCCATTCTATTTGCGGCAGCTATATTTGTGGCTTTCCAATTTGGACAAGTGACGATAGAAGAATTAGCAAGAAACTTTACTAATAGTTCCCTACTAACACTAGTGCTCCTTGTTCTTGCCTCTACAGCACTTGAAAGAACGAGGATGGTTAGTTGGGTCAGTGGTCTACTCTCCAGTAGACGGTTAAGTACAGTAATAGTAAAATTGAGTCTTTCTACAGCCTTTTTAAGTTCGTTTACTAATAATACTGCGGTAGTAGTTTCCTTAATCAACGCGGTAAAACGTAACCGATATCATGCACCATCACGCTTACTTATTCCGCTGTCATATGCTGCCATCCTTGGTGGTACGCTGACACTGATAGGCACCTCAACCAACCTGATTATCAACAGCTTGGTTGAAAACATGGGTATGCCAAGCCTCGGATTCTTTGCTCCGTCACTCATTGGTTTGGCGGTATTAACCGGTGGCTTACTAGTGTTGATCTCATTTTGTTATTTTCTTCCTAATTATGATGTTCATAATGAAGAGGATTTACCCTATATACTAGAAGCAATGATAGAAGCCGGATCACCATTAGCTAATACAACTTTATCAGACAGTGGATTATGCTCACTTCGGCGTTTGTACTTGATGAAAATTGTGCGTGATGGTCATCTTATTGTATCTGTATATCCAAATACAACGCTCAAAGAAGGTGATAAGTTACAATTTTATGGTGATGTGGAAAGTATAGCGGCCTTACAGGAAATTCAGGGCTTAATGCTATTTGGTCAAAACCATATTAATGGCCAGAATTTACTTGAAGTCGTAGTCAGTAATAATTCGTCAATACTTGGAAAAACCCTGAAAGAAGCCAGATTTCATGAAAATTTCGATGCGGTAGTGGTAGCCATGCGCCACGGCCATAAAAAACATGAAAGGGGATTATGCGACATCACGCTGTCGGCAGGCGATACCTTAGTACTAGTACCAGGTAAAGCTTTTAAGGTAGAAAACAAACTGATCTACCGTAACTTTATATTAATCAACGGGTTAGATTCGAGTCTTCACTTTGATAGTGAGTTGAGCACCAGAGTGTTAGTCGGGTTTATGGCTGTATTAATACTGACGTTGCTTGAATGGGTACCACTTCTTAATGCTCTCGCAATCTACCTAATGGTGTTACTGTTAACAGGGGTAGTAAATCTCGGTGAATTGAAACGACGTTTCCCAATCGAGATTGTAGTGATCGTTGGTAGCTCACTAAGCTTAACTCAATTAATGGTTGAATCAGGTACGTCTGCACAGATGAGCGATTTATTTATTAATATGTTCAATGAGTTAGGTGTTTATGGGGCTTTAATAGCGACGTATTTTCTTACTTTAGTATTAACCGAGCTGGTCACCAACAATGTGGCAGCCGCCTTGGCTTTTCCGATAGCTTACAGTCTTACCCTAGGCTATAATGTTGATCCCATGCCATTTATAATGGCGGTACTCTTTGGCGCCAGTGCAAGCTTTATTTCACCTTATGGATACCAAACTAATCTTCTGGTTTATAGTGTTGGTAATTACCAGTTAATCGATTATTTGCGTATTGGATTGCCAATATCAATCGTGTATTCAGTACTGGTATTGGGTTTGATCCCTATCTTTTTTCCATTCCAGACAATAAGGATAACGTTATGAGTACCTCGCATACATCACATGCGCATGAAACCGTAGTTTGGCATCAATATTCGATCGATAAAAAGTATCGCGCAAAACAGAAAAAACAGCATCCTGCCTTAATTTGGTTTACAGGTTTATCTGGATCAGGCAAGTCGACTATCGCGGGTGCCCTTGAAATCAAACTCGCACAACTTGGCCATCACACCTACTTACTTGATGGTGATAATGTGCGTCTTGGTCTTTGTCGAGATCTTGGCTTTTCCTATCATGATCGTTGTGAGAACATACGTCGTGTAGGTGAAGTTGCTAAACTAATGATGGATTCTGGACTAATCGTTCTTTCTGCCTTTGTTTCTCCGTTTTACGATGAACGACAATTGGTGCGGGAATCTATGGCTGACGGTGAGTTTCTTGAAATATTTGTTGATACACCACTTGAAGTGTGTGAAGCACGTGACCCGAAAGGGCTTTATAAAAAGGTAAGATCCGGTGAGATTAAAGCATTTACTGGCATTAGTTCTGTCTATGAAGCACCGAAACAACCGGATATTCATCTACATACTGATCAACCTGTAGATATGTTGGTTGAACAATGTCTTGCGCAGTTACGCCAAGCAGGTTTCATTACCTTATCACATTAAATGTTGACGATGTAACATCGTCAACCGTTAACAATGGATACGAAAGAGTAGTTCTATCAAAGTATTCTTTAGGGCTCTTTTTGAACACCAACTTTGCGAGCTAATTTCCCGTTGGGTTTATGTATTCAATAAGTTGTTTTATGTCTAAAAATAACTTTCCTAGGCTTACTCCTTAATTCAAGTTGGGAATTCGCTACTCTCAAACAAAGCTTCTAATGCCCTTTCTTTCATAATAACGGCAGGCTATTCAAACCCTAAACATTCCTTAGGCCGATAACTGATCATTGCTTCAGCGAAATTAATATCTTCATTAGTGACTCTTATTAAGTCAGTCCATTTCTTTACGTACTGACTAAAAAGCCAATTAGGATTATCCTGTTCCCTTCTTTCCCCATGAAGAGTAAGGATGGGCAAAGTAAATCTTAACATCCAAAGTCTTTGCTATCTTTCATCATGAGTAAACTATCAATCATTATCATCCATAATCGTATAGACAGGTTTTTTGTATACCATAAGTAACTCAATTGTCGCTGCAGTAACATCCACTACCGATTTAGATGCTATAATTTTAATTAACCTCAGATCTGCATAAACACTTGCTTATCAAGCCAAATCATCTTGATAATCGGCTTCTTTAGTTGAAGTGAATACGCGATAAGCCCCGCCAGCAATTTGCTCATAAAGCTGATACAACTATGGTGCCGAGAATGCTCGATTTGGGATATGTTTTTTAGTTGATCAAAAACGGTTTCAACAATAAATCGTTTCCGGAGCATCAAGTGATCCCAAAGTTTTTCACTTTAGGTTTCATATTCTTTTTCATACCCGTTATCAGTGTCACTCCCTTGTCTGTAAGTTTCCGCTCCAATGGACCAGAGATATAACCTTTATCTCCGAATAAACACCCCAAATCTCGTCAGTCCTTTCCGAAACAGGCTTTTTATCATCCACGTTAGCCGTCGTTACTTTGACTAAGATAATGCCACCTTGATCATTGATCATAGGGTATAATTTGAAGTTATAAAACCACCTCATCGTTCCTTTTCCTCACTTCTAGGTACCTTTAAAAACCTAATGTCTGAGAATGCGTAAGTTGTAACAAACCTGTAGCTTGGACGAATCAACGAAGACAATCCCTGTAGGTGAGTGAAATAAGATCAAAGTAGAACCAGAACACCTTGTGTGAGTTTGAGCATTCGCATGTAGATGACTAATTTAGGAAATTCGTTGGTGAGGTAGCGGAAAATAAAGTGGATGAAATAGGTTTTGAAATCTCGATATCCAGATTGATAGAAAGCTATCACTATCGTCATCATTTTGCTAACTGAGAGAGGAGAAGGGTTATTGCTTTGTTTGATACCGGAAGAAATGAGGTGTTTTTTACATGCAGGGAGAAAAGTCTGGCAGAAGTCGTCGACATCGCCGAAGACATCGTCTAAATTATTCATGCTCAAGTCCTTATGCAGTCAATAGTTTTTTCAAACGATCAGATCTTGACTTGGACATTTAGTTCATTTCTTGAGCGTAGCTCAGATTAGAGATAAGTGAGGGTAAGAAAGACTAGCTGCATTGGTTCCCCAACCAACTTTCAACGATGATAACAGCAGATTGACTGTCAATTTTACTTTTTCTTAACGCGCGGTAGCCACCTGATTCAAACAGGGATGAGCGCGCACTGACTGTCGTAAATCGCTCATCGTGCAACTCGACATTGATACCAAATCGGCCTTCTAGGCGATGGGCAAACTTGCGTACACGGAGTGTAATTATCGTTAGTTCTTGACCTTGAAGATCGAGCGGTAAACCCACGACGATCAGATCTGGTTCCCATTCTCTCAGTACGGCTTCAATAGTATCCCAACTAGGAATACCGTCCTTAGCTTTTAAGGCTTTTAATGAATGTGCTGTACAAGTAATCACTTGTCCAATAGCGACACCAATACTTTTAGTGCCATAGTCAAAACCCATAACACTTTGAATATTATTCATTATTTTTGTCTCAAGCATATCCGATATCGGACGAAAGGTTTAAAGTATTAGTATCAGGTTAATTCAATAATTTTACCAACGTTCACTGATTAGTGTAGATAAGGTACGTCTGAATACAATTTAATTGTAAACCAACTATCCTCCATCAATTCTAAATTTAATTATCGTGCTTCCCAAGCATGTATTCAACAAGTTTATTATAACTTAAATCGACATTATTGATTAAATTAGGCCTATAACGCGCTGATCCAAATCTCCTTTACAGTCTTAATTTGTCTGCTGACAAACAGGCATACCAAGTCTTAGAACTTTGTTCATCGCTTTCATATTTGCCATCGCTTCACTTAAGCATTGTAATTACGAAGCGTAAGTTTAGGGCTGAACAACTCTTTATAACGAAACATTGCTGTCTCTACTAATGAGCGTTTATTATAACCCCTATCCTTTTTTAACTTCGACTGTTTGTACTCTTTTAAAGCCTTTACAGCTTCATTTCTAGGATGCCCTCCATCCCAGTACCCCGCGTTGCTTCGAAGTGGAATACTTAGCGTTATTCCTTTATTCTTTAGTACCTAGTGACACGCTCTTGTATCATAGGCTCCATCAACACTGACTTGCTGCATCTTTCGTCGTAATGGGCTAAGTAATATAGGTAAAACCTCATTATCACCCACATAAACTAGGCTAACTTCTGCAGCAATAATCTCATGAGATGACACATCAACGGTAAAATGCCGTTTGCGCCAGATACATCGCTTATCTTTACCGTGTTTACGCGTTTTTTAGTCACCTTCGTCGTATACTTTTAGGTCTTTGACATCAATAACGACATGGGCGAGCGCTCCTCAACTCGGTAAATGGGACTTAACTTTTACGGTCTTCAAACGCATTACTAATGCAGGTGTATGTAGGGGATTTCAGCGGGACATTCATCAATATAAAAAACCGAATTGAGAAAACCTTCTAATCCACGAAGAGGAAATTTAAAAATACCTTCACCATCAGTGCCGTTTCAATTTCGGTATCCTAAAATATAAACTTACGTCCACGATGACCCTGATGCTTTCAACAATACCATTCCTTAATAGCAGCGACGTCTATCTAAAAAATCACTGAACCACGGCTTACTAATGCTTGATTATATTGTTTTCAGTTGCTGATCTTGTGCTTATTCTTTCCCATCATCACCTCTCGCTTAACTCCATGATAATCTAATCGTAGGAATTGCGATTAGTTCAGATCTTCGGAAAACAATGCCTTATGGAATATATAACCCGTTTTCCGATTAAGTCGTTTCAAGCGTATACAGAGGATAAAATTTTTCATTTCATATAGAAATTGCCAATAATGTGTTCATTCTCTAGAATGAAATTCCGTACATATTGGAACCTGCCGTATCCTAAAATGGGACATTGAATATGTATAACCGATTAAAAAATGGATTGAATGTCTTTCTTCCACGACAACCGAATGCGTGATCAATTATTTCCTTCAATTGAGGTTCCCAAGTAGACCCAAGATGGCGCATGTTATCTTTGTTACCAACGAAAAAACTTTACGCATCTACTTCGCAGATAAACACTTCTTCCTGTATATCAATAGGGATTGTGGTTACACAGCAAGAGATTATTTTTCTAAAATCAGAACAATCGCATTAATACTGATGTGTCACACTAGAGAGAAGTCACGGATATACGCATTATGCATAGAAAGTTCAACAATTTATTTCTTTATTCCTACCTAACAAGCTGTGTATGTATATTTAAGTTAGAAACTTTAGCAAAAGTAACATTGGTGTCCACCTCGATTAATACCCTGCTTTTTAACCATTTTTATGTGCTAAAAAAGATGACATTTCACATAAACGGTAGTTATATAGCTCGATCAAAATCAATTGGCATAATCCACATGCTAATAAAATAGCTCGTCAATAGAACAGCTTTTTTCCTTTTTATAGACTTCACCTCTGCCCATTTATGTTCGATTTGGTTAAGATCTGGACTATAAAGGAGGAAGCCTCTCTAAGTACAACCACAAGCTTTAATTGCTTCCCGTATGTCAATACGCTTATGAAAACTCGCATTATCCATAACAATCACAGCTTACTCTGTAACTTTCGGAAGTAAATCTTGTTCGATCCCTACATAAAATACCTCCGCATTAACTATTACAATTACTAAACTTATTGTTAGAAAATTATGATTGATGATAACACCAATACCGTTAACTCTTCCTTTCAAATGTCAATTATGAACTCCATAGCATCAACGTCCTTTTTCAGGGTAACCCTGCATTCGAGCATACTCTGGGCAAACGAACTTTCATTTAAGTAACCTGAGCCTACACATAAAAAATGAACTAAATTCCTAAGTCAAGATCTAATCGTTTGAAATAAACTATTGACTAAATAAAGAGTTAGGCATGAATGATTTAAATGCTGTCTTCAGCCATATCGACGACTTCTGCCAGACTTTCCTCCCTCCATGGGAGGGACACCTAATTTCTTCCAGTATCAAACAAAGCAATAAACCTTCTCCTCTCTCAGTTAGCTAAATGATGACGATAGTGATAACCTTCTATCAATCTGGATATAGAGATTTAAAAACCTATTACATCCACTTTATTTGCCACTACCTCACCAACGAATTTTCTGAATTAGTCAGCTACATGCGAATGCTCAAACTCATACAAGGTATTCTGGTTCCACTTTACTCTTACCTCACTCACCGACAGGGATTATCTTCGTTGATTCATCTAAGCTACAGGTTTATTACAACTTACGTATTCTCAGATATTAGGTTTTTAAAGGTACCTCGAAGCGAGGAAAAGGAACGACGAGGTGGTTCTACAATTTCAAATTACACCTTATTATCAATGATCAAGGTAGCATTACCTTAGTCAAAGTGACGACGGCTAACGTGGATGATAAAAAACCTATTTCGAAAATAACTGACAAGATTTGGGGTGTTTATTCGGAGACAAAGGTTATATCAATGGTTCATTGGAGTGGGAACTTACAGACAAGGGAGTGACACTGATAACGGGTATGAAAAAGAATATGAAACCTAAAGTGAAAAACTATGAGATCGCTTGATGCTCCGGAAACGATTTATTATTGAAACCGTTTTTGACCAACTAACAAACATATACAAAATCGAGCATTCTCGGCACCATAGTTATATCAGCGTTATGGTCAACTTGCTGGCAGGGCTCATCGCGTATTCATTTCAATCACAGAAGCCAAATATCAGGATGGCTTAGCTTGATAAGCACGCGTTTATGCAGATCTGAGGTTAATCAATCCACCTCTGGCAAACTCTTCTGATAAAAGGAGTAAGCATAGGTATAGGTATATCAGATGACAATTACACAGAATCATTCGCACTCTTATATTCTCATGGCACATATAAAAAGCCAAGAAGAACTTGGCTTTTTACCAGAAGATTCACTTGCTTATTCAGTGACTCCCCCCAACATTTGGCTCCTGACGGTCTACAAACTCGATATAAGCCATAGAGGCTTTATCACCAGTACGTACACCACATTTAAGAATGCGAGTGTAACCTCCAGCACGGGAGACAAAATGTGGACCCAATTCATTAAATAGCTTCGCTACTACTTCGTAGTTACGAGTACGTGCATATGCAAGACGACGGTTTGCAACACTGTCGTTCTTTGCTAGGGTAATCAATGGTTCAATTACGCGACGCAGCTCTTTTGCTTTAGGCAAAGTAGTTTTGATAACTTCGTGAGTTACCAGCGAGCTGGCCATATTGCTGAACATCGCTTTACGATGACTGCAGTTACGATTGAGTTGACGACCACTTTTACGATGTCGCATGACCTAATCCTTCTAACTAATTAATCAAAATCTGGTTAATCTTCAGCGATTGATGTTGGCGGCCAATTTTCTAGGCGCATGCCAAGAGAAAGACCGCGTGAAGCCAGTACGTCTTTAATTTCAGTCAAAGACTTTTTCCCAAGGTTAGGTGTTTTTAGCAGCTCAACCTCAGTGCGTTGTACTAGATCACCGATATAGTGGATTGCCTCCGCTTTCAAACAGTTAGCAGAGCGAACAGTTAGTTCAAGATCATCTACAGGACGAAGTAGGATCGGATCAAATTCTGGCTTTTCTTCTTTCTCTTCAGGAACTCGCACATCACGTAGATCTACGAATGCATCCAGTTGCTCAGCTAAAATGGTTGCTGCACGACGGATAGCTTCCTCAGGATCTAACGTACCATTAGTTTCCATATCAATAATCAATTTATCAAGATCAGTCCGCTGCTCAACACGCGCTGCTTCAACATTATAGGCAATACGATCTACTGGACTGAACGTAGCATCAACAAGCAAACGGCCAATTGGACGTTCGTCTTCCTCAGTATGAATACGAGCAGATGCCGGTATATAGCCACGTCCAAGCTCTACCTTGATACGCATGCTGATTTCAGCATTTGAGTCAGTCAAGTGGCAGATTATGTGTTCTGGATTCGCAATTTCAACACTACTATCGTGGGTGATGTCGCCTGCAACAACAGGGCCTGCACCAGATTTATTGAGAGAAAGAATAACCTCATCCTTACACTCGACCTTAATAGCAAGGCCTTTAAGATTAAGCAGGATTTCCAAGATATCTTCCTGCACACCCTCTTTAGTGCTGTACTCGTGCAACACTCCATCGATCTCAACTTCTGTTACTGCATAACCAGGCATAGATGATAGCAATATACGGCGTAGAGCATTACCTAGGGTGTGACCAAAGCCACGCTCAAGCGGCTCAAGAGTTACTTTTGCGTGCGTGGAGCTAACTTGTTCGATATCAACTAAACGCGGCTTAAGAAATTCTGTTACAGAACCCTGCATTGTGTCCTCTCTTTAGTTTAACCTTACTTAGAGTAAAGCTCGACGATCAGGTGTTCGTTGATGTCAGCAGATAAATCTGAACGCTCTGGTTTACGCTTAAAAGTGCCTTCCATTTCGTTACTGTCTACTTCTATCCAAGTTGGTTGCTCTCGCTGAGCAGCAATTCCAAAAGCTGCTTTAATACGTAGTTGGTTTTTAGCTTTCTCACGAATGCTAACAACGTCATTAGCAGTGACCTTAAAAGAAGGCACATTCACCAGCCTGCGGTTAACCAAAATAGCTTTGTGGCTTACCAACTGCCGTGCTTCAGAACGAGTTGAACCAAAACCCATGCGATAAACTACATTATCCAGACGACCTTCCAGAAGTTGTAGTAGATTTTCACCTGTGTTACCTTTCAGACGAGCTGCTTCATTATAATAGTTACGGAATTGTTTTTCCAAGACCCCATAAGTACGACGTACTTTTTGCTTTTCACGAAGCTGAACGCCATATTCTGACAAACGACCACGACGCGCTCCGTGTACGCCTGGGATGTTATCAATTTTACACTTGGTATCAATCGATCGTACGCCTGACTTTAGGAATAAATCACTACCTTCACGACGGCTAAGTTTAAGCTTAGGACCTAAATATCTTGCCATGATCTTTCTCCAGAGTTCTAAAAAACAGCACTATACGCGACGTTTTTTAGGTGGACGACAACCGTTATGTGGGATCGGTGTTGCATCTACAATATTAGTAATACGGTAACCTGCCGCGTTCAGAGCACGAATAGTAGATTCACGGCCTGGACCAGGGCCCTTAACCATAACTTCCAGATTCTTCAGGCCATATTCTTTAGCCATTTCACCACAACGCTCAGCAGCAACCTGTGCAGCGAACGGGGTTGATTTACGAGAACCACGGAAACCAGAACCACCTGCGGTTGCCCAAGCAAGAGCGTTACCTTGACGGTCAGTAATGGTTACGATTGTGTTGTTAAAAGATGCATGGATGTACGCTACGCCATCTGCAACTTGCTTGCGTACGCGTCGTTTACGGGCGCGATTTGGATTTGGTTGTTTAGTCATTTTTAGTCTACCCCGATTATTTCTTGACCGCTCTACGTGGACCCTTGCGAGTACGAGCGTTGGTTTTCGTACGTTGTCCACGTAATGGCAGACCACGACGATGACGTAAACCACGATAACAACCAAGATCCATCAGACGCTTGATGTTCATTGAAACTTCACGACGTAGATCACCCTCTATGGTGTATCGAGCAACTCCATCGCGTAATAAATCGATCTGCTCTTCAGTTAGTTCACTGATCTTAATGCTTTCAGCAATACCAGTCTCAGCTAAGATAGCTTTTGAGCGGGTTTTACCTATACCGTAAATCGCAGCCAATGCAATTACAGCATGCTTTCGATCAGGAATGTTAATGCCTGCTATACGAGCCACTATTCACTCCTAGTACTTTTTTAAGAAGAACCGCTGCAGAGCCCGTCGAGGATACGCAGCGGAAAACCACTTCTTTTGCTGCACAGCCAAAAGTAAGGCGGGTAATGTAGCCAGCCTGCTTAAATTTTGCAAGAAAAAAATTCTGCTATTAGCCTTGGCGCTGTTTATGCTTTGGTTCACTGCAAATAACACGAACGACACCGTTACGCTTGATCACTTTACAATTACGGCACATTCTCTTAACAGAAGCACGTACTTTCATTACTAAACTCCGTAGAATAATAATCTTTTATCGGCTGTAGCCTTTCAGATTAGCTTTTTTTAACACAGACTCATATTGTTGAGACATCAAATGTGTTTGTACTTGAGCCATAAAGTCCATGATGACAACAACTACGATCAGTAACGAAGTTCCGCCAAAATAGAAGCGAACATTCCATGTAATCATCATGAATTCAGGGATTAAACAAATAAATGTGATATAAAGGGCCCCTGCTAATGTCAATCGAGTCATCACTTTATCAATGTACCTTGCAGTCTGCTCCCCAGGACGAATACCAGGTACGAATGCACCAGACTTCTTCAGATTGTCAGCAGTCTCCCGCGGGTTAAACACCAACGCAGTATAGAAGAAACAGAAGAAGATAATCGCTACTGCATAAATGATTACATACAGTGGCTGACCAGGGCTAAGTGCCAAAGACACATCTGCTAACCAATTAAACTGCTCACCTTGAGCAAACCATTGCGCTAAAGTACCTGGAAATAAAATAATACTTGATGCAAAGATCGCCGGAATTACACCTGCCATATTAATCTTCAATGGTAAATGAGTACTTTGAGCAGCGAAGACACGGCGGCCTTGTTGACGTTTAGCATAGTTAACTATGATACGCCGCTGACCACGCTCCATAAACACTACAAACGCAACGACAGAGAATGCGATTGCTATGATCAACAGAAGTAGAAGGACATGCAATTCTCCTTGGCGTACTTGCTCCACTGTTTGACCAATAGCAGGAGGTAATCCCGCAACAATACCCGTAAAAATAATCAAGGAAATACCATTACCAATACCACGCTCAGTAATCTGTTCACCTAACCACATTAAAAACATGGTACCAGTGACCAAACTCACCACAGCAGTAGAATAGAAGCCAATACTTGGATTAACAACCAAACCTGGAATCATACTAGGTAACCCCGTCGCAATTCCTATACCTTGTAAGGTTGCTAATACAAGCGTACCGCACCTAGTGTACTGATTAATTTTACGACGACCAGATTCCCCTTCTTTCTTCAATTCAGCTAAGGGTGGATGGACAACCGTTAGTAACTGAACAACAATCGACGCCGAAATATACGGCATGATACCCAACGCTAAGATAGACGCTCTCTCAAGAGCACCACCAGAGAACATGTTAAACAATTCAATGATAGTGCCTTTTTGCTGTTCAAACAAATCGGCTAGTACAACAGCGTCAATACCTGGAATTGGCACAAAAGAACCAGCACGAAATACTAATAACGCGACGATAACAAAGAGTAGACGGGTTTTGAGTTCCGATAGCCCACTTTTTGCACTGCTAAAATTTTGTCCTGGTTGTTTTGCCATCTGTTCCTCATCTTCGAACTAATTATTCCACGACTTTACCACCCGCAGCTTCAATTGCGGTTCTAGCACCTTTAGTAACTCGTAAACCTTTAGCAATCACTGAAACTGAACGTGTAACTTCACCGGACAATACAATTTTCACTGTACGGATGTCTTTTGTGATAATATTAGCCACTTTCAACGTATCTAGGCTCACTACATCACCTTCCACTTTAGCTAACTCACCCAAGCGAACTTCTGCAGAAGTCAGGCTCTTGCGTGAAGCAAACCCGAATTTAGGTAGACGTTGTTTCAAAGGCATTTGACCTCCTTCAAAACCTAGACGCACAGAACCCCCTGAGCGTGATTTTTGACCTTTGTGTCCACGGCCACAAGTTTTACCCAAACCTGAACCTACACCACGACCTAAACGTTTCTTAGAAGGCTTAGAACCAGCAGCGGGGGATAACGTATTCAAATACATGATGATTACTCCTCCACTTTAACCATGTAGTAAACTTTATTGATCATACCACGTATACACGCGGTATCTTCAAGTTCAACAGTATGGTTGATACGCCGCAGACCTAAACCACGCAGTGTAGCTTTGTGTTTCGGCAAACGTCCGATTGAACTACGAGTCTGAGTTACTTTAAGAGTTTTAACCATGTTAGATTACCCCAGAATATCTTTTACAAGCATGTTACGTTTAGCTGCTACCCTTTCTGGAGGCTTTATACCTGCTAGGCCATCTATCGTTGCACGAACAACATTAATCGGGTTAGTAGAACCGTACGTCTTTGCTAGAACGTTACGAACACCGATAACTTCTAGAACAGCACGCATAGCACCTCCAGCAATGATACCTGTACCTTCAGATGCAGGTTGCATATACACCTTAGAACCTGTATGTCGACCTTTAACCGCGTGATACAAAGTGCCTTCGCTCAGCGCAACGCGAACCATGTTACGGCGTGCTTTTTCCATTGATTTTTGGATAGCGGCAGGGACTTCACGGGCTTTACCATAACCGAAACCTACGCGACCGTTGCCATCTCCAACTACAGTAAGAGCCGTAAAGCTAAAGATACGACCGCCTTTCACCGTCTTAGAAACACGGTTAACAGCAATTAGCTTTTCTTGCAAATCACTTTGTTGTTTTTCATTAGCCATCTTCACTGCCTACCTTAGAATTTCAGACCAGCTTCACGGGCAGCATTTGCCAGTGCAGCCACACGGCCGTGATATTGAAAACCGGAGCGGTCAAAAGCAACAGTTACGATACCTTTTTCCAGTGCACGCTCGGCAATAGCCTTACCTACAACAATTGCCGCGTCTTTGTTACCAGTCCATTTCAGTTGCTCACGAATCGATTTTTCTACGGTAGACGCAGCTGCGATAACCTCAGCACCGTTTGATGCAATAACCTGTGCATATACATGACGTGGAGTTCGGTGTACTACAAGGCGAATCGCACCCAGTTCAGCAATCTTACGACGTGCTCGGGTCGCACGACGGATACGAGATATTTTCTTATCCATAGTGTTACCTTACTTCTTCTTAGCTTCTTTCATACGCACGATTTCGTCGGCGTAACGGACACCTTTACCTTTGTAAGGTTCAGGACGACGGTAACCACGTATATCCGCGGCTACTTGACCCACAACTTGCTTATCAATACCAATGATAGTGATTTCGGTTGGGTTAGGACATTCTGCATTGATGCCTGCAGGTAAAGCATGTTCTACTGGATGCGAGAAGCCCAGTGTAAGATTCACATGGTTACCTTGCACATTTGCACGGTAACCAACACCTTTCAGAGTCAGCTTCTTAGTAAAGCCTTTAGTAACGCCAACAACCATGTTGTTTACCAAAGCTCTTGCCGTACCAGCTTGGGCGTTAGCTTTGAAGATACCTGCACGAGGAAAAAATTTGACAACGTTGTCTTCTTGGCTCAGTTCTACCGCACTATTAATAACGAGGTTCAATTCACCCTTGATCCCTTTGATAGTGATTTCCTGACCATTCAGCCTCACCTCTACGCCAACAGGAATTACTACTGGAGCTTTTGCAACACGAGACATTTTTTACTCCTTAAGTTAGGCTACGTAGCAGACAATCTCACCACCCAAGCCTGCTTTGCGGGCTGAGCGATCGGTCATCAAACCTTTAGAAGTTGAGACTACAGCAATACCAAGCCCACCCATCACAGAAGGCAGTGCATCCTTTTTCTTGTAGATACGCAGACTCGGACGGCTGACACGTTGTATTTGCTCAATAACTGCTTTATCTTCAAAATATTTCAAAGTTATAACCAACTCTATTTTGATATCACCTCTAACTGAGAAATCAATTACATAACCCTCGGCTTTTAGTAGCTTAGCAATTGCTACTTTCTGTTTTGACGAGGGCATTTTAACAGCAACTTTATTTGCTGTTTGACCGTTACGAATGCGGGTCAGCATGTCCGAAATCGGGTCTTGCATGCTCATAAGTGTTTACTCCCGTGATTCAATTACCAGCTTGCCTTACACAGACCTGGAATTTCGCCTTTCATACAAGCTTCACGAACCTTGATCCGACTTAGGCCGAATTTACGTAGGTAGCCATGTGGACGACCAGTCTGGTTACAGCGATTACGCTGTCGAGACTTAGCAGAATCACGTGGTAGAGACTGAAGCTTCAGGACTGCATCCCATCGCTCTTCTTCAGACACGTTAATATTTTTGATAGTAGCTTTAAGTGAGGCACGCTTTTCAGCGAACTTGACTACCAGTTTGGCACGTTTTGCTTCACGCACTTTCATTGATTGCTTAGCCATTACAGTAACCCTTCACCTTACTTACGGAATGGGAAGTTAAAAGCAGTCAGTAGAGCTTGACCTTCCTCATCAGTCACCGCGGAAGTCGTTATAGAAACATCAAGACCTCGGATACGATCGACTTTATCGTATTCGATTTCTGGGAAAATAATTTGCTCACGAACGCCCATGCTATAGTTACCTCGACCATCGAATGATTTCGTATTCAAACCACGAAAATCACGCACACGTGGAAGAGCAATTGAAATTAGACGCTCTAAGAAATCCCACATACGTTCGCCCCGCAGGGTTACTTTACAGCCAATCGGATAGTCCTCACGGATCTTGAAGCCAGCAATAGATTTACGTGCTTTAGTGATCAACGGTTTCTGAGCAGTAATAGTACTCATATCTGAGGCTGCATTATCAAGCACTTTCTTATCGTTGATTGCTCCACCAACACCCATGTTCAGGGTGATTTTTTCTACCCTTGGGACTTGCATGATACTCTTGTATTCGAACTTTTCAGTTAACTCTTTTACAACAGTCTCTTTGTAGTAATCATGCAGTTTCGCCATCGTACTACTCCAACATTATTTAATAGTTTCGCCATTCGACTTGAAGAAGCGTACTTTTTTACCATCTTCTATTCGAAAGCCCACACGTTCTGCTTTACCCGTTGCTCCGTTATAGATAGCCACGTTAGAAACATCCATTGCCATTTCTTTTTCCAAGATGCCTCCTTGAATACCCGTAGTCGGCACGGGTTTTCGGTGTTTCTTAGCTAGGTTGATACCGTTAACTATAATTTTACCACGAGTCAAAACCTTCAATACTTTGCCTTTCTTGCCTTTGTCTTTACCAACAAGAACGATGACCTCGTCATCACGACAGATTTTAGCTGCCATTTTTAACCGCTCCCTACAGAACTTCAGGCGCCAAAGAAACAATTTTCATGAACTTGTCGCCACGAAGTTCGCGTGTTACAGGACCAAAGATACGCGTGCCGATCGGTTGCTCCGTAGTATCGTTCAGCAATACACAAGCGTTACCGTCAAAGCGAATGACAGAACCGTCTGGACGGCGAACGCCTTTACGGGTGCGAACTACAACTGCCTTCAGAACATCACCTTTTTTAACTTTACCTCGTGGAATTGCATCCTTGACGGCAATTTTGATGATATCACCAATATGGGCATACCTACGGTGTGAACCACCTAACACCTTAACACACATTACACTGCGAGCACCTGAGTTATCGGCTGCATCCAGCATACTTTGCATTTGGATCATGGTTAATACTCCGTTATTTTTACATATAGACCCATCTTAGGTCAGACTTCCTCATTACAACGGCGCAGAATATTAACATTAAAATCTTAATATGGATAGATAAAAATAAACGGCTCACAACGGGAGCCGTTCCTATTTATCAGTGGGAAGGTTGGTTTAGAGACGCGCTTTCTCAACTACTCGTACCAGAGTCCAAGACTTAGTCTTAGACAGAGGACGGCATTCACGAACTTCAACGATATCACCTTGGACACATTCGTTATTTTTGTCATGAACGTGCAACTTCGTCGTCCGCTTAATAAACTTACTATAGATCGGGTGTTTAACTAAACGTTCGATGGAAACAACCATAGACTTATCCCCTTTATCGCTTACTACACAGCCTTCTTGCGTACGGATTTTGTCGTTCATTATTCGTTGCCCTTCTGGTTAAGAACGGTTTTAATACGTGCAATATCGCGTCGAACAGCCTTGATTGTGTGAGTTTGCTTCAGCTGACCTGTAGCCGCCTGCATACGTAGGGTAAATTGTTCCCGCAGAAGACCTAAGAGTTCTTCATTCAACTGTTCAATGCTCTTTTCACGAAGTTCATGTGCTTTCATCACATTACTACCTTGGTTACGAAAGTGGTTTTAATCGGTAGTTTACGAGAAGCCAGCTCGAATGCCTCTCGAGCAAGGCTTTCTGAAACACCATCCATTTCGTACAGTAGTTTACCAGGTTGAATTTGTGCAACCCAGTAGCTTACAGAGCCTTTACCTTTGCCTTGACGAACTTCCAGAGGTTTTGTCGTAATAGGTTTATCTGGAAATATACGGATCCAGATCTGACCCTGACGTTTAATGTGACGAGTCATAGCACGACGTGCCGCTTCTATCTGACGTGCAGTTAGACGTCCACGACCGACAGCCTTAAGACCGTAGATGCCGAAGCTTACGTCAGTACCTGAGGCAAGACCTCGGTTACGACCAGTAAAAGTCTTACGGAACTTAGTACGTTTTGGTTGAAGCATCGATACACTCCCTACTTACGGCCTTTACGCTGCTTCTTAGGCTTGTCAGCCGGTGGCTCCGCAAGTGGTATCCCGCCTAGAACTTCACCTTTGAAGATCCAAACTTTAACACCAACTACACCGTAAGTGGTGTGAGCCGAAGAAGTTGCGTAGTCAATGTCAGCACGAAGGGTGTGTAGTGGCACACGGCCTTCACGGTACCACTCAGTACGAGCTATTTCAGCACCACCAAGACGGCCACTTACTTCTACTCGGATACCCTTGGCACCTAGACGCATAGCGTTCTGTACTGCACGCTTCATAGCACGACGAAACATCACACGACGCTCTAGTTGAGAAGCAATGCTATCACCCACCAGTTGAGCATCTAATTCTGGCTTACGAACTTCTGCAATGTTGATTTGCGCGGGTACACCCGTAAGTTGAGCTACTCGAGCGCGCAATTTTTCTACGTCTTCGCCTTTTTTACCGATAACAACACCTGGACGAGCCGTGTGAATGGTCACACGGATGCTCTTGGCAGGGCGTTCGATGACAATACGCGAAACAGACGCTTTTTTCAGTTCGTTAATCAAGAACTGACGGACCTTGAAGTCGCCATCTAGGTTAGCGGCGAAATCTTGGCTGTTAGCAAACCAAGTGGAGTTCCAAGTCTTACTGATGCCAAGACGAATACCATTAGGATGTACTTTTTGACCCATTGCTTTATCTCCTAGTCTCTTAGCAGTCTGCTACAACAACAGTGATGTGGCTAGAACGCTTCAAGATGCGATCGGCACGCCCTTTTGCACGAGGCATAATACGCTTCATTACAGGGCCTTCGTCAACAAAGATTTTAGCGACGTTAAGATTGTCGATGTCAAGACCCTCGTTGTGCTCAGCGTTTGCAATAGCAGATTCTAAGACCTTTTTAATCAATTCAGCAGCTTTTTTATTGCTAAAATTCAGGAGTTCAAGAGCATGTGCAACGTGTTTACCGCGCACTTGGTCTACAACCAGACGGGTTTTCTGAGGCGAGATACGAGCAAAGCGATGTTTAGCAATAGCTTCCATTTCTTAACCCCTTAACGCTTTTTAGCTTTCTTATCTGCAGCATGACCACGATAAGTGCGTGTTGGTGCAAATTCGCCCAGCTTGTGACCGATCATTTCATCAGTGATGAAAATAGGTACGTGCTGACGACCATTATGGACAGCGATGGTCAAACTGATCATCTGAGGGATGATCATTGAACGACGGGACCAAGTCTTAACAGGCTTTTTGTCTCCACTTCCCAACGCTTTCTCTACCTTCTTCAGCAAGTGCAGGTCAATAAAAGGACCTTTCTTGAGAGAACGTGGCATGGCGTATCCTCTTTAATAATTATTTGTTACGACGACGTACGATATATTTGTCAGTACGTTTATTCTTCCGAGTCTTAAAGCCTTTAGTAGGTATACCCCAAGGTGAAACAGGATGACGCCCTCCCGAAGTGCGACCCTCCCCACCACCGTGTGGGTGGTCTACTGGGTTCATTGCGACACCCCGTACAGTAGGACGAACACCCCTACGACGAGCTGCACCCGCTTTACCAAGTTCACATAACATATGTTCCGAGTTACCTACCTCACCGAGGGTGGCACGACCCTCAGAAAGAACCTTACGCATTTCGCCAGAACGCAAACGAATAGTCACATATGCTCCATCACGAGCAACGATTTGCGCGTATGCGCCAGCTGAACGCGCCAATTGTGCACCTTTACTAGGTTTTAGTTCAACACAGTGAACTATTGAACCTACTGGGATGTTGCGCATTGGCAAGGTGTTCCCAAGTTTGATTACAGTATCAATGCCAGATTGGATCTCGTCTCCAATTTTTATACCTTTAGGTGCAATGATATAACGACGCTCACCGTCTGCATATAGCACCAATGCAATGTTAGCGCTACGATTTGGATCGTACTCTAAACGCTCAACTTTAGCTGGGATACCGTCTTTTGTGCGTTTAAAATCAATTATTCGGTAGTGTCGCTTATGACCACCACCAATATGACGTACTGTGATACGACCGTTGTTATTACGACCACCACTTTTCTGGTTATTATCCAAAAGTGGGGAATATGGCTTTCCTTTGTACAGGTCAGCATCAACAATCTTAACACAGTGGCGACGACCTGGTGAAGTCGGCTTACATTTTACAATAGCCATTTCTCAATGCTCCTCCGTCTTACTCAGTACCACCAGCGAAGTCGATGCCTTGACCTCCTTTCAGGAAAACGTACGCTTTTTTGCTGTCGTTACGACGGCCTTGACCACGGCCTTGGCCACGCCTTTGTTGGCTACCTGAACGTTTAATTTTACCCTTAGAGATAAGGGTATTTACAGACTTAACTTCAACTTCAAATAGTGTTTCAACTGCCATTTTAATCTCTTTTTTAGTTGCAGTCATCGCTACCTTAAAAACAATGGCATTGTATTTTTCAGTAACCATAGTTGCTTTTTCAGAGATATGTGGAGCACGCAGAACTTGTAGAATACGCTCTTCGGTGATCATCCTAACATCTCCTCAACTTTTATGACTGCACCTACAGTCATAATGACTTTGTCAAAAGAGATCAGACTAACTGGATCAATGCCTGTTACATCACGTACTTCAACCTTATACAGGTTACGTGCGGCGAGGAACAAGTTCTCACTAACTTCTGCAGTTACTATCAGGGCTTCAGTAAGTTCCAATTCCTTCAGCTTGACGATTAACTCTTTGGTCTTTGGAACGTTTACTGAGAAGTTATCAACAACGATTAACCGCCCTTGTCGAACCAATTCGGACAGAATGCTCCTAAGAGCACCTCGGTACATTTTCTTGTTAACTTTTTGGTTGTGGTTTTGAGGGCGAGCGGCGAAAGTTACACCACCAGAGCGCCAAATTGGGCTCCGGATAGTACCTGCACGAGCACGACCAGTACCCTTTTGACGCCATGGTTTAGCACCTCCACCGCGTACATCTGAACGGCTTTTCTGAGCACGAGTCCCTTGACGAGCACCAGCTGCATATGCAACGATTACCTGATGAACCAGAGCTTCATTGAATACACGCCCAAAGGTAGTCTCGGAAACAGTCAGTGCATCAGTACCTTTTACTACCAATTCCATTACCATATCCTCGACATTACGCTTTTATAGCTGGTTTAACGATCACTGTTCCACCTGTTGCACCAGGTACTGCACCCTTAATCAGTAACAGTTTGCGATCAGCATCAACACGTATGATCTCTAGATTTTGCGTAGTTACACGTTTAACACCCATATGACCAGCCATTTTTTTACCTTTGAATACACGACCTGGTGTTTGACATTGACCAATTGAACCGGGAGCACGGTGAGATAAGGAGTTACCATGAGTCGCATCTTGAGTGCGAAAATTCCAACGCTTAACAGCTCCTTGGAAACCTTTTCCTTTAGATGTACCAGTAACATCAACTTTTTTAAATTCTTCAAATAGTTCTACGTTCATCTCGGCACCAACCTCGAACTCTTCACTATTATCTAGACGGAATTCCCACAAACCACCACCTGCTTCGACACCTGCTTTCGCAAAATGACCGGCTTCTGGCTTAGTTATTCTGCTTGCTTTCTTCGTACCTGCCGTTACTTGGATGGCACAGTAACCATCTACTTCAAGGGTACGTACTTGGGTTACACGGTTAGTTTCTACTTCAATAACGGTTACTGGGATAGAAACACCATCTTCAGTGAAGATGCGAGTCATGCCTACTTTTCGACCGACTAGACCAATCATTTCCAATACCCTCTTAGCCTAGGCTGATTTGAACATCAACACCCGCAGCAAGGTCAAGACGCATCAGAGCATCAACAGTTTTATCTGTTGGTTCAACGATGTCGATTAGACGCTTGTGAGTACGAATCTCATACTGATCACGGGCATCTTTGTTGACGTGCGGCGAGATAAGAACGGTGAAGCGCTCTTTACGGGTTGGCAGTGGAATTGGACCACGAACCTGCGCGCCTGTGCGCTTTGCGGTTTCAACGATTTCTGCCGTAGACTGATCGATCAAACGATGATCGAAAGCCTTCAGGCGAATGCGGATACGCTGGTTCTGCATTAGACAGAGCTCCAAATAAAAAATTACACGAAAAAAACGCCACTTTTCCTTCTCTAAGAGAAGGAGTGCCGGTCAATCTATGTAAAACCGTAGTGTCTAATTCCGACACATTGTTAGCCACCTAAACAGGTCTGCAAACATAAGCTAAGTATGCATTACATATTAATCAGATTCACCTAAAACAACTGACCTTCGTCCATGCTTATTGATTAACAACCACACTTACAAAAGCTATTTATCCTAGGCAAGGCCGACATTATACAGATCATTATTACCTTTACAAGGTGTATGCAGGAAATAATCCCAATAGGTATTAAATAACAGTAGAATGCTTAAACCCTAAATATTTCTCAGGCCGATAATCAATCCTTACTTGAGCAAAGATTATATTTTCATCCTTGATGCCCTCCATTAGGTGAAATACACAACCTAGCGGAGGACCAACCAGACTAGAGTACACTCTCCGCAGGAGTTGTTGATTAAATCAACCTCAGGTCTGCATAAGCGCTTTCTTATCAAACCTAGTCATCTTGATGCTCGGCTTCTTTATGTTGAAATGAATACACGATAAGCCCAGCCAGCACATTGCCCATAAAGCTGATATAACTACGGTGCCGAGAATACTCGATTTGCGATATGTTTTTTAATTGGTCAAAAACGGTTTTAATAATAAATCGTTTCCGGAACATCAGGCTATCCCAAAGTTTCATTACTTTTAGTTTTATGTTTTTTCATACCCGTTATCAGTATCACTCCCTTGTCTGCAAGTTCTCGCTCCAATGGACCATTGATATAGCCTTTCTCTCCGTATAAACACCCCAAAGCTCGTCAGTCCTTTCCAATACAGGCTTTTTATCATCCCCACGTTAGCCATCGTCACTTTGACTCAGATAATACCACCTTTATCATTGATAATGAGGTGTAATTTTAAGCCGTAGAACCACCCTATCATCCCTTTTCCTCGCTTCGAGGTACCTTTAGAAAACTGATGTCTGAGAATGCGTAGGTTATGACAAACCTGTAGCTTGGACGAATCAACGAAAGCAATCCCTGTCGGCCTTGCCTGACGGAGTGTGAGGTAAGAGCAAAACGGAACCAGAACACCTTGCATGAGCCTGAGCATTCGTGTGTATACTGACTAATTTAGAGATTTTGTTGGTGAAGTAACGGTAAATAAAGTGGATGTAATAAGTTTTAAGGTCTCGATATCCAGATTGATAGAAAGCTATCACTATCATCATTACTTCACAAATTGAGAGGTGAGAAGGTTTGTTTCTTTGACACCGGAAGAAATGAGGTGTTTTTCCCACGCAGGGAGGGAAATATGGCAGAAGTCGTCGACATCGATGAAAACAGCGTCTAAGTTATTCATACTCAAGTTCTTATGCAGTCGATGGTTTTTCTTAAACGATCAAATTGCAACTTTAGCATTTAATTCATTTCTTATGCACAGTGCAGGTTAAATTAGGCTTATAACACACTGATCCCAATCTTTTTTACAGTTTTAATTTGTCTGTTGGTAAACAGGCATACCGCGTTTTATAACTTTGTTAATCGCTTTCACATTTACCAGTGCTTCACTAACTTGAGCATTGTAATTACGAAGAGTAAGTTTAGGGCTGAGCAACTATTTATAGCGAAACATTCGCTCTCTCTACTAATGAGCGTTTGTTATAACCCCTGTCCTTTTTTACTCCACCAGTTTATCCTCTTTTAAAGCTTTTACAACTTCATTTATAGGATTTTCTTCCTCCCAGGATCCCGCATTGCTTCGAGGTAGAATACTGGGCGTTATTCCTTTGTTTTTCAGTACGTTGTGACATACTATTGTATCATAGGTAATATCAGCACTGACTTGCTATATCTTTCGTCGTAATGGATTAAAGAATATAGGTAAAACCTCATTATCACCCACAGAAACTAGGCTACTTTCTGCAAAAATAACCTCATGAGGAAACACATCAACAGCAAGATGCAGTTTTCGCCAGATACGCCACTTCTCCTTACCGTATTTACACGGTTTCCATTCACCTTTGTCGTATACTTTTAAGGCTGTGGCATCAATAACGACGTGGGCGACAGCTCCTCGATTTGGCAAAATAAACTTAATCCTAAGCTGAGCTTAATAAATGAACCTACTATTAACAAAAATAAATGTAATAATATTACGAGAAAGTTAACAGGCAATCTCAACCTTAGATTGCCTAAAACCATTGAGTTTGTAGATATATGATCAATAAACGAGAGAGCATGTGCATAGACAGTTCATGTGGTAGATTAGGAGTATTCTCCAGCATATCACTCAATCTCCAAGGTAATAAATTTGAATAATTAGGCGAATACTCATCAGCGAGAGAGTTAATAATGAACCAGAAAACAAATCAAATCGATGACGGATGTGATGTAACCACACAAATGGGTTATCTCATCCGTGAAGGCAATGATACTATTGAAGTGAACATCATTGAAAAAGACAAGAAAGTGGCAATGGCCAAATTTCGGAGTTACCTGACTATGGCAAGAGAAGTTAATGCTAACGTTGACTATATCCTTGATAAAGACGTTAAACATTTAGAGAATAAGTTGACCCTCAGACTGAAATTTGAGTGCAGTGTAGAGAAGTTAATTTTTGAGTTACTTACCCGTTCACAGCTAAAATAGGCATATCACGTATCTGGCAATACCCGACCATTAATTAAGCAATATTTACTCAACTAAACAAGGTCTATTAAGATAAGAATACCGTTATACTACTTCTTATCAGTAAATGGTTCTGTGAAATATTCATCCGTTATACGTGGTTTTTAGGCTAACCTAAGATCTGCATAAGCGCTTGCTTATCAAACCGAGTCATCTTGATGCTTGGCTTCTTTTGTTAAAATGAATATACGATAAGCCCAACCAGTAAATTGACCATAAAGCTGATACAACTACGGTGCCGAGAATACTCGATTTGCGATATGTTTTTTAGTTGGTAAAAAACGATTTTAATAATAAATCGTTTCCGGATCATCCGACTATCCCAAAGTTTCATCACTTTGGGTTTAATTTTTTTACACCCGTTGTTAGTATCACTCCCTTGTCTGCAAGTTCCCACTTCAATGGACCAGAGATATAGCCTTTCTCTCCGTATAAACACCCCCAAAGCTCGTTAACTATTTCTGATACAGGCTTTCTATCATCCACGTTAATCGTCGTCACTTTAACTGAGATAATGCCACCTTAATCATTGATTATAAGGTGTAATTTAAAACCACAGCACCACCCCATCGTTCCTTTTCTTCTTCTTCGCTCGAGGTACCTTTAAAAACCTGATGTCTGAGAATGCGGAGGTTGTAATAAACCTATAGCTTGAACGAATCAACGAAGGCAATCACCTGGCGGTGAGTAAGGTAAGAGCAAAGCGGAACCAAAACACCTCGCATGATCTTAAGCATCCTCTTGTAGCTAACTAATTTAAGAAATTCGTTGGTGAAGTAGCGACAAACAAAGTGGATGTGATAGGTTTTGAAGTCTCGATACCCAGATTGATAGAAAGCTATCACTATCGTCACCTCTTCGCTAACTGAGAGGTGAGACT
The DNA here is from genome assembly GCF_002464935.1 of Candidatus Enterovibrio escicola. Classification (GTDB taxonomy): domain Bacteria; phylum Pseudomonadota; class Gammaproteobacteria; order Enterobacterales; family Vibrionaceae; genus Enterovibrio; species Enterovibrio escicola. Next base: position 43,183 of record NZ_NBYY01000025.1, read on the forward strand.
AACTCTAGCACGGGTCTTAAGTATATATTCTATCTAGGCAATTCCCTTATTTTCGTGTCGTTAACGCGGACTTATTTTGCCCGTCTTGATGCAAGATAATGACAGTACCCTCCGTGAGAATTGTCTGGGATATAGCATTTTATTTACAGGTTGATAGTGAAATGAGTACAGCCAAGTGTTCTAAATACCTAGCTAAAGAAATCACTCTCAGCCAATCGTTGTTCAATATAAAACCGATTTTTGTCATTTAATTGTTTATGAGCCATATACATCTCCATATCAAAAGAGAATGCAGAGAGTGTACTTCAATTTGGCTGGCTCCCCGCTAGATTGTGCAATTTCACCTAACGGAGAGCGTCACGGATGAGAATATCTCCTTTGCTCAAGTAAAGATCAATTATCGGACTAATAAATATTTAGTGTTTGAGCATTTTACCGTTATTGTTAAAGATATTGATTAGCTGTTGATTGAAAATACCGCATTTTAGACTTGAATCCAAGCCAGTAGGAATGTGAGGTTAATCAAGATAAAACCGATATTTACTTATTTTAAAGTGCAGCCAATAAAAAGGATGCCGAAGCGTCCTTTTACCTAATATAGCAATATAAATGCTTAAAAATCAAGCTAAGATCTTAGCAACCACACCTGCACCAACGGTTCGACCACCTTCGCGGATTGCGAAACGCAAACCTTCATCCATCGCGATTGGCGCAATCAAAGTCACAGTCATTGAAATATTATCACCAGGCATAACCATTTCAACACCTTCTGGCAGTTCTATAGTACCGGTTACATCAGTTGTACGGAAGTAAAACTGTGGACGGTATCCCTTGAAGAACGGAGTATGACGACCGCCCTCCTCTTTTGACAGAACGTAAATTTCTGACGTGAAAGTAGTATGTGGAGTGATTGAACCTGGCTTAGCTAGCACTTGTCCACGTTCAACTTCATCACGCTTAGTACCCCGAAGTAGAACACCAACGTTCTCACCAGCTCGACCTTCGTCAAGAAGTTTACGGAACATTTCAACACCCGTGCATGTAGTAGTAATGGTGTTTTTAATACCAATAACTGAAACTTCTTCACCCACACGAATAATACCTTGCTCAACACGGCCAGTAACAACTGTACCACGGCCTTGAATTGAGAATACATCTTCGATAGGAAGGATAAAGGGTTTATCAATAGCACGCTCTGGCTCTGGGATATAAGTATCCAATGCATCAGCTAACTCAAGGATCTTCGCTTCCCACATTTCTTCTCCGTTTAATGCTCCCAACGCAGAACCTTGAATCACTGGACAATCGTCACCTGGAAAATCGTACTCAGAAAGAAGTTCACGAACTTCCATTTCAACTAGTTCCAGCAACTCCTCATCATCAACCATATCACACTTGTTCATAAAAACAAGGATGTATGGAATACCAACTTGGCGACCCAGCAGGATGTGTTCACGCGTTTGTGGCATTGGTCCATCAGTTGCTGCAACAACTAAGATACCACCATCCATTTGTGCAGCACCTGTGATCATGTTTTTAATATAATCAGCGTGTCCGGGGCAGTCTACATGTGCGTAGTGGCGGGCAGGAGTATCATACTCTACGTGTGAAGTAGAGATAGTGATTCCACGAGCACGTTCTTCAGGTGCATTATCGATTGATGCAAAGTCACGTGCTGCACCTCCATATACTTTAGACAGTACAGTACAGATAGCAGCAGTTAGAGTAGTTTTACCATGGTCAACGTGGCCGATAGTACCAACGTTAACGTGCGGTTTTAAACGTTCAAATTTTTCTTTAGACACGATCGTATTCCTTCCTAGTGATGAGCCGCACACACCGTCGTGAGTGCGATCAGAAGTTTTTATCGATGCGAGGCAAGAATACCCACATCAGAATCACCTATCAACAACGCTCAGCAATGATTGAATCAGCGACATTTTTCGGGACTTCAGCATAAGAGCTGAATTCCATAGAGTAAGATGCGCGACCCTGAGTAGCGGAACGCAAGTCAGTTGCGTATCCGAACATTTGAGCTAGCGGTACCTGTGCGTGAATGGTCCTCAGACCTGAAGAACCTTCATCCATACCAGAAATCATACCACGACGACGATTCAGGTCACCAACTACGTCACCCATCCAGTTTTCTGGAGTGGTTATCTCCACTTTCATCATGGGCTCAAGAATAACAGGTTGTGCATCAAGTATACCTTTCTTAAAAGCCATCGATGCAGCGATCTTAAACGCCATTTCATTTGAGTCACTATCATGGTAGGATCCATCAAATAACGTTGCTTTAACATCAAGCACAGGGTAGCCCGCGAGTACACCACTACTCAATTGCTCTTCAATACCCTCACTAATAGCACCTATATATTCAACAGGCACCGAGCCACCAACAATCTCATCAACAAATACATAGCCTTCTCCTTGTTCAGATGGTTCCAGTTTCAGCCAAACATGACCGTACTGCCCTCGGCCACCGTACTGCCTGATGAACTTACTTTCGACTTCGCTCTTACCACGGATGGTTTCTCGGTACGCCACCTGTGGCTTACCTACGTTACATTCAACACCAAACTCGCGGCGCATACGATCCACAATGATATCTAGATGTAATTCACCCATGCCAGAGAGCAAGGTTTGACCTGATTCCTTGTCTGTTACAACACGAAATGAAGGATCTTCTGCTGCCAATTTACTTAGCGCAATGTCCATTTTGTCTTGATCTATTTGTGAACGGGGTTCAACAGCGATCTGAATAACGGGTTCTGGGAACTCGATACGTTCAAGAATCACTATATCTTCTTGTGCACATAAAGTGTCACCTGTTGTCACATCTTTCAGACCTATGGCCGCCGCAATGTCACCTGCACGAATTTCTTTAATTTCTTCACGCTTATTCGAATGCATCTGTACGATACGACCAAACCGTTCGCGTTTTTTCTTCACCGAATTATAAACGGTGTCTCCAGAGTTAACCATACCTGAGTAAACCCGTAGGAAGGTTAAAGTACCTACATATGGATCTGTTGCTATTTTAAATGCCAGAGCTGAAAAGGGTTCGTTGTCATCAGAATGACGCTCTATATTATTACCATCTGCATCTTCACCTTTGATTGCTTTAATGTCTACGGGTGAAGGAAGGAACTCTACAATAGCATCTAGCACCGCCTGTACACCTTTGTTCTTGAATGCAGAACCACAAGTTGCCAGTACAATTTCATTGTTCAACGTACGTTCACGTAAAGCCTGTTTAATTTCGGCTTCTGTTAATTTTTCATCTTCGAGGTACTTATTCATGAGCTCTTCGCTCGATTCAGCAGCCGCTTCTACCAGATTTAACCGCCACTTTTCTGCGAGCTCTTGCATATCTGCTGGGATATCTTCATACGTGAAGGTCATCCCCTGATCAGCTTCATTCCAGTTAATCGCCTTCATCTTGATAAGGTCAATTACACCTAAAAACTCTTCTTCTACACCAATATTTAAATGAATGGGTACAAGTGTTGCTGAAAGTCGTTCTTTAATCTGATTGACTACACACAGAAAATTTGCACCAGTACGATCCATTTTGTTAACAAAAACAATACGTGGAACTTGATATTTGACAGCCTGACGCCATACAGTTTCAGACTGAGGTTCTACACCTGAAGCAGCACAGAATACCACTACCGCACCATCCAACACACGCAGAGAACGCTCTACTTCAATGGTAAAATCAACATGTCCTGGGGTATCAATTATATTGATTCGATGATCAGGAAATTGAGAATCCATACCACACCAAAATGTCGTCGTTGCAGCGGAGGTAATAGTGATACCACGCTCCTGTTCCTGCTCCATCCAGTCCATGGTTGCAGCACCATCGTGCACTTCACCAATTTTATGGGAAAGACCTGTATAAAATAGGATACGTTCTGTAATTGTAGTTTTACCTGCGTCTACATGCGCACAAATACCGATATTACGGTAGCACTCAATAGGGGTTTTACGAGCCACAGTAGTATCCTCTTACTAAGATCAAGTTTAGAGTGTTGTTTAGGTGTGGCACAAACCGCGCTTAAAAAGACATTACCATCGGTAATGCGCGAACGCTTTGTTCGCGTCTGCCATACGGTGAACGTCTTCGCGTTTCTTAACTGCAGTCCCTTTGTTTTCAGACGCATCTAACATCTCATGAGCCATACGCTGAGCCATCGATTTTTCACCGCGCTTGCGCGCAGCTTCAACTAGCCAGCGCATAGCAAGGGCATTACGGCGAACCGGACGTACTTCTACTGGTACTTGGTAGGTTGAACCACCTACACGGCGAGATTTAACTTCTACCGAGGGGCGAACATTATCCAGCGCTAGTTCAAACAAAGCCAAGTGATCTTTACTAGAACGCTCAGCCATGATGTCTAATGCACCATAAACAATTCTTTCAGCGGTCGATTTTTTACCGTCAACCATTACAATGTTTACAAATTTTGCTAGTAACTCTGATCCAAATTTAGGATCTGGCAGGATTTTACGTTGCCCAATTACGCGACGACGTGGCATATGTGTTCTCCGTTATTTACTTCAGGATTTTATCCAAAACTTTTCAGTTTTCTGAAATTAAAAATTAGTTAGTGTTTGGCCTTACTTAACGGATTCCATTAAGACTTATGGCGTTTTACACCGTATTTAGAGCGACCTTGTTTACGATTGTTTACCCCTGCACAGTCAAGTGCACCACGAACAGTATGATAACGTACACCAGGAAGGTCTTTAACACGACCACCTCGTATAAGAACAACACTGTGCTCCTGCAGATTGTGACCTTCACCACCAATGTATGAAGTGACTTCAAAACCATTGGTCAGGCGGACACGACAAACTTTACGGAGTGCGGAGTTGGGTTTTTTTGGAGTAGTGGTATACACACGAGTGCAAACTCCACGTTTTTGCGGACACGCCTCCAGTGCAGGCACGTTGCTTTTTACAACTTGCTTGTCGCGAGGTTTATGTACCAACTGATTAATAGTTACCATTAAATAGTTCCTGATATTGTTTACGTCTAAGTATGGAGTATCTCTGCCCACAAAAGGTAGGAACTCAGAATCTTATGCGTCGTCTATATATGTGTCAAGATCTATACACCGATCGTTACTCAGTACACTTTATTAAAGACTGACTTCCTCAGTCTTGACGCTAAATGAGTGCTGATAGCCTCACCATTTCATTTGCGTAACATGCCGTTCTGTTAGATCAATAAAGCCATTAATATCAATTAATGCGAATTCACTAGCGATTTCATTGTTTAACCCTCTGGCCTTTACATCCTCAATTAAAACATAAACTCTATATCCAGATGTGATAAGATACGAACACCAATACCCTGATTCGACTGCTGCAATAACGGCGTCTTCTACCAACAAAATCTCACTTGTCTTTTGTGCATAACGAAAGCACTGAGAGAGTGAGGTTGTCGTATAAGGAGAGGTATATATCGTATGTAACATTGACCTTCCCTAGAATTGGAGCACTTTCCGACACTCAACCAACCTTGATGAGATATCATCGGGTGGGATGATATCGGCATCTACAATCAATAACAAGTTACTTAACCCTCGTTCTGCCAATGACAGCTCACATACGTAAATATTGTCTACATCACAAAGTGTTAATATTTTGAAAGTAGAAATATAATCTCGGCAAAGCACAGCATAAGGTTGCTGACCAGAGATGAGTTGCATTACGCCATCACCTATGAAAAATACTGCAATGTCCTCGCTGAAATTTGACATCGCAAGAACCGCGTCAAGCCCTTCTCGTCCGCTCGCTGTTCCGTGAGGCCCAGTAGAAAACACAAATCCCAGTTTATTCATCGATCACCTAAAACTGAACAACACGATCAGCGGTTAACATTGATACTGATAATACACCTAATCCCGCCTGAGAAAACCCCACCGCCATATTTGATGCAATTCGTTGATACTGTTTCGCTTCTTCCTCACCAATTTGGCCTCGACGTAACGCAGCGGAAATGCAGGTCTCTAATCGCACACCATGTGAACTAGCAAGTTTCTGCCACGCGGCAATAAGATCAAATTCATCATTAGCTGGAACTGTCAGTGATGAAGCATTAGACACTCCATCCTGGTAAAAAAACACGCTCATTAACGTGTGTCCTTTTTTTATCAGTGCTTGTGCAAAGCGATACGCAGTTAATGACGCTTGGCGACCATAAGCGGGTGCGCTCACAACAAGGACATAGTTGAGAGTTATTTTCCCACAATTCCTCCTATCATTCGATATTAACCTCTCTGCGTTAATTCTTTCACTGGTACACTCAATTATCTGGTCAATTAACGCATCAACATAACTGGCAGAATTTGCTGTTAACACCGACTATTGTTCTTCACCAGTTTACATGAAAGATAACAGTGGTAGAAAAAACAGTACGTGGCGGCTGATTTTAATCAACAATGAATCAGCCACACCGACATTACTACGACATCACCAACTACCCTCGCGATGGACATGATTAAGGCATATTTTTTAGCGAGGGTGACATAATCGTATAACAAATCACACTCTCTGACTTCAATACCAAACGAGATCTGTATCGAGAAATCGGTGATGAACGAAAAAACATTAAGCTTGGTATTTTCACCGTTAGCAATTTTGATGTCCGAACTATTCGAATTCCTCCATAGGGATAGCAAAACTCAACGGTACTGACCAGATAGCTCCGACAAGCTATCCATCCCAGCCCCATTTTCTTTACTTTAGTACTCACTATATCTATATGTGAAGCATAAATAAGAGTCATAATCTTTAAAATTTAGCGATAAGTTTAACAGCCTTGATGCATAAAAATAAAAAATGATGCGGATCATGATCCTTCAATATTTCAAATATATACAATCTTGCCGGTTGTTAACCATGTGTCTGTTCGTCTTTTTCTGGTTTAACTTTGATTTCTAGCAATTCAATATCGAATAGCAGTGTTGAATTCACTGGAATTACTGGTGTCTTTTCCGAACCATAAGCTAACTCAGGCGGAATCACAAATTTAAATTTAGAACCCACAGGCATCAGTTGTATACCTTCAGTCCACCCCTTAATCACGCGATTGAGTTCAAAACTCATAGGTTGTCCACGGTCGTATGAACTATCAAACTGCGTCCCATTTATCAGCGTACCTTTATAGTGAACTACCACCATGTCTTCAGCGGACGGTTTGCTCCCTTCACCTAACATTTCGACTTGATACATTAAACCAGAATCGGTAATCGTCACACCCTCCCTTTTCGCAAATTCTACGCGGAAGTCTTCACCAGCTTTAACAGTAACAACGCTATTCTCCTGTGCTTTTTTCTGCGCCATGGCTATTACACGTTGATCTAACGCTTGTATCGATGCTTGTGCTTCTTCTTCACTGAGTTTTGATGTATTCGCAAAGAAATCTTGCACTCCTTGTAGTACAAAATCTGAGTTTAACGCGAAACCCGTTTGTTCTTGTTTTTCCAAGTTGATTTTCAGATACCGTCCCATTGATCTGCCAACAGCATACGCTGCTTTGTCGGCTTCGGTCGCAAATGTAATGGTTTCTTCAACTACTGATGCTTCCATATTTTCGGTCTTTGTTTCTTGAGCCTCTTCCTGCTGACAACCCAGAGCCAGCGCAACAGTCACTGCAAGTAGTGACACTTTAAAAACTAACTTCATTAGTTACTCCGTTGGTCTACACCACACTTCATCTTAGTATTCACTTACGCTACAACAACGCGAAAGATCAAAAGGATTTAATATACACGACGTTATAGGGATACAAAATTAGGAACGCAAGCGTGATCCGATAAATTGTCGGCTAAATTTACTTAATTCTGACATTGCTAGCACTTTCTGGATCTTTTAATCCCACCCGAGAAGCACAACAAGGAAAATTACAGAACGATTACCTTACCAGTTCCAATTTTGGTAATGAGCTACACTCCATACTTATTGCAACTTATTGCATATACGAAATAAGTTATTATGCTTTAAAATAGGCGTTATTGGTCAATATAAGCATTAATAATGCACTGATCCCAATTCTATTTACAGTCTTAATTTATCTGATGGCAAACAAGCGTACCGAGTCTTATAACTTTGTTCATCGCTTTCACATTTACCAGAACTTCACTAACTTGAACTTCGTAAGTACGAAGAGTAAGTTTAGGACTGAGCAACTGTTTACTAGCGTAGCATGTCTGTCTCTGCTGATGAGCGTTTGTGATAATCCCTATCCTTTTCTTATTCCGTGGTTTGTCCTCTATTAAAGCCTTTACAGCTTCCTTTTTAGGATATCCTTCTTCCCAATACCCCGCGTTGCTTCGAAGTGGAATACTGGGCGTTATTCCTTTGTTCTTCAGTACGTGGTGACATGCTTTTATGTCATAGACTCCATCCGCACTGACTTGCTGTATCTTTCGTCATAATGATTTAAGCAATATAGGTAAAATCTCATTAATCACCCACAGAAAATAGGCTAACTTTTGCAACAATAACCTCATAAGTAAACACATCAACGACAAGATAAAGTTTGCGCCAGATATGCCTCTATTCCTTACCATGTTTACGTGTTTTTCAGTCACCTTCGTCGTATACTTTTAGGCCTATGGCATCAATAACGATGTGGGCGACAGCCCCTCGATTCGGTAAATGGTACTTAACTTTTACGGGCTTCAAACGCTTACTAATGCAGGTGTATGTAGGAGATTTCAGCGGAACATTCATCAACGTGAAAACCAAATTGAGAAAGCTTTCTAATCCACGAAGTGGGAGTTTAAAAATACCTTTCACCATAAGTGCCGTTTTAATCTCGGTATCTGACAATATAAACCCACAGCTACGATGACAGTAATGCTTTAGACAATGCCATGCCTTAAGAGCAGTGACATCTATCCAAAAAGTTATGGAGCCACGGTTTATTAGTACTTGATTAACCTCAGACCTGCATAAGCGCTTGCTTATCAAACTGAGTCATCTTTATGCTCGGCTTTTTTGGTTGAAATGAATACGCGATCAGCCCCATCAGCAAGTTACCCATAAATCCGATACAACTACGGTGCCTAAAATGCTTGATTTAGGATATGTTTTAGTTGGTTAAAAACGGTTTCAATACTAAATTGTTTCCGGAGTATCAGGCGGTTCTAAAGTTTCATCACTTTAGGTTTCATTTTTATACCCGTTATCAGTGTCACTCCCTTGTCTACAAGTTTCCACTCCAATGGACCAGAGATATAACCTTTATCTCCGTAGAACCACCCCCTCGTTTCTTTTCCTCGCTTCGAGGTACCTTTAAAAACCTGATGTCTGAGAATGCGGTTGTGACAAACCTGTAGCTTGGATGAATCAACAAAGGCAATCCCTGTCGGACTCACCGTGAGGTGAGTGAGGTAAGAGCAAAGCGGAACTAGGACACCTTGCATGAGCTTGAGCATCCTCGTGTAACTAATTAATTCAGGAAATTCATTGGTGAGGTAGCGACAAATAAAGTGGATGTAATAAATTTTGAAATCTCACTACCCAGATTGATGGAAAGCTATCACTATCGTCATCACTTCGCTAATTGAGAGGAGAGAAAGCTTGTTTTTTGTTTGATACTAGAAGAAATTAGGTATTTTTTCCATGCAGGAAGGAAAGTTTGGTAGAAGTCGTCGATACTGACGAAAATGGCGTCTAAGTTATTCATGTCCAAGTCCTTGTGCAGTCAATAGTTTATTTCAAACGATCAGATCCCAATTTTGTCATTTAATTAATTTCTTATGCGCAGTCCAGGGTATTCTAGAGAGAATTGTCAGAACAACTCTTCTCCTTCACTTTCGTATATATTCCCGTTGACGGATCCAGTTGGGATATACTTTGTCGGTTCTGTTCCTTTTTGGAAATATTGGAACATTGAGTTGCTGTCGGTTCTACGAGTGAGTAAACCTGTATCTCGGTCGATACGTACTTTTATGATATCAGAAGGAATTACTTTATCTTGTTCAGGGACGTTGGATATTGTATCCACCATAAGATTTATCCAAGCGGGTTGTGATGTTTTTGCCCCTGATTCTACGCCAGAAACCTGATTATTTCCGAAGTTAGCATTACGGGATGTTCTACCCAAAGTACGAGAATGATCATCGAAACCGACCCAGACCGTGGCAACTAAACCCGGTGAAAATCCCGTATACCAGGCGTCCTTCAAATCATTCGTGGTTCCTGTTTTACCACCAATATCATGACGATTCAGCGGTTTTTTAGCACGCCAACCTGTACCATTCCATCCAGTACCGTCACGCCAGTTACCACCCCCCCAGATGTTAGCCTCCAAAGCTTCCCGAATGAGGAACGCATTCTGTTCGGTGATCACTTGTGGTGCATACGTTACGGTATTTTCCATGCTTGAGGGTTGTGTAAGAATATTTGCTTCTTCTTTCAGATTGAAAGCATCATGCTTATTGGTTAGATCCTTGCAATAACCATTGCAAATTAGCTGAGGATGAGCCGTGTAAATCAACCTCTTAAATGGGTCTTCTACCTTGTGGATATAAAAAGGCATGAGGTAGTAACCACCATTAGTGAACACACTGAATCCTTGTGCGATTTCCATCGGAGTAAAACTGCCCGCACCCAAGGCTAATGCCTCTGTGCGAGGAAGATCATCGCGTTTAAAGCCAAAACGTGTTAGATAGTCTACGGTTTCATTTAAACCCACATGGCGAAGCGTCCGTATGGCCATGACATTTTTAGATTGGGCCAATCCTCGAAGAATGGTGGTAGGCCCACCATAAGTGGGCGGGGAGTTCTTTGGCCGCCATGCGATGCCTTGATTTTCATCCCAGTGGTTAATTGGAGCATCGTTAATTAAAGTCGCTAATGTCATGCCTTGTTCGAGTGCAGCCGAATAGATAAACGGTTTAATACCAGATCCAACCTGACGTACAGACTGAGTAACACGATTAAATTTACTGTGAATAAAGTTGAATCCTCCCACCAGTGCTTTCACGGCACCATTTTCTGGTGACAGCACCACCATGGCAGTATTAGCGTTTGGCACTTGGCTTAGATACAAAACACCCCCGATGTTTTGTACCCAAATTTGATCCCCAATACTTAATACTTCACCGGCTTGTTTTGGTGCGCTGCCTTGACGGATATCGCTAATATAGCGCCGTGCCCATTTTATGCCCTCCCATGGCAGGGTAGCTCTTTCATCTTGTTTCAGTGTTAGCATTGCACTCTTTTTGTTAACTTTAATTACAACAGCCGGTTTTAATTCCCCGTAACTCGGTTGTTTTGAGAGATAATGTTGTATTTTTATTGTATTCCATGCTGGGCTATTTACACCCCATAGTGTTGTTACCGCACCACGATAACCGTGACGTTGGTCATATGCCAAGAGGTTAGAGATTGCTGCGTGTTGTGTTGAATATTGCAAGTGTGAATCAATGGTGGTATATACTTTCATTCCTGATTCATACACTTTATCATCATATCTTTCCACCATCCATGCACGTGCTAATTCGGCCACGTAAGGGGCATTCAATTCAATTTCGGCACTATGATAACTGGAAATTATTGGTTCGCTCTTTGCCTGCTCGTATTCTGAATGAGTGATGTAACCTTCACCAAACATACGGCTAAGAACTACATTTCTGCGGTTTGTAGCGCGTTCAACCGAATAAATCGGATTCATGGTAGAGGGCGATTTTGGCAGTCCAGCCAGTGTTGATATCTCACTTAGTGAGAGATCTTTAAGATCTTTCCCAAAGTAAACACGTGCTGCAGCACCAAAACCATAAGAACGGTAACCCAAAAAAATCTTATTGACGTATAGTGCCAGAATTTCCTGTTTGGAAAGAAGTTGTTCAATGTGAATAGCAATAAATATTTCTTTAATCTTACGCATGATCTTCTTCTCGTTAGAAAGAAAAAAGTTACGCGCAAGTTGCTGGGTGATAGTACTAGCACCTTGCTTGGTAAAACCTGACATAGCTACTACAAGTGCTGCACGAGTTATACCGATGGGATCAATACCCAGATGCTCATAAAATCGGCTATCTTCGGTAGAGATTAATGCATTGATTAGATCTTGTGGAATTTCATGGTAGGTGACAGGAATTCGCCGTTTCTCTCCAAACTGAGAAATAAGCTTCCCATCAACACTATAGACTTGCATAGGGGTTTGTAGCTCAACATCCTTCAAGGTTGCCACATTTGGTAGCTCTGGCCTAACGTAGAGGTAGAACCCAAAGATTGTACTAACCCCAAGAAATATGCAGATTAATGTAAAAACAAGCAGTCGCTTAATGAACTTCACTAGATATTTCCCGTTATGTTTTTGTCGAAGCCATTCATAATGGATCACTGTTTACTAGTATAAAGAGAACTGAACAAAAAATAACAAATCTACGGAGAGAACTTATCAAAATAATTAATAGATGATGATCTTTAACAAGTTACATTTAACATGTTTGTTCCATTAAAAGTTCCAAGAGGTGCCCTCCATCAGGTGAAATATACAGGTGTTATATCTTAAGCTGCCATAAAATACTCTAAAAAACATCGTTAGGAGAACGACACCCAAGACTCGCTCTACCATGTGTGTTGATGATATGTTCTATCTTGGCAATTTCCTCATTACTAAGCTCATTAAAGTCAGTTTATTTGGGTAAAAATTTTCTTATCAAACTATTTGATATGGTAATTCAACCCCTGATTAGTTGACCAACAAAGTCTGGCAAAATAGAATTCAGCGTCTGTCATTTCAGTAACCTACTCATGCCAGACGAACTATCTACATCAAGAAGGCATGTGGTTATACAGAAAGGTGTAAGTTTTTTAAGATCATTATAATCACAGTAAGGTTGATGTGGAACACTCGACAGGAGTCGTAAGTATCCACATTTCTAATAGTAGATTCAACTAGTTACTCTCTTATCCCTGCCTGACAAACCGTGTTTGTATATTCAAGCTGTAAGGTTATAATCTGATAGATCGCGATAAATTTTAGCGCAATTAAGCACCGTTATTATAGTAGCTTTTCAGCTCTCGATAAATCGAGGTTGTGTATTCAATAAGTGGATTTATATCTTGAGAAAAAATGCTTCCTAACAACAAATTCTTTTAGGGTAGATGATATCTACAATAGTAGACAAGCTGGATTGTAAGTCATACTGACGAACCATTCAACTTACTTGAACGAATGACAATACAGAGGAACAATGGAACTTCATTACTCTCTGTGACATAGGAAATTAAAATTCCTCATTTAAAAAAGTTGCAATTCAGTATTTTCTCTCTCGGTTAACTACTAGCTAATCTAGCGTAGTACTGCTTATTTTTTTGGCTAGAAGAGCGTACCCATTTTGGTAGTTGGCTTCCTCTTCTTACGCTAAACCATATGTGTCGAAGTTATTATCTGAATTCAGATGTGCCTAAACGGCTATTTTAGCCATTTTTTCATAAGAAAATACACTTTCATAAAATTTAAACTGATTCAAATTCGTATTTTAAGTTGCCAAAGGGCTAGGTGACCTGAGATAATTTCAGATCTGATCACGAAATCTCCGTGAGGGATTTGGCGCCGCGGGCTTTCGATTAACGAATCTGCAGGTGGAGTTGTTTTCATTTAACCACGCGTAAATTGCTTAATAATGGCTGAAAAACGAAATATTTTTCTTGTAGGTCCTATGGGGGCTGGCAAAAGTACAATCGGACGATACCTTGCACAACAAATGCATATGGAGTTTTTTGACTCAGATACCGTGATTGAAGAGCGAACGGGTGCTGATATCGCATGGGTCTTTGATGTTGAAGGTGAAGAGGGATTTCGTGAACGCGAAAAGTGCGTTATCGACGATTTAACTCAAAAGCAAGGCATCGTTCTAGCTACTGGTGGTGGATCCATCAAGAGCAAAGAGAGCAGGAATCACCTGTCTGCACGTGGTATCGTGGTTTATTTAGAAACTACTATTGAGAAACAATTGGCACGTACTCAGCGTGATAAAAAGCGACCTCTGCTTCAAACAGAAAAACCACGACGGGTTCTCGAAGAGCTGGCAGATGAGCGCAACCATTTATACGAAGAGATTGCCGACTATATAGTACACACAGATGATCAAAGCGCAAAAGTAGTGGCTAATCAGATCATCGAGTTGCTGGAAAGTCACTAAGCATCAATTCATGAAGTAATAAATAGGTATTCCATGGAACGTGTCGATGTGTACTTAGGCGAAAGAAGCTACCCGATCTTTATTGGAGTAGGATTGTTATCTGATCCTTCTTTTTTTACTGATGTACAAGGCCGTCAGGTTGTGGTGGTAACTAATGAAAGCATTGCACCTCTGTATGGCGATCGTCTTATGGATACCCTGAATAAAGCTGGTGCTATTCCAGCTTTATTTTTCTTCTCCGATGGTGAACAATATAAAACACTAGAAACGTTCAATATCATCAATACCTTCTTGCTTAATGGAAACTACACCAGAAATGTGCTCATTATCGCATTAGGTGGTGGTGTTATCGGTGACGTTGTTGGCTTTGTGGCGGCTTGTTATCAACGTGGTGTTGACTTTATTCAGGCTCCTACCACTCTGTTGTCACAAGTAGATTCCTCCGTAGGAGGAAAAACCGCCATTAATCATCCACTAGGTAAAAACATGATAGGTGCGTTCCACCAACCTAAAGCGGTGCTGATTGATACCAGTGTTATGGCAACCTTACCCATGCGAGAATTTACTGCAGGAATAGCAGAGATCATCAAATACGCTATCATTGCCGATAGACCATTTTTTGTATGGCTGGAAGATAACCTTGAGGTGTTAACTTGCCTTGATGGTGATGCATTGGTGTATGCAATTAAGCGTTGCTGCCAAATTAAAGCGGATATGGTTGCTAAAGATGAAAAAGAGTATGGTGTTCGTACACTCCTCAATCTTGGACATACCTTTGGGCATGCTATTGAGGTCGAGATGGGTTATGGCACTTGGTTGCATGGGGAAGCCGTTGCTGCAGGTACTGTAATGGCGGCACATACCGCACAACTTCAAGAATTACTGTCGAAAGAGGATACCAGTCGTATTACTTCTTTGCTTGCAAATGCAAATCTCCCAGTGAGACCACCTGCAAACATGGGCTATGATGCTTTCATCAAGCACATGAAACACGATAAAAAAGTACTCTTCGGGCAACTACGATTTGTCTTACCTACATCAATTGGGACAGCAAAAGTCGTTGCTAACATTACACCCCAAACGCTTACTGAAGTCATTACGACGTTAAGTGGGTTTATATATGACACACTGCCATGATATGATCATCTTGGATTTTGATTCACAAATCCAACTCTTATCAAGAATTAAGTTCCTTACACGATTTAGTTCGAACCTTATTGAAATCACAGGCGAGCTAGGTTCGGGTAAAACATGTCTGAGCCAACGCTATCTCTCGAATTGGGCAAACGAACCTAGCCAATCTCTCCTTATTTGTAATCCCCATCAACAAGACGGGCAGCACCGAGCTATTATCCTGCGTCAGATTGTATGTGATGGAGTGTTCAATGAACAACACTCTATATTACACAGTCTTGAGTACATGCTTGATGGGCGAGATGTTCATGCATTAATCGTCATCGACGACGCACAAATCTTAAGTGCGTCTGTTATTGCAGAGCTTTTAGTATTGGTGACAGAAGCCCAGCAACACAATAATTGGCAAATAAATGTATTACTGTTTAGCTTACTTAGCCAATCAAATAAATATTTATACAAGATTCCCTACGGTGATGTCGGGAAACCTATTGAACTTGAAATTAGTCCGCTGACCGATAGTGAGAGGGAGATGTTTATTGACAAAATGATGGTAAACCGTGAGCTTGATATGGAGCAGCAACAGGGGTTAAAACAAAGAGCCGCCTTATTGCCTCCATTGCCTGGAGCCTTAAAAAGGCTAGAACTGCAGGAAACACCGAAAATGAAAGAGAAAAAACACTACTCGCTATTTGCTATAATATTGCTAGCTCTGCTATTGCTTGTGCTGGGAATAAGTATTGCTTGGTGGATGCTTAATCCAGCGTTAAAATCTGAACAGAACACGATAACCAACATTACCCCTAATATCGTGAAAGAATTTTCCGAGATCCCTGTGGAAGAGGACACCGAAATGAGGAATTTATCTGTTGATGAAGCTAATGTGCGAGATGTAGACAGGAATCTAATACCAAAGGTAATGAATGACACCGTTTCGCTGCCAGACAAACCAACAGTAGAAGGCATGACAGTAGGTCGACGGGATGAATATAGGCGTATTATTGTGCCAGATCATATTGTCAATGCCATCATTGATAAGCAATCAGTAGTTGGTTATGATACTAGTGCGGTAAATCTACCGATTACCGCACAGTTCACGCCACAAGAGGAAGTACACGTAACACATGGTGTTTCAGATAAACGCATAAAACCCAATGTGTTTCAGTCTGATACATCAAATACCCCATCACTAACTGAAAACAGATCAACGAAAGAGTTGGTGTTATCGCACACGATATTACTTATGATACCAGATTCACGTTATGCGATACAATTAGCGGCGATTCAGTCTAAAGCAACTGTGCATAATTTCTTACAGCAATATGAAATTAAAGATAGAGCCATGATATATGAAACTGTTCGAAATGGCGAAATTTGGTTTATAGTGCTGATTGGGGATTATAGTTCTGTGAATGAGGCACGCCAAGCAGAAATGCAATTGTCCGAAAACGTACAACGCCTTAACCCGTGGATTAAATCCTTCTCTCAAATTCACCGAGAAATTAATCTGATCAAGTAATCTAGTACTGACTTTGCTCAGAGTGTGAACTTACTCTGATTGATAATCAAAAATGAGATACAATTCTTACCCTTTCGAGCAGTCGTGGTATTGGATATACATTAATGAAAAAGCATCGTGCCTTTCTGAAGTGGGCTGGAGGTAAGTACTCTCTAGTTGAAGATATCCGCCATCACCTACCTGAAGGTAAAAAATTGATTGAACCGTTTGTTGGAGCAGGTTCTGTTTTTCTAAACACAGACTACGAGCAATATCGTTTGTCGGACATTAATCCGGATCTAACTAATCTCTACAATTTAGTGAAACAGTCACCGGAACGTTATATCGATGATGCTCGCAAACTATTCCAACCTAAGTACAATCAAAAAGTTGCATACTTGGCGATTCGTGAAGAATTTAATGCCAGTAAAGATCCGTATCTGCGTGCATTATACTTTCTCTACATGAATCGCCATGGGTTTAATGGTCTTTGCCGCTACAATAAAAAAGGGAGCTTCAACGTACCGTTTGGTACCTACAAGAAGCCGTATTTTCCGCAAGCTGAAATCGAATTTTTTTCCGAAAAAGCCAAAAAAGCTACATTTATATGCGAAGGCTATCAACAGAGCTTTACTCATGCTTCCCTAGGTAGTGTAATCTACTGTGATCCCCCGTATGCTCCCTTATCTGGCACTGCAAACTTCACCACATATTCTGCGAAAGGTTTTAGCCTGTACGACCAAGCCCTTTTAGGAAAAATCGCAGCAAAAACGGTAACGCAACGCAACATACCCGTGCTAATTTCCAATCATGACACACCGTTGATCCGACACCTGTACGCGGGGGCATATATCAATGTAGTACAAGTGAAACGAACTATCAGCCGAAATGGTGAGGGTAGAAATAAGGTCGATGAGTTATTGGCATTGTTTATTTGTAAAAAGTCAACATTACGACAGCGACAATGTTCGTTATGATGTAATGTAACATTTTCCTTTAACTAAAGTCTTATTGTCGATTTTTGTCAAATTAAACTTCAATTTGCACAGCTAATATAGCAACCACACAGGGAATGATTCCGAAGCCAATTTCGCAGAAAAGTTTAAGGCAAGGTAACTTGAGGATGTTTGATTTAACCTGAGATGCGCATAAAAAACACACTAAATGCCAAAGTAGCGATTTGATCGTTTGAAATAAACTATTGAATGCACAAGGACTTGGACATGAATAACTTAGACGCCATTTTCGTCGATATCGACGATTCCTACCAAACTTTCCTTCCTGCATGGAAAAAACACCTAATTTCTTCCAGTATCAAACAAAAAACGGGTATGCGGATTTAGTGATTGATTTCCACAGGATGTATTAATTGGTTAAAATCGGATTTGATGATTGGCATCATAAACCAAATACACTTGTATTAAGAACGTGTAGACATCCACAGCCGAACTCAGCGGCGACTCTGAGAAGACAAGGATTTTACCATGAAAACTATCTCTATTGCTGAATTTGAAACTCTGGTAGCTCGCAACGACTGGCAGCGAGAACAAGATTGCGAAGTTTTAGAGCGTCTTGATCGTCAGGTTGAAGAGTGGAACGAAGAAAACGAATCTTTTGATCTGAACGATATTCCTCACGTTTTTGGTTTGGCTTCTAAAACCTCAACCTTAGATGGTATCAAAATTACTTACACCGAAGGCTTTAACTACGACGAATGC
>NZ_NBYY01000020.1 GCF_002464935.1 Candidatus Enterovibrio escicola
CTTATTTTGCTTGCACTGCCGGAGGTGCAACAATAGAGACGTTAAAAGCTTACGTGAACAGTCAATCCACACTGAATTGAGCATTTTAACTCCCTACGGGAGTTCGCCTTATATCCCCGCCCGCATTGGGCGAGGGTTTACGGCGATATTGCTTATATCCCCGCCCGCATTGGGCGAGGGTTTACGGCGATATTGCTAAACGAGATCCAAAGATCCAACGGATCTGACCGCAATCTTCTATAAAAACTGCAGAAAGATGCAATAAATCCCGAAAATGCTCTCATTTCTGGAACAAAAGGAAAAAGGACATGTCTAGTGCACTTTACAAAAAAATTCTCGGCAAAAATCAACTCAATCTATTCCAAACAAAAGTTTTCCCCGCAAAATTTTCCAACATGATAAAGAGCAACCAAAAAATGGATGTTACCAAAGGTAATTCTTTTTCGCTTAAAGAATCAGTTGTTGAATTGCCAGACTACTTAACCCCCAAATTATGCTTAACGGCGGTTAAAACGCATGCATATGCTATCCCAATATATAGAGGGAAGCAATGCGAATTAAGTGTCTATGCGGGTCAGTGTTATCGGTTATCCGGAGTGAGCGAGGGAAACGTATTACGTTCTTATATTGTCTTTGCACAAACTATGAGTATCGACTTTCTTTTATAACAACAATCGGTTTTAAACACTATATTTTTTCCCAAACGGGGACTTACCAAATACCTACGGATTGGGCATCGGATATATTGCGGGTGCGCTTCTAGGTCGGTTATAAAAAAGAGCAATAAACTTTCTATTGCTGTTACTGATTTATATTTTTTGTGCTCTAGTTATCATCACCGATTCGTAATGTACCGAGCATTAGAGGAATCTACACAACTTACATGTTTAATTCTACACGCAAATCTTTGCGATTAACAATTTCTAGATCCATGTTTATCTCATCGTTTATCTGTACCTGAAATGATTGGGAGGTGATCATCAAATCCGAATAAATCCAACTTTGCAAAACAATTAGTATTAGATTTGTTTAACTAAGAACGTTCAAGAAGCTTTGTCTAATGCTTTTAACTTATGAAACTCCCCTCTTGTTACCTTACACTTTTAGTAAACATCAAACTCAGCATTAGGGTTAGGAAGAAATATTTTTGTAGCCGTTTGTTGGACAATAGCAGCAAAAATATCACAATTGATAGCGTCTTCTGGAGATTGAAAGCTTAATATCATAAACTCGTTTTTAACGAGTCCTGCGGAATTCCCTATCTATAATCTTTGATTTATGTGGGGATGGATACCAGAGCTAGATTATTTCTGGCGATCTTGATTTGCAATATAATTTGTTAAAATATCTAAGGGAGCGCCACCGTCTGTGATTAAGCAATACGCACGAGACCACAGCGCAGGTTTCCAATAATACTTAACCATGTGATTAGAATATTCTTTTCTGATCAGGCGACTGCTGACCGTTTTTAGACTGTTGATCATTTCGCATTTTCCATTCACCTTCGCCGCATACCTTTAGGCTTGTGGCATCAATAACAACGTGGATGACAGCTCCTTGACTTGGCAAACGGTACTTAACTTCTACGGTTTTCGAATACTTACTAATGCAAGTGTATATAGGGGATTTCATCGGGACATTCATCACCGTAAGAACCGAATTGAGAAAGCCTTCTAATCCATGAAGTAGAGAGCTTAAAAATACCTTTCACCTTCAGTGCTGTTTCAATTGAGGTATCCAAAAATATAAACCCACGACCGGGATGCTTTAGACAATGCCATGCCTTAATGGCAGTGTTGTCTATCTAAAAAATTACTGCGACACGGTTTACTAATGCTTTATTATATTATTTCCAGTTGCTGATCTTTTGCTTGATTTTTCCCATCATCACCTCTCTCTTAACTCGATGATAATCTAATTGCAGGAATTGCGATTAGTTCAGATATTTGGGAAACAATCCCCTCTTTATATCTTATGGAAACCTAAAATAATTTTATTACTGAAGTGAGGCATTGTTAGTGTAACCTATGGGTAGACTGAGCAAGACATTTTTTATTTCTTCTTCATTAAAATCACGACAATACTTCTTAAGTAATGTTAGAGTTTTCTCCATCTCATCCCAGCTTAGCTTATCCTCACATGCTGTCATAACCTTTGGATGGGAAGAACCCAATACATTGTTCCCAATTAATAATTCCTCATATAACTTTTCCCCTGATCTAAGCCCCGTAAATTTAATTTCAATATCTCCTTCATCATTGCTGCCTTCAATATGCGACATCAATCCCATTAGATTTATCATACGTTTTGCTAAATCAATAATTTTAACTGCTTCTCCCATATCAAGAACAAATACTTGGCCGTTCTTACCCATAGCACCTGCTTGTATTACGAGTTGAGCAGCTTCAGAGATAAGCATAAAATAACGCGTAATATCTGGATGAGTTACAGTGACGGGTCCACCCTTTCTGATTTGTTCCTTAAACAGGGGTACAACAGAACCGGATGAGCCCAATACATTACCAAACCTTACCATAGTTAAAGTAGTATCGGTTTCTTTATCGGCAAGAGCTTGAAGAACAAGTTCTGCCATTCGTTTACTTGCACCCATTACATTCGTCGGACGCACCGCTTTATCGGTGGAAATGAGTGTAAAGTTACTCACACCTGAAGTGATTGCTGCATTTGCACAAGCTAGTGTGCCAAATACATTATTCTGAATTCCCTCTATAATATTATTTTCTACAATAGGAACGTGTTTGTAGGCAGCAGCATGGTAAACGGTTTCAATTTTGTTGGTTTCCATTAATCTTGTTAATAGTTTCTCTTTTTCAACAGAACCAAGCATAGCAATAATATCAGTATCTATTTTAAAATGGTTTTTTATAGAAATTAGCTCTTGATGAATTGTATATAGATTAAATTCATTTAGTTCAAAAAGAACTAACGTACATGGATGAAGTATTATAATTTGTCGACACAGCTCAGATCCGATGGATCCACCCGCACCAGTTACTAATACACTTTTCCCATCAATATTCTTTGTTAATAATTCTATATTTGGTTCAATAGGAGCCCTACCAAGCAAGTCTGAAATATCTAGGTCTCTAAGATCTGTTGCTGATGCCTTTCCTGCTGCAATGTCTTCGACTGACGGAACAGATTGTACTTCAATAGGTAAACTCGATAAGTGCTCAACTAATCTTAAACGTTCGCCTTTATTAATATTAGTAATTGCTAGAAGCAGCTTTATAGGTTGATACAAGGTACGAAGTTTATCAAATTCTGAAGAATGATGAATCCGGACACCTGTCAATATTTGACCAACTTTTTTGCTATCGTCATCTAAAAATACAACTGGATGATATTCATCTCCCTGAATAAGGGCGTAGGCCAAATCACGACCAGTGGCACCAGCACCATAAATGAATACATTGGGTTTTTGCCGTTTATAATAATGATAATAGAGTGTTTTTATTAAAACTCTTGGGACACCTATGGTTAGGATTGCCAACCCAGCATAGATAAAAGGTACGCTTCTAGGTACGAAAGTTTGAAAAAAGAATCCACTTAATGCAATAGTTACCGCTGATAAAATTATTGCAAAGAAAATATGTCCG
This sequence comes from Candidatus Enterovibrio escicola, assembly GCF_002464935.1. Lineage (GTDB taxonomy): Bacteria > Pseudomonadota > Gammaproteobacteria > Enterobacterales > Vibrionaceae > Enterovibrio > Enterovibrio escicola. The sequence continues at coordinate 3,621 of NZ_NBYY01000020.1, forward strand.
ATAGCTGGTAATATCATATATCTTAAAACTGCACGATACATACCTAGTCTGATAAAACAAAAAATAGTCACTGAAGTAGTAACCACCAAACAAGCAATATCTGATTTACCTATTTGAAAAACAAGAGTATCAGTTCTTAGCGCAATAGCTAAGTATAGAGAAAATACGATAGCACATATATCATATATAAGGCTAATAATCCGTTTATTCTGACGTTTGGTATTCAATAAAAATAGGATTGGTTGAAACATAGATATTTATTCGCTCTTTGCACTAAACAACAGGAGAAGTGATGTGTGATAAATCATGAGAGGCTTCATAGTTTGGTTGTATTCTAGGTCGTATATTCAATAAGTTGGTTTCCGTCTAGAAAATAAATTTTTTCAGGATTATCAATCCTATTAAGACAGATTATATCTGCAGTAGTAGATATCTGGCTGCCCGTCATACTGACGAACCCTTTAATTTATTGAATAAATAACTCTATTCTACGTCCATTTTATGAGACAAGCCAGTGTAGTATCTTCCAATTGCACAGAACATTTAAGTAATGGCGTTGTTGATTAAATTAGGCTGATAACGCACTGATCCCAATCTTCTTTACAGTCTTAATTTGTCTACTGGTGAACAGGCATACCGAGTCTTTTAACTTTGTCCATTGCTTTCACATTTGCTAGAGTTTTACCAACTTTAGTTGTGTAATCACGAAAAGTGAGTTTAGGGCTGAGCAACCGTTTATAGCGAAAAATTGCTATCTCTACTAATGCGATGCGCGTTTGTGATAACCCCTGTCCTTTTTCTACTCCGTCTGTTCATCCTCTTTCAATGCCTTTATAGATTTATTTCTAGGATGCCCTTCTTCCTCGTACCTCGCTTTGCTTCGAGGTAGAATACTGGGCGTTATTCCTTGGTTTTTGAGTACGTGGTAACATGCTTTTGTGTCATAGGCTCCATCAACACTGACTTGCTGTATCCTTCGTCTTAATGGGTTAAGACATGTAGGTAAAACCTCATTGTCACCCATAGAAACTAGGCTAACTTCTGCAACAATAACCTCATGAATAGAAACATCAACGGTAAGATGATGTTTGCGCCAGATACGCCATTTCTCCTTACCCTGTTTACACGTTTTCCATTCACTTTCACCGTATACCTTGAGGCCTGTGACATCAATAACAATGTGGACGATAGTTCCTAGATTCGGAAAACTGTACGTAACGCCTACGGTATTCGAACGTTTACTAATGCAAGTATATGTAGGGCATTTCAGCGGAGCTGACATCAACGTAAGAACCGAAGGGAGAAAGCCTTTTAACCCACGAAGTGGGAGCTTGAAAATACCTTTTACCATCAGTGATGTTTCAATCTCTGTTTCCAAAAAATCACTGAGCCTCGGTTTACTCATGCCTGATTATATTGTTTCCAGTTGCTGATCTTTTGCGTGGCTTGTCACATCATCACCTCCCGCTTAACTCCATGATGATCTAATCGTAGGAATTTCAATTAGTTCAGATAATTGGGAAACAACGGCTCTTTAAATCATAATCAACTTATTAAATATATGACAAAAACCTTACGTGATTCCTGTGATAGAAAAACTCACAGAGTATTATCCATATAGTCAGTACCTATTCATGTGCCAATCAGTTGGTATTGAAACAGGTGAGAACTGACAACAAAAGCAATGAAATTACCGCTATTCCTACCCTTATAAAGATTCCAGATTTGCGAGGTGCTATCATAATCATTGAAGTTATGGCATATCAGATTAAGCTTGCCAAAGATCTCCTCAATAAGTGCATTGACTATTTATGATCAGTAAAATTAAGGTAACTTATCGGAAGCGATAGATGACGCCTTTACTCCCTGTCATCACGCCCCTATCGACTAAGGATAAGTACCAAATGGCGAGGCAAAGAGGACGTGTTTAATCTAAGGCTTACCATCTCCTCAGCGTCAAAGAATTAGCCGGAAATCTTCGGCTTGAAGCAAGCTAGAAAGCATCGTTATGGTTGATAACTGCCACGCAGTTAAAAGCAAGCAGTCAAAGTTAGATTTATCGTTATTACATCATCCCAACAGCGTTAACACCACAATTAGGTACCGCAATCAGAGAGCATTTTAGCGTAGAATCCATGCATTGGATCTTGAATATTAGTATGCAAGAATATGTTTGTCAGATTCATCGCGATGCATACCACATAAAACTTGGTAGGTCTAAGGAACATGCCCTTATACCCAAATAACTTGAAGATGCAGATTTCAGAGAATTATCATTCTATCCATGATCCATGCATCTATTTGTAGGTGTAATGAGCCCATCAAAAAAGGATAACACAGAGAGCGCCGTCAGTAAACTCGATGCTACGGGAGGGCATCGGTACACATATTTCGTCATCAAATCTCCGTGAAATAGACTGATTAATTTCTATAAGAACTTGCCTCGAACTGAACGCACTGATAACCTCTGAAATCGAGTATTTTCCATTATAATTCTCGAAGATAAAAATCTTTTTCTTGCTGATCACTAATCGACTTTACGTCATCATTTCTCATATTTTCCAGATATCCCAAATACTCTTGGTTGATACCTTTAGTAACATAATAGCCACTAAACACTGAACTCTCGAAAAGCTTCACATCTGGATTACCTTCGCGTACCGCATCCTCCAAATCGGATAAATCTTGAAAAATTAGACCGTCTGCGCCAATAAGTTTTCCTATCTCATTTACATCTCGACCATGCGCAATAAGTTCACTAGCACATGGCATATCAATACCATAGACGTTAGGGAAACGAATTTCTGGTGCAGCCGATGCCATATACACTTGATTTGCCCCAGCATCTCTTGCCATTTCAATGATTTGTCCAGACGTTGTTCCACGTACAATGGAATCATCTACCAACAGCACAGATTTCCCTTTAAACTCAGAGCAAATCGCATTGAGTTTACGACGTACGGATTTGCGGCGTAGTTGCTGACCAGGCATGATGAACGTGCGCCCAACATAGCGGTTTTTGACAAACCCTTGTCGATACGGTTTCTCCAGAACCTGAGCAATCTCCAACGCAACATCACACGATGTCTCAGGGATTGGAATAACTACATCAATGTTCAAGTTACCCCATTTCCGACGAATCTTCGCACCTAGCTTTTTACCCATATTTACACGTGCAGCATAAACGGAAATTTTATCCATGAACGAATCAGGGCGTGCAAAATATACAAATTCAAAAAGACACGGAGAAAGAGACGGAGCTTCGGCACATTGCCGAGTAAACAATTGACCGTCAATTGTGATATACACCGCCTCACCTGGTGACACATCGCGCACAAAAGAAAAACCTACGGCATCCAGCGCAACAGATTCAGAGGCCAACATGTACTCGTCTCGATTATTTACTATACGTTTTCCTAAGCAAAGTGGACGAATACCATTCGGATCTCTAAATCCCATCAAACCGTATCCAATTATCATCGCGACCACAGCATACGCACCCAACACTTGCTTATGTACTGCTTTAACCGAATCAAACACATCTTCTTCAGTCACTGGATGTGATCTAGTACTATCCATTTGGTGTGCCAATACATTAAGCAGAACTTCAGAATCAGAGGTGGTGTTTAGGTGGCGACGGTCTTGAATAAAAAGAGATTCACGAAGTTGTTGAGTATTCGTCAGATTTCCATTGTGAGCAAGTGTTATACCATAGGGGGAGTTGACATAAAAAGGTTGCGCTTCAGAAGCACTAGAGCTTCCTGCAGTAGGATAGCGCACATGCCCTATTCCAACGGTCCCTTGTAAGCACTTCATGTCTTCTAGTTGGAAAACATCTTTAACCAAACCATTAGCTTTTCTTAGATAGAAGCGGTTATCAGCAATGGTACTAATTCCTGCGGCGTCTTGGCCTCGATGTTGAAGTACTGTCAATGCATCATAAATCAACTGATTAACTGGGGTTACACCCACAATTCCGACAATCCCACACATGTTTTCTGTTCCTTGCCCTATTGCCCTACTACCCTACTACCCTACTAGAGGGAACCCCATGTCACCTTGGGTAAAAAGCTAGAGCTTGGCTCTACATACGGTAAGAACCACTCGTTAATAATCCTAAATTTAGGCACTAATAACGATTGCTTCCAGTCAATGGAACCGGACATCCGAGTAAACACATCCAGCAAGAACAGAAGTGCGACCACAATCAGCACTCCTCGAACTCCCCCAAACACGATACCCAGTACCCGGTCAGTTCCCGATAAACCGGTTTTCTGAACCAATTGTGCTATAACATAATTCGAAACTGCACCAACAACCAAGGTGACAATAAACAGCGTAGTTATCGCTACTCCATTTCTAATCATTTCGTCCTGAATGTTAGTGAAGTAAGCCGCTAATTGAGTATAAAAATTGCTAGCAATAAAAAAGGCACCAAACCAAATTACCACTGACAAAGCTTCTTTTACAAATCCACGGAAGGAACTCACCAACACAGAAAAACCAATCACTCCTAGAATGACGTAATCAATCCAATTCATGTTTTTATCATCTAATCAATTCAAATATATCTTAACAGAACAAAGTCGTTTAAACCTATTTTTTAAGGGTTAATTGGATTAAACTTAAGCAGTTGACCTTTCAATCCGGTCAAAGACTCCAGATCTGTCGTCATTGCTGCTAATTTATCTTTCGACACATTAGGTCCTACCTCGACACGAGCAAGCTCACCTTGTTCCAAGTCTCTAGGCATCAGCTGTGCTGGATAGCCTTTACTTCGAAGCCTAGAAACCAAGTTCCTTGCGTTATCGATATTACGAAATGTGCCGAGGCGAATAATCCACGCGGAGTATTGATAGTCCTGTTCCGAGTTGACAGTATAGTCAATTGTCGTTATCTCTGTAGTAAGATGATCAAGCGGATTATGCCTTTCAATAGTAGTAACTAGCTCATAATTAAAGTCTTTTGTTGGTTCTACAAGCACGTTAAGCAACTCGGTATCAGATTCTTTACGAAGCGGAATAGCCTCGTAGTTTCTCTGAAAATGAGATTTCTTTCCGTCAAAAACATCGGGGAGAAATATCACACAGAGTGACACCAAGACAAGTGTGCCCACTAGACGATTTTGGAACTGCGTTGCCACGATCACTCCGTTTTCGAAATGAGATCGGCAATTTCACCGACGGTAAAAAAAGAACCAAATACAATCACAATTTCACGCTTCAAGCCGACTGATGCTTTCGCAGCTTCGAAAGCATCAGTCGGTGATTTGTAACAAATTGTTGGTTGTGAGAGATGCTTGGCAAGCATTGAAGCATCGGCGGCACGAGGTCCACAGAGTGATGCAGGATACCAAACATCTACTACTTGCTTCATTTCTTCAAGCGTGGATACAATATCCTTGTCTCGCATCATGCCTACTACTGCATGTACCTTAACAACACCTTCTTGCTTACGTGCAGTGATTTGTGATGCTAGATAGGCTGCAGATTGCGGATTATGTGCCACATCGAGAAGCACTAACGGTGAATCAGACACCTTTTGCATTCTACCAGCAAGTTTAACATTGCTCAGTCCCTCAACAATATGCTTATCCGTTACATCAAGATCTGACAGCTCCAACGCCATTAAGGCTGTCGCGGCATTCGGCAACGGTAGATTTGGAATTGGAAGATCCTTCAAATAAAACGCCCCGCACTGCCAATGCCAAACATTGCCTTCTTGCTGGTAATTAAACTGGTAACCAACTTGATGTAATGGTGCATCAATATTATGAGCACACTCAGACACACTTGCAGGTGGTTCTGGTTGACCACAGACGGCAGGTTTATGTGAACGGAAGATTCCTGCTTTTTCGAATCCAATAACTTCAATGTCATCGCCTAACCAATCAACATGATCTATGGAAAGGCTTGTGATTACAGTTACATCGTGATCAACCACATTAGTAGCATCTAGTCGACCACCGAGACCAACTTCCAAGATAACTACATCTACTTGATTTGCTAAAAATAACCACAGTGCCGCAAGCGTACAAAACTCAAAAAAACTTAAACTAATCTCCCCTCGTAATACTTCAATTACAGCGAAGGCCTCTGTGTGTCTTTCATCATTCAGCTCTTTACCGTTAATACGTACACGTTCATTGTAGTTAATTAGGTGCGGCGAGTTATACATCCCAGTTTTATAGCCAGCATGCAGCAATATGGCCTCAATAATGGTGCAGGTTGATCCCTTTCCATTAGTTCCAGCAACTGTTATTACTGTTGGTGCAGGTTTCGTTAAACAACCTTTTTTCGCCACCATACCAACACGATCTAAACCTAAATCAATGCCGTTGGTATGAAGCACATCTAAATAACTCAACCATTCAGAAAGTGGTGATTGAGCATGTGGAAGAATATCTTCTGACATCAGTAATCTACTACACCTTATAATACTTCAATCATATTAGCGAAAACATAGAGACAACCATAAAGTATTCTTTTCAGTTTAGAATTAGAGGCTTTAAATCCATAACTATCCAGTATCCAAAGACTATAATAGAGTCCGAAGAGTTCAGATTACTGGTTACCGTCAACAACCGAGCTTTTTATTTCTTCAGTTGCCAGCGATTCTTCGACTGACACAATCAATCGAGATTCAAATCCAGTCATTTTTGCTAACAGTCCACCAATACGTTGACGTAATTCACGACGGTCAACGATCATGTCAATTGCACCATGCTCTAACAGAAATTCACTACGCTGAAAGCCTTCAGGTAACTTTTCACGAACAGTTTGTTCAATAACGCGCTGACCCGCAAAGCCAATTATTGCCTTTGGTTCACCAATATTGATATCACCTAACATAGCAAGGCTCGCCGTTACACCACCAAAGGTGGGATCCGTCAATACGGAGATAAACGGTAGGCCTTTGTTTGCAAGACGCTCAAGTGCAGCACTAGTTTTTGCCATTTGCATCAGTGACATCAGCGCTTCTTGCATACGAGCTCCCCCACTGGTGGAGAAACTCACAAAACCACAATTATCTTTCATGGCTTGTTCAACCGCTCGAACAAAACGAGTTCCTACCACCGAACCCATTGATCCCCCCATGAAGGAGAACTCGAAAGCACTAGCCACAACTGGAATACCAAGCAGATGCCCTTTCATGACGATTAACGCATCGCTTTCACCGCTTACTTTTTGCGCGATAGAAAGGCGATCTTTGTATTTTTTGGAATCACGAAATTTGAGCAGGTCTTTTGGTTTCAACTCAGTTCCCAATTCAATAAGTTCACTCTTATCGAGGAATGTTTCGAGACGACGCCGACCACGCATTCGCATATGATGTCCACATTTAGGACATACGTGCAGGTTACGCTCTAATTCGGCTTGGTAAAGCACTTGGTCGCAGGAGGAACACTTAGTCCATACACCTTCTGGGATAGAAGCTTTACGCGAAGAACCGATGCTACTTTTTGTCAGAATTTTTTCAAGCCAGCTCATAAACGACCTTTTTATTTGGAACACGTGCCTGCTAAACTTGGCGGACTCTGCCCTCGTGAGAAGAGGTTGCACAAGATCAAAAATCAACCGTATGCAGCAAATTGCCTATAATTAGCTACTAATTCAATTAAGGATTAGAACATAACTTATTAGGAGATGTCGATCTTTGCTATACCAAACTCATTCAACAAGACAACCACATTAACATAAATGCCAGTGATAGCCTGATAACGTGGTTTCTTCCCAGCTTGTCATATCTAGTTATGATCTAAACGATATTATTTAACTCACCAAAAAGCATTTCCTACTACCTACTAGTAAGTACGGTATTTATACAGAAACTAGTTTATACCACTTTTGTCTATATTTCGCCCATAATTGCACTTATCCATGACATGTTTCCCATCTCTAAACTTTACATGTTTTCTGAATGACGCGTTGTCATAGCCTTTATCAGAAACTATTTTATTGATTTCAGAAAAGTGGTCTAAAAGACATTATGAATGAACACCATCGTATTTTTATCCTTTTGATAACTAGAAGTAAATAGGCAATTCATCACTATCTACGGCAAGATGAATCTTTATCAAATTACCGCCACAGTTTTTTCCTATTTGCTTATAATTTTAGTCAATGTCTCAGTCCTGTGTTGATGTGCTCGTACAATTGAACCTTCAATAAAGACCAATTAGAAGTCATCCATTTTAAATAACGCTTTGGAAAGTCTTCCTAAAATTTCTTTTTTAGACCAAAGATTAAATCGTCGATACACACTACTCCACTCAGCCTTGTTTCCCAAATATCTGAACTAATCGAAATTCCTACGATCAGATCATCATAGAGTTAAGCGGGAGGTGATGATGGGAAAAGTAAAGCACAAGATTAGAAATAATATAATCAAGCATTAGTAAACCGAGGCTCAGTCACTTTTTGCATAGACACCGCTGCCATTAAGGCATAGCATTATTTAATGTATCATGGTCATCGTAGCCGTCGGTTTATATTTTCGGACACCTAGACTGAAATGGCACTAATGGTGAAAGGTATTTTCAAGCTCCCACTTCGTGGATTAGAAGGCTTTCTAAATTCAATTTTTATGTTGATTAATGTCCCGCTGAAATCCCCTACATACACTTGCATTAGTAATGCGATCGGAAACCGTAAAAGTTAAGCATCGTTTGCCGAGTCGAGAAGCGATCACTCACGTCGTTATTGATAATCGTTCACCACTCCCCCATTAAAAAGCAGTAAGTGATGATCATCTCCCGATTGACAATTGCCTATTGAGTGATCTTTTCAGCCTGCAAAAGTAGCTTCATAAAAAGAAGTATTTTGGAACTTAACCACCCACGGTGGAACAATTGGGCTCCGAGCAAGCCAACGTATTTATCCGTGAACTATGGAACAAGTTTCGTAAGCACGAAGGTAGGTTGTCTGCTAGTTAACGGAACTCATCACGCTCCCCGTCACCAAACTCCCCAGCAACGAGGGACGCGTAAAAAAGCTCAACACCCTTGCAGCCGAAATCAGGTGGGTGCTAGGCCTAGCCCTGAGGAACACAAAAGACCAGTAAGCAAAGTCAAAGAAACTGATTTCATTATGTGTTATCAGCCAGATACCTGCTGCACCCAATGCGGTGGGAATATTGTTCTGAACACGGAGTCTACCCATCGAAATGAAGTCTTTCAGTTACCCAAAGCATCGTTGGATCTTACTGAATATCAGTTATTCCATGGTCGGTGCCAGTACTGTAACCATACCGTCCGAGCCAATTTGCCCGATGACGCCCCATCAAGTCAGTTAGATCCTAGGCTGCTTAGCCACATTGCTGTTTTGTCTAGCTAGTATCACCTGATTATCCGCAAAATACAGCACCTTTTTATGGATCGATACGGTACGTATTTTTCTATCAGACTAATTAGTGAAGCCCAAGGACGCGTCAGTAGTATGTTAACGTCGTTGCATTACCATGTGAAATAATCTGCTGTTATTCATATAGATGAAACAATGCAAAAACCAAATGTGGAAGCAGCTACCAGATGGGTCTGGCTCCTCAGTGGCAGTGATGTAATATATCAAACCATTCGTTATCGTCATCATGAAGAAACTGCAAAAGCAATACTGGATAAACAGTGCTACGCGATAGTAATAACCGACCAATGTGGTAGTTATAACTGGTTGGATCCTACACGCCACCAGTTCTGGTGGGCACATGTCACCCGCAATTTACAACAAATATCGGAGTACAGCGATGGAGGTTTAACGTCTCATATTGGCAAATGTCTTATTCTATTCTGCCATACGGTATTTCAAATTCAGCACTGCTATGAGTAAGGAAAAATTACCGACATTGAGTGGTGACGACGAATATCTCGTCTTAAGAAAAACCTTTCGGCTTGGCTAAAAAAGGCGAACAGGTTCCAACATTTCGGTATGCTGGAAGGTGTACCTATATCTTGAAGCACGAACAGGGACTCTTGGTTTTCCTTTATCATAAAGGCGTATCGTTGACCAATAATGAAACTGATCAGTGTATTCTTAGCAGCGTCATCGTGCTAAAAATCTGCTTCGGTACAAGCTTTCACCGAGAAAAACAGTTCCGTTCACGTGTTCTGTCCGTGGTGGACACCTGTAAGAAACGTGGGCTGTTTGCATTGGATGTCATTAGCGATGTAGTGTCATAGGTAATCCGCAAGCAATCCTATCCCGATGTGTTTAATCTCATAAAGACCTAGTCAAGCCACCTCTGGTGAATGCTTACCGTTATTGATACTACAGACCTAAAAATCTGCGGCGAAAATAAATGGAAAAGGCGGACATACGGGAAGGAGAAGTGATGTATCTGGTGCAAACTTCATCTTGCCGTTGATGTGTCTACTCATGAAGTTATTGCTGCAGAAGTTAGCCTAGTTTCTGTGGGTGACAATGAGGTTTTACCTATATTACGTAACCTATTACGACGTAAGATACAGCCAGTCAGTGCTGATGGATCCTTTGATACAAGAGTATGTCACCACGTACTGAAAAGTAGAGAAATAACGCCCAGTATTCCACCTAGAACAGATGTGGGATTTTGGGAGGAAAAAGATCCTAGAAATGAAGCTGTAAAGGCGTTGAAAGAGGATAAACTGGCAGAGTGGAAGGAGGACAGGAGTTATCACAAACGCTCATTAGCAGAGATAGCAATATTTTTCTATAAACAGTTACTCATCCCTAAATTCACTCTTCATAATTAACCTAAGCTGCGCATGAAAAATGAACTAAATATCCAAGTTGTGCTTTGATCGTTTGAAAAAAACTATTGACTGCATAAGGACTTGTGCATGAATAACTTAGACGCTGTTTTCATCGATGTCGACGACTTTTGCTAGACTTGCATCCCTGCATGGGAAAACACCTAATTTCTTCCGATTTCAAACAAAAAAACAAACTTTTTCACCTCTCCATTAGCGAAGTGATGACTATAGTGATAGCTTTCCATCAATCAGGGTATCAAGATTTAAAAACCTATTACATCCATTTTATTTGCCACTACTTCACCAACAAATTTCCTGAGTTAACCTCAAATCTGCATAAGTATTTACTTATGCAAATTTGCGGTTAATAACTTGGATAAAGAACTAATATTACTTCTTTTCCTTATTTTTATAACGATAGTAAAGACCATTATCCTTCCTGACTTCACACCCCTGCATGATCTGGTATAAAACAGGCAACAACCCACTTTTTGTATAAGGTTACCTGAACATATACTGATCCATAACGCTATTACATATTTTAAAATATTAAGATTTAAAATCAGGTAGAAAGAGTGGACCTACTGGCAAACTTGGCAGGCAGAATTCATCTGGGTACTCTACTTCAACAAGATAAAGCCCTTCCGCTTTTGCCGTTACTCCCGCTAGTTTTCGATCTTTCATTTCCAGCAACCATTTTATCCATTCAGGTTTTTGCTCTTTTAGTCCCACTGCTATCAAACTTCCCGTGATATTCCTCACCATGTGATGAACAAACCCATTGGCTTTGATATCAAGGATCACCAATGAACCTAGTCGAGTCACATTTAAATGATGAATACTGCGCCAAGGGCTTTTTGATTGACACTGTGAGGCACGAAATGAGGTAAAATCATTTTCTCTCAATAGGTACTTTGCTGCTTTATCCATTAGTGTTTCATCTATATCACCATGATAATGGCTAACCCCGTGACTTAGAATTCCTGATCGGAGTACACTGTTAAAAATGATGTAACGATATCGACGTGCCGTTGCAGAAAAGCGAGCGTGGAAAACATCTGGTACTACTTTTGCCCACCGCACGGCGATGCTATCAGGTAAATAAGTATTCACTCCCATAGTCCATGCGAAAAGGTCTCGGTCGTTATTCACATCAAAGTGAACGACTTGGCCAGTACCATGCACTCCTGCATCCGTTCTTCCCGCACATTTTACTTCTATAGGCTCATTCGCTATTTTTGACAACACTTTTTCAAGTTGTTCCTGCACAGTAGATTCATTTCGTTGTCGTTGCCAACCGCAATACTGGGTACCATCATATTCCACACCTAGCGCAATTCTCATTCTTTTTGTCTCTATTTGATCTAACTCATTCATCAATTTGAAACAATGTATTATACCTTTACTACTTTAAATTTCAGCAGCATAAGCTCTGGCCACTCATTCACCTACTCTACCAAAAATTCCAATTCAATAAATGCATTTTACACGCAGTAAAATCAACAATTGAGATCAAAATAGCAGACTCTTCCCTGTAACTATCTATCATTTATATGAATTAATATTAAACCTGATATAGAACAAAGCCACTTGAAATGTAAATTTTCACCTACCTTTATGAAGGTGTCGATTGTTTAAACCTAGGTAAGGAGAAAAGGCAATTCACCATGCTTTATACAAGGAATCCTAACATAAAACTAGTTTAATGACTTTGGAATAAAAACTAGCTAATGTAGTAAAACTTGTAAAGTCATGGTCGCATCCATAAACATGGTATCACTACCAATAGCTTTCTGAGAAAAGGATCATAGACCACATATTGTAGCACTAACAGTCTGTAACTTCCTATTTTCATTGTAAACTCTGGTGTTAAATCCTCATCACACATAGATCAAAACAACTTGAAGATGCTCGATTTAAAGGGTCATAACTGCGTTCAGTTCAAAGCAAATTCTCATAGTGATAATAAGTCTATTTCATAGAGATCTAATGCCGAGATAGGCGCACCAATGCCCTCACGGAGGAAGAGTTTACTTACGGCATAGTCGGTTTTATCCATTTCTAATGGAGCTGACTACCCTTACAAAGAAATGCTTTGATCCCTAAATTCAGGTGATAACTACGATATTTATAGTCTATCGAAAGAAATTAACTACAGAAAGTAGTAGACTATTCTTTCTAAGGGAACAACTAGTACTACTATGAATCATTATTAGTTGGCCACAAGAAAAAGATACCAGATCGCAGACAGTTTAAAATCGGAAATTCCAATCTCCGCTATGGTAAATACCATCAAGTGCCATAGTTCCTTAGTATACCTAGAGCTAAAAAGGTATAGTAATAATGGTGTTTATTTACCTAAAATCGCTCAAGACCTATCGACGAATAATCGCAAGCGAGCAAGCAAATAAAAAACCAGAAGATCAAAGATCTTTTGTTCATCTATTACCCCAAAATGATTGGGATCCCGATCGATATCTCAGTGACTAACTAACCTAACCTGAACTACGCATAAGAAATGAACTAAATGCCAAAGTCGCAATTTAAGCGTTTAAAAATAATCTATTAGACTGCATAAGGACTTAGATATGAATAAGTTAGATGCTGTTTTCGTCGATGGCGACGACTTCTGCTAGACTTTCCTCCCTGCATGGAAAAATACCTAATTTCTTTCGATGTCAAACAAAGAAACAAGCCTTCTCGCCTCTTAGTTAGCAAAATGACAACGATAGTGATAGCTTTTTATCAATCGGTGTATCGAGACTTTAACACCTATTACATCTAGTTTGTTTTCCGCTACCTCACCAACGAATTTTCTAAATTAATCAGCTACACGCGAATGCTCAAGCTCATGCAAGGTATTCTGGTTCTGCTTTGCTCTTACCTCACTCACCGTCAGGCAAGGCCGACAGAAATTGCCTTCGTTGATTCATCCAAGCTATAGGTTTGTCACAACCTACGCATTCTCAGACATCAGGTTTTTAAAGTACCTAAAAGCGAGAAAAAGGAACGACGGGTTGGTTTTACGACTTCAAATTACACCTCATGATCAATGATCAAAGTGGTATTATCTCAGTCAAAGTAACCAAGGATAACCTAGATGATAAAAAGCCTGTGTCGGAAATGGTTGAAGAGCTTTGGCGGTGTTTATACGAAGATAAAGGTTATATCTCTAATCCATTGAAACGGGAACTTGCAGACAGGGGAGTAACACTTAGAACTGGTGTGAAATAGAATTTAAAACCCAAAGTGATGAAACTTTAGGACCGCCTGATGCTCCGAAAACGATTTATTATTGAGACCGTTTTTGACTAACTAAAAACATATCCCAAATCTAGCATTCTCAGCACCGTAGCTGTATTAGTTTTACTGTCAACTTACTGGCTGGGCTCATTCGCGTATTAATTTCAATCTCAATCACAGAAGTCGAGTATCAAGATGACTCGGTTTGATAAGCAAGCACTTATGCAGATATTAGGTTAACTACTCAGTTGAAAACCAAATCTAGATACACTAGAAAATATGTTTAGTTAAGATTTCTTATCATTTCTTCGGCTTCATTTTTCAAGTTTGAATCATCCCCTTGCATCATTTTTTGCAGAATTTGCAGCGCACCATCTATGTCATTCATTTCCAAATAGGCTCTCGCGATATCCATGTTTTTCGCTGACTCTCCACCGTTGTCCATATCAACCACTGAAACATCACTCAACACATCCGGTAACTCTTCGAGTCTAACCTTCAAATTCATTAGAACCGAATCTACGTCTTTTTTTTTAGAATCCTCGTCTTTCATCAACTCTTCAATGCTGATATACACATCATTTGACGAAGACTGTCCATCTAACTCACTTTCTTCTTCAGCCAGTAAATCTTCATGATCCTCATCCAAGTTAATTGACTTAATTTCATTACCCGACACTTCAGGTTGATCCGACCAGTCTTCACTTTCCAATTCAGGTTCAAGCATTTGTTTTGCACGCCAAATATCATTCTCGTCTTCTGGGAGATCCCAGTTTTTGGGTTCAAAACCTTCCAATCGACAAGACTCATCTTCAATCGGATCAGACAATAAGGTTTCCATATCAAGTCCAGCCACTTGGTACGCTTCATCTTCTAGAACTAACTGTTCATTGGACGATAATTGTTTTGTTAATGAGTGTGATGACGATAGCTGTGAAGATTCTGCTTGTTCAATAACAGGAATCGCCTCATCAAGCTCACATGGTTCTTCTAAAGAACCATTGAGGGCATCATCTTCTACCCGATCATTGGGCTCATTTGTCGCTTCGGTCATTGATACAGAATTTGACATATCTTTTTCCACCGATTCATTTAACAGATTGGAAAATCCGTGGGTAAGATTAGCATCTTTATTTAATGTCTCAGACACAGTTTCTTGATTATCTAAATCATCAAGAGACAGAATATCATCACCTAACAAAGCCGCTTCAGACACTTTTTTAAGAAGTGCACTTTCATCTTCAAGGTCATGCCCATCACCTTCACTTAGTAACTCATCAAGCAATACATCCGTACCACTCAGATCAAGGTCTTCCTCTTCTAGAATTTCACCGATAACTTTTTTATCTACACTATTCGCATCAATTGATTCATCAACAAATGTATCAGATTCACCTAGTATATTTTTAGCATCATCAACAGCGCGATCAACACCTTCATTTAGAGATTCCTCCCATCGTGCAGCAGGGGACTCATTTGGGTTCAATTGCGTTTCTTCGCTAGAAGCTATTTTATTGAGCGTGAGCTCCATGTCCCCTAGACCGATTTTTCCTTTCGGTTTTTTTTCAACATCTAACAAAGCGTTGATGTCAGAATCTCCGTCGAATGAAGAATCAAATTCTTCAGTCTCAGCAGATAACGCGAGGGAACCTGACAAATTAATATCATCCAAATCAGGATTAACCAGACTACTCTCACCAAACAGATCGTTAGCATCAGTGTCATCTGTGACTTCAAGCTCATCCTCTTCAAACACCAGTTCATCAGTTTCGTTTTGGAGTTCTGGCACCATGCTTATAGACATATCTTTTGATGCTTCGCCATCCAGACTTTTAGGTTCATAAACAGCGTTGTCTTTCCGACGACGCATGATAATGAAGGAGGCCGCACAAATTACTAACAAAGCTGGAACAGTGGCACTTATTGCCAATATAAATGGACTACTCATCAAGGTTCCAAACATTGATTTATCTTTCATTTCTATCTGAAACTGATGTAAACGTTGCGTATCTAATAATTCACGTATTTCCTTTGTAAGAGTTTGATCTTCCTTGATTTCATTTTTTAGATTCAAGAGTTCATTTTGAGCTTCAGCCAGACGGATTTGTAGGATATGATTAACTTCAACCAACTTACCCCTTTGCAAATCAGATTGTTGAATCTGATCCTGCGCTACGGATATATCAGATTTGATTGGTGTAATCGACTCTTTCATGTCACCCGCATCAACCACTTTCTCTAGTGCCACTTTTACGCTAGGTGATATTTTATCAATCGTTCCCATTGTTGCAACTTTCACGTCACCGGAGGAAGGAATTGTCGCCATCAGAATTTCTTTTTGTCTAAGTTTAGGTATAACAGCCTCTAACACTTGTTCACTCAAGGTGAGTTTAACCAGACGATGCGCATCTTTACGGGTTTTATCTATCTGAAGTCGATCTTTTATATCGTCAGTGTATTCACGGTGAATTTCAGCCAATGTAGGCATAATCAAATTACTTCCAAGAACCAACCCATGAAGATTTGCATCATCAAATGCATTTAAATTTAAACGAAATATCGCACCTAACATCTGATAAACAGTAACAGAATCACTTGGCTGATAGCGCGTTGCAAGAGACCACAATGTATCTGATTCGCGTGTAGGTCCGACGGTTTGTCGTGTTCTAGATGTTGTTTCCCTAGCACTTGAAAGCAGTTCCAATGAACGAGTTGCTGACATTTCGTCTGGGGGGCCGATGATACGAATCATAGAATGAACAGGCAAAGAGGAGATAAGACCCACCAATAAAGAGGATATGGGGAGTATTTTACCGAGCAGACCATAATAATATGATGGCAAAAAGATTAGCTTCATAGCGTTATTAATATCTGCTTCAAACACTGTCCACATTCCTCACAGCAGAATAATAAAATTATAGGTTTGATGAGCATTTCCCTAACTATATCGGAAGCCTGACTAGAAATTATAGTGGGATAGAGAGAAAAATGTATTTTGTAATCCACACAAACCGCACTAGATCACCAGTATCGCTTCTATAGTACGGAATTGTTGTTTGTTGTCCATGTACTAATGTGAATCAAGTTATAAATAATTCCGAACAAGGATTTCTGCAATTTGCACACTATTTGTTGCGGCACCCTTACGAATATTGTCCGCCACGATCCAAAGGTTCAACCCATTTGGATGGCTAATGTCTTTACGCACGCGACCGATCATTACATTGTCTTTTCCAACCCCATTTATTACTTGAGTTGGATAGTCTTCGTTAGCGAACACTTCTACACCTTTAGCACGGGACAGCAGATCTATCGCTTCTATCGCATCCAGTGGTTGTCGACATTCAATATGCACTGCTTCTGCATAGCCATGAAAAACAGGAACACGAACACAGGTTGGATTTATCGCAATATTTTCATTACCCAAAATTTTCTGCGTTTCCCACACCATTTTCATTTCTTCTTTGGTGTAACCGTTGTTCATCAACTTATCGATATGGGGTAAGCAGTTAAATGCAATTTGCTTTTTATAGGTATTCGTTTCAACATCTTGACCGCTAAGCAGTTTCACCGTTTGACAGGCCAGTTCATCGATGCCTTTTTTCCCAGAACCAGACACTGACTGGTAAGTCGCCACGTTAATACGCTCAATTCCCACTAAATCGTAAATGGGCTTTAATGCCACCATCATTTGAATCGTTAAACAATTCGGGATCGCGATGATGTTTCGATTACGAAAATCGGCAATTACTTCAGGATTAACTTCTGTTATAACAAGCGGAATGTCAGGGTCATAACGGAAACGTGACGAGTCATCGATCACAATCACACCTTCTTCCACGGCAATCTGCGCCCAACGACCAGAGACTTCCGCGCCTGCAGTGAACAGCCCCACCTGAACCTGACTCCAATCGAAGTCTTCGACGTTTTTTACGCAGACACTTTTGCCGTTGAAACGGAAGGTTTCACCAGCGTTGTACTCATTTGCCAGTAAGTAAAGATTACACACAGGGAATTTACGTTCTTCTAACACTTCAACAATCGTGCGTCCAACAATGCCAGTTGCACCCAACACAGCAACATCAAAACCAGCATTGAATTTTTTTGTCATGTTTATATCCTTACGGTAAAACCTAATTTAGCTAATAACTCCACCCCAAACGAGACATTACCTGCTACTGTAATTGCACTATATTCTCGTCTCTCCCAGTAATTTTTACGCAAGTGATCAAACCCTATGCACTGAACTCTTACATCCGTCATTGCACGACGAAATTTGCTATCATCACGTCGTATATCATACACTAACTGACACAATACCATCAAATCGGCCATATTCCATTCTTTACTCAGTATAACCTTTGAAATAGGAGCAAGGGGTAGTAACGATATGGTATTAATATGTTCTTCAGCATGTCCTAAGAAATCACAGTATGCGTTGTAAATCATGGTGGTGCCACGAGCTTTACCTTCCAAGCTATGACCCGCGATGTGAGGTGTTGCAAAGGCGAGCAACGGCAGCAACTTGAGATCGATTTCTGGCTCTGACTCAAACACATCCAGCACTACCATGAATGTCTTTTCTAGCAACGCTACTTTGAGCGCATAGTTATCAACTACAGAACCACGGGCTGTATTAATTAAAATAGCATCCGCCTTAAGTGCAGTTAGTTCTTTTTGAGAAATGAGGTGATACGTTGGAAAGGCGCCAGATGTGGTTATTGGGATATGTAGTGTGATCACATCGCATTCAGAGAGTAAAGTTTGAAGAGAGTGGAACTCACGCATGTCCCCTTCTCTCCTCTTAATTGGGTCACAAAGAAGATACGGTATGTTCAATGCAACTAAGCAAGTCGATAAATAGCTACCCACTTGCCCCGCACCGACAATGCCGACTTTCCGGTCAGTGAGATTAAAATCTTGCTGTTGACTTAATACTAACAGGGAACTAATCACATATTCAGCCACGCTGGCTTTATTACATCCTGGTGCAGCCGTCCAGTGAATCCCTCTCTCCGCTAACAAATTAGTATTCAGATGATCAGTACCTGAAGTTGCCGTTCCTACAAAGCGAAGGCGGGGTGCTTTTTTTAACAGCGCCTCGTCTACCTTTGTCACCGAACGAATCATGAGTGCATCGACATCCACTAAATCCTCAGTCATCAATGTTCGCCCTGATTTCCTTGTTACCGTACCAAACTTGCTAAAAAGTTCAGCGGCATAGGGCATATTTTCATCAATCAGAATGTTCACGAATAAATCCACATGTATTTTATATCATTTATTGTGGCTTTCCTCGGCGAGGAAAAGCCACAGAACCCGCACGAGATTGATAAAACCAAAGTTAGACGTGGTAAGAGCGACTCTCATTCGGATGGATACGCATTCACTATTATTATGTATTACCAATATCCCGAAAATATTATAGGATCTTAAATCGTTTATCTCTCGTATTTTTTTATCACTAGAGTGGCGTTAGTACCACCAAAACCAAAGCTATTGGACATCACTGTTCTTAACTCTTGCTCACGCATTTCAGTTACAATATCTAAACCATTTGCCGCAGGATCTAAATTATCAATATTGATGCTTGGTGCAACAAAACCATTATTAAGCATAAGCGTCGAGTAAACTGTTTCATGAACGCCTGCGGCACCCAGAGAGTGACCAGTCATTGCTTTAGTCGCAGAAATAGCTGGGCTTTTTTTATTATCAAATACTTCCTGAATCGCACCCAATTCTTTTGCATCCCCAACAGGGGTCGATGTACCATGTGTGTTGATATAATCAACTTCGCAATCTAGGTGTTTCATCGCCATTTTCATGCAACGAATCGCACCTTCACCCGACGGTGCAACCATGTCATACCCATCAGATGTTGCGCCATAGCCCACAATCTCACCGTGGATTTTAGCTCCACGTGCCAACGCGTGTTCCAGCTCCTCAATGACCATCATGCCACCACCACCGGATATAACAAAACCATCACGGGCAATGTCATAAGTACGAGACGCTTTTTCTGGATTGTCATTATATTTACTAGACAACGCTCCCATGCCATCAAACATCATGGTCAACGACCAATCCAGCTCTTCACCACCACCCGCGAATACCACGTCTTGTTTATCTAATTGTATCAGCTCTAACGCATGGCCAATACAATGTGCAGATGTAGCACAAGCAGAACTCATGGTATAGTTAACACCGCGGATTTTAAATGGTGTTGCCAAGCACGCTGATACCGTCGATGACATAGTACGTGGCACCATGTAAGGACCAACACGCTTAACACCTTTTTTACGCAGTATATCAACTGCGGCTACTTGGTTCATTGACGATGCACCCCCTGAACCTGCCACCAAACCTGTTCGCTCATTTGAAACCTGATCATTAGTGAGACCCGCATCTTCAATGGCCTGTTTCATCGCCAAGTAGACGAAGCCTGCAGCATCACCCATAAAACGAAACTTTTTACGATCAATATGATCAACTGGATTCAGTTTTAAATAACCCCAAACATTACTACGTAGTTTCATATCTGCGAATTCTTGGGAAAAACTGATCCCTGATTTACCAGATTTCAATGACTCCAGCACTTCTTTAATATTATTACCTATGCTGGAAATAATTCCCATCCCTGTAATTACAGCTCGTTTCATCATTTGTTCCTATACTTCCAATTGCACCGATGATAACGGTTTTAAAGTTGCAAGGTGGTCAGCTTTCATCACGCTATTCATTCAGACAATTAACACGATTCTGCTATACCTTTCTAATCCCATAAGGTTGCTGTATTATTGACCATGAATACTCAGAAAGAGTTAATCCCGTCTAGTTACTAGGTTGTATATGTGATTAAAATTTTATCCCCTGTCACTTCGCCACACCGCCAAGAACATTAGGCATAGTCCATAAACACCATACTACACACGTATAATTCTGTAACTTCAAGACGCTTCAATGTAAGATTTACGAGTAAACTAATGAAGAAATAAATAGAGGTTAGCCGGTAACTCACCCACTTAGGGACCATGCCAGAATTCATTAGAATGAATCGGGGTACCAGTATCATAGCATTTTAATGATGTTCACTTTTCAAGCACCAATAACACCAATAAATTGGAAGAGATCCGTTATGTACTCTTACAACAAAACCAGTTACCTACACGATGGCAGTCCTTCAACAGATACCGATTTATTTTTGTAGAAGATAGCTTTGTCAAAGCCCTGAATTTCCTTGTAGTATAGCAATGTTGCGAATCATTTTTAGCATCAAATTTAGACGCATCCATCCATCAGCTACATTTCATCAACTGCGAGGATTTCCACAATTTTTAACAAACCTAGAAAAAGACCATGCAGCATGTGCCGTATTTACCGAATATGCAACTGCACTTCATCAATAGTATCCTGTAGGTGTTTCATGGTGTCATAGCCTACAGGAAAGGATTAGGAAGCAGCTTACCCAGTAAGGACTAATGAAAGATATCTTTAGTTTCTCGCCACCTTTCTTTCTTTTCTTTTTCTTTCCGCCTCAAAATCGGTTACTACATTTAGTAGGGTTTAGTAGGTTCAATGCTACGTGCCTCACTCCAAACAGGACTTCTGCGTATTTTTCTCACTACATGCAGTGGTTATTTTCTTTCATTTCAACATCCAGTTCCAATGAAGTTGATTTCCAACTGACCCGTGTAGACGAGCAGCATGGGTAAATTGCTTCAGGATCAGTACCGCAGAGCGGATGTGCATAATAAATGCAGGTTTATTTAACAGGCTCACCTATATTTGTCGACAACATACTCCTAAACCTACAGGTTTTATACCACTTCAATCATATCTAACCTCATCGAGGTCGTGGAGAATAGCGCTGACTGGGTGAAGTCACGTCTGTAGGCGTCCACGTGATCTATCTTAATTTATAAATATATTGCTATCAGACTGAGTGAGTTTTTTTGAACACAAGCATTTCGCAAAAATCAGCTAAAAGCGTTTTTGGTTCCCTTTTTCAGCTATAAGATGATCCAGTATCATGCTATACAATGGTTTTAGTAAGTTCTCGCTGGCACCCTATCACATCGAGGGTGATCAAACAGCCTTTTATTTCTAGTAACTTGAGTAACTTTTAGATTGAGAGTACTGCACCTACTTCCTTTGCAACCTGAGCTGCACATAAAAAATGAAGTAAATACTCAAGTTGCAATCTGCATCGTTTGAATTAAATCATCAGTTGCAAAATAACCTTCGCATGAATAATTTAGATGCTGTTTTCACTATGTCGACGATTTCTGTCGGATTTTCCTGCCTTCTTGGGAGACACATCGGATTTCAGGGGTGTTGTTTCCCAAATATCTAAACTAATCGTAATTCCTCCTATCAAATCATCATGGAGTTAAGCGGGAGGTGATGATGGGAAAAGAAAAGGAAAGCCAAAGCACAAGATCAGTACTTGGAAACAACATAATCAACCATTAGTAAACCGTGACCAAAAAACTTTTTGAATAGACGACATTACCATTAAGACATGGCATTGTCTAAAATATCAAGATCATCGTGGGAGTGGGTTTCTATTTTAGAATATCGAGATTGAAATGGCACTGATGGTGAAAAGTATTTTCAAGCTTCCACTTCTTAGATTAACCTCATATCTGCATAAGCGCTTGCTTATCAAACCGAGTCATCTTAATGCTCGGGTTCTTTGGTTGAAATGAATACGCGATAAGCTCGGCCAACAAGTTGACCATAAAGCTGATACAACTACGGTACTGAGAATGCTGGATTTGGGATATATATTTTAGTTGGTTAAAAACCATTTCAATAATAAATCGTTTCCGGAGTATCAGGCAGTTCCAAAGTTTCATCACTTTGGGTTTCATGTTTTTTTACACCCGTTATCAGTGTCACTCCCTTGTTTACACGTTCCCGATTAAATGGAGCATAGAAATAACCTTTATCTCCGTATAAACACCCCCAAAGCTCATCAGACATTACCGATATAGGCTTTCTATCATCCACTGTTAGACGTCGTCACTTTGATTGAGATAATGCCACCTTGGTCATTGATAATGAGGTGTAATTTGAAACCGTAGAACCGCCCCATCGTTCCTTTTCCTCGCTTCGCAGTACCTTTAAAAACCTGATGTCTGAGAATGCGTTGATTATGACAAACTTGTAGCTTAGACGAATTAACGAAGGCAATCCCTTTTGGCCTTGCCTGACGGTGAGTGAGGTAAGAGCAAAGCGGAACCAGAATACCTTGAATGAGCTTAAGTATCCTCGTGTAACTAACTAATTTAGGAAATTCATTGGTAATGATAGTGGCAAATAAAATGGATGTAATAGATTTTGAAGTATCAATATCCAGATTGATGGAAAGCTATCACTATCGTCATTACTTCGCTAACTGAGAGGCGAGAATGATTGTTTCTTTATTTAATACCGGAAGAAATTAGGTATGTTTCCCATGAAGAAAGGAAAGTCTGGCAGAAGTCATCGAAAACGGCAACTAAGTTATTCATGCCCAACTCCTTGTGCATCAATAATTTATTTCAAACAATCAGAGTGCGATTTAGGCATTTAGTTCATTTCTTATGCGCAGCTCAGGTTAATATAGATTAAACAACACACAAACGAAATGGGGAAGCGGTTTCTCGATGGGTCTAGTTCCTCAGTGGCGGTGAGAAAGATCTCGTCTTAGGAAAAACCTTTCGGCTTGGCTAAGAAAAGGCGAGCAGGTACCAACATCTCGGTATGCTGGAAGGTCTGCTTATATCTTGAAGTACGAACAAGGACTTTGGTTTTCCTTCATCATGAAGGCGTACTGTTGAGTAATAATAAAGCTGAGCGGTGTATTCGTGGTAGCGTCATCATGCGTAAGATCTGCTTCGGTACCAGCTATCACCTAGGAAAACAGTTCCGTTTACGTGTTTTGTGAGTGGTGGAAACGTGGGCTGTCTGTATTGGATGTCATTAGCGATGTAGTGTCATCGGTGATCCTCAAATAATTCTATCTCAACATGTTTAATCTCATAAACACCGAGTCAAGCTACCTCTGGTGAACGATTACTGAATGTAAGGTTTCACTTAAATAAACAGAGAGGTTAAGAGTGTTAGTTCCACCGCAGCTTTAGCAAAGCTAGATCCTTCGTGGAGTTATCGATACACCAGAGTTTTGTGCACGATGTCGCAACAAGTGATCCATCAATACTATTGCGACCATCGCCTCAGCAATGGGAACAGCACGAATACCAACACAAGGATCATGACGACCCTGCGTGACTACTTTTACCGTTTCCCCATCTACATTTATGGTATCACATGGAATTTTAATACTCGAGGTCGGTTTCAGTGCTAGGTGTGCAATAATATCTTGTCCGGATGAGATACCACCCAAAATGCCACCTGAGTGATTTGACTTGAAACCTTGCTGTGTCAATTCATCACGATGTTGACTTCCGTATTGATTTACCACACCAAAACCATCCCCAAGCTCCACGCCTTTCACCGCGTTGATACCCATCAAAGCATAAGCAATATCTGCATCCAATCGATCAAACACTGGCTCACCTAAACCAACAGGTACATTACTTGCTACCACTGTCAGCTTCGCACCGATTGAGTCTCCGTTTCTTTTCAATGAACGGATCAACGCGTCCAACGCATCCAGTTTGGTCACGTCTGGGCAAAAAAATGGGTTTTGTTCGATTTGATCCCAATCAAAGTTCTCTACTGAGATATCACCCATTTGTGACAAGCATGCACGAACTTCAATCCCAATCTCTTGCTTGAGATATTTTTTTGCAATACCACCAGCAGCAACACGCATTACCGTTTCACGAGCGGATGAACGACCACCTCCACGATAGTCTCGAATACCATATTTCTGATAGTAGGTATAATCCGCATGACCTGGGCGGAATCGATCTTTAATTTTTAAGTAATCTTGCGAACGTTGATCTGTATTCTCGACGATTAAACCAATCGAGGTACCTGTAGTCTTTCCCTCAAATACCCCAGACAGTAATTTAACTACATCAGATTCATGACGTTGTGTCGTGTATTTAGATCGACCAGGACGACGTCGATTTAAATCAATTTGTAAATCTGCTTCAGATAAGTCGAGTCCAGGAGGACAACCATCCACAATACAGCCCAACGAAAGTCCATGACTTTCCCCAAATGTAGTTACCCTAAAAATTTGACCAATAGCGTTACCTGCCATCTCTTCCTCAGTTTATTTTCCTAACAGCTTATCGCAAGCCGTCCATACCTACCAAATAATGAAACATAACCAGGTTTCATAGGAAAAAGCCTACAATAATTGTAGATTCCATTTCTGATATGTATATAAGCTTCAATAATAGCAAAACCAGAAAAAACAAAAAGGATCAGAAAAAAGATGGACTAGAGAAATCTTAGTCTTTTTATACCAATTATACCACGCTGGTTATTTAATCTTTATAGGTAGAAAACTCATCAGCCACACTCACCAGATCTTGGTACGTCATAGTAAACACGCCATTACCCTCCTTTTCGAACTCCAACCATGTCAACGGCAGTTTTGGATATTGTTTTTTTACATGAACCATGGAATTACCAACTTCGCAGATAAGTACACCCTGTTCAGTTAGATAATCCGAGGCATTCGCAATTATGCGGCGCATCAATTTCAGACCATCACTGCCTGCCGCAAAGCCTAATCTTGGTTCATTCCGCAACTCTTCTGGTAATGTGCTCATGTTTTCTTCATCCACATATGGTGGATTAGAAACAATCAAGTCATATTTACCTTCTGGAAGGTTGCGAAACAAATCTGAACGTAATGAGCATACTTTATGTGCCAAACCATGATCTTGGATATTGATTTCCGCCACTTCTAACGCTTGCGCAGATATGTCCACCAAAGCCACTTCTGCGTTGGGGAATATAAAGGCACACGCGATGCCGATACAACCGCTACCCGTACATAGATCCATAATACGATTCGGCTCAACAGTAAGCAGCGGTTCGAAACGATTTTTGATCAATTCACTGATGGGTGAACGTGGCACAAGTACACGCTCATCTACGAAAAATTCCAGACCATAAAAGTACGCTTTATTCGTCAGGTAAGCCACCGGAGTACGCTCATGTATGCGACGAATGACACGATCAACGATGCGGAGACGCTCACTTGTTGTCAGGCGGGAGTTGCAGAGTTCAGTTGTCGCATCAATAGGAAGATAAAGGGTTGGTAATACCAATTGTATCGCTTCATCCCAAGAATTATCCGTTCCGTGACCGTAAAACAACTCCGCAGCATTGAAACGACTTACCGTCCAACGTAGCATATCTTGCAGCGTACGCAGTTCATTGACAACTTCATCAACAATAATCTTATCCAAATGGCCCCCATTACCCTAGGTCGCCCTCACCTATTGTCATATCATCCTCGTAAACAGCCTTCATAGGCTACGAAACATTGGAGAAATATCCTTACACAACCACACGGAACGCCGAATTTTGACTATATAAAGACATTGACCATTTTTCGAGTACAATGCAACAACAATATTTGGAATTGATTTATGAATAAGAAAACCCCGACCACGGACGATAATTTTTCGGTGTTCCACGAGGCAGTGAAAGATGTGAGAAAACTACAGCAGGATACCATCAATCCGCCAAAACGCAAAACAACTGCACAATCTAAAAAAAAGCTTTGTGATTCATCTTCAAGTGACCAGACGTTTTATTTTTCTGACGAGTTTGAACCACTACTAAAAAAAAATGTTCCCACTCAATATACACGTATTGACATCCCAAAATATGAAGTAAAACGACTACGACGCGGTCTTTACATCCCTGACATATTTCTTGACCTCCATGGTCTAAGTCAAATTGAAGCAAAATGCGAACTCAGCAGACTCATCACCGAATGCATCAAAGAAAAAATTAGCTGCGCTTGCGTCATGCACGGTATTGGTAAATATATTTTAAAGCAAAAAACACCGCTGTGGCTTGCTCAGCACCCTGATGTATTAGCGTTTCACCAAGCACCCTTAGAATTTGGTGGTGCTGGTGCACTTCTGGTACTAATAGAAATACTGGACAATTAATTTCGATAACTAAGAGGTACTTATTACTTAACCTGAGGTGCGCATAATAAATGAACTAAATGCTCAAGTCGCGATCTGAGCGTTTAAAAAACGATTACCTACATAAGGACTAAAGCATGGATAACTTAGATGTTATTTTCGTCGATGTCGACAACTTCTACCAGACTTTCCTCCCAGCATGGGAAAAACACCTAATTTCTTCCGGTGTCAAAGAAATAAGCCTTTTCGCTTTTCCGTTAGCGAAGTGATGACGATAGTGATAGCTTTCCATCAGTTGGGATATCGAGACTTCAAAACCTATTACACCCACTTTGTTTGCCGCTACCTCACCAATGAATTTCCTGAATGAGTTAGTTACACGAGGATACTCAAGCTCATGCAAAATATTCTGGTTTCGCTTTGCTCTTACCTCACTCACCGTCAGGCAAAGCCGACAGAAATTACCTTCGTTGATTCGTCCAAGTTATAGGTTTATCATAACCTACGCATTCTCAGACATCAGGTTTTTAAAGTACCGAAAAGCAATAAAAAGGAATGATGGGCTGTTTCTACGACTTAAAATTATACCTCATGATCAATGATCAAGGTGGTATTATCTCAGTCAAAGTGACCAATGCTAACATGGATGATAAAAGCCTGTGTCGGAAATGGTTGAAGAGATTTGATGGTGTTTATACGAAGATAAAGGTTATATCTCTGACCCATTGAAACGGGAACTTGCAGACAGGGGAGTGACACGTAGAACTGGTGTAAAATAGAATTTGAAACCAAAAGTGATGAAACGTTGGAACCGCCTGATACTCCGGAAACGATTTATTATTGAGACCGTTTTTGACTAACTAAAAAACATATCCCTAATCTAGCATTCTCAGCACCGTAGCTGTATCAGTTTTACTGTCAACTTGCTGGCGGGGCTCATCGCGTATTCATTTCAACCAAAAAAGGCAAGCATCAAGATTTTTGTTATGTACGAAAGACTATTGTTCACCTACTTGGCAGATAAGCACCACTTCCTGTACATCAAGAGGGAATGTGGTGACACATCAGGGTAGTGGGGTGTAAGTTTTTAGAGTCCAGACAAATGCCTTAATGCTGATGTGTAACATTCGAGAAAAGTCGCAGATACCCTCATTATTCATGCAAGTTCAATAATTTGTTCTTTTATTCCCTCCTGACAAGCCGTATGTGTATATTCAAGTTGGAAGATTCAGTAACATGACGGGCAACGATAGCGTTGGTGACGACCTTGGTCGATAACATACTCTTTAACCGTTTTTGTATGCTGGCAAAAACGATATTTAACGTCAACTATAGTATATGGTGATCACCATGCAGAAACAGACATTTTTCACAAAGTAAAATCTATGGAATATATGACCTCAAATAACATAAATCTATTCTTTAGTCTTTATGACAGAAATATTATTTCTTTTAACTATGCTATGCAGTTACCTTCTTAAGTATACATGCTGAGTAAGCACTAAGAATGTATGTATCATCCCCACGATCTCTTAAACTTGAGGTATTACAGATAACTTGCATTATCTCTAAATCCCCACTATCTTGTTATCTTATTTAGATAAAGACACCATATGTAGTGTTTTATACCTAATTCGTTAGTTTTACATTGATCAAAATCCCCTTAAGAACAATGAAACTTTCAATAAGACGTCTTCAAGCATATATACACTAGGAACAATACAAATGAACCAACCAATTACTGTTCAAAAACGTAGTGGTGTTAAGGAAAATATTGATCTGGATAAAATACATCGTGTGATTACTTGGGCTGCGGAAGGCCTCAATAATGTATCAGTTTCACAACTTGAACTCTGTTCACATATTCAATTTTATGACGGTATAAAAACGGAGGATATTCATGAAACCATTATCAAAGCAGCCGCTGACTTGATTTCAGAACAGACGCCTGACTATCAATATCTTGCTGCACGTCTTGCTATTTTTCACTTACGCAAAAAAGCTTATGGTCAATTTAACCCACCAAAGCTTGTAGACCACGTCCGTAACATGATCGATAAAGGAAAATATGATAAGCATCTGGCTGAAGATTACACTGAAGAAGAATTCAATATCCTTGACGGCTACATTGATCACTGGCGTGATATGAACTTTTCTTATGCTGCCGTGAAGCAACTGGAAGGGAAATATCTAGTACAAAACCGAGTTACTGGTGAAATCTATGAGAGCGCTCAGTTCTTATACATAATGGTTGCTGCATGTTTGTTTTCCAATTACTCTAAAAAAACCCGTATAAATTACATTCGTCGTTTCTACGATGCCGTCTCTATGTTTAGAATTTCGCTCCCAACACCAATTATGTCTGCCGTACGCACCCCGACTCGTCAATTTAGCTCATGTGTGCTTATTGAGTGTGATGACAGTTTAGACTCCATCAATGCAACTGCCAGTGCAATCGTTCGCTACGTCAGCCAACGTGCCGGCATTGGCATCAATGCTGGACGTATTCGTGCGTTGGGGAGTCCAATTCGGGGTGGTGAAGCGTTTCATACAGGTTGTATCCCCTTTTATAAGCATTTCCAAACTGCCGTAAAATGTTGCTCACAAGGAGGTGTGCGAGGAGGGGCGGCCACGCTATTTTATCCTATCTGGCACCGTGAAGTTCAAAACTTACTTGTGTTGAAAAACAACCGTGGTGTTGAAGAGAACCGTGTTCGACATATGGATTATGGCATACAAATTAACAAATTGATGTACACTCGATTGATAAAAGGAAAGAATGTATCGCTCTTTTCACCATCTGACGTTCCTAAGCTTTATGACGCATTTTTTCAAAACCAAGAAGAGTTCGAACGTCTCTACGTTCAGTACGAACAAGACAGTGCTATCCAACGTGAGACTGTAAAGGCCCTTGAGTTATTTTCCTTGATTATGCAAGAACGTGCTTCTACTGGCCGTATTTATATTCAGCACGTTGACCACTGCAATACACATAGCCCATTTGATCCAAAGGTAGCACCGATTCGTCAATCAAACCTTTGTCTTGAAATTGTATTGCCTACTAAGCCGTTGACCAACGTTGAAGACGACCACGGTGAGATAGCCTTGTGCACATTGTCTGCATTCAACTTGGGTGCACTGAACAATTTGGATGAACTAGAAGAATTGGCAGACCTAACTATCCGTGCATTGGATTCCCTTTTAGATTATCAAGACTATCCTTTGCCTGCAGCGCGTAAAGCAACCATGAACCGTCGTACACTAGGTATTGGTGTGATTAACTTCTCCTACTATCTCGCTAAAAATGGTGTTCGCTATTCAGATGGCAGTGCGAATAGCCTAACTCACCGCACCTTCGAGGCGATGCAATACTACTTACTGAAAGCATCTGTCGGACTGGCAAAAGAAATAGGTCCATGCCCGTTGTTCAATGAAACTACCTATTCGCAAGGTATTTTACCAATTGATAGCTATAAAAGTGATCTTGACGACATTTGTGATGAACCTCTTCACTATGATTGGGAGACACTTCGTAAGGAAATTGTTGAGCACGGATTACGCAACTCCACACTGTCCGCACTCATGCCATCAGAAACATCATCACAAATATCTAATGCGACTAATGGTATCGAACCACCTCGTGGTTATGTCTCAATAAAAGCCTCTAAAGATGGTATCTTGAAACAAGTTGTACCTGAATACGACAAATATAAAGACAATTACGAGTTATTGTGGAGTATTCCTTCAAACGACGGCTATCTTCAATTAGTTGGAATTATGCAGAAGTTTATCGACCAAGCAATTTCTGCCAACACTAATTACGACCCAAGTAAGCAATTAGGTGGCAGAGTGCCGATGAAACTCCTTCTCAAGGATCTGCTTACTGCTTATAAACTTGGTGTGAAAACATTATATTATCACAACACACGTGACGGTGCTGATGATATGCAAAAGGATCTTGCCACGAAGGATGATGACTGCGCTGGTGGCGCTTGTAAAATCTAAGGGTGAGTTTGAAAGGGAGCTTTTCGCTCCTTCTATGAAGCTTAATTAGAAACGGTATATACGGTAATGGATTACAGCATTTTTCCGAAAAAAAATAACAACGCACTCGAAGAACCAATGTTCTTTGGCCAACCAGTTAACATAGCTCGCTACGATCAGCAGAAATACGAGATTTTCGAAAAGCTAATAGAAAAGCAACTTTCCTTCTTTTGGCGTCCAGAAGAGGTGGACTTATCAGGAGATTCTATTGACTATAACAGATTACCAGAACATGAAAAGCACATTTTTATCAGTAACTTAAAGTATCAAACCTTGTTGGACTCGATCCAAGGGCGTAGTCCGAACATTGCACTACTACCCTTAGTATCTATCCCTGAGCTAGAAACGTGGATTGAAACGTGGTCGTTTTCTGAGACCATTCATTCACGATCATACACCCACATCATCCGTAACATTGTGAACAACCCTGCTATCGTTTTTGACGACATAATGGTAAATGAGCATATAATAAAACGTGCGAACGACATTGCACAGTACTATGACACACTAATCCAAGCTACCAATGATTATCATCGGTTGGGTGAAGGTATACACACAGTGAACGGTGAAACTGTGGTGGTATCATTGCGAAAGCTGAAAAAAAAACTTTACGTATGCTTAATGTCAATAAATGCACTAGAAGCAATCCGCTTTTACGTCAGCTTTGCTTGTTCGTTTGCATTCGCAGAACGAGAGTTGATGGAAGGTAATGCTAAAATCATCAAGCTTATCGCCCGTGACGAAGCCCTTCACCTCACAAGTACACAGCACATGTTGAACATTTTGCGTAGTGGAGACGACGATCCGGAAATGGCAGACATTGCCAAAGAATGTGAACAGAAATGTTTTGACCTTTTCACAGTCGCTGCGGAGCAGGAAAAAGAATGGGCTGGATACTTATTCAAAGATGGTTCAATGATCGGTCTAAATAAAGATATACTGTGTCAGTATGTGCAATACATAACTAATTTGCGTATGTCTGCAGTTGGTTTAAAACTGGCTTACAAGGATGCATCTCAAAACCCTATTCCATGGATCAATGCTTGGCTTTCTTCGGACAACGTCCAAGTAGCACCGCAAGAAACAGAAATTAGCTCGTATCTGGTTGGTCAAATCGACAATGACGTCAACATTGACGATCTGGGTGATTTTAAACTATGAGCCAAATCCATATTACAGTGAATACAAAAAGGCTGGTGGGAAATACCCACCAGACTATACTTGATCAGCTCGAGATTGCTAACTTACAACCAGAATTCCAATGTCGCAATGGCGTTTGTGGTGCATGCCGATGTAAACTTAACAAAGGTTCCGTGTCACAAAAAAACACTGTGGCGTACGTTGCCACAGGCGAGATCCTTTCTTGTTGCTCGACTCCAAATGAAAACGTCACATTAAAATTTAATTATCAACTCTCCCCCTGAATGCGGATAATAACTTTGATACTTAGGGTCTAAAGTGGAAAAAACTAATTAGCAAAAGTAGTACGTTCTTCTTCTCCAAGTAAACAAGCGTTACTACCCTGAATTATCAGGAGTTGACCATAGGTCGAATAGCGCGCTCCGTCAGGTAAAATGCACAATATAACGGAGAGTCAGCCAGACTAAAGTACACTTTCCGCATCCTCTCTTGGTTTGGAGAGGTGTATGACTCATAAACAACCTCAGATCTGCATAAGTGCTTTTAGTAAGCCGAGTTATCTTAATGCTCGGCTTCTTTGATTAAAATTAATACTCGATGAGCCCCGCCAACAAGTTAACCATAAATATGGTACAACAGCGGTGCTGAGAATGCTGGATTTGGGATATAGGTTTTAGTTGGTTAAAAATGGTTTCAATAATAAATCGTTTCCGGAGTATCAGGAAGTTCCAAAGTTTCATCACTTTGGGTTTCATGTTTTTTTACACCCGTTATGAGTGTCACTCTCTTGTCTGCAAGTTCCCGCTACAATGGACCAGAGATATAAACTTGATCTCCGTATAAATACCCCCACAGTTCGTCAACCATTTCTGATACAGGCTTTCTATCATCCACGTTAGCCGTCGTCACTCTGACTGAGATAATATTACCTTAGTCATTGATAATAAGGTGTAATTTGAAGCCGTAGAACCACTCCATTGTTCCTTTTCCTCACTTCGCGGTATCTTTAAAATCTGATGTCTGAAAATGCATCAGTTATGACAAACCGGTAGCTTGGACTAATCAACGAAGGCCTTGCCTGACAGTGAGTGAGGTAAGAGCATAGCGGAACCAAAACACCTTGCATAAGATTGAGCATTCGTGTGTAGCTGACTAATTCAGGAAATTCGTTGGTGAGGTAGCAGCAAACAAAGTGGATGTAATAGGTTGTAAAGT
Organism: Candidatus Enterovibrio escicola; assembly: GCF_002464935.1. Classification (GTDB taxonomy): domain Bacteria; phylum Pseudomonadota; class Gammaproteobacteria; order Enterobacterales; family Vibrionaceae; genus Enterovibrio; species Enterovibrio escicola. Next base: position 37,062 of record NZ_NBYY01000020.1, read on the forward strand.
CTCGATACCCCGATTGATGTAAAACTATCACTATCTTCATCACTTCGCTAATTAAGAGGCAAAAGGCTTGTTTCTTTGTTTGACACTGGAAGAAATGAGTTGTTTTTTCCATGTAGGGAGAAAAATCTAGCAGAAGGCGTTGATATCGACGTAAACAGCGTCTAAGTTCTTCACGCCAAGTCCTTATGCATTTAATAGTTTTTTTCAAACGATCAGATCGAGACTCAGGCATTTAGTTCATTTATTATGCGCAGTTCAGGTTAGGTTATTTTTAGTGAAGTGATTATAACGCTTCACCATTCTGTTCAGAAAACACTCATTAAAGCATTAAAAATCAATACGTCCTCTTTGAAGGCAGGCCTCACCATATTTCTTTATCTCATCAGGGGTGTTTAAATTAATAAAGGCATCATAATTTGAGCTGAAATCAACAAATTTAGTATCGCATAAGTCATACATCAATATGATTTTACGATTACCGTTTTCGAGAAAGGCTTCAAGCCTTTGAAGTAGGTTGCGCTTCATCATGGTTATGACGGGTTGAACTGATTGACCATCATGAGCGACAACAATTTCAGTACTTTCTCCAATAGACTGATACATTTTTTTAAGCATCTTATGTGGCAGATTAAGGCAATCACAGGGTACGAACCCCAACCATTCAGTGTCGCAATATGACATGGCAGCGTGTATTCCTCCAAGAGGCCCCAAGAAACCTTTTAACACATCTCCAAATACAGGACCGTATTTTTCATACGTGGAGTGATTCCGGTTAGCGTTAATGGCAATTGTCGCATCTTGAGCTGTCAGACGCTCATAAACATATTCAACGAACGGTTTACCGTCAAAGGTCATGAGTCCTTTATCTCGACCTCCCATGCGACGGCCTTGTCCGCCAGCGAGGATAACCCACGTGGTTTCAGGATGAAAAAGCATGCTTGTAGCATATCATTAATATTAGATTTTAGTTTAGGTTTGTGGATTAAATACTGATTTTTAATCCACCATTATTGATTGCTGAAGATTCTTCGCTTATCGGTTTAATTAACCTCAGATCTACTTAAGCGCTTGCTTATCAAACCTTGTCTTCTTGATGCTCGTCTTTTTTAGTTGAAATGAATACGCGATAAACCCCAACAGCAAGTTGACCACAAAGATGATATAATTACGGTACCGAGAATGCTCGATTTGGGATATATATCTTAGTTAGTCAAAAACGGTTAAATAATAAATCATTTTCGGAGTATTAGGTGGTTCCAAAGTTTAATCACTTTAGATTTCATGTTTTTTACACCCGTTATCAGTGTCACTCCCTTGTCTGCAAGTTCTCGCTCTAATGGATCATAAAAATAACCTTTGTCTCCGTATAAACACCCCCAAATCTCGTCAGACATTGCCGACACAGGATTTTTATCCTGCACGTTAACCATCGTTACTTTAACTGAGATAATGCCACCTTGGTCATTGATAATGAGGTGTAATTTAAAACCGTAGAACCACCCCATCGTTCCTTTCCCTCGCTTCGCGGTACCTTTAAAAACCTAATGTCTGAGAATGCGTAGGTTATGATAAACCTATAACTTGGACGAATCAACGAAGGCAATTTCTGTCGTCCTTGCCTGACGGTGAGTGAGGTATAAACAAAGCGGAACCAGAATACCTTGCATGAGCTTGAGTATCCTCATGTAACTAACTCTTTCAGGCAATTCGTTAGTGAGGTAGCGGCAAGCAAAGTGGGTGTAATAGGTTTTAAAGTCTCGATACCCCAATTGATGGAAAGCTATCACTATCATCATCACTTCGCTAACAAGAGAGGCAAAAAGACTTGTTTCTTTATTTGATACCGGAAGAAATTAGTTATTTTTTCCATACAAGAAGGAAAGTCTGGAAGAAGTCGGCGACATCGACGAAAACAGCGTCTAAATTATTCCTGCCCAAGTCCTTGTGCAGTCAATAGTTTATTTCAAACGATCAGGTAGCGACTTGGGCATTTAGTTCATTTCTTAGTACGCAGCTTGGGTTAATTATTTAGCTATAACACAAAAGAAAAGGTGAGGAAGCTTTGGGATCGTCTTGTATTGAGAAAATTATTTATCATCGAGATAGTCATTGCTCATATGTTCCAATCAAAGAAATCTAGCCTTAAAATTATACAGCTTGAAAGAGCCGTGCTTATACAGATCTATAGTTAAGTGATTTGTATTAGAGGTATAAAGATATTTTGAGTGGGAAATCACGAAAAATCCTCCTTATTCAGCTATCTTCGAAGTATTCGGGAGTACCTGAAGACATAGATCCAAGATGTATGAGGAAAAAACATGATTAAACTCAAGAAATGGTTGAAGGATAATGAAATAACAGAAGTTGAATGCGTTGTTAGTGATTTATCAGGGATTGCTCGGGGCAAGATTGCTCCCGTCGATAAGTTTCTTCATGACTGGGAGATGCGGCTACCTGAAAGTGTTTTATTACAAACAGTTACTGGTGATTATGTCGACGCTGATATTTATTATTCATTGCTTGACGAAGCCGATATTGATTTTATCTGTAGACCTGATGACGAAGCAGTGTATAAATTACCTTGGACTATCAAGAAAACGGCACAGATTATTCACAATACGTTCGATAAAATGGGAAACCCTCTGGAACTTTCACCGAGAAATCTACTGAGAACAGTACTGAATCTGTATGCAGAACGGAACTGGAAGCCTATTGTCGCACCGGAAATGGAATTTTATCTCACTGCATGCAGTGACAATCCAGATCTTCCCTTAAAACCCCCAGTGGGTCGTTCAGGTAGAACAGAAACGGGACGTCAGTCATTTTCTATTGATGCTGCTAATGAATTTGATCCCTTGTTTGAAGATATGTATGACTGGTGTGAAACTCAAGGTCTAGCTATTGATACCTTGATCCATGAAGAAGGTGTGGCACAGATGGAAATTAATTTTCGCCATGGTGCTCCTCTGGTATTGGCAGATCAGGTTTTTATTTTTAAACGTACTCTCAGAGAAGCAGCACTCAAACACAACGTTGTTGCCACATTTATGGCGAAACCTATCACCAATGAACCTGGTAGCGCCATGCATTTACACCAGAGTATTTTGGATGTAGAAACAGGTAAGAACGTATTTACTAATGCAGACGGTACCAGTTCAGATCTGTTTTTCAGTCATATAGCAGGGCTACAAACATATATCCCTGAAATGTTGCCTATGTTTGCACCTAACACTAATTCTTTCCGTCGCTTCCTTCCGAGTACTTCAGCACCAGTGAATGTGGAATGGGGTGAAGAAAACCGCACTTGTGGTCTTCGAGTCCCGAGTTGTTCACCGCAAAACCGTCGTGTGGAAAATAGACTGGCAGGTGCGGATGCTAACTGTTATCTAGCCATCGCTACAAGCTTACTTTGTGGTTACATCGGTATGGTGAAGAAATTGATACCGACACCTCCAGTGCAAGGACGTGGTTATGAACCAAGAAGTTCTTCATTGCCACATACCTTAGAGAGTGCGTTAGATCGTATGGAGCGTTGTGATGAAGTCGCCGAGTACTTCGGCGAATCATTTGCAAAGGGATTTATCGCCGTTAAACGTGTCGAACAGGAAAATTTTAAACGAGTGATAAGTTCATGGGAACGAGAGTTTCTATTACTCTCTGTGTAAGCCTGATTTCCTGTGCAAATTGGATTGACCCTGTTAATCAATTGACAGTATCGATGAGCTAACGTCCAATATAGTTAATCCAAATTGCGCATAGGAAATGAATTAAATATCCAAGTCGAGATTTGATAGGTTAAATAAAACTATCAGTCGCATAATGATTTTGGTATGAATAATTTAACAGTCAGAAATTTTAATGTAGTTTCTCGTAGTATTGATACTGTGATTGTCGGTTATTCTCCTATAATTCTCTCTTCCTGACCGTTGATTATTATGTCATAGCTTCTACCCTCAGTCAGATTTTCTGATAATTGCGAGATATATAGATTTTAGGTGTGCCTACCACTGCTGCTGCCATGTCCGCTAGGAACATCCGTGACTGGAGCATTGCTTGGTCAATTAATTGTTTCAGCGTTAGCCCTTTCATGAACGTGTCAAATACCAACAGACTGTAGCACCTAATACATAGGTAACCTCAGATCTGCATGAACGCTTGCTTATACAGATCTGAGGTTGATATTGTAAATTCCACCTTCCATGACTTAAAAACCCTCACGTCCAACAACTATACAGCGTTCTCAGGTCATGAAGAGGTTGCTGAAAGCATAGACGTTGATTTTTATTTTGCCAGCCCTTATCGGTCACGTGATCAGGGAATGAATGAACATACCAAAAGTTTGATAAAGAGAGTTTACTCAAGGGAACTGACTTCAATGAAATAAGTAATGAATAAATTGCCAAGATAGAACACGTGCTAGAGCGAGTCTTGGGTATCGCTCTCCTAACGATGTTTTTTAGAGTACTTGCTAGCGGTTTAAAATATAACATCTGTGCATTTTAGATTAAGGAAGGCGCATAATTGTGGCAGTTATTATCTGAATTCAGGGGGATATGATAATGGATATAACATTGTTTCGTGGTAAGAAAAAACACTTTTGGTAACATCTAAAATATTTTAAAAGGAATAGAGAACGAATTATGCAAGCTAGACACTCATGATCAGTAGATAAAGGAAAGATATTATTGTAGGTGACCTCTATTAATAATCTGGTTTGTAGCTCGCCGGAAAATGAACTAGATCTATGAGCGCAGGCTCATGAACATAGCTTATGTCACTGACCGTGACCCCTTACCATGACCATTATGGTTTTAAATATAATGTAGCAATCCATTTTGAACCACATCCTCAGTGAGGAGAGGGATAATGCATAGGAATGGTCAAACCCTACCTTCGAACGTACATCTTCAATGCAGGTATCATAACCTTGGTTAATTTGGGCTAGACCTGTAATTCCAGGTCTAACTCCATAGGTGCGGTCAGCAAAGTAGGGAATGGCATTTTCTAGTTCTTGATAAAAACTAGGACGCTCAGGGCGTGGGCCAATAATTGACATGTCACCAACTATTACATTGATAAATTGAGGTAGTTCGTCCAATCGAGATTTTCTCAAAAAACGGCCAATTCTGGTTACACGCGGATCACTTTCGGTTGCCCATGTTGCCCCAGTTACCCTTTCAGCATCGATATGCATGGTGCGAAACTTCATCATATGGAAAATTAAACTTCGGTCGGGTAGTGCACGTCCAATTCGTATTTGACGAAAAAGGATTGGACCCGGACTGTCGAGTTTTATTGCAATAAAAATAAGTGGGTACAGGGGGAGTGTTAACCACAATCCGATAACTGAAAACAGAATATCAAAGACACGTTTTATTGTTGCAGTGGTAGGATTAATGTCACTTTTTCTGTATGTATGCTGCGTGTCTACCCTGTTTTTATGATACATAGTTGCTACATCTTTCTTTGAGGCGACGAGATGTGATGATCATTTTCAGGTATCTCAATATGCATATTCATCTTTTTTTCTCAATAGAATTGTATGTAGGTAAACAGACCCGCTGCCAGCGACCTTTTTCAAGACCAACAATGTATCGAAGAGCACCAAGCATATTGGCGGTATGACTTGACACCAGATAACACAGTGTTGCCAGCAGCGAATTTTTTGGGGTGATATTGCAAACAACGAAAAATGTGACGACGATGTAGGTTACTGATTGTAGCGCAGCTCCGACAGCAAATAAAATGTGGTATTGTGCTAGCCATAACCATGCGAGTAATGCAGTTAACATTAGGAAAGGCATGACGACACGAAGTGCTTTGCCTGAGATGAAGGTAAATGCAATGCCACCGTGCTGAGGGTGAAGCAAGTTCATCAAACGGAGTAATTGCTGATAATTACCCGCTCCGATTCGAAGACGACGTTTGAAATTTTGGTTAGCATTTGTCGGCTCGAGTTCAATAGCACAAATTGCTTTATCAACACTTGAACGGTATCCGCGTGCTACGATCTTCGTCGGAAGTACAAAGTCATCATTAATAGTATCTTCTTCAAGAGGTGAAAACAGACTGCGGCGAAATAAATATAAAGCGCCATGTGCCCCAAGTGTCGAACCCAGTTGGGCTTCTTGGTATTGAAGAGTACTCTGATATTCCCAGTATTTTTTCTCCCCTTTTGAAGGATAAAGTAATTGGTAACGACCATTCACTACACCGACAAGAGGGTCAATGAAATATGTTGCTGCAATCAATAATGCATCAACAGAAATAAGTGCAGATACATCACTCATCACAACAATATCATCTCCGATCGAAGGCATAATTTTATTAATCACGGCAACCTTACCTTCGTTCTCTTCATACTCGATAATAGTCATCTTTAAATGTTGACAAGTCACTTCTCGAAGGGTTTCACTTGCAATGTAAGCTGTGTTATCCGTACAGCCATCACATGCTAATATCACGCACAATTTATTGCTCGGATAATCGAGTGATGAGAGATTACGGATCTTATCTGCAATCCATTTAGCTTCGTTATATGCTGGCATCAGTACTACCATACTGGAAAGCTGGTTATCCGATTCGGTATTGTTGTAACTGCGTGTTGGTGATGGTATCAACTTAGGAGGAAAGTAACGCACCAGCACACGTAGTAGTAGGGGATAGCCGAGATGATGATAAATCACCAAGTAGGTGCTAACGGCTGTAACCCAAATAATCCAAGTGTTATCCATATTGTGATATTTCCGTAAGCGCATCATAGGCGCTTACCATGGTACGGATGTTTGCGTTTAATACAACAAATTGGCGAGGACTTGTAACTATGCCTTCGTAAAGGTATGTCAAGATCTTTTCTGCCATGTCTTTTGCATCTCCTACCTTGAGAACTATGCCACTTTTTGGACAAAGCGTTTCGATGGCACCACCAACATTCGTTAGAGCAGTCGGAATATCACATGCCTGTGCTTCGAGTGAAGCAAGTGGAAAACCTTCATTATAGGAGGGCAAACAAAAAAGGTCTAACGCTTGGTAAAAGCAGGTCATGTTGTTGACATATCCCAGAAAATGCACTCGATCAGTGATTTTCAAAGACGTGGATAACGCGATGAGTTCATCCTTAAGCGAACCGATTCCTGCGATGGCAAGATGAACATCAGACGGTAATATAGACATAGCCTCAATTAAAACATGGTGGCCTTTTACACCCTCTAATCGGCCACTAACACCGATAAGTTTAATGTCCTTTAGTAAGTTCAATTCTTCCCGTGCACTATTTTGGTTACCAGGAATATACTTGTCAATGTCTATACCATTTTTTATGACTTGAATATTTTTCATTCCGACTAAGGTGTTCAATGTGTTAGCGACGGTATCGGCATCCGCAATTACTGTTGGTGTTGTTAGGAAATTAATAATTCTTTGCAGTAATTGATGGCGTTTATTTTTGTAATGCCAAGCATCATGTTCTGTATGGATAAGTGATATACGTGCTAAGCGAGAGGCCAGCCCAGCGTAAAAATAAGGACCAATATGATGTGTGTGTACGACATCGGCGTGAAGTTGAATAAAAATGCGCAGCAATTGAAAAATTAATACCAGAGAAAAACCAGCTGGCTTGTTGAGAAAAATTAATTGTTCTTGAAAATATTCTAATTGAGGCCATGCCTCAATCGCAGACTCTTTGTCCCCTTCTAGGCTGATGATTGTCATTTGTTGGCTGTAGTTCGAGAATCGCAATAATCCAAGAACCATGGTTTCAAGCCCACCGACTTTTAAATGCTGTACGACTTGAATGATTGTTTTCAAGATTACCTCAAATACAATGAATAAACATTTGTTAGGATGAAACAGGTTTTATATTCAAGCAAGATTCATACCCTATATATAATTAATTGATAATTTTGGGTTTAAAATAAATCCAACGGGTGTAGTTGCCTATTATTTGTATTCTAGGAGGTTATATGAGAATCACTGGGTGAGGTTAATGATTTGTTGACGCCACGTGCTAAGTTGATATTTCCCCACATTCTTCATGACTTGCCATTCATCAGGGATCTCTCGGCGTAATTGATTCAAGAGTGACTTGGCGGTGCTGTCGTATTGTGCTTGGTTAACTAACCAGAGTAACCAACGGTGATCGATGATACCCTCCATCATTTCATAAAGCACAATGTTAATATCAGGCTCTTTAGGGCAAGGGTATTTTGAAGGATACAGGAATTGTACATCAATTTCTCGACCATCAGTAGGGTCGAAGGGGTCGGCGGTGGGCATGCGTCCGTGCCATTTTAAGAATCCATCCGCTCCGGATTTCCAGAGATAAAACCCAGCTGCGGCACGTGGATTAGGCAGGTTGTAAAGCCAAACTTTACGATCATCTTGTTGTGCATCCTGTATTTCCTTTTTGTCGGCACCAAACCCATCATTGATGAGGATCATATCGAACATGGGAAGGTATTTTTTGTCTTCCTCATGGTTAAGGTGTCCGGCTAATTTTGCACTGGGCGCCAATAACGAAAAGTTTCGGTACATTTCTTTGAAAAGATCAACATTTCCAGGATTACTTGGTTCATCTGCAATTGACCAATATGGGGAGTTATGAAGACGTTGTTTGTGTTGCATCTCCAGCCTTGCAATCACATTGGCGGCATTGCTTGAACCAAGTATCTGACTTAATCGCTTAGCCGGAGCATATGCTAGCGGAGCGTAAAATCCCATTTTGTTTAACAAAATAGAAAGTGTTTCAAACTCTTCATTCAATTCGTCATTGTGTGGTGTTGGGTATGGGGGAGAAATGCCAGTTAAACCCAGCTTCCTAAGGTACTTAAGATCACAGATCATCGCTTGTTCTCCAAATGAAGATAATGTCTCGAACCAGCCAAAGTAAACAGGTTTTTCCAAATAAATACCGACGGGTTTCGTTAGATCTGGCAATGTAACAGGTATAATTTTGACACTGAACGGAGCGCTTAAGCTTTTCCCCTGCATCATGATATGCAGTTCCCCTTGGTATTTTCCTGCAGGTATTCCTTGCGGCACATCCACGCGAACCATCAATTGTCTTGGCATGGCCAAATCAGTATTTTCTGGCATTAGTCCATGTCGTAAGTAGGTATCTTTGACTTCAAGTAAGGTCGATGACAGGTGTGTGCGAATCAGGTGCCATTGGCTCCAATGTACAGTGGTGGGAATCGTAATGCCGTTTTTTTTTGGTTTTTTCACCATAATGAAAGGAGCACCTAGGATATTTCCTTGTTGAAATAAAAACTCTGCAATGACAGATATGCCAGGTACGGCGTAAAGCATCGATGCCGTCGCCTTGAGACTGGGTTGTCCCGTTGAAGATTGACGCCAATCTTCAACTGGCCAGTTTCTTTTCCACCACACTTTACGTTGGCGAGTGAGCATATCAAGGATCATAGGATTGGTACTTGGTACAGCTAAAATGGCACTAACAAATTGCGCGTCGATTGAATCACCACGTAAACGCAGTATCACTGGCTTTCCATCACTTACAACATTGAAAGTTATGCGGTCATCTATTCTTTTTCCAAAGTGTTCCCAACTGTTACTCTCTGGTGACACTTGGATATCTCGCCGACCAAGGTAAACATGTTCAATCCACTCCATCGGAGAACGGTTCTGCACATATACACGTCGACCATTGGCGTAAATTTCCCTTTGTAAAGGGTGTGGGAGATATTCCCACTCACCTGCATCCCTTAACCACAGTGTAATTTGCCACTTTCCGACAGGTAAGGGTAATTCTACGGTATCAATTCCTCGAATTCCATCAATAGTCAGGCTATCCGAAAGTTGCATTCTCGTACTTCGATCAATGGAATCTAACATTTTTCCTGTTAGCATGCCGGTATGGACGGTTAAAGGCTTAAAACCAGGCCAAATAGCGCTGTCGACAGGCCCTAAATCCCATGCATAAATGTTTTCTCCAATGGGTTTCGGTATTACAATATTGGCGGAAATTATGGAAAATCCCTGTCGAGGTTCACTAGGGAAAAGTATGATCTGTTGGAGTGTTGAGAGATTAAGCTGACGACCGTTCGGGGTTCTTAGGCTGGCAAAAGATATATGTAATTCAAACTCACCAAAAGGGATCACACGTTCTAAGTTGGCGCGATCGGCGTAGCTAGGATTCTGAGTATCATCTGCTCGAATAACCAAGGTGATGTTAGCATCCGACAGGTTGGTGCCTTTAATCAGTAGTAGCGTGGTTTCAGATACGGAATTTAATTTAGATTCTTCTAGTAGAATTTTAGATACTGCAGGTGTGCAAATTATCAATAATAAGGTGAACAGTAAAAAAAAAACATTATTTATTCCTTTCTTCACTTGTATAAGAAGAATTCTCATTTTATTCTCCTATTTATCGCCTAGTAGGAATCCAAGTCATTTTGGAAATACCATTTTACTTTTTTGGACTAGATAATACTTTTATATGCCCTTCGATAACTAAATGATTGCTATCAATAAGTGTGAATTTATCTTTTAGTGGGGGAATACGGGTGATTACGGGGGAACTAGTAATAGCCTCCAATGTTGAAATATGGCGGATTGTTGTATTGGTAAGTTCAAGTAATACAGCCGTGCTGAACCCCAGTAATACACCTCCGATTAGGCCAGAAATCGTGAAAACGATCAAAGAAATATTGCTAGGTGTACTAGGAGAAAATGGACGGTCAATTATTTTGATGCGTTTATCTTGTTCGAACACCCCGAGTGAACTGGTTAATCTTGCCATTTCATAACGCTCAAGTAATTCGTGAAACAATTTACGTTTTATTCCTAAATCATGTTGAAGTGTTTGTATCTTACGCTCTTTTTCACCTGATTGATTAGTCTTTAACTCCAACGCCTTAATTATTCCCCTCAAGCTAGACGTCTCCTCCTGCAGCATGTCAACCCTGCTTCGTGCAAGTTGGAGGTTTTCAAGTTGAAAAATCAACATAGGTTGAGATCCATTCTCCGTGTTAAGGTGGGAGCTGCTAGCGATATCCCAGAGTTGGTTGCTATCTACCGTAAGTATAGTGTTTGCAAGGAGCTTGGTTCTTTGCTTCTCTAAATGGTTGAGATTACGTATGGCACCTTTAACCATACTGTGTTGATCGGTATAACGTGCTTTGAGTAAGGCCAACTTACTTCGAATTTTGACAATCTGCTCTTCAATTCTGCCGATAACTGGGTTGGTACTAGAAAGTTGTTGATCAAACCCACCCAAACCTTTCTTGGCACCTGCCATTTCGGCTTCTTTTTCAGAGAGACGTTGCTTCAATTGCTCAATACGCGAATAGTTTGCGATCTGAAGTTCTGGTAACCCTTCTGGATGCTTACTTTTGAAATCTGTGAGTGCAACCTCTGCCTTGTCGAGGTCTTTACGACGGAGTTTAATGTGTTCTGACAAGAAATAACTGGAATCTTTCATTGATGAACGTTCAGGTGCTAAAAGTTCATCAATAACATAACGGCTTACGTCCTCCAACGTTTCCTTCATACCCTCAGATTGGTTTGAATGATAATCTATCCGAATAACATCTTTACCTATGGTGCTCATAGTTAAGCCATTTGATAGAATTTCTATGGTATCATTGATAAGTCTTGGTTCAGACTTTTCGGTAATAAACCCTTGTTGTAAAGCTACCTTACCTAGGATGTGCCGACTGTGTAATAGTGTTTGTAAGCTGCTAAAACGTTCATCCATTTTTGCTGAGACGGCTAAATCTTCAAGAAATGGATTCATTTTAGATGTCTCTTGAATCAACATACTGGTATGTGAATTAAATGCTTTCGGGGTTAACAATCCAATTATCGTACCTATGAGAGGAAAAATGATAATGGGCAACATAATTACGTACCGTCTCCGCCAAGCTCCATCTAGCAGAACCAGCAGTTTATACGTCAGTGTGTTCATAGGGCATCTAACCATCTTTCTAAATCTTTCGCACGGGATTCCCAAGTATGTAGTTTAACTGCGTTTTGCTGCTGTTTCCGGCGCAATCTATTGCATGATTCATAGCGTTTCTCATGGATCTGTTGGAAACGAACTTGCTCAAGCGCGCTTACCATTTCGTAGGCAGTTTGCACTATCGAGACGAATGAGGAATAACTTGTGATGGCAGGGAAAGGGGTACTGATAATAGGAGTACCAGTGGCAAGATATTCTCTTAATTTTAATGGGTTGCAGGATTTAATTTGTGCGTTACTTGTGAAGGGAAGCATGCTCACCGTCCAATGTTGACTGTAGCTAGGTAGTAAGTGATGTGGGCGATGAGCGAGTAACGTCACATTACTATACGATTTTAGTAGTAATGCGCGTTTACACGCTGAACCAATGAAAACGAAATCCCAGTAAGGTAACACTGAAATAATAGTATCTAACAAATTGTAATCCAACCATTCAGATAAGGAACCATAAAAGCCTGCAATAGGGCGCTGGTTGTCAGGCAAATCAGGAGCTCTCAATACTGGTATGGAAAATAATGTATAATCAACACCATGTGGTAGAAATTTAGTACGTTGGTGGGGGAAGCGAGAAACCAGAGTTTCGCTAGAGGCTAAAATAAGATCAGCTTTTTCGACCAATTCTGCTTCGCGGCGCACGACAGTGTTATGATCGACTCCTGCCAACGAGGAAAAATCATCACAACAATAATAAACTAAAGAGGTCGTTCCTAGCTTGTCAGCTACATCAACGGCTGTAGGTAAGGATGTCCACATGATTGGATCACGTAACTTCGCTCTCTTGATTATAGGGAGCAATTGTCTGCTTAACCAGTTTGAAGCCAGTTCGCGACTAAAACATGTGCGTGGTGCTGGGAGAGTGATTGGATTAACGATCGTTATATTGTGAAGTGCTAGTTTTTCTTGAGCAGGTTTATTACAGATCGTCTTGGCTGATAACTTTTTCAATACACGCATGATGTCATGTACTGACAGGTGAGGTTGACGGAGACCAATAGAGTTAATCCAAATAATCTTACGTTTAACAGCAAGGTGACGGATTAGGTGTTGGGTGCTTGATGGTAATCCACCCCAATCTTCTCCAAACACGATAAGGTCTCTGCTCATTTTTCCCTCTCTGTATTAGTTGCTATTTCTGTGTTATCGACTCCTCTTGTATTAATAACCTTATCCACATAAGTTTCGATCTCTGCATCGGTTAAACGTCGGATTATCTTTGCAGGCATTCCTCCCGCGAGTACATTGGGTGGTAAATCTGATGTTACCACACTACCTGTCGCTACAATGGTTCCATGACCAATGGTAACTCCCGCCATAACAGATACCCCTGTTGCTAACCAGACATCTTTTTCAAGGATAATATCCCCGATCTGACAGTCTAATTCTGGCAGTCCAGCGGCGCGGTCTTCCGCATTGATGGGATGACCTGGGTATCCTGTAAGGAAAGCACGACCAGAGATTCGTACGTTGTCACCAATAACGATTTTTTGTCCGACAGCGATGGTGGTTTGCCAACCAATATCGATATTGTTGCCGATGAGCAATTTAGGTTGTTTGTTACCACCGTCGACCCCTGACTTGGGATAGGCACGTCCTGAAAAAGTGGATTGACCCGAGATTCGGCATCGTTCTCCAATTGAAATGTGTAATGGACCACTGATATAGGGTATACCTCCATAGAGGTACAAACCTCGCCCGACATGTTGTAGACGGCCTTTAAATAAGGGTGTCCACCATAAAGTTCTGGTTAAGTTTGTCCATGTAACCATCAAGAATGTGGTGATATAGTACAGTGGTAAAAAAATAACTTTCGGGGCGGGTATACTCATGAGTATGAGTGCATTTAGTGCGTGAAAAAGCCATTGAGCTAGAGGGTTTTGACTGTTTTTTAGCCAGTGTCTGATTGATTGAATGGCCATTAAATTATTCCACCATTACAAATTTTGTAAAACTATGTGTTTGGTTTGAATAGCTATCTTCATGAAGATAATGTCATAAGCGAGAAATTGTAGTGGAACAGTGTAGAGTAAATACCGAAAGACAGGATATGTATTTGGTGTTTTAAGTCCATGTACAATATGCATTTTTTCCGGTTTAATTCCTTTATGGTTACTAATCTTAGGATTATGTGTAGTACTCTTTCGAAGATTTGATCTGCTATGCACCTGCAAGGTGCAGGGAGCGGTAATAATCACTATAAGTATATATTCGGATGAAACAAATGATTGTGTTATGGATCCGACTCCTTCAAGTTTCTTGGCTACGGCAGCCATTACGTGTTGTGACGGCAGCGAATACTCAATCAGCTTGCACTCAATTCTTCTGATCAATCGCACTGTGGTCTTGACTGATCTAAGGTTTATAAGACCCAAAAACAGCAGATGAACTATAAAGGCCTTGATGGATCTTACATCGATTCTAGCACCTATACGGGTTTTGACAAAACCGTCACTGTCTGCCATCATCCTACCTGAATCGACGTTCATTAGTGGCAACCAAGTAAAACGATCTTGTCTAGTAGAGAGTAAAGCCCCTAATTCATCGTAAATCATGACAAATTAAACTCTCATCAGTGACAAGATATTTGAGGGCAATGAAGAGTCTTGATATCGGTATTCAGGGGTGATACCAATTTTAACAGATGTGTCTTCATAACAGTAGTCAAACCAATAGGAGGGGAAGATGATTGCACAATCTGAGGTGTAACAAGTGACAATCGATAGTAGGTTGTAACGTCCAAATTGTATGGAAATTTCGTGTCTTTCAGCGTGAAATAATGTTGTTGTAGTAGTCTTCCTCATGACGGCACTCCAAACCTTTTCCATCCTCAATCAAGAATGTGTTAGGGTCGTAATAGTGTTATTGATTAAATCAGGCCTATAACGCACTAAGCCCAATATTATTTACAGTTTTAATTTATCTGCTGGCGAACAGGCATACTGAGTCTTATAACTTTGTTCATAGCTTTCACATTTGCCAGCGATTCACTAACTTGTGCATTATAATTATGAAGAGTAAGTTTAGGGCTGAGCAATTATTTATAGCGAAACATTGCTGTCTCTGCTAATGAGAGTTTGTGATAACCCCTGTCCTTTTTTACTCCGCCAGTTTGTCCTATTTTAAAGCCTTTACAGCTTCATTTCTAGGATACTCTTCCTCCCAGTACCCCG
>NZ_NBYY01000035.1 GCF_002464935.1 Candidatus Enterovibrio escicola
GCAGAATGTGCTAAACCAGCCTGCCAACAAATACCTGAGCATCCACTGTCTCATACGTTTTCAACTTTATTTTATGTTATTGATAATAATACCTGACTTGATGACCGCCATATCCAACTATCTTAGATAAGCCTATCGGCAGGGATGACAAATAGTTGGTTAGGTATCGTATTAACCCTCGGTAGCTTTTGCTTGGGACTTTATTTTTATGACCATTGCTAGGATGGGCATAGAAACCATCAGGATAATTATCCCATAAGGTTCTTATCACATATTAACGCACCGAAAACTCAATCTCCATTAACTTAAGTAAGTGTTTTTGCCAAGACCATAAACCAAGAATACAAACGCTTCTGATTGGAGTGATTATGGAAAGGAATACGACACTGCTTAGGCAATGTTAAGACAACTTGCCGATAGATCACTCTAGGAAACAGGCAGACGCCTATTTTGACCATATTCTCCCGTACATAACGCTTATCCACATTGCGGATAAGCTTTCCCCTTACAATTAAAGTTAACTTTATGTTACCCTTGAACGCAACCCCAGTATAGCATTAAGGTAAGTGGTAAAGCCATTTGCTGATCTTCCATACTTCAGCATCTTAGTTATTTCTGAAAAAACTAATAATTGGTGTCATATCGAGGATGACTGGATACGAATATGACCCAATTCGTAGTGAAAATACGTTTAAAGCGAAGTAGCTTCGATTTGATATCTTTGAAATTCATTCATGCCTTTTATCTGTTAAATCTTGCGAAGTATATCACAGAAAGGGACATGCCTTAAGCCCCACCACATATAATTTCAGGGAGAAAATTTTTAGGTAAAAGAACAACCAGCACTTGTGCTGGGTATCCCCAATTAAAACCGATCGTTTCGCATGTTTTCGGCTGTCGTAATGAAAAGATATTTAATCAACCTGAGCTGCGCTTAAGAAATGGACTAAATGCCAAAGTCGCGATCTGATCGTTTGAAATAAACTATTTACTGCACAAGGACTTGGGTATGAATAATTTAGATGCTATTCTCGTCGATGTCGATGGATTCTGCCATAGTTTCCTTCCTGCATGTGCAAAATACCTAATTTTTTCCGGTATCAAATAAAGAAACAAGCTTTCTTGCCTCTTAGTTAGCGAAGTGATGATGATAGTGATAGCTTTCCATCAATCAGGATATTGAGACTTCAAAAGCTATTACATCCACTTTGTTTGTCGCTTCCTCACTCACCGTCAGGGATTTCCTTTGTTGATTCGTCCAAGCTACAGGTTTATTACAACCTACAAATTTTCAAACATCAAGTTTTTCAAGGTACCGAGAAGCGAGGAAAAGAAACGATGGGAGTGTTGATATGGAGATAAAGGTTATATCTCTGATCCATTGGAGCAGGAACTTGCAGACAAGGGAGTTATACTGATAATGGGTATAAAAAACATGAAACCCAAAGTAATGAAACTTCGGAACCGCCTGATGCTCCGGAAACGATTTATTATTAAAACCGTTTTTGAACAACTAAAAAATATATTCCAAATCGAGCATTCTCGGTACCGTAGTTGTATCAGCTTTATGAGCAACTTGCTGGAGGGGCTTATTGCATATTCATTTCAACCAAAAGAAGCCGAGCTTCAAGATGACTAGGTTTGATAAGCAAGCGCTTATTATGCAGATCTGAGGTTAATCATTTTTTGAAACTCTTATCCGGAGTTAAGAGCGCTTTTTAGTATATGGCAAATTTCTGTGTCTACGATAATGTTTCTGAGAATAGGCGTTGTTTCACAACTATCTGAACTAATCATAATTCCTACGATCAGATCGTCATGAAGTTAAGCGGGAGGTGAGGATGCAAAAAGCCAAGTATAGGATCAGCAACTGGTAACAATATAATCAACCATTAGTAAACCGTGGCTCAGTGACTGTTTGGATAGACGTCGCTGCTTAAGATATGGCATTGTCTAAGGTATCGCGGTCATCGTGACCGTAGGTTTATATTCGCGGATACCGCAATTGAAACGGCACTGATGGTGAAAGGTATTTTTAAACTTCCACGTCGTTATTAATGCCACAGACCTAAAAGTATACGACGAAGGTAAATGGAAAACGCGTAAACACTGTAAGGAGAAGAGGAGCATAAAGCGCAAACTTCATCTTGCCCTTGATGTTTCTACTCATGAGGTTATTGCTGTAAAAGTTGACCTAGTTTCTATGGATGATAATGAGGTTTTACCTATATTGCTTAACTCATTAACACGAAAGATACAGCAAGTCAGTGCTGATGGAGCCTATGACACATAGGTATGTCACCACGTACTGAATAACAAAGGAATAAGGACCAGTATTCTACCTCTAAACAACGCGGGGTACTGGGAGGAAGGGTATCCTAGAAATGAAGCTGTAAAGGCTGTAAAAGAGGACAAACTGGCGGAGTAGAAAAGACAGGAATTATCACAAACGCTCATTATCAGAGACAGCAATGTTTCTCTATAAACAGTTACTTAGCCCTAAACTTACTCTTCGTAATTAAAATGTTTAAGTTAGTGAAGCATTGGCAAACGTGAAATCGATGAACAAAGTTCTAATACTCGGTATGCCTGTTTGCCAGCAGACAAATTAAGACTGTAAAAAAAATTGGGATCAGTGCGTTATAGGCCTGATTGAATCAACAACGCCCTGAGAACATGTAAGTTGTAGGTAAGCTCTATAAGCAACGCATTGAGAAGGAAGATTTAAACTTTCATACTTGCTTGAAACATCGTAATCGGATACTAAAAATTGGCGATAATGCATGATAATGTGATAGGGATGTACATTGAGTGTGAGTATTTCATTTAGATGACAGTAAGCATATTAAATCTATGACCCCTCTCTGCATTGTTCATAATATAGTTTGACGTTCTGGAGTGTTACTCCAGTACATAGCATACCATACCATAATGGTAAGTAGAGATATAGGGATCAATTTGTCGGTATTTCGATTATTTGGTTTAATTGCCATTATCACAATTTGTGCACAAATTGACGCTATTCATCATGTGCTTATTTGGAATCGTGCAGATATTATGGCAGGTCAGTGGTGGCGTATCGTAACAGGAAATCTAACACACGCTAATACAATTCACCTTGCTATGAATCTTACGGCGTTGGCAGCACACGCGATGTTGCACCGTCGTTACTATGAGCCACATTTGTTGGGGTTTATGATCTTAATCATGATGATAGTGATTGGGATCGCTATGTTCTTTAGCCCTTCTTACCTATATTCAGGTTTCTCTGGTGTACTTCATGGCTTATTTGTCTGGGGTTTTATTTGAGACATGCAGCATAATGCTCCTCTAGGATGGATGTTCATCCTCGGTATCATACTCAAATTACTCTATGAAGTTTATACAGGTGGGGAACTCAATGACGTCCGATCTTATTGGTGTTAAGGTGGCCTACCAAGCCCATTGTACGGGTGCGATGGTGGGATTATTGTTTGTGCTTAAAATTGAACATCAAAGCTAAGTCAAGCTGTTGAATTTCTGTGTCCACGCATGCGTTCACTTCTTGTAAACCTAGCAAGTAATACTACTGACGATAGGTCGACAGGAAACGGCTAAAGCGTCCGATAGCCAACTCCAGATCATCCACCCGCGGTAATGTCACGATGCGGAAGTGGTCTGGTTTTGGCCAGTTGAAGCCCGATCCGTGAACCATCAAGACTTTTCCCTCCATCAGGAAGTCCAACATCATCTGTTCGTCATTGTGAATGTTATAACGCTTGGTATCAATTTTCGGGAACAGATACAAAGCACCTTTCGGTTTGACACAGCTAATACCTGGGATTTGGGTGATGAGTTCATGCGCCTTATTACGTTGTTCTAATAAACGACCTCCTGGTAGGATTAATTCATTGATGCTTTGGTAACCTCCTAATGCAGTTTGAATAGCATGTTGCATAGGCACGTTTGCACAAAGACGTAACGAGGCCAACATATCCAAACCGGCAATGTATCCAGTTGCAATCTGTCGTGGTCCAGATAAGATCATCCAACCTGATCGGAAGCCACACACACGATAGGCCTTAGATAGGCCACTGAAGGTAACACATAACACATCGGGTGCTAATGGTGCAATGGAATGATGTTGTGCACCATCATAAATGATTTTGTCATAAATCTCGTCGGCAAAAATGATAAGACCGTTTTGACGTGAGATTTCGGCGATATCTAACAAAAAATCACGGCAGTAGATAGCACCTGTTGGATTATTTGGGTTGATGAGCACTATGCCTTTGGTCTTCCTCGTAATTTTAGCTGTGATATCTGCTAAATCTGGATACCAATCAGACATCTCATCACACACATAGTGCACAGGATTACCACCTGATAATGATACAGCTGCCGTCCAAAGTGGATAGTCTGGTGAGGGTACCAATAATTCATCGTCTCTATTTAGCAATGCTTGCATCGCCATGACGATTAGTTCAGATACGCCGTTTCCTAGATATACATCGTCCACGTCTAAATCGTGCATACCACGTTTTTGGTAGTGTTGGATTACCGATTTTCGAGCAGAATAAATTCCTTTGGAATCACAATAGCCCTGTGAAATTGGTAGGTTTCGGATCACGTCTACTAATATTTCATCCGGTGCATCAAAACCAAAAAGAGCAGGGTTACCGATATTTAGCTTGATGATTTTATGGCCTTCTTCTTCAAGGCGTTTAGCTTCTTTCATTATTGGACCACGGATATCGTAACATATGTGATCCAGTTTTGTTGACATCTCAACTTTTTGCATCTGGTTTACCGAAGGTACTTACGTATTTATAATAAATTACACGATCAATACTGCTTATATAAGTAGCGAATAGTAAAAGGTAACGGAATAATTAGTGATTGAGTTCTGTTGAACTGGAATTATGTACTGAAAAATTAAAATTTATTCAAAAACAACCTAACCTACTCTGCTTGGAATGATGTTAACTGATAATTGCTGGGAATTGCTGGGAATTGTTACACTAACTAATGAAGAGTACTCGTCTCATCTATGACAAGCCATAAGATATAATGTTCTTTGAAGTCATTCCTTATCGGATGGATCTGATATTCCATGGTGAGATTTACTACGTCCATTTGGAGAGTAAAATCGCATATATCGACGATTTAATCTTTACTCTAAAAAATAGATTTCAGGAAAACTATTTTAAATAGTTATATTTATTCCCGTTATCTGAAATGCACAGGTATTATATCTTAAGCCACCATCTAATACTTTAAAAAACATCGTTAGGAGAGAGATACCAAAAACTCGCTCTACCACGTGTATTGAGGAGGTGTTTTTTACCTAGGTAATTTTCTCCCAGAGAATATATGTGGTGGGGTTTAAAGCCTATCCATTTTTGTGATACATTCAGCACGGTTTAACAGATGAAAGGCATGAATGAATTTCAAAGATATCAAATCGAAGCTACTTCGCTTTAAACGTATTTTCACTACGAATTGGGTCATATTCGTGTCCAGTCATCCTCGATATGACACCGATTATTAGCTTTTTCAGAAATAACTAAGATGCTGAAGTATGGAAGATCAGCAAATGGCTTTACCACTTACCTTAATGCGATCTGCTGGGGTTGCGTTTAAGGGTAACATAAAGTTAACTTTAATTGTAAGGGGAAAGCTTATCCGCAATGTGGATAAGCGTTATGTACGGGAGAGTATGGTTAAAATAGGCGTCTGCTTGTTTCCTAGAGTGATCTATCGGCAAGTTGTCTTAACATTGCCTAGGCAGTGTCGTATTCCTTTCCATAATCACTCCAATCAGAAGCGTTTGTATTCTTGGTTTATGGTCTTGGTAAAAGCCTGCTTATCAAAGTTGATTCAGGCGCACTTTAAGACCGATGCGTGTGAAATCTCCGTCATTGTTTTCATCCATACCCATAGTCGTAATGACAATTACAATCTGCATTTACATGTGGTACTGCTGAAGGTGTATTCTTTCCTTCTAACTAGGATTAGAAAGGGTTTCAGCATTTATCGTTATCTCAGCTACGATTACTTTGGCAAAAACACTTACTTAAGTTAATGGAAATTGAGTTTTCGGCGCGTTAATATGTTATAAGAACCTTATGGGATAATTATCCTGATGGTTTCTATGCCCATCCTAGCAATGGTCATAAAAATAAAGTCCCAAGCAAAAGCTACCGAGGGTTAATACGATACCTAACCAACTATTTGTCATCCCTGCCGATAGGCTTATCTAAGATAGTTGGATATGGCGGTCATCAAGTCAGGTATTATTATCAATAACATAAAATAAAGTTGAAAACGTATGAGACAGTGGATGCTCAGGTATTTGTTGGCAGGCTGGTTTAGCACATTCTGC
>NZ_NBYY01000027.1 GCF_002464935.1 Candidatus Enterovibrio escicola
TTTCACCTTATTATCAATAACCAAGGTGGTATTATCTCAGTTAAAGTGACGACTGATAACCTAGATGATAGAAAGCCTATGTCGGAAATGGCTGACGAGCTTTGGGGGTGTTTATACGGAGATAAAGGTTATATCTCTGATCCATTGGAGCGGGAACTTGCAGACAAGGGAGTGACACTGATAACGGGTATGAAAAAAACATGAACCCAAAGTAATGAAACTTTGAAATCGCCTGATACTCCGAAAACGCTTTATTATTGAAATTGTTTTTGACCAACTAAAAAACATATCCCAAATTGAGCATTTTAGGCATCGTAGTTGTATCATTTTTATGGTCAACTTGCTGGCGGCTCTTATCGTGTATTCATTTCAACCAAAGAAGCCGATCATCAAGATAACTAGGTTTGATAAACAAGTCATTATGCAGATCTAAGGTTAATTACGAAGAGTTAGTTTAGGGTTGAGCAACTATCTTATAGTGAAATATTGCTGTCTCTACTAATGAGCGTTTGTGATAACCCTTGTCCTTTTTTACTCCGCCTGTTTGTCCGCTTTTAAAACCTTTACAGCTTCATTTCTAGGATGACCTTCCTCCCAGTACTCCGCATTACTCCTAGGTGGAATAGTGGGCGTTATTCCTTTGTTTTTCAGTATGTGGCGACATGCTCTTGTATCATAGGCTCTATCAGCACTGACTTTCTGTATCTTTCGTCGTAATGGATTAAGCAATATAGGTCAAATCTCATTGTTACCCACAGAAACTATACTAACTGCTGCAGCAATAACCTCATGAGTAGACACATCAACGGCAAGATGAAGTTTGCGCCAAATACACCGCTTCTCCATTACCGTATTTACGAGTTTTCCTTTACTTTCACCGTAAACCTTTAACCCTGTATCATTAATAATAATGTGGGCTACCACCCCTCGACTCGGCAAACGATACTTAACTTTGACGATCTTAGAACACCTCCTAATGCAGGTGTATGTAGGGGATTTCAGCGGGACATTCATCAACGTAAAAACCGAATTGAGAAAACTTTATAATCCACGAAGTGGGAGTTTAAAAATACCTTTCACCATCACAGTTCCGTTTTAATCACGGTATCCGAAAATATAAACTCACAGCCACAATGACCGTGATGCTTTAGACAATATCATGCCTTAATGGCAACGGCATCTATCCAAAAAGTGATTGAGCATAGGTTTACTAATGATTTATTATATTATTTCCAGTTGCTGCTCTTGTGCTTGGCCTTTCCCTTTCCAATTATAACCTCGATATATAGTGATTTCTGGTATATGGGTAGGAAATAATACGGGTGTAATCTGTTGATTGATCTTGCCAGATCAACAACCAACAAGGAATACACCGCATGGACAATAATCATAACGTTACCGAGTTTCATAAACTAAAAAAACCGCATAATAAACTACTGAAACAAGGCACACAACAGTTGTTGGCTCAATCTTATAGAAGCCGAGGTTCCATCCTTGCTCAATAATTTCATATAACTCCAAGCTAACGGAAAGCAGGGAGTAGTTCGCAATGACAATTTATCTGAACAGTACTTACAAACTGGGATTGGCGACATTATCCTTGAAGTTTTAAAGGTTCGAGATATAAAAATATAGTAACAAATTCGGTTACTAATTCCTGAAAATATGATGCATAAAAATTAAATTAAAATGTCCTTAGTAGAAGTGTGCTTCTAGTTTTTGACTTTTTGTGATTTTTTGTAGCGTTTGACGTTTGAAAAAACGAACGTGTATATACCGTTAATGTAGGCTTATATGCACATGTTTTTTACTTTTGATACGAAAAATAAAAGGATAACGCTAAGTATTCCACCTCAAAGAAACGCGGGATTCTGGAAGAGAATTGGATCCTAAAAGTGAAATCGTAAAGGTGTTAAAACTGACAAACTAGCGGTAAGAACAAAAGCCCTCCAATATCGACACACCTACTTATCTCGCGCATATCCGACAGAACAAAAACCATATCAATTAACCACTAATAGGAAGCAAATAAATCGAAGAATACACCATGCTTTTGGTGGGAGAGCCGAATCAACTCCATCCCTCTCCCAAAAAACACACATTTTAAGGGATTACGACCTGCTACCTCTTCAAAAAGCTCTACATAGCTGATACGTTTAGTGTGGCTCATCATTGCATCCACCCAGTCGCCTGCTGCCCTCACTATTACTTCAAACCACTTCTCAAAGTTTGCTGTCGTTTGAAGGGCATAATATCTACCTCGTTGAAATTCTTTAGGAAAGATATGCTGAACCAGCCTGCCAATAAATACCTGAGCATCCACTTGTCTCATACATTTTCAACTTTATTTTATGTAATTGATAGTAATATCTGACTTGATGACCGTCATACCAAACTATCCTATATAAGCCTATCGGCGGGGATGAAAAATAGTTGGTTAAGTATCGGATTAACCCTCGATAGCTTTTGCTTGGAACTTTATTCTTACGACCATTACCAAAAGTGGCATAAAAACCATCAGGATAATTAGCCCATAAGGTTTTAATCACATATTGACGCGCCGGAAACTCAATCTCCATTAACTTCCGAAAATATTTTTGCCAAA
Source organism: Candidatus Enterovibrio escicola (assembly GCF_002464935.1). GTDB lineage: Bacteria > Pseudomonadota > Gammaproteobacteria > Enterobacterales > Vibrionaceae > Enterovibrio > Enterovibrio escicola. The sequence continues at coordinate 2,606 of NZ_NBYY01000027.1, forward strand.
ATAATCGTAGCTGAGATAACAATAAAAGCTGAAACCCTTTCCAATCCTAGTTTGAGGGAAAAATGCACCTTTAACCAGTATCACATATAAATGCGAATTGTAATCTCCATTACGGTTATGGGTATGGATGAAAACAATGACGGCTCTTTCACACGCATCGGTCTTAAAGTGCGCCTGAATTAACTCTGATAAGCAGGCTTCCGCAAGGCCAAAAATACAAACGCTTCTGATTGGAGTGATTATAGAAAGGAATACGAAGTTGCTCAGGAAATGTTAAGACAACTTGCCGATAGCTCACTCTAGGAAACAGGTAGACGCTTATTTTGACCATACTCTTCCAAGTATAACCCTTTCTACATTGCGGACAAGCTTTCCCCTTACAACTAAAATTAACTTTATGTTGCCCTTGACCGTAACTTAAGCATTGGTAAGTGGCAAAGCCATTTTCTGATCTTCCACACTTCATCATCTTAGCGATTTCTGAATAATAATAATCGGTGTCATAGCGGGGATGACTGGATACAAATATGACCCCATTCGTAGTGAAAATATGTTTAAGGTGAAGTAGCTTCGATTTGATACCTTTGAAATTTATTTATGCCTTTTATCTGTTTAATCGTGATTAATATGTCACAAAAGTGGACATATTTTAAGCCCCACCACATATAGTTTCTGGGAGGAAATTCCTAGGTCAAAGAACAGGGAGCTGGATCAAGTTCAACAGCACACTGGTTCCGACCTATCTCAGGCGAATCAAAAACATAGAAGAACTTATCCCTTGCCTCTATCTGCAGGGGATCTCCACGGGCGATATGCAGCCAGCCCTAGAATCACTCTTAGGTAAACAAACCAATGGGTTATCAACAAACAGTGTTTCTCAACTCAAGCAGCAGTGGGAAGAAGAATACGACCAGTGGCGTAAGTTCGACCTAAGTACACGGCGGTATGCCTACATTTAGGCAAATGGTATTTACTGCAAAGTTAGGATGGATGATAAGCTTTGCCTGTTTGTTATCATCGGCATCGATGATGCCTGCCACAAAGAAATGCTAGCCGTTGTCGATAGATACAGGGAATCAAAGGTCAGTTGGCTTGAAGTTCTATCATAGCTAACGTTCCAAGGTATCAGTATCGCGCCTAAACTTGCCATTGGTAAGGGTGCTTTCAGTTTTTTGAATGCAGTGACAAAGCATTGGCCAACGATACGTCATCAGCGCTGCTGGCTACACAAAACGGCTAATGTATTAAACAAAATCCCAAAAACTGTTCAACAAAGAATAAAAAACGCTTCACGATATCTGGATGGCAGAGACACAACAAAAGGCACATAAATCCTCCGGACAATTCGAAATACGATATGATGCTAAATATCCCAAAGCAGCGGAGTGGCTGACCAAAGACAAAGTAAAAATGCTAGCATTTTACGATTTCACCGCCGAACACTGGACACATATTCGAACGACAAACCCCATTAAATCAATGTTTGCAAAGGTGAGGATAAGAACGAATAAAACCAAGAATTGTGGAAGCCTAAAAACGACACTGCCAATGGTCTGCAAACTGATACGAATCACTGAGGTTAACTGTCGTAGGCTACGAGGCCTTACATTACTCGCAGATATCAGCAAAGGCATGAAATTCAGAGATGGAATTCATGAAGCAAATGTCAATCATCAGGATACTTCTCTGGAAGTTATACACCAGATTTGACCATTGCTCGATAACCTCCCGCTTCATTCCATGATGATCTGATCCCAGGAATTGAGATTAGTTCAGCTATTTGGAAAATAACGCCATTTAATGGCAAAACTATACCTTTAAATCATCGTCAACTGCCTTATAGAAGATTCTAAAACTATTACTGCTAATTAATCTGATCTGCATATCGTGCTTAAAAGTCAGTTCGCCTCGGGTAACGTATGCGTACTGAGATGCTCATGAATAAGAACCTTCATTTTTTCTGAAATAAAGCCAAAAAACAGCCCGTTCATAGCGTTGGAACTGGTTTCTTTAGCCTCTTCTGATGCAAGAAGATGACAGGATATACCATAAAAATCGTTTGGGATATGGCACTTTATTTTTCGATTGATGGTGGAGTGACCACAGCCAAGTCTTCGGGTAATTTGGCTAAAGGAATAACCCTCAGCCAATCGTGGATCCATATAAAATATGGGCATTGTCATTTAACTGTTTATGAGCCATGCACATCTCCAAATAAAAGGAGGATGCAAGCGTTTACTTTTGTCTGGCTAACTCTCTGCTAGGTTGTTAATTTCACCTGACGGAGGGCAGATAAATCTATTTATTTTTCAATTAACACTGAAAAGCACGGGTGGATGCGGACGGATGTCAAGTTGCACTCTGTCACCCTTCTCAAGTAATTGATTGGAATAGACCATCAATATTTGACCATTGATCTCTACCCAATAACGACAACTGTCCCCCATGAATTGCACATCACAGATCTTACCTTCCCCTGCTTCATCCGGAAAGATAGAGACGTACTGAGGACGGATCAACCATTCTAAGGCATGACCGTTCACTTTTTTTTCTATCGGCCAATTTCCCAAAGGGGTCGTCATTTTCTGATTATCATTTCCCGAGATTGGGATATATGATCCGTGTCCCAAGAAATCAGCAACAAAACGACTGTAAGGGTAGTAGTATAAATCTGTCGCACTACCGTATTGCTCAATCACACCTTGATTCATTACAGCCAGTTTATCTGCGAATGCAAATGCTTCTTCGCGACTGTGTGTAACAAAAATTGCAGTTACATCTTGTTGCTTAAACATTTTACGAATTTCTTTGATTAAGCTATAGCGAACTTGGGTATCAATATTAGAAAAAGGCTCATCAAGAAGCAGTAAATCAGGCTTACAGGCCAGTGCCCTTGCAATAGCAACACGTTGCTGCTGACCACCGGACAATTGATGTGGATATCGGCTATCAAGCCCTTCAAGCTTCACTAATGTAAGCATCTCTTTCACGCGGGTTTTAATTTTTGAGGTTCCCCAAGAAGTTATTCCAAACGCCACATTTCCAGCTACAGTAAGGTGGGGAAATAAGGCATAATCTTGGAAAATCATTCCAATCTTGCGTTGTTCTGGAGGTACATTTATATGTGTGTCTACAATTTTTCGACCATTGATTTTCATGCTACCACCTTCTAAAGGTAGTAGTCCTGCAATGGCTTTTAATAAGGTGGTCTTACCACAACCACTCGAACCAAGTAAACAAACAATTTCACCTTTCTCAACATTAAAAGAAAGGTCATTCACCACAGGCTGGTCATTATAACGGCAAATTAGATTGCTAACAATTAGTGCATCACTCATGCGTGGCTTTGCTCCAACGAACGGTTGATCATTATTAAAGGGACAAGTCCCACCATAACCAGTAAAATTGCCGATGATGCTGCATATTCAAGATGCTCATCAGATGCATAGTTGAATACGTAAGTCGCTAATGTCTCAAAGTTAAAGGGGCGCAGCAATATAGCAGCATTCAACTCTTTCATTGATTCGATAAACACCAATAGCATGGCGATCAAGCATCCACGACGGATCAGAGGCAACTGAATACGTAATATCATACCTCTTACGTTGCACCCCAAGGTGCGAGCGGCCATATCAAAAGATGGTGACACTTTGGTAAGGCTAGATTCAATACTACCAATGGCCACCGCACTAAAACGCACAACAAATGCCGTTAGCAGAGCAAACATCGTGCCTGATAAAAAAAGGCCTAGTCTTCCAAATCCAAATTCTTCTGCTACATCATTGATAAAATGATCGGCACTGGTAAGAAAAATTAACACACCAATGGCAAGTACTGTCCCAGGCATCGCATAACCTAATGATGACACTCTTGCTGGTACAGCACCCCATACTGTTACCGAAAGACGATGATATAAATTCACAGTTAACCCTATAATCAAGGCGACAACAGCGGCTATCGCAGAGACATATAAGCTGTTAAAACTGTATTGAGCAAAATCTACAATTGAGCTTGTTGAATGGTACGTCCACGCATAGAAAATCAACTGAGATAAAGGAGCAAGAAAGGCTAAGATAAACAGCACCCAACACCACAAGACGGCTGCCAATTTAAATCCCCCTTGCAAATGTACTTTAGCAATTTTGTCTGGGCTTGAATTTTGGCTAAACAATTTTTGTTTCCTTCGACTATAACGCTCACTGCTGATAAGGATAAAAATCACGACAAGCATAATAGCAGAAATCTTTGCGGCAGCATTTAGGTTGGAATAACCTAACCATGTATCATACACGGCGGTTGTTAAAGTACTGACAGATAAATAACTCACAATTCCAAAGTCACCAATCGCCTCCATCGCAACCAGAGAAGAACCTATTGCAATCGCAGGGCGAGCCAAAGGCAAGGATATACGGAAGAAACTTTGTAGAGGAGAACAACCAAGCAGTCTAGCTGATTGAGTTAGCGTCAAGCTTTGTTCCATAAAAGCAGCTCGTGCTAGCAAATAAATATAGGGGTACAGCACAAGCGATAACACGAAACATGCACCCAGTAAAGTGCGTAAATCAGGAAACCAATATTGGGTAGCGGATGTCCATCCCATCCACTCACGCAACAACCCTTGTAACGGACCCGCGTAATCAAACCAGTCAGTGTAAATATAACCTACGATGTAACTCGGCATTGCAAGCGGCAATACTAGAGCCCATTGCAGCCAGCGATCACCTGATATGGCATAATTGGCCATCAACCAAGCCGAAGGAATCCCCATTAAGATAGATAGAAATACAGTTCCTACCACTAACAACGCAGTATTAATGGTGTAGGTTCCCATAACTGTGGACATTAAGTGTCCAAAAACCTCCTCTGATTCTCCAAAGGAAGCGTAGAAAATAGCTATAATCGGTAAAACTAGTAACAAAGATAACATCCAACTACTAGTTTTTAAAAATCGGTTACGCTCTGACATTGCCTACTGCATTAGGGCTTCCATTAGGGATAAAGACATCATACTTAAGGGGAAATATAATTCCCCTAATGCATTACAGGGAAAAGCCATTACAAATCGAATTTAACTTCATCGAGAAGCTTCATTGCCTTCGTATAATTCTCTGCAATGGTTTCTAGTGGCAAATCGTCTGCAGTGTATTCACCCCAAGATGCAACCAATTTAGATCTTTTCACACCAAGCTTCACTGGTTCTTCAAAGTTTACATCTGCATATAGTCGCTGTGCCACATCTGACGTCAAGAACTCCATCAGTTTTTGTGCATTGTCTCTATTAGGCGCGTATTTTGCCATCGCCATACCACTGATGTTCACGTGAGTACCGTTGGACTTTTGGCCTATATAGTTTAAATAAACACTATTAGCCCAAGGCTTTTGTTCATCATCAACCAGCATTTTACCGAGATAATAACTATTACCTAATGATAGATCACACAATCCTTCTGAAATGGCTTTTACCTGACCACGGTCATTTCCTTGGGGCTTACGTGCTAAATTTGCTTTTACGCCTTCCAGCCAAGTCTTAGCCTTTACTTCACCGTGATTCGCGATAATGGCAGAAACCAGCGACACATTGTACGCGTGTTTACCCGAACGTGTGCATAATTTCCCTTTCCATTTAGGTTTAGCTAGATCCATATAATCAAAACTTTCATCTAACATTCCCACGCGATAACGTGATGAGTAAACCGTTCGAGCACGAGTTGTGAGTGCAAACCAACGGTCTCCGCTATCACGGTATTGATCTGGGACATTATTTTTAAGTGTAATGCTGTCAACAGGCTGAACAAGATCCTTGTTAACAAGCTCCATCAAGCGAGAGATATCAACAGTAAGCAAAACATCAGCTGGACTATATTCACCCTCCTGTTTTACTTTTTCTGCCATTCCTTTTTGGGCAAATTTCACATTTACCTTAATACCTGTTTCTTTGGTAAATTCACTCAGCATTGGCTCAATCAGAAAAGTCTGTCGGTAAGAATAAACATTAACCTCTTCTCCAGCATTTGCCCCCATAATTCCAAGCGTCATAACAGATGCTACAAGCAAATTTTTCATTTCCCTACCTTTATAAATCGTAATTTTAATATTAGAACGTTTATCGGTCCTATTATGTAATGTATATACCACTAGTCACTGTGCAATCCTTGGCAGCAAACAGACAGACAGTCAGTCAGTCAACAAAAATCATGTTAAGAATATGCGTGGCTATTTTACACTATCCACATTATTTTGCACTAACAAACTCAGGATATGCATCAACACCACAGTCATGAAAATCCATACCTTTTAACTCTTCTTCTTCACTGATACGAATTCCTATTGTTGATTTAAGTATTCCCCATATGACCAAACTCATACCAAATACCCATGAAAAAATAATCATAGCACCTAGCAACTGCACACCAATAGTCGCGTCTTCATTACTAAATGGTACAACCAACAAACCAAACAAACCACAGATACCATGTACTGAAATTGCACCTACTGGATCATCAATCTTTAGTTTATCTAAACAAATGATACTCATTACGACTAATACACCGGATAGGCTGCCAATAGCTAGGGCGGTGACCGGAGACGGCGACAATGGATCTGCAGTTATTACTACCAAACCTGCTAAAGCTCCGTTCAATATCATAGTAAGGTCTACTTTGCCCCACATTACTTTGCACACACATAATGCAACCAAAGCACCCGCACAAGCGGCAGCATTGGTATTTACAAATATTTGCCCAACTGCTGTCGAATTCTCGAAATTAGACAGCATTAGCTGTGAACCTCCATTGAAGCCAAACCAACCAAACCACAGAATGAATGTACCCAACGTTGCCAACGGCAGATTTGAGCCAGGAATAGGGTGAATTTGACCATTATTACCGTATTTACCTTTACGAGGGCCTAACAACAAAACACCTGCGAAGGCTGCCACTCCACCAGCCATGTGCACAATACCTGATCCTGCAAAGTCACTGAAACCTAATTCAGACAAATAACCACCACCCCATGTCCAATATCCTTCAATAGGATAGATAACCGCAGTGAATACGATACAGAACACAAGAAAAGCCCATAACTTCATGCGTTCAGCTACCGCACCAGATACCACCGACATCGCGGTGGCAACGAAGACAGCTTGAAAGAAAAAATCAGATTCTAAAGAATGAGTTGCGCTTTTACCTTGGATTCCAATTAAGAAATCAAATGAAGGTAACAAACCCCCTTTTAAATTATCGATATACATGATGCTATACCCTACCAACAAGTAAATGGTACAAGCAATCGCATATAGGCAAATGTTTTTCGTCAGAATTTCTGAAGTATTTTTGGAGCGAACTAAACCAGCTTCCAGCATGGCAAAACCAGCAGCCATCCACATAACCAGTACTCCTGACATTAAAAAGAAGAATGTGTCAAGCGCGTAACGCAACCCATAAACCGTATTCGATAATTCCATCATCAATGCTCCTTTAATGTTTTAAATAGCTTCTGAATCCATTTCGCCAGTACGAATACGAGTAACATGCTGAAGGTCAAAAACAAAAATCTTTCCATCCCCAATTTTTCCAGTCTGCGCAGATTTGCTGATAGCTTCGATGATCTCATCAACGTTTTCACTGTGAGTTGCAATTTCTAATTTCACTTTTGGCAGAAAGTCAACCTGATACTCTGCTCCACGGTACAGTTCTGTGTGTCCTTTTTGACGACCAAAGCCTTTGACTTCAGATACTGTCATTCCGTCCACTCCAACATCGGCTAGTGCCTCGCGAACATCATCCAATTTAAATGGTTTGATAATCGCACTGATGAATTTCATTCCCGTCTCCTTGGACCAAGTTATAATATGTTCTTTACAAAGAAGAAACAAATACCGTACCAAGTTTAACTATGATTAATAATCAGTTAGTTAATGATACATGTGTGCTCTAACGATTCTTTTTGCACTACTTTAGAGCATCCTTTTCACCATAATAAGGCAGAAACGGTCAGGTAAGGAGAATTGCTATTACCTCCAATGTAAATGATCAATTATCGCCGACTTGAGATTTACCTACCTAAAGCGAAATATTCATGCGTTCATACCAAAATAACTTAAAAATATTCGATTCCAAAGGTCATCAGTGCGTTCAGTTTGAAGTAAATCCTCATATGGAATAATTAGTATATTTCACGGGGATCTAATGACGAAATAAGTGCATAGATACCCATTTGTAGAGCGAGTTTACTGACGCCATGCTCGATGGCATCTCTTTTTGATGGAGTTCAACTACACCTACAAAGGGATAGCTTGACCATGACATAAATAGAGCTATCTGAAACCTGCATCTTCAAGTTATTTTGGTATAAATACTTCATTGTTTCCCAAATATCTGAATGAATCTCAATGCCTACGATCAGATCATCTTGGAATTAAGCGAGAGGCTATAATGGAAAAGACTAAGCACAAGATCAGCAATTGGAAACAATATAATCAAGCATGAGTAAACCAGATCTCAGTCACTTTTTGGACAAACAACGCTGTCATTAAGACATAGCATTGTCTAATGCATCACGGTCATCGTGATCGTGGGTTTATATTTTCAAATACCGAGATTGAAACTGCACTGATGGTAAAAAGTATTTTCAAGCTCCCACTTCGTGGATTAAAAGGCCTTCTTAATTCAATTTTTACGTTGATAAACATCCCGCTGAAATCCCCTATAATAAACTTATATTAGTAAGAGTTAGAGGATCTTAGATGTTAAGTATCGTTTGCTGAGTCGAGGATCTGTCCCTCATGTCGTTATTGATACCACAGGCTTAAAGGTCTACGGTGAAAGTGAATGGAAAACGCACAAACACGGTAAACAGAAACGGTGTATCTGGCGCAAACTTCATCTTGCCGTTGATGTGTCTACTCATTAAGTTATTTCTGCAGCAGTTAACCTAGTTTCTGTGGGTGACAATGAAGTTTTACCTACATTGCTTAACCCATTACGACGAAAGATACAGCAAGTCAGTGCTTCAGTGATGATAGAACCTATGACATAAGAACATGTCACCACGTACTGAAAAACTAAGGAATAACTCCCACTATTCCACCTCTAAGCAACGTGGGATACTGGGAGAAAATCCATCCTAGAAATTAAGCTCTAAAGGCGTTAAAAGATGACAAACTGGCATAGTGGAAAAAGAACAGGGATTATCACAAACGCGTATTAGCAGAGATAACAATGTTTCGCTATAAACAGTTGCTAAGCCCTAAACTTATTCTTCGTGATTACAATGCTCAAGTTGGTGAAATGCTGGCAAATATGAAAGTGATGTACAAGGTTCTAAGACTAGGTATGCCTATTTGCCAGCAAACAAATTAAGACTGTAAAAAAATATTGAAATCAATGAATTATAGGCCTGATTTAATCAACAACACCATTACGAATGGTAAAAAAGGTGCAGAAAATGTAATTCTACGGATAGATTGAATGTCTCATCCCGTAGTTGTAATTTAAGGTCTGGTTAAAAAATGATAGAATAAAATCTAATCATGCACGGCACCATAGATAGATAACAACCTTTAATTGTGTCTGCACGCTGAATTCAATTCCAAGGATGTCTGGCCGTGATGGTCATACCGAAATATGAGGGGAAACGTCATGCTTGAAACCTACCGTAAACATGTCGAAGAACGAGCCGCTCAGGGGATCGTCCCTAAACCACTTGATGTGGAACAAACAGTAGGACTAATTGAACTACTTAAAAAACCACCAGCTGATGAAGATACAGTTCTGATTGATCTGCTAGAAAATCGTATTCCACCTGGTGTTGATGAAGCAGCATATGTCAAAGCAGGTTTTTTGACTGCAATTACCAAAGGTGATGCGAATTCACCATTGGTAAGTAAAGAAAAAGCCGTTGAACTTTTGGGTACCATGCAGGGGGGGTACAACATTGGATCCCTAATTGAGCTATTGGACGTCGACATGCTTGCATCTATCGCCGCAAAGGCACTGTCGCATACACTACTGATGTTTGATTCTTTCTACGATGTTGAAGAAAAAGCCAAGGCGGGCAACGCATATGCAAAACAAGTTATGCAATCTTGGGCGGATGCTGAGTGGTTTTTATCAAAGCCTAATGTATCAGAGATAGTTACATTAACCGTATTTAAAGTTACGGGTGAAACAAACACAGATGACTTGTCACCTGCGCCCGATGCATGGTCTCGTCCTGATATCCCTTTGCATGCTCTGGCGATGCTAAAAAATGCTCGGGAAGGTGTAAAACCTGATAAACTTGGCATCATTGGTCCGATTAAGCAGATGGAAGCTCTGAAAAATAAAGGTCACCAGTTGGTTTACGTAGGCGATATTGTTGGTACGGGTTCTTCACGGAAATCTGCGACTAACTCCTTACTGTGGTTCATGGGAGACGATATTCCTAACGTACCAAATAAGCGTGCAGGGGGTTATTGCTTAGGTGGAAAGATTGCCCCCATTTTCTTCAATACCATGGAAGATGCGGGTGCATTGCCCATTGAACTGGATGTATCTAAATTAAATATGGGTGATGTCATCGACGTATACCCATTCCAAGGTAGAATTAGCAGCCATGGTCGTAATGACGTGCTCTCTACCTTCTCATTAAAAACCGACGTGTTGTACGATGAAGTTCGGGCAGGTGGCCGTATTCCTCTCATCATCGGCCGTGCTCTGACTGACCGTGCATGTGACGCATTGAATCTTAACTCTTCTGATGTATTCAGGCGTCCACAATCTATGGTAGATTCGAACAAAGGCTTCAGCCTTGCCCAGAAAATGGTGGGTAAAGCATGTAGCGTCGAAGGTATCCGTCCGGGAACGTACTGTGAACCGAAGATAACCACTGTTGGTTCACAGGACACTACTGGGCCAATGACCCGTGACGAGCTAAAAGATCTTGCTTGTTTGGGTTTCTCTGCTGACCTGACGATGCAGTCTTTCTGTCACACGTCCGCCTACCCGAAACCAATTGATGTGCTCACTCATCACACTTTGCCTCATTTTATCGAAACCCGTGGTGGTGTTGCATTACACCCAGGTGATGGTGTTATACATTCATGGCTGAACCGTATGCTTCTGCCTGATACTGTAGGTACAGGCGGTGATTCGCATACACGTTTCCCTCTGGGTATTTCGTTCCCTGCAGGTTCCGGTCTGGTAGCATTTGCAGCGACTACTGGTGTAATGCCTCTAGATATGCCAAAGTCAATTCTTGTGCGCTGCAAAGGGAAATTTCAGCAAGGTATAACCTTGCGGGACTTAGTGCATGCAATTCCTTACTTCGCGATTAAAGAAGGTCTGCTGACGATCGAAAAGGCAGGTAAGATTAACGAGTTTTCTGGTCGCATTCTTGAAATAGAAGGTATGGAATACCTGACTGTTGAACAGGCATTCGAACTGTCAGATGCATCGGCTGAACGCTCTGCGGCAGGATGCACCGTCAGATTATCACGAAAATCTGTTGCTGACTATCTAAATTCAAATATCGTAATGCTTAAGTGGATGATCGTGGAAGGCTACGGTGCTCGTCGTACTATTGAACGTCGCATTGCAGCAATGCAGGCTTGGCTGGCTAACCAAGAATTGATGGAAGCAGATATAGATGCTGAATACGAAAACGTGCTTGAAATAGATCTGGCAGACATTAAAGAGCCTATTTTGTGTGCACCGAATGACCCAGATGATGCACGTTTATTGTCTGATGTTGCCGGTGAAAGTGTTGACGAAGTCTTTATCGGTAGCTGTATGACCAACATTGGTCATTTCCGTGCAGCGGGTAAGTTATTGGATAAATTCGGTAGCACACTGCCTACTCGTCTGTGGGTAGCACCTCCAACGAAGATGGATCGTGATCAGTTAACAGAAGAGGGTTACTATGGTATTTTTGGTCGTGCTGGTGCACGCATCGAAACTCCAGGATGTTCACTGTGCATGGGCAATCAAGCACGTGTTGCAGACAAAGCAACTGTGCTCTCTACTTCTACTCGTAACTTTCCTAACCGTCTTGGAACTGGGGCGAGAGTGTACTTGACATCTGCAGAATTGGCCACTGTGGGTGCTATTCTTGGGCGTATCCCAACGGTTGACGAATATCTGGAATTCGTGAAGAAAATTAATACAACGTCTGCAGATACGTATCGTTATCTGAACTTCCACCTTATGGATCGATATATTAAAAAAGCAAATGGAGTGATTATTCAAACTATAGTGTAATTTATATGAGAAACCGAATGATAACAACTTCCGAAGGTGAAGGGGTTTTTATTCATGGGAGGATTACCTTATATCCCGTAATGGTTGATTATGCTTTATTTTAAATAAAATAAAGGTTAATCTACGTACTATGGAAGTTACTTTGACAAAATAACAAACACCTGAAACTCCACATGATACAACAAGTTAGGATCGAGTCCGTGACTACATAAAAGCGGTACTATTTGCATCAGAAGATTGGAATACTACAATGATTTATCAAACGAAGTATATCCATAAAACAAACGTCCTTCGTCATCTAAAATGACTACAATACGAACAGGATAGGAAAATAAAGACTAAAAATGGTAGTCGAATAAACACTTTTCAACTAACGGCAGTAACCACTGTGGTACACATCAAGCATCTCAGAGATTTTACTTATCATCTCACTTTCCAAGTAGTGGCATACAGGGTTATAACACACTGATCCCAATTTATCTTATAGTCTTAATTTGTCTGCTGGCGAAGTTGAACATAAATTTAACTGCAGCACATATAATTTAACCTCAGATCTGAGGTTAAATTTAGGCATACTGACTCTTATAACTTTGTTCATCGCTTTCACATTTGCCAGAAATTCACTAACTTGAGCATTGTAATTACGAAGAATAAGTTTAGGACTGAGCAACTACATATAGTAACATATTGCTGTCTCTGTTAATGCGCGTTTGTAATAACCCTGTCCTTTTTCCACTCCTCCAGTTTGTCCTCTTTTCAAGCCTTTACAGCTTCATTTCTAAGATGCCCTGCCTCCGAGTTGCTTCTAGGTGGAATAGTAGGCGTTATTCCTTTGTTCTTCAGTACGTGGTGACATGATTTTGTGTCATAGGCTCCATCAGCACTGAAGCACTAACTTGCTGTATCTTTCATCGTAATGGGTTCAGCAATATAGGTAAAACCTCATTGTCACCCACAGAAACCAAAGATAACTTCTGCAGTAATAACTTCATGAGTATACACATCAATGGCAAGATGACGTTTGTGCCAGATACACCGCTTCTCCATTACCCTGTTTACGCGTTTTCCATTCACTTTCACCGTAGACCTTTAAGCCTGTGGCATCAATAATGACGTGAGAGATAGCTCCTCGACTCAGCAAGCGGTACTTAACTTTTATGGTCTTCGAACACTTACTAATACAGGTGTCTGTAGGGGATTTCAGCGGGATATTCATCAACGTAAAAACCGAATTGAAAAAGCCTTTTAATCCACGAAGTGAAAGCTTAAACATACCTTTCACCATTAGTGCCGTTACAATCAAGTTGTCCGAAAATATAAACCAACGGCCACGATGACCGTGATACTTTAGACAATGCCTAGCCTTAATAGCAGCGACGTCTATCTAAAAAGTCACTAAACCACGGTTTACTCATGCTTAAGTATATTGTGTCTAGCTGCTGATCTTGTGCTTGGCTTTTCCCAGTATAACCTCCCTCTTAATTCCATGATGATCTGATCGTAGGCATTGCAATTAATTCAGATATTTTGGAAACAACAATTTTTCTCCGTATAACCCCTCAAAGCTCGTCAGCCATTTCCGACAGAGCCTTTTTATTATCCACGTTAGCCGTCGTCACATTAACTGAGATAATGCTACCTTGGTCATTGACCATAAGGTATAATTTGAAACCGTAGAACCACCCCATCGTTCCTTTTCCTCGCTTCGAGGTACCTTTAAAAACTTGATGTCTGAGAATACGTAGGTTGTGACAAACCTGTAGCTTGGACGAATCAACGAAGGCAATCCCTGACGGTGAGTGAGGTAAGAGCAAAGCGGAACCAGAACACTTTGCATGAGCTTGAGCATTCGCGTGTAGCTAACTAACTTAAGAAATTCATTGGTAAGGTAGCGACAAACAAAGTAGATGTAATAAGTTTTGAAGTCTCGATACCCCGATTGATGGAAAGTTATCACTATCATCATTACTTCGCTAACTTGAGAGGCAAGACGGCTTATTTCTTTTTTTGATACCAGAAATCTGGTGTTTTTTCCAAGTAGGAAGGAAAACCTGACAGAAATCGTCCGATTTTAATATAGGCGATCTTTAGTACAATAATTTATTTCTATTTTTTAAACACTTTCGTATTTGGTAGATCCGTGATTGTACCTTCAAACACCTCTGCGGCTAAACCCACTGATTCGTATAACGTAGGGTGAGCGTGAATGGTTAGTGCAATGTCTTCTGCATCACAACCCATCTCAATTGCCAGACCAATTTCACCCAGCAACTCACCACCATTAGCACCAACAATAGCACCACCTATAATACGATGCGTATCTTTATCAAAGATCATTTTAGTCATACCGATAGCACAATTTGATGCTATTGCACGGCCAGATGCAGCCCAAGGGAAGATTGCAACTTCATAGTTGATGCCTTCCTCTTTCGCTTCTCTTTCGGACTTCCCAACCCAAGCAACTTCAGGTTCAGTGTAAGCAATTGATGGAATCACTTTGGGATCAAAATAATGCTTTTTGCCCGCAATAACTTCAGCTGCTACATGACCTTCATGAACACCTTTGTGTGCAAGCATTGGTTGACCCACGATGTCACCAATCGCATGAATATGCGATACATTGGTGCGCAATTGTTTATCGACGTTGATAAAGCCATGCTCATCAACATCAACGCCTGCTGCTACAGCTTCCAGAGATTTACCGTTAGGTATACGACCGATAGCAACTAAAACCGCATCGTAACGGATAGATTCTACAGATGCTTTCTTGCCTTCCATTGTTACATAAATGCCATCTTCTCTGGCTTCTACTGCGGTAACTTTGGTTCCAAGCATAAGATTAAACTTCTTGCTGATATGCTTAGTCAATACCTTTATAAGGTCTTTATCCGCAGCAGGAATCAGTTGATCAAACATTTCTACAATGTCAATTGTAGAACCTAGCGCGTGGTATATGGTACCCATTTCCAGACCGATGATACCTCCACCCATAATTAACAGCTTTTCAGGAACTTCTTTCAGCTCCAGCGCATCTGTAGAATCCCAAATACGTGGATCTCCGTGTGGAATAAAGGGCAGTTTAATTGGACTAGAACCTGCAGCGATAATAGCGTTATCAAAGGTAATCGTAGTTGTATCCTCAGCACCTTCCACGACTAGCGTATGAGTCCCAGTGAATTTACCCAGACCTTGAACAATATTCACTCTACGCATATTAGCCATACCATTCAGACCACTGGTCAATTGTGTGATAACTTTATTCTTCCAAAAACGGACTTTATTTATATCAATTTGCGGTTCACCAAAAACGATACCGTGCTGAGCCATAGCTTTAGCTTCTTCGATAACTTTGGCTACGTGCAGTAGTGCCTTCGACGGAATACAACCCACATTCAGACAAACACCACCAAGGGTGTTATAACGTTCAACAATGATAGTAGACAGACCAAGGTCTGCACAACGGAATGCAGCGGAGTATCCGGCTGGACCAGCACCAAGTACAACAACCTGGGTTTTGATTTCTTTACTCATTCTGACCTCGTTGTAGTCCTATGTCCCTAATACGCTAAGCGATTAGGTTTTTTTACTAATTGAACCCTGTTGTTTAACTATAGGCATCTAACTATAGATCGACTCTCGTTGATCCGACATTCTACTGCCCTGCTAACTAAAGTTAAAAACAAAAAACCAGAGCCTGTGAGCTATACGTCAATTCAGCATTTACCATGTGCAAACAAGCATCTAACAAAATCTCGAGCTTACAGTACCAAACGACGAATATCAGACATACACTCGTTCAAGTACGTGATAAAGTTAGCACCCTCTACACCATCGATTACACGATGATCATAAGACAATGACAGAGGCAGTATTAGGCGCGCTTCGAACTCTTTGCCATTCCAAACTGGCTTCATTTCAGATTTAGACACACCTAGTATTCCCACTTCAGGTGCATTAATAATTGGCGTGAATTTTCCTCCACCCAAACCACCTAGGCTTGAAATAGTGAAACAACCTCCTTGCATATCAGATGTTATCAGTTTTCCATTACGGGCTTTCTTGGAAATTTTCATAAGCTCACGAGACAATTCGTGGATGCCTTTTTTGTTAACATCTCGGAAGACCGGAACAACCAAACCATTTGGCGTATTAACTGCGACACCAATGTTAACGTATTTTTTCAGGATCACACTATTGCCGTCGTTAGACAGTGACGAGTTAAAGGAAGGAAACGTTTCCAATGCTTTAGCAGTAGCTTTCATAATGAAGACCAACAGACTGATCTTCATTCCAGAATCTTGCCTAGCTTCAATCATATTCTGTTCTTTTCGGAATGCTTCAACTTCAGTGATATCAGTATTATCCCATTGGGTAACATGTGGGATCATCACCCAGTTACGGTGTAAATTAGCACCAGAAATCTTCTTAATACGGGACAACGACTTGACTTCAGTATCACCAAAATCGCTAAAATCGACCTTAGGCCAAGGAAGAAGCCCCAACACCGCTTCATCGCCTTTACCCAACATGCTAGAGCTAGATTCTAAGCGCTTAAGTGCTTCTTTAACGAAGTTATAGACGTCCTCTTTCAGTACCCGACCTTTAGGTCCATTACCTTTAACCTTGGTAAGGTTAACACCAAACTGACGGGACAAACGACGAACAAGCGGAGAGGCGTGTACATACGCGTTATTTTCTACGAAGTCACTGCTAGCCGATGATGTAGCCACTCGTACTGTAGAGGTCCTAGGGACGGGAATTATAGAAGATCCCTGAACAGGAATTTCTTGAGAAAGTAATACTTTCTCAACCTCGAATGTCATGATCAAAGAACCAGTAGACACCTTATCGCCTACCCCTACTTTTATTTCTTTCAGAACACCGGCAAACGGAGCCGGTATTTCCATAGATGCTTTATCTCCTTCAACAGTGATCAGAGATTGCTCTTTTTCAATGTTATCGCCAAGTGCCACCATGAGTTCTGTTACTTCAACTTCATCACCGCTGATATCTGGAACATAAATAGCTTTCAAACCACTAAAAACAGGTGCGATTGCTAGCCTGTTAGCAACTACTGGAGTCTCTACAGCTAAATCTGACCCTACAGTCTCAATAATCATGATTAGAGAACCCGTAGACACGATATCACCAACTACTACTTTTATTTCTTTCAGAACACCGGCAAACGGAGCCGGTATTTCCATAGATGCTTTATCACCTTCAACGGTAATCAGAGACTGTTCCACTTCAACTCTCTCACCAACACTAACGAAGATCTCTGTAACTTCAACCTCATCGGCACCGATTTCTGGTATGTTAATTTCAATTGCCATTGATATATGCCTCTTACGCGTACAGGGGATTCACTTTCTGAGTATCAATACCGAATTTGCAGATAGTTTCCGTTACTACAGACTTTTCGATATCACCGCGCTTCACCAATGCAGTTAGTGCTGCAACTACCACGTAGTCAGCATTTACCTCGAAATGACGGCGCAAGTTCTCACGGCTATCTGAACGACCAAAACCATCAGTACCAAGAACCTTGAAAGATTCAGAAGGCATGAATGCACGTACTTGCTCCGAGTAGTTTTTCATGTAATCCGTTGCCGCAATAGCAGGTTCAGTACCCATTACTTGCGTAATGTAAGGTACTTTTTGCTCTGCTTCTGGGTTAAGCATATTAAAACGATCTACATCTTGGCCTTCACGTGTTAGCTCATTGAACGAGGTAACAGAATATATATCAGATGCAATATTATAGTCTTCACTCAGGATTTTTGCGGCTTTGCAAACTTCGTTCATAATAGTTCCAGAACTCATAAGTTGAACCTTAGACTTATTGCCCTCATATGATTTGAATTTATAGATTCCCCTACGGATACCTTCTTCAACACCATCAGGCATGGCTGGCATAGCATAGTTTTCGTTCATCAGTGTCAGATAGTAAAATACGTTCTCTTGGTCTGGACCGTACATTCGACGGATACCATCTTGCATGATGACAGCGAGTTCATATGCGAATGTTGGATCGTAAGAGATACAGTTAGGGATGGTATTCGCCTGAATGTGGCTGTGACCGTCCTCGTGTTGTAAACCTTCACCGTTCAGAGTAGTACGACCCGCCGTTGCACCTAACAAGAAACCACGGGCTTGTTGATCCCCTGCCATCCACGCCATATCGCCAATACGTTGAAAACCGAATATAGCATAGTAAATATAAAACGGGATCATTGGTAAATCATTAGTACTATAGGACGTTGCAGCAGCAACCCATGACGACATAGCACCCAGTTCGTTAATACCTTCTTGCAAAACCTGCCCTGAAGTCGCTTCTTTGTAGTAAGAAATAACGCCACGGTCTTCAGGAGTATATTCCTGACCATGCGGGTTATAAATACCAATTTGACGGAACAAGCCTTCCATACCGAAAGTACGGGCTTCGTCCGCAATGATCGGAACGATATTTTTACCAATTCCTTTATCCTTCAAAAGGATATTCAAAGTTCGAACAAATGCCATTGTTGTAGAAATAGCACGTTTTTGTTCATCAAGCAGCGATTGAAACTCTTCAATCTTAGGTATTACCAATTCTTGGGTGAACTTAGATAGACGCCTAGGTGTATAACCGTGCAGTGCATTACGGCGAGCGTGCATGTATTCATATTCTTGGGAATCTTTTTCCAGTTTAAGGTATGGTAGGGATATCATTGCTTTATCAGAAACAAGATCATCCAGACCCAAGCGATTACGAAGATGTTCAACATGACTCATATCCATTTTCTTCACACCATGTGCGATGTTTTTGCCTTCAGCTGCTGCACCCATACCGTAACCTTTAACGGTCTTCGCTAAGATCACAGTTGGACGATCAGACGTTTCTTTTGCATTTTGGAATGCAGCAAACAGCTTCGACGGTTCATGTCCTCCACGCTTAAGTGCAAAGATCTCTTCGTCAGTCATATCTGCAACCAATGCAGCTGTTTCTGGGTACTTCTCGAAGAAGTTCTTACGAACATATGCACCGTCTTTCGCCTTAAATGTCTGGTAATCGCCGTCAATAGTCTCGTTCATTAACTGAATAAGCTTACCGGAGGTGTCCTTCGCCAATAATTTATCCCAACCCTTGCCCCAGACTACTTTAACCACGTTCCAACCAGCCCCTTTAAACAAACCTTCCAATTCTTGTATGATCTTACCGTTGCCCATTACAGGGCCGTCAAGTCGTTGCAGGTTACAGTTGATTATGAAACATAGGTTTCCCAGCTTCTCACGTGCTGCAAATGAAATTGCACCCCGAGATTCTGGTTCATCCATTTCACCGTCTCCCAGAAACGCATATACGCGCTGATTGGCGGTTTCTTTTAGGCAACGCCCTTCCAGATACTTCAGGAAACGAGCTTGATAAATAGCAGAGATAGGAGCTAGTCCCATAGATACAGTTGGAAACTGCCAGAATTCAGGCATTAGTTTCGGGTGTGGGTATGAAGGAATACCTTTACCATCAACTTCTTGCCGGAAATTATCCAACTGTTCTTCATTCAGGCGTCCTTCAACAAATGCACGAGAGTAGATACCAGGGGAGATATGTCCTTGATAATAAACCAGATCACCACCATCTACTTCATTGGGAGCAATGAAAAAGTGATTGAAGCACACTTCATAGAAAGCAGATGCGGACTGGTAAGATGACATGTGACCCCCCAAATCCAAGTTTTTTTTCGAAGCCCGTAACACGATCATAATCGCGTTCCAACGAATGATACACCGAATACGGCGTTCCAACTTCACATTACCTGGATATTCAGGTTCTTTATCCACAGGGATGGTATTCACATAGTTGCTGGTAATACCAGTAGGAAGATCAACACCATCCAAACGCGCCTTTTCTATAACTTGTTCAAGCAGGAATTGAGCACGTTCTACACCCTCTTCACAGACTACGGAGGCTAGAGCGTCTAACCACTCTTTGGTCTCAAGTACATCCACGTCATTTTTCATGACTTCAGACATGGTGATTCTATCCTTTCGTTGATTGACTCGTACAAAACTAGTGTTGAGGTAGCTGAAATGAATCCTAACAATTCCGCTTGAGCGATATCTATATGAAATATCAACATTAAAGAACGGTTAGAACACGCTATTCTTAGACACTTTCACGTTGCCGAATCTTACGAAGCGAACGTTCATAGCGACTCGCTTCACGACTGAGATGCAGCAAAGTTTCTTCAATGAAAGCCATATGCACATACGATGCTTGACAGGCCTATTATGGCTCCCCTGCAATAGTCTCTTGCACAATGCTTCCTCTGTGCTTACTTACCTTTTCAACTATATTTTCGTGATAATTAAGTAATTCTAGATTTTGCAAAATGTTTTGCTCCAGCAAGGGAGACAAGCTGCGCATAATAGACAACAGTACCACTGTTAATATGATGCTTCAGTAAAGACGATCCGATATTAAATAACAGTACTGCCTTCGGCTTTCGTATCGCCAAGTTGCTGAGTATTCCAGAATGCGTTAGTGACATTCACACATTCTGGTTAAATCTTCTTCAGTATCCCATAATGCCGAAAAGTGGGTGGAAATTACTTCTAATGCATGACGGGATTCCAGTAAATCTAGTTGTGATTCTAGATAATTAGCCAACCAGTATCGATCAGTAGATCGGAGATCGTCTTTCATAAAGGACCACTGACAAACGTTCCACCACCTTACTTACAGCTCACCATCTTTTTTGCTTCTACATCGCTGTATTACTTCACGAATAGAGGGACGGAAAACGTCAAATTATTTCGCCAGTTCACGCTCCGTAAGCAGTTTCTATCCCAGTAAAAACGTACCATCTATAGATCAAGAATCAGCCTCTTAGGCTCTTTTTCTATGACATCAGATAGTTCAGGATTGACGAATCCGTTAATTCCCATCTTTGTTTTATATTTTGGTACAGTAACCGTTGCTCGTCATGGCCAAATTACTGATTTCCGTTAATTGGTAATACCATCTATAATGCATGTGTGAATTTACCAAAATGCAACTTTTGTGTCTACAGCGAAATTGACTTACATCAAAAGATGTTACACACAAATATGACTTTCATACTCATCAACTAATACTAAATAGTATGATAAATTATTCAGATTAAACCTGAATTCAGGTAATGACTAGACACTTATATTTTAGCGTAAAAGAGGAATAAAATTACTAAAAGTAGTGACGGCTTTTTCACCAAATAAATGAGCAAGTGATGTTTATCTGCGAGGCATTGTTGATTAAATCAGACCTATAAAACACTGCTCCCAATCTTTTTTACAGTCTTAATTTGTCTGCTGGTAAACAGGCATGCCAAGTCTTATAACTTTGTTCATCGCTTTCACATTTGCTAATGCCTCACCAACTTTAGCTTTGTAATCAACCTCAGATCTGCATAAACGCTTTCTTATCAACCCGAGTCATCTTGATACTCGGCTTCTTTGGTTGAAATGAATACGCGATCAGCCACGACAGTAAGTGGGTCATAAAGATGATACAACTATGGTGCCGAAAATGCTCAATTTGGGATATGTTTTTAGTTGATTAAAAACGGTTTCAATAATCAATCATTTTCGGAGCATTAGGTGGTCCCAAAGTTTCATCACTTTAGGTTTCA
>NZ_NBYY01000021.1 GCF_002464935.1 Candidatus Enterovibrio escicola
TATTTTCTATCCATATATCAGAAATCACTATAGTTCGAAATGTTTAGGGTTTAAGCAACCTCCGTTATTATTTTAAATAAAAGGTAGTAATAGCTTGATTGGGAAGTGTCGCACTTCAGACTTGAACTTCAACTTCACCCAACGTACACTCCTCCAGTCAGCTGACTGGAGGAGTGTACGTTGGGTGAAGTTGAAGTTCTATGTTACTGATGGCTCCGTGTGCTATTCCGATTTGTATATACTTTAGTTATCCACAGCTAAGGTGAGGGCTCTGTTATACTGATAAAAGATTACTATGAACAACCATACACCTGATACAACAACGAAATCTATCATCGAATCTACTGGTGGTAGTACTTTTGTCTTAATAACCTTGTTTGGTTTATTGTTGGTTGGGTTGTTCGCTAAAAATTATCAAGGATCTGTTTCTGCATGAGCATGTTTAATATCACTTACTACCGCAATGATAAATTAATTCATAAAGAATCAGTGTTTATGTTAACACTGAACGCTGCGAAGATATCAGCCACAAGACAATCGTCACAGAAAAAGGTGTATATCCGTATCAGCAACATTATGGACAAGCCTTTATCAGAGCGAATAAATGGTAAATGGAAGAACATAGACTATACTAAAACAACTTGAAGACACTTGATTTAAGATGTCATCAGTGCGTTCAGTTTTGGGTAAATTTTCATAGGAGTAACCAGTCGGAGACTTAATGACAACATAGGTGCACGTACACCCCGCTGGTCGAGCTTACCGACGACATTCCCAATGTTATCCATTATTAATGGAACCAACTATACCTACAAATGGATGCCTTGATCAGTATATCAGTAAAGGTTTATGAAACCTGCATATTTAAGTTATTTTGTTATAAGCTAATGATATTACTTCTAATTAACCTCAGATCTGTATAAGCACTACTTTTAAGAACCGAGTAATTTTGAGGCTAGGCTTTTTTGTGGAAAACGTATAAGCAATGACTTCAGTAATAAGGTTGACCATAAAGATCATCCCACGTAGATGCCGAAAGTACTCGATTTTGGATATGTTTTTAGTCGGATAAAGACTGTCTCGATGATAAATCGTTTTATTAACATAAGACGATCCCAAAGCTTCATCACCTCTGGTTCCATGTTCTTCCGTTTATTCGTGATAAAACTAATCCCTTTCTCGGCGAGTATTTTTTCAAGGAAGCCAGATATATATTCCTTAATTTCCATAGAGTGATCTCCAGAGATTATCGGTTATATCAGGTACGGTTTTTTGTCATCAACATTGATCGTTGTTATCTTCATCTCATTTTAACCATCTCCTCAAACTCGCGATGCCGTGGAATACGTAAATTGTAACCAACCTGTAGCTTTGTAGAATCAACAAACGCGATACCAGTAGGTTTAGCTTGGCGGTTGAATCAGATAAAAACAAATGGAAACCAGAGCACTTTGCATTAACTTAAGCATCAGTGTATAGCTAACCAGATCAGGAAATTTACCTGTTAGGATATGGCAGACAAAGTTGCGTGTAACACGTTCGTAAAATTACGAAATCAAGATTGATGATAAAGATACAATAATCAGCATGACTTCACTGATTGAAAGGCGAGAGGATTTGTTTCTTGTTTTGAAACCTGAAATCCGGTATTTTTCCAAGTTCAGGAAAAAGACCTGCCATAAACCGTCGATGTCGATATAGGTGAAAACAGCGTCTGAATTACTCATTCTTTCATGCTAAAGTCCCTTTATGAGTGATAATTTAATTTAAACAATCAGATTACTACTCTGGCATTTAGTTCATTTCTTATGCGCAGCTCAGGTTAATTATGAATTACATTTAGTGTGCCCTCTACAGGGAGAGTACGTTCGATAACGCTAATATCCGAGTTCAGTCTCCAAGACCCACAAGTGAGCTACAACCAAAGCCCTCCAAGGACTGAATTGTGCAAACCACTTCGTAGAAGCTTTTTCAGTCAACATCTCATCAGTCTTCAGGAGTTTTTTGAGGTTCCGACGTACTACCGCATCCCCCTGTAATGGTTTAGATTTACTAAATTGATCTCTGCTATGAAATGTGATGAAATTTCTAGGTTTATATCTCTTGGGGTAGTTGAAATTAAGTTTAAAACTTGAGTTAATAACTTCCATATTGGACTTATAGCTCTTCTTGAGTTCTATTTTGGAAAATGAAATCGTTGGCGTGCTTATGTCTCTTATTTGATACTGATCACACCATGACTGTGAGGTACTTTAGAAAAGTTTATCTACTCTTTTTATTGGCTTTGAAGCCTTAAATAGGAGGTAAAGAAGACCAAATTGCCTTGTAGCCTAGGTGTCCTCTTAACAGGGTGATGTGTTATGAGTTTGCTACATCAACACAAATTATCTAGGAATTCTACGCCGTGTTTTTATAACAAGAAAAGTTCTAAGACGGGAATGTACGATTACCATATGTATCTTGATCCAGACTCTTAAAATCTAATCATGTATCCGATGACTTGCACGGATCGTCAATACGACTATCAAGGTGGTAGCATATTGGTGCTTACTATTACAGATACCATGCTTCTTCATATAGTGCTTAATCACCCTGAAAATTAGGTGTTTTATACGAAAATCTACTTATGGAATACATGATCTAAAATCCCTCACAGGATATTTAGGCATTGGCAAACTCAGTAATATTTGACCATTTTGGCAGTATATACTTACACAACTTGAAAATGAAGGTTTAACTGCCTAAATTGATCGTTCATTTGAGATGTTAAATAGTACGCAATATCTGAAAGAATTACAGTGAAAAATCAATTAATGTCCTCTTCAAAACTGTGTTGGTTGTTGAAGCCTCCTCCGTCATCTGAAATGCACAACCTAGCGGAGAGTCAGCTAGACTACAGTTTATTCTAAATATCCTCTTTTAGCTTGAAAATCTGCATGACTCATAAACAGTTAAATGAAAATTACCGCTTTTATATTGAGCAACGAGTGGCTGAATATAATTCTTTTAACTAGATTACCCTAATACTTGGCTATGCTCACTCCACTATCAGTCGAAAAATAAGGCGCCATATCTCAAATAATTGTTACGGCGTATACTGTCGTCGACTTGCATCAATATAGAATAAAGGAATCTGCTTTAACGCTATAAACTGACTGATCTTTAGTGGTTTTTTGGAGAAAACTTGAACATTCTCTCATGGGCGTCTCAGCACACATACGGCGCCCGTGGCGAACTGGTTTTTAACCACGATGTGGTGTTTTTAGTGAAAGCAATTTTTACAGGTATATATGGTATGACATGGATAATAACGGGTACGCTATACAAGGATCTTCCCCATCATGGTAAACCCTACAAAATGAAGATGAGTAGCTATGATGAGGTAAAGATAAAGAGTCGTGTTGATATTGAGCAACGGCATGCTATTTTGACGAAAAGATCGAGTTTGATTATTTGAGAGTGAGACTGTCGTCGTGACTGAGCACAAGTCTTTTCTGCTTCACGTGGTTGAGAAAGACAATAAGCTCTGCTGCATCAGAAAAACACCCAATAAGAAGGTGGGTACTGTAATGGAAACATTTATTGGAATTATGAGTTCCAGCTTCTATGACTCAAAAACACTCACGTCAGACAACGGTACAGAGTCCATTAAACATGAGGAGGTTGTTGAAATCTATGGCGCTGATTTCTATTTTGCCAGACCTTATTAGTCAAATAATCGGGGGCTGAATGAATATACAAAAATATACAAAGATTTTGATAAGGAGATTGCTACCTAAAGGAACTTACTTCAGCGAGGTCAGTAATGAGAAAATTATCAAGCTATAACATATCTTCAACACACGTGGTAGAGTGAGTTTTGGGTATCGTTCTCATAACGATTAACGATGTCTTTTAGAGTATTAGGTGGTAGCTTAAAACACAACACCTGTGTGTTTTACCTAGCGGAGGGTGTTGCTTATCTACTTCGCAGATAAACACCACTTCCCTTACATCAAGATGGAATGTGGTTACATAGATGGGTGTAAGTCTTTTAAAACTCGGATAACCGCATTATCTTCGTCGATCTAAGTTAATAAGGGAAAACTAATGATAAAATTAGGCATCGTTATGGATCCAATTGAGTGCATCAACATTAAAAAGGATTCTTCCTTTGCCATGATGCTAGAAGCTCAACGACGTGGCTGGGAAATTCATTACATGCAAATGAAGGATCTCTCACTTGAGCAAGACAAAGCTATTGCACACACCAAAATAATTAGCGTAGAACAAAACCAAAATAAATGGTTTGATGTCAAAAGTGAACAAGAGATTGCTCTTGCTAATCTTGATGTCATCCTAATGCGTAAAGATCCACCGATTGATACTGAATACATCTACTCAACCTACATTCTTGAACGTGCAGAAGTAGAAGGTTGTTTGATTGTGAACAAACCGCAGAGCCTCCGCGATTGCAACGAGAAGATATTCACCGCTTGGTTTCCTGAACATTCGCCAATTACGTTGATCACTCGATGCGCAGAGAAAATCAAAGCGTTTCATGAGAAACATAGTAATATTATTTTAAAACCACTTAATGGCATGGGAGGATCGTCCATCTTCTTAGTCAAGAAAGGCGACTCTAACCTGTCGGTAATCATCGAAACTCTAACTGAACGGGGTAACAACTATTGCATGGCACAAATATTCGTGCCAGAAATTAGTAATGGTGACAAACGCATTCTTGTAGTGGATGGTGAACCAATTCCATATTGTCTAGCTCGTATTCCTGCCATAGGGGAAACACGTGGTAACCTTGCAGCGGGTGGTCGCGGTGAAGCACGTCCATTAAGTGAAATAGATTGGACCATCGCTTGCGCCCTTGGACCTACACTGAAAGAAAAAGGCTTAATCTTCGTTGGTCTCGACATTATCGGTAATAAATTGACGGAAATCAATGTTACCAGTCCAACGTGTATTTGCGAAATTGAAGCAGTATTTAACATCAATATTAGCGAAAAATTAATGAATGCAATTGCAGTACGTCTTCAAAAATAATCACACTCTATTTCAATCAGCTCATGGTTATGGATAATACTGAATGTATGTACAGACACAGTCAAGTGTTATATGAAATGAACCATTTCCTTGTTCCAATCAGCTGGATGCGGATGTCCACCTTAGACATAGATTTAACCATAAATGTGAATGCAATGAAGGTTACGCACTTGGACTTAACGGTAAGTAATTTGGATATAGTTTTTCGTAAAAAAGATACAGGGATCGTCAGTTATTTTCCTATAATTCTCTCTCATTGATCGCGCCCTCCATCAGGTGAAATGCACAACCTATCGGAGAATCAGCTAGACTAAAGTACACTCTCCACATCCTCTTTTGGCTTGGAGATGTGCACGGCCCATAAACAGTTAAATGACAATGACCACATTTATATTGAACAACGATTGGCTGAGGGTGATTCCTTTAGCCAGCTTGCACAAACACTTGGTTGTGCTCAGTCAACTATCAGTCGAGAAATAAGGAGCTATATCCCAGATGATTTTCACGGCGTATACTGTCATCGACTTGCATCAAAACAGGCTAAAGAAACCTACTGCAACACTATGAACGGGCTGGCTTTTGGCTGTATTTCAGAGAGAACGAAGGCGTTTATTCATAAGCGTCTCAGCACGCATATATCACCGGAAGAGAACTGATTCTAAAGCACGATGTGATGCTCAGTAAAAGTACGATTTACCGGTATATATGGGAGCTATAGTGATTTCTGGTGTATGGGTAGGAAATAATGCGGTGTAACCTGTTGATTGATCGCGCCAGATCAACAACCAACAAGGAATACACCGCATGGACAATAATCATAACGTTACCGAGCTTCATAAACTAACCTCAGATCTGCATAAGCGCTTGCTTATCAAATCTAGTCATCTTGATACTCGGCTTCTTTGGTTGAAATGAATACGCGATCAGCCACGACAGTAAGTGGGTCATAAAGATGATACAACTATGGTGCCGAAAATGCTCAATTTGGGATATGTTTTTAGTTGATTAAAAACGGTTTCAATAATCAATCATTTTCGGAGCATTAGGTGGTCCCAAAGTTTCATCACTTTAGGTTTCA
>NZ_NBYY01000004.1 GCF_002464935.1 Candidatus Enterovibrio escicola
GGTGATAAACTAAATCTTCGTGATCTTACCCCGTTTTCTGAAATCCTATATTTACTCTTAGTTTACTCCAGTTTCTAGTGCAATTTCAAACCATTGATCATTAGTGAGGAACCGTGTCTCTGGCGGAGATCCCACCGAACGCTTTCATGAATATATTGCAGGATTGTAAGAAATAGGACTCAATTGAGTCCTATTTCTTCGGGAACAGGCACTGAGAAAACTAGAATCTCAACGGAGGTTTCCATCCCTAAGATAGGCAAAATTAGCAACTTAGTAAGTTGTATAAGTTAATCCCTGAGTGTCCGGGAGGTTCGTAGTGAGAACACGTTTAAAGCGAAGTTGCTTCGATTTAATACCTGTGAAATTCATTCATGCCTTTTATCTATTCAATCGTGCTAAATGTATCCCAGATAGGGATATGCCTTAAGCTCCACCACATATAGTTTCTGGTAGAAAATTCCTAGGTAAAAGAACAAGCAATCTGTTTTAAGCTTTTTTGTTTACAGATTGTTGTTTTTTAAAAAAGCAATGCGCATATATAACTAAGTTAATTCATGGTTACGTTGAACCTAGTGATTAGCTTACAACTGCATAATTATGCTAAGGACTTGAGCTAACAAGGTAATGATTTAGTAAAATTTACACATCTCTAGGGTTGACGTATTTACTATGGACGTTTATGTCAAAGCAATGAGGAGTGTTTATTCATATGGCATCTAAGCTAAACTCTGTACCTTTAATACTTATCTATCTCGATAACGAACTGGTTTTTCTTGTTTTTTACTACTCAATAAAGTGGATATTTCTAACCTAGTACGGAAACCTAGTTTATGAAACAAGTAGCCAAATATATTGATATTTCTCTGGCTAAATGGCAGGTGACTAAATAAGCGGGTCTGTTACCCTAGATAAATATCTCAATCATTCCCTTAATTACAAGATCCAACAACTTACGGCTTCCGCCTACTACGTCGTGTAATCTTATGTGAGTAATAACCAAATATAGAGTTAGTGTAATCACACTAAGCTACAACAACCCTAAGAAATATCAACTGAAATTTAGCAGTTTTGCCGTTCGAGTGTAGACATTGTGTTGTTTTCTTATTTTTTAGTAGTTGATGGAGTATTGAATGTCAATTTAATCAAGAGCATTACAATACCTAAAAAAGACTGGATATTGCCGAAATACCTAGAAGTCTATAAAATCTATCAGATTCTTTCTTTGGAGGGTTACAACCAGTTATCTATAGGTAACTGTACAATTATGGAATTAATTGTATAGTGCTTATGGGTCTCAGTTCCCTTGCTTGTTATCCTGTGCAAAGGTGATATGCGGGTAATTATCAGAGGTACTAAGGCACGCATTGTTTACTCTACGGGCATGGCGAAAGAATAGCTAATAAATCACCCCAAGGTTACAATCACATTGGGTAAAGAGATCGAAGAAGCACTATTTATTCCCAAGTTATGAATCCCTATGTTGTCACGTAATGTATAAAAACGTATGGAATGTTAAGGCACAAAACAAGCCATGAATAACCACAGCAATCTACATAAAATCATGCAAAGTTTATGTTGCCACCCCCCTTCTGAGCATGGAGACGTAAAGAGGATAAAAAGGAGCAGAAATATGAAGTTTTATCGACGTTGGCAACCTGTTGCTGCACTTACCTTTGACTTGGACGACACCCTATATGACAATCGTGAAGTGATTGTTCGTGCAGAACGACGTCTTCGTAATTGGATGGAGATACACTGCAATGCAATTGCATCGTTCGATGCTGCACAATGGAAAATGATACGTCAACAAGTAATTAGCGATAATCCTAGGTTAGTAGGGTTTGTAACTGAAATTCGCCGTGCTCAAATATTGCTAGCAGCTTCTATTTGTGGGTTACATACATCCAATGCTAAAACACTGGCCGATGATGCTATTGAGTTTTTCTTGTTTGAACGGAGTAACTTCAGCGTTTCAGATCAGACAATTGAAACATTGTCCTCGCTCTATTCTCATTACCCGTTAGTGGCAATCACCAATGGTAATGTAGATTGTGACAGATTGGGTTTATCACCTTATTTTCAGCGGGTAATAAAAGCAGGTTCCGATGGGCACCCTAAACCAGACTTAGCACTATTTGATATTGCAAAGAATTGGCTAGGCTTGCCTACGTCAGAGATCTTACATGTAGGTGATCACCTACAAGCCGATGTACGCGGCGCTAAACTGGCTGGTTTTAAAGCATGCTGGTTTAACGATACCCATAAACCTTTGATGTTACAGCAACGAGCATCATTCCTGCCTGATGTTGAAATTTCTCATCTTAGTCAACTACTAATCCTGACTTACACCTTTAACCCTACTTCTAAATTAAACTAAGTTACACATAAGAAATGAACACTATTTACACCAAACTGCTATTCAACATCTATCATAACTTAAAAAGTATAATGATGAGTAAAGTCTCAGATATTCTCGATAAGCAACATGGTTATTTTGGTTCAAAAGTAGCTGTTTGATCTCCCATTTTCAGGCTCTAGTTTCTCAAACTATTAATACGCCTTGAGATGACGAAGGCCGGTTATTTCATTAATACGCAAATCCTAAGAAATCATCGAAGTGCTCCAACTTTTTACTGCAAGCAAAACCTCTTTTATGCCGTCATCTACTTCACCATCACGAGTTATATCCTATTGGGTTTCAAGTAGTTGTTGCTACTTCTTGGTCAAAGTTACTTTCAGAACACCTAGCTTGATCCTCATCTTATTGAGCATCAAGAATCTTAAAATTAATTTTGTATACCAACACTTTCAAGTCTAAATACTCAGCCAGAATATCCAGAATGCCAATCTTTCCACACAACGGCGAAGCCTGACTGTTTCACGGCGAGAGCAACATCATGGGCGCTTCGTTCATCACCTACCGAAAACTGCTCTAGAGCTGATTCATCGTTAGCATAGCCCCCAGGTTTTGTTTTAGATGCCGCTGACATAGAGGTAATCCCCAATGGAAGCACCTTATCACGAAATGTGGGTGACTCTCGGGTGGATAGTGATAATTCTACTTCAGGGTTAAGCAACCGATAAGCACAAATCAATTGAACTAATTGTCGATCATTCATCACCGACTTAGGTTGAAGAACACCTTCACATGGTCGTAACCTCGGAAATGAAATGGAATACCGACTCTGCCAGTACATGTGCTCAAGATAATCAAGATGGCTGGCAACAAAAAAACTATCTGTGCGCCACTCCTCAAGCCCGATCAGTACACCAATGCCAATTTTATCGATACCTGCACGCGCAAGCCTATCAGGCGTATCAAGCCTGAATTCAAATTCCATTTTATTACCACGCAGATGATGATCAGCATAAGTAACTCGATTGTAGGTCTCCTGATAAACCATAACTCCATTCAGACCCAAACTACGAAGTTCAGCATATTCATTTTCTCTTAGTGGCTGCACTTCCATCGACAGATAACTAAAGTGATATTTTATCGCAGGCAAGACATCTCGAAAATACTCCATCCCAACTTTCGTCTGATGCTCACCCGTAACAAGCAAGATGTTGTCGAAATTCATCGATTTTATCGCTTTGCATTCACGTTCAATTTCCATTAAGGACAAAGTCCGTCGTTTTATACGATTTTCCATGGAAAAACCACAATAGGTACAAGTATTTGCGCATAAGTTAGATAAATACAGAGGAACGTAAAAGTTCACTGTGTAGCCAAAACGGCTACGAGTTACCGCCACTGTTTGTTGAGCCATTTGTTCTAAAAAGGGTTCAGCAGCTGGTGAAACTAGTGCCTTAAAGTCCTCTAAATCACGTTTAGACTTTTCCAGTGCGCGTATTACATCAGATGCCGTTTTACTGTAAATAGACAGACGAATGTCATCCCACTCAATGGTTTTCCAATACTCAGAAAAGCTCATCCTACCTCCCTAATCATCAAGTAATGACATCAAGAAATGCGGTGAACGGACTCGACGCTACAGTTTGATGAATTTTACCAGAAAGACCTGCTTCGTATGCCATGCGACCACTTTCTACTGACAGCTTAAAAGCATGAGCCATCACTACGGGATACCTAGCAGATGAAATGGCGGTATTCACCAACACAGCATCTGCACCTTTTTCCATCGCTTCAGCGGCATGAGACGGTGCACCAATTCCTGCATCAATGATAACAGGGACTTTAGCCTGATCTATGATGATGTCGAGAAAATCACGAGATACCAACCCTTTATTACTGCCAATCGGCGCACCAAGTGGCATAACCGCAGCACAGCCGCTTTCTTCAAGACGTTTACACAAAACTGGATCGGCGTGACAGTACGGTAGTACCACGAAACCTTCACGTACTAGCGTTTCTGCCGCCTTAAGAGTTTCTATCGGATCTGGCATTAGGTATTTAGGATCAGGGTGAATTTCTAGCTTCAACCAATTAGTGCCCAACGCTTCACGTGACAATCTCGCCGCAAAGATAGCTTCCTCAGCAGTTTTAGCACCTGAAGTATTAGGTAATAAATAAATGCCTGAAGCAATCAGTGGTGCTAGTATATCATCGTCTGGATTTTTAATATCAACCCGTTTAAGTGCCATGGTCACTAATTCAGATCCGCTTGCCTCAATACTCTCAGTCATTACCTGAGTACTTGGAAATTTTCCCGTTCCAGTAAACAGACGGGATAAAAATGTTTTACCTGCAATCATTAACATGATTACCCTCCTGCGATTGCTTGAAAAACAGCCACCTTAATACCGTCACTCAATAATGTGTACTTCCATTGTTTACGGGGAATAATTTCACCGCTAATAGCAATAGCGATCGCTTGATTAGACAATGTCAATTCACCCACCAAAGCTAAAAGATCAGATGCCATGACAGGAGAGTATATATTATCATTTAACCAAATCTTCATCTGGCACCTCTCTTAATTTAGGACTACAGATATCACACTCAGGATCACTTTGTACCAACAGAGCATGCAGCAATAATGTTTTCCCCTCAAACTGATAAAAACGTGTGTAAGGACTCGCTTTTTGGGTCAGAAACTTCAATGTTTCTAATGCTTGCAGGTTTCCTATGATGCCAACGACAGGTCCTATGATGCCAGAACTTTGGCAATTTCGAGATAATGCATCACTACCCATAGGAAATAAACAGTGGTAACAAGGTGATGTGCTGAATCCGAAGTCAAATACCATCAGCTGCCCATTCCAACCAATCGCCGCTCCTACAACCAAGGGTGTACATAGGTTAATACATGCTTTATTTATAGCCTGCCGAGTTTCCATATTATCGCTACAATCCAGCACAATATCGGCAAGAGACACTTCTATCTCTAGCACCCTTTCAGAGAGACGACGCTTAACCGGACGACACTGAACATTTTTATTCAACGCTTTGAGCTGAGTAGCCAAGGCATTGGCTTTAGCTATCCCAATATCACTTTCCCGATAAGCCACTTGTCGCGCTAAATTAGAATATTCAACCGTATCATCATCTGCGATCACAAGGTAACCGACTCCTGCTCCAGCAAGATAAAGACCCGCGGCAGTACCAAGACCACCGCAACCAATAATCAACACCTTAGCATTACTCACAAGATGTTGAGCGACTTCCCCCCATTCAGGTAGCATGATTTGTCGACTGTAGCGTTCGAACGCCTGATCAGATATAGGAGGTATATTCATTTCTTGCCTCCTCTGTCAATATTTCCAAGAACGACTGTAATGTCGCCACTAAATCACTAGATTGAGTGATCGCGCGAACCACAGCAATAGCCTCGACACCGGTTCGCCACACACCCGGCACAACAGCAAGGTCAATACCACCAATTGCTACGGTCGGAAACCGTCCATTGACCGTGTTAACCTGTACTTTGAGTTGATGAATTCCTTGAGACGGTGTTGACATTTGTTTGGTGGCGGTGGGAAAAATATGTCCAATCGCAATGTAACTGGGCACTAGCGACAGGGAAAGGTCTAATTCCTCTGCAGTTCGCGTCGACACGCCAAGTTTAATCCCCGCTTGTGCGATTGCATCTAGGTCGGCAAGTTCTAGATCAGCTTGTCCAAGGTGAATACCGTAAGCACCCGCTACTACCGCTTTTTCCCAATGATCATTAATAAAAACTTGTGCATTATAGAATTTACCGCAGACAACAGCTTCTTTGATCATAGCTTCTAAGTTTGGATGTTTTGCATCTTTAACTCGTAGTTGCACAGTGCTAACACCTAACGCCAATAATCTTTTCAATAACGTAATATCATGTACTACCGGATAAAGAGGGGAAATATTCCTCTCCATCCGCGCAAAAGGTATCGAATATTTCATATTGTCCTGCCTACACCTTCCGATGATATAGATCGCTACCGTTGATTAAAAGCTCTACATCTTTTTGCTGTCCTCCCTCTTGTGTATGGACTTCAATCACGTTACCAATTTCTTTATTCTTTGCATATTCACGCACTTCATGGCTAATTTTCATAGAACAAAATTTTGGTCCACACATTGAACAAAAATGTGCAACTTTACCAGATACATGTGGAAGAGTTTCATCATGATAAGTACGTGCAGTATCAGGGTCTAGAGAAAGATTAAATTGATCATCCCAACGGAATTCAAAACGCGCTTTTGACAGTGCATTATCGCGAATTTGTGCTCCTGGGTGACCTTTGGCTAGGTCTGCGGCGTGCGCACAAAGCTTGTAGGTAATGAGTCCAACTTTCACATCATCTTTATTTGGCAGGCCAAGATGTTCTTTTGGCGTTACGTAACACAGCATTGCACAACCAAACCAACCAATCATTGCCGCACCAATACCAGACGTGATATGGTCATAACCTGGTGCAATGTCTGTTGTCAGGGGGCCTAATGTGTAGAAAGGTGCTTCATGGCAATACTTGAGTTGCTCCTCCATGTTTTCTTTGATCATGTGCATTGGTACATGACCAGGGCCTTCAATCATTACCTGAACATCGTATTCCCAAGCGACTTTTGTGAGTTCACCCAGAGTATGAAGTTCAGAGAATTGAGCCTCATCGTTTGCATCTGCAATTGATCCAGGACGCAGTCCATCTCCTAGAGAAAGTGCCACATCATATTGCGCACATATTTCACAAATTTCACGAAAGTGGATATAGAGGAAACTTTCTTCATGGTGCGCTAAACACCATTTCGCCATGATAGACCCACCACGAGATACAATACCCGTGATGCGGTTTGCTGTCATCGGAACATAAGCAAACAGAACGCCTGCATGAATGGTGAAGTAATCTACACCTTGCTCTGCCTGTTCAATTAGGGTGTCGCGCATGACTTTCCAGTTAAGATTTTCAGGAATACCTTTTACTTTCTCAAGTGCCTGATATATTGGAACAGTACCAATAGGCACTGGACTGTTTCGTAGTATCCATTCTCTAGTTTCATGGATATTTCGACCTGTTGACAAATCCATTACGGTATCCGCACCCCATCTGGTCGCCCAAATCAGTTTCTCTGTTTCCTCTTCAATCGAAGATGTAATTGTCGAATTGCCGATATTAGCGTTCACTTTCACCAAAAAATTCCGGCCGATAATCATCGGTTCAGTTTC
Source organism: Candidatus Enterovibrio escicola (assembly GCF_002464935.1). Lineage (GTDB taxonomy): Bacteria > Pseudomonadota > Gammaproteobacteria > Enterobacterales > Vibrionaceae > Enterovibrio > Enterovibrio escicola. Next base: position 7,605 of record NZ_NBYY01000004.1, read on the forward strand.
TGGGTGATTGATATTAGAAGGAATAATAGCACGCCCTTCCGACACTTCTTTTCTTACAAATTCTGCTGTGATTTCTTTGGGCAACTGAGCACCAAAGTTATGACCGAGGTGTTGACGGTTGAGTTGTTCATTTACATAATGGTGACGCTTCATATTTTCACGAATAGCAATATACTCCATTTCCGGAGTAATAATACCCTGACGCGCATAGTGCAGTTGTGTTACACATCTACCAGATTTCGCTCGATGAATCCTTGGTAGATTGCCAAAACGCATTTGATCCAAGGTTTCATCACTCAATCTAATCTTTGCAAATTCTGACGTTACGCTCTCTAATAATTCGGTATCAGCACGTTCAACAACCCAATTTTCACGAAGCCTAGGTAAGCCCGCATATACATCAATCTCGTAATCTGGATCGGTGTAAACACCAGAGGTGTCATATACACATATTGGGTCATTATCCTCAAATTGTGGATTGCCTTTACTACCTCCAATTAAGCTTGGCGCTAGGGAAATCTCACGCATGCCGACTCTAATATCATGACAAGAGCCTTCGACATAGGATTTCTTGGAATTTGGAAAGGGGCACACCGACAGAGTATCGATAAAGATTTTAGCTTCATTTCTTATTTTTTTACGACTCGACACAGCATTACTCCATTATTATAGAAATAAACGCTTGCCGGATTTTCTCCCTAAGAGGTGAGATAGCAATTAAGATACCTACCCCTAACAATGTTAACAGGCTCTATGGAACAACCTATTTGCTATTTGCTTCTCTTGTTTCCTTCGCAGGTATTAACCTGATTCAGGTTCAACGGATCCCGCTCACACAGTCTCAGCCAAATGGCACTCCGACAAGTATCAACGGGTAGTATAAGTAAACTATGCTGATACCTCAACTACCATTATCATAACTAACTTCGTATTAAGATCTGAAAACCTATACATGTCACAAATATACATACTGCAACGTTTAATCTAATATTAAATCCTAAATTGAGAAACTCGGTTTTTGAAGCATCAATACGTTATCCATTTAAAACCTTGAGAAGGTAGTAAGCGCACCGAGAAATCCAGTCATGTGTCCAATAAGTTGGAAAAGCACATCGGCATCACTGATAACTTAGTTGCATGGGTGTCCCCCGTTCCAGATACCATTATTTTTAGCAGTTCTTATCGGCGTTGTTTTCCCAAGTATCTGAACTAATCACAATTCCTACGATCAGATTATCATGGAGTTAAGCGGAAGGAGATGATGGGAAATGTATTTTAAAACTTCTACTTCGTGGATTAAAAGGCTTTCTCAATTCGGTTTTTACGTTGATAAATATCCTGTTAAAACCTCCTAAATACACCTGAAATTAGTAAGCGTTTGAAGACCTTAAAAGTTAAGTACAGCTTGCCGAGTCGAGGGGCTGTCTCCCACGTCGTTATTGATACCACAGTCCTAAAAGGATACGACAAAGGTTAATAAAAAGCGCTTAAACACAGTAAATATAAGCGGCATATCTGACACAAACTTCATCTTGCAGTTGATGTATCTACTCATGAGGTTATTGCTGCGGAAGTTAGCCTAGTTTCTGTAGGTGATAATGAGGTTTTACCTATATTTCTTAACCCATTACGACGAAATATACAGCAAGTCAGTGCTAATGGAGCCTATGACACAAGAGCGTGTCACCACGTACTGAAAAACAAAGGAATAACGCACGGTATTCCACTTCGAAGCAACCCGAGGTACTGGAAGGAAGGGCATCCTAGAAATGAAGCCGTTAAGATTTTTAAAAGAGGACAAACTGGCGGAGAGGAAAAAGGACAAGGATTATCATAAACTCTCATCAGCAGAGACAGCAATATTTTGCCATAAATAGTTGCTTAGCCATAAAATCACTCTTCTTGATTACAATAATCAAGTTGGTGTAGCGCTAGAAAATATGAAAGAAATAAACAAGGTTATTAAACTCAATATGCCTGTTCGCCAGTAGACTAATTAACCTGAGTTGCGCATAAGAAATGCACTAAATGCCAAAGTCTCGATCCGATAGTTTAAAAAACTATTGTCTGCATAAGCAAGTGGGCATGAACAACCTAGACGCTGTGTTCGTCGATGTCGACAACTTTTACTAGACTTTCCTCCCCATGCAGGGAGGAACATTTAATTGCTTCCAATTTCAAACAAAAAAATAAAGCTTCTCACCTCATCAGTTAGCAAAGTGATGATGATAGTAATAGCTTTCATCAATCTGGATATCGAGATTTCAAAATTTATTACATCCATTTTATTTTTCGCTACCTCACTGATGAATCTCCTAAATTAGTCCAGCTACACGCAAATGCTCCAGCTCATGCAAGATATTCTGGATCCTCTTTGCTTTTGCTTCACTCACCGTCAGTCAAGGCCGATAGGGATTGCTTTTGTTTATTAGTCTACACTACAGATTTATCACAACCTATGCATTCTCAGATATTAGCTTTTTAAAAGGACTATGAAGCGAGGAAAAGGAACGATATCTAACATGGATGATATAAAGCCTGTGTTGGAAAGGGCTGAGGAGATTTGGGGTTTTTATACGTAGACAAAGATTAGATCTCTGGTCCATTGGAGTGGGAACTTGTAGACAAGAGAGTGATACTGATAACGGGTATGAAAAAGAATATGAAACCCAAAGGGATGAAACTTTTGGATTACCTAATACTCCGGAAATAATTTATTATTGAAACCGTTTTTGACCAACTAAAAACATATCCTAAAAAAACATATCCTAAATTGGGTCTACTTAGCACCGTAGTTGTATCAGATTTAGGGACAACTTGCTGACAGGGTTCCTCACATATTCATCCCAACTAAAGTAGCCAAGCATCAAGATGACTCGGCTTGACAAGCAAGCGCTTATGCAGATCTGCGGTTAATTAAGACTGTAAAGAATTTGGATCAGTGCGTTATAAGCCTGTTTTTATTAAAAACGCCCTTCATCGGAGTAGCTATTTTAATCCACAAATATCGCAGTAACGTATTTTACAATCTCAACGATGGAGCAGAAACTCTATCAAACACAACTACAACCATGTAATCAAAATTATAAATATGCGAAGACAGAAGACAGATGATACGAAATAGATAAGGATGGAGAATAAGAACTTCAATTTATTGGTCACGTATACAATAATTTGTCTCCCTGTGGAGACCCTATCATTATGCAGGGAGGCACATTTTGTAGAAACACATAGTTTTATTTCTTAAGGTCATCATAAAGGTTATCGTGTTGTCAAGGGTTAGGCCGTATATTCCAACTTATTGAAGTCATACCTAGAATTTTAAATCACGACTCTACCAGTTAAGGTGATTCCCTCTATAGCAGAAATGGATTCCATTGACATTTGTAGAGATAAATGTATAAATAAGTATGTGAATTTCCACTAGGAAATGAAGTCGTCATTTCTGACGAAGCTTCACAATAAATGGCGGAGCGGACGGGACTCGAACCCGCGACCCCCGGCGTGACAGGCCGGTATTCTAACCAGCTGAACTACCGCTCCACACAAACAGGAATATTTTTTCATGTGATTTTTATCATTCATAATAAAAACCTGTTATTTTGTTGTTCACCCCTATTATTTCCCAACAAAATAGGGAGTAATTAAAAACTTGGCGATGTCCTACTCTCACATGAGGAAACCCCACACTACCATCGGCGCTGATACATTTCACTACTGAGTTCGGCATGGGATCAGGTGGTTCCATAACGCTATGATCGCCAAGTAAATTTATTTTTATCCCGCATCTTAGGATTCATTCTTGGCTTTATTGTTTATCCCCTTCACTTAGTCATATACCTATCGTACATTCCTTCACTCAGTGAACTTACCACGTTGAACCCTATCTACGCCTTGTTTTAATGGCAACAAGATAATAAATCCTAAGAAACTGACTACTCTCAAGACACATTCAATGTTCAATTTAAGCCCTTTGAAACCCATTGGGTGTTGTATAAAGGGTGTTGTATAACTAGGACTCCCAATACTAGTTCACTATCGGGCAGTCATAGCCGTGACGGATGATCCCCCATCTTACTCGTTTCCATGTCAAACGAACAGTAGTTTACAGGTTTATCACCCCGCATCAATTCACATTCCACTGAATGTGACTGACCGAAAAAACGATTAAGGGCTAATCCAAAGTTGCCCTCCACTACTACGGAACCTCAATAGATTTCCTTTCCTTTTGGTGCTTAGATATTTCAATTTCCAGAGTTTGCCTAATACAACTACAGACTCATAGTATGTTACTGACTCATGTCAGTAGGATTTCCTATTTGGAAATCCCAGACTAAACTGCTTTTCATTACCTTACCAGGGCTTATCGCAAATTGATATGTCCTTTATCATCTTTGATTGACAAGGCATCCACTGTCCACGCTTAATCACTTAATCAGCAACCCCAAAAGGTTTCTTTTTGTTTTAACTCCTAACAAGCACAAACGAACACGAACACGTATTAGGGTATAAACAACCAAGATTTTCTCATTAAGAAACCCTTAAAATTCAATAAACGCTTTCTCCGAACTTAAATATTGCTTTAATTCCCTATTTTAGGAGAAAGATACAACCCCAGTACACCTAAATGTATATTTTTAATTCATTTTAATATTTAATACTGCAAGTAAATAATATCTGAGAACTTGACAATTCTCTTTAAATATCTTTAACGATAAAGAATCAATTTATTCCTAATAATAAATCTAATAATTAGCTTTCTAGATTTTTAAAGAACAAAGTTAGGCGTATATACTTACCCGATACATTCGGTTTAATGTCTTTAGTAAGTGGTGGAGTTATGCGGGATCGAACCGCAGACCTCCTGCGTGCAAGGCAGGCGCTCTCCCATCTGAGCTATAACCCCATCAGGATACTTAGCGTGTCCAGCTTAAGCTGTTGGTGGGTCTGAGTGGACTTGAACCACCGACCTCACCCTTATCAGGGGTGCGCTCTAACCACCTGAGCTACAGACCCACGCCAAGTATCTCTTTTCTTAACCTATACAACTTGTGTGGACACTTGCATTAATAACTATGTTTAAGGAGGTGATCCAGCCCCAGGTTCCCCTAGGGCTACCTTGTTACGACTTCACCCCAGTCATGAACCACACCGTGGTAAACGCCCTCCCCTAAAGGTTAAGCTATCCACTTCTGGTGCAACCCACTCCCATGGTGTGACGGGCGGTGTGTACAAGGCCCGAGAACGTATTCACCGTGACATTCTGATTCACGATTACTAGCGATTCCGACTTCACAGAGTCGAGTTGCAGACTCCGATCCGAACTACGACATACTTTGTGGGATTCGCTTCACCTCGCGGTCTCGCAACCCTCTGTATATGCCATTGTAGCACGTGTGTAGCCCTACTCGTAAGGGCCATGATGACTTGACGTCATCCCCACCTTCCTCCAGTTTATCACCGGCAGTCTCCTTGGAGTTCCCACCTTTATGTGCTGGCAAACAAGGATAAGGGTTGCGCTCGTTGCGGGACTTAACCCAACATTTCACAACACGAGCTGACGACAGCCATGCAGCACCTGTCTCAGAGTTCCCAAAGGCACACCGAAATCTCTTTCGGCTACTCTGGATGTCAAGAGTAGGTAAGGTTCTTCGCGTTGCATCGAATTAAACCACATGCTCCACCGCTTGTGCGGGCCCCCGTCAATTCATTTGAGTTTTAATCTTGCGACCGTACTCCCCAGGCGGTCTACTTAACGCGTTAGCTCCGAAAGCCACGGCTCAAGGCCACAACCTCCAAGTAGACATCGTTTACGGCGTGG
>NZ_NBYY01000013.1 GCF_002464935.1 Candidatus Enterovibrio escicola
ATTGGAAGTGCCCTAACTGTGGCATTCAACATGACCGAGATATTAATGCAGCCTTGAATATTCAGCATCAAGGAATAATTGAAATAAAAGCGGCGGGACACGTCGTTACTGCTTGTGGAAGCTTGCGTAAATCTCGTCACGAACGAGTTGCGGCCTAAGAAACAAGAAGCCTCGCCCGATTAGGGCGAGGAGTAGTCACATATAGTCCAATTGTCTCCAAGTTTTTACGAACTATCAGACATAATAAAACCTGAGCGAAAAAGGCCAATTTTTCGCCCGTCTCTGTTAGAGAGTTCAAGAAATCGCACGACGGAAATTTGAAAACTCAAACCTGATTAAATTGTAAAAACCGCGAAAAGTCCAAAAGATTGTTGGTCTCAAGTGGTTTTTACTTTAATCTTAGCTATGCAGGACTCCAAAAGTTTTACGGGTTGTGAAATTTCCGGTTTGGATTTCTAACCCATCTCTTGTATAGCGATAGCATAAAAAAAGCCTCGACACGTATGGGCTTTTTTTCCCAACATAACCTCCCGCTTAACTCTAGGATGATCTGATCGTAGGAATTGCGGTTAGTTCAGATATTTAGGAAACAATGCCAAAACCTATAGATAAGTGTCTATAATCTTTTAGAACACGCCGAACGTCGCTAAAAGCACGTGTTAGAATATTTTTTGTAGTTTTTTGCTTTTTATTTTTTCTTTACCCGTCATACGAATGATATCTTCAACAGTATGATCTGTATATTGTTCTAACCATGCTTCATGAAATAGATGCATGTCTGCATAGAAAATATTTAAACCGAATGGTAGATCAGTAAAAACAGATCAATTGAATTAGTTTCAAGATGCACTAAGTTATCCGCAGATGCTGTTACGTAGCTTTGTTGCGTTACTACCACATGATCACCTCTATGATTAGTGATCATACAATCAGCTTTAATAATAGCGGTTACTTTTCTTTTAATAAGCTTATAAACGTTCCACTTATAGAAGACAGGTGTAATGTAGTAATTTTGGATTGCTGCGTTCAATGGTGATTTCTTACTCCATTGATATATTTTGGAAGCCAGAAGTAAAATAGCTGTAAACGCAAATTTCAGTTTCTGTTTTAAAAGTTCATCTTTTACTTGTTACCTATGAAAGACCAATTACTCATCTACTTCGCAGATAAGCACCACTTCCTGTACCATCACTGGTGAAGGTATATTTATTATTGAGAGGCAAAGTCCTTTGCCCTATACGATCTACACCCCAAGATACTGGATAGTCTTGAGTTAATTATTCTAAAGATACTTGGTCTAAGCTAACAAGCCCCTCAACCGTAATATAATTAACTTCGGCTTTTTTATTTTATTCTTCAGCATCTTCTGGCGTTAAGGTGGCAATAAATATTTTAAGGCAGAGGAATAAACATGACCTCGTTTATTTTTAGTTCTTGAGGTAGTAGTGCGAGATGTTTGAGCAGTCACATCAGCAATCAATCTGTCTGATACTTTTTGAACTGATTTTCCAGCAGTAATACCAAGGCCTTTTCTTGTCTCTCCATTAGAAGAAAAAACTGACTTCTTGAGATCAACTATGTAACTAACTTTAGCTGCGCATAAGAAATGAACTAAATGCCCAAGTCGCGATTTGATCGTTTGAAATAACCTATTGACTGCACAAGGACTTGGGCATGAATGACTTAGACGTTGTTTTCGTCGATATCAACGCCTTCTGCCAGACTTTCCTCCCTTCATTGGAAAATACTTAATTTCTTCTAGTTTCAAACAAAGAAACAAGCCTTCTAGCCTATTAGTTATCGAAGTGATAACGATAGTGATAGCTTTCCATTAATTGGGGGGGTATCGAGACTTCAAAACCTATTACATCCACTTTGTATGCCGCTATCTCACCAACGAATTTCCTGAATTAGTTAGCTACACGAAAATGCTTAAGCTCATGCAAGGTGTTCTGGTTCAGCTTTGCTCTTACCTCACTCACCGCTAGGAATTGTCTTCGTTGATTTGTCCAAGCTACAGGTTTGTCATAACCTAGTCATTCTCAGACATCAGGTTTTTAAAAACACTCCCATAAATCAAGAAGTACTGTTGTATTTCGATGAGATAAAAATTAATTTGTGGATGTAAGTTTCCATGTTTTTAATGCTGAATATTTATACATTCTACGATCTTTTGGAATATCAATACTAAGAAAGCGCCCAAAATATCTTACTCTTTAGCAAGATAAATTTGACCAAGGTTGAATTTACTTAATTACTTCTCAATGAGTTTCACATTAACGATTTTTAGCAAATCTACAACAGGTTCATCCTTTAAAAATTCAGCACTATTTTTTATAAATTTCTCATTACATGAATAATATGTTAAATTAGAATTCAGTTTCTTCTGGCAGTGTTTACATTCATAAATAAAAGATTAGATTATCTTACCAGAATTGAGTATAGCTTCATCTTCTTCGAGAATTGTATTGTACACATGGTCAACAGCACTGTTACTTATATTAAATATTTGCTGCGTTTTATTTTCTAAAACTTAAAAAGTCACATCACTTAAGTAACCTGTACCAATATGTCTTCCTAGGTATGATATGTCATTTACAAATGTATTGCGATCTGTGGAACGATTGCACCAAAATAACAACTTAACTCAAGAACAATTAACTAAAAATATTGGTTTATATGATCGTAAAATTAGTAGTCTTGAAACTATGGTTTAATGAACCCAGCTTAGACACCTTGTGTCGTATTGCTAATGCTTTTGAACTACACCCTCGAAAACTTTACGATTAACTTTTCTTTGATACAAACAGATGAACCCTATTTTTCCTAGTATACGGGATATGGAGCACATCGAGAAATACTAAGGGATTAAAGATATTTTCCAAGATAATGGAGGAAAGCTATTACAAGTTCTATTAGTTACTGGACTTAAAGATTTACCGAGATGATAGGGTAATGATACCATCTATATTCATCGAAACAAATATGAATTAAAGTCTCTAAACAGCGATTTAGTAATCTGATTTATTACAAACCATCATATGAACTCTAAGGTCACTAATAAATATTAATAGGTAGATTGGATTTGCGCTTTTTATAAAAAAATTTAATTACAAGAAATTTGGCTGTTGAAACCTAAAAATTTAGAGTTATATTACGACAAATTGGCACGTTGATGGTGGAAAAGGATATAAATAACCAAAAAATCTCATCTAAATATGTTAGTAAACATGGAAAGCTAATTTACAAGCAGACAAGAAATGAGAATCTGGAATTATTAGATATATTGAGATATATCTAAATTCTTACTTGTCATTAATTTCATTAAATACTTCCCACCTTACTAGACGATGGATAATGTATTCAATAGGTTTCCATATTTGATACTATCATAATAATTTTAATTAATCTGAGAACCCATTTTCTGCTAGAGAAAAATGTTGGGAAGAGTTTGAGAAATTTCAGGAACGCATCTTTATATTTTTTTTCTTTCAAAGATTTAACTAAAAAATCATAATCAGCTGTTCTTGCAAATCTTATTGTTGCTTCTTTGAATCCATATTTTAGGTATATAAATTCAGATACGTCCCTTCTTTCATTCAGAAATAAAACTGTTTCCATTGTACTCGACTCATGTTTTCTATACTTAACTAGAGGTTCATTAATATAAATGACCTCTCCTAGCATAGCGGCCTCCACTACTAACAAGTAGTCATTCACATAAGGAAATTTTTCATTATATCTGAGTTTTTCTAGTACTTTTCGACGGAAACAAAGTGTTGGTGTAGGGACTAAGGCCTCCGATATGATTCGGTCTATTTTACAACTTGGTTTAAGTAATAAATTGAAATGATTTAATATCTTCTTGTTGCTATTATTGCTAAACCATTCCATATTTGAATAACAAAATACTGAATTAGGATTATTTAGTAAATGTTCCACTTGCTTAGATACTTTGTTATGTATCATCAAATCATCACCCGCAAATGGAATAATAAAATCTATATCAGAGTCCATCAGAACTCTCTGAATTAATTTATTAAAATTTCCTGCTATACCAATATTTTTTGTTTCTATAAAACTAAAAATATTTCTCTTACCTGAATATGATTCAAGGAAATCTAATAAAACATTTCTAGTTTCATCCTGAGAAAAATCATCTGATATATATATGTCGATATTTCTATAATCCTGTTTTAAAACTGAATTAAGACATTCAATAATAAAACAGTCATGATTATATGTAGCAATTGCAACTGCAACTTTAGGTCTTTGTTTATTATCAGTCATAACTAAAATTTTGACAACATAACCATCTTGGAAAAATTAACATCCTTTGAGCAAAGCTCTTCAAACGTTCCAGTTGAAACTATTGTGCCATTCTTGAAGAATAATAATCTATCTGAATATTTTAAGGTTGATAAACGATGAGCTACTATAATAATAGTTCTTGATCCTTTCAGAGACAAAATTACATTTGATATATCACTTTCGGTGGTTGCATCTAGTGAAGATGTTGCTTCATCAAGAATAATAATTCTACGATCAAAGTATAAAGCTCTTGCTATTGCTACACGTTGTTTTTGACCACCAGACAAGTTTTTTCCATTTTCTCCAAGTTGATAATCAAGCCCATGTTTATCTACCAGTTCATCTAGACCAGATTTCTTTACCGCCTTAATAACTCTTGATTTTATAATTTCATTATTAGAAACACCAAATGCAATATTATTAATCAGTGATGAATTAAGGATAAAGGGTGCTTGGCTTACATAACTTACACTATTCCTGATATTCATGAAATCCATTGACGTATATTCTTTATCATCTATATAAATGGTACCCTTATCTTTCATAATTAATCCAGAAAGAACATCCACAAAGGTTGTCTTTCCAGCACCTGATTTCCCTACAATACCTATAAATTCACCAGAGTTAATTTCAATATTAACATTGTTAATACCACCTTCCACTTTTTTTTTGTATTGAAACCCTACACATTCGAAGCGAATACTACGCTTAAATTCTAATGTTTTATAATGCTTATCGGTCATATTACCTACAAGTTCAAATTCACTAAGTATAGTTTCCACTGAGTTGGTTGAGGATTTTATCTGTGAATAACAATATAAAACGCGATTTATCATTGGAGAAATTCTAATGGCGATAGCAGCAAGCATTGCAATACTAGCAATACCATCTGCTGGGTTATTGGAGTTAATAATCACATAGGAAATAAACACAACAACCCCAAGCATAAGTATTGCTTCAGATAAATAAATTGGGATATATTGTACCAACATATTATTTTTATCTAACTCGCTAACATCCATATTTAATTTATTATATCGTTCTAAGAATATATTTTCTTTACCTAGAATTTTTGTATCTTTCACTCCAGAAATAGCCATAGTCAAAACTTTTAGGTTCTCTTGATTAACAGTTACATAACGAACATTTATAGCGTTTGTAATTTTTCGAATAACTTTCATTTGTACTACGATAAGAGAAATAACTAGGATTCCAGTAAAAATAGAAATTGTAGGAAATTTCAGCAATAAAACACTAATTAGAGCAAAACAAACAGCAGAGTTTGATATTAGCATAATTATCTGAATTAGATAAGAATTAACAGCTCGACTTACGACACTGGTAAGGTTATTAATTATTGATGTAGAATCTTTCTTAAGATGAAATGTCATAGGCGCACATATATAGTGACGCATGAGGTCGTGGCATATATTAGTTCGCCAATCACGAATTAAATTAAACTGGAAACTTTGCTGTATAAGCATGTATATATTTTTTAGAATAAATGAGAAGCCCACACAGGATGAAATGAACACAAGAAATGACTTCGTAGAGGTAAAACCTAGGAAGTTATAGACCTGTGACATAATACCTCCGGCCTTAACAATAGTAGGATCCATTGCTACAGTAATTAGTGGATATAATAACGCAACACCAATAACCTCTAATGAGGCTGCAATAATAGATGAGAGGAGAACCAATAAAATTCTAAATTTATATTTCTTGCCATGCTTTTCGATAAATTTAAAGAATAATTTAAACACTCTGTTTTTCCATCACTTTTTTAATTGTTTTATAGTCAATACTAATACCCATAGATAGAGCAATTTTATACATGATTGCATGCATTGATCTCGGAGTAATTCTTGCTGTTCCTATAATCATTTTAATATAGAAGGAATAGTAAGGTGAGAGAAAGTCATCACGTGTTAAATATATTTCATCTTTCTGTTCAGTGTTCTCACTATTAAGAAGTTTTATATTAGTGTATTGCTCAATCTCAGCAAATCTATGCTTCCATCTACCATTTTCATTAATACACCTCTGACAAGATAAAATAAGCTCATTACGATAAATCTTATCTTTAAGTAGTTTTCTTGCTAGTGTATGGGCCTCTCCACATGATTTATACATTGGTATATCTACATATTTTTTTAGAAAACACTTTAGACCCTTATTGTAATTGGATAATAAACATCCATTAGAGGCCATAATATCCATTACTCGCCATGGAAAAGCATTAACTGCTTGTGAATGAGAAACATTTAAGCATAGTCTACTACTATTATAAATATCTTGATTATGCTTCAAAGAATATTTCTGTTCTTGGATATAAGATAAAGCCAAACCAGGATAATATGCTGCAGTCCTAATCCAGCTATCAGTACCATACAGGTCTAATCCAAACTCTGTCATTAGATTTAATGTAGTAATACGGTTCTGACAACTGCTTATGGAAGCAATATCTTGCGTATTCAAAATATTTGATATTCTTTCTAGTCCTATTCCTTTTAAATATCCTCTTGGTTCAATATAGAAATTTTCAGATAAGAATTTAATTGCTTCTCTAGCCTTCCTAGAACCATTAGTCACCAATGTTTCATATAGTTTACTTGTTCCAATAAAGTTACTGCCTATAAAACTTATATTCGTTATTTTTGGTATTTTTTCAGCTATTACTGAAGTTCCTGATTTAATACAAAATATATTCTTTCTATTAACACCTATATTCACTAAATTTGGTGTATCATCTTCAGATAAACCAAAGTAAAGATATCTATTAGGATCTTTTATTAATCGATCCTTATCATTATAATATTCAAATGAATCAGCTTGCCATATTATTATGGGGCAATCGAATTCACTCTCTAGGAATGAAAGTTTAGAGTTATTGAAACTGATAATTAATTCTGGATTGAAAGATTTTATTCTTTGCTTAAGTCGAACAACATCAATGATTTTAGATTCAACATTATTCCCATTCCAAGGTTTACATAAAAACTCAGCTGTATTACAAACCAGAACCTCATTGCTATGTTTGTTTAGATCTGAAATCAATCCTTCATAATAACTTGTAAGTTTGAACTCATCCTCAATATATAGATGAGAGGAAAAACAAAGTAGTATTTTAGACATAAAAGCGAGTCCAATTAGATCGTGTAATTATTTATAGAACTTATGATAATATCTACTTCTTCATCATTTAAGCTTGGGTTGATTGGCAAACTTAAGACTTCCTGATGTATTTTATCTGTAATAGGAAGTCGTATATTTCTATATTCTTCATAAGCCTGTTGTTTGTGTGGTGGAATTGGGTAATGAATTAAAGATGAAATACCAGTATTTGTTAAATATTCCTGAAAATGTTGTCTATTCTTACATCTTACTACGAATAAGTGCCAAACATGGTTTTCATCTGAACATTTTTCAGGTAACCTCACAAGAGGGTTTTTAATCTTATCTAGATATTTTTTTGCTATTAGTTTTCTTATCGCGGTATCTTTATCAAGATAGTTCAACTTAACCCTGAGCATAGCAGCTTGAATTTCATCTAACCTACTATTAACCCCTTTATAAATATTTTCATATTTCTTATAAGAACCATAATTTCCAAGAGATCTGACAATATCAGCAAGCTGTTTATCATTCGTAGTCACAGCTCCAGCATCACCTAATGCACCTAAATTCTTACTAGGATAAAAGCTGAAACCAGAGGCATGACCAAAATTACCGGCCTTAACACCATTTATAGACGCACCATGAGATTGTGCACTATCTTCTAAAATTAATAAATTGTATTTCTTCGCCAAAAGTGTAATTTCATTCATGGGACTAATTCTCCCATATAAGTGTACAGGAAGGATCACCTTTGTTTTTGTCGTAATTGATTTTTCAATCGTTTGTATATCTAGATTATAAGTACTGTCATTGGGCTCTACTAAAACTGGGGTAAGATCATTGTCTGTGATAGCAAATACGGAAGCAATATAAGTATTTGCTGACAGAATCACTTCATCGCCTGCTTTTATTTTCCCCATTTCCTTCCATGCACGTAAGACGATACTCAAGGCATCAAGGCCATTTGCCACACCCACCGCATACTTAGTACCACAATAGGATGAAAATTCCACTTCAAAGCTATCTAGTTCACTACCTGCAATATATTGACCAGACTCTATGACTCTGTTGCAAGCCTCTTTCAGTTCTGTTTCGTACTGATTGTTGACCTTTTTTAAATCTAGAAAACTAATCATTATTCATTCTTAATATAATGTACAATTTTGTAGGACTACCAATAATAACCGCATAAGCTGGAACAGCTTTCGTTACTACAGTACCTGACCATATCATACAAGTTTTCCCTAAAACTATTCCAAGAAAAATGGTGGTATTCCACCTATTGATGCACCAAGATACACTTTCGTTATAGGATACCTATCAGGATAGACTGTAGATCTTGGATCTCTATCATTGGTGAATGTCACTGACGATCTAACAAATACATTGTCTTCTAGAAAAATATGATTCCAGATATAAACTCCTGATTTTATGGCGAGATTATTACTAATAATAGCATCCATTTTCATCAGAGTGTATGAACATATATTGCAGTGATCTCCTATTTTGTACCTTTCATAGGTGTTGTTGATTAAATCAGGCCTATAATCTACTGATCCAAATCTTTTTTACAGTCTTAATTTGTCCGCTGGCAAACAGGAATACCGAGTTTTATAACTTTGTTCATTGCTTTCATATTTGCCAGTGTTTTACCAACTTAAGCATTGTAATTACGAAGAGTGAGTTTAGGGCTGAGTGACTGTTTATAGCGAAACAATACTGTCTCTGCTAATGAGCGTTTATGATAATCCCTGTCTTTTTTCTACTCCGACAGGTGGTCTCCTTTTAAAGCCTTTATAGCTTAACTTCTAGGATGTTCTTCCTCCTAGTATCCCGTGTTGCTTAGAAGTGGAATAGTGGGTGTTATTCCTCAGTACGTGGTGACAGGCTCTTGTGTCATAGGCTCCATCAGCACTGATTTGCTGTATCTTTCGTCGTAATGAATTAAGCAATGTAGGTAAAACCTCCTTGTTCCCCACAAAAACTAGGCTAACTTCTGCAGGAATAACCTCATAAGTAGACATATCAATGGCAAGATGAAGTTTGCGCCAGATACGGCGCTTCGCCTTACCGCGTTTACGCGTTTTCTATCCATCTTAGACGTATACCTTTAGGCCTGTGATATCAATAATGACGTGGGCGATAGCTCCTCGACTAGGTAAACGGTACTTAACTTCTACGGTCTTCGAACGCTTACTAATGCAGGTGTATGTAGAGGATTTGAGCGGGATATTCATCAATATAAAAACCTAATTTAGAAAACCTTCTAATCCACGAAGTAGGAGCTTGAGAATACCTTTTACCATCACTGCCGTGTTAATCGCGGTATCCGAAACTATAAATCTACGGCCACGAGGGCTGTGATGTTTTAGACAAGGCAATGCCTTAGTGGTAGTGACGTCTATCTAGACAGTGATTGAGCCTCGGTTTGCTAATGCTTGATTATATTGTTTCCAGTTGCTGATCTTGTGCTTGGCCTTTCCCTTTTCCATCATCACCTCATGCTTAATTCGATGATGATCTGATCGTAGGAACTGTGATTAGTTTAGATATTGGGGGAACAACGCCTCTTTCATAATAACCGAAAATTACCAAACTATTGTGTTTTCGCTTATATCATTAGTTTTTACATCACTTAACGAATGAATCATTCAATTCTACCTCTTTCAAGAAAATCAAATAATCTCGGATATAATCATCTTCATCATAGTATTCACTCGCTAAAACGAGCAAGATACATTCATCTGAAAATTCATGTATTTCCCTCCACATCATGCTCTCAATAAATAGACCTTCCAATGGAGAGCATAACAGTACAGTATCTTTATGTTGACCATCATCAAGAATGAATTTACAACTTCCTTTTAAGCAAATCGCGATTTGTTTTAATTTTTTATGTGCATGGAACCCTCTAGATACACCTTTCTCTGTATTAAATAAGTAATATGCACGTTTTATATCGAATGGAATATTGTTATTACCTTCGATAGTGGCTAGATTTCCTCGTTCATCGCCTAAAGATTCAATTTTAATTATCTTAACTAGTGACATGCCCCCCCCGGAACAATTCTTCGAGATATTTTCCATAGCTGTTCTTTTTATATTTACTCGAAGCTTTTAATAGCAAATCATCACTCATCCAGCCATTATGCCAAGCAATCTCTTCTAAGCAGGCAATCTTAAATCCTTGCCGTCGCTCTATCGTTTCTACAAATGTAGATGCTTCAAGTAAGCTTCCATAAGTACCTGAATCCAACCAAGCGAATCCTCGGCCAAGAAGTTCAACATTAAGTTTCCCCTTTTGAAGATACATCTGATTTAAACAAGTGATTTCTAATTCACCCCTAACAGATGGTGTGACTCTCTTCGCATATTCAACAACATTATTATCGTAGAAGTACAGCCCAGTAACCGCAAAATTAGATTTTGGAGTAACTGGTTTTTCTTCAATTGACACAACTTTGTGATTTTTATCAAATTCTACCACGCCAAAACGCTCTGGATCTTTAACTTGATAACCAAATACAGTTGCACCAGATGGTCGATTAGCAGCACTAATTAATTTAGGTGAAAATCCCTGCCCCCAGAAAATATTGTCGCCTAATACCAAACAAACGCTGTCATCTCCAATGAATTCATCACCAATTAAGAATGCTTGTGCTAACCCATCTGGGTTTGGTTGTATTTTATACTGTAACTCAATTCCAAAATCCATTCCGTTACCCAGAAGTCGCTTAAAGCTTTCGATGTCCTCAGATGTTGTGATGATTAGTATTTCTTTAATACCAGCCAACATTAACGTAGAAATAGGATAGTAAATCATTGGCTTATCGTAGACAGGAAGCAACTGCTTGGATACACCGAGAGTAATTGGATAAAGACGAGAGCCAGATCCCCCTGCAAGAACAATACCTTTCATTATCTTTCTTCTCCTTCACCAAACACTAAAGGTTATAAGAACCATCTAATACGCGGCTCCACCAGATCTTATTGTCTAAATACCATGTGATGGTCTTACTAATACCAGACTCAAACGTTTCTTCCGGTTTCCATCCCAATTCAGAATATATTTTTGTTGCATTTATTGCATACCGAGCATCATGGCCGAGGCGATCTTTTACATAGGTAATGAGATCTATATAGCGTGTGACACCATCAGGCCTATTTGGTGCTAAATCTTCTAAGAGCGTACATATGTACCTTACAACTTCAATATTTGCTTTCTCGCTATATCCTCCGATATTGTACGTTTCACCCCTCCTACCTTCGGTTAGGACTTTATACAGCGCCCGAGCATGGTCTTCCACAAAGAGCCAATCACGAATTTGCAAACCATCACCATACACAGGTAGTGGTTTACCAGCCAAAGCATTCAGAATCATCAAAGGAATCAGTTTCTCTGGGAAATGATACGGACCATAGTTATTAGAGCAGTTTGTCACAATAATCGGTAATCCGTATGTACGTTGCCATGCTCGAACTAAGTGGTCGCTCGATGCCTTAGAGGCTGAATAAGGACTGGATGGTTTGTAAGAGGTCTCTTCATTAAATAAATCCTGAGTACCGTCCAAATCACCATAAACTTCATCTGTTGAGATATGATGAAATAGGAATGAACCTTTTAATTCATCATTTAACTTCATCCAATATGACCGTGTCGCTTCAAGCAATATATAGGTGCCAACAATATTAGTTTCGATAAAGGTAGTTGGTTCATCAATAGAGCGATCTACATGTGATTCAGCAGCTAGGTGCATGACTGCATCAGGTTTGTGCTTAGAGAAAACTCGATCCAGTTCAATACGATTACAAATATCTACTTTCTCAAACGTATATCTTAAGTTTTGAGCAACATCCTTAAGAGAGTCTAGATTCCCCGCATATGTCAATTTATCAACATTTACAACTTCATCATTAGTATTATTGATAATATTTCTAACAACAGCAGATCCAATGAAACCTGCTCCACCTGTAACTACTATTTTCATTGTATTGCCTGCTTGCTGCAAATAATAAGGGTAATATACTTGCCAGTAAAGACTTTCAAATGGTGTTATCCCACCTAATATATTTTGAATATGTATTCAATAAGTTGAATGATTCGTCAGTATGTTTTGAAACCTAATTGGGCGTTGTTGATTAAATCAGGCCTATAACTCACTGATCCCAATATTTATTACAGTCTTAATTTGTCTACTGGCAAACAGACATAATAGAGTCTTATAATTTTATTTAAGGCTTTCACATTTGCCAGAACTTTACCAACTTAAGCATTGTAATCACAAAGAGTGAGTTTAGGGTTGAGCAACTCTGTATAGCGAAATATAGCTATTTCTGCTAATGAGTGTTTGTGATAATCCCTGTCCTTTTTTCACTCCGCCTGTTTGTCATCTTTTAACGCCTTTATAACTTCATTTCTAGGATGGCCTTTCTCCCAGTCCCCTGCATTGCTTCGAGGTTGAATACTGGGCGTTATTCCTTTGTTTTTCAGTCCGTGGTGAGACGCTCTTATGTCATAGGATCCATCAGAAATGACTTGCTGTATCTTTCATCTTAATGGGTTAAGCAATATAGGTAAAACCTCATTATCACTCATAGAAAATAGGCTAACTTCTGCAGCAATAACCTCATGAGTAGATATATCAATGGCAAGATGGAGTTTGAGCCAGATACGCTGCTTCTCCTTACCGTTTTAACGTGTTTTCCATTCACCTTTCACCGTATACCTTTAGGCTTGTGGCATCAATAACGACGTAGGAGACAGCTCCTCGACTCGGTAAACGGTACCTAACTTTTACGGTCTTCGAACACTTACTAATGCAAGTGTATGTAGGGGATCTCGGTGGAACCTTCTTCAACGTAAAAACCGAATTGATAAAGCCTTTTAATCCACGAAGTGGGAGCTTAAAAATATTTTTCACCATCAGTACCATTTCAATCAAGGTATCCGAAGATAGAAATCTTCGGTTACGATGACCGTGATACTTTAGACAATGCCCTGCCTTAATGGCAGCTACGTCTATCCAAAAAGTGACTGAACCTTGGTTTATTAATGCTTGATTATATTGTTTCCAGTTGCTGATCTTGTACTTGGCCTTTGCCATTATCCCCTCCATTTTAACTCCATTATGATCTAATCGCAGGAATTGCGATGAGTTCAGATATTTGGGAAACAACGGCACCCAGTTGCCTACTACTACAAATATCATGTATCCTAACAGGATTTGTAATCCATAAAAGATTCATTTTCTAGACGGAAAGCAACTTATTGATATACGACCACTCCTTTTCTAGGAGTGAGCCCCAAAAAAAAGATTTTATCATCAATTATCTTTTATGTAACAATGGTCACGTTGAGTTGATTTGGTTAACGTAGATTACGTATGAGAAATGAACTAGATGCTAAAGTTGCGATCTAACTATTTAAAAAAGACTATTGACTGCATTAAGGACTTGGGCATGAAAATTCAGACGCTGTTTTCGTCGATGTCTACGACTTCTACCTGACTTTCCTCCCTGCATGGAAAAAACACCTCATTTCTTCAGGTATCAAACAAAGAAATAAGCCTTCTCTCCTCTCCGTTAGAGAAGTGATAACTTTCGATCAATCGGGGTATCGAGACTTCAAAACCTATTCCATCCACTTTGTTTGTCGCTACCTCACCAACGAATTTCCTGAATTAGTTAGCTACACGAAGATGCTCAAGTTCATGCAAGGTGTTCTGGTTCCTTTTTGCTCTTACCTCACTCACCGGCAGGCAAGGTCAATAGGAATTGCCTTTGTTGATTTATCCAAGCTATAGGTTGGTTATAACCACCGCATTCTCAGACATAAGGTTTTTAAAGGTACCGCGAAGCCAGGAAAAGGAACGATGTGGTGGTTCTACGGTTTCAAATTACACCTCATTATCAATGACCAAGGTGGTATTATCTCAGTCAAAGTGACGACGGTTAACGTGGATGATAAAAAACCTGTATTGGAAATGGTTGACGAGCTTTGGGGGTGTTTATACAGAGATAAAGGTTATATCTCTGGTTTATTGGAGCGGGGACTTGCAGACAAGGGAGTGACACTGATAACGGGTATGAAAAAAAATGAAACCCAAAGTGATGAAACTTTGGAAACACCTGATGCTCTGGAAACGATTTATTATTGAAACTGTTTTTAACCAACTAAGAAATATCTCCTAAATCGAGCATTTACGACACCGTAGTTGTATCAGCTTTATGGTCAACTTTCAGGCAGGGCTCATCGCGTTTTCATTCAAACCAAAGAAGCCGAGTATTAAGATGACTCGGCTTGATAAGCAAGCGCTTAGGTTAATTTAGATTTTGGCCAGCAAGTTCTGGTTTACTAAAGAAGAACACGAATGAACGTTTGAACAGACAAGCATTCATCTTGATGTTGGAATGCGGATCCAATTTCATTAGATTAATAAGATAGAGCTTTATATTACCAGAAATAAACCGCTACAAAAATTGATGAGAATATTTTACTTAAGGATGTAGAGGAGTTTTTTGATGATTACCAGTGGGAGCGAGCAAACACCTTAATGTCACTCAATCTGCGATTCACTATGCATTGAAGTGCTTCAGTATTACCTTTAAAAGGTTTGGTTTTACCCTAAAGCTTGTAAAGAAAAACGCCAAGACTTCAGCGAAAAAATAGATAAACATCAAGAAAAAGGTAAACTCATTATTTACTTATATGAAACTTGGTTTGCCAAGAGCATGCCTCAAACGCATGGTTACTCTGAAAAAGGAAGTCAATGCTATGGAGTTGATGATGGGCACTCGACAGGAAGAGTTAACACCATGGTGCTATCATCAATTATACATTTCTAATGCTTAGCTTAAGTAATTAGAAGCGTTAATGCAGAGGTATTTCACGCATGGATCGAACAAGATTTACTTCCAAAAGTTCCAGAGCAAACTATGATTGTGATGGATAATGCAAGTTTTCATAAGCGTAGAGACACACTGGAAGCAATTGAAGCGTGTGTTGTACTTTAGTCTGGCTGGCTCTTCGCTAGATTGTACCTTTCACCTGACGGAGGGCACTAGCCTTTGAATATTCAAGCTAAAATTCGTAAAACCAACCTCACTGAGTGATATTCGAACACGGCCAGCTGAAAGATCTATGTTTTGAAAACAGATACTCGAAGCATTGATACCAAGTAAATAATCATTTCTTACAATGATGGTGTTGCCTAAACCATCTAAAATAGCATTTAGACCCGCTGACAAAACATCAAGCTTGCTATCTGTGGCATTGAGAATGCCAAATAAGGCGCAGATGGGGCTAGCATAGCTGGACTTTTTAATCGCATCTTCAATTTTATGAACAAGTTGAATAAGCCCTCTTCCACTTGGATCTTGAGAGCGGATATATTCATTAAAGAAAGCGCGGATCATCAAAATTGTGGCAGTCCCATTCTTTCCAGCTGATCCACTATCAAGCATGTAAAAAACCATTGGACCCTCCATGAACCATGTATAATCCAGTACAATAGGATCTGAATCTACTGATTGTAATGCGTGGTAGGAAAGTCGCCAATCCCCTTGTTGTGAATTAGTCTTTGGCATCAATCCCATAAGGAGATCTCGAGCACTCCTCTGGTTGTCTAAGAGGTCGTCTAAATGCCACCTAAGTTCATCCGTAAGCGGTTGTTCAACACGTTGAGACACTTTAAACCACTGTTGGGAGAAGTCAGTATCATTATGTAAACAATTATCTGATACTTCTAGTACTGAAAGGATGGCAGACTTCACCTCTAAGATATCATCAATAGGTTTGATTAGAAAATCTTTTACTCCGTATCGTATAGTTTGTGCGATATCTGACATACACGCTGTTCCAGAAATAACAATAACTGGAAGCATCGGATATTTTAGGCTAACTTCTTCAACAAATTCCAAACCTGTTATCACTGGCATAGATAAATCGCTGAGCAGTAAATCTGGCATTCTTTCTTCCAAGGACTTCAGTCCATCTAGACCAGTTTTCGCATCTCTAACAATACACCCCTCAAGACGAAGAAAACCTGCAATAATCTGGCTAAATATGGGATCACTTTCAACAATGAGAACCTTTTTACCTTCTAACATAGTTTTGTTCTCCTAGGTATAATGATTGAGTTCTCATACTTTTCGTTATTGCCCATTTCGCGGATATTTCATCGTAAATTCATCTCAAAAGCGAGATTCTTTACGCTGAATCCTGCCGGAGTTCATTGGGAACTACATTAATGTATCTCAATACAAAGACTTTAAGACTCTAGCCTTGAATTTATTCTTATATGATGCATATCATCGCTTACTATCCGTAAATCTATCCATTTCTAGGCAAATTTCCATAACAACATGCGAAATTATAATTCGAACTACTTTCCATTAGGAATAAATATGGGCAAGATACACATCTGCACTTAGTACTTCTGCAAGTTCTTTATATAAACTAAACGATATAGCATACCATTATTGAAATCTTGGCTGATCGTGGAGTGAGTACAACCAAGTGTTCTAATGATTTAGTTAAATGAATCACCCTCATCCAATCGGTTTTGTAGTCAATAAGTTGAATGGTTCATCGGTATTACCTGTAACCCAGTTTTGGAGAGAGTATTACTGGTAAGCTTTACTTCAGTGATCAAATGATGAACACTCATGTGGATACCCTAGACCAGACCCGTCAATACAATGGATGGTCTAGCACCAAATGAATCAGAAAGATTATTTTGGAAGAACTCTAAAACTGTGTCCAATGTTACTCGAGCGCATACAGAGTATCTATGGAAAAAAACGGGTAAACTTTGAGGATAACTAGTGTTCCATGGATTTTGATAAATTATGAAAATTTTAGTAACAGGAGCTAATGGTTTCATCGGTCGACAAGTAGTGAATCAAAGCAATGAACTGATCCCTGCGCTACGTACTAAACATAAAGGACTCTTTGCAGATGCAGTCTACTATGATGAACTTGGAACCCTGACCGATTGGTCTCATCTTCTTACTGGAATTGATGTTATAATTCATTTAGCTGGAGTTACTCATAATTCTCCTATCACCTTTGAAGAACTACAGAAAGTTAATATCAGAGCCACTATACATTTAGCCAAGGAAGCAGCTATTGCAGGAGTAAGGCGTTTTGTTTTTGTGAGTTCTATTGGTGTGAATGGAAATTCCAGCCTAGATATATCATTTACGCCAGATAGCATACCAAAGCCACATAACATATACTCTGAATTAAAATTAGCAACAGAAAAGGAATTAAGTGATACGTGTGTGGCTCTTGCGTTAGAGCTAGTAATTGTTAGACCTCCCCTTGTTTATGGTCCAAAGGCTCTAGGAAATTTTGCTTTATTGACTAAGTGGATTAAATATGTTGGTGTGCTCCCGTTTGGAAATGTGCATAATAAAAAAGATTTTATTTCAGTATTTAATTTAGCTGATTTTCTTCTTGTATGTGCACGTAGCTCACTTGCTTCAGGAAAAGTATTCCTACCTAGTGATTGTGATACTGTATCTATACGTGAATTTTCCAATGAAATTGCTTATGCTATGAGAAAAAGAATCATTAATTTTTCGTTAAATCCTCGTTTACTTTCTTGTCTTTTAATCGCGGTGGGGAAGAAAAGCTTGTCTGATCAACTTTTACAGAGTTTGTCGTTAGATCATCCACATGTATTAAGTGGTTTGGATTGGATTCCGCCATATACGTTACGAGTTTCATTAAGAATGACGTTTGATACCCCTACCTTTACATAACATAATAACTTCTCGAGCTAGGTTATGTATTCAATAGGTTTATTGTGAGGAGTTGTTGATTAAAGCAGGCCAGTGACGCACTGATCCCAAGATTTTTTACAGTCTTAATTTGTCTGCTGGCGAATAAATATATCGAGTTTTATAACTTTGTTAATTGCCTCCACATTTACAGTTCTTCACCAACTTGAGCATTGTAATTAACCTTAGATCTGCATAAGCGCTTACTTATCAAGATAAGTCATCTTGATGCTCGGTTTCTTTAGTTGACATGAAGACGTGATAATCCCCACCAGCAAATTAACCATAAAGCTGATACAGCTACGGTACTGAGAATGCTCAATTTGGGAGATATTTTTAGTTGGTTAAAAACGGTTTCAATAATAAACCGTTTCCGGAGCATCAGGCGGTCCTAAAGTTTCATTACTTAGGGTTTCATATTTTTTTGACACCAGTTATCAGTGTCACTCCCTTGTCTGCTAGTTCCCACTCCAATGGACCAGAGATATAATCTTTGTCTCCATATAAACACCCCCAAAGTTCGTTAGCCGTTTTCGGCACAGGCTTCTTATCATCCACGTTAGCCGTCGTCACTTTGACTGAGATAATGCCACCTTGGTCATTGATAATGAGGTGTAACCTGTTGATTGATCTCGTTAGATCAACAACCCACAAGGAATACACCACATGGATAATAATCATAACGTTATCGAGCTTCATAAACTAGAAAACTTGCTTAATGAACTGCTGAAACAAGGCGCGCCGCAGTTGTTGACTTAAGTTATAGAATCCGAGGTTCAATCCTTGCTCGATAATTTTACATGACTTCAAGCTAATGGAAGGCAGGGAGTGGTTCGTAATGGCCATTTGCCTTAGCGGCACCTACAAACTGGATTCGGCGACATTACCGTCAAAGTCTCAAAGGTTTGAGATAGAACAGGGAGCGGAATCAAGTTCAATAGCACATTAGTTACGCTCTATCTCAAGCGAACCAAAAACAGAGAAGAGCTTATCCCTCGGCTCTATCTGAGGGGGATCTCTACGGGCGATATACAGCCGCCTTGAAATCACTCTTAGGTAATCAAACCAAGGAGTTGTCCGCAAGCAGTGTTTCTCGACTCACGCAGCAGTGGGAAGCAGAATACGACCAGCTGTGTAAGCGAGACTTAAATAAACGGCGGTATGTCTACATTTTGGCCGATGTTATTTACTGCAAAGTCTGGATGGATGATAAGCTTTGCCCGCTTGTTGTCATCGGCGTGGATGACGTCAGCTGCAAGGAAATGCTAGTCGTTGTCGATGGGTACAGGGAATCAGAGGTCAGTTGGCTTGAAGTTCTGGCATCGCTAACGTACCAAGGTATCAGTTTTGCTTCTGAACTCGCCGTTAATGATGGTGCTTTCGGTTTTTGGAATGCAGTAACAAAGCATCGGCCAACGACGCGTCATCAGTGCTGCTGGGTACATAAAATGGGCAATGTATTAAATAAAGTCCCAAAGTATGTTCAACCAAGAATGAAAAAAAGGCTTCACGCTATCTAGATAGCGGAGACACAACAAAAGGCACAAAAAGCCTTCGGCCAGTTCTAAACACGATATGGTGCTAAATATCTCAAAGCAGCGGAGTGCCTGACCAAAGATAAACTAGGTATGCTGGTATTTTACGATTTCCACGCCGAGTATTGGATACATATTCGAACGACAAACTCTATTGAATCAATGTTTGCAACGGTGAGGCTAGGAACAAACAAAACCAAGAATTGTGGAAGCCGAAAAACGACATTGGCAATGGCCTGCAAACTGATGCGAACCGATGAGGTTAACTGGCGGAGTCTGTGAGGTTTTAAATTACTTGCGGATCTCATCAAAGTGTGAAATTCAGAGATGGCATTCGTGAAATAAACGTAAATCATCAGGATACTAATCTGGAAGCTGTACACCTGATTTGACCATAGCTCTGAAGCAGAAGGGTTGTATGTTTGATTCTATATTGTTAGAGCTGGTAGTATTGGTAGGCTTTACCTCAGTGATAAAATAATGAAAATACATGGGGATGCCCTACAAATAAAAATAATTTACACCGTGCAGTTTCTAACACATTTCAAGAGATTATTTATCTTCTAAATCAAACGCATGTTTTCCTTAAAAAAGGAGATGTGAGATCCTAGAAGATTACATCATGTATGCTAACCACTTCCTAGATAGGACAGAGCTCAAAACCATCGGAGGAGTGATGAATTACCGATTAACAAAAGACGGACAAAAATTTATTCAGTCGAGATATCAAATTAGTTTTACAGACTAGATTTAAGGCGCTAGGTAAAAATCAAGCACATCATGTTTTCATGATGACCTTTGTACTACCTTTATTTTACAGATAGCAGGAATCAGGAGTCGTTTTTTTTTGAGTAAAACTGAGTTTA
Source organism: Candidatus Enterovibrio escicola (assembly GCF_002464935.1). GTDB lineage: Bacteria > Pseudomonadota > Gammaproteobacteria > Enterobacterales > Vibrionaceae > Enterovibrio > Enterovibrio escicola. The sequence goes on from NZ_NBYY01000013.1 coordinate 20,615, forward strand.
GATTAGGCTAAAGTTTACCTGCTTATGGATTTGTTGTTCATAGGAACTATGTTCTGTTAAACTATGACAATACTGGTTTTCTTGCTCAATGTCCGTTCTTCCGATTTAAATTCGGCACTGTGCTGGTTTCAGTTTATTCATGATCCACTTCAAGTGGTTATTTTAGTGCTTAATGAAATGTGAACTTTCAGTAGTACAGATCATGGTACACCGTCTAGCATATAGAATATACCGTTCGACTTTTTGGGGTTCTTGTACACAGCAAGTGGTGATTGTGCGGTGTTACTTTCTAACAATCATTTCTGATCTCAGACTGAATGGGTGTATGTGATGATAAAATCAGGTACAGCATACCTGTAACGATCAAGCTAAGTCTTCCTTTTGTATACGTTTAACATAAAAAGCAACAAGCTTTTTAGACCCGTTGCTTCTTTTTATAATCTCGTGAACATGAATTTGACTCGTACACGGTTTCAGGTTGTGTAAAACTAAATCCTAGTTGTTGGAGTGAGTTTACGTTGTGTTCACATTACCCATCCATTTGCGATTTTTACTCTTGAATAAACCGAGAAGGTTAGATCTTTAAATATTGATTTGCATTATTACAACACAAATCAATGCTAGGTAATCCAAACAGGATTAGTTACGATTATGGTTAATAGCAGTCGCTGGAAATACTAATGAAAAAACTTTTTAAGATTCTAGGCAGCGTATTGAAGACGTGTTGGAAAATTTTGAGTTTCACTCGTCAGCTACTATTAAATTTGCTTTTTATCGGAGTTATCGTTGCTATTCACTTCGCTCTAACTGCGAAGGATACCCCCGTATCTGGATCAAAAGAACAACTAAAACGCGTACTTTTTATGGATCTATCAGGTTCTATTGTTGAAAAACGCCGTCATCTAGATCCCTTTGATCTAGTTACTAAAAACTTAATGAATCGTTCTGTTGGTATGGAAACCGTGTTATTTGATGTTGTTGAGAAAATCAGGGCAGCGGCTCAGGACGATAATATCAATGGTATGGTATTAAGCCTTTCTGATATGTCAGAAGTTAGTCTGACCAAATTGCGTTACATGGCAAAAGCCATTAATGAATTCAAGAAAACTAGCAAGCCTGTTATCGCGATCGGGGATCACTACAACCAAAGTCAGTACTATTTATCTAGCTACGCCGATGAAATATTCATGGCGCCAGACGGAGCTGTGTTGTTACGTGGTTACGGTACCTACAACCTTTATTTCAAAAAGTTACTTAAGAATTTGGATATCACCACCCACGTTTTTCGAGTAGGCATCTATAAGTCCTTTGTTGAACCTTATACTCGTACTGAAATGTCCCAAGAAGCCCGTGAAGCTAATGCTGTATGGTTAAACCAACTTTGGAGTGCGTTCGTTGGTGATGTTGCAAATAATCGTGGCATTGCCGCTGAAACACTCTCTCAGGATTCGGAAGTCCTACTAGATATGCTAAAAGTAGCGAAAGGGGATTTCGCCAAGTTATCGCAAAATCTCGGTCTTGTCGATGAATTATTAACTAGACAACAAATACGTACCAAGCTTGCTGACATGTTCGGCAGCGATGGTGAAGATAGTTTTAATTATGTCAGTATTTATGACTACAATATAACGGAGCTTAAACCACCTAAAGCAGATCAAATTGCAGTCGTTGTGGCCAGTGGTGTCATAATTAACGGTTATGAAACAGAAGGGACTGTTGGTGGTGACACTACGGCTGCTTTGTTACGCGAATCCCGTTTGGACGATGCTATTAAAACCGTTATACTTCGTGTTGATAGTACTGGCGGAAGTGCTTTCGCTTCAGAAGTTATCCGCAACGAAGTGGAAGCCCTAAAAGAAGCTGGTAAGCCAGTGGTGGTATCCATGTCTGGTGTTGCTGCATCAGGTGGCTATTGGATTGCCACTAGTGCGACCCAAATTTTGGCTCAACCCATCACTATTACGGGTTCTATTGGTATCTTTGGCATCCTTACTACCTTTGAAGATGCACTCGCAAAATATGGTGTTTATAGCGATGGTGTTGGTACAACGATGCTTTCAGGAGTTGGTGTGACCCGTGCACTTCCTGAGGAAGTCAGTAAAAGTATGCAAATGGGTATAGAAAATGGTTACCAACGCTTCATTGAGCTGGTGGCGCGCCAACGTAATTTGTCCATTGATAATATGGATCATGTCGCGCAAGGTCGTATATGGACAGGGTATGATGCGATGAAACTAGGTTTGGTTGATCAAATGGGTGATTTTGATGATGCGGTTGTGGTTGCGGCCAAACTTGCTAACATTGATGACTATTCACTGAACTGGATAGAAGAACCACTCCAACCAGCACAGCAGTTTATTTATGATATGATCAGTCAAGCAATTGTGACTATCGGCGTTAATATGAAGTTTGAAATTTTGTCAGTAGTCAAACAGTTTTTTGATTCAACCTTTGTCGAGATAAATAACTTTAATAACCTAAATGATCCTAATGGACGCTACACAATGTGTCCAAATTGCAGTTATTATGAAAACTAGAAACTTCTCAGAAATCTGTTGGTTTTTTATGGAAAGGATACGTATCCTACGACCTAAACTTTGGTATAAATTTAATTTGTGAAAATGGAAAGAAAACACATTATATCGCCTATACTGGAGGTGCAATTGGGATGTTGAGGTCAGAACAAAATTACATTTCTGTTTCTGGTTTTATGCAACGACACCTTAAACAAGGATTGGAATTCCATCGTCTAGAAATGCCAGAATTTACGATTAGTGAGGGTGTTGTTGATTAAAGCAATTCGTTATAGACCGTGATTTAATCAACAACACGGTTTTAAACCTCAAATAATATTTGGTTGGAAGAGTGAACAGGGCTGGGTATACCCCTAGCTATACCCTTTCATAAGCAAAGTGTATTAAATGGTTATGATCTGATGTTTAAAGCGACACTGCGTGCTAAGCGAAAAGCCACCGATGGATACTATTCATATTTTTATCCAGTAAAACATATGTGGTGAACTCTCTCATTAAGTTAACCTGAGCTGCGCATAAGAAATGAACTAAATGCCAAAGTCGTGATCTGAGCGTTTGAAAAAAAATATCGACTGTATAAGGACTTGGGTATGAATAACTTAGACGCTGTTTTCGTTGATGTCGCTGACTTCTGCCAGATTTTCCTCCTTGCATGGGAAAGACACCTCATTTATTCCGGTGTCACACAAAGAAACAAGCCTTGTCGCCTCTTAGTTAGCTAAGTGACGACGATAGTTAGAGCTTTCCCTCAATAGGGATGTGGACACTTCAAAACCTATTACATCCACTTTGTGTGCTGCTACCTCACCAATGAATTTCCTGAATTAGTCAGCTACACGCGACTGCTCAAGTTCATGTAAGGAGTTTTGGTTCCTCTTTGTTCTTACCTCACTCACCGTCAGGCAATGCCAACATGGATTGCCTTCGTTGATTCGTCTAAGCTACAGGTTTGTCACAACCTATACATTCTCAGATATCATATTTTTGAAGGTACCGCGAAGCGAGAAAAAGGAATGATGGGGTGGTTCTACGCTTTCAAATTATACCTTATTATCAATGACTAATGTGGTATTATCTCAGTAAAAGTGACGAGGGATAACGTGGCTGATAGAAATTTTGTATCGGAAAGGGTTGACGAGCTTTGGGGGTGTATATATGGAGATAAAGGTTATATCTCTGGTTCATTGGAGAGGGAACTCACAGACAAGGGAGTGACACTGATAACGGGTATGAAAAAGGACATGAAACTCAAAGTAATGAAACTTTAGAACCGCCTGATGCTCCGGAAACGATTTATTATTGAAACCGTTGTTGACCAACTAAAAAATATATCCCAAATCTAGAATTCTCGGCACAGTAGTTGTATCAGCTTTAATGGGAAATTTGCTGGCTGGGCTTATCGCGTATTCATTTCAACCAAAGAAGCCGAGCATCAAGATGACTAGGTTTGATAAGAAAGATCTTATGAAGATCTGAGGTTAATTATGAAGAGTAAGTTTAGTACTGAGCAACTGTTTATAGCGAAATATTGCTATATCTACTAATGAGCATTGTGAGACTCCTGTTCTTTTACTACTCCGCCAGTTTGTCTTCTTTTAACGCTTTTATAGCTTCATTTCTAGGATGCCATTCCTCCTAGTACCCCGCGTTGCTTCGAGGTGGAATACTGGGCGTTATTCCTTTGTTTTTTAGTACGTGCTGACATGCTCTTGTGTCATAGTCTCCATCAGCACCGATTTGCTATATCTTGCGTTGTAATGGGTTAATCAATGTAAGTAAAACCTCATTATCTCTCACAGAAACTAGGCTCACTTTTACAGCAATAACCTCATGAGTAGACAGATTAATGGCAAAATTAAGTTTGCGCCTAGAGACGCTACTTTTCTTTACCGTGTTTTCCGTTTACCTTAGCCGTATACCTTTAGGTCTGTGGCATCAATAACAACGTGGTCGACAGATCTTCGATTCTGACAACGGTACTTAACTTCTACGGTTTTAGAGTGCTTACTAATACAAGTGTATGTAGGGGATTTCAGTGGGACATTCATTAACGTAAGAACCGAATTGAGAAATCCTTCTAATCAACCAAGTGGAAGCTTGAAAATACCTTTCACCATCAGTGCCGTTTCAATCGCGGTATCCGAAAAGATAAACCCTCGGCCACGATGTCCGTGATGCTTTAGACAAGGCCATGCCTTAATGGCAGCGTCATCTATCTAAAAAGTGACTGAGCCACGGTTTACTAATGCTTGATTATATTGTTTCCAGTTGTTGATTTTGTGGTGGTTTTCCCTTTCCCATCATCACCTCCCGCTTAACTCTATGATGAACTAATCGTAGGAATAATGATTAGTTCAGATATTTGGGAAACAATACCATTAACAGATGAACGCAAATGTTTTGATCTGTTAATATCTTGTATTTGCTTGCTCGCTTACGATTATTCACCGATATTTCTTGAGAAGTAGCAGGGCAATAAGCCCCCTTATTAAGGTACCTTTTCAGTTCTCTGTAAAGTAATAAACGATAGTATTTGATTGTCTTTTGCAATATCTGAGATTGAAATTTCCCGTTCCAAAATGACTGTGATTTGGTATCTTCTGCCCATGGTCTGTTACTGATAATTCATAGTAGTATTCTCTATTTTTTTGAGAACATAGCATCCAACTAAGTTGGATTCCTCGTCTATGATAGACCGTAGATGTTGCAGTTATTCTCTAAATTTATGGGAAACAAGTGACTCTACGTATAGATAAACAGATTCTAAAATCTGGTTCTTCTTCCTATCGTTCCGATATAGGTATGTGAGTTCTTCAAGTTTCTTCCTATAACTAGGAAGATGAGTTTCAAAATAATACATACGATGAATTTGCCATTGTTTTTGTTCTGAATTTGTTAGAGTGGAGGGGAAATTACGTGCACGGTAGCGGAACAACAGGGGTTCGATTCGTTCGTCTGCTGCTTTAATATCCAATGCCGATAAACCTTCAGGTTTGGTTTGACGAATAATATCCATGGTTAAGCGATCTGACGGTGAGAAAAATCCTGAGTAGAGTGCGAAATCCACATCTCGTGAAGTTTTATACTCAGGTTTATCTATATAAAGTGCCGTACATTTTTCACTAATATTTACCTTTTCTTTCAATTTGTTAAGATTTTTTAGGCATTGTTGACGGTCGATACCAAGTCTTCCTGCATTTTCAGGATGGAGGTTTCTAGCTTCTGCTAATACTGGACATTTGTTGATATAAATAAGATTAAGAGGAATGGGCAACTCGTTAGGTGTGAGGTCAGTATGCCGAGTATATAAACGTTTTCTCAGCGATTTTATATCAAGTTCAAATAATGGCGAAAGATCTTGACCAAGATCAACGGCAATCACAGCATTTTTGTTTATAGGATGCCAAGCGACAGGCACAATCCAACTAGTATTTCCACGATCTGTGCCGAATATGCTAGAGACATGCACCAAGGGTTTCATTGATACCACGTCAATGAGTGGTATCAGTTTGTTTTTGTGACGATGCGTATAGAGGTAATTGAATAGACGTGGCTGTGCTTTCCTGAGTTTTTTTGCCAATTCAATTGTTGCGAACACATCAGCCATTGCATCATGGGCGTGGCTGTGTTCAATGTCGTTGGCAACGGAAAGGTGTTCTAGTTTAAAACTGATAAAGCCTTGGGCATTGTTAGGCCAGATAATTCCTTCGGGACGCAGCGCATAACATGCACGCATTGCATCTAGCAAATCCCACCGTGAATTACCGTTTTGCCAGCTCCACGTATAGGGATCAAAGAAATTACGATACAGAGTATAACGGGTCACTTCATCATCAAATTGGATATTATTATAACCTATAGCACAGGTGCGAGGAACTGACAATTGTTCATGGATCTTTGCGATGAATTCTGGTTCAGACAACCCTTTACTTACTGCGGTTTGCGGTGTGATGCCCGTGATCAGACAAGCTTCTGGTTGTGGTAAGTAATCATTCGGTGGCTGACAGTAAATCAACAACGGTTTACCAATTATGCTGAAGTATTGATCGGTTCTAACGCCCGCAAACTGGCAAGGTCTGTCTAAAGGAGGGCTAATACCGAAGGTTTCATAATCGAAAAAGTAGAATGTAGGTTGTTCGATGTTTTTCATGATTGTGGCTTAATGTCCAAGGATTGTTTTTTTAACCATTAAAATCAGTCGATTATAAGTTATTTTTGTGCTAGATTTTTAGTTATAGTTAACTGTTGTTAGACGTTTTATATGTTTACTTGCGTCTAAATATGTGTCCATTTTCAGCAAGTGCTGCGTCTTGGTTTTACAAGGAAGTTGAATTGAGCATAACAAATAAGCAACTAAAAGCCATCGTGAAGCAGACCAATTACGCTGGTCCAGCAGAGTTAAATTATGGAGATGGGCTGATTGCAAAGATATCCCAAAACACCAACATTACCTTTCAATATCGATGCCGTTTCAATGGTAAAAACAAACGAATACATATAGGCAAGTATCCGATAATAACTCTTAAGAAAGCAAGGCATATCCATAAAAAGATGCTTTTTTTGAAAAACAAAGTGCGGAACCCTAAAACAGCAAATGCTGCATTCTCCACAATCTATTCATGTTTAAATTTCTGTAAATCTAAATTCATTATCAATGGCTCTGAACTAGAAAAGATTAGACAGCAAGATATTGGTTTACCTTTTGTGTCGGGGATCTCGTATTAGCACTGCTTGAACTTGCCAACGTGTGAATAGCGATTGAACGAAGTGAAAGCCGATATGTCTACTAAACACCTTCATCATTATGACAATGATGTGGGGGTAATCTGTTGTCTGAATTCAGGCCCGCAAGGCGAGATCATTTTGATATGGCGAATGATATTCGAACTGTCCCTCTTGAGCTTAGCAAGAGGGGTAACATGATTTGCAGACCTATTTCCAAAAGCATAAAATCCAGACTTGAACGGTTAATGAATATTTATGATGATTATCTGTTTCCTAGTTTGTCACTTTAAAAGCCATTATCATTTCAGTTGTGAACCGATATATATGACGTTTACGAGATTCGATGACGCTTCATCACTGGCGAACACATGATTTTAGATGCAGCATAGGCGTTGTTTCCAAAATATCTAAATTAATCGCAATTTCTACGATCAGACCATCATGGAGTTAAGCGGGAGGTGATGATGGGAAAAGGCAAGCACAAAATCAGCAACTGGAAACAATATAATTAAGCATTAGTAAACCGTGGCTCAGTCACTTTTTAGATAGATGACGCTGCCATTAAGGCATGGCATTGTCTAAAGCATCACGGACATCGTGGCCGAGGGTTTATCTTTTCGGATACCGCGATTGAAACGGCATGATGGTAAAAGGTATTTTCAAGCTCCCACTTGGTGGATTAGAAGGATTTCTCAATTCGGTTCTTACGTTAATGAATGTCCCGCTGAAATCCCCTACATAGACTTGCATTAGTAAGCGCTCTAAAACCGTAGAAGTTAAGTACCATTGTCAGAATCGAAGAGCTGTCGACCACGTTGTTATTGATGCCACAGACCTAAAGGTATACGGCTAAGGTGAATGGAAAACGTGTAAACACGGTAAGGAGAAGCGGTGTCTCTGGCGCAAACTTCATCTCGCAGTTGATATGTTTACGCATGAGGTTATCGCCGCCGAAGTTAGCTTAGTGTCGGTGAGTGACAATGAGGTTTTACCTAAATTGCTTAACCCATTACGACGAAGGATAGAGCAAGTCAGTGTGACGGAGCTTATGACACAAGAGCATGTCACCACGTGCTAAAGAATAAAGGAATAAAACCCACTATTCCACCTCGAAGCAACGTGGGTTACTAGGAAGAAGGACATCCTAGAAATGAAGCGGTAAAGGCATTGACAGATGACAAACTGGCGGAGTGAAAAAAGGACAGGAGTTATCACAAAAGGTCATTAGTAGAGACAGCAATGTTTCACTATAAGCAGTTGCTCAGTTCTAAACGCACCCTTCGTGATTACAATGCTCAAGTTGGTGAGGCTTTGGTAAATGTGCAGGTAATGAACAAAGTCATAAGACTCGGTATACCTGTTCGCTAGCAAATAAATTAAGACTGTAAAGAAGATCTGGATCAGTGCGTTATAGGCCTGATTTAATCAACAACGCCTACAGCATATCAATGATCTGTTTAGAGCTTAGGACAATGCCGCACGTAACAGAAAAGATGCTGTGCCATGAATTGATTGGTGTGTTGTCGGTTTATAACAAACCTTATTGGCTTAAGGCACAGAAAGAATCATACGATCAGTTTGATGATGCGTTGTTTGCGCAAGTGCAGACAGAATTAGAGTATGAAAAGACACAGGCTCGTGTGTATTTTGTTTTATGAATTAGTTCAGATAGTTGAGAAACAACGCCTAATAAACTAGTTTAAGGAGGAAGAGAAAGAAACAGGGAGAAAGTGTGATTACTCACTGCCCTTGATCTGGCGATGCTTCTTATTTCGCTAGCCGCAACTTGATAGTGTCAAGATTTACCAATGTTGCCGTAAACCCGTGCCCGATGAGGGCGCGGATATAAGGCGTAAAGTTTGAAGAACTTTAATCTGGTGTTGATTGATTTTCCACATAAGCCCTTAATGTTTCGATTGTAGCACCGCTAACAGCACAGGCAAAGTAAGAGTATGACCACAAAGAAGAGATTTCTCTTTGTCTTTTTTTACCTAGGGATTTCCTCCCAGAAACTATATGTGGTGGGGCTTAAGGCATGTCCCTTTCTGTGATACACTTAGCATGATTTAACAGATAAAAGGCATGAATAAATTTTAAGGATATCAAATCGAAGCTGCTTCGCTTTAAACGTATTTTCACTACGAATTAGGCCATATTCGTATCTAGTCATCCCCGCTATGATACCGCTTATTAGCTTTTTCAGAAATCGCGAAGATGCTGAAGTGTGGAAGATCAGCAAATGGCTTTACCAATTACCTTAATGCTAGGTTTGTGGTCAAGGGTAACATAAAGTTAACTTTAATTGTAAGGGGGAAAGCTTATCCGCAATGTGGAAAGCGTTATGTACGGGAGAGTATGGTCAAAATAGGCTTCCACCTGTTTCCTAGAGTGACCTATCAGCAAGTTGTCTTAACATTGCCTGAGTAACTTCGTATTCCTTTCCATAGTAACTCCAATTAGAAGCATTTGTATTCTGGGTTTATGGTCTTGGCGGAGCCTGCTTATCAGAGTTGATTCAAGCGCACTTTAAGACCGATGCGTGTGAAATCGACGTCATTGTTTTCATCCATACTCATAGTCGTAATGGCAACTATAATTTTTATTTACATGTAATACTGACTGAAAGTGCATTCTTTCCTTCAAACTAGGATTGGAAAGGGTTTTAGCATTTATCGTTATCTCAACTGCGATTACTTTAGCAAAAATACTTACTTAAGTTAATGGAGATTGAGTTTCCGGCGCGTCAATATATGATAAGAACCTTATGGGATAATTATCCTGATGGTTTCTATGCCCATCTTGGCAATGGTCGTAAAAATAAAGTCCCAAGAAAAAGCTACCGAGGGTTAATACGATACTTAACCAACTATTTGTCATCTCTGCCGATAGGCTTATCTAGAATAGTTGGGTATGACGATCATCAAGTCAGGTATTACTATCAATCACATCAAGCGCAGTTAAAAACGTATGAGACAGTGGATGCTCAGGTATTTGTTGGCAGGCAGGTTCAGCAAATTCTTCCTAAAGAATTTCAACGAGTGGAATATTATGTCCTTCAAGCGACAACGAGCTTGAAGAAGTGGTATGAAGTAATAGCTAGGGTAGCAGGAGACTTCGTGGATTCAATGATGAGCTACACCAAACGTATCAGCTATTGTAGAGCTAGCAGGTCATAATCCCTGAAAATGTGTGTTTTGTGGGAGAGGGATGGAGTTGGTTCGGTTTTCCCACTAAAAGCATGGTGTATTTTTCGATTTATTTGCTTCCTATGTGATTAATTGATATGGTTTTTGTTCTAAGATGCGTGTTTTTCATCCTCAACATACGAGAAGACACTGCTTTTAGGTTATTTACCATTATACTGATAGATAGCTGTGGAGGATATGCTATCAACAAGTGAACATGATCTTGTTCACCATCTATTTCTAGAAATTTAAACTTAAGTTTCACACAAGCAGACTCAAACTCCTCTCGCAATTGCTCTATCATCACACCCGTGAGTATTCTGCATCTGTACTTCGTCGTAAAGTCCAAATGGACAACTAGCTTGCTAACACTGTGTAGTTACCTAAGGTAACCTTGCTAGTAATTCCTTATTAGGCACACTCACTTTACAATATCCATGTAAGATTGTTAACTTATGTACATAATACAGATGAACATTTAAATGTTAAGAGCAACTAAGTACGTATTTATCCAGCACCTAGTTAAGCTGAGTTTTTAATCGCTTAGTTGGGTGCTGTGCGTTTTGCGTATAAACGAAGTTTTGGATCTAAAGTCGCACCTGTATCGCAAGCATGGTATCACCTTAAATCAGAAGAAAAACATAAAACCACTGCTTGAAGCAATACATTCAATTGCTTTACAGCAATCTGTAATCAATCTTCACCAAAGGCTTTTATGATTTTTTAGGGATTTATATACTTTACTCCAACTAAAACTTTATAAAATATTTATTTTCTTTAATTTTGTAAAACGTAATCGTTAATTTTCCGCTTGTTATAGATTCATATTTTTCAAGTTTACCTTTTACCTTTTACCCTTTATCTATTTTCCAAAATAGATGTTTAGGTTATATTTTTTGGTATGTATGCAATAGGTTCTTTTCGTGTGAAATGTCTGTTTCTGTAGGGTGATCATTATAATTACGGTTGACGTTAAATGTCGTTTTTGCCCGCGAACAAAAACGGTTAAAAAACATGGTATCGGCCTTGGTGGACACCAAGGCTATCGTTGCCGAACCTTTCCGCTTGAATATACATATAGGGCTTATCAGACGGGGATAAAAGAGCAATTTGTTGAACTTGCTATGAATAATTTGGGTATTAGTGACTCATAGAGAATGCTACACATCAGCATTAATGCGTTTATTCGAGCTTAAAAAACTTACACCACACTGTGTAACCACATTTCCTCTTGATGTACAGGAAGTGGTGCTTATCTGCGAAGTAGATAAGCAATGGTCTTTCGTAGATAAGAAAAATACGCGTGTTAGCTTTGGTATACTTGGGAGCCTCGATTGAGAAAAATCATTGCTCCCGCATTCTGGTGTAGTGGAAGAAAGATATTCAATTTGTTTTTCAATCGGTTATCCATGTTCAATGTTTCATCTTGGTGCACGGACGGTTTCAATGCGTACGATATCCTTCCCGAGAATAAACACATTGTTGGCAAACTCTTATACAAAACGCATTGAGAGGGCAAATTTAACCATCAGTACGCGCTTAAAACGATTCAAACGGAAAACGATTGGATACTCAAAATCAACGGAAATGCACGACAAAGTAATCGGTACATTCATTGAACGGGAGTATTACTTTTAACCTCAGATCTGCATAAGGACTTTCTTATCAAATCTAGTCATCTTTTATGCTAGGCTTCTTTGGTTGAAATGAATACGCGATAAGTCTCGCTAGCAAGTTGGCCATAAAAGTGACAGACTTACGGTGTTAAGAATTTTTGATTTAGGATATGTTTTTTAGTTAGTTAAAAACGACGGTTTTAATAATAAATCGTTTCCGTAGCATCAGACGGTTCCAAAGTTTCATCACTTTGGGTTTCATGTTTTTTATACCCGCTATCAGTGTTACTCACTTGTCTGCAAGTCCCTGTTCCAATGGACCAGAGATATAACCTTTATCTCCGTATAAACACCCCCAAAGAACGTCAACCATTTCCGATACAGGCTTTCTATCATCCACGTTAATCGTCGTCATTTTGATCGAGATAATAGCCACCTTGATCATTGACAATAAGGTATAATTTAAAACTGTAAAACCACTTCATCGTGCCTTTTCCACGCTTCGCGGTACTTTAAAAAACTGATGTCTGAAAATGTAGTGTTTATGACAAACTTGTAGCGTGGACGAATCAACGAAGGCAATCCATGTCGGCCTTGCCTGACGGTGAGTAAGTTAAGAACAAAGCGGAACCAAAACATATTGCATGAGCTTGAATATTCGCGTGTAGCTGACTAAGTTAGGAAATTCGTTGGTGAGGTAGCGACAAACAAAATGGATGTAATAGGTTTTGAATTCTCGATACCCAGATTGATGGAAAGCTATCACTATCGTCATCACTTAGCTAACTGAGAGGTGACCAGGATTATTTTTTGTTTGATACCGGAAGAAATGAGATATTTTTCCCATGCATGGAGGAAAGTTTAGGAGAAGTCGTCGACATCAATGAAAATAACGTCTAAGTTATTCATACTCAAGCTTCTTATGCAATCGATAATTTTTTCAAACGATCAGATCTCCGACTTTGGCATTTAGTTTATTTCTTATGCGTAGCTCAGGTTATCTAGAGATTTAGCACCAGAAGGGTGTGCCTTACTTTGCGTAATTTAATCTGAAAAATGTGTTATCAGATCGGCACGAAACTTTTCCTAAAGTGCAAAAAAATCTTTACCAAAAGTGTATCGAACGCTGTAGTTTAAGAAAAAACTTGGAATTAAACAGCCACTGTAATCGGTTAAAAAGTGCTGGAGCGCTTCTTCACCATATATTTTGGCTAAATAATCAATGAAATACGCACCGTAGAGATAATCACTACCACGGGGTAAACGGTTCTTGATCACCCCACTTAATTTAGGTCAGCTAATTGACCTCTCGCCACTTCCATACGCATTTGCATAGCAAGGTGACTATCGTGTAAGCGACCAGGGTCTTGTTTATTTTGACCTTCTATATAAACCACCAACCATTTCACTAACATGGATTGAATCATAACATGCGGGAATAATAGTGTTTGGTGGCCAAAAATACCATGTTCTTCGGTTACCGCACGGTCATTGAACTCCATATGAATAATGTGTGTGTATTCATGGCGTATCAGCGTCTGCAACCCTTCATCGTTCCCTTCCGAGACATTTATATTGCTAGGAACATGTAACATTAGAAGAATTTGAGCAGAAGGTAGCGACGTTGTCTAACTATTGTAATAGTCGTAATCACGCTCCCAGCGTGAGGTGAGTTTTATCCGCTGGCCTCCGTGAGAACTGACTGGTGAGATCTTAATTCACTTTTTCTGCAAGGTCTAAAGAATGTGCAGCGTATTACACCAATTCACCACGAAAGAACACGATAAAATATTGCGATTGTTGCATCATCCATTACTGATCATCTTGGTTCAAAGAAACTGACTTCTCAGTTAATACTGTAGGTGTATACATACGCAAATACATCATTAAACCCATAACGGATAAAAGTATAAATTTCTCTGACATTTTTTTCTAAAAAAACGAATTTTATATTTTAAATTGCCAAGTGTTGTTTCCAAAATATCTGAACTAATCTCCATGTTTAAGATCAGATTATAACTCCCAGTTTAACTTTATGATGATCTGATCTTAAATATGGAGATTAGTTCAGATATTTTGGAAAAAATAGCAAACATATCCATAAAATAATGCTTGAGCTTCAAAGATGAAAGACATAACCAAAAAAGCGCATTAACAGGTGAAACTTCTCTATCATGCTTAATGATTCGCTGAATTTTTGGTTTGAGAATAAGGTCATTCATGTTAAGGAAGCACCTCGAGTGTTATACCAGTCCTTCGCAAATAACTACTTATATCCCACGTTTTCTGATGTTGATGTCGAAAGAGTTATAGCAAGAGAATGGATACAGTGGTTTAATGTGATTACAGACAAACAAAAGCAACTAATCTAGCATTTTTAAAAATCCTAGTGTGTTTTATTTTTGTACATCGAAGTTCTTGATAGAGGGTTTTTACCTAAAAAAGATTAGGCAGCAGGATGTTAGTATTTCTTGAATAGCTGGTGATTGTGTATTAGGTTTTCCAAACCTTGGTAGAGTGCTGATTGCGATTAAATATCTCAAAGTAGGTACCTCGGTCAAATATCTTCATCTTATGACCATGATGTGAATCCTGCATTCAAGTTTTAAGTGAGACACTTTCCCAGCAAACTGCTAATACCTTTTCTTTCGAAAAAGAACGGCGGGTTGATTTTTTCTTCAAAACTTGAAGATGCAGGTTTCAGAGAGTTTTACTGATATCCTGATCGAGGTATCCAATTTGTAGGTGTAATTAACTCGATCAAAAAGGGATAACCTCGTGCATTGCGTCAGTCAACCTCCTTCATGGAGAGCAGCAGTGCGCCTATTTCGTCGTTAAATCCTCGTGAAATAGATTGATTATCTCTATGAAAATTTGCCTCGCATTGAAGGCACTGATGACTTTGTCAATCTAGCGTCTACAAGTTGATTGGGTATACATAAAAAGATTCGGTTGGTAACCATTTTATCAATTTCCATTGACCTGCTAAATAAAAAACATCATCTCCCCATTATTTGATACCGTCAATGTTGATCCCTATCACTGTATCGTTGGAGACAGTTACGTATAATAAAATTATGAAATACTACAAATGATTTCATCTATACAGTATATTAAATCGCGTTTCTTCTGGAAATAATCCCACCACTTTAATCAATCTAACACAAGGGTTATTGACTGTTTAAAGAATCGCTGCATTTTAACAAAAAGCTTTATTTGCACAGTGAGTTTCTAGGGTGATTTGCCTCAAATAATAGAAGTTAAATTTATAATTTTTCTCTTATTTTTAAGAAAAAGTGCACAAGCATAAAAATGCTTTAGACTCAGCAACAGTTCACCTATACTTTATTATAAAACCCCAAGAATCCTCGTCTGTTTCATAAAAATAGAGTCATAAACATGACCATTACGTTACGGAATGCATTTATCAAGAACTTTCTCGGTAAAGCACCCAACTGGTACAAATCTGCGATTATCTTATTTTTGATTATTAATCCAATTTTGTTTGCAAATGACCCATTTATAGCAGGTTGGTTACTTGTTATAGAGTTTATCTTTACGTTAGCCATGGCTCTAAAGTGCTATCCTCTTCAACCTGGTGGTCTTCTGGCGATTGAGGCGGTTGCTATCGGGATGACCGACGCAGGTACTGTTAAAAATGAACTTGTTGCAAACTTCGAAGTACTGCTACTACTTATTTTCATGGTAGCGGGCATTTACTTTATGAAACAGTTACTCCTGTTTATTTTTACCAAAATACTACTGGGTATTCGCTCAAAAGAATTGCTTGCGCTTGCGTTTTGTTCCATGTCAGCATTTCTCTCAGCCTTTCTAGATGCACTCACCGTCATCGCAGTTGTAATCAGTGTAGCGGTCGGGTTTTACTCAATTTATCACCGCGTAGCCTCTTGCAACACCATAAGCGACGACAACATGTTAGATGACAACCTCCACGATGAACTTAATCGCGATGATCTAGAACAATACCGTTCTTTTCTTCGAAGCTTGATGATGCACGCAGGGGTGGGTACTGCACTGGGTGGCGTAATAACCATGGTGGGTGAACCGCAAAACCTAATTATTGCAAAAACAGTGAACTGGGAATTTGCCGAATTCTTTATTCGGATGTTGCCCGTTGGCCTGCCTGTTCTTATCTGCAGCTTAGCCACTTGTGTTCTCGTTGAAAAATTTTGTTTGTTTGATTACGGGAGCAAATTGCCGGAAACCGTCCGCCAGATCCTTTTTGAGTTCAACACTTCAGAGTGTGCGAAACGTACTAATTACGATGTTGCTAAACTGATCGTTCAAGCACTGATTGCTATATGGCTTATTTTAGCACTTGCTCTACACCTTGCGGCAGTAGGTCTGATTGGTTTGACAGTCATTATCCTTGTTACTTCGTTTACGGGTGTCGTTGATGAGCACAAAATTGGTAAAGCATTTCAAGAGGCCTTACCATTTACAGCATTACTTGTTGTTTTCTTCGCTATAGTTGCAGTAATTATTGACCAACAACTGTTTACCCCTGTGATCAACGCTGCTCTGAAATTGGGAGGTGGTTCACAGTTAACCATGTTTTATATTGCCAACGGTTTACTCTCCATGGTTTCTGATAACGTATTTGTCGGCTCGATTTACATTCATGAGGTGAAGGATGCATTGACAGATGGTTTAATTTCACTAGAGCAGTTTGAACTGCTTGCAGTCGCAATCAACACTGGCACTAACCTACCATCGGTTGCAACACCTAACGGTCAAGCGGCATTCTTGTTCTTACTTACGTCAACGCTTGCACCATTATTGCGATTATCTTATGGAAAAATGGTTTATATGGCGCTGCCATATACCATAGTGATGGGTTTAATTGGGTTGGTGAGCATTGAGTTTTTACTTATACCAATGAACGATGTGTTCTATAATATGGGTTGGCTCACCTTGGTTGATGTAGTCATCCTAGATACAATAACCTGAAGATATTAGTTTTTATTTAGAAATACTATGAATCACGAAATGCTACAAGTGTAACACTTTGTCTTTTAAAATGGTTTTGTTATAGATGTTGTCCTTCTTAAACAAAAAGAAAACATCGAGAATACGAGGTGCATGGTTCCTCCTCACATTATCGGCAGTAGGATTTGAGATTTGTGCTCTATACTTTCAGTATGTGATGAGTCTGGCACCTTGTGTTCTGTGTATTTATGAACGTGTAGCTATGCTAGGCATCGTTTCGTTCGGGCTTGTCGGTTTTCTAGCACTAGGTAATGAGCCATTACGATGGTTGAGCTTAATTGGATGGGGCGTATCTTCAGGTTGGGGACTCAAATTAGCTATCGAGCATGTTAGTTATCAATTCCATGATTCAAATGACCTGTTCGGCGTAACCTGCGATATCTTTGTCTACTTTCCGTCTTGGGCACCATTTAATAAATGGATACCTTGGATGCTCGAGGCAAGTGGGGAGTGCAGTAAAGTAGTGTGGAAATTCCTTAACCTATCGATGCCAGAATGGCTGGTTATTATTTTTTCAGTAATGCTGCTAGCGTTAGCTATCGTTGTATTATCACAGTTCTTTGGTAAACATGAACGAAAGTTGTTTTAAAAGATATAAATGATTTAAATCATACAGAACATTAAGTAATCGTATGAATAAAGTTTCCTCCATGTAGGCAATGAGTCATTGCAAATAATCCGATATCTCTTTATTGTAACTCCTATTTCTATTCCGTCATCCATGCTTATATTGGCTCTTCAAATTTCTGTCTTAATACCTGCATCATTCTTTGTTTTATGGAATGCAGCCACTGCTCCACAATATTGTTTAAATAACCTAAGTTGCGCATAAAAAATGAACTAAATATCCAAGTCACGATCTGATTCGTTTAAAAAAACTATTGACTGCATAAGGACTCAGGCATTGAATAACTTAGACACTGTTTTCGTCAAAATCGCCGATTTCTGCCAGAATTTTCTCTCTGCATGGGGACAAATACCTAATTTATTCCGGTATCAAACAAAGAAATAAGCCTTCTCGCCTCTCAGTTAGAGTAGCGAAGTTATGATGATAGTGATATAGCTAGATCAAAATAAAGTGGCATAATCCACATGCTGATAAAACAGCACGTCAATGGAGCAGCGCTCTTTCCTTCTTAACTAGACTTTACCTCTGCCAACTTATGTTCTATTGGGTTAAGATCTGGACTGTAAGGATGAAGTGACTCTAAAGTACAACCACGAGCTTCAATTGCTTCCCGCGCGTCGATACGGTTATGAAAACTTGCATTATACATAACGATCACAGCTTGTTCTGGAACTTTTGGAAGTAAATCTTGTTTGATCCATACGTGAAATACCTCCGAATTGACGCTTCTAATTACTAATTTAATCATTGGAAAAGTATGATTGATGATAGCACTAATGGTGTTAATTTTTCCTTTCGACTGTCAATCATGAACTCGATAGCAGCGACTTACTTTTTCAGAGTAAAGATGCGTTCGAGGCATACTCTGGGTAAACCCATTTTCATTTAAGTAGATGAGGGGTCTACCTTCTTCTTGATGTTTTTCTATTCTTTCTCTGAAGTTTTGGCATTTTTATTACAAGCTTTAGGGTAAAATAGAGTTTTTTAATGTGATATTGAGGCGCTTTAATGCATAGTTAATTGTAGGTTGAGTAACATTCAGATGTTGTGCTTGCGACCACTGGTCATCATCAAGAAACTCCTCTACATCCTTAAGATCCTTAAGTGAAATATTCTCATCAATTTTTGTATCGGGTTTATTTCAGGTAATACAAGGCTATTTTATTAGCCCAACGGAATAAGATTCTCATTCCAACATCAAAATTAACGCTTGTTTGTTCAAACATTAATTCGTATTCTTCCTTGTAAGCCAGTCGTGCACTGTGCCACATAATAATTATTTAGCTATTACTATCGTCATAACTTCGCTAACTGAGAGGCGAGAAGGCTTATTTCTTTGTTTGATACCGGAATAAATTAGGTATTTGTCCCCATGCAGAGAGAAAATTCTGGCAGAAATCGGCGATTTTGACGAAAACAGTGTCTAAGTTATTCAATGCCTGAGTCCTTATGCAGTCAATAGTTTTTTTAAACGATCAGATCGTGACTTTGCATTTAGTTTATTTCTTATACATAG
This sequence comes from Candidatus Enterovibrio escicola, assembly GCF_002464935.1. Lineage (GTDB taxonomy): Bacteria > Pseudomonadota > Gammaproteobacteria > Enterobacterales > Vibrionaceae > Enterovibrio > Enterovibrio escicola. Next base: position 39,829 of record NZ_NBYY01000013.1, read on the forward strand.
CTCAGACTTAGTTAACTATTGATAATCCATGGAAACATTTCTTGTCTCTTTGGAGAAAAGAGCATGCCACTTTCGCTAGTTGGCTTTTTCTATGTTAGACCCTCAGTGTTGTAGCTATTATCTGAAATAGAGGGAATTTTGGTACAAATAAGATTTAATATCACTTAGTGGTTTCTGGTTGTAATAATACTAGCGTTGCATCGTCACGGTTATTGTTACTGTAATGATCAAATATGTGCATCACGCTTTCAGCGGCTTCGTTCAGCGGTATAGATAAGGTGTTGTATAGTGTGTTAGTTACGTGTGTTTCCAGTTGCTTTCTTGCTTTTTTGTTTTCAGCTGCTTCAAACAAACCGTCAGTATAAAGGACGAGCCGCTCATTGTAATCAAGATATGAGGTTAAACTCTTGTAAGTTGCACCTGACACCACACCAGGAAGAATACCGCCTACGTCCAACTTTTGAATACCACTGGGGGAGATCTTAAATGGTGCGGGGTGTCCGGCCGTCGCTATTTCACATTTTCCGCCTGCAGACAATGTGATTGAACAGCAGGTAAGGATTACTTGCGATAGTAAACCGTCTTCTAATGCACTGTCAGATAATTGCCTCAATAAGGTGGGGCAGGGATCTCTTTTATTGCTGTCAATGTGATACATCAGTCCTCTCAAATAGCCGACGAAGGCATACGAGAAAAACTTAGCAGTAACATCATGACCCATTACATCGACAATATTAAGCATAATGTAATTGTCACTGTTGTTTCTATCTTGGTTATTATTATAACTGTTGATATGGGTACTATAATCGTGGTGGAGTACAAGATCTCCTCCGCCTATGCCCGTATTGCGGCTAATAACAGTCATTTCCCAACCGTGCGCTTTTCGTGGCAAGGAAGGCATGAGCGAGTCGCTGATTCGTTTATTTACTCTGTTCGTCAATTGGTTATGAATTTGATTAGAACGCTTTAATATGCGTCTACTGGTTTGCAGGAGTGTAAATTTACTCACGGGTTTTATCATGTAGTCATCAATGCCTAAACTTAGAGCATTATTACGTGTTTCTGAATTGTCGTCATCGGTAAGAAAAATAAAGGGTATCAGCAACATATAGCTATGCCTGTGTAGTGCTTTTTTTAAGCTCAAACCATCCATATGTGGCATGCGAATGTCTGAAATAACTAGGTCAACGTCTTTCTGCAATAATATACATAATGCAGTTTCACCATTTTCGGCTTCAATCACGTGATATTCTTCAGAAAGGTAAGCGCTATAGAGTCTTAGTTGGCAAAGATCATCATCGACAATTAAAATACAGGGTTTGGTTGTTGTTTCTTTTAGGTACCATTTGAGCGAAAGGCGATGGAATCTACTTTCCTTTTGAATCTTGTATTCCATGTCGTCGCTTAAACTGTGGATGAGGGCAAGACCTCGTCCGCCTTCATTTTGATTGAAGAAATCTAGCGATCGAACTCGGTCTGGTAGAGTTGGATTCCAGCGTTGTCCGTCATCATTGAGATGCAACTGCCAACATCCATCGTTGTACTCTATGTTTACTTGGATAAATGTAGGTCGTGGACAGGCGTGATTCACCAAGTTTGAAGCAGCCTCGGCGAAACAGAGTAGGATCTTGTTGGAAAGGTGGGTAGTTATACTCCGATTCCCTAAAATTTTTTCAATCTCTTTGCGAGTGTGAGTGACCTCTTTTAAAGAGGCGGGTTTACACTCGAGGTTGACTATAGACGTCATAGTTAAATTTCCAATGACAGAAGATGACTCTCAATAATAAATTTTTTTAGCTTTGCTGCCAGTTTCGGGAAACGTTTCTTCAAACATTCTATTTCTCTCAATATTTCTACTTTCAAGGATGGATTGTTTTTGTCGTTGATAATACAGCCTAGTAAGTGTGCGCCTGAACTGTCGAGCTTTTTAATCGATTCTGACACCATAGCTTCAGTGGTATGCCCCGCCATAACCACTAGGATTGTACCATCAACCGCAGCAGCTACTCGTTCTGGTGGGATATTATTGGCGTTTAATCTGGAGATGGGTGATGTGTCGAAAAGGATCAAGTCATATTCTTTGCTCCATTCTACGATATAGCTTTCTAGTACGCTTGGGCGACGAAGTTCCATAAGGGTTTCACGCTTGGAAGGGGCAATTATACCTGTAAAAACAACATTTTCACCGCTGATTCCGACCAGTTCTGGACTTGGAAATAAACGGTTTTCATTGACTGAAATACTCATACCTTGACTTTCAAGGCAAGGGTGGTAGAGATTAAGATCGACCACCAAGGTAGATTGGCCAGCAAGTAGAGCGCGTTGTGCTATGGCGATGGTTAAGGAGGTCACACCTTCACCAGAATCTGTTGCTACAAATACCAATGTTTTGTAGTTATTACGGATGATTTGGAAATAAATTCGCTCTATTTCTAGGTTCAATGGAGGGATATTCATCATAACACGCCTATCAATGCTGCAATACCTGCAAGCTGGAAGATATCGGTAATACTTTGTCGGATCTTCTGCGCGGTACTCTCTTCTTTGCTTGGGATGTAGATGGTATCACCCGATCGTAGTACGGGGAGATCTTGGAGCTGCGCAGTGCGGCTAAATTCTGAAAGATTAAATATACGTGCTTGCTTGTTGCAGCAGGATATGTTGATGACCGTAATTTTCTCGATATATGCATTATCGTTTGGACCTCCAGCCTCCGCGAGCAAGTCCAGAATGGTCATATGGTCATCAAAGGTATATCGACCAGGTCGGTTTATCGCACCGAGTACACGAATAGTTTCCTCTTTAGGTCGATCTAGCCAATTTCGATTCTTTTCAGGGATATAAATAGTATCTCCTATTTGCACGTCAGGTAAAATGCTAGAATCACCGGTTTCAAAAAATAACGCTAAGTTTAGTTTGCTGACACGTGCATGTTTACCATCTAAATGGGTAATACGGATATTGTGTAAATCAGCATTTTCCGTAGGGCCATTAGCGGCGGAAAGAATATCGAGAAAGTGCATTTTTTCAGTGAAACGGTAGCGACCAGGGACACCAACTTGGCCAAATACATAAATGGAACTGTTAGAACTTTGGTGAATCCATCCTGATTTATTGCCAGAAGGGTCATCGGGTAAATTATTCACACGTATGATAGATCCTGCACGAACTAAAGGCAGCTCGGAATCTGGACGACCTTCCTTAATAAAGTTGTCTAGGTTAAATGTATAGGCTTTTGATTGATTGATGCTGATTGGTGTGACGATTTCAATCTTACTGGTATCAGCCTGGCTACTTGGTCCACCTACATGTGCGAGTAAATCTAACAATGACATTTCGTCAGACCACTCGATTCGTCCTGGCCTTATGACTTCTCCTATTACACGTACGGCACGTTCTGGTGTGACTTTTAACCACGATTTTTCATTCATATCTAGCTTTTCAGGAATGAATATTGCATCACCCGCTTCGATTTTGGGTAGACTACCTACCATTTTTCCTTCGGTGAACAGGGTCAAGTCAAATCGTACTGTGCTGCCATCTGGTTTGATCACCCGAATTTGGCGACTTTCAGCAAATCTGGTAGGGCCACCAGCATTAGCAAGAATGTCGATGAATGTCGCCCCATTTTTACCTTCATACGCTCCTGGTTTTGCCACTTCACCCATAATATATACTGTATTTGAGCCGGTTTTTATTTCTTCTTCTTGCTTCGGTACGAAGATGGTAGAACCTTCAACAATATTGGGTAAAAGAGATTCATCTCCACTGTCTAGGTATTGCTTGAGATTGAGAATTTGGGGTTTATTTTGGGAAATTACACGAATTTGTGATATGGCAGCGTACCTAGTGACACCACCAGCCCGCATAAGCCAATCTACGAGATTATTGTCTTTTTTTGCGGTGAAACTTCCTGGACGTATGACTTCTCCAAATACCTTTATGGCTTTTTTATCTTCAGCGGCATCACCTGAATCAGCAAGTTTTGCTGGGTCAAAATCCTGCTCAACATTACCAATTTTAGGAGATGCTGGAACAAAAAGGGTATCCAATGATACTAACTGAGGAAGAAAACTAGCATCACCCGTATCGAGAAATTTTTTATAGTTGAAGGTAATTATTTCACCGTCTCTATGAAGCTGAAATCGGTTGAGTTGTGCTCCTAGACGTAAGCCTCCAGCTGCATACAGTGCCATTTGAATGGATGCATTCTTTCGTAAGGTAAATTCACCAGGATCTTTAACGTACCCTTGAATGGTGATAAGTAACTGGCGCTTACTGACGAACACTTGCAAAGAAGATAAATCCCGGAAAATGGAACTTAGGGTTCGTTTCACAGTTTCAGATAACTGGGTTTCAGTCATGTTAGATGCTTGTACTATACCTACTTCAGGTAGTGTAAGTCTCCCTTGACGGTCAACTTGGAATTCTTTATTTAAAGTCAGTTCACCTGGTAACATAATGGCGATCTGATCACCAACTTGTATACGGTATTCCTCGGACCCTGCATCGAATACGTAGAGTAGCATTAGGATAAAAAGGATGAATGATCGGGTCATTGCTTGCCTTTTTTTACGATTTTATCGTGCGTGTCGGTTTTTATTAATTCAATAGATACACGTCGATTGGTTAGTCTAATATGAGGATAACTACCTTCCAATAATGGATCGCTGGAGCCAACTGCGGTTACGGATAAACGCGAAGGGGTGATGCCAAAAATTTGTAAATAGCGTTTCACTTGATTTGCACGTGCCAGTGAGAGCTCTTGGTTGAACTTTATACTACCGATAATATCAGCATGGCCTGTTATATGCAGATTGTACTGGGTCAAGTCATGCAGCAATGTTGCAGCTTCCGCCAGTCGGTTCATATATTTGGGGTTAACGGCGTATGAGTTGAACGCGAATTGGTTGTCTGTGTTTAACAATCCATAAATTTTCACTGCCAAGTCAGCTGTTGATTGGTAGTCAACAACCTCCAGTGAAATACAAACGCTGCTGCCTTGGATTGCATCAAGTTGTTTTTCGAGTCGCTCAAGTGTTGTACGTTGAATGATGAGGTCGTTGGCTGCATCAAGGTTTAATCCACCTTGTAGTTCACGAACGATGCGATCTTGCATACGTTTTGCGAGGATAACCATGGCTGGAAAACAGCGTTCTGCGCCTTCCAACACCAGAATATCTAGATGATGGGCAGCTAATTTCCACTCAAAACGTAAGCCATGTTTAGGTTCTAATGGTTCACTCGGCATCACTGGTGAAAGGGAAGAGTATTGATACTCAGCCATACCACCTTCCCCATGATCTGGAAAGAAAGAACAACCTGAAATGAGGATAGCATAGAGTATGAGAGTTAGTATGTTTTTCATGCTTTTCCTCTTTCTGTATAATCGGACTTATAGAGTAAGTGTGACTAATCTTCTTACGAGGAGTTTATTATTTAGTTGTAACTTAAGGATACTTAGTCAACTTAGTGTCTAACTAGCTGTCTCTTGATGCCACTTCAACGGGAATTGCACTATTAATACGTAGCAGCTGAATGATCTCCATGGGTTGACCGTGCACTTGAACCAACGAAAGCGTATAATCCTTTGCTTTCAAGCGTTTAAATAAAAAGACTATGGCACCAATGCCAGAGCTATCTAGGAAATTTACATTGCTTAGATTAAGGGTAACGTCGGTGATATGTTCCTCATTCACCACTGCGTCAAGTTCAGGTTGTATTTCACTGCAGCCATGTGCATCCATGTCACCATGGATTACAAGCATGAGTGTGTTATCAGGCTGTTGAATATGTTCAATTTGCATGAGTTCAACTCTCCTCTATATTGACGGATATAAGCAAGCAAAAATCATACCATTCGTGTTTTATTTATTAAATATCAATTAGTTAATATATCTTTAGAGTTTGTTATGTGTGTGACTTTGCAGTCTGACAATGATTTTGGGAAATGGAGACTGTTATAGCTAGTACTACACCCGATTTCATGCACGATGGAGTACGTCTTTAACTAAACGATTTGCTTTGATTCTAAGCTGGGTTTTGGGATATCAAGTACCTTGAGTCTGATTATTTCATACATAGGGTATTGAGTGCCTACGCTTCGGGGAAATATTACGAATATTTTATTTTCAAATGGTTATTTCCATATATCAGGTGAAATATACAGGTGTTATATCTTCAGATGCGATCAAATACTCTAAAAAAATATCGTTAGGAGAACGATACCAAAAACTCACTCTACCACGTGTTCCGAGTATATGTTATATTTTGGTAAGATCTTCATTACTGACTTCATTAAAATTAGTTCCTTTGGGTGAAGATCTTCTTATCAGAACATTGGTATGTTTATCCAGCTTCCGATCACTTGACTGATAATATCTTGCAAAATAGAAATAAGCCTCTGTAATTTCAGCAACCTCCTTTATAACAGGTGAATGTTATCCCGTTGTTTGACGTGAGGTTTTTGAAGTCATGAGAGGTGGAATTCACAATATCAATAAACGTCTTCACCACTGTATCCGCCTGCTTAGTGGGCATCTTTCTGATGTAACAGAGTTCATTGACTTTATCCATCACAGTAAGTAGAAAAGATTTGAGCCAAGTCTCGAGGACAGTGTCAATATCGAAATGATAAAACTCGGTCTTTTCGTTTGTAATATCAAACCATTTCTTAATGCCCATATTATTTTTTCACCTAGGAATTTCCTTCCAGCAACTATATGTGATGGGGCTTAAGGCATTGCATTGTCTAAAGCATCATGGTCATTGTAGCCGTGGGTTTATATTTTAGGATACTGCGATTAAAACGGCATTGATGATGAAAGGTATTTTTAAGCTCCTACTTCATGGATTAAAAGGCTTTCTCAATTCGGTTTTTACATTGATGAATGTCCCGCCGAAATCCCCTATATACATCTGCATTAGTAAGCGTTCTAAGACCGTAAAAATTAAATACCGTTTAACGAGTCGATGAACTATCACCCACGTCGTTATTGATGCCACAGGCCTAAAAGTATACGGTGAAGGTTAATGGAAGACGCGTAAACAGGGTAAGGATAAGTGGCGTATCTGGAGTAAACTTCATCTTGCCGTTGATGTGTCTACTCATGAGGTTATTGCTGCAGAAGTTAGCCTAGTTTTTGTGGGTGATAATGAGATTTTACCTATAGTTCTTAACTCATTAAGACGAAAGATACATCAAGTCAATGCTGATGGAGTCTATGACATAAGAGCGTGTCACCACACACTGAAAAGAAAGGAATAACGGCCAGTATTCTACCTCGAAGCAACGCGGAGTACTGGGAGGAATGGCATCCTAGAAATGAAGTTTTGAAGGTGTTGAAAGAGGACAAACAGGTGGAGTAGAAAAGGACAGGATATATCACAAACATGCATAAGCAGAGATAGCAATGTTTAGCTATAAACAGTTGCTCAGATCTAAACTCACTCTTCATAATTAACCTGAGATCTGCATAAGCGCTTGCTTATCAAATCTAGTCATCCTGATGTTCGGCTTCTGTGGTTGAAATGAATACGCTATGAGCCCACCAGCAAGTTGACTATAAAGCTGGTACAATTACGGTGCCGAAAATGCTCGATTTGGGATATGTTTTTTAGTTGGTTAAGAACGGTTTCAATAATAAATCGTTTCTAGAGCATCAGGTGGTCCTAAAATCTCATCACTTTTGGTTTCATATTATTTTTCATACCCGTGATCAGTTTAACTCCCTTGTCTATAAGTTTCCGCTCCAATGAACCAGAGATATAACCTTTATCTCAGTAGTAAATACCGCATCGTTCCTTTACTGCGCTTCGCGGTACCTTTAAAAATCTGATGTCTAAGAATGCGTAGGTTGTGATAAACCTGTAGCTTGGACGAATCAACGAAGGAAATCCCTGTCTGCTTTACCTGACGGTCAGTGAGATAATAAAAAAGCGGAATCAGAACACCTTGTATGAGCTGGAGCATTTTCGTGTAGCTGACTAATTCAGGAAATTCGTTGGTGAGGTAGCGGCAAACAAACTGGATGTAATAGGTTTTGAAGTTTCGAGAGCAATATTGATGGAAAGCTATCACTATTGTTAATCACTTCGCTAACTGAGAGGCAAAAAGGGTTGTTTCTTTATTTGACACCGGAAGAAATTCGGTATTTTTTCCATGCAGTGAGGAAAGCCTAGCAGAAGTCGTCGACATTGACAAAAATAGCATTTCAGTTATTCATGCCAAACTCCTTATGCAATTTATAGTTTTTTTCAAACGATCAGATCACGACTTGGGCATTTAGTTCATTTCTTATGCGTAGTTCAGGTTAATTATAATGCTCAAGTTAGAGAAGCGCTGGAAAATGTGAAAGTAATGAAGAAAGTTATAAGACTCGGTATGCATATTTGCCAGCAAACAAACTAGGACTGTAAAAAATATTGAGCTCAGTGCGTTATAGGTCTGATTTAATCAACAACGCCAGTTGATTGGGTATAGTGTCAGATCTTCCACTTGTGCTTATTATAGGATAAACTTACTAAGAGATAGCTAAGTTGTTTAAAGTATTAGGCCTCGAAAGCTGGTGAGATTTCATAAGTCTTCCATGTGTTCATGTTTATATTCCTGCCTGAGATACCAAATTTTATAAGAGAGAATTGAATTTATGGGTTTTACCGCGTTAGGTCTGTCAGCTCCAATCCTCAGAGCAATTCAAGAACAAGGTTATGTTACACCGTTACCTATCCAGCTACAGGCTATTCCTGCTGTTCTTGAAGGACATGATGTTATGGCTGTAGCCCAAACTGGAACGGGGAAAACTGCTGGTTTTACGCTGCCTATTTTAGAATGTCTGAGAGCTGGTTCACTTGTAAAGAACAACCATATTCGTGTTCTAATCCTAGCACCAACGCGTGAACTTGCTGCGCAAATCAATGAAAATGTTATTAAGTACAGTCGATATTTGCGTGTGAGCACATTCGTTGTTTTTGGTGGTGTGAAAATTAATCCACAAAAAATGCGACTACGCCAAGGCAGTGATATCTTGGTGGCGACTCCAGGTCGTTTGATAGATCTTTACAACCAAAACGCCGTGAAGTTCTCTCAGTTGGAAGTATTGGTACTTGATGAAGCTGATCGTATGTTAGATATGGGCTTCATTCTCGATATTCGTAGGATACTTAATATGTTACCTAAACAACGTCAGAACTTGCTGTTTTCTGCAACCTTCTCGGATGAGATTCGAGAGTTGGCTAAAGGCTTGGTGAACGAACCTGTTGAGATTTCAGTAACACCAGTGAATTCGACAGCTACAACCGTAGAACAATGTATTTATCCGGTTGATAAGGGTAAAAAAGCGTTCATGTTGGTAAGGTTAATCAAAGATGGTAACTGGCGGAAAGTGCTTGTATTCAGTCGTACCAAACATGGTGCAAATAAGCTTGCACACTACCTAAACGACCAAGGCATTGCCGCTGCTTCCATCCATGGTAATAAAAGCCAAGGTGCACGTACTAGAGCATTGGCTGATTTTAAGTCTGGTCAAGTGCGTGTTCTAGTAGCTACTGACATCGCAGCTCGTGGCATTGATATTCCACAGTTACCACAAGTTGTTAATTTCGATTTGCCAAGTGTATCTGAGGATTATGTTCACCGTATCGGCCGTACTGGTCGTGCGGGTGAATCTGGTAAAGCTATATCATTGGTGTGTGCTGACGAAGCCATCTACCTCTTTAGTATTGAACGTTTGATTAAACAAGTACTACCACGTATTGAGTTGGTGAATTTCACACTAAGTGCTCAGTTACCTGAATTAAAGCTGGATACAACTCCGATTAAGGCTAGAAGACCAACGAAATCTAAACTAGGTTCTTCAGATAAAACTCGTTCTTGTGAAAACGCACACAAACACAAGTCTATAGGTATAAACCAACGTAATTTAGGGTCCAAAAGAAAAAAAAGTATAGCAAGTGGTTCACGTCAAGGTGGTAATCACTTAGGTGCTGAGGGTCAAAATATTAGCGGGTCTGGCAAAGCAGTACAAAGACATAGAGTACGAACGGTGAACAAAAGTATAGTGTAGGAAAACTAACTTTCAGTGCTGATAATAGGTATTCAGCGGGTACTGATGCTTGAAAACGAGCGGTGCTTTTGTGCGGTGTAGTGTCTGATCCTTTTCTTTACGTACTATCTAAAAAGGTGTTGTGTATAGAGTTTGCTAATAATGTGTGTATCCTCAGGAAAGATATCGTACACACGGAAACAGTCCGTGTACAAAAATACAACATTGAATATGGATAACTGATTGGAAGATAAATTGAATATTTTTCTTTCATGATAACCAAATGCGTGAGCAATAACATTCCAAAATTCTTAATAATATTAAGAAAATCAATTAGATAGGATAAACATGTAACATGTCAAAAAAAACGTGTAACAGCCCAATATTTTAACATTTAGCTGTAGCTAAATAACCCTCCAGTAAAGTTACGGCGTCTGCTAAATGATTGATATTCAGATGAGCGTAACGTTTAACCATGGTAGGCGTTGAGTGACTCAGCCAGAGCATCATTTTTAACTCGGGTGTGTTATTCATAGCTAGACGTGTTACACATGTATGACGCATTACGTGTGGTATAAATTCAGGGTCATCTTTGTAGCCTAGAGCCATTCGCATCTGCTTCCAGTTTCTGTAGTTCCCCAGTTCTACATCCGGTATCTATCGCAACGATGACAAAATCCGTGATTAAGGCTCTCTTATTCACTTAGAACCAGTGAACAATTATGTGCTCTTCCTCTAAAGCAAAAAACCGTGTGCGCTCCTTATCTATTTTACACCAAGGAAACACTGGGATATACGGACAGTGTTCTGGCGATACACAGTGTTTAAGAACGACAGGGAGTTTGCTAAGACTCTTATTAATCGTACTTCTAGCACACCCTAAAATATCCAGTTGATAATCTGCGTAGGTGCATAATTTTACAGCGGTTATTTATGAGGGTGCTATATGCCAACCAAAAAAGTCTAATATTTCCCCGCTCGCTTCCTGCTCGACTTCCGGTCCTTCTGTATGTCCGGATTCCATGTGCGCATACACGCTCGTTGATAATCTGCTCCCAGCGTACCTGCTTTTTCTGAACTCGTAGACGCTCTCACAGCAGCTTTGACGGGAGACTCAAGTGAGACAGCTAGCAAACGCAACGATTTTTTAACAGCATCCCCGTGGGTCTTGCTACTTACTTGTTTGCGCTTCCCTTCTACTTTAATGCCTGCTTGGTAGGATGTACCTCGCATACGTACACGAATGTTATAAATCTTCTCTTGTTGTTCTAATGTGTTCACTTTTACCTCATCTATATTTATTTATCTCTTGTTTAGTCATTCATTTTTACAGGCTCTTTTGTCGTGAGGAACACATGTCATACTACAATATGATAGGTAAAAAGACCATCAATCCTTACATGCACTTGGAACTAGGAGAGCCCCTTTAGAGTAAAAGCCTCTTGGAAAACAGGACGTATTGTGTCTGCTAAATCCTCCCCTTTTTTAGTTAATTCTAGATACTTAGAGATATAATCATTGTGACCATAAACAACTTGGCATAAACCATAACCGTCTTCTACGTCATTTGTCAGTCGTTTACAGTGTCTACTCGCCGACGAGGGTATAATGGCGAGAAGATCCTTAATATATTTTGGGTTAACTGTATGCTGTGGATTGTTTACGACTTCAACGAAGATAATCATTTGCAGGATGTGCATTTCATGATTGACTTCTTTGCGGAAGGCTTCTATTTGTTTACGAAAACGTACACCCGAGACACCGAAAGGTGTAACTTGCTTCATTTCAGTAACCTCATAATATTTATTTTGAGTTTATAGCGGTGCATAGTGAATATTACAAATACCACAACAAACTGGTTACTACAGACTGTAGATGGTGAAAAAGCATTGTGCATAAAATGGCCTTAACTGTTGTGTTGTGAGCAGAACCACAAAAAATTAGTAGTGTTTTAACGCTAAAAACTTAAAGAGACCCCAGCAGTAAAATTTTAATCTACTCATCAGCCACTACTGCTCACCTTCGACTCTCTGAGTGCAAGCAGTGGTTTCTTTTACATACTAAATTGTTAAAGAGCGGGGAGCGCGTTGTGTGCTTCGCGTCTCTAATTAGTCATAAGCAGTCTCTAAACAACCCCTAACTAAAGGTGCATGATTCAACCTCATCGCGTAGCTAGCATACGTAGCTCTGTTGTTTATTTTATAGGTACGCCGTTTTTGATAACACCACGCTGTTTATTTAAAAAGCTTTAGTCATTAATTCTTAATTATGTAGTGAGACAAGTCATCCTGTTTACACTGTGCAGTGTGGCATATCAGTTAGCAAGCTTTTATTTGCTTTATTTTAGTATTCACTCTTATTCCGTAGGTATCTTGTTGTTTCATATATATAAAAATATATTTAAGGAGCCACAGCAAACTATAATTGACACCCTAATAGAAAAATACGAAGAGGGAGATCGCCCCAAAAAGTTGTTTATTCTAGGCACCTTGGGTTTTGCTCTGTGTGTCTCTGCAGGTATTTATGGAGGTAATACTGGAAGAAAAAAGCAGACTCATATAGGCACGCGTGAGAGCGAAAAAATCTGGGCAAACAGGCGTGACAAAATTGGGAATCTTAATCCCAGCAGTTGCTACATGTATTTCCTATTAAATACCTTTAACATCAATATGTTATGCAGTTATTTGGCAGGTTGCGTGTGGTTCTCATGTGGAAACGTGTAACTAAGAACGTAAATGAGAGTACGCCTTCTCCATGAGAATTTTTTTAGAATCAAAAGCTTATGGAATCCTCTGGTGAGCCGGCTACCCCACGGGGAGAATCCTGCGACCGTTATCTGTAAAAAGACCTCACAGATTTTTTTGAAGTAAAATGTTTGGGACTCACAGTGACGTGAAGTTGCTCCTCAACTGAGTCAGTTTCTACTTAGATTCTGGTAACTGCCTGCATACGCAATGAAATCATCCAACTCTTTATCTAAAAGCTCTGTGCGAGCTGCATCTTCTATCGCATGTTCATCTATTTAGCGCGTCCAGTAATTCACGGCTATTGCTAGACAATTCAGCCTGTCGTCATGTTTCAAAGCTCCTTTATCCATCGTTACACTCGCCATTTGGTAAAAGAGAGAGTAAGATAATTCCGCAGCTATATTCTGCGCGTCTCTTTCGATAAGCTTGTAGTCAACCAATAACTTATGCTGCATCATGACGGGTTTTAGCGTATTAATAATACGGCGTTCTTTCTGGACGTGGTGCCTTACCTCTTCGATAGAGCAAGGGTAAATACGGTTAACGAAAGGTCGTAATAATTATCCGAACATACCGTCATCGAAATTAGACTCGTAGACAATCTTATTTGCCTTATGCGTCTTCGCTGCCTCTGTGATTTTCGTTAAGTTCTGCAGGGCGTAGCCTTCCGGCAGACCCTCAGATTCCACTAGGAAGATATAACCATTAAGGAAGTAGGTAACATTATAAGCCATTCTATCCTTACCGCGTCCTGAAGGGTCTATACTCAGTAAGCGTACTGTGATCGCGCTCACAGACTCGTCCTAGAACAAGGGGTGATAGTAGTGGTCACTAGCCAAGCCTAGCACCTGTAGCTCTGTGATGCGTTTAACAGGGTCATTGCACCAATCGTAGGACGTAGGGGCTTTCTCTCGCGCAATGTTTGACACGATTAAATCGCAAAGTTTCAGCGGGTAGTTATCTGCATCACTGAGAGCTGTGTCAAGCATGAACTGCAAGGCAAAACCACCTTTGCCGTAAGACCTACGTCGCTCCTTTAAATCCGCATCTGTGAAACGAGAGGGGTCTATGCTATACCCAATCAGGGCTGCTCCTTCTGCTCTACTTTTTATTAAGGGAGAAAACCGTGACTTGCTGTCAAAGACATAGGCATCTCGTTGTTTTGCTGTGGGATATAAGGCAGGCAAAATTCGCACTTCATAACCACGCTCCGCGATGATGTTATACACTGATATTTCAGTCTGTTGCGTCCCTAGATAGATGATACGAGAACCTTTAAGTGGCTTCAAAATAGCATCCAACTCCTTCACGATTTCCAAGAGCTTATCCCGTGCATATTAGGTGGCTGAGTTATTTAGCACCTCGATATGATCCGCAATTATAAAATCTGCACGGGAGCCTGTTAGTTGCCCGTAATACCTACGGCCTTAACCGATGGCGACTAGTCGGCGAGTGCTAACGCAAGCGCAACGTCCTCTGGCAAACGTTCCCTTTCTATCTCTTCACAGACAATAATCCGTAAGAGTCTTCCCGTGCTGTTCCGTTGTACAACATACTTATCCAAGCGATATAAACGTGAGTAGTCTTTGCCGACGAAAAGTAAGCTATTGCCGATAATGAGCAGCTGCTTCATACCCCTCGAAGAGGGCTGCTAGCAACCCCCACTGTTCAATAGACCGCCAAACTAGCTTTTCAGTTTGTGCTAGTGTTATGTCGAGTTGACCTTTGCCCTCAGTATTAACACCAAAGTTGTGTGAGTGTTTTGGATCAATCGTGATGCGCATGAAGGTTCGGTTGGGAGGGAAGAATACTAACAGTAGCTTGGCAGCCAATTGCTTAATAGCTCGAACACCAAAACCGTCGTGAGGAAACTTGAAGTTTGTTGTGTTGTTTTCTACTGCCTTCGGCAGTAATGAGGGAATTGTCAAGTTTGCGCATAGACGATCGCGTGACAAGTAGGGTTTCCACTCAGCACTTAATCTTAAAAATAGATTGGCTATATTGTCTATTTTTATCCCTTATTGTTAAGTCCAGATGATGTGTTCGCCTTGTTAATCTTAAGGTCTGGCTGAAAAGAACCCGCCCCACGACATTGTACCGCTAGTATTTGTTGCTTGTTCTTCTTAGAGACTCCCGAAAGTTCTACATCAGTGACAGGTACTGTAAGTACTAGGAAGACGGGTTGGGGTATTGGCTTATGGCCTCCGCACATTGGCAAACTCCTCATCATCAGCGAGTGTTTCCTCACGATCTTCTTCATTAACCTTAATCATTTCCAACTGTGCTATGATTTCTGGTAAGCTAAGCTTGAAGCTGATTTTGCGTTCACTATCTCGCATACCAATAGTAATGTTATTATTTCGTGTAAGTGCTGTGATTAACATGTCCAGTGTCGTGTGCATGTGCTATCTCCTCTCGTTGTATTGTTAGATTCCCATTTTATCCTCCTTCAAGACACCGAAGTCATGTGTGAGTGGATCGAATGTAACAACGCCCTCGCAATATTCCCCGTACCTTAAAACTCTGGATATCATACCACTTTGGTAGATAAATTCTTTTTCGTGCCCAGCTTTAGTGAAGTACCAGATAAGTTGCTTTAAGCGCGAAGCTGTTGCTGCCTTTGCATGTTTAACTTCGGTATCCCCTCAGCGCTTTCCAGATTTGATAGTGTGCACACACGCTTCCCAAGCGAAAGGCTCTTCTTCGAGAAGGGCTGTCGCGGTTACCTATACCGATGCACCCGCTATAACCCTCTGTTGTGTCTCCTGAGAGACACTGCTTAAAAAAACATTTTTTCACCGTTACGCTCAGCTTGAAAGTGGGATAAAATCTGTTTCTGGATTGAAATCCTACACCGGCATTTGATGTAAGTCTTTATCTTCATTTATAATAATTTTTCGCCAGTCTGGATAAGACTCAGGGTCTGTCTCTGAAATGCCTAGGACATCGTCAGCTTCTATCCCTTCTATTAACAAACTCTCATAATTGTCGATTATGTACTTGCGGGCGACTCCCAATGCAAGAGGACGTATGATTTTGCTTCTATTCGCTTTGTATGATGGAAAAATATCTTTTCGCCAATTCGTCATGCCCGTCAAGCATGCTATAAGTTTTGTTGCCTTAATTTGCTCCTTTTATACAAAGACCTCATGCACTACGTGCGGTTTACCTCGTTTTGGCGCTGTGTGATAGGCGGTGAGAGCTTCTGCGAACTTATCGATGCTTTTGCCTATTAAAAGTGAGCCATAAGCTGTATTTGATTCCTTTCCCTTGCTGGCTTCTGTAGTCAGTTCATTCATGAGTTGTGTGTAGTGTTCTTCGCGTTGCGTGTACTCACTGTCGATTTATCGGATATAAAGTTTGCGAGGAGCTGTCATGTTTAGTTTCAAGTCTTCGGGAGTTGGACGGATGAAACTTATAGTTGTTTCAGATGTGCGAATGCCTACGAGAGTCATTGTATAGATTCCTTTTTGTTATTTTTTGGATTTAAATCATTGGAAGTGGAGCTGGGAGTGAGACTTACAGTGACTTGCAGTTCTATTTATTATCTTCTCCTTTTCTTCTGTTTTTCCCCTTATCTTCCTTCACCTTCGTTTACTTATCTATAAATAAATATCTTGATTTCTAACACACGTTCTCCAGAAATATGAAGCACTAAAAGTATTAATAACGATAAATGAGAGCGTTCTCCCTGAGACTACCTTGTAAGTGTTTCTATCCCTTAATAAGAACTTCCTGCTATAAAAACGTGTGCTTTATCAACAATTGAGAGTGTAATATGTAATATAACATTGCAGTCAGTACTGCATGCCAACACACAAAAAAACCAAGATTGGCAACTAGGGCTAATATATTACTACTTTAATTTTAATAACTTATAAATGAATTGCCTATCTTCTCTAAAATGCACTCCCCACTAAGATAAGTTGAGTCTTCAGAATAAGTTTCTTCAATCGAAGCTTCCAAGTATATTTGAGCCTGCACTGGTTATTTTAGTTACCTATTAAAAACCAGTGTTTATCTCCTTTGCAGAGAAGCACCACTTCATGTACATGAAAAGGGAATGTGATTACATAGTGTGGTGTATGTTTTTTAGGATCTAACTGCATTAATATTGATGTATAATCCTCGAGATGAGTCGAGGATACCCACATTATTCATAGCAAGTTAAACTTGCTGTTTTTTATCCTCGCTTGAAAAGCCGTGTATGTATATTCAAGCTGAAAGGTTTAGAAACATGATTGGTAACAAGAGCATTATTTTTAACCGTTCTTGTCTGCAGATAAAAACGACATTCAATGTCAATTGAAACCATAATGATCACCATTTAAAAGTATGGCATGTTAGATAAATAAAAATCTATTGAAGACATGACCAAGATGACCGTACATCAATACAACTTTTCCTATACAACATTAATGTGACTCATTTTGAATGAAAAATTTCCGTATGTAATAGGTATTGTTTCCCAAATATCTGAACTAATCTCAATACCTTCAATCAGATTATCATGGAGTTAAGCGGGAGGTGATGATGGGAAAAACCAAGCACAAGATCAGCAACTGTAAACAATATAATCAAGCATTAATAAACCGAATCTCAGTCACTTCTGGGATAAATTCCGCCGCCATTAAGGCCGTGTATTGTCTAAAGCATCATGGTCATAGTGGCCGTGGGTTTATTATTTTCGGATACTACGATCGAAACGGTATTGATGGTGAAAGGTATTTTCAAACTCCTACTTCGTGGATTAGAAGGCTTCCTAAATTTGGTTCTTACGTTGATGGATTTCCCGCTGAGATCCCCTACATATACTTGCATTAGTAAGCGTTCGAAGAACGTAGAAGTTAAGTACCTTTTTCCGAGTCGAAGGAGCTGTCGCCCACGTCGTTATTGATGCGACAGGCCTAAAGGTCTACGGAGAAGGTGAATGGAAAACACGTAAATACGGTAAGGAGAAGCGACATATTTGGCGCAAATTCTATCTTGCCGTTGATGTGTTTACTCATGAGGTTATTGCTGCAGCGGTTAGCCTAGTTTTTGTGAATGATAATGAGTTTTATCTACATTGCTTAATCTATTACGACGAAAGATACAGCAAGTCAGTGCTGATGGAGTTTATAATACAAGAGCATGTCACCACGTACGGAAAAATATAGGAATAACGTTCAGTATTCCACCTTGAAGCAACATGGAGTACTGGGAAGAATGACATCCTAAAAATGAAGCTGTAAAGGTATTGAAAAAGGACAGGGTTTATCACAAATGCTTATTAGCAGAGACAGCAATGTTTCGCTATAAACAGTTACTAAGTCCTAAACTCACTCTTCATAATTACAATGCTCAAGTTGTTGAAACGATGGTAAATATGAAAGCGATGAACAAAGTTATAAAACTCGATATGCCTGTTTGCCTGCAGACAAATTAAAACTGTAAAACAGATTGAGATCAGTGCGTTATAGGCCTGATTTAATCAACAACGCCTATGTAATATGTAAAATTGTTCATGACTGGTGATGATGTGATGTTCTTGCAATACATTGGTGGTACCACCAGTATCTAAAAATGCGCAGTACTTACTCATCGAAATATGCGGATAGATGTCAATGAGGCTAAATCTACCTACTACTCTACTATTTTTGATGGGAGGGAGTTGCAGAGAAAAGGATTACCAATCCTAGCAAGGCTACTTGCCGCGATCTCAAGCGTAGAAAATAGTTTCGACCGATGATGTACGGAAGTGAGTTGACTATATCGTCTAATTTGATAAAGGTAGTGTATTGCACATTGTCAACCTTAAGAAGGGGATTATTTTATTCTCTGCTTTTAACGTATATACCAAAATAACTTGAAGATGTACGATTTCAGAGGTCATCAGTGTGTTCAGTTCGAGGTAAATCCTTATATGAATAATCACTCCATTTCACTGGAATTTAACAACAAAAGTGGCATATCCATACCTTCCTGTAGGGCGAGATCAATGACGCCACGCTCGGTGTTCTTCCTTTTTTATGGAACTGACTGTGCCTACAAATGGATGCTTTGATTATGACATCAGTAAATCTAGCTGAAACCTCCATCTTCAAGTTATTTTGGTATATATGAATGGAATTGAAAGTATATTTCCATTGTATGGTCATTAGATAACCTCCCAAAATATCAATCGGAGTTGTGGCTATTTGTGTTGTTAAAGATGACCTAGGTATGATATGTGAAGAGTTACCTGCTCATTCCTGTCAACTATTGACTGTTTATAAAGTGCATAAAATTGTTGAATTTTATGAAAAACTTCTAAAACCAGACGTTGTTAGAATTATTCTTCAAGTATTACGTGAAGGGTAAAAAGCAAAAGTAACGGACTCGAAATGAGTAGGAAGTTATGTATGTCCCGTCTGAATAGCACGTACATTGAATACCATCTGGTTTTAGCAAAAAATTTTATTTGCATCCTGACGAACAAAATTGGGTATGCCCATTAAGTTATAAAATAATGACTGGAAGATATTGTGTATTTTGAAATCGTAACTAAATTATCCCAACTGGAACATGTTTGCCAACAGGCAAGAAAGATGCCTGTTGTTATGTTAGATACTGAATTTGTCCGTATTCGTACCTTGTACCCAAAACTTGGTTTAATCCAGATATTTGATGGTAAAACGCTGTCTCTGATTGATCCAATAGAACTCTATGACTTATCTCCATTGTGGGAACTCCTAGCGGATGAGTCAGTGGTTAAAGTACTGCATGCTTGCAGTGAAGATCTTGAAGTGTTTCACCACTATGCGGGTATGATGCCTATACCAATGGTTGATACGCAGATCATGGCCGCTTTTCTTGGTCATAATCTTTCAATGGGCTTTGCATCGTTGGTAAACCAATATTTGAAGGTTTCGCTCGATAAAGGGGAATCTCGCACACATTGGACTGAAAGACCACTAAGTTTAAAACAGCTTGAATATGCAGCCGCGGATGTTTACTATCTGCTCCCTCTTTATAATTTACTTGCTGAGCGAGTGAAACAAGCCGGCTGGGAAGAGGCTGTTCAGCAAGAATGTGCACTGTTGATGATCAA
The DNA here is from genome assembly GCF_002464935.1 of Candidatus Enterovibrio escicola. Taxonomy (GTDB): domain Bacteria; phylum Pseudomonadota; class Gammaproteobacteria; order Enterobacterales; family Vibrionaceae; genus Enterovibrio; species Enterovibrio escicola. Next base: position 59,691 of record NZ_NBYY01000013.1, read on the forward strand.
ACGCAGTAAAACACCTGATCTTGACAATGCATATTTGAATATTAAGAACGCGTGGAAATTGAAACCAAAACAGCTTGCTGTATTGCAAAAACTGGCAAGCTGGCGGTTTAAAGAGGCGCATCGTCGAGATTTAGCGTTGAACTTTGTTGTTAAAGAACTGCATCTTTGGAAGATGGCGAGTTTAAATATCCGCTCATTAGAAAAAATGGCCGATGAAGGTTTCGACAGATTTGAGATTGAACGTCATGGTAAGCGATTACTGCTATTGGTTGAAGAAGTTGAGAGATTACCAAAAACATGCCATCCGGAAGTGGTTGAGAGATTAGTGGATCTACCTAATTACAAGCAGACGATTAAGAAAATTAAAGAGCAAACCAATGCAGTTGCAGAAACGCTTGGCGTAGTGCCTGAATTCATCGGTTCAAAAAAGCAAATCCACCAATTGCTAAAATGGGCTTGGATTCACGATCGAAATCCGGAAAATATTCCAGATTTATTGTCAGGTTGGCGTAACGCCTTCATTGGGGACAAGATGTTAGCTTTATTGGGAGATATTTGATTAAGTCGGTCATCTGGCCTTTCGTATATTCAATAGGTTAGTCTTCGTATAACACGCCTATTCTCGAATGCTGATCAATATAGCTATAATTACTAAATCTTCCAGCTCCTTTTGATTGTTACAAATCAACATTCATGTTGATATCTTAGTTTTAAAGAACTTACACTACGTTGTGTAACCACATTTTCTCTTGATGTACAAAAAGTGGTACCTATCTGTGAAGTAGATGAGCAATGGTCTTTCGTGGGTAACAATATAACCCTCGCTGGCTCTGGTATGCTTGAGAGCCTCGATCGAAGAAAATTATTGCTCATGCATTCGTGGAAGAAAAGCATTCAATTTATTCTTCCAGCGGTTATCCATATTAAAAATTACATTTTAGTGTACGGCAGGTTTCAATGTGTGCGATAACCTTCCCCATAGTAAACAACATTAATTGGCAAGCTCTATATTCAATACATTTAAGAGAGAAAATTTAATTCTCCGTACACGATTGAAACGATTACATACTCAAAATCGATAGAAATACACAACAAAGTGATGAGTATATTCATTGTACCTGAGTATTACCTTTTAAACATAATCAACTTATTGAATATATGATCCACGATAACACATCGTGAAAGGCAGTGGTTATTAGTTGCACGTTACTTATATGCGTCAGGCAACGTGACGTTCAGTTCAAGTACCGATATATCGTCATCACGTTGCTCAAGTACTACAGAAACTTGCTCTGGGGATATATCCACGTACTTGCGGATCACATTGAGAAGATCCTGTCTTAGCAAGGGTAAATACGACGGCTCATCACTACCTGCCTGCCGACGTTCAGCTACAATGATTTGTAATCGTTCCTTTGCTAAAGATGCAGATGTCTTTTTGCTAGGACGGAAAAACTCTAACAATGCCATTGTCTATCCTCCAAACAGGCGTTTTAGAAATCCTTTTCTCTCTTCTTCAAGAAATCGGAATGGACATTCTTCACCAAGAAGGCGACGAATTGCATCAGCATATGCTTGCCCAGCATCGGACTCTTCGTCCAAGATAATAGGTTCACCCTTGTTTGATGCATGTAGTACGGAAGGACTCTCTGGAATAACGCTTAGGAGCGGTATACGAAGGATTTCTTCAACGTCAGCCACACTTAGCATTTCACCGTGAGTAACACGAGAAGGATTATAACGTGTCAAGAGAAGGTGTGTCTTCATAGGTGTATTGCCGTTCTCAGCGCGGTGAGATTTGGAATCTAATATACCTAAAATACGGTCTGAGTCACGCACAGAAGAGACTTCTGGGTTTGTCGTAATGATGGCTTCATCGGCAAAATACAAAGCCATCAGTGCGCCAGTTTCAATACCAGCAGGGGAATCACAAATAATGAACTCGAAGTCCATGGTTTTGAGATCATCCAGTACACGATTTACACCTTCTTTGGTCAATGCATCTTTATCACGTGTTTGCGACGCGGGCAGAATGTAAAGGTTATCAATACGTTTGTCTTTAATCAGTGCTTGGTGAAGGCTGGCTTCACCATTAATGACGTTGACAAAGTCATAAACAACGCGACGTTCACAACCCATAATCAGGTCAAGGTTTCGTAGGCCGATATCAAAATCAATCACGGCAGTTTTCTTACCAGCTTGTGCAAGACCAGTTGCAATCGCAGCGCTCGATGTGGTTTTTCCGACTCCACCTTTGCCAGAAGTTATAACGATAATTCTTGTCATTCCTCAATCCTTTGGATAGTTAGAGTGTGAGGTGTTTAATGTCTAATGCATTATTTAGAAGTGAAATTCTTACTGATTTTGCTGCATATATATCTGGAATGGTTTCACTGAGCCAATATGTCCCAGCGATAGAAAGTAGTTCAGATTGCAAGTTCAGGCAGAAAATATGGGTGTCCCTTCGTCCGTTGGCACCCGCGATAGCGCGACCACGAAGTACACCATAAATGTGAATACTTCCATCTGCGATAACTTCAGCACCCGCACTTACATGATTCAAGATAACCAAGTCTGCATTCTTAGCATAAACTTGCTGGCCTGATCGGATTGGAGTGGTTATTATTTTCGTATGGGTTTGAATAGGATCGTTAACACGATTTTGATTTGCTGGGCTCATGATGGCTAAGCCGGCTTCTTTTGCGGCCTTGCGAATATCATTTTGCTTACATCCAGTTATTCCTACAACGAGCACACCGGTTTGAGCAATGATAGTTTTTAACATGCTAAAGTCGGGTTTTTTATGTAAACGCGAAATATCGATCACAACGGGTGCACTATCGAAAAATGCAGGGGCTTGGTTAATCTTTTCAGACAACGTGCGCATGGCGCCAAGAAGATCATCGTCGAATAAATGAAGCACCGATAGTGTAAAGGAACTGCCTTTGAGTTCAGCATTTCTTATCATTGTGAGTTGTCCAACTGGGAACGGCTTATGTGAGCGTAGTTAACCACTGCTAATGTTATCATCTGGAAAAAATAGCATAGCAGTAGAATTTATTTAAATTGCGTCACGATGTTTATAAATACTAGTGTTTTCTGAGTATTATAATTAATACGATATCCGAAGCTTCTAAATAATAAAGTAGCATATATATATTATATGACATCTTTGAACATAATATATTCTTGAAAACGTAGGGGCAAGAGTCAACATAGATTATGGTAATTTTATTGCAAATTTAGTGACGTTCCTCAAATTATATTGCTCCAATTTATTATTGAAATAATCAAAGTATTATGATGACGAACCTATAGGTATGACGAGAAGAGGTATGATATGGAGTGCGCGATTCATAAGAGTAGTACAAAAGCTTTGACCTATCTTTATATTAAGCGAAAGGATGATTTTTCAGATGTCCCTATACAATTATTAACAACTTTCGGAAATCCTATCTTCGTCATGATGCTAGATGTAGGAAAGAGAGTAAGATTGGGGAGGGTCGATATTGAGAAAGTACGTAGAAGTCTAAAAACCGATGGATTCTTCCTGCAACTTCCTCTCCCGACAGATACGAGGAACTACATATTAAGGTATGAATCTTAAAGTATAACACACTAAACTATAAAGGATTTCTATGCGTATAGGATTAATAGGCATTATCACTGGGATTGTATGGACTGTTTCTACGCCTGTGATGGCAGAAAAGCCAAGTTTCAAAGGTTACGTCGCCAGTCTTAAGCAAGAGGGAATTAATAAAGGCATTGATATTTCTTTAATTGACAAGGCTTTTAATGGGATTCGTCATCGAGAAAAAGCAGTAAAAGCTGACCGTAATCAACCTGAAATGCGACTGACACTTAATGAATATATTTCTCTTGCGGTACCTGATTGGAAAGTTAAAAAAGCGCGACGTCTTTACGCTGAACATTATAATGGTCTCAAACGTATTGGAGATCATTATGGTGTACAACCGCGTTTTTTAGTTTCCCTTTGGGGAATAGAAAGTAACTTTGGTGCTTTAATCGGTAATTATGATGTTCTCGAGGCGTTAACCACTTTAGCGTATGATGGGCGTCGTGAAGATTTTTTTAGAGCGGAAATATTTTCTGCTTTAACCATTCTTCAGCAAGGACATATTGATGTGCGCGCGATGAAAGGTTCTTGGGCAGGTGCTATGGGGCAATGCCAATTTCTGCCCAGCTCGTTTTTGTCTTTTGCAGCAGATGGAAATAATGATGGTAAAAAAGATATTTGGAATTCTGAGCTAGATGTTTTTGCGTCTTCGGCCAACTATTTAAATAACGTAGGCTGGGATAACAATTACACTTGGGGACGAAAAGTTACACTTCCTAAAAAACTTGATATTAATTTACTAGGGTTAAGTGAGGGAAAGGCAAGATCTCTAGCAGAATGGCAAGCTATAGGTATTAAACCCGTGAATAGAAAAAAATTTCCAAACGTTGATATTAATGCGTGGTTGATTCAACCTGACCATAGAAATGGTCAAGCCTACATAGTTTATGGTAATTATCAGAGTTTGATGAAATGGAACCGTTCACACTATTTTGCACTTGCTGTTAGTCATCTTGCAGACAAAATTAAATCTATCTAGTGGTAGTAAGTGTCTAAATTTACGGTAAGGAATTTGAATACTCTTTCTAGCAGAATTGACGTGATGATCGTCGGTACGTTCTCCTGTAATCCTCTTTACTTGACCATATACGTTCTAATGAACGTGGCAAAGAACAATTAACTATTGGTATAAAATACGTGGGTACAGATCCATATTCACAAACCATTTTGTCTTTAAATTGCACAACCTATCTCTTCCTCCATTTCTAATACCTCCGTATATCTTCATCAGTATTGCGACCACTGCCGATTCGATAAAACTCGTGATAATTTACCCTCCAGAAATGCTTATCTGCTTATCTGTGGTGTTCTTTACCATTCTACTCTGCCTGTAATAATGAATTAGGGACGAGGAGATAGACGGATGTTTTAGGTAGGGTGCTAAGTAATCTCAGATCTGCATAAGTAAGCACTTATGCAGATCTGAGGTTAACTATGCTTTTTAGAGCATTTAATGGCGGCTTAAGATATAACACCTGTGCATTTCAGATGACGGAGGTCTTATCTCTTACCTAAAATAAACACATTATTGGAAAGCTATATACGTAACTCATTAAGAAGGGAAAGTTGCCCTTTAGGACATACTTAAAATGACTCAACCTGAAGGAATGATCATCCCTATTAATTTATGAAGGGGCAAGTAAAAGATTAGAGGTCGTCGGGTTATTACTCAATGGCTTGAAGCTGATCCTCTGAAGATGTTTTGATCGCCTAAAAGAAAAGGGTAGAATGCTTGCTACTTGCAGAAATATAAGCAATTCGAATGACAAATTACCAAGACAGAACTACCTTTGAAATTTTTAAAAAGCTGTGGCCATATATTGCCAACTATAAAGCTGGCTTGATGGTTGCCATCATTGCACTGATTATAAATGCTGCTAGCGACATTTTGATGCTTGCCATGATTAAGCCCCTTTTGGATGAAGGATTTACCTACGACAGCGTAACCGGCAATTTTCTGAAAATGATGCCACTCTACTTGGTAATTTTGATGCTTTTCCGTGGTATTTCAAGTTTTGTTTCTACTTATGGATTATCTTGGGTTTCCGGTAACGTGGTCATGAACATGCGACGGCGCATGTTCAATCATTTCATGCAAATGCCCGTAAGCTTTTTCGATAAAGAATCATCTAGTGAGTTGTTATCTCGTATTACCTATGACTCTGAACAAGTTGCAAACGCTACCAGTAGTTCATTGGTCAGCCTCGTGCGTGAAGGTGCATCTATTATTGGTCTGATGATCTTAATGTTTTACTATAGTTGGTCACTTTCAGCAATTCTGTTGTTGATTGCACCTGTTGTGGCAGGGTGTATCGGTTTTGTGTCTAAGCGCTTCCGTAAAATAGCAACAAACATGCAAGAGACTATGGGGTCAGTTACTGCTTCAGCTGAACAAATGTTAAAAGGACATAAAGTCGTATTGAGCTTTGGGGGCCAACAGGTTGAGCAAGCGCGTTTTGAAAATGTCAGCAACCAAATGCGCCAACAAACAATCAAGTTGGTGTCAGCACAGGCGATTGCTAATCCCGTTATTCAGTTTATTGCATCATTGGCATTGGTTGCAGTCCTGATGTTGGCTAATACGGATACTATCCGTTCTGAATTGACGGCAGGTACATTTGCTGTGGTATTTTGTGCCATGTTTGGTTTGATGCGTCCCTTGAAAGCATTGACAAATGTTACGCAACAATTTCAACGTGGTATGGCTGCGTGTAACAGTTTGTTTGAGCTAATGGAAATGGAAACTGAGAAAGATAATGGTGTGTACCATGTTAATCACGTGAAAGGTGATATAACAGTGAGTAATGTTGTCTTTACTTATCCAAATAAAGACAAACCTGCACTGAATGGAATCAGTTTCGACTTGGCGGCTGGGAAAACGTTGGCTCTTGTAGGGCGTTCTGGATCGGGTAAGAGTACCATTGCTAATTTGTTGACGCGTTTTTATGATATCGACAGTGGTTCCATCATGATAGATGGTATTCGCATTGAAGATTACACGTTGAGTAACCTCCGGAATCATGTTGCAAGTGTTTCCCAGAACGTGCACCTATTTAACGATACGATTGCCAATAATATTGCTTATGCTGTGGAAAAAAGTTACACCAGAGAACAGATAGAGCGCGCTGCTGAATTAGCATACGCGGCTGACTTCATTAGGAATATGGAAAATGGCTTTGACACCATAATCGGTGAAAACGGTATGCGTTTATCGGGTGGTCAACGTCAGCGAATTGCCATTGCTCGTGCATTGCTGCGTAATGTGCCTATTTTGATTTTGGATGAAGCAACTTCGGCATTGGATACTGAATCTGAACGTGCTATTCAAGCGGCACTTGATGAACTGAAGAAAGACCGTACAGTCTTAGTTATTGCACACAGACTCTCTACTATTGAAAACGCGGATGAAATCCTGGTCGTGGACGGAGGTAAGATTGTTGAGCGTGGTGTTCATACAACGCTGCTGGAAAAAGAGGGGGAATACGCGCAACTTTATCACGTTCAATTCGGAGATTAAATCGTGGAAGGATGGATAGATAAAATTTGGTTTGATAATCATTTGCTTGGTTGGCTAGGTGCGCCCTTATTATGGCCACTGAGCAAAGTGTTTGGTGCTATTGCGCGTCATCGACGCAATTTATTCCTAAAAGGTAAGAATAACGCGTATCGAGCATTTGTGCCCGTGATTGTTGTGGGTAATATTACCGTCGGTGGTAATGGTAAAACACCTGTCGTGATTTGGTTGGTTGAGAAACTGATAGCCCTCGGGATGACACCAGGTGTAGTATCACGTGGTTATGGTGGTAAAGCAGAAAGTTATCCTTTAGTATTGGATAAAAATAGTAGAGCCTGTGAAGCGGGTGATGAGCCTGTATTGATTTACCAGCGTACGGGTACACCGGTGGCGATTTCTTCTGTACGCAGTGATGCTATTAAATCACTACTGCTTCTTGGTGTAGACATTATTATCACTGATGATGGCCTTCAGCATTATAAACTATATCGAGATGTCGAATTGGTGATTGTGGATGGAAAACGGCGTTTTGGTAACGAACAATACGTGCCATTTGGTCCCCTCAGAGAACAAACTGATCGTCTCAGTAGTGTAGATTTTGTCATTTGTAATGGTGGAAAACCGCACCAAGGCGAAATAGCCATGTCATTGACACCGAGAGAACTTGTAAACATAAGAACTGGAGATAGAGTTAGTGCTAACTCTCTTGAACAAGTTATCGCTATGGCAGGTATTGGCCACCCACAGCGTTTTTTTGATACGTTAATGTCGATTGATCTCATCCCACAGCATTGCGAACCGTTCGCTGATCATAAAGACTTTAAATTTGACCAGTTGACTGTACTGGCAAACAAAGGGCGTCATCTAGTAATGACAGAAAAAGATGCTGTTAAGTGCCGAGATATGTTGCGACATAACCCAGATATTGATAATTGGTGGTATCTTCCGGTTGATGTAAACATTAACAAAGACGACACCGCTAAAATAATGAAGACTATTAAGAAGTTGAGGTATATATATGGATCACAGATTGCTTGAAATTGTGGCGTGCCCTTCCTGTAAGGGAAAATTGAACTATAATAAAGATAACAATGAGTTAGTTTGTAAATTTGATCGATTAGCGTATCCTATCCGTGATAGCATTCCAGTAATGTTGACAACGGAAGCACGTGAATTAACTTCTGAAGAAGTAAAATGAAGAAATTCATAGTCGTTATCCCTGCTCGCTATGCTTCTACCCGTTTGCCTGCAAAACCACTGATGGATATTGCTGGCAAACCTATGGTGCAGTGGGTTTACGAACAATCAGTCAAATCTGGTGCAGAAAGAGTGATTGTTGCGACGGATGATCGTCGCATATTTGATGCAGTTGACTCTTTCGGTTGTGAAGTATGTTTGACCAGCAAGGATCACCAATCTGGCACTGAACGTTTGTCAGAAGTGGTAGAAAAGTACAGGATTGCATCCGACGAAATAATCGTCAATGTTCAGGGTGATGAGCCATTAATTCCACTGAGTGTAATTCGTCAGGTTGTTAAAAATCTTACGACCTTTGTTGCACCAATGGCGACACTTGCCGTGAATATTGATCATGTCGACGAGGTGTTTAATCCTAATGTCGTGAAAGTGGTGACAGATAAAGATGGTTATGCGATGTATTTTAGTCGTGCGACCATCCCATGGAACTGTAATAATTTCGCTAAAATTTCCATGGAAAGCTACTCTAATTTGAAGCGACACATTGGTATTTATGCTTATAGAGCTGGCTTTATCAAGGCATACATTAATTGGTTACCAAGCCCAATTGAGTATATTGAGTGTTTAGAGCAGCTTCGTGTATTGTGGTATGGTGAAAAAATTCATGTAGATATGGCGATAGAAGTACCGCCAAAAGGTGTTGATACGCTTGAAGATTTAGATCTTGTGAGGAGGTTGGTTCAAGAGTTATAAATGACGCTGTTGATTAAATCAAGCCTATAACACACTGATCTTAATATTTATTACAATCTTAATTTCTCTGCTGGCGAACAGGTATACCGAGTCTTATAACTTTGTTTATCGTTCTTATATTTGCCAGCGCTTCACTAACTTGAGCATTGTAATTAATCTGATCTGCGCATAAGAAATGAACTAAATTCCCAATTTGCGATCTGATTGTTTAAAAAAACTATTACCTGCATAAGGACTTGGGTAAAAATAACTTAGACGCTGTTTTCATCGAAATCGAAGATTTCTGCCAGACTTTCCTCCCTACATGGAAAAAATACCTCATTTCTTCCGGTGTCAAAGAAAGAAGCAAGCCTTCTCATCTCTCAGTTAGCGAAGTGATGACGATAGTGATATCTTTCCATCAATCTTGGTATCTAGACTTCAAAACCTATTACATCCACTTTGTTTATCGCTACCTCACCAACGAATTTCCTGAGTTAGTCAGCTACACGCGATTGCTCAAGCTCATGCAAGGTATTTTAGCTCTGCTTTACTCTTACCTCACTCACCGTCAAGCAAAGCCGATAGGGATTGCCTTCGTTGATTCGTCCAAGTTACAAGTTTGTCACACCTCTGCATACTTAGATATCAGATTTTGAAGGTACTGAGAAGCGAGGAAAAGGAACGATGGGGTAGTGTACAATGACCATTTGCCTGAGCGTCACCTACAAACTGAGGTCGGCGACATTACCGTCAAAGTCCCAAAGATTTGAGATAAAACAGGGAGCAGGATCAAGTTTAACAGCACACTGATTCCGCCTTATCTCAAGCGAGCCAAAAACATAGAAGAGCTTATCCTTTGGTTTTATTTGCGGGGGATCTCCACGGGCGATATGCAGCCAACCCTAGAAGCGCCCTTAGGTAAGCAAGCTAAGAAGTTGTCAGTAAACAATGTTTCTCGACTCAAGCAGCAATGGGAAGCAGAATGCAACCAGTGGCGTAAGCGCGACCTAAGTAAATGGCGGTATGTCTACATTTAGGTCGATGGTATTTACTGCAAAGTTTGAATGGATGACAATCTTTGCCTGCTTGTTGTTATAGGTGTCGATGATACCTGCCGCAAGGAAATGCTAGCCGTTGTCGATGGGTACAGGGAGTCAGAGGTCAGTTGGTTTCGAGTTCTGTCACAGCTAACGTCCCAAGATATCAGTATCGCTCCTGAACGCGCCATTGGTGATGGCGCTCTCTGTTTTTGGAATGCAGTGACAAAGCATTGTCCAACGCCAGCATCATCAGTGCTGCTGGGTACACAAAACAGCCAATGTATTAAACAAAGTTCTAAAATCTGTTCAACTAAGAATGAAAAAACGCTTCACGATATTTGGATAATGGAAACACAACAAGAGGCACAGAAAGCCTTCGGACAGTTTAAAACACGATAGGGTGCTAAATATCCCAAAGCTGCGGAGTGCCTGACCAAAGATAAAGTAGAAATGCTGGCATTTTACGATTTCCCAGCCGAGCACTGGACATATATTTGAACAACAAACCCAATTGAATCAATGTTTGCAACGGTGAGACGAAGAACGAATAAAACTAAGAATTGTGGAAACTGAAAAACGACACTGGCAATGGCCTGCAAACTGATACGAAATACTGAGATTAACAGGCGTAGCCTGCGAGGCTTTAAATTACTCTCGGATATCATCAAAGGAGAGAAATTTAGAAATGGCATTCGTGAAACAAACGTCAATCATCAGGATACTGCTCTGGAAGCTGTATACCAGATTTGACCATAAATAGACGAAATCACCGAAGGTGATTTCTATCGGCTTTGCCTGACGGTGAGTGAGGTAAGAGTAAAGCAGAGCCAAAATACCTTGCATGAGCTTGAGCATTCGCGTGTAGCTGACTAATTCAGGAAATTCGTTGGTGAGGTAGCGATAAACAAAGTAGATGTAATAGGTTTTGAAGTCTAGATACCAAGATTGATGGAAAGATATCACTATCGTCATCACTTCGCTAACTAAGAGATGAGAAGGCTTGCTTCTTTCTTTGACACCGGAAGAAATGAGGTATTTTTTCCATGTAGGGAGGAAAGTCTGGCAGAAATCTTCGACATCGATGAAAACAGCGTCTAAGTTATTGTTACCCAAGTCCTTATGCAGGCAATGGTTTTTTTAAACAATAAGATCGCAACTTGGGAATTTAGTTCATTTCTTATGCGCAGTTCAGGTTATTTAGAGTTTAATCATCTTGCCGTTATTTTTAGAAAATGGCATTAGCAGTTTGATTGAGGAATGTCACACTTTAGAGCTAAATTCAGGAACCAACAGGTTCTTTAATAACGATTTTCTCTACTGAGATTGTAATGTGAATCCATTCGATTAAATCCGCGTAATCCAACTGAAGCAGGGCATGATCCAGTCATAAAAAGTATCTCAATTTAAATTGGCGTCTGAAGTTATGTGTACAATAAGTTGTAGAGGATCGTCAGCCTGACTATTAACGTGGCAGCCTTGGTATTTAATATTACAGATACCCTTCTTTAATTAACAGTTATTGTCACCATGTGAAAGTTAGGAATCTTGTACGGAGATATATTTAATATATGATCGACGTCTGATAGTGGTACCAGCATGTTACTGTTTCTGAGAAATAAAAAGATGGTCGGTATCGAAGTTCCGACCTTATGTGGACACTATTATTTGAACTTTATTTTATTTTCCTTGTATTCCTATAAGATTCATTTTTTAGATAAGTGTTTATAGATATACATGCCTGTTGCCAATGTATATGACAGTGTCACTGCAAAAAGACCGAATACTTTGAAATTAATCCAAACATCCAACGGATGTGTGTAGGCAACGTACAGATTTACTACCGCTAATATGGAAAATAAGGCTATCCAAGCGAGGTTGATGTTATTCCAAACAGAATTAGGAAGAGAAATCCCTTTGCCAAGTATACTTTTAATAAGTGGCTTTCCTAGGTACTGAGAGATAATCAAACCACCTGCAAACATTGTATAAACGATAGTAACTTTCCATTTGATGAAGTCGTCATTTTGAAAGAAGAGTGTCAATCCACCAAACACAGCTAACAGTGCCGCAGAAACTACCTGCATCTTTTCCACTTTATTGTATAGTATCCATGTTGCAATTACTTGCATGATCGTGGAGATGATAAGTGCACCTGTGCCTACATAAATGCCATAAAGTTTGTAGAAGAAGAAGAAGATGACCAATGGAATAAAGTCGAAAATCTGTTTCATTCAGATACTTATCCTTGTTAGACATAAAATGGCTATTTTAGCCAGGATGCTTGAGTTTACTTAAATCTGGCTAGATATAAAGAGCCTATATATATCTTAACTTGAAGTTTTCGCGGTGTTGACCGTACAACCTACTAGGTTCTATATAATACAAATTACTGAGGACTGTCTATATATAAATAAACTCATTACTCCGAGGGATGATCAACTTGCACCAGTATACAAGAATTGGTGTGTTTTCCCAAATATCTGAACTAATCACAATTCCTAGGATCAGATCGTCATGGAGTTAAGCGGGAAGTTATGATGGGAAAAGCCAAGCACAATATCAGCAACTGGAAACAATATAATCAAGCATTAGTAAACCGTGAATCAGTGACTTTTTGGATAGACGTCTCTACTATTAAGGCTTGGCATTATCTAAAGCATCAAGGTCATCGTGGATGTAGGTTTATATTTTCGGATACCGAAATTTAAACGGCACTGGTGGTGAAAAATATTTTCAAACTCCAACTTCGTGGATTTGAAGGGTTTCTCAATTCGGTTTTTACGTTGATGAATATCCCGCTTAAATTCCCTACATATACCTGTATTAGTAAGCATGCGAAGAACTTAAAAGTTAAGTACCGTTTGATGAATCAAGGAGCTGTTGCCCACGTCGTTATTGATGCTACAGGCATTAAAATATATGACGAAGGTAAATGGAAAACGCGTAAACAAGGTAAGGAGAAGCGGCGTATTTGGCGGAAACTTCATCTTACTGTTGATGTGTCTACTCATGAGGTTATTGCTGCAGAAGTTAGCCTATTTTCTGTGGGTGACAGTGAAGTTTTACCTATCATTTCTTAATTAATTACGACGAAAGATACAACAAGTTAGTACTGATGGAGTATATGACAAATGAGCATGTCACCATGTACTGAAGAACAAAGGAATAACGCCCAGTATTCCACCTCGAAGCAACGCGGGATATTGGGAGGAAGGGTAGCCTATAAATGAAGCTATGAAGGCGTTGAAATGAGACAAACTGGAGAAGTGGAAAAGGATAGGAGTTATCACAAAGGCTCATTAGCAGAGACAGAAATCTTTTGCTATGAACAGTTGTTCAGTCCTGAACTCATTCTTTGTAATTACAATGATTAAGTTGGTAAATCACTGGCAAATGTGAAAGCGATGAATAAAGTTATAAAACTAGGTATGTCTGTTTGCCAACAGACAAATTAAGACTGTCAAAGAATTGGGATCAGTGCGTTATAGTCCTGATTTAATTAATCTGAGATCTGCAATAGCGCTTGCTTATCAAGCCGAGTTATCTTGAAGCTCGGCTTCTTTGGCTGAAATGAATACGCGATGAGTCCTGCCAGCAAGTTAGCCATAAAACTAATATAATTATGGTGCCGAGAATGTTTGATTTGGGATATGTCTTTTAGTTAGTCAAAACGGTTTCAATAATAAATCGTTTCTGGAGTATCGGGCAGTTCTAGAGTTTCCCACTTTGGAGTTCATGTTTTTTCATACCCGTTATCAGTTTCACTCTCTTGTCTGCAAGTTCCCGACCCAATGGATCAGATACATAACCTTTGTTTCCGTAGAAATCCACCAAAAGCTCGTTAGCCATTTCCGATACTGGTTTTCTATCATTGAGCTATGGTCAAATCTGGTATACAGCTTCCAGAGCAGTATCCTGATGATTGATGTTTGTTTCACGAATGCCATTTCTGAATTTCTTTCCTTTGATGATATCCGAGAGTAATTTAAAGCCTCGCAGGCTACGCCTGTTAATCTCAGTATTTCGTCTCACCGTTGCAAACATTGATTCAATTGGGTTTGTTGTTCGGATATATGTTCAGTGCTCGGCTGGGAAATCGTAAAATGCCAGCATTTCTACTTTATCTTTGGTCAGGCACTCCGCAGCTTTTGGATATTTAGCACCCTATCGTGTTTCAAACTGACCTCTGACTCCTTGTACCCATCGACAACGGCTAGCATTTCCTTGTGGCAGGTATCATCGACACCTATGACAACAAGCAGGCAAAGATTGTCATCCATTCAAACTTTGCAGTAAATACCATCGGCCTAAATGTAGACATACCGCTATTTACTTAGGGCGCGCTGACGCCACTGGTTGCATTCTGCTTCCCATTGCTGCTTGAGTCGAGAAACATTGTTTGCTGACAACTTCTTGGCTTGCTTACCTAAGGGCGCTTCTAGGGTTGGCTGCATATCGCCCGTGGAGATCCCCCGCAAATAAAACCAAAGGATAAGCTCTTCTATGTTTTTGGCTCGCTTGAGATAAGGCGGAATCAGTGTGCTGTTAAACTTGATCCTGCTCCCTGTTTTATCTCAAATCTTTGAGACTTTGACGGTAATGTCGCCGAACTCAGTTTGTAGGGGACGCTCAGGCAAATGGTCATTGTACACTACCCCATCGTTCCTTTTCCTCGCTTCTCAGTACCTTTAAAATCTGATATCTAAGTATGCAGAGGTGTGACAAACTTGTAACTTGGACGAATCAACGAAGGCAATCCCTATCGGCTTTGCTTGACGGTGAGTGAGGTAAGAGTAAAGCAGAGCTAAAATACCTTGCATGAGCTTGAGCATTCGCGTGTAGCTGACTAACTCAGGAAATTCGTTGGTGAGGTAGCGATAAACAAAGTGGATGTAATAGGTTTTGAAGTCTAGATACCAAGATTGATGGAAAGATATCACTATCGTCATCACTTTGCTAACTGAGAGATGAGAAGGCTTGCTTCTTTCTTTGACACCGGAAGAAATGAGGTACTTTTTCCATGTAGGGAGGAAAGTCTGGCAGAAATCTTCGACATCGATGGAAACAGCGTCTAAGTTATTTTTACCCAAGTCCTTATGCAGGTAATAGTTTTTTTAAACAATCAGATCGCAAATTGGGAATTTAGTTCATTTCTTATGCGCAGCTCAGATTAATTACAATGCTCAAGGGAACTAACTTCAAAGAAGTCAGTAATGAGGAAATTGCCGAGATAGAACACATCCTCAATACATGTGGTAGAGCGAGTCCTAAGTATAGCTCTCCTAACGATGTGTCTTTAGAGTATTTGATGTTGGTTTAAGATATAACACCTGTGCATTTTAGATGACGGAGGGCGTGTTCTTAAAAAATTCAGGTTATGTACCACTAAATTGGTATTCCATCTCAGGAGCAGTTGAGGTTATAAATAAATTTGGTGGGAGATCTGTAGTTAACATATGTTGGACGTTATAAACTCAGGGATAAATGGATAAAACCTTTACAAGAGTCGTTTAGAGGAACTGGTACGATGGTATGCTCTTTTCTTTAATAACAAGATGTTATCTTGTATCGTAATTTGTAGACGATGCAATTTACTATGAGCTATTTGTTTCTCAGGGCTCTAATTTTCATTATCCATTGATTTGCTTAGGACTAGGATACAGTCTTTATTTGATAACGGTTATTATGGGATGTGGAAAACTGGTTATTATCCTGTGATTAAAGGGGCAGAGATAAACTCGGAGGAATAAAAGTGAGCCAATTTTTTAACGTTCATCCTGAAAATCCGCAAATTCGCTTGATGACTCAGGCGGTTGCCATTATTCGAGATGGAGGTGTTATCGTTTACCCAACAGATTCCGGATATGCACTCGGTTGTCAGTTGGAAAATAAACAAGCGTTAGAGAGAATTTGTCGCATTCGTCGTTTGAATGACAAGCATAATTTCACACTCTTATGCCGTGATTTATCAGAGCTCTCAGTTTATGCACGTGTTGATGACACAGCATACCGTCTGATTAGGAATCACACACCAGGACCCTACACTTTCATCTTAAAGGCTACCAAAGAAGTGCCCCGTCGTTTGATGAATCCAAAGCGTATGACTATCGGTATACGTGTACCAGATAATCGTATCGCATTGGGTTTATTGGAATTACTTAGTGAACCCTTGATGTCAACTTCCCTTATCTTGCCCTGCAATGATTATACTGAGTCCGATCCAGAAATGATTCGTGATCAGCTTGAGTATGCCGTCGATGTTATTTTGAACGGTGGCTATCTTGGTGAACAACCTACTACCGTTATTGATTTTAGCAAAAAAACGCCTGAAATTATCCGTCGTGGTATAGGTGATACTGTACCCTTTGAATGGACTCTAAGGTAGGTGAAAATGCATGGTTTGTTTAAATCAAATTTGGCATAATACGATATTGATCCAAATTCCTATTTGAGGATTATTTTTTCTGACATCTACACATATTAATACGACAGTAGGGTAATGTTTTAATGAGCGAAAAATTACAAAAAGTTCTAGCCCGTTCAGGTATTGGTTCTCGGCGTGAGATCGAAATCCTGATACAGGCTGGGCGTGTCAGCATTAATGGTACAGTAGTTAAGTTGGGCGATCGGCTAGATAATACCAATGTGAATATCCGTGTAGATGGGTATTCCGTGCAAGTTACCAACGCTTCTAATGTTGTCTGTCGCGTACTAGCGTATAATAAACCTGAAGGAGAATTGTGTACACGCAGTGACCCAAAAGGCCGTCGTACCGTATTTGATCGCCTTCCTCGTATTAACGGTACTCGCTGGGTAGGTATAGGCCGTTTGGATGCCAATACATCTGGTCTCATGCTATTCACAACCGATGGGGAGTTGGCTAACCGCCTGATGCACCCAAGTCGCCAAATAGAACGTGAATATATGGTGCGAGTCTTTGGTGAAGTGAATGAGGAAATGATTAAAAATATGGTTAGAGGCGTAGATCTTGAAGACGGACCAGCCCGTTTTGAAGACATCGTTTATGCTGGTGGTGAAGGTATGAACCGCACCTTTTATGTGGTGATCACTGAAGGGCGTAACCGTGAAGTTCGCCGTTTGTGGAAAACACAAGGTATTACTGTGGTAAGCCGTTTGAAGCGTGTACGTTATGGTAACCTTTATCTAAACAAAGAACTGCCTCGTGGTGGCTGGATGGAGCTTGAACTGGATGATGTGAACTATTTGCGAAAATTGGTTGAACTCTGCCCAGAACGTGTAACCATGATGTCTCCAGAAATTATAAAACGTAAAGCACGTCGACAGAAAATACGTCATGCTGTTCGTCGCCATGAAGAGCGTGTTGAATTAAACAAAACGCGTAAACCTTTCCGTGGTGGTGGGATACTTAGTTCTGCAGGTAAGTCGGAGGATAAGTTCTGTAATGACTGTCTGGGTAACACAGGGAAAAATCGTTCCGAGAAATTTCTCTCTCGTCATAGGGTTCCAAACAAATCACGTACTCGTTTGGGATCAACATGAAAAAAGCCAGTACAGACTGGCTCTGTGTGAAGTGCGGAGATTTATATAGGTAAGTTTATCTCTGTTGGGCG
Source organism: Candidatus Enterovibrio escicola (assembly GCF_002464935.1). Classification (GTDB taxonomy): domain Bacteria; phylum Pseudomonadota; class Gammaproteobacteria; order Enterobacterales; family Vibrionaceae; genus Enterovibrio; species Enterovibrio escicola. The sequence goes on from NZ_NBYY01000013.1 coordinate 77,406, forward strand.
TCAATGCATTGACCATTGACTGCTATCCCTTCTGGAGCCATCAGATAAAGATACAGTGGCATGATATCTGCTGGTGTTCTGAGGTTATTTATATTTTCTGCAGGAAATGCCGATGCGCGCATTTTAGTGCGCGTACCCCCTGGGTTGATTGCATTCACCTTTACTTTCGTATTTCTAAGCTCATCAGCAAGTACTTGCATCATACCTTCAGTTGCGAACTTTGATATTGCATAGGTGCCCCAGAAAGCGCGCCCAGTATGACCAACAGAAGAAGACGTAAACACGATGCGCCCATCATTAGATTTGTGCAGTATAGGCAGCAAGGCTTGTGTCATCATGAAAGGGGCTTTTACATTAACCTCCATGATCTCATCATAGGATTTTTCTTCGATCTGATCGAATGGGCATAATACACCTAAAAGACTTGCGTTGTGAAGAACCCCGTCAATATGGTTAAATTGACGCTCAATGATATTTACCATAGCCAAGTAATGTTGACGGGTGGCTCGAAGTAGATCTAACGGAATAATTGTCGGTTTCCTACCGCCAGTGGCTTCTATTTCATCATACACGTGTTTGAGTTTGTATACTGTTCGTCCTAGCAATATAACAGTTGCACCATGTTGAGCGTAACTAAGTGCGGTTTGTCGCCCTATACCTTCACCTGCTCCTGTAACTAAAATAACTTTTCCGTTTAATGCATCGGTTGTTACTTGATACTCCACGTTATAATATCCCTTATATACCAAAAGCACTTGAGGATGTAGGTTTGAGTAGCTCTATTTTATCGTTTATTCTAAATGTCAAAGAGTCTGCAATATCTGAAAAACTTGCAGTGAAACATTGGTTAATGGTCTATTTAACATCTTATTTTTTAAGGTAAACGTTGTTCATTAACCTTTGATTCATCAATTTACAAAGCTTTTCTATTAGGATTTAGATACAGATTGTAATTAGGTAGACAGTAAAGCTAGATATTGAGGATAAATGTGGCACCTATAACTAACCTAAGATCTGTATAAGCGTGGCTTTTTAAAATCGAGTGATCTTAATGCTGCTTTTTTCGTGGGAACATATAAACAATGAATCCAGCAATAAGGTTGCCCATAAATCTTCCATCACTTCGGTGCCGAAAATACTCTATTTTGAAACATAACAATTTAATTGTTCAAAGGCTGATTCGATGATAAATTGTTTTTTTAATAATAAGATGATCCCAAAACTTCATCACCTTTGGTTTCATGTGCTTCTGTGTATTCGTGGTGAAACTAACCCCTTTCTTGGCGCGTTGTTTTTTCAAGGTAACCCGAGATATGCCCTCTATTTCCATAGAGCAATCCCCAGAGACTATCTGGCCATATCAGGTACGGGTTTTTGCCATCAACATTGGTTGTTGTTATCTTTACCTAAATTATATTCCTTGGTCGTTGATGGTAAAGTAAGATTTAAAGCCATAGAACCCTTCCATCGTCTGGTTATGTATTCAATAGGTTGAATGGTTCGTCAGTATAACTTGCAAGCCAGTTGTCTACTACTGAAAATAGCCTAAGATACGCATAAGAAATGAACTAAATAGCCAAATCGCGCTCTAGTCGTTTAAAAAAAACTATCGATTGCATAAGGACTTTGGCATGAATAACTTAGACGCCGTTTTCATCAATGTCGACGATTTATGCTAGATTTTCTTCCCTGAATAGGAAAAACGCCTAATTTTTTCCGGTATCCAAAATATAAACCTTCTCGCCTCTCAGTTATTGAAGTGATGACGATAGTGCTAGCTTTCCATCAATCTGGATATCGAGACTTTAAAACCTATTATATCTACTTTGTTTTCCGCTACCCCACCAACGAATTTCCTGAATTATTCAGATACACGCGAATGCTCATGCAAGGTATTCTGGCTCCTCTTTAGCTCTTCCCTCACTCACCGTCAAGCAAAGCCAATAGGGATTGCCTTCGTTGATTCGTCTGAGCTACAGGTTTGTCATAACCTATACATTCTCAGATATCAGGTTTTTAAAGGTACCGCGAAGCGAGGAAAAGGAATAATGGGGTGGTTTTTCGGCTTAAAATTACACCTCATTATCAATGACTAAAGGGGCATTATCTCGGTCACAGTGATGAAACTATCGGACTGCCTGATGCTTCGGAAATGATTTATTATTCAACCCATTTTTGACCAACTAAACAATATCTCCCAAATCGAGCATTCTCGGCACCGTAGTTGTATTAGCTTTATGGTCAACTTGGTGGTAGGGCTCATCGCGTATTCATTTCAACTAAAGAAGCCGCGTATCAAGATAATTCGGCTTGATAAGCAAGCGTTTATGCAGATCTGAGGTTATTCAATAGTTTTTTATGGTTTAAAGGAAATACTCCCGTTTAATGAATGTACCGGTCACTTTGTCGTGAATTTCCGTTGATTTTGAGTATCTGATCGTTTTCTGGTTGAGTCGTTTAAAGCGTATACGGAGGGTTGAATTTTCCCTCTTAATGTTTTGTGTATAGAGCTTGCCAATAAAGTGTTTATTCTCGGGAAGAGATATCTTACACATTGAAACCTTTCAGTGCATAGTGCACTAAAATGAAAAATTGAATATGGATAACTGATTTAAAAGTAAATGGAATGTCTTTCTTCTACGACACCAGTATGCGTGAGCAATGATTTTTTCAATCTAAGCTCCCAAGCTTACCAACGTCGGCTAGGGTGTTTTTCTTACCTACGAAAGACCATTGCTCATCTACATTTTCAGATAAGCATGACTTCTAGTACATCAAGAGGGAATGTGGTTACACGGTGTGGTGTAAATTTTTTAAAACTCGTATAACTGATATCAATGCTGATGTGTAGCACTCGAAAGGAGTTACGAATACCTGAATTATTCATAGTAAGTTCAACAATTTTTCTTTTATCCCCGCCTGATAAACCCTGTATGTATATCCAAGCTGGAAGGTTCGGCAACATGCTTGGCAACGATAGAGTTGGTATCCACCAAGGTAGATATCTTACTTTTTAACCGTTTTTGTTTGCGGGAAAAAACGACATTTAACGTCAACGGTAGCTATGATAATTACCATGTAAAAGCAGATATTTTACACGAAGAAAAATCTATTGAATACAGAACCTTCCCCTTCTACGCTAGATCATAACTGTTACAGTTATGATCTGAACTCAGGGAATTTAGGCTTAAACTATTCATTGTTTTAGGTGGGGAAGGACGGTTATTTTATGGCTACGAAGAGCTTAATAAACCATCACCATCACAATATTCTAATCTTCTAATCCGAGCAGTATCTCTTCTACTCGGGATCGAATTCTACCATTACGTGTTGCACTTTGTTCGGTTTTAAGTGTTGGTTTTCGCTTCCTTTGCCAAGTCACTTTCATAGCTCGCTACTTGACCCTGATTCTGACTAGAATCAAGTATTTTGGATGATTACTGGTATATAAACGGCATTCATGCCAGTTAATTGTATTGCTCACTCCTTTGGTTAGATAATGCTAATTAGCAAGACAAAAAACACCGAGCTATACTAATAAATTAGAATTTTTCCGATGGAACTGCCGAGATAGATTAGTGGTAATTATCAGTGTCAACTAGTAGTGAGATGATGAGTAGTAGTAGAATAACAGGGTATGTTATTTGATATAGAGGAATATAGTTTGGAATTCTTGCTTGATTATGGTCTATTTCTGGCCAAAATACTGACTTTTGCCGTTACAGTGATCGCTGTTCTATTGATTGTAAAAAGTGCAGGGGGTAAACAGGATCAGAAAGGAAAATTGGAAATCATCAACCTGACGGATAAGCACAGAGACCTTATCCACGTGATGGAATCTCACCTTTATGATGAGATAACACTGAAAGCTTTTGATAAAGAAGAAAAAAAGTCTAAAAAATCAAAAGAAAAAGAAACTAAAAATAAATTAAAAAGGCATGTTGAAATTGAAGTGCTGGAATCAAACCGCAAACCGCACCTGTTCGTGATCGATTTTAAAGGAAGTATTGATGCTCGAGAAGTAATGTCATTACGTGAAGAAATAACCGCGATTCTGGCGGTTGCGAAAGACGGTGATGAGGTCATGCTTCGCCTTGAAAGTGGCGGTGGAATGGTACATGCCTACGGCCTTGCATCTTCTCAACTTAATCGTATCAAACAAGCAAAAATTTTATTGACCGTTTCGGTGGATAAAGTGGCAGCTAGTGGTGGTTATATGATGGCATGTGTTGCTGATAAAATTATTGCTGCTCCATTTGCTGTTGTTGGTTCAATTGGTGTGATTGCACAGTTCCCAAACTTCAATAAGTTACTTAAAAAACATAATGTTGAATTTGAACAGTTGACGGCAGGTGAGTTCAAACGCACATTAACAATGTTCGGAGAAAACACTGACAAAGCCCGTGAAAAATTTGTCAGTGAACTGGATGAAACCCATATTCTTTTCAAGAATTTTATCGTAAATCATCGACCTTTACTGAACTTAGAAAAAGTATCAACAGGCGAGCATTGGTTTGGTAATCAGGCATTGCCACTAGGATTGATTGACTGTATAGGGACCAGTGATGATTATCTGGTTTCTGCAGTGAAAGAAAGGGATGTTTTAGGCGTCCGTTATGTGCAACGGAGGAAGCTTTCTGAAAAGTTAGCAGGTTCTGTGGCTGAAGCAACCGATCGTTTGCTGTTGAAATGGATTCTCCGAGGTCAGCGCCCAATTGTTTAACCGTTTAAATAGGAGTTGTTGATTAAATCAGGCCTATAAAGCACTGCTTCTAATCTTTTTTACAGTCTTAATTTATCCGATGGTGAACAGGAATACCGGATCTTATAACTTTATTCATCGCTTTCACATTTGCCAGCGCTTCACCAACTTGATCATTGTAATTACGAAGAGTGAGTTTAGGGCTGAGCAACTGTTTATAGCGAAACATTGCTGTCTCTGTTAATGAGAGTTTGTGATAACCCCTGTCCTTTTTCATTCCGCCAGTTTGTTCTCTTTCAACGCCTTTATAGCTTCCTTTTTTGGATGCCTTTCCTCCCAAAATCCTGTGTTGCTTAGAGGTGGAATACAGGGCGTTATTCCTTTGTTTTTCAGTACACGGTGACACGCTCTTGTGTCATAGGCTCGATTAGCACTAACTTGCTGTATCTTTCATCATCATAGGTTAAGTAATATAGGTAAAACCTCATTGTCACTCATAAAAACTAAGCTAACTTCTGCAGCAATAACCTAATAAGTAGACACATCAACCGCGAGATGAAGTTTGCGCCAGATACGCCACTTATCCTTACCGTGTTTACGCGTTTTCCATTCACCTTGGTCGTATACTTTTAGGTCTGTGGTATCAATAACGACGTCGGTGACCGTTCCTCGATTCGGCAAACGTTACTTAATTTTTACGGTCTTAGACCGATTACTAATGCAGGGTGTATGTCGGGTATTTCAGCGGGACATTCATCAACGTAAAAACAGAATTGAGAAAACCTTCTAATCCACGAGGTTGGAGCCTAAAAAGACCTTTCATCATCAGTGCCGTTTTAATCTCGATATCCGAGAATATAAACTCACGGCCATGATTACCGTTATGCTTTAGACAATGCTATGCCTTAATAGCAGAGAGTTTATCCAAAAAGTCACTGAGCCACGGTTTACTAATGCTTGATTATATTATTTACAGATTGCTAATTTTGTGCTGGGTCTTTCCCATTATAACCGCTCGCTTAATTCCATGATAATCTGATCGGAGGAATTGAGATTAGTTCAGATATATGGAAAACAACGCAGGTTGTGATGATTTAAGCTGAACTGCGCATAAGAAATGAACTAAATGCCTGAATCACTACCTAATCGTTTGGATCAAATCATCAGTCGTAAATGGACTTTAGCATGCATAATTCGGATGCTGTTTTCACCGATATTGCTGATTTCTGTCAAGTTCTCCTTCCTGCTTATAAAAAACATCGGATTTCAAATTTCAAAACAAAAAATCGAGCCTATCGCTTTTCAATCGGTGAAGTCATGACAATTATTATATTTTTTTATCAATCGGGATTTCGTTATTTTAAGATGTAGTACATTTAATTTGTCTACCTGTCACTTAACAGGTAAATTCCTTGGTTGAGTCAGCTATACACGGATGCTTAACTTGATGCAAAAAGTTTTGCTCCCCTTTCTTTCTTCTTATCTGACTCCCTCCTAATCAAACCTACTGGTATCACGTTCGTTGATTCTATCAAGTTACAGGTTTATCACAATTTACATATGCTACGGTATCGCTTGTTTGAGGGGTGGTTAAACTAGGTAAAGGGATGATGGGCTAGTTCTATAGTGTTAAACTTCACCTTATCATCAACGACCAAGGTGGTATTATTTCGGTAAAGGTGACAACAACCAATATTGATATCAGAAAATCAGTGTCTGATACGGCCGATAATCTTTGGGATTACTCTATTAGAGATAGAAGGGCATATATCTAGCCCTCTTAAAAAATTCTACACCACGAAATGGTGTAGTCTTATCACGAATACAGGGAAGAACATGAAACTAAAGGTGATGAAGCTTTGGAACCGTCTTATGTTGAGACAAAAATATATCATTTTGACAGTCTTTGATCAACTAAGCAATATACCCAAAATCAAGCATTTTAGGCACCAAAGTTGGGTGAGGTTTATGGTCAACCTTATTACTGGATTCATTGCTTATACGTTCTAACCAAAAAACCGTACCTTAAAATCACTTAATTCGAAAAAGCTACGCTTATATGGATTTTTGGTTGATTGAGGTTATCTTCAAGGAACTGAAAGAAGAAAACGCTCACAAATTTATAATTGTGAGAACCACAGCATTGTAAGAGCTACACCCATAATCATTGAAGATGCTTGATTTTTAATAAAAAGGAGGATCAAGCTATACACTATGACAGTAATTTTGATCAAAAAGCAAAAATAGATACTCGAAACCCAGCATGATAGAATGCGTCATAGGTGAGTTACCGCCCGTATCAAAATAAAATCAGGACAACTTTCATCAGAAAGTTAATTTGCTTTGATGCTTAATCAAGCTCTCCGAATCTATGGAACAACCGTCCTCCTCCACCTCAAAAGCTATGGACAGTCTAAAAATGGGGATTTAAACAGCCACCTTTCAACCACCGTAGCAATGGTACGCATCGAACATGTCAGCGATTTTATTTATCCTCTACACCTTTTTAAGGTGTCGTGTATGTTAAACGGAAATTTGGCGTGTAATGTACAATTACGGGCAGGGAGAAATGGTTCTATTACGATGGCTTCAGTTATAAAGTGCCTCCTTGCAGATTTCATGTAGAAAAACAACGGGCTTTTATCTGTCACTATGATTTAGATCAAAGCCTGTTGCACCAATAATGAAACCCTTTTATTCATTGACGCCGTCCATTTAACGCAAGCGACAATAATCACCTATGGATAGATGATCTCGGGACAAGACAACGCATTTGCAACTACAGGAAGTCGCAGCTGCCTGAATATTATTGGCTCGCTTAACTGTTCGGATATTGTATTATATAGTTGTTAGCGAATGAACCACCCTCGACAGTGCAAATATTGTTCATTTTTTCTGTAAGTTAAGAGAGAATTATCCATTTTTTCATAAACTGCATATAATCTTAATACGCATCTTAGGTTAGTTAGTTTATTCCACAGAGATTTAACAACAAACTTTACGTCCAGATTCCCCTATAGTAGGTAGTGAGGGTCAGTTTACTAATAATATCGACCATGTCATAAGGAATACTCGCCAGAGCCTGCATTTTTAGGTTATTTTGGTTATAAAAGGCAATATAATGAGTATTATACTGGCATGATTGTGATCTAATGCGGAAAATATTCATGGCAAGATAGTAAATAGACACCCGTGAATGGTAATAATTATCTTTTTTGTATAATGGAATTATGGGTGTCCTCTGATAAGTGCGGTTTATTGGTTATATAAAGAACAATTTAGAAGCTGCAAACAATTGGGGATCTAGGAAAAACTGGTTGATATTTAGATCTAGTCGCTCAATATTATAAATAGTGTTGGAGTGTCGCATGCAAAATCATACGATTTAAATCAATAGATTAAATTTTAGACGCGAGGGCGTATTGGTCACTATGGGTAAATCTCTCGTTATTGTGGAATCCCCAGCGAAGGCAAAAACGATTAATAAATATCTGGGCAAAGAGTTTATCGTTAAATCGAGTGTGGGGCATGTTCGAGATTTGCCTATCAGCTCAGCTCATGGGAGAAAAAAAGTCGTACCTAGTTTGACCAGACGGTTGAATGCAGCAGAAAAAAAGTGTGTAAAAAATGAAAGAGAAAGAAATTTGCTGATTAACAAGATGGGTATCAATCCTTTTTGTGATTGGAAAGCTGACTATCAGATATTGCCAGGTAAAGAAAAGGTCGTATCTGAACTCCGAGAGCTAGCGAAAAAAGTGGATGTTATATATCTTGCAACGGATTTAGATCGTGAGGGAGAAGCTATAGCTTGGCACTTACGGGAAATTATTGGTGGTGATGCAAAACGCTTCAAACGCGTAGTGTTTAACGAAATAACTAAAAATGCTATACAAAAAGCATTCCAAACTCCTAGTGAGTTGAACATGAATGGCGTGAACGCTCAGCAGACACGTCGCTTCCTAGACCGTGTGATGGGTTTCATGGTTTCACCACTATTATGGAAGAAAGTAGCCCGTGGTTTGTCTGCTGGACGTGTTCAATCCGTCGCTGTGAAGTTACTGGTTGAACGTGAACATGAAATTAAGACGTTTATCTCGCAAGAGTATTGGGATATTCACGCCGATACAATAACGGAGAGCAAAAACTCACTTCGTTTAATGGTCGTTCAGAAAAATGGTGAAGTATTCAAACCGGTGAGTGAAGTGGAAGTCATGGCTGCAACATCAGCCTTACAAATCGCAACTTATAAAGTCTCATCCTGTGAAAATCGTCCAACTTCTAGCAAACCAACAGCACCGTTTATTACGTCTACGTTGCAGCAATCTGCGAGTTCCAGAATGGGGTTTGGTGTTAAGAAAACTATGATGCTGGCGCAGCGTCTATATGAAAGTGGCTATATCACCTATATGCGTACAGATTCAACTAACCTGAGCAAAGAAGCAGTTGAAACAGTTCGTGAATTCATTGATAGTGAATATGGTAAGAATTACCTACCGTCTGCAGCAATCGTCTATCCTTCAAAAGGAAATTCTCAAGAAGCGCATGAAGCAATTCGACCTTCAAGGATTGACGTAAAAGCAGACAATTTACAAAATATGGATGCAGATGTACACCGTCTGTATGATCTGATTTGGCGCCAGTTTGTTGCTTGTCAAATGATGCCAGCGAGATATGACTCGAGTACCATTACCGCAAAAGCGGGAGAGTTTACCCTGAAAGCAAAAGGACATATGTTGTGTTTCGATGGTTGGATACGTGTTCAGCATCCAATGTGGAAGAACGAGGGTATCACGTTACCTCCCGTCGATGTGAATGAGATGCTGATATTGAAAAAAGTTAATTCAAAACAGCATTTTACCAAGCCACCATTTCGCTTCACTGAAGCTGCGTTAGTTAAAGAACTTGAGAAACGCGGTATAGGTCGACCGTCGACCTATGCTTCTATTATTTCGACTATCCAAGATCGTGGTTATGTTCGCGTTGAACAACGTCGTTTTTATACTGAAAAGATGGGTGAAATTGTAACGAATCGCCTTGATGACAGCTTTGCTGACCTTATGGATTATGATTTTACTGCGCGTATGGAAGAACACCTTGATCAAATTGCCATGGGTATCAAGGATTGGAAAATAGTACTGGATAATTTCTTTAAATCTTTTAGTGATGATCTGAAGAAAGCTGAATTGGACGAAGTAGATGGGGGTATGAAACCCAATAGTATTGTACTAACTGATATTGATTGTCCTATTTGTTTTAGAAAAATGGGGATCCGTACCGCATCTACAGGTGTGTTCCTCGGTTGTTCTGGCTATGCATTACCACCTAAAGAACGTTGTAAAACCACCATCAATCTAATGGACGAAGAAGGCATAATTAACGTTTTAGAAGAAGATGTTGAAACCGCAGCATTGCGCGCGAAAAAACGTTGTCAAAAATGTGAAACGGCGATGGATGCTTACCTTATCGACAGGGAACGCAAGCTACATGTTTGTGGCAACAATCCAAGTTGTGATAGTTATTTGGTTGAGAAAGGTGAGTATAAACCACGTGGTTTTGACGGTCCTGTGGTTGAGTGTGATAAGTGTGGTTCTGACATGGCATTGAAAAATGGCCGCTTCGGGAAGTACATGGATTGTATTTCTGTAATCTGTAAAAATACGCGTAAGGTATTGAAAAATGGAGAGGTTGCAAAACCTAAGGAAGATCCTGTTCACTTTCCTGAACTTCCATGTAAAGATTCAGATGCATACTTTGTATTACGTGAGGGTTCTTCAGGCTTGTTCTTGGCAGCAAGCAACTTTCCGAAGTCTCGTGAAACTCGTGCACCCTTGGTTGAAGAATTAACTAGATTTAAAGATCGTATTCCAAAAAAATATCAATATCTTGCTGACGCACCACAAAAGGATCCAGATGGCCGTAAGTCTATAGTTCGTTTTAGTCGTAAGAGTAAAGAGAACTATGTTCGTACCGAAGAAGGTAGTAAACCATCAGGTTGGCTCGTCTTTTTTACCGATGGGAAGTGGATCATTACCGACAAACGAAAGAAACAATAAACATTGTTGTTTCAATCAAGAAGGGCGTATAAATACCTCTAATGTTATTTGATGCTTCCTTGAAATATACCCTGACTGCTATCATAGCGAGTAAGAGCTGTAGGGTGCTAATTTGCATCTTCCTGCTCTATATCTCTCTCACAAACATGACTGATGATTTGTACTAGTTCTGCGATGCAGCTTCCACAACCCGTCCCTGCTGATGTGGCCACAACCACGTCCTCAACGTTTATTAAATTGTCTTTAATTATGGCTTGTTCGATGGTCTCTAACTTGACCTGTTTACATGTACAAATGATGGGAGATATTGCGACCAAGCATCCTGATAGGAACGTATGAATATCTTGTTCTCTAAAACCTGAAGTGAGTAGCTGAACGATGTCTGGTTGTATCCTTTCCCTTTCTATGGAGCTAATTGAGAACGCCAGACATGGTGTTGTTTGACAGTATATTATGCCGCGCCACCCTGTGCTGCCATGTCCTTGAATTAACGATGAACCAGAGTGTTCTAGCATAAGAATTAGATGTGAATAGACATTTTTAGAGCTTTCTTTAAATAGAAAACGATAAAAATATCCACCTTTAATGGTTTGTTTTACCCAATAGTCTGCGCAGATAGTTTTTAGCTGTTTGTCATTTAAGCCTTTTGGTGTTATTAGGGTGGCAACAGAAGATATCATAAGTGGTTCTATAGCCACTGGTGTAGTTTTAAACGCAGGCTGACCAGATATGAGGTCTGTCTTTGTAGGAATGAGAGAATTAACTTTTCCGCTGGAGCAGTTTGTTTTACTCCAATGGATCGGAGCAAAACACTGTCCCACCATTACATCATTGCTGAGATGTGCCTTGAATATTTGTTTACCAGTATTGCTTGTAATCATAACCAACTTATTGTTTTTTATTCCTCTGGTCGTCGCGTCAAAAGGGTTAATATCTACTACGGGCTCGGCTGCATGTGCACTGAGAGATGCAGAAAGTCCCGTTTGTGTCATGGTATGCCATTGATCTCTATTTCGGCCTGAGTTTAATAACAATGTGAATGGTGATGTAGTACAAGGGGTAGAAAATCTGTGATCAATTGCGACAAATCTTGCTTTCCCATCTGGTGTTGAGAAATGCCCATCGCTAAACAGTCTCTCTGATGAGATTTCATTGTTTATTAATGGCCATTGTTTAGGGGAAAACGCCTGATAATCTTTTGTCGTCATTGTTTGGATTGCAGCTAAGTTTAGCTTCCTTTCTGTACACTTATCTTTAGTATTGCCAGCTGCTGTCAATTTTGCGTATTCACTAAAAATGTCCGCTTCAGATTGGTAGTCAAAAGCCTCTTTAAATCCCATTCGTTTCGCGACTTCGCAAACAATCCACCAATCTGGTTTTCCCTCCCCAGGTGTAGGCATTATGCGTCGTTGCCTAGAGATGGTTCTTTCCGAATTCGTGACGGTACCTGATTTCTCACTCCAACCTTGTGCAGGGAGACGAACATGCGCGTGCTGCATTGTATCAGTACAGGAAACGCAATCGGAGACAATAAGAAATGGACAGTTTGCAAGGAGGGTGTTGATCTTTTTGCTGTCAGGAAGGCTTACGGCAGGGTTAGTCGCCATGATCCAAAGCGCTTTTATTTTTCCACTATCGATGGCATCAAACATGTCAATTGCTTTCAAACCAGGTTTGGTAGCAAGCTTATTTGTCTGCCATACGTCCTTAAGTAGGGCTATGTGATCCTCATTGCCAAATTCTAAATGTGCTGCGAGTGTGTTAGCTAGTCCACCAACTTCTCGGCCGCCCATCGCATTTGGCTGTCCTGTAATAGAGAACGGTGAACTCCCTACACGACCAATGCGGCCTGTGGCTAGATGGCAGTTAATTATACTGTTCACCTTATCTGTACCACTTGTGGATTGATTCACTCCTTGAGAAAACAGTGTGACTGTTTTTGGATTTTCGCAAAACCATTGATAAAACATTTCTATATCGGATGATCTTAGCCCAGTTACCGATGATACGGATGAGATGGTAGAGAATCGTTGGGAATATTTTAATGCAGTATCAAAGTTTGATGTGTGTTGCTCAACATAGGAATGATTAACGTGGTTGTGCTGAGAAAGGTATGCCAGTAATCCGGTAAATATTGCAATGTCAGTACCTGGGAAAAGTGGAAGGTGCAGATCAGCAATTTCACAGGTGCTGGTTCGTCGCGGGTCGATAACCACCACTTTGGTACCGCCTTGTATTTTTGCTATTTTAAGGCGTTGATACAGAACGGGGTGGCACCATGCGAGGTTTGATCCTACTAAGACTACTAAATTAGCTAATTCCAAATCTTGATAGTTACCAGGAACACAATCTTCACCAAAGGCACGCTTGTGTCCGGCTACAGCTGATGCCATGCAAAGTCTCGAGTTTGTGTCGATATTTGCGCTACCTATGAACCCTTTCATTAGCTTATTGACAACATAGTAATCTTCGGTTAACAATTGACCAGATACGTAAAAAGCGACGGCATCTGGACCATGCTTATTGATGACATCATTAAGTGATGTTGCTACATTAGTAAGTGCATCATCCCATGAACACTCCTCATCTTGGATTGAAGGGGTTAAAAGTCGTCCTTTTCTTAGGATAGTCTCTGCCAAAGCCAATCCTTTGGAGCACAACCGCCCATAATTTGCAGGGTGTTCCTTGTCACCTCTGATGTCTAATTTACCTGAGGTAAGAACTTTAGCTTCGATACCACAACCAACACCACAGTACGGACAGGTTGTCTTTATCCATCCTTTATTATCTTTTGATGTGTTACGTTTAGTATTAGGCATAGTGCTAAATTCCCATATCTTTCACTAGTTATGAACAATAGACAGCAACTAGTGCGCCAAATTTAAATTTTAATAAAGTGAAATTCTAAGTTGATGTCCTTAGTGCATTTTTCATTTAAATGAATATACCCAATCAACTTGAAGATGGTTGATTTACAGCCATGTAATCAATAGATTATTCTTCGTGTAAAAAGGTTGATTTTCTCAGGGTGATTAGGTTCTGTTAATCTTTGATAAATTCTTTTAAACAGCATGGTGAAGTGTTGTAATCACTTCGACAGAAATAATCTAACTTACAATATCATTGCTAGAACTATTATAACTGATAATCGATGGGAACTGTTACTCCAACTAATGAAGCGTACTGGTCGTGTTTATGATAAACCAGAATAAAAAATATCTTTTAGAAGGATTTGTCAAAGAGTTATCTTGGAAGGTTAACTATAATGGATCTTTATTGAGGGCTTATTGTTGGAACACATCAACACAATACTGTGGCGACGATTCCAAACCATGATCTTTATGAAAAAGATGTGGCGATTATTCACCAAAGACTTATTTTATCGTAGATAGTAGCAGATTGTCTATCTACTTCAGGTTACAAGGAGGACAAAGGCACTATATTGTATATACAATATTATATAGACCCGTATTGACTAAGTCAATACGATTGTTGTTGCTAAAAGTGATATAGATCGATCTCTATGTAAGTATCCTTATTTAGGGCGTTTTTTCCAAAATATCTGAACTAATCGCAATTCCTACGATCAGATCATAATGAAGTTAAGCGGGAGGTGATGATGGAAAAGGCCAAGCAAAAGATCAGCAACTGGAAACAATATAATCAAGCATTAGTAAACCGTGTTTCAGTGACTTTTTGGATAGAGGTCGCTGCTATTAAGGCATTGCATTTTCTAAAGCATCAAGGTCATCATGGCCGTGGGTTTATATTTTCGGATACCAAGATTAAAACAGCACTGATGGTGAAAGGTATTTTTCAGTTCCCACCTCGTGAATTAAAAGGCTTTCTTAATTCGTTTTTTACGTTGATGCATTTCCCGCTGGAATCACTTACATACACTTGTATTAGTAAGCGTTCGAAGATCGTAAAAGTTAAGTACCGTTTGCCGAGTTGAGGAGCTGTCGCACACATCGTTATTGATGTCACAGGCTTAAAGGTATACATCGAAGGTGAATAAAAAACCATGTAAACACGGGAAGGAAAAGAGGTGTATCTGGTGCAAACTTCATCTTGCGGTTGATGTGTATACGCATGAGATTATCACTGCAGAAGTTAGCCTAATTTCTGTGGGTGACAATGAGGTTCTACCTACATTGATTAACTTATTACAACGAAAGATACAATAAGTCAATGCTGATAGAGCCTATGACACAAAAGCATGTCACCATGTACTGAAAAATAAAAGAATAACGGCTAGTATTCTACCACGAAGAAACGTGGATCATTGGTAAGAAGTACATGCTAGAAATGAATCTGTACATGCATTAGAAGAAGATAAATTGCTGGAGTAAGAAAAGGACAGGGGTTCTTACAAACTCTCATTAGCAGAGACAGCAATATTTCGCCATAAATAGTGGCTTAGCTCTAAACTCACTCTTCGTAATTAAAATACTCAAGTTGGTGAAGCGCTGGCAAATTTGACAGTGATGAACAAAGTTATAAGACTTGGTATGCCTGTTCACCAGAAGAAAAATGAAGACTGTAAAAAAGATTGGAAGCAGGTCTTGATAGACCTGATTTAATCAATAACGCCAGTTCTGATTATAAAACTGATCATTTATTGATTTTAAACCGTTCGTGATCTTGCCCTAATATTGAGATATAGGGAGCATTAAAACTCGGCGTTTGATCGAACGGGTGCAAGATAAAGGATGAATTGCACAGTTAAAGTGCAGGTTATTAACGCCGTAGTTATATTAGCGAAAATTTATTTTGATTGGGTACGCCAAATTTTTTACAAAAACAGCTTGTTATTTATACAATCAATTTTTTTCATATTGGCACTATATTTGCTTTCTTAGATTCATATATACCAAAGTAACCTTGAATTAATGGGGTATAGGAACATGCATCCCAATAAAATATCGGTTGTAGGAAATATGCGTAGTATTCTTTTACACAACACAGATTTATCTTCGATTCTTTTTTCAGGAAAGCCTGATCTTCCTTTTATCAAACGAAATAAACAGCTAGGAACCATCTTCCCTGTTGGAATAGGGCTGTACGATCTAAATTTTCTCATGGTAAAAGCGCTTTGTTGTATTAAAACTAACGACGTAATTATTTAGGATCCCCTTGTTAGGGATATATATAGTATGCGTTCGTACCTCCATAAAAAACTACTATCTATTGTGGATTAAAGCAAAAGGTCAGCATAAAGTTCATCGGGAAGATATTAACCAATTACGCATCAATTCAGCACTAGTCGATAAAATAGTTTGTAGATGGAAAGGTGGTGATGCTTTTATCTTTGGGAGATGAAGTGTTTGGAATTACCAATGAGTCTAGCTGTACCAGTTATGTAATCATCCAACTGACTAATAGAAGTATTTTATAGGTCATTCTTTGGTACCTAGTACAAAAAAAGAATTGTTGGTGAATTGATGTGCATCAGTGGATTTAATTGGAGATTTGTATTTTACAGTGGTTTGTCTAAATTAGTTTTGATTTGTAACCAACCCCAATCGGCAGATATACCACTTCCAATATCAATTACTGTTATTGACAAGGTTAGTCCTCCGGATAAAAGTGTTTGGCATAAGCAAGCTAGGGAAAATGTACGCAATAATTGAAGGGCATATGGTTACATCACTTTCGCGTATTGTCAGCGGTCATGTTGTATTTCTGTCGGTTGAATTGGACTGGTTTATTGAACATGCCTCTACCTCTACACACATCAAAAAATTCTTTGTATAAGGAATCCTTATGGATAAGAAACGGATTGTTATTATTGGAAATGGTATGGTGGGACATAGATTCATTGAAGATATTTGTGATAAAAAAAGAAATAGAGAGTTTGAAATTATCACTTTTTCAGAGGAACCACGCCTTGCATATAACCGAGTTAAGTTAAGCAGTTTTTTTAGTGGAAAGACTGCCGAAGATTTAATGCTGACAAGTGGAAATGATTATACTAGACAGGGTGTTAAGTATTACTTAAACGAAAAAGTTATTGAAATAAAACGAAATAATAAGTGTATTGTGACTAACAAAGGGACGGAGGTATTTTATGACTTCTTAGTATTGGCAACGGGTTCTTATCCTTTTGTCCCGTCAATTGAGGGTAACGATCAAACGCATTGCCACGTTTATCGTACCATCGAAGATCTTGAAGGTATTAGGTCCTCGGGTGAACAGAGTAACGTAGGAGTAGTTATCGGAGGTGGACTGCTTGGGTTAGAAGCGGCCAATGCACTGCAACATATGGGTTTAGACACCCATGTTGTTGAGTTTTCAGCACGTTTGATGGCCGTTCAACTTGACGACGGTGGCAGTGAATTGCTTAAGCAAAAAGTCACAGCGTTGGGTGTTAAGATTTATACAGGAAAAACTACTAAAGCAATTGTTGTAGGTGACAATTGCCGCTACAAGCTTAAATTCGAAGATGGTACTGAGCTAGAAACTGATATGGTGGTTTTTTCTGCGGGTATTCGCCCACAAGATGCATTGGCTAAAGCGCATGATATTGAGGTAGGTGAACACGGTGGCATAGTCATTAATGACGCATGCAAAACTAGCGACAATGCTATTTATGCGATTGGTGAATGTGCATTGTGGCGGGGGCGCGTCTATGGTCTTGTGGCGCCAGGCTACCAAATGGCCAAGGTAGTTGTGGCACAACTGTGCGGGGAAGATACAGTGTTCAAAGGTGCTGACATGAGCACTAAGCTGAAATTGTTGGGTGTGGATGTTGCGAGCATAGGTGATTCACAAAGTATCACACCAGGTGCACAGTCCTATACCTTCTCTGATGGTATTGAACAGGTGTACAAACGCATTGTTGTATCTGAGGCCGGAGACAAGCTATTGGGTGCGGTACTGGTAGGTGATGTAGAAAGCTATCAGACTTTGTTGCTTACCATGCTCAATGAGTTGCCTTTGCCTGAATTCCCATCAGTTCTGTTGCTATCAAACAGTACAGTAGATACTGGACTTTTTGGAGTTGTAAATCTACACGATGATGCACAAATATGTTCTTGTTATGATGTATCCAAAGGCACGATTAGAAATTTAGTTGCTCAAGGCTGCACGTCTATGGCTAAGATTAAATGTGAAACAAAAGCAACCACAGGTTGTGGGGGCTGTAGTTCTCTAATAAAAAAAATAGTGGACGGTGAGTTGATTTCCTTGGGGCATAAGGTTAATAACAATCTCTGCGAACACTTTCAATATACGCGCCGAGAACTGGTGGATATTATTCGTGTTAAGAAAATTAAAACTTTCAGTTACCTGCTTGAGAACTACGGTTTAGGACTAGGCTGTGACATTTGTAAACCCACGGTAGGCTCTATCCTCGCATCCTTCTGGAATGACTATGTGCTAGAAAACGAGCATATAGGGTTACAAGATACAAATGACATTTTCCTAGGTAATATGCAAAAGGACGGGACTTACTCTGTGGTACCAAGGGTTGCAGGGGGTGAAATTATGCCTGACAAGCTAATTGCTTTGGGTCAAGTGGCTAAACAATACAACCTTTATACTAAAATTACAGGTGGTCAACGTATTGATCTCTTTGGTGCACAGTTACACCAACTCCCTGAGATTTGGAAAGTCCTAGTTGATGCGGGTTTTGAAACTGGACATGCGTACGGAAAATCCTTGCGTACTGTTAAATCCTGTGTAGGTTCAACATGGTGTCGTTATGGTGTTGATGATAGTGTAGGGTTTGCTATTGAGGTAGAAGAACGTTACAAAGGGCTTAGATCACCGCATAAAATTAAATTTGCTGTATCTGGTTGCACCAGAGAGTGTGCAGAAGCCCAATCCAAAGATATCGGTATGATCGCGACGGAAAACGGTTGGAACCTTTATGTGTGTGGCAATGGTGGTATGCGTCCTCGTCATGGTGATTTATTTGCATCCGACTTAGATAGAGAAACACTGATCAAATATATAGACCGCGTACTGATGTTCTACATTCGCACAGCTGATCATTTACAACGGACTTCCGTATGGCTTGAAAGCCTAGAAGGAGGTCTTGATTACCTAAAACAAGTTGTTATAGAAGATAAGTTGGGTATAGCTGACGAACTTGAAAAAGAGCTTAGTGAAAGTTTGATTAACTATCAGTGTGAATGGAAAACCACTATTGAATCACCAGAAAGACTTAAACGTTTCAGACACTTTATCAATAGTATGGAAAGCGATAACAGTTTAAAATATGTCACTGTGAGAGGTCAGAAAGTACCAAAACCTGTGTCCATCAAGTTAGAAAATATCAACCGAGACAAAGGCATTGACCAAAAATGAAAATTAATGTTGTTACAATTGAAGGATAAGGAAAATGCATGATCCAATGGCAAACTATTTGCAGTAAGAGTGATTTGGTTAAAAACACTGGTATCTGTGCTTTGTTTAATGAAAAGCAGGTAGCAATTTTTCTCTGCGGACATTCAGACAGACTTTTCGCTATCGATAATTATGATCCCATTGGTAAGGCACATGTTTTGTCGCGCGGAATTTTGGGATCTGTGGGGGATAAAACAGTGATTGCTTCGCCGCTCTACAAGCAACACTTTTGCTTGGAAAGTGGGGTATGCATTGAGGATGTGTCCATTACAGTTGGGACTTATCATGTGAGATGTTACGAAGGAAGCATTCAACTCGGATTGTCTAACGTGTAAAAGGATTCAGGACTACATTCCTTATAGGCGCTTAAACGCATATTCTGCCGTCGCGCAGGGGATTACTCATTGAATAGGACGTTACATGGCGGGACATAAAGAATTTAAGTTATTTTCATTTTCAGGGAAAATGAAAATACTTCATTTAAGTTGGTTTGCCTTTTTTATTACATTTCTGATCTGGTTTAATTTTGCGCCATTGCTTCAACATGTTAAAGAATCATTAGGATTAACAACGGCAGAAATTAAAACCCTGTTGATTCTGAACGTCGCATTTACAATTCCTGCAAGAGTTGTTGTGGGTATGTTGACAGATAAATATGGTCCTCGCCTTGTTTATTCACTCTTATTGGCTATCTGCACCATTCCATGTTTTGTTTTTGCTTTTTCAGCTAACTTCGTTCAGGCTGCCATTGCTCGTTTTGCGTTAGGGATGATTGGTGCTGGTTTTGTTATCGGTATCCGACTTGTCTCTGAATGGTTCCCCCACAATGAGTTGGGTATTGCGGAAGGCATTTATGGTGGCTGGGGTAATTTTGGTTCTGCTGTCGCGGCATTCGCCCTTCCGACCGTTGCGGTCATGTTTGGTCGTGAAGACGGGTGGCGCTATGCCATGGCGATCACTGGTGTGATGAGTTTACTATTTTCTATTGTGTTTTATCGTAGTGTGACAGATACCCCAAAGGGTGCAACCTATTACAAGCCAAAAAATGCAGGGACGATGGAGGTCACATCCACAGGTGATTTTTATCTGCTATTAATAATGAAAGTACCAATATACGTATCCTTAGGATTACTGGCATGGAAACTATCACTATCCAGTGTGGGACTGTTTTCTTCGTTTACCGTTATGACGATATATCTGGTATTGGGACTAATTTATATATTTGATACCTTCCATTTGTGGAAGGTCAATAAGCACATATTTGTTGAGGAAGTACCAGAGATCCACCGATATAAGTTTAAACAGGTGGCGGTATTAAACGTGTTGTATTTCGCCACGTTTGGATCGGAGTTGGCTGTGGTGTCTATGTTGCCACTGTTTTTCGCAGACACGTTCGGACTTACGCCTGTTGTTGCTGGTATAGTGTCTTCGACGTATGCTTTCATGAACTTAATGTCTCGTCCTAGTGGAGGCTGTTTGTCTGATAAATTCGGGAGAAAAGCTACCTTGCTGATCCTCACTGCGGGTCTCGCAGTTGGCTATTTCTTGATGGGATACGTAAACGGAAGTTGGCCAATATGGTTAGCGGTTATTGCAGCGATGGGGTGTTCTTTCTTCGTTCAATCAGGAGAAGGGGCTGTGTTTGCTGCTGTACCCTTGATAAAACGCCGTATGACTGGGCAAATAGCTGGGATGACGGGTGCATACGGTAATGTGGGCGCGGTCGTGTATCTTACTATTTTATCGGTGGTGGATTACAGTACCTTCTTCTTCATTATTGCTGCTACGGCTATGCTTGGATTTCTCACGCTAGTCTTTATGAAAGAACCATCAGGGCAAATAGCAGAAGTGAATGATGATGGGACCATCACCATGATTGATGTAGCTAAAGCATAAATAATTCCTATATTAGGCATGGTACAAAGACCTATACCAACTATGAAGTTAGAGCTAAAAACTGAGACGAATAATGAATATCCTCCCCAGCTTGTGGTTCGTACTGGGGGCTGCTCTGTGACGGGTCGAAAACCACTGAATCAGGATGCGTTTGCGGTAAAAATTCCAACTAATATTGCCGAACTCAAATATAAAGGCGTTATTGCCACGATTGCAGACGGTATTAGTTCAAGTGATAGCAGCCAAAAAGCTAGCGAAACAAGCGTAACGGAATTTATTGACAATTATATGGATACGCCCACCCTATGGTCAGTGAAGATGTCTGTAGGTAAGATACTAAAATCTTTGAATAACTGGTTATTCCATCACGTGCAGCAAGGGAATGCATCTTCTAATACCATGGTTGCTGCTTTTACTGGTGTGGTATTAAAATCCAATACATCTTATATTTTCCATGCAGGAGATTGTCGCGTATACCTTTATCGTGATCAGCAATTGACCAAATTGACACAAGATCATCGCCGCTATACCAGCAAATCACAACACCATCTAACCCGTGCTTTGGGTATAGATAGTCACTTAGAAATCGATTATCAATCGATTCCCATTCAGCAAGGTGATCTCTTCCTACTTTCCACAGATGGCATACACGATACGCTCACTGAAAAACAAATGACGGTATCGATCTATCATGCTCTTTCAACTTCGATATGTGATTCAGAAAGCAGTAATTTAGAAGTCACTGCGAAATATTTGGTTGATAGTGCGTTGGATGCAGGCAGTAACGACAATGCAACCTGCTTATTTCTCTCCGTCGATGCGTTGCCACCCGCCTCTTTTGAGGAGTGTTTTAGGGATAGGTCGGAGCAAGTCACTCCTCCCGTGTTTACTAATGGTCAACGAATCGATCACTACCACATTATCCGTGTGATACATAGTGGGAGTAGGAGTCATATATATTTAGCACAAAGTGAATTAGACGGCAAACGTTACGTGCTTAAAATGCCCTCTCAGAATTTCTCTGACGATGTAGTTTATCTCTCAGGATTTATTCGTGAGGGTTGTGTTGGTGAACAGGTTCGCCAACGAGGTGTTATGAGAATATATCCACATTCAGTGCGTTCTCCGTTCCTTTACCACATTTGTGATTATGTTGATGGTGTGACATTTCGTCAATGGATGCTTGATCACCCTACACCTTCATTGTCAGAAGTCAGAGTGCTTGGAAAAGGTGCTATTAAAGCGATGAGAGTGTTACAAAGGATGGCAGTAGTACATAGAGATATTAAACCTGATAACTTCATGGTTGATGGGGATATGAATGTCACGCTGATTGATTATGGAACTGTTCAGTCAGAGGGTTTAAAGGAGATTTTTGGTCATGTTAAAGAAAATTATCCTGTAGGGGATCTTAACTACGCTGCGCCTGAATATCTCAGAAGTAATCAGGCGACTTTGGTTTCAGATGTGTTCTCATTGGGTGTTACGATCTATGAATTATTGAGCAATCATTTACCATATAAGCCAGTAAACGCATCTAACTCGATAACGGATAACCCAAAGAACTACACTCCAGTTACCGTGTTTCGGACTGATATTCCTGATTGGTTTGATGCGTCGCTGAAAAAAGCCTGTCATCCTATTTCTACAGTTCGTTATCAGGTGTTATCTGAATTTGAGAACGATTTAATGAATCAAAATCAAGAACTCACACAACCGAGAGACACTATTTCACTTATGGAAAAGAACCCACTCTGGTTCTGGAAGGGATTTTCCGCCATTTTGTTCGTGTTTGTATTACTCGAATTAGTGTTATTGGTTTGCTGATCAGCCGGCGACCTTCAATCTAAGAAATTTGGATGTTATCCATTGTGTGGTTGACTCCATGATAATCTGATCGTAGGAATTGCTATTAGTTCAGATACTTGGGAAACAACGCCCCACGTTGTGTAACCCTATCCCTCATGATGTACATGAGGTGGTGTTTCTTTGTTAAGTAGATGAGAAATCGCTTTATCAGACCATTGCTCTGCTCATTTAGCCCTAAATTATACCTGATTATCAATGACCAAGGTGGCATTATCTCGGTCAAAGTTACGACAATTAACGTGGATGATAGAAAGCCTGTATCGGAAATAGTTGACGAGTTTTGTGGGTGTTTATACGGAGATAAAGGTTATATTTCTGGTCCATTGGAGCGGGAACTTGAAGTTAAGTGAGTGACACTGATAACGGGTATGAAAAAAATATGAAACCCAAAGTGATGAAACTTAGGAACCGCCAGATACTCCGAAAATGATTTATTATCAAAACCGTTTTTGATCAACTAAAAAACATATCCTAAATCGAGCATTCTCGGCACCGTAGTTGTATCAGCTTTATGGGCAACTTGCTGGCGCGGGGCTTATCGTGTATTCATTTAAACCAAAGAAGCCGAGCATCAAGATGACTAGATTTGGTAAGCAAGCGCTTATATAGATCTGAGGTTAGCCCTAAATTACTTGACCAATAAGGTTTGGCAAAATAGAAATCAGCGTCTGTGATTTCAGTAACCTCTATGACCGGAGAACTCTGTACTATTGTCTGACGTGAGGGTTTTAAAGTTATGGAAGGTAGAATTTACAATATCAATAAACGCCTCCACCACTATACCCGCCTGCTTATTAGGCATCTTTTTGATGCAGCAGAGTTTATTGGCTTTATCCACTACGGTAAGAAGAAAGGATTTGTGCTAAGTCCAGACAACGGTGTCAATTTAGAAATGATTAGACTTGCTCTTCTCGTCTATAATATCAGGCCGTTTCTCCAATGCCAACACGGTTCTTTATCTTTACTTTATCGCCGTTGCTCATTTTTATTTTGTAGGGTTTGGCATTATGGAAAAGATACTAGTTTAGTGCTCCGTCATTACCTATGTCATGTAATATATACTGGTAAATACAGTTTTAACTGAGCATCCCATCGTGCTTCAGATCCAGTTCGCCGCTAATCGCATCAGGTGACGTATATGTGTTAAAATACTCATTAATGAACTTATTTTTTCTCTTAAATATGGCAAAAAGCCAGCCAGTTCGTAGCATTGAAGCGGGTTTATTTAGCCTGTTTTGATGAGAAATTATATCAATATACGTCGTAAAATTGTTTGGAAGATGGCGCTTTATTTCGCGACTGATAGTTGAGTGAACACAGCCAAGTGTTAGGGAAATCTGGCTAAATGAATTACCCTTAGCCAATCATTGCTTAATATAAAATGGGTTATTGTCATTTAACTATTTATAGGCCATGCACATCTCCAAATAGAAAGAGAATGCGTAAAGTGTATTTTAGTCTAATTGCACTATAAACCCATCCAATCAAAATTGGATGGGTTAAAACCAGAAGTATCATGATTTCATCGGTTGTCAAATCTGGAAGATTTGTCACCATCTTGAATAATAAATTATTTTATTGATGATGTGTATCATTTATTATTTGATCCTGTATTCAATAAGTAGCCTTTCGTGCAGAAATCATTTTTCTTTCATGTTGATAAGCACTGTCAAAAAGCATGGTATCTGTAATGTTGTGAACAAACACTGCCATGTTACCCTCCAGACTGATGTGCCTGATAACTTATTAGATACCTGACCTATTATTTTAGGTTAAGAAAACACTTGTGTTCTAAAAACATGCCGTGTTACCTTTCGCACAATCTCGAATATCAGGTTTTTCGAAGACATACACCGTAGTCGTGCTCTGAAGCATGTCGTCGTTCCGTAGGTACTGGAGAATCGTTACTCCAGCAGAAGGGCATTGATAGAGCTGTCCGACCTGAAGAAGGTTAGGGGCATATTGAGGAACCCAACAGTGACTAAATCATATACTCACTTCGCATTTATTCTACACAACTCTTGTATCATCACTGAGCCTTGAATATTACGTTCTTCTGAGTGATTCCTGCATATCCGTTGGTTGCACATGGCTTAAAGCATGTGAACTTGACGTGAGTATTCCCGTCGCTCTAATTCATACATATAAAGCCCGTATGCGCTGTAAATATTCACAATAATTTGGCGTGTACTCAAGAATTCCAAGAATTTAATCCATATCAAACTAGGTGGCTTAAGGCGACTGCCACTTGTTGCAAGTGGCCTATGTGGTTGTTTGGTTTCGTGGAAAGACAAAGGATGAACAAAAATAATGATCAATCTAACCGTTGATATTCAGGGTATTAACTTAAAAAGCCCAATACCCGTCATGCGAGGCCTTTACGATCTGACACCAGATGAATTGCTACTTAGCCAAGAGTATTATGAATCTGAGGTTCGTTCTTACCCTAGGCGTTTACCGCTCGCAATTGCGAAAGCGTCCGGTGTCTTGGTGGAAGATACTCGAGGGCAGGTCTACTTAGATTGCCTAGCAGGAGCCGGAACGATTGCTTTGGGATATAACCACCCGGAAATCAATCAGGCTCTGATAGAGCAGCTGAATTCTGGTATTCCCTACCAAACGTTAGATATCACCACCCCAGCTAAAGATCACTTTATCCGTGAGTTGATGGCATTTTTACCACATACTTTTTCGGAAAATGCCAAGGTGCAGTTCTGTGGCCCTTCAGGAGCTGATGCTGTGGAAGCGGCAATTAAGCTGGCAAAACAAACCACGTCCCGTAACACCATCGCTGCATTTCATGGTGCCTATCATGGTATGACCAATGGTACGATGGCGATGATGGGTAACCTTGGTACCAAATCCAGACGTCAAGGTTTAATGGCCGATGTTCATTTTCTACCTTTCCCTTACGATTTACGATGTCCGTTTGGTCTACATGGTGAGCAAGGTGCGCGACAGGGATTACGGTATATTGAACGTATGTTGGCTGATGACGAATGTGGCATTCAGACACCAGCAGCAATTATAGTTGAACCCATACAAGGTGAAGGAGGTGTGATTCCAGCGCCTGTATTTTGGCTTAAGGAACTACGCCGTATCACTGAAGAATATGGCATCTTATTGATTTTTGATGAGATCCAGTGCGGTATTGGTAAAACTGGTGCTCATTTCGCGTTCGAAGAATCTGGTGTGACGCCTGATATTTTATGTCTTTCGAAAGCAATTGGCGGCGGTCTTCCAATGTCACTTCTCGTATTTAATAAAAGAATTGATACGTGGAGACCAGGTGAACATACTGGGACGTTCCGCGGTAATCAATTAGCGATGGTATCCGGTGCAAAAACAATGGAAATTATACGGCGAGATAATCTTGCTCAACAAGTAAAGATTACAGGTGAATACTTTCGACACGGACTGGAGAAAATTGCCACTAAGACACGCTGTATAGCGGAAGTTCGTGGCAAAGGCTTGATGCTTGGCGTCGAGATTTGTGATCCAGAAGGAAGTAAAAATAAGTTTTTCGAACCCTTGTCGGCACCTGAACTGACTCTCTCTATTCAGCGTGCAGCACTGGAGCGTGGACTGATTATTGAAAAAGGTGGGAGAGAAGGTTCTGTGTTGCGTTTTCTTCCACCGCTGACTATTAGTTTTGAACAAATCGACTTTGCACTTAAGGCATTGCAAAATGCGATTGACTCTCTGGTAAAACCGAAACAATTTTCTCAGTCTCCGGATACGCTTCAGCAAAACTGGCGTGATCATTTCATCCATACTGGAAATAGCGGTGCCGATAGCTTTGAGATCGCTATGAACCAAAGCACACAAGCGTTGAAAAAAATATTTGAGCATACAGATACACCGTATAGCGGTATCGATCCAACGGTACTTGCGGCTCAGATACGCCATGCAAACCTTGGTAAATCACCACAACCACTTAGTAATGTTATTGAAGAAACCCAAAAACTGATTGGGGAAAACTCGATCATTGTTCAGCATCCTCATTGTATAGCGCACCTTCATACACCACCTTTGCTACCTGCCGTCGCCGCTGAATCCTTTATTACAGCACTTAATCAATCGATGGATTCTTGGGATCAAGCTAGTGCAGGAACCTTTGTTGAACAGGAGGTAACCGACTGGTTATGTCGCAGCTTTGGTTTCAGTGATACTGCGGATGGTGTTTTCACTAGTGGAGGAACACAAAGTAATTTAATGGGATTGTTGATAGCTCGTGACCACGTTGTGAAAGTGCGCTCTGATTGTAATGTACAGAAAGAAGGTTTACCAAATTATGCTAGTAAGCTTCGTGTTATTTGCTCAAATAACACCCACTTTTCCATGAAAAAATCAGCGGCGTTGCTGGGATTAGGTGAGAATGCGGTGGTGTGTGTGAACACTTATAGTGACGGGAGTATGGATGTTGAATCAGCAGAAGTGATGTTAAAAGCTTTAGAAGCTGATGGACTGATTCCATTTATGATCATAGGAACGGTAGGTACGACTGACCATGGTGCGATTGATAATCTGGATGATGTTGCAAACTTTGCTGAAAAACATGACTTATGGATGCATGTAGATGCTGCGTATGGTGGTGCGTTAATGTTGAGCCGTCACCAAGCCCGATTAGAGGGTATTAAACGTGCAGATTCAGTTACGGTCGATTTTCATAAGATGTTTTTCCAACCGATCAGTTGTGGTGCTGTGATCCTCAAAGATAAAATACACTTTAGTTACATCCGCCATCACTCGGATTACCTCAATCGTGAAGATGATATTTTGCCTAATTTAGTCGATAAATCGATTGCAACAACACGCCGTTTTGATGCACTGAAGCTTTGGATGACACTACAAAATATTGGTTCGAAAACCTTAGGTTCAATGATTGATTATTTGCTAAACCTAACACAATTGGTTGCTGATATGGTTAATAACCGTTTGCAATTTGAACTTCTGGTCGCACCTTGTTTATCAACTGTATTATTTAGGTATGTTGGTGTAGAAAATGGATACGATCTGGATTATCTGAATCGGCAAATTCGTTTAGACGCTTTGGTGAAAGGTCGTGCTGTCGTGGGAGAAACGACAGTGGATGGTAAGGTGGCATTGAAGTTCACATTGCTCAATCCATGTTTGAGGCTAAGTGATTTTGATCAATTGCTGAATGAATTAGAAAGTCTTGCTGACGATGCGGTTAAGCAAATACAAAATTAAATTAAGATTGATATAATTTTCACATTGCGTTTTTTTATAAGAAAAACTTGCAAGACAAGGACATACATAAAATGGCTATTCTACAAATTGGTGCAGGTAGTGTTGGTTGGGTAATTGCTCATAAAGCGGCGCAAAACAACGATGTGCTGGGTGATATTACCATAGCGTCTCGTACTGTTAGGAAGTGTGAGGCCATCATTGCCTCAATTAAAGGACGTAACAACATGAAAGACCCAAGCTTTAAGCTGGAAGCGCTTGAGGTAAATGCAGATGATATTGAGGCTTTGGTTGCACTCATCCATGGTGTCCAGCCCGATTTGGTCTTAAACGCAGGACCTCCTTGGATAAGTGAAGCCATCATGGAAGCTTGCTATCAAACAAAAGTGTCTTACCTTGATACTTCTGTTGCAGTTGATTTGTGTAGTGAACACCAACAAGTGCCAGAAGCGTATGATTCACAGTGGATATTTCGTAGTAAATTTGAAGAAGTTGGTATCACTGGTATTCTTAGTTCTGGCTTCGATCCGGGTGTCGTGAGTGTGTTTGCTGCGTATGCAGTGAAGCATTTGTTTGACGAAATCGATACTATTGACGTGATGGATGTAAATGCAGGTAATCACGGGAAGATGTTTGCGACTAATTTTGACCCTGAAACCAACCTGCTTGAAATCCAAGGCGATTCGTTCTATTGGGAAGGTGAGCAATGGAAACAAGTAGCCTGTCATACTAGGATGATGGAATTCGATTTCCCAGAGGTAGGTATCCACAAGGTGTACTCCATGGCTCATGATGAAGTGCGATCAATGAAGGAATTTATCCCCGCAAAACGTATTGAGTTTTGGATGGGTTTTGATGATTGTTACTTGAACCACTTTAACTTCATGAAGGATATCGGTTTGTTAAGCCAAAAACCTATCACATTGCAAGACGGTACAGTTGTTAAACCGTTGAAAGTACTGAAAGCTTTGTTGCCTGAACCGACCTCATTGGCTTCTTGTTACACGGGAAAAACCTGTATAGGAACTTGGATCCAAGGCATTAAAGAGGGTAAAGCGCGTAGCGTGTTTATTTATAACATTTCAGACCATGAAGTAGCATACAAAGACGTTGAGCATCAAGCTGTTGCCTACACCGCTGGGATTCCTGCTATCACGTCGGCTCTGCTTTATTTTAAAGGAAATTGGAAAGCTGCCGGTTTGTTCAATATGGAACAATTTGACCCAGATCCGTTTTTGGAACTGATGCCTTCTATTGGACTCAATTGGGTTGTTAAAGAGCTTGAACCAAAAACGCTCTTAATCAACATTCTGAAATAACTTTAGTGATCAAACCCGTGTGTATTTGAATTATAAAACACAGGTCATTTATGAGAAATGAAATGAAGTCATTGCAGTTAAAAACGCCTTATTTCCTAATCGATGAAAATAAACTGATTAAAAACCTAGAGATAGCTAAGAAACTGAAAGAGTTATCTGGGGTGAAATTAGTTTTAGCACTCAAATGCTTTTCAACATGGGGTGTATTTGACATTATTAAGCCTTATCTTGATGGCACCACTAGTAGTAGCCCATTTGAAGTAAAATTGGGGCATGAAATGTTCGGTGGTGAGACTCATGCGTACAGTGTTGGATATAGCGAAGATGATGTCCACGAGGTTGTAGATATTTGTGATAAGTTAATATTCAACAGCCAGTCGCAGCTGATAGCATATCATCATTTAGTAGAAGGAAAAGCCTCACTTGGGCTTCGTTTGAATCCGGGTGTGAGCTATGCTAAACAGGATTTAGCTAATCCTGCACGGCAATTCTCTCGCTTAGGTGTTCATGCCGATAATATTGACCCTAAAGTGTTTGCGTTGCTTGATGGAGTGATGATCCATATGAATTGTGAAAACAAAGATGTGGATGTCTTTCTTCGGTTACTTGATACTGTCTCAGATAAGTTTGGAACGTATTTTAACCAGCTCAAATGGGTGAGCTTAGGTGGTGGTGTGTTTTTTACATGGCCGGGTTATGATGTCCAAAAACTTGCGAGGGCACTGAGAGCATTTGGTGCTCGACACACTGTACAGCTTTACCTTGAACCTGGTGAAGCAATCATCACTAACACGACCGATCTAGTAGTTACAGTGGTTGATATTGTTGAAAACGAAATTAAAACAGCTATTCTGGATAGTGCGACAGAAGCTCACCGTTTGGATACCCTGCTTTATAACGAACCGGCTTCGATCGTAGAATCTAGTAATAATGGGGAGTACACTTATGTGATGGGAAGTTGCTCATGCTTAGCGGGTGATCAGTTCTGTGTAGCCAGCTTTGATACACAACTGAACATTGGACAACGTCTTCACATCACTGATAGCGCAGGGTACACTATGGTCAAGTTGAATTGGTTTAATGGTATTCGTATGCCTTCAATTTATTGTCAGCGGGAAAATGGAAATATTCAGTTACTAAATTCATTTCATTATCAGGACTTTAAACGCACATTGTCTCAATGGTCTGTAAGCTAAAAGGATACGTATTTTGCTCGTTAAGAGGAGCTGTTTATCTTTTTTGTATAAAACTTGTTCAATAATACACCGGCAACCACATCAACATATATGTCAATGACAGCATTGCTAACGTAATTTATTTCCAATTTATTAGCTCTAGTTGAAACTAGAGCTATATTGTTTAATTCACTCAACGACGCTCTCTACTAAAGGACGATATTTATAGAAACTGGTTTATACCCCTTTTCTCAATATATCGCCCTTGACTTCGTTTAGCACTGACGGTCTTTCTACCTTTAACCTCTTCATATTTCCTGAATAACGTGCTGTTATAACCTTTAACAACAACTATCATGATGCCTTCGGCAAGGTGGTCTAAAAGACTTTCTACATGAATAATATCGTGCTTTCGTCCCTCCGATAACTTGAAGTTAGATAGGTAATCCGCCAGTATCTACGAAAGATGAATCTTTATCGAATTACCGTCATAGCTTTTTTCTATTGAACCTGAGCTGCGAATAAGAAATGAACTAAATGCCAGAGTCGCGATCTGATCGTTTGAAATAAACTATTGACTGCACAAGTCCTTGTGCATGAATAATTTACCTGAATTAGTTAGTTACACGAAGATGTCCTTGCGCATGCAAGGTGTCCTAGTTCCGCTTAGCTCTTACCTCACTCACCGTCAGGCAAGGCCGACAGGGATTGCCTTTGTTGATTCATCTAAGCTACAGGTTTATCACAACCTACGTATTCTCAGACATCAGGTTTTTAAAGGTACCGCAAAGAGAGGAAAAGAAACGATGAGGGGTTCTACGGTTTCAAATTACACCTCATTATCAATGACCAAGGTGGTATTATCTCAGTCAAAGTGATGACGCTAACGTTGATGATAGAAAGCCTGTATCGGAAATGGTTAACGAGATTTGGGGGTGTTTATATGGAGACAAAGGTTATATCTCTGGTTCATTGGAGCGGGAACTTACAAACAAGGGAGTGACACTGATAACTGGTATGAAAAACAATATGAAACCAAAAGTGATGAAACTTTGAAACCTCCTTATGCTCCGGAAACGATTTATTATTTAAACCGTTTTTGACCAACTAAAAAACATACCCTAAATTGAGCACTCTCGGCACCGAAGTGGGGTGGGCTTTATGGTCAACCTAATTGCTGGATTTATTACTTCTACGTTCCCACCAAGAAAACATAGCCTTAAAAATCTTCGGCTTGAGAAAGTCGCATTTATACAGATTTGAGGTTATTTATTCATTTTGGCATTTGCTTTCTAATATTAATTTACTTGAATAAAATTATTCACTGGTAAAATACTCTTTGTTGATTTGAAGTTTACGGCTTTGCAACCAACTTTCTGGTGATGACCCTTGTCCATAGGGGATCTGGTCTACATGAAAATGCTGATTTTGACGAAGATAGATTAAATTGGCAGCAACACGAAGGGGTTTAAAATGCTTGTTGATGTACAAAGTAAATTTTCCTGCACAAGCGTTGACAATGTATGATCCTTTGTCGCTGCGAATCGAGATATAGGGCTTATTAGAAACTGTATATGACCCAAGTAACCAAATACCTGCCTTGTTTGTTAAACGTAGAAAAGGCAAGGGTTGTTATGCCCTCACTAAATGACTACTATGAGATTTAACATGTTAAGATAAAGGCTTTTCGTCAATGTTTATATTGGATTCAACAGTCTTAAAACGAACGACAGAGGGGGAAGGCTCACTAGGCATTTCACTCAACCAACCTAAAAATAATCTCCAGTTGACCTGTTTTCCCTCTATGGTAATAATACCAATGACTGAAACCGCAGACAACCAGAATTTCCTAGTATACAGTAAAGTACCTGTGCTTTTAGAGTCGGAATTTCGAACGCGTTCCGTTGCTAACACGTCACTTTCAGACAGAACCGACCGAATCTCACCTGTGAGTTTCTTTTCCGCCGGTATCGCACCTATTTGGGACAGTAATTGATCCCTCGCATTCTTCAATAACAAATTTTCTCCTTCTAACTGTGCAACTTTCTTAATGAAATCTGCATTTATCACAAAGTCTTCCTTCGTGTTTAAACTATTCTGTGTCTGATAAAGTTTAACTTTAAGTAATTTATTCAATAAAACCAGTTCATTCCGCTCGTTTTTTACTTGTTGAAGTTTTCTACCAAGGGCTTCACATTTTTTAAATGAAGCCGATGTAGGGAGAATAAGTTGGTGTTCACCTTTACCTATAGAAATTTTCTCATAGGCTTGATGAACGAGCTGCATTAGAACTTTAGACCCTTCTTTGTCTGGATGTACA
Source organism: Candidatus Enterovibrio escicola (assembly GCF_002464935.1). Classification (GTDB taxonomy): domain Bacteria; phylum Pseudomonadota; class Gammaproteobacteria; order Enterobacterales; family Vibrionaceae; genus Enterovibrio; species Enterovibrio escicola. Next base: position 110,303 of record NZ_NBYY01000013.1, read on the forward strand.
CGGGTAGAAAGGAGCTTATAGCGCTGCTTTATTGTTAAAGATGAATCATTAGATGTTGTGCCCAGTAATTGGTTAAACGTGGTCATGGCAAATTAATCGCCAACTTTCGTAGAAAATATATCAACGTATAATGCAGTTTCACGTATGAGGATGGTCAACATAACCTGTTTATGTTGTATATTTGATAGATTGATATTCATATAAAATACCTATTTTGTACAGGTGATCATTATAGCTACCGTTAATGTTAAATGTTATTTTTCCCCGCATACAAGAATAGTGAAAATCGCCCTACGTAAGGTGAAATGTAAAACCTATTGGAGCGTTAGCGAGACTGAAGTACACTTTCCTCATCTACTTTTACTATGGAAATGTGCATGACTCATAAACAGTTCAATGATAAAAACTGGGTTTATATTGAACAATGATTGGCTGAGGGCTATGCCTTTAGGCATCTTGCCCGAACACTTGGTTGTGCTTACTCCACTATCAGTCGAAAAATAAAACGCCATATCCTAGATAATTCTCACGGCGTGTACTGTCATCATTTTTCATCACAACAGGGCAAAGAAATCTACTTCACCACACGAACGTACTAGCTTTCAGCAATATTTCAGAGAGAACCAAGACGGGTAATTCATGAGCGTTCCAGTACATATACGTCACCTGGGTAATGTCACCAAGCCACGTTTGTAGGTACCGACCAGGTAAATGACCATTGTGTACCACTTCCTGCTTTCCGTTAGCTTGGAGTGATGTAAAATTATCAAGCAATGATTAAATCTCGGCTTCTATAGCTCAAGCCAACAACTGCTGTGCGCTTTGTTTCAGTAGTTCATTAAGCGGGTTTTCTAGTTTATGAAGCTCGGTAACGTTACGATTATTGTTCATGCTGTCTATTCCTTGTAGGTTGTTGATCTGGCGAGATCAATTAACAGGTTATACCGCATTATTTCCTACCCATATACCAGAAATCACTATAGCTCAAATGAAAAATTGGCATCAGTGATAAGGTAAAGATAAAAAACGTGTTGGCATTAAGAAATGCCATGATATCGCTGACGAAAAAACAGAGTTTTTTCATTTTGAAATTGACACTGTCATCGGGACTGGATACACGTTATTTCTGCTTACCGTGGTGGATAAATCCAATAAACTATGTTGGATCAAAAGGATGCCTAATAAGCAGGCGGGTACTGTGGTGGAAACGTTTATTAGAATTGTAAATTCCATCTTCTATGACCTAAAAAGTTTCACGGCAAACAACGATGCAGAGTTTGCCGATTATGAGGAAGTTGCTAAAATTACAGACGATTCCGGCTATTTAGCTAAACTATATTGGTCAAGTAATCGGGGGTTGAATGGGTATATCAATGGTCTGATAAAGAGATTTCTATCCAAAGGAACTAACCTCAACGAAGTTAGTCATGAATATATTCCCAAGATAAAATACATATCCTCAACACACGTGGTAGATCTAATTTTTGGTATCATCCGTATGATTGATGAAATTATGCCTATAACACACTGATCCCAATATTTATTGCAGTCTTAATTTGTTTGCAGGCGAACAGGCATACCGAGTCTTATAACTTTGTTCATCGCTTTTATATTTGCTATGGCTTCACTAACTTGAACATTGTAATTAACCTGAGTTGCGTATAAGAAATGAACTAAATGCCCAAGTCGAGATCTGAACGTTTAAAAAAAACTATCAACTGCATAAGGAGTTGAGCATTGAATAACTTAGACGTTGTTTTCGTCGATGTCGCCAATTTCTACCAGACTTTTATCCCTGCATGGGAAAAACACCTAATTTCTTTCGGTATAAAACAAAGAAACAAGCCTTTTTGCCTCTCAGTTAGCGAAGTGATGACGATAGTGATAGCTTTCCATCAATCGGGGTATCAAGACTCCAAAACCTATTACATCCACTTTGTTTGCCGTTACCTCACCAACAAATTTACTAAATTAGTCAGCTAAACGCGAATGCTCAAGTTCATACAAAGTGTTCTGGTTCCACTTTGCTCTTACTTCACTCACCGTCAGGTAAGGTCGACAGGGATTCCCTTCGTTGATTCGTCCAAGATACAGGTTTGTCACAACCTACGCATTCTCAGACATCAAGTTTTTAAAGGTACCGCGAAGAGATAAGAAGGAATGATGGGGTGGATCTACGGCTTCAAACTACACCTTATTATCAATGACCAAGGTGGTATTATCTCAGTCAAAGTGACGACGGCTAAGGTAGATGATAGAAAGCCTGTATCTGAAAGGGTTGACGATATCTGGGGTGTTTATACGGAGATAAAGGTTATATCTTTGGTCCATTGGAGCGGGAACTTGCAAACAAGGGAGTGACACTGATAACGGGTGTGAAAAACAATATGAAATCCAAAGTGATGAAACTTTGGAACCGCCTAATGCTCCGGAAATGATTTATTATTTAACCCATTTTTGACCAACTAAAAAACATATCCTAAATCGAGCATTCTTGGCACCGTAGTTGTATCGATCGTTTAAGATATAACACCTGTGCATCTCACCTAACGGAGGGCGAAAGAATGGTATCGGTGTCCATCATGCTAGAAACCCTGTTTCTTAACCATTTTCATGTGCATGCAAAATATATATTTTATATGAATAGCAATGTATTGAATACATACTAGAAATTTTGTTATACCACCTCGATATTCTCTATTATCACATTATCTTCATTCTTATTCATGTGATGCTAGGTTGTATCTTCATAAAACATCGTGTAAACCATGCACATTAATATTCAATAAAGTATCCAGATGGCTAAGAAATATAAGCAAGTAAAGGCATCACTAGATAGTCTACATCGTATATTTACCGTACCAGAAGCATCGAATTCCAAACTAAGTTCCATTGAGAAAGCCATTTCTAAAAACCTAAATAGTTTCCTGCAAGATCACGTTCCTTTGATAAATTGTTCACTCACAGACATCGAAAAAGACTTTTGTGATCCGTATATTCCTGAACAAACCACATTTGTTTCTGACCACACCGAATTTTTACTGGAAAAGCTGATTGCACAATCTGTCCACACGTCTTCACCACGTTTCATTGGTCATATGACATCGGCGTTGCCCTATTTCTTAATGCCACTTTCAAAAATCATGATAGCCTTGAATCAAAATACGGTTAAGATCGAAACATCTAAAGCCTTTACTCCTCTTGAACGCCAAGTGCTAGGTATGTTACACAATTTGATATATCAACGTGATGCTAATTTCTATAATAGTTGGATGCACAGCTCTGCACATTCATTAGGTGCTTTTTGTTCAGGTGGAACCATCGCTAATATCACTGCACTTTGGGTAGCAAGAAACAATCAGCTTAAACCTGAGGGTAATTTCAAAGGTGTAGCTGAAGAAGGTATTTCACATGCAATGAGGTATTATGGTTATAAAGATTTAGTTGTTTTGGTTTCTGAACGAGGTCATTATTCACTGAAAAAATCCGCGGATATTCTCGGTATTGGTCAACATTCACTAATCGCTATACCTACCGACGACAACAACCGTATTCACCTAGATAAACTTGAAGCAGTTCTGATTGAGCTCAAAGAAAATAACATCAAACCTTTTGCCCTTGTGGGCGTTGCAGGTACTACTGAAACAGGCAATATTGACCCGCTAGACAAAATGGCAGATATTGCTGAACGTGAATGTATCCACTTTCATGTTGATGCTGCATGGGGTGGCGCAAGTTTGATGTCGAATAAGCAACGTCCAAAATTAAAAGGCATTGAACGTGCTGACTCAGTCACCATTGATGCACATAAACAACTATATGTGCCAATGGGTACGGGTATGGTACTATTTAAAGACCCCTCCTTAGCATCTGCTATCGAACATCATGCCGATTACATTCTTCGAAAAAGTTCAAAAGATCTAGGTTGTCATACCCTAGAAGGTTCGAGAAGCGGCATAACCATGTTATTGTTTTTTAGCCTGAAGATTATTGGACGGCAAGGTTATGAATTGTTGATTGATCAAAGTGTCGATAAAGCCATGTACTTCGCCGAATTAATTAAGCAAAAGGAGGATTTTGAATTAGTAAGCGCCCCTGAACTTTGTTTGCTGACTTATCGCTACTTACCCACTCTAGCTCGTGAAGCGCTAGCGTTAGCAACATCAGAACAGACCGACCAGATCCACGCTTTACTCAATACCTTGACCATCTTCATTCAAAAACGTCAACGAGAAATGGGATATTCTTTTGTGTCACGCACACGGTTGACTCCTTCAAAATGGAACCGACGTCCAACAGATGTGTTCAGAGTTGTCTTAGCCAATCCGCTTACTACGCATGACATATTAAATGACGTGTTGGAAGAACAAAGAGTTATTGCTCAACAAAGCACCACAGCATTACCAACATTGATTATCCTAGTAGATTCTATACTCTCGAAATTCAGATAATAATTAACCTATTGAATACATAACCAGCAGCTTGATCTGGAGATCTCTCTTTTTAGATTTGAATACAGGTCTATCTTACAAACCTATAAATAACTCTGTGTAGTGGTTTCGTGGGAATCGCCAGTGTGCGTAGTACCTCATCGTTCGTCAGGTGAAATGCATAACTTAGCAGAAAGCAGATAGACTGCAGTACACTCTACACTTTTCGCATCCTCTTTTGAGATGGAGATTTGCATTCCTATATACAGTTAAATGATGAAAGTCAGTTTTATATTGAACAACGACTGGTTGAGGGTGATTATTTTAGCCAAATTGCTAAAATATTTAACTGTACTCACTTCACTATCCGCCTGAAAATAAAGTGATATTATTACAGGTAATTTGCACGACGTATACTATCATCGTTTTCATCAAAAAAGGCTAAATAAATTCTCTCAAACGCTATGATCTGGTTGGTTATCAGTAGAATCTTAGAGAGAAATAAGAAGTTCATTCATGAGCGTCTCAGCACACATACGTCACTCGATTTGAAAAGACGCGCTTATACAGATCTGAGATTAATCTAGGGCACTTACCATCAATAGTTAGTTTGCTATTTTATTAAAGTGGTGTTGCACTAGTCGCGGAGATTTGCGTTAAACTTGTGACCTAATAGTGTTACAACATCTGAAACCGCATTAGAAATATCAGCTTCTTCTAAGGTACGCTCCCCTGATTGAAGTAATAAGGCAATGGCTAAGCTTTTTTTGCCTTCTTCTACACTCCTACCTTTAAATAGATCAAACAGTCGTGAACTTCTAATAAGTGCATTATCAGTAGCCAAACACGCGCGAACGACTGTTTCTGCTTCAATTTTATCAGAAACAGTCACGGCAATATCCCGCCGGTTTGAAGGGAACTTAGAGATATCAACAGCTTCTGGAAGAATACGTTGGTTAATAGCGTCCCACTCTATTTCAAATACGATGGTACGACCGTTCAAACCAAATTTTTTCTCAAGTTTTGGATGTACTGCACCTATGTAACCAACAACTTTCCCGTAAATTTCAATCTCGGCACTTTGCCCTGTGTGTAGTGCTGGATGTTTAGCAGCCTTGAAATTATATGCCAACTCATTAGCAGTTAGCTTTAAAATAGATTCTAGATCACCTTTTAAATCAAAAAAATCAACCAAGTTAGTTGCAATATCCCAATGTTCCTCGGAACGTAACCCAGTAATTACACCTGCCAACATCATATCTTGACGTACGCCGGTCTCTGCAGATTCATCAGGGATGAAACACAAACCTGCTTCAAACAGACGTATGCGTGGTTGTTGACGCTTTTGATTATAAACAACTGTGTTCAACAAACCTGTCCAGAGACTTAAACGCATAGCGGACATATCAACGGAGATTGGATATGGCAGTATAAGTGCATCAACATCAGGTACGATAAGTTTTTGTTGTGCTGGATTAACAAAGCTATATGTGATAACTTCGTAGTAACCTCGGTCGACTAGTAGATCACGAATGCGCTTAAGAGGCTGATTTACTTCTTTATGTTCGTTCATAATGAGGTGCGTGATTGGTACTTGGTTTGGAATATTTTCATAACCGAAAATACGACCTACTTCCTCCACCAAGTCTTCCTCAAGAGATATATCAAAACGCCATGAAGGAATTTTGGTACTCCAACCTGTAGTTGTTTTTCCTACATCACAGCCCAGCCTCGTCAAAATTTCTACAACTTCATCAGAGGCAATGTGATGTCCAAGCAGATTATCCAATTTAGTTCGACGAAGAAGAATTGTTTGTACCTTTGGTAGATACTCTTTCGACTCTTGAGCAACAATATCACCCGCTTCACCACCACAGCTCGCAATCAGAAGTTGTGTTGCACGTTCCATGGCGTGGTACTGAAGACTTGTATCAACACCACGTTCGAAACGGTGTGACGAATCAGTGTACAAACCATAGCTACGTGCTCGGCCACGAATTGAATCTGGAGTAAAGAAAGCAGCTTCCAGAAAAATATCTTTGGTCTCAGTTTTTACACTTGAAAAGTCACCACCAAGGATACCCGCAATTGCCAGCGCTTTATTGTGGTCAGCAATAACTAGCGTATCGTCGTTCAGTTCTACTTCGTTGTTGCCAAGAAGAACTAATTTCTCACCTGGCTTCGCCATACGTGCCACAATACCCCCCTCAATTTTAGAGAGATCGAATGCATGCATCGGTTGACCTTGCTCTATCATCACGTAGTTTGTGATATCAACGATTGGGTCAATAGAGCGAATACGGCTACGCCTCAATTTTTCTTGCATCCACAATGGAGAAGTAACTTTTACGTTGACATTACGAACAACACGTCCCAAGTAACGAAGACAAACTCTGGGTGCTTCGATAGCAATGGAGACTTTATCGTCGATAACTGGTGATATTTTATTAAATTTAGGATCGGTTACTTCAGCGTGGTTTAGTACACCAACTTCTCGAGCTAACCCTCTGATGCTTAAACAGTCTGCACGGTTTGCAGTCAGTTCAACATTTATACTTACATCGTTTAGATTGAGGAGTTTTCGTACATCAGTTCCAATTACTGCATCTTTTGGGAGTTCCATTATGCCGTTCGGTTCAATGTCAATACCCAGTTCAGAGAAAGAACACAGTATACCGTTTGAGAGTTGACCACATAGTGTTTCTTTTTTGATTTTAGAATCGCCAAGTAAAACAGCACCAACAGGGGCTACAGCTACTTTCAAACCCAGACGGCAGTTTAATGCCCCACAAACGATGTCTAGCAGCTCTTCGCCAGCCACGTTTACTTTAGTTACACGCAGTTTTTCATTGTCGGGGTGTTGACAGCATTCAATTACTTCACCAACAACAACACCAGTAAATTTACCTGCAACAGCTTCAATATCGTCTACTTCCAGACCTGCCATAGTCATTTGCTGAGCAAGTTCTTCCCTATTTACAGCAGGTTTAATCCATTCTCGAAGCCAAGACTCACTGAATCTCATTTTTTAATTACTCCAATACTTACCTGAATTGTTTCAGGAAGCGTAGATCGTTTTCAAAGAACGCACGCAAGTCATGCACGCCATAACGCAGCATGGTCAAACGTTCCACACCCATGCCAAAGGCAAACCCTGAGTATTTTTCAGGGTCGATGTTGACTGCGTGAAGTACCTGCGGATGCACCATACCGCAACCCAAAACTTCCAGCCATTTATCATTCTTGCCCTTTACGTCTACTTCTGCAGAAGGCTCAGTGAATGGGAAGTAAGAGGGACGAAAACGTACTTCCAGATCCTCCTCAAAGAAGTTGCACAGAAAATCATGGAGGATGCCTTTTAATTGAGAGAAGTTTACGTTTTGATCAACCAACAATCCCTCTACCTGATGAAACATTGGAGTGTGTGTTTGGTCGTAGTCGTTACGATAAACACGACCAGGTGCGATGAAACGCATCTGTGGTTGGTTGTTCTCCATGGTGCGAATTTGAACACCAGAGGTATGCGTACGTAGCATAAGATCATGATTAAAAAAGAAAGTATCATGGTCAGTACGTGTTGGGTGATCTTTTGTAATGTTCAGTGCATCGAAGTTGTGAAAAGAATCTTCAATTTCCGGACCCGTTTTAACCGAAAAACCCAATTCCCCAAAGAAACCTTCAATGCGTTCGATAGTACGTGTTAGTGGGTGAATACCACCCTCCTCAATGCGCCGTCCTGGCAGGGTCACGTCAATGGCTTCACCGGAAAGCTTCAATTCAAGCTCCGAATGCTCAAGCGTGTTTTTACGCTCAGAAATGGCTTGCTTAATAGTTTGTTTGACTTTATTAATTCTCGTACCAGTTTCATGGCGCAGGCCAAGTGGTAATTTACCTAATGCTTGAAGTTGCGCTGTCAGTTCAGATTTTTTACCTAGGTGTTGTACACGTACCTCATCTAAGACCACAACAGAGTTAGCAGCGTTAATGGCCGATATTGCGTTGAACAGAATGTCCTCTACGCGTTGCATGGCTTCCTTTATCCACCCTTCTGGGTAGTGTCCTACGAGAATAAAAAAGATAGACAAATTTTAGTTTAAGTGCCCTTCATTAGGTGTTGTTGATCTTTGCTTTAGAAAACTCGTTCAACAATATAACTTTAGTCATATTAACATAAATACCAGTGATATTGTGCTGCCGTAATTTCTTTCGAGATTATCATATATATTTGAAACTGAATGATATTATTTAATTCACTTCAAGGGATTTTTATACTAAGGGATCAGTTTATACCACTTTTAGCGATATCTCGCTCATAATTTCCGGCGTTGTTGATTAAATCAGGTCTATAACGCACTGATCCCAATATTTGTTACAGTTTTAATTTGTCTGATGGAGCACAAGCATACCGAATCTTATGATATTGTTCATTGTTTTCATATTCGCCAGTGCTTCACCAACTTTAGCAGTGTAATCACGAAGAGTGAGTGTAGGACCGAGCAACTGCTTATAGCGATCCATTGCTGTTTCAGTTAATGAGTGTTTGTGATAAAGACTGTCCTGTTTACACTTCGTCAGTTTGTCGTCTTTCAACGCCTTTACTGCTTTACTTTTAACCTGATCCTTAATTGCAGATCTTGTCATTGTGGCGATAAAAACCGGATGTAGAACTGGGAAACTACAGAAACTGGAATGGCGAGATGTGATGGAAGATTGTTCACACATAACGCTCGGAGACACGAAGAACTGGCACACAAGGCGAGTTCCTCTTCTTAATCGTTCGGCTCTGATATATCATGCGTGAACGAAAAGAAAGAGGTCTTCATATGCCGTTTGAAGGACTCTCCGGAGCCAAAATCACAAACAACTGAAAGAAGATGCGGATGGTTCTAAGCATCAAAAGATGACCCTAAATTTATACCTCACTATAATGCGTTATACATGTGCCACGTGTTTGGTTATGAATGACACCCCAAAATTAAAAATTTTACTCTGGCTTGGTCGCTCAATGACCTGCATGGTTAAATGTTACTCTCATCTGAATGTCAAGCATTTTGCTGATGCTGTGACTTTCCTAGAGGGTTATTTATCGACAGCATAATGTTACATAAATATTAAAATATTAGGCTGTTACACGTTTATACTATCTAGTAGATTTACTTCATGTTATTAAGAATTTCTGAAATATAAAACCACGGTAACGATGACTGTGATGTATTAAACAATTCCATGCCTTAATGGCAGCCTCATTTATCTAAAAAGTGACTGAGCCATTGTTTACTAATGTTTGATTATATTGTTTTCAATTGCTGATCTTGTGCTTGGTCGTTTTCTTCATCACCTCGCGCTTAACTCCATGGTGATCTGATCATAGAAATTGCTATTAATTCAGATAGTTGTAGAAATATGCCGGAAGAACCTCGTATTTGGAAAATTTTTAATGATTTATAAAATAAAAGTCACGACTTTCCCCGTATTTTTTATTTCTGAAGTGCTAATTTACATTTGTTCAATCATATCTTGAGCAAACTCAGAACACTTTCGCAAAGTAGCACCCTCCATTAGACGTTCAAAATCATAAGTTACAGTCTTATTACTGATCGCTTTTTCCATAGAACAAATGATCAGGTCAGCCGCTTCCGACCAATCCATATGACGAAGCATCATCTCTGCGGACAAGATTAGTGAACCAGGGTTTACTTTGTCCTGACCTGCATATTTGGGCGCCGTGCCGTGTGTAGCTTCAAACAATGCAATACCGTCACCAATGTTTGCACCAGGGGCTATACCTATGCCACCAACTTGTGCTGCCAGCGCGTCAGAAATATAATCACCATTCAGATTCAGGGTTGCAATCACATCATATTCTGCTGGGCGCAGCAGAATTTGTTGTAAGAATGCATCCGCAATCGCATCTTTAACAATAATTCTTTTGCCAGTTTTAGGGTTATTGAACACCACCCAAGGACCGCCATCTAACAATTCAGCACCAAATTCTTTTTTTACTACCTCATAACCCCAATCTCTGAAGGCACCTTCGGTGAACTTCATTATGTTACCCTTATGAACTAAAGTAAGAGAATCACGATTGTTATCGATAGTATACTGGACTGCCGCCCGAACCAGACGCTTAGTACCTTCTTCTGATACTGGCTTGATACCAATACCACACTGATGATCGAACCGGATTTTAGTTACACCCATTTCTTCTTTTAGGAACTTGATCACCTTATCAGCTTCTGCCGTGCCTGCTTTAAACTCAATGCCTGCATAGATATCTTCTGAATTTTCACGATAAATAACCATATTAGTCATTTCTGGTCGTTGCAAAGGGGTCGGTACACCATTAAAATAACGAATAGGACGAACACACATATAGAGATCTAATTCTTGACGAAGAGCAACATTCAAAGAGCTGATACCACGACCTACTGGTGTAGTCAGAGGACCTTTAATAGACACTTTGTATTCACGAAGAAAGTCTAGAGTTTCAACAGGTAGCCATTCATCTTCACCGTAAACTCGAGTTGATTTTTCACCAGTATAGACTTCCATCCAAGAAATCTTACGGTTACCACCGTAAGATTTTTCTACTGCAGCATCGACAACTCGGATCATTGCTGGACTAACATCAACACCAATACCATCACCTTCAATGTATGGGATAATTGGATTGTTAGGAACTACCAACTTACCGCCTTCTATCTCAATCTTCTGACCAATTTCTGGTACCACCACTTTATTTTTCATTTAATTCACCTCTGTCTGTTTTTTATTACGTTACCTACCAAACAGAATAATTTTCTGTCGCAAAATGCTTCATTAATATATCAATATTGTGAATCAGGTAATTTTCTCTTTTGTATAACATACCGTAAAAGAATACTGTAAATTCTACAACACACTAATCACATTATTCTATGTATAATACGAAAGCGCATTTTGTAACTAGACCTGATTGATAGCATTCAACGACGTTTAAAACAACTTCAGAAAGAGGTGTCAACAAATTGGCTTCCACATTAAAGGCACAACATATTTCACGTGAGTACACTCGCAAAACTGTTCGAGAAAATAATCCTACACAAATCATTATTTTCAATAAGCCATTCAATACGTTGAGTCAATTTACGGGAAAGTGTGGTGATTCAACATTAGCTGATTTTATTTCAGTAAGAAATGTGTATGCTGCAGGTCGTCTCGACAAGGACAGCGAAGGTCTGCTTGTGCTGACGAATGACGGTGTTTTGCAAGCGCGTTTAACCCACTCAAAATTTAAATTACCGAAAACATATTGGGTTCAAATTGAAGGAATTCCCACCAAAGAATCACTAACTCGTTTGCGTAAAGGTGTAAAACTTAATGATGGATGGACACTTCCGGCTACTGTTGAATTAATGAATAATCCTGACTTATGGCCACGTAGTCAGCCCATCCGTCATCGTCCCTCAATCCCCACATCGTGGCTTACTATTACATTACAAGAAGGCCGTAATAGACAGGTTCGTCGAATGACCGCAGCTGTTGGCTTTCCAACACTTCGTTTGATCCGTTATAGTATTGGTGAATGGACAATAAATGGGTTGGAATTAGGCGAATGGCGAAAAACACCCATCACTCCGAAACAATCAAGGCGTGATTAGGTTCTCATCTGTATCAAAAAAAGAATTTCTGTTAAACTTCGCCACCAATCTAATGGGAGCTGGAAATGTCGTTATGTTAGATAGCAGCAAAAAAAAAGTTATTGTTGGTATGTCCGGCGGCGTCGATTCCTCAGTGTCTGCCTATCTACTGATTCAACAAGGCTTTCAGGTAGAAGGTCTTTTCATGAAAAACTGGGAAGAAGATGATAATGATAAATACTGTTCGGCATCGGAAGATCTGGCCGATGCACAAGCCGTTTGTGACAAACTTGGTATTCATATGCATACCATTAACTTTGCTGCTGAATACTGGGATAACGTCTTCGAGCACTTCTTAACCGAATACAAGGCAGGTCGCACGCCAAATCCAGACATCCTTTGTAACAAAGAGATTAAATTTAAAGCTTTTATGGAGTTTGCAAATGAAGTACTAGACGCAGATTATATCGCGATGGGTCACTACGTTAGGCGCACCTTCCCTCCTAAAAAAGATACGAAAACACAAATGCTTCGTGGAGTTGATAGCAACAAAGATCAAAGTTACTTTTTATACACTCTTAGCCACAAGCAAATTACACGTAGTTTGTTCCCAGTTGGTGGTTTGGAAAAACTTAAAGTCCGGCGCATTGCTGAAAAGCAAGGCCTGATCACAGCGAACAAGAAAGACTCCACGGGCATTTGCTTTATTGGTAAACGCAAATTTCCAGATTTTTTATCTAAGTACCTACCAGCGCAACCAGGTGTAATCGAAACCATAGAAGGTAAAAGTATCGGCGAACATCAAGGATTGATGTATCACACACTTGGTCAGCGAAAAGGTCTATACATTGGAGGGCAAAAAGGCGGTGATGGTAACGAAGCAGCTTGGTATGTGGTTGATAAAAACATGGAACGAAATGTCCTAATTGTTGCACAAGGTAACGATCACCCTCGATTATACTCGACTAAATTGGTTGCGGGTCAACTTCACTGGATTGACCGTAAAACAATGACGCAACCATTAAAGTCAATCGTAAAAACGCGATACCGCCAGCAAGACATATCATGTACCATCGAACCTATTGATGGCGACAAAGTCGAAGTTACTTTTGATAAACCGCAAACTGCAGTAACCCCAGGTCAGTCAGCAGTATTCTATTCTGGTGATATTTGTCTGGGCGGCGGTATAATCGAAACGCGTATTTAAGGAGCAACTATCAGTGGCTACTACTTTGTTTGATCGTACTATCGCATTCGCAGGTATCTGTCAAGCCATCAAACTGATTCAGGGAGTAGCTCGTTCAGGCTGTTGTGAGCACAGTGCTCTTAGAATAAGTTTGAACAGCATTATAGTCACAAACCCTGCTTCTGCCTTCGAGGTCTTCGGTAAAGAAGAAAACCTCAAATTAGGCTTAAGAACCCTGATTAATGAACTGGATAGCAGGATAAGTAGTAGCGAACTCACTCGTTATTTAATCAATATTCTTGCACTTGAACGCAAGCTGTCTGGTCGAAGAGACAGTCTTGCGCAATTAGGAAATCACTTGGAAACCGTCCAACGTCAGATTCAACACATTGACCTTCTTACTGATCAAATGATTAGTAATTTAGCCAGCATTTACCTCGAAATTATCACCCCATTAGGTCCGCGTATTCAGGTAACTGGTATCCCAGCTCAACTTCAGCAAATAGACGTACAACATAAAATTCGTGCACTCCTGCTGTCGGGTATCCGTAGCGCTGTACTATGGCATCAAGTGGGTGGAAAGTATCGCCATCTTATTTTTGGTCGTAAAAAAATGATTGAGCATGCCAAAATCATCTTAACCAGAAATTTATGAATATCATTCAGAAAGGAAACCATGGAACTGTCATCACTCACAGCTATTTCACCAGTGGATGGTCGTTACGGTGAAAAAACGAATGTATTACGTCCGATTTTCAGTGAGTTCGGTTTATTGAAGTACCGAACAATTGTTGAAATTTATTGGCTTCAAAAACTGGCAGCAACAGATGCTATTGAGGAAGTCCCCGCATTCAGCATTGAAGCCAATGCATTTTTGCATAAAATAGCGAATGAATTTAATGAAGATGATGCAATACGAATTAAAAAGATTGAATACACCACAAACCATGATGTGAAAGCAGTTGAATATTTTCTGAAAGAAAAAGTCGCAAAAAATACTGAATTGAACACTGTTAATGAGTTTATTCACTTTGCATGTTCATCAGAAGATATCAACAACATTTCTCACGCATTAATGCTAAAAGAAGGACGTGAGCAAGTTATTCTACCGGAAATCCGTAATGTGATTGATGCTATCAAGGCGTTGGCAGTTGAATATCGTGAAATACCGCTTCTGACTCGTACCCATGGTCAACCGGCTTCTCCATCGACCATGGGTAAGGAGATGGCAAATGTGGCATATCGTATGGAACGCCAATACAAGCAGATTGGAAGCATTGAGCTTCTTGCAAAAGCCAACGGTGCGGTAGGTAACTATAATGCGCACTTGTCTGCATACCCTGATATCGATTGGCATGCGTTCAGCAAGGAGTTCATCACCGAGTTAGGCATATCATGGAACCCGTACACCACTCAAATCGAACCACACGATTACATTGCTGAGCTATTTGATGCCATGGCTCGTTTCAATACGATCCTAATCGATTTTAATCGTGATATATGGAGCTACATTGCTCTTGGTCATTTCAAACAGAAAACCATTGCTGGCGAAATTGGTTCATCAACCATGCCACACAAAGTTAACCCAATAGACTTCGAAAATTCAGAAGGAAATCTAGGTTTAGCAAACGCTATTTATGGTCATTTATCACACAAGCTTCCTATTTCTCGCTGGCAGCGAGACCTAACAGACTCGACTGTTCTCCGTAATCTAGGTGTTGGTGTCGGTTATGCCCTCATTGCTTACAACTCAACATTGAAGGGCATCAGCAAGCTGGAAGTAAACCGGTCGTCACTGTCTGTAGAATTGAATGATAACTGGGAAGTTCTGGCAGAACCAATACAAACTGTGATGCGTCGATACGGTATTAAAAAACCTTATGAAAAACTAAAAGTGCTGACCCGTGGTAAACAAGTTGATGGTAAAAGCATCCGTGCATTCATAGACAGTCTAGAAGATCTGCCTAAGTATGAAAAAGACCGTCTGAAGCAGATGACACCTTCCTATTACATCGGAGATGCGATCAAGCTAACTGATTTGCTCTGATTACAGTTAAACCAAGCATAATAATCCTCATTTTTTGTGAGGATTGCATCTCTTAGCACACCTTCAGTTAAATGGATATTGCCTAGTGCTTGTATCCAAGAGTTTAAGCCTTTTGGCAGACGGTCGATGCTGAATGAATGTTTAAAACGATTTTAACTATTAAAACTGATTTTTCTGAACTCTGACTTAGCACCTTTTAATTTTTTATTCTCACTGCATACCCATCAAACTGGAGTTGTTTCCTAAAAGGCGAAGTGAGGAGTTTTAGATGTGGTATTCAGAATAGCCTACTGATCGTTATGATTTCTTTAGCAAAAGTTAGGCTATGAATGGCACTTACCGGATGGTAGAGAATACTTCTTTTAGCCAATAATGCTCTTAAACTCTGTAACAGCGGAAAGTGTGCCATTGTCAGATACTTTTTTGTTCTTGTTCAACTTGCATTTTAATTGCAGAACGTATTTTAATGAACTTGTCGTTTTCGTCCTTGTAATTATCATTATGGAAACGCTCAACAGCTAGATTGTACGAGCATCAATATAAAGATAAAGCATCAAAGTAGGTAGTTTTTATCTCTGGATAGAAACTAATCTTTTTCGATGCTATTACTTTTGCACTTGTCAACGGATCGTTTTCCGTAGTGGCTATTGCAGAACGAGGTAATAAAACCAATAAGTTCAGATGTCTCGAATGATTCAGTAGTGCTTTCCGAGTCATCCAAAATTTCTATTCGTCCACCTGATAATTGAATAAGCCATTTGATAATTTCAAAACCAGACCTTGCGAGTCGGTCTTTTGTAGCAACCAAAATGTGGATGGAGTGACCGAGTATTGCTGATTCCAGAATGGTTTGAAGTCCTTTTCGTTTAAAGTTAAAAGCACTGTCAACGTCACTGATAAATTCTGCGTCAGGATACCGTTTGAGCAGGATATGCTTTTGCGTGTCGATACTAGACTTTTGTTTGCTTGAGCTAACTCTTGCATAGCATATCCTCCGTTGTTGGGTAATAAAAACGCGGTAGTGACCGCCTTCGGTTTTCTTGACTTTATTGTAAAAGTTGCTTTCTATTCTTCGTCTAATTGTTTGCGTGGTTACACCCTCAATCTTTGCAAGTTTTGTTGTGGATATCTACATAAATAAAAATACCTCACTTAAGTGAGGTGTAAAAGATATCGCAATAAACACAACAATGTCAAACAGGGTTGTGTTTCGTTTGTTTTTTTATTTAATCAACTGTAACTTACGGCTATAAGAAGTACCCTATAAAAGGGTTAATCACCAATACAGAGCATGGCAAGACGCGTCACTGTTGAGTGGGTTTACGTATTTAATAAGTTGAATAGTTCATCAGGATGACTTGCAACTCTATTATTTACTACTGCAGATATCATGTGTCCTAACAAGATTTGTAATCCATGAAAAAATTCTTTTTCCAGACGGGAGCAAACTTATTGAATACACGACCTTGAGTTTGAGAAGAGCTCGGTACTTACCAATAATTCCTTCTGCAAATTAACTGTGCATACTGATCTTACATGCATCCTAATTAGGAGTAGAGTCAGTGATGAATTGATAACAATATATTTCAGACCGTAAAAAATACAGGTATAAGAGTCCCTTAATTACATACTTCATCGAAACCTCTTACCAACGTTTCGCTGCTTCTGAATCACTATCACACACTTCAATCCAGCGCTCATTATCAACCAAGCATTCTTTTTTCCAAAACATAGCCTTTGTTTTGAGCAAGTCCATAATGAACGCACAGGCTTCAAACGCAACTTTACGATGCACACTACTGACACCAACAAAAACGATTTGATCGCCAATGTCTAAGGTACCAACGCGGTGGATCACACGTACCTTTCCAAGCTGCCAACGCCATTTAGCTTCGTTACATATATCTTTAAGGGAATTTTCTGTCATGCCTCGATAATGTTCTAGTCTCAAGGTAGTAATATTATCACCAAAATTCATATCTCGGACTTTCCCAATGAAAGTCACGATTGCACCATCGCTTGCATTGTTGTTGAGCCATCTACATTCTTTCTCGACGGAAAAATCAGCAGATTGAACCGAAATCATCATCAACCCCCTGTAACTGGTGGAAAGAATGCAACTTCATCACCGTCTTTAACCGGTGTCATTAACTCTGAAATAGTATGGTTAATCGCCACTAGCAATTTTCCAGACTCCAACGCCAGTGACCATTTATCACCGTTTGCAGCAAGATGTACACGGATATCTTCTGCCGTTACAAAGACACCTTCAAGCTCCAAGTAACCCGTACCTATCAATTCTTTTACTTGCGCAAAAAAAAATACACGTATCATTCTTTTGCCTTAAAGTATCCTGATTTCCCGCCTATTTTTTCGAACAGCCTAACCTGACAAATCACCATGTTTTTCTGAATAGATTTACACATATCATAGAGGGTAAGTGCGGCAACCGACACCGCAGTCATAGCCTCCATTTCTACGCCTGTTTTACCATTGATTTTACACAAAGCTTCGATACGAACTTGTGAGGTTTGTAATAATGCTTCAAGCGTCACCTCTATTTTTGTTAGCATCAAAGGATGGCAAAGAGGAATCAGATCCCAAGTGCGCTTTGCTGCTTGAATACCCGCAATCCTCGCAGTAGCAAAGACATCACCTTTATGATGTTGCCCTGACACAATGAGTTCAAGTGTCTTTGCTTCCATATTAACATATGCTTCGGCGCGAGCTTCTCTAACTGTCTCTGCTTTATCGGAAACATCCACCATATTGGCTTCTCCAGAAACATTAATGTGCGTAAATGGACTCATTTTTACACATTAATGTGTAACATGAAATTACATGGGCGATGTCTAGCATTCATTTGCTGATTAATAATGCCATTCCACCCAGTACTACACGCATCCGTCGAACCTGGCATCGCAAAAATGATGGTATGATTTGCAAAACCTGCAACCGCACGTGATTGAATCGTCGATGTGCCAATTTCTTGGAATGAAAGGGTACGAAACAGCTCGCCGAATCCTTCCACTTCTTTATCAAACAAAGGTTTAATCGCTTCAGGCGTACAGTCACGTGATGTGAAGCCTGTTCCGCCCGTGATCAAAATGGCCTGTATATCTTTCTCTGCAACCCACTGTGAGATAATGGCACGAATTTGATAAATATTGTCAATAACAATTTTCTTATCCACCAGTGAATGCCCTGCGTTTTGCAGGGCATTCACTAAAAACTGCCCCGAACGATCATTTTTCTCAGTACGAGTATCTGAAACAGTAAGAACAGCGATGTTAGCTGGCATAAATTCAATAACATCTTGTCCCATAAATTTAAACCTCAGAGAATATATGCATACCATTTCAACTTGAAGTTGCAGCGTTGTTAACTAAGTTCTATGGTCACAATTACACAGACAATCAATGCTCGTAGGTATCATTTACCTATCACACACCTTCCTCTCAATTACTTAAAATACCTAAGGAGGTATTAACCGCCAATGGATGCTAAGTTAGAGGTCACCCCAGTATACCCTTGATCAAGAAAATGGCTTTTCTTTTTGTTAGAAACATGATCTTGGATGCGAGAAATCAAAGCATTTTTTTGCCTGTCTTCTTGTAATAAATCTCGAAGGTCTATGCCAAAATCACCAAACAGACACATGTGAAGTTGACCCAATGCTGAAACACGGAGTCGATTACACGAATCACAGAAATCTTTCTTGTAAGGCATGATCAAACCAATTTCGCCCACGTAATTAGGATTATAGAACACTTCCGCTGGCCCATCACTGTGTTTCTTCACTTTCATCAACCACCCATTCGACACGAGGTAATTATGGATCGATACGCCAGATTGGTGATGGCGAGAGAATAAAGAATGCATCTCACCAGTTTGCATAAGCTCGATGAAACGGAGTTGGATCGGTTTGTATTGAATCCATTTCAGAAAGGCCGGAAGATCCCCATTATTTAAATCTTTTAACAGTACCACATTAACTTTCACTTGCGAAAAACCAACTTCAAATGCTGTATCTATACCATTCATTATATTATACAACTTACTTACACCCGTAATTTGATGGAATATCCTAGGATCAAGGCTATCAACACTAACATTAATATCAGTTAACCCTGCGTCACGCCAACGGTGTACATTCTTTGCTAGGCTATACCCATTCGTGGTCATCGCAACCTTTTTAATACCTTCTTGTTCTGAAATCATAGCAAGAATATCTATAAAATCTTTACGCAATGAGGGCTCACCGCCTGTAATACGAACCTTGGATGTACCACGGTTAGCAAATGCAGACACGACACGCCGGAGTTCATCAACAGAGAGAAACTCAGAATTTTTATGCGTCGGTTTGTAACCATTAGGTAAGCAATAGGTACAGCGAAAATTACAAGCTTCAGTGACCGAAAGTCGCAAGTAATAATACTTGCGACTATAAGAATCTTCAAATTGAGTTGACACGAAACACCTTTTAGAATCTGTGAGTCGAACACACACTATGTGTGCCTTGGCGACATTATGTCATAGTCTATTTCCCATGTTTTTATAATAAACCGGACCCATCTTGAATGTAGCATCTGCCGAACTTAACCAGATAGATTTAGGTATCACAACCGCCCTAGGATTTTTATTAAACAACTTTTCGGCTACTAGCCTACTAAGTAGATTTAATAAAAGAAGAGGTTTGTTAACAACATTTCATGAGTCATTTTTCAATATATCATCGGGTAGTGACTACGACATGGATGGTCTAACGTAGAAGAGGAGGCCAACCATCGAAATTGGTGTTGTTGATTAAATCAGGCCTATAACACACTAATCTCAGTTTTTTTACACTCTTAATTTATTTGCTGGCGAACATGCATACGGAGTCTTATAACTTTGTTCATTGCTTTCACATTTGCCAGCACTTCACTAACTTACCTGAACTGTGCATAAGAAATGAACTAAATGCCAAAGTCGCGATCTGATCGTTTGAAATAAATTATTGACTGCACAAAGATTTGTGCATGAATAACTTATACGCTATTGTCTTCGACCTCTGCCAGACTTTCCTTCCTGCCATGGGCAAAACACCTAATTTATTCCGGTATGAAACAAAGAAACAAACTTTCTCACCGCTTAGTTAGTGAAGTGATGACTATAGTGATAACTGTCCATCAATCGGGGTATCGATACTTCAAAACTTATTACATCCACTTTATTTGTAGCTACCTCACCAACGAATTTTCTGAATTAGTTAGTTATACGAGGATGCTCAAGCTCATGCAAGGTGTTTTAGCTCCTCTTTGCTCTTACCGCACTCACCGTCAGGTAAGGCCGACAGGGATTGCCCTTGTTGATTCGTCTAAGTTACAGGTTTGTCACAATCTACGCATTCTCAGACATCAGGTTTTTAAAGTATGGTGAAGCAAGGAAAAGCAACGATGGGGTGGTTCTACGGTTTCAAATTCCACCTTATGATCAATGATCAAGATGACATTCTCTCAGTCAAAGTGACGACGGCTAACGTGGATGATAGAACGCTTGCATCGGAAATGGTTGACGAGCTTTGGGGGTGTTTATACGGAGATAAAGATGATATCTCTGGTCCATTTAAGCGGGAACTTGCAGACAAGGGAGTGACACTGATAACGGGTGTAAAAAAATATAAAACCCAAAGTGATGAAACTTTGGAACCGCTTGATGCTCCTGAAACGATTTATTATCGAAACTGTTTTTGACCAACTAAAAAACATATCCCAAATCGAATATTATCGGCACGGTAGTTGTATCAGCTTTATGGTCAAGTTGCTGGCGGGGCTTATCGCGTATTCATTTCAACCAAAGAAGCCGAATATCAAGATGACTCGGTTTGATAAGCAAGCGATCATGCAGATCTGAGGTTAATTTGAGCATTGTAATTAACCTGAGCTTCGCATAAGAAATGAATAATATTGAGCATGTGGTCAGTGAATTTACCTTAACTGGAAGTCATAGATGCGCCAATTTCGTCGTTAAATCCCCACGAAATTAACTGATAATTCCTATTAGGATTTACCTCGAGCTGGACGCATTGATGAATTCTAAAATCAAGCATTTCTAGGTAGTTTTGGTATAGTTCATAAATTGTAGAAAAAACATTCATGATCGGGCGCCAGCATGAAAATAGGTATGCATTCAATACGTTGATTATGATTTAAAGGTAATACTCCCGTGCAATGAATGTACCAAGCACTTTGTCGTGCATATCCATTGATTTTGAGTATCCAATTGTCTTCAGATTGAATTATTTCAAGCGGGTATGAAGGATCAAGTTTTTCTTCTCAAATGCGTCGCGTATAGAGCTTATTAATAATGTGTTGATCCCCAAAAATCATATTACATATAGTGAAATTGTCCGTGTACTAATATACAATATTAGATATGGATATCTGATTGAAAAATAAATTTAATTTTTTCTTTCACGACAAACGAATGTGTGAACAGTTATTTTCTTCAATCGGGGCTACTAAGCATACCAGAACCTGCACTGGTTATTTTGTTATCCATGAAAGAGCATTGTTCATCTACTTCTCAGATAAGCCCCTCTTCCTGTACACCAATAGAAAATGTGATTTCACAGCAAGGTGTGCTTTTTTCAAACCAGTAATCGAATTAATATTGATGTGTAGCACTCAAGAGAAATCTCGGACACCAACATGCTTCATGACAAGTTCAACAGCTTGTACCTTTACCCACGCTTGCACGCCTTAATATATATATTAAAAGGCTAGAAGGTTCGGAAATAGGATTGGCAACGATAGCGCTGGTATCCAACACGGCTGATACCATGTCTTTTAACTGTTTTTGTGTGCCAGTAAAAACGACATTTAACGTCAACGGTAGCCATGATGAACATCATGGAAAAGTAGATATTTTACACGAATAACAACCTACTGAATGCATTATCTACACATTGCCGTCACCCTATACTATTTACAAATAGGGTAATACGTAGTCATATATCGTAATACAAAGGTATTTTAATTTTAAAATGTAAAATGCGAATACCCTATAATGAACATGTCGAAATTTTCTTAAAATAGTTGGTATCAAAATCGCATTAAGATAATGAATACATAACTGATTTCAAACGACAGATAAATAAGAAAAGCACTTTACAAAGCACTTTACATAGTAAGAGAAATAATGTTAACGGCAGTAAAATATCCTATGTCATGTGTTCCATAAGTGGGTCTTCTTTTAGAATGTAAATTCTTTTATGTTTACAAATTCTGTTAGAAAATATGATAGATGCAGTGGTGACGCCAATACTACTGGGGTGCTAATTAACTAACCATTCAACTGATTGAACAGATAACCATGCCTTTCATACTGGAAGCTAACTATGTCTATGACTTTACCCATATTATTTAATAATCGTCATATCCTCCCTTCTAGCCGTCTTCCACTATACCTAATACCTGGAGAGCAACTCAATACTGTTAAATATACCATGCAATATGGTTTAAATATTGGGGTTTGCATGGACGAAACTAACCTCATTGGTGCGGGCATCGGGACACGAGTAACCGTCGAGGATTTTAATCTATCTAACGAGGGTGATGTGCTGATCATCACAGTTTGTGGGCATGAGAGTTTTATTATCGATAATTTAAAAGAGAATGATCACGATATCATGGTGGCTAAGTGTAAAATCCTTCCTACTTGGCCAGAACGCCAAGTGAGTAATGACTCATCGCCCCTCGCCGATCGGTTAAAAATTATGTTCAATCGCTATCCAGAACTCAGCGTACTCCACCAATATCCCCACTTCGAAAACTTGACTTGGCTATGCCAACGATGGCTTGAACTACTCCCTATTCCAGCAAGTGAAAAACAGCTTCTCATGGCAATCAATTCCTGTAGTGACACCTGCGAATACTTACTGAACTTAATGAAAGACCCATATTAAATAAAGCTCTGGTCAAATCTGGTGTACGGCTTACAGATCAGTATCCTGATGATTAATGTTTGTTTCATGAATGCCTTCTCTAAATTTCACGCCTTTGATGATATCCGAGAGTAATTTAAAGCCTCGCAGCCTACGCGAGTTAACCTCAGTGGTTCGCATCAGTTTGCAGGCTATTGCCAGTGTCGTTTTTTGGCTTCCACAATTCTTGGTTTTGTTTGTTCTTAGCCTCACCGTTGCAAACATTGATTCAATGGGGTTTGTCGTTCGAATATGTGTCCAGTGCTTGGGCGTGGAAATAGTAAAATGTCAGCATTTCCACTTTGTCTTTAGTCAGGGACTCCGCTATTTTGGAATATTTAGCACCGTATCGTATTTCGAACTGTCCGAAGGTTTTCTGTGCCTCTTGTTATGTCTCCGCCATCCAGATATCGCGAAGCGTTTCTTTCATTCTTGGTTGAACAGATTTTTGGACTTTGTTTAATACATTGGCCGTTTTGTCTACCCAGTAGTGCTGATGATTCGTCGTTAGCCAATGCTTTTTCACTGCATTCCAAAAACCGAAAGCCCCATAACTAATGGCGAGTTCAGAAGTGATACTGATACCTTGGGACGTTAGCTATGACAGAACTTCAAGCCAACTGATCTCTGACTCCCTGTACCCATCGACAACGGCTATCACTGCCTTGCGACCGGTGTCATCGATGCCGATGACAACAAACAGGCAAAGCTTATCATCCATCCGAACTTTGCAGTAAATACCATCGGCCAAAATGTAAATATACCAATGTTTACTTAGGTCGTGTTTTGCTTCCCACTGCTACTTGAGTCAAAAAACACTATTTGCTGACAACCTCTTGTCTTGCTTACTTAAAAGATATTTCAAGGCTGGCTGCATATCGCCCGTGGAACTTCCCCCTCCACAAATATAGCCAAGGGATAAGTTCTTCTATATTTTTTCTTCGCTTGAGATAGTGCGGAATCAGTGTGTTGTTGAACTTGCTCCCGCTCCCTGTTCTTTCATCTAGGCATTTCCTCCCAGAAACTATATGTGGTGGGGCTTAAGGCATGTCCCTTTTTGTGATACATTTGGCACGATTGAACAGATAAAAGGAATGAATGGATTTTAAAGGTATTAAATTGAAGCTGCTTCAATTTAAACGTATTTTTACTACGAATTTGGCCATATTCGTATCCAGTTATCCCCGCTATGACACCGATTATTATCATTCATAAGTCGCTAAGATGCTGAAGTGTGGAGGCTCAGTAAAGGGCTTTGCCACTTACCAATGCTTGGATTGCGGTCAAGGGAAATATAAAGTTAACTTTAGTTGTAAGGGGAAAACTTGTCCGCAATGTAAAAAGCGTTATGCATGGGAGAGTATAGTTACAATAGGCGTCTGCCTGTTTCCTAGAGTGAGCTATCGGCAAGTTGTCTTAACATTGCCTGAGAAACTTCGTATTCCTTTCCATAATCACTCCAATCAGAAGCATTTGTATTCTGGGTCTATGGTCTTGTCGGAAGCCTGTTTATCAAAGTTGATTCAGGCGCACTTTAAGAGCAATGTATGTAAAATTGCTGATATTGTTTTCATCCATACCAATATTTGTAATGGCAACTACAATCCTCATTCAAATGTGATATTAGCTGAAGGTGCATTATTTTCTTCAAACTAGGATTGGAAATGGTTTCAGTATTTATCGTTATCTCAGTTACGATTACTTGGGTCAAAACACTTACTGAAGTTAATGGAGATTAAGTTTCCAGCGTGTCCTAATGTGATTAGAATCTAATGGGCTAATGATCCTGATGGTTTTTATGCCCATCTTGGCAATGGTCGTAAAATAAAGTCCCAAGCAAAAGCTACCGAGGGTTAATATGATACCTAACTAACTATTTATCATCCCCTCCGATATCCTTATCTAGGATAGTTTGGTATGACGGTTATCAAGTCAGGTATTACTATCAATCACATAAAACGAAGTTGAAAACGTATGAGACAGTGGATGCTCAGGTATGTGTTGGCAGGCTGGTTTATCATATTTTTCCTAAAAGATTTCAATGAGTAAGATATTATGAACTTCAAGCGACCGCGAGCTTTAAGAAGTGGTGTGAAGCAATGGCAGCAGGAAACTTGGTAGATGCAATGATGAGTTACACCAAACATATCAGCTATAGTAGAGCTTTTTGAAGAGGTAGCAGGTCGTAATCTCTTAAAATGTGTGTTTTGTGGGAGAAGATGGAGTTGGTTTGGCTTTCCCACCCAAAGCATAGTGTATTCTTCGATTTATTTGCTTCAGATAGTGGTTAATTGATATGGTTTTTATTCTTGTTATCGCTCCACCTTTTGCAGAATTTGACTGTTTCAGGGTTCTGGAAAAAAACTATTGGCGAGGACTCAATTTTCAATATCAATTGAGCCAGATAGATGATGTTTGCGTGCTATATGATGTGAATCATATCGGCATTGACACTACGAGTGTTGGCTTAGGCGTTTGGGATTTCATATACGGAAATCACCCCCGCGTAAGCCGTTTTAATTCACTATAGCAACAAAACGAAGTAACGACTCGTATTAAAAATGCTTGATGTGATAGACACCAATTGGCTGCATATCGATGTGGAATATAAAAACGTCATTCTAGCCTGCATGGCTATAAAACGCATGGTCAGAGGAAGTGGAAATATGACTAATTTTATATCTCGACCTTTGGGAGTTTGATGGTAATGTGGCTGAGCCAAGTTTGTAGGTGCTGGTCAGGCAAATGTCCATTGCGAACCACTCCCCGCATTCCGTTAGCTTGGAGTGATGTGAAATTATCGAGCAAGGATTTAACCTCGGCTTCTATAGCTTGAGCCAATAACAGCTGTGCATCTTGTTCCAGCAGTTTATTAAGCGGGTTTTCTAGTTTATAAAGCTCGGTAACGTTATGACTATTATCCATGCGGTATATTTCTTGTTAGTTGTTAATTTAGCGAGATTAATCAACAGGTTACACTGTATTATTTCCTACCCATATACCAGAAATTACTATATCTCCATTAAATAAGCGTTCAAAAAAGAGACTAACCAAAGGTTTAATGTTGTTATTTTTTATTATAACCATAAAGCCCAATCATTAAAAACGACCATCGAGCAAAAGATCTTGAGATTTCCCTTAGAAATATGCCTTATTAACCTACGTTTCGTATTCGAAATAAATTCAAAGCGCGAGTCTGGATTTGGACGTTTTAAAAATTATTGACTGCACAAGGATTTGTGCATGAATAATTCAGATGTCGTTTTCATCGACTTCTGCCAAACTTTCCTTCCTGCATGGAAAAAACACCTAATTTCTTTCGGTATCAAACAAAGATACAAGCTTTCTCGCCTATCAGTTAGCGAAGTGATGACGATAGTGATAGCTTTCCATCAATCAGGGTATCGAGACTTCAAAACCTATTACATCCACTTTGTTTGTCGCTACCTCACCAACGAATTTCCTGAATTAGTTACACGAGGATGCTTAAGCTTATGCAAGATGTCCTAGTTCCGCTTTGTTCTTTCCTCACTCACCGCAGGCAAGGCTGACAGGGATTGCCTGCGGTGATTCGTCTAAGTTATAGGTTTATTACAACCTACGCATTTTCAGACATCAGATTTTCACAAGTACCGCGAAGTGAGGAAAAGGAACGATATTGTGATTCTACGGTTTTAAATTATACTTTACTATCAATGGGTAAGGTGTATTATCTTAGTCAAAGTGACGACGAATAACGTGGATGATAGAAAGCCTATATCGGAAATGGCTGACAAGCTTTGGGGGTGTTTATACGGAGATAAAGGTTATATCTCTGCTCCATTGGAGCGGGAACTTGCAGACAAGGTAGTGACACCGATAACGGGTATAAAACAACATGAAACCCAATAGTGATGAAACTTTGGAACCGCTTGATGCTCCGGAAACGATTTATTATTGAAACCGTTTTTGACCAACTAAAAAACATATCCTAAATCGAGCATTCTCGGTACCGTAGTTGTATCAGCTTTATGGTTAACTTGCTGACAGGGCTTATCGCGTATTCATTTCAACCAAAGAAGCCTAGCATCAAGATGACTAGGTTTGATAAGCAAGCGCTTATGCATATCTAAGGTTATTTAGCTATATTTTTGGATACTGCGATTAAAACGCACTGATAGTGGAAGGTATTTTTAAGCGCCTCTTCGTAAATTAAAAGGCTTTCTTAATTCGTTTTTTACGTTAATTAACAACACCCCATTTTTGCCTAAAAATTTATTATTTTCCAAATCATTCCAGATTATCTACAAACGATGGTTTCGCCTCAATAGGCCGTATTTTAAATGGCGAACACTTTTCCTTAGTAACCTTTTCAATATCTTTTATATTCCTACCTTACGTGACTATAGCACCTGTCTCCTTGCCGTTTATCGGTTGTGTTAAAACAACAAATCTACTCATAGTAGACGTGGACTTCTATATTTGTTAGTACGTGTGATATCTACTCGGAATTCCAATCGTTTTTGAGCAATAGATGAACGAAATGTCTTTGATCTGTTGGTAAATTATATTTGCTTGCTCACTTGCGATTATTCATCGATAGATCTTGAGTAATTTTAGGGTCATAATCACTGTGATTACGGTACCTTTTCAGTTCTAGGTAAACTGAGAAACGATGGTACTTGATTGTCTTTGCAATCTCGTAGATTAGAATTCCCCCGTTCTCAAAGGGCTGCAATTTAGTATCTTCTTCCCGTGGCCAACTGCTAATAATTAATGGTAGTACTGCTTATTTCCTTAGAGATAAGATCGTACCACTTTCGATAGTTGTCTTCCTATTCTACGCTAGACCATAAGTGTTTTAGTTATTATCTAAATTAAGGGTGGTGTAAATGAGGAATAAAAAAGAAAAACACAAAATAGTCGCCGTAGGAGGGGGACATGGATTAGGACGTGTACTTTCTGCATTGTCTGACTTTGACGGAGACATTACAGGTATAGTTACTACTACAGATAATGGTGGTTCGACTGGGAAAATACGTGCATCTCAGGGTGGTATCGCATGGGGTGACACACGTAATTGCATAAATCAGTTGATTACAAAACCTTCGATAGGTTCGATGATCTTTGAATATCGCTTTAAAGGCAATGGAGAACTTGATGGACATAACCTTGGAAATTTGATACTGACTGCATTGGATAGTCTCTCACTCCGACCACTAGAAACTATTAATTTAATCCGAAACATGTTGAAAATTTCTGTATACATAGTTCCTATGTCTGAACACCCTGCAGATCTATCAGCACAAATTCTGGATGGGCAAATCATCTCAGGAGAGACCAATGTAGATGACCTAATCGAGCTCCCCGCAAGATTAATTTTAGAACCTATTGTTCCAGCAACTAAAGAAGCTGTTCAAGCTATTCAGGAAGCCGAATTGATACTCCTAGGTCCTGGCAGTTTTTTAACCAGCGTAATGCCACCACTCTTGCTACCAGAGATTAATAAAGCACTGAAAAACACAGCAGCCAAAATTGTATTTGTGCGAAATTTAGGGAAAGAACTAGGACCGGCCGGACAAATGCCTTTGAATACGATACTTTCATGGTGTGAGCGTTCAATAGGAGGGAGGAGGATTAATATAGTATTAGGCTCAAATAATGATGATAGCCTTGCCGGAAACTACAAGCAGGTGGCAAAGGACTTGGCATCCGATCACTACCAGTGGTACCATGATAAGAACAAACTATCGCTAGCCATTAAACAGATGTTGCTTAGTGATTAAATAGATTTTGTTGGTTAGCCAATGCTTTATATTCAGATATAGTACCACGTAGCATAGAAATTAAACGTGGCAGTTGATCGTGTACCCAAGATTCTTGCCCTAGTTTCACCCGCGATTCACACTCACGAGCTAAGGCTGCCAGTTCATCAGCGCCAAAACTAGCTGCACTGCTTTTAATCGCATGGCTGATTTCACGAATCTGACTCGTGCTTGGAGCCTCTGAAAGTTGCTCGTAATAACGGCTGATTTCATCGCTAAACACGACTAATAAACTTGCCACCGTTTCTTCTCCAACTTCAACAGCCAATCGCCGTATTGTTTCATGATTCACTATCGTCGCCATACTCTAATCCCTTCTCTTTCTGTAATTATTGCCAACCCAGCAGTTTTTGATAAATGGTTGATGGGTTAACTCCTAGTAAACCACCCGCCTGAAAAATCTTTCCAACTCAAGCATCCATCGCAATCTAAACTGCTCCTTTTTCCACTAACCACGATGGTTTAGCATCGGTCTTTACTATTGTCCGTTGCGTCAACATTGCAGAAGGAATAAAGAAATCTTTTTCCAACCCGCGGCATTGACACATCAAGCCTATGGCCTACATAGGCTTATGTAATTTTGATATATGAATTCTTTAAGAATGAAGAAAGAAGCATTCCTTTTGTCACTTTTTAATCATTGTGTAATGCAATAATATTGCGAATAACCTACTTAATATAAACGTACCTGATCAATGTCAATTGTAGCATTTTAAATGCTGTATGTGGGTGTTAATTAAATCAGGCTTATAACGCACTGCTCCAAATATTTTTTATAGTCTTAATTTATCTGCTGGTGAATAGGTATACCAAGTCTTATAACTTTGTTCATCTATTTCACATTTTTCAGGGTTTCACCAACGTGAACATTGTAATCACGGAGAGTGAGTTTAGGGCTGAGCAACTCTTTATAGCGAAATATTTCTGTCTCTGCTAATGAGCATTTATGATAAACCCTGTCCTTTTCCAACTCCGTCAGTTTGTCATTTTTCAACGCCTTTCAAGCTTCCTTTTTAGGATGCTCTTACTCCCAGTACCCCGCATGCTTAGAGGTAGAATACTGGGCGTTTTTTCTGTACGTGGTGACATGCTCTTGTGTCATTGGTTCCATCAGCACTGACTTGCTGTATCTTTCGTTGTAATGGGTTAAGCAATAGAGGTAAAACCTCATTATCACCCACAAAAACTAGGCTAACTTATGCAACAATAATCTCATGAGTAGACATATCAACGGCCAGATGAAGTTTTTGCTAGATACGCTGCTTCTCCTTACAGTGTTTACGCTTTTCCGTCTACCTTTAGGCTTGTGGTATCAATAACGACGTGGGCAACAACTCATAGAGTGGGCAAACGGTACTTAACTTCTACGGTCTTCGAACGCTTACTAATGCAAGTGTATGTAGGGGATTTCAGCGTGACAATCATCAACGTAAAAACTGAATTGACACAGCCTTTTTACGTACGAAGTGGGAGCTTGAAAATACCTTTCACCATAAATGATGTCTCAATCTAGGTATCGGTAAATATAAACTTACGGTCACGATACTTTAGAAAATACCATGCTTTAATGGTAGCGGCGTCTATCCAGAAAGTGATTGAGCCACGGTTTACTAATGATTGATTATATCGTTTTCAATTGCTGATCTTGTGTTTTCCCTTTCCCATCATCACCTCCTGCTTAATTCCAAGATGGTCTAATCGTAGAAATTGCGATTAGTTCAGATATTTTAAAACAACGCCACACGAAATTGGAGAACTAGTTGGTTTCAGTCAATACTATGATGCTCCATGCTATAGATTAACCAAATGAAAGTTTGTATTAATAATATTTATCAACTATTGTGTTGTATATCCACCATCAATCGCATGTAAACTACCCGTAATAAAGCTGGCTTTGTCACTTGCTAAGAACACGACCAAATTAGCAATTTCCATAGGTTGTGCAATTCGGTCTAAAGGTTGAAGTTTTTCTTCCTTTCTATGAACCTTATTTTTATCCTCACCTGACCGACTGCAATAGTTGTCAAGGGCTTTGTGGTAAAGCTGTGTTTCCGTGGTGCCTGCACATACAGTGTTTGCGCGGATGTTGTACTTAGCGTAATCAATGGCGGTAGTTTTTGCTATGGATGCAATGGCATGCTTGCTGAGGTTATAGGCAAAAGACTTTGCTTTTGCTATTGTACACTGATCCGAGCCCAATAACACGATACTTCCTTTTTTGGCTACTCTCATACTAGGTATGCAAGCCCTAATGGCATTATAAACACCTTTTACATTGATGGCCAGTATGCGATCTAGTGCCTCCTCATTTGTGTCTTCGATGGTTGAGCTAAAATATATACCTGCATTACATACTAGAACATCAATAGATGTTTCATTTGCTAACACGTATTCAACTGCGGTTTTAATGGCATTCATGTCAGTCACATCACATTTTAACCAATGGCCATGAACACCTTGATGACAATCAAGGTTATACACGCTATATCCCTCGTTGATAAAGCCATCAACAATAGCCAATCCAATACCTGCCGAACCACCAGTAACCAGTGCTACTTTTATCATTCTTGTGTTACCTCCAGAACCAACCATCATTAGGACTATGCTTATATGGCATAGTCAGATCATCGACGTCAACTAGTAAAAAGTCAATTCACGCAGGGTAAGACTATAATGACCATGAAAATATGGAAAGATAGGCGGTGAGTTAAAGCATGCTAATTTTGTTAGTTGACTTACATTATCTAGAGCGCAAAATATAGTGACAAATAATTATGGATATGAACGTGCAATGGGAAAGACCTTTAAATTGTATTCTCCATTCGAACCTTCTGGCGACCAACCAAACGCAATTCATCAATTACTTAAAGGGTTGGAGTCTGGTCTAGCACATCAAACCCTTCTGGGGGTTACGGGTTCTGGAAAAACGTATACTATGGCTAATGTTATTGCAGAGTCAAATAGACCCACTATGATCATGGCACCAAATAAGACACTGGCAGCGCAGTTATATGGTGAAATGCGAGAGTTCTTCCCTGAGAATGCAGTTGAGTATTTCGTGTCTTACTATGATTATTATCAGCCTGAAGCGTACGTTCCGACGACCGATACCTTTATTGAAAAAGACGCTTCGATTAACGAATATGTTGAGCAAATGCGTTTGTCTGCAACCAAAGCGTTACTGGAGCGTCGTGATGTTATCATTGTTGCGTCGGTCTCTGCGATTTATGGTTTGGGTAATCCTGATGCATACTTAAAAATGATGTTGCATCTTCGTCGTGGTGACGTAATTGATCAGCGCAGTATATTAAGACGTTTGGCAGAAATACAGTATAAACGTAATGACCAAGCTTTTACCCGCGGGATCTTCAGAGTACGTGGTGAAGTGATCGATATTTTTCCTGCAGAATCTAATCGTAATGCCATTCGGGTTGAGTTGTTTGATGATGAAGTGGAATGTATTAGTATCTTTGATTCAATGAGCGGGGTTGTGCTTGAGTGTAACCTTCCCCGTTGTACAATTTATCCAAAGACTCACTATGTCACACCTAGAGAGCACATTATTGGAGCGATAAAATATATCAAAGAAGAGTTGCTCAGTCGCAAAAAAGTCTTCTTGGAAAACAACAAACTGATCGAAGAACAACGAATTTCACAACGCACCCAGTTTGATCTGGAAATGATGACAGAGTTGGGCTACTGCTCTGGAATTGAAAACTATTCACGTTATTTGAGTGGACGCTCTGACGGCGAGCCACCCCCGACTTTATTTGACTATCTTCCTGCAGATGGTTTGTTAATTATTGATGAATCTCATATCACTATCCCCCAGATTGGGGCTATGTATAAGGGAGATCGTTCGCGCAAAGAAACCCTTGTTGAATACGGTTTCCGCCTTCCATCCGCACTTGATAACCGACCATTGAAGTTTGACGAATTTGAAGCGATTGCACCGCAAAGTATATACGTTTCTGCAACACCTAGTAAATATGAGGTCGAAAAATCGGACGGCGAAATAGCCGAACAGCTGGTGCGACCAACGGGTTTATTAGATCCTCAGATTGAAGTGCGTCCCGTGGCTACACAGGTAGATGACCTGTTATCGGAAATTCGTTTGCGTGTCGATATTGATGAACGGGTACTAGTGACGACGCTAACCAAACGGATGGCGGAAGATCTTACCGACTATTTCGAAGAACATAATGTGCGTGCTAGATATCTACATTCCGATATCGATACTGTTGAGCGTATTGAGATCATCCGTGATCTTCGACTCGGCCAATTTGATGTCCTTGTGGGTATAAATTTGTTGCGTGAAGGTCTTGATATCCCAGAAGTGTCTCTGGTGGCGATCTTGGATGCAGATAAGGAAGGCTTCTTACGTTCGGAACGTTCACTCATTCAAACCATTGGACGCGTTGCACGTAACCTGAATGGTAAGGCTATCCTCTATGGAGATAACATCACAAGATCGATGCGTCTTGCTATTTATGAGACCGATCGCCGTCGTGCGAAACAAGAAGCGCATAATGAACAGCATGGAATTGTGCCTCAAGGTTTAAATAAGAAAATAATAGACGTTATGGAGATGGGTAGGAATCGAAAACCATACAAACAGAATACATGTACATCATTGGATGCCGTGATAAATGACTATGGGAAATACAGTTCCAAGTCACGACAGCAGATTGAAACGGAAATTCAGGTGCTAGAAGATAAAATGCACGAGGCTGCACAGAATTTGGAGTTTGAGGTTGCGACATCTCTTCGTGATCAGATAGTTGGTTTAAGAACAATGTATATACAAAATAGCTAAAATAAATCTGCTAGAAAACATGTTACTAGCTAGCAGATTCCTAAGGGTAGGGTAGGCGTATACTAGGCACATGCAGTTTTGAATCTTTTGTGCAATCAATACCAGTTTGTATATAGTGGTTTCTTTTAGTTAACCTCTGATCTGCAAAGCGCCGCCAGCAAGTTGACCATAAAGCTGATACAACTACGGTGCCGAGAATGCTCGATTTTGGATATGTTTTTTAGTTGGTCAAAAACGGTTTCGATAATAAATCGTTTCCGGAGCATCAAGTGGTTCCAAAGTTTCATTACTTTTGGTTTTATGTTTATTTATACCCGTTATCAGTATCACTCCATTGTCTGTTAGTTCCCGCTCCAATTGACCAGAGATATAAGTTTTCTCTCCGTATAAACACCCCCAAAGCTCGTCAACCATTTCCGATACGGGCTTTCTATCCATCTACGTTAGCCGTTGTCACTTTGACTGAGAGAATACCACCGTGGTTATTGATAATGAAGTGTAATTTGAAACCGTAAAACCACCCCATCATTCCTTTTTCTCGCTTCACGGTATCTTTAAAAACCTGATGTCTGAGAATGCGTAGGTTGTGACAAACCTGTAGCTTAGATGACTCAATGAAGGCAATCGCTGTCAGCCTTGCCTAACAGGTGAGTGAGGTAAGAGCGAAGCGGAACTAGAATACCTTGCATGAACTTGAGCATTTGCGTGTAGCTAACTAATTTAGGAAATTCATTGGTGAGGTAGCGGCAAACAAAGTGGATGTAATAGGTTTTGAAGTCTTGATACCCCGATTGATGGAAAGCTATCACTATAGTCATCACTTTGCTAACGGAGAGACGAGAAGGCTTGTTTCTTTGTTTGACACCGGAAGAAATTAGGTGTTTTCCCATGCAGGGATGAAAGTTTGGCAGAAGTTGCCGACATCGACGAAACAGCGTCTAAGTTATTCATGCCAAAGTCCTTGTGCAGTTAATAGTTTATTTCAAACGATTTGATTGCGACTTTGGTATTTAGTTCATTTCTTATGCGCAACTCAGGTTAGCTATCTTCTGATTATTCCTAATAAGTTGATTCCAACAATAAATGACCTTGAATGAGGATGACAAAGTGGCGATGGGGGAGCCTGTTTACAGTTTCGCGCAAGCTTACGAAAGAAGAAGGCAGTGATAAAGATGGTTATCGCTTAATTGTGAATTGCAATGCGCATGGTGGCCAAGCGGTATATCCCACCCACTTGGTAGGTGGCCGTCTTTTAGAGTTGATGTTAATCGGGTAACGTATCGTCAGATAGATCGTGCATTCAATAAGTAAGTTCTCGGATAATAACCCTGATTAGGAGCTGTTGATTTTTGCTGTACAAAACTTCTTCAACAATACAACGATAGCTACATTAACATAAATGCCAGTAATACTATACTGACGTAATTTCCTTCTAATTTGTCATATCTAATTGAAACTAGGATGATATTGTTTAATTCGCTCAAAGGTATTTTCTACTAAATGCAGTTCACATAAGAAACAATCTCTTGAGTACATAACCCAAACATTTTTAGTAACCATTCGTAAGTTTCTGGGTGTTTTCTTTCCAAATAAATAAGATCTCGAGTTCTTTCTATTTGATTTTTTGATGTGTTCCATTCGATTCTAAAATTCTTTTTCCGCAAGCTTGGATAGGTAACTACAAGCTTAAAACTTTTCCATATAGGGTTTATTTTTTCGTTTTTTTCGAATAAAATCCAAACCTCATTCTTACATACAGTTACCATTTCCTTACCACCAAGAATTAATACTTACAAGACTAGTTTACGACAACCGAATTAAAGAAGTAGACTAATTCTCAACCAAAACTACTCTGTTTGATGAAGTTGAGATAGAGGGTGGAAAGTCCACTATGTAGCAATGGGCTCGTCAGACCAGAACTAACCTGATGTTTAACGGATAACCTCCTGATGAGGTTGAGATCCGAGACCTCAAGAGGAAATAAACGAGGTTTGAAGTGCACAACGAGATAGAAAAGAAGCTACAACATCTCTTGATGTCAGACTCGCTGAACATTAGTAGCTAGTCGACAAACTCTGGAAGGACTCCACAAGCTGTAATTATATCCACAATCCACCAAAAAAGCTACAACCCTTGGTATCTTAGACTAAGAACAATAGCTTTGTTATTTGTTTAATTAAATAGCGAAGTGTAAGCGTATCACGGCATTAGCAATAGTTCGGCCGATACAAGAACTATTGCTGATATTGATACGACGATAGGAATATAAATCGGTCAACCTAAAGCAGTAACCTATTAAGTTAACCTCAGATCTGCATAAGTGCTTGCTTATCAAACCTAGTTATCTTGATGCTCGGCTTCTTTGGTTGAAAGGAATACGTGATAAGCGCCGCCAGCAAGTTGACCATAAATCTGATACAACTACGGTGCCGAGAATGCTCGATTTGGGATATGTTTTTTAGTTGGTAAAAAACGGTTTCGATAATAAATCGTTTCCGGAGCATGAGACGGTCCCAAAGTTTCATTACTTGTGGTTTAATGTTTCTTTATACCCGTTATCAGTGTCACTCTCTTATCTGCTAGTTCCCGCTCCAATGGAACAGTGATATAATCTTTATATCCTTATAAACACCCCCAAAGCTCGTCAGCCATTTTGATACAGGCTTTCTATCATCCATGTTAACCGTCGTCACTTTGACTGAGATAATACCGATCATTGATAATAAGA
Organism: Candidatus Enterovibrio escicola; assembly: GCF_002464935.1. GTDB lineage: Bacteria > Pseudomonadota > Gammaproteobacteria > Enterobacterales > Vibrionaceae > Enterovibrio > Enterovibrio escicola. Next base: position 146,899 of record NZ_NBYY01000013.1, read on the forward strand.
TATAATTTGAAGCCGTAGAACCACCCCATCGTTCCTTTTTCTCGCTTCGCGGTACCTTTAAAAACCTGATGTCTGAGAATGCGTAGGTTGTGACAAACCTGTAGCTTAGATGACTCAATGAAAGCAATCCTTGTCAGCCTTGCCTGACGGTGAGTGAGGTAAGATCGAAGCGGAAGCAGAACACCTTGCATGAGCTTGAGGATTCGCGTGTAGCTAACTAATTCAGGAAATTCATTGGTGAGGTAGCGGCAAACAAAGTAGATGTAATAGGTTTTGAAGTCTCGATACCTCGATTGATGGAAAGCTATCACTATAGTCATCACTTCGCTAACGGAGAGACGAGAAGGCTTGTTTCTTTGTTTGACACCGGAAGAAATGAGGTGTTTTGCCCATGCAGGGATGAAAGTTTGGTAGAAGTCGCCGACATCGACGAAACAGCGTCTAAGTTATTCATGCCCAAGTCCTTGTGCAGTCAATAGTTTATTTCAAACGATTCAGATTGCGACTTGAGCATTTAGTTTATTTTTTTATACACAACTCAGGTTAAGTACTGTTTGCCGAGTCGATGATTTGTCGCCCCCGTCGTTATTGATGCCACAGACCTAAAAGTATACGGCGAAGGTGAATGGAAAACACGTAAACATGGTAAAGAGAAGCGGTGTATCTAGCGCAAACTTCATCTTGACGGTGATGTGTTTACTCATGAGATTATTGTTGCAGAAGTTAGCCTAGTTTCTGTGGGTGATAATGAGGTTTTACCTCTATTGCTTAACCCATTACGACGAAAGATACAGCAAGTTAGTGCTGATGGAACCTATGGCGCAAGAGCATCCACCAATTACTAAAAAACAAAGGAATAACGCCCAGTATTCCACTTCGAAGCAACACGGGGTACTGAGAGGAAGGGTATCCTAGAAATGAAGCTGTAAAGGCTTTAAAAAAGGACAAACTGGCAGAGTGGAAAAATGACATGGATTATCACAAAGGCTCATTATCAGAGACAGCAATGTTTCGCTATAAAGAGTTGTTAAGCCCGAAACTTACGCTTCGTCATTGCAATGGCTTCAGTTATAAAATGACTAAAAGTATCCCCAGCAAGTTTGACCTAGAAAAACAAAGAGATTTCATCCGTTACTATGATGAGCTCAAAGCCTTCTGCATCAAGGAGGAACCCGTTTTATTCATTGACGCCGTTCATTCAACACAAGCGATAAAAATCATCCATAGATGGATATCCACGGTACAAGACAAGTCACTTGCAACCACAGAAGTTACAGTCTCCTGAATATTATTGGCGAGCTCAGTCTCTCTGATATTGCATACATAGGTCATGTATTCAATAAGTTGAATGGTTCGTCAGTATGACGAGGCAACTCAGTTGTCTACTACTACAGATATGATGTGTCCTAACAGGATTTATAACCATGAAAAAATTCATTCCATAGACGGAAACAAACTTATTGAATACATAACCATAACGTTGGTTTATACTGCAGTCCTCCTCACTGCAAGACACGTTTTATGTAACATATATTATGCATTTTTCACGAAATCATCCAGAAGTAGATTAAAGTGTAACTTTAGCTGATGACTTTTAGTGGTTTGCTATAGAATAGCTGTAAGCTACCTCAACAAGCTTGTGTCAGAGTGACTACCTTATTTTAAGGTGTCTTGAGTTTGTCTATTCAGCATTAGTTTAAGGATAGTTAAATGTGCATCTTGCTATTTAAAAATTCAACGATCGTTAATGAGAACCAGATCTTCGAATCTGACTTATTGGTTGAAAATGGCCGCATCACCAAGATTGAAAAGGATATTGAAGTACCAGCAGACTGTCGAGTTATCGATGCTAAAGATAAATATCTTCTGCCAGGCATGATTGATGATCAAGTGCATTTCCGAGAGCCAGGACTCACCCATAAAGGTGAAATTGCAACAGAATCTAAAGCTGCTATCGCAGGCGGCATTACCACATACATGGAAATGCCAAACGTAAATCCGCCAACCACCACTCTTGAAGCACTAGAAGATAAATATCAACGTGCTACTGAAAAAAGTTACGCAAACTACTCATTCTATCTTGGTGCAACCAACGATAACATTGAAGAGATCAGCAAGTTAGATCCAAATCAAGCTTCTGGTGTAAAAGTCTTCATGGGCGCATCAACGGGGAATATGCTAGTCGATAGTGAAGAAGTACTTGCCAAAATCTTTGCTAATTGCCCAGTGCTTATAGCAACTCACTGCGAAGATCCACAAATGATCACAGAATTGGAGGACATTTACCGTAAGAAATATGGTGAAGACGTGCCAATGCAGGAACACGCGAGCATTCGCTCTGCTGAAGCATGTATGAGGTCATCACAATTAGCGGTAACTTTGGCGAAAAAATATGGCACTAGTTTACATCTTCTCCACCTAACAACTGCAAATGAATTATATCAATTCGAATCAGTAAAAACGCTAAAAGCGTTGGCAAACAAGAAAATCACCGCAGAAGTGTGTGTCCACCATTTGTTCTTCAACAGTAACGACTACGAACGGTTAGGCAGCCAAATTAAGTGTAATCCCGCCATAAAAGACGAAAGTCACCAAAAAGCACTGATCCAAGCAGTAAAAGACGGTATAATTGATATTATTGCAACAGACCACGCACCCCATACTTGGGAAGAAAAACAAAATACTTATTTTAAGGTTCCATCGGGCATGCCTCTTGTTCAGCATGGTCTACAGTCTGCACTTGAATTCTACCATCGCGGTATTTTCGACCTTGAGCTTGTGGTTCAAAAAACTGCACACGCACCTGCTGTTCGCTACCAAGTAAAAGATCGTGGTTTTATCCGTGAAGGATACTGGGCTGATTTGGTGTTGATTGATTTTAATAAATCTGAGACAGTATCAAAAGACAACATCTTTTATAAATGTTCGTGGTCACCGTTTGAAGGACATACCTTCGGCACATCAATTGACATGACTTTGATAAACGGTAATATTGCATTTGAAGACGGTCAACACAGGAAAGAGCGCTATGCACAACGTATCGAATTTGAACGTAAATAACCTGAGCTGCGCATAAAAAATGAACTAAATGCCAAAGTCGCGATCTGATCGTTTGAAAAACTATTACCTGCATAAGGACTTGGGCATGAATAACTTAGACGTTGTTTCCGTCGATATCGATGGCTTCTGCCAAACTTTCCTCCCTGCATGGGAAAAACACTTAATTTCTTCCGATATTAAATAAAGAAACAATCCTTCTCGCCTTTTAGTTAGTGAAGTAATGACGATCATTATAGCTTGCCATCAACCGGGGTATCGAGACTTAAAAACCTATTACATCCACCTTGTTTACCGCTACCTCACCAACGAATTTCCTGAATTAATTAGCTACACGCGAATGCTAAGGTTCATGTAACGTGTTCTTTCACCTAGAAATTTCCTCCCAGAAACTATATGTGGTGGGGCTTAAGACATGTCCCTTTCTGTAATACATTTAGCATGCTTGAATAGATAAAAGGCATGAATGAATTTCAAAGGTATCAAATCAAAGCTGCTTCGCTTTAAACGTATTTTTACTACGAATTGGGTCATATTCGTATCCAGTCATCCCCGCGATGACACTGATTATTATCATTCAGGAATCGCTAATATGCTGAAGTGTGGAAGCTCAAAAAATGGCTTTGCCACTTACCCGTGCTTGGGTTGCGGTCAAGGGCAACATAAAGTTGACTTTAGTTGTAAGGGGAAATATTGTCCTTAGTGTGGCAAGCGTTATGCACGAGAGAGTATGATTAAAATAGGCGTCCGCCTGTTTCGTGGAGTGAGATATCGGCAAGTTATTTTAACATTGCCAGAGTAAGTTCGTATTCCTTTCCATAATCACTCCAATCAGAAGCGTTTGTATTCTGGGTTTATGGTCTTGGCGGAAGACTGCTTATCAGAGTTAATTTAGGTGTACTTTAAGACCGATGCGTGTGAAATTGCCGTCATTGTTGTCATCCATACCCATAGTCGTCATGGTAACTTCAATCATATTGACATGTGATACTGGCTGAAGTTGCATTTTTTCTTTCAAACTAGGATTGGAAAGGGTTTCAGCATTTATTGTTATCTCAGCTACGATTACTTTTGCAAAAACACTTACTGAAGTTAATGGAGATTAAGTTTTCGGTGCATCAATATGTGATTAGAATCTTATGGGCTAATTATCCTGATGGTTTCTATACCCATCCTAGCAATAGGTCGTAAAAATAAAGTCCTAAGCAGAAAGCTACCGAGGGTTAATATGATACCTAACCAAATGTTTGTTCTCTCCTCCAATAGGCTTATCTAGGATAAGTTGGGTATGACGGTCATCAAGTCAAGTATTACTATCAATCACACAAAACGAAGTTAAAAACATATGAGACAGTGGATGCTCGGCTATTTGTTGGCAGGTTGGTTCAGCACATTCTTCCTAAAGGATTTCAACGAGTGAGATATTATGCCATTCAAGCGACAGCGAGCTTTAGGAAGTGGTATGAAGTGCTAGCGAGGGCAGCAGGAGACTTGGTGGAAATGATGCGCTACACCAAACGTATTAGCTATGTAGAGCTTTCCGAAGAGGTAGTAGGTCGTAATCCCTTAAAATGCCTATTTTGTCATCGAAGTTAGATGGGCGATCGCTGATATCTACGCGACTAGGGATGATCTTGTCACCTGCTTTTACTCCCTTATATTTCTTATAAACCTTACCGTTACGAGCAAGTAACAGTTGTCATTTTTCTTGTTTGACGATGTTATAAAGAGTGTTGCACGCGAGTTGGTTAGGCATGTTTTCAACTTTGATTTTTCCAGCTCTCTGTTCTATCTCAAACATCTGGTACTACTACCTCAAGTACTAAAAATGAACGAGGTAATGTTTATGCCTCTGTCTTAAAAGGTTTTGCTGTCACCTTAACTCCAAAAGCTACTAAAGTATTAAAGAAAAAATTAGAAGTGGATTATATCACGGTTGATGGGGTTGTTAGCTTAGACCAAGTATCTTTAGATGATATAAAAGTATTCAATCAAGACAAGCTAATTTCTGGGGTTTTAGATCGTATAGATCAAAGGAATTTACCTTTAGATAATGAATATACCTACACCAGTACTGGTAAAGGTGTGTATGCTTATATTCTTGATACAGGTATTTATGCATATCATCAAGAATTTAGAGGTCGGATAGGTAATGGTTATGATTTTATACATAATTATAGTCATCTTAATGACTGCTAGGGTCATGGCACCCATGTAACAGGTATCTTAGGAGGTACTTACTCTGGTGTAGCTAAGGAAGTGACCTTGCATGATGTAAAAGTAATAGGTTGCTCTGGCGAGGGATCTATCTCAGCCATACTGGCAGCTATGAATTAGATAGCTAGAAACCACATAAAGCCAGCAGTAGTAAACATGAATCTAATTATAAAAAGTATAAATCGTCCTATAGATACTGCTATATTCAACTCTTTTCATGCTGGAGTAGTCGCTTTGTATTTACAAAATCATGAAAACGTTTCTTCTTACGATATTACTAGTGCAATATTAAATAAGACCACTAGAGATGTGTTGAAGGATCAAGGATCTGGATCTCCTAATTTATTGTTATTCTCTCCTTCTGCAGTTCAACTATAAAAATAGTTTCACTGTTATATCTAATGATCATAGTTATGCTAGTCTAGAGGCATACTTCAATTATGATGTTGCTAGAGTTAATAAGATTTTGGGAAGAAATTTATTACAAGGTGAGAAATTATTTATTAAGAATCAGAATACAGGTAAAAAAGGTGAGGCAATATTCTGGATAACAAGAAATGTTGGTAGTCTTGGTGATGGTAATGGTCATTGGTTGCATGTATCAAAACCAAATGATTGGTGCATAGGTTGTGTAATTATGATTTTGCATTCTGGCGATATTAAATCAGGCCTATAACGCACTGATCCCAATCTTCTTTATAGTCTTAATTTGTCTGATGGCAAAGAGGAATACTGAGTCTTATGCTTTGTTCCTCGCTTTCACATTTTCCAGTGCTTCATCAACTTGAGTATTGTAATCACGAAGAGTGAGTTTAGGGTTTAGCAACTGTTTATAGCAAAATATTACTGTCTCTGCTAATGAGCGTTTGTGATAAACCCAGTTCTTTTTTACTCCGCTAGTTTGTCCTCTTTTAAAGCCGTTGCAGCTTCATTTCTAGGATGCCCTTCCTCCCAGTACCCCGCGTTGCTTCGAGGTGGAATACTGGGCGTGATTCTTTTGTTTTTCGTACCAAACGCAAAAAGAATATGTCGTACATGAGTTTTGTAGACTTATGCACATAAATACAGCTACTTTCGAGACCGTGACATCAACGGTGCGAGAAACTTATTACTTAAACCTTTAACAAAGTAGCTCGTACCTTAATTAATATAAAAAATGTTGCGTTAGAATCTAACCGTAATGAAATAACTACCGAGTATTTCAATTGACAACTGTAGTTAACAGACATAAACTAAATAAGTTCGGTAAAGTGCCCGTACATAGCGTTGAGATGATGAAAAAATGAGCACATTAATATACTCATATTTAAATTCAAATTTAAAGTAGGAAAAACATGAGGCCGTCTTAGGGCGGATGATCGTATGTCTGCACTCAAAAAAGAAAGGGTGGAGTACCGAGTTACAGCGGAAGAAAAATTAGCACTTGAAGAAGCAGCTATACTGTCTAGTACCACCGTGAGTAGATTTATCTCGGAAACAATGGCACAAAAAGTCGAGGCGGTAATATTAGAACGTAAGAGGTTACTTGTTTCTCATGAACAGTGGAAAAACGTGATGTTTGCGCTAGAAAATCCACCTGAACCGACTGAATTAATGAAAGAAATTTTTGGTTCTGCTATGGAGGAAACGTGGAAGGTAACGGTCAATCGGTAGGTTTCTAGCGATAGGACGCTGACACAGCGTATGATTTAGCGGGCTTTGATTGTGATGTACCACATCTAAACGAATTTCCCTCAAAAAAATGTGTAAAGAAGCCAGAAAAATTATTTCTGTTCCTTACCTGTATGTCACAAGTGACACAAAGGTAAGTATTGGCTACTTTACACTGAGCAGTGGTAGTCTCGAGCGAGATTACTTGACTCCGAGGCCACGAAAAGAAGTTCCGTACAGTATCGTTCCTTGTATTTTGCACGGACGGATTGCGGTGTGTAAGTTGGCGTAAGAGCATGAACTAGGAAAGGCTATAAACAGGTTCTCAGAGTGTTGGTGTTTTTGCAATGGTTCGGCGAGCAGAGGAACACAACTGTAACTTTTACAAGAAAGATAGATACATACAGTCGAATAGTGGTGATAGAACAACTTTTTTCTATTCGCTCAGGCAAGCTGAGTAACACTATAAAAATATACATCAGTGATCCGACCACTTGACCAATAAGGTCTGACAAAATAGAAATCAGCGTCTGTCCTTTTGGACAGCTCTTCATGTTCAGCGAACTTTATACCGTTGTCTGATGATATGAAGGTGTTTTAAATCATAGAAAGTGGAATTCATAATTTCAATAAACGTTTCTACCACAGTATTTGCCTGATTATTGACATCTTTCTGATGCAGCAGAACTTATCAGCTTTATCAACCAAGGTAAGCAGAAAAAGTTTGTACCAAGTCCTAACGACAGTGTTAATCTTGAAATGAGCAGACTCAGTCTTTTCGTAAAAAATATTAGGGTGTTGCTCCTCCATACCAACATGGTTCTTTATTTTTACCTTATCACTGTTCTCCATCTTAATTTTGCAGGGCTTACCCTGCTGGAGAAGATCCTTGTATAGCGCCTCTCCATTATTCCTTTCATGCCTGATATATAGGTAAATAGTGCTTCAACTGAGTACCACATCATACTTGATAACTAACCTAAGATCTGCCTAATCGCCTGCTTATCAAACCTAGTCATCTTGATACTAGGCTTCTTTGGTTGAAATAAATTACGCGATAAGTCCCGCCAGCAAGTTGACCATAAAGCTAATATAATTACGGTGCCGAGAATGCTCGATTTAGGATATATTTTTTAGTTGGTCAAAAACGGTTTCAATAATAAATCGTTTCCGGAGTATCAGGCGGTCCGAAAGTTTCGTCACTTTGGTTTTCATGTTTCTTTTATACCCGTTATCAGTGTCACGCCTTTGTCTGCAAATTCCCGCTCCAATGGAGCAGAGATATAACTTTTGTCTCCGTAGAACCACCCCCTCGTTTCTTTTTCTCGCTTCAAGGTACCTTTAAAAACCTTATGCCTGAGAATGGGTAGGTTGTAACAAACCTGTAACTTGGACGAATCAACGAAGGAAATCCCTAACGGTGAGTGAGGTAAGAAAAAAGTGGAACCAGAGTACCTTACATGAGCTTGAGCATCCTCGTGTAGGTAACTAATTCAGGAAATTCGTTGGTGAGGTAGCAACAAACAAAGTGGATGTAATAAGTTTTAAAATCTCGATACTCAGATTGATGGAAAGCGATCACTATCTTAATCACTTCGCTAACTGATAGGCGATAAGGCTTGTTTCTTTATTTGATACCGGAAGAAATTAGGTGTTCCTCCCATGCAGGAAGGAAAGTCTGACAGAAGTCGTCGACATCGACGAAAACGGTGTTTAAGTTATTCATGCTCAACTCCTTGTGCATGTCAATAGTTTATTTCAAAAGATTTGATTGCTACTTGGGCATTTAGTTCATTTCTTATGCGTAACTTAGGTTAATGAAAAAAGTGGCACTAAAATCGACAACGGATGTCACCGCAGTGATAATTGATTTACTGATTCCATACAAAAGTCAGGTCCATACAATGACGGCAGATAATGGTCGAGAGTTTTCTCTTCATGAAAAGATAGCAAAGTCTTTGGATGTTCAAATTCCCTTTGCCCACCCTTACTCAGTCATGGGAATAAGGGAAAAATAAAAATGATAATGGGCTTTTAAAACCGTACGTAAAGAAATATTCAGACTTAAAAAGGATCACGGATTAAGAAATTAGCTTCGCTTCAGCAAAGTTCGATCATCGACCTAAGAAATGTTTAGGATTTAATTAGCCTGCCGTTATTTTTAATAAGAATGGCATTAGTAGCTTGCTTGGAAGGTGTTGCACTTCAGACTCGAATTTAGGGGGTACAATAGTGGTTTTGTGCTTATGGCTTATTCATATATTAACTCAAGAAGCTATTTTCGTGCTTACTGAGCTACTCACTTTCAGTGATATGGATTAATCCGGCTCATTCAGCATGTTTTACAACTATCTTCCTGTTGAAGGGTTCATAGTTTACAGTCAGCACTGTAAGTATCGCTAGTTCGTTTTCCAATATGGACTCATACTTACTGTGACGGTAACTAGTTTACTCGACTCTACCGAATTAATTCAGAAATGATGACACCAACAATACCCAACAACAACAGAACACCAAACGCTATCATACCTTTTTTTATTTTTGTGGTGTCTACAAATTTGATAGCCAAAATACCAACGATAATAAAACCAACAATGAAAGCAATTTTTATCATCTGTACGCCTCAATATCAATAATGCCAATGATTAGATTTTTAATAAAGTATATCCTTCTTACTTCAAGTTTTTATGTTATTGGCTCTATCCTTTCACATGAATCACATCTCTAGTCTATTATTCATGGTACCTACGTCACTTGGCATCTAGCTACCACTTCCATTACTCTGAAGTTAAAGATATTAGAATGCATTCAAACACCCACTTCACAATAAAAAGATAAGTCTTTAAAACTTGTTATTTTTCTAGATTTAAGGAACATCGCAGCAGGATAGTTATTAGCTAAACCGTATCTTCTAGGTAAAGACTATGTGCTACTTGTTAAGTACATGAAACAACTCTATATTTGTATTGTGGAGTGAAATATTATGTCGCACAGATGAAATCTAGATAGAAGAACCTGATACGCAAAAGAAACTTTTCACCGAATTTATATTCGGCACTGTCTGGTTTATGTTGGGTGGCTCGGTTACGCCATACTTTTAGCAATATCGCCGTAAACCCTCGCCCAATGCGGGCGGGGATATAAGGCGAACTCCCGTAGGGAGTTAAAATGCTCAATTCGGTGTGGATTGACTGTTCACGTAAGCTTTTAACGTCTCTATTGTTGCACCTCCGGCAGTGCAAGCAAAATAAGAGCGTGACCATAACGCAGAGCTTTTACTCTGCCTTGCAAGGTTCGTATTTTGCTGACGAAGCTGACGGGACGACACTGCTTTTAAATTATTGACCATCACACTGATTGCAAGCTTTGGTGGTTATGCAATAAGTAGGTGAACATGGTCTTTTTCACC
>NZ_NBYY01000018.1 GCF_002464935.1 Candidatus Enterovibrio escicola
TAGAAGCCAAACCAAAAACGTGAGGAATATCGTTCAGATCAAAAGATTCGTTTTCTTCGTTCCACTCTTCAACCTGACGATCAAGACGCTTTAAAACTTCGCAATCTTGTTCTCGCTGCCAGTCGTTGCGAGCTACCAGAGTTTCAAATTCAGCAATAGAGATAGTTTTCATGGTTAAATCCTTGTCTTCTCAGAGTCGCCGCTGAGTTCGGCTGTGGATGTCTCCACGTTCTTAATACAAGTGTATTTGGTTTATTATGTCAATCATTAAATCCGATTTTAACCAATTAATATATCCTGTGAAAATCAATCACTAAATTCGCATACCCATATTAACTAGCCTCAGATTTGTATAAGTAACGCTTATGCAGATTCTGAGGTTAATTCAGGAGATTCGTTGTGAGGTAGCGGAAAACAAAGTAAATGTAATAAGTTCTGAAGTCTCAATACCCCGATTGATGGAAAGTCATCACTATCGTTATCACTTCGCTAATGGAGAGGCGAGAAGGCTTGTTTCTTTATTTGACACTGGAAGAAATTAGATGTTTCCCCCATGCAGGGAGGAAAGTTTGGCAGAAGTCGTCGACATCGACGAAAACAGCGTCTAGGTCATTCATGCCAAAGTAATTCTGCAGTTAATCGTTTATTTCAAACGATCAGATCGTGACTTGGGAATTTAGTTCATTTCTTATGCGTAGCTCAGGTTAAACTAGACAACCCGCTTAATGAACTACTGAAACAAGGCGCACAGCAGTTGTTGGTTCAATCCTGACTCGATAATTTTACAGCACTCCAAGCTAACGGAAAGTAGGGATTGGTTCACAATGGCCATTTGCCTGAGCGGCACCTACAAACCAAGCTCGGCGATATTACCGTCAAAGTCCCAAAGATTCGAGATAGAACAGGGATTGGAATCAAGTTCAGCAGCACACTGGTTCCGCTCTATCTCAAGCGACCAAAAAACATAGAAGAGCTTATCCCTTGGTTTTATCTGCGGGGGATCTCTATGGGCGATATGTAGCCAGCCCTAGAATCGCTATTAGGTAAACAAGCCAAGGGGTTGTCAGCAAACAGTGTTTTTCGACTCAAGTAGCAGTGGGAATCAGAATACGACCCATGGCGTAAGCGCACCCTAAGCAAACAGCGGTATGTCTACATTTGGGCTGATGGTATTTACTGCAAAGTTCGGATGGATGACAAGCTTTGCCTGCTTGTTGTCATTGGCGTCGATAATTCCGGCTGCAAGGAAGTGCTAACCGTTATTGATGGGTACAGGGAATTAGCGGTCAGTTAGCTTGAAGTTTTGTCACAGCTAACGTACCAAGGTATCAGTATCGCTCCTGAACTCGCCATTGGTGATGGCGCTTCCCGTTTTTGGAATACAGTAACAAAGTATTGGCCAACGACGCGTCATCAGTGCTGCTGGGTACACAAAACGGCCAATGTATTAGATAAAGTCTTAAAATATGTTCAACCAAGAATGAAAGAAACGCTTCATGATATCTGGATGGTGGAGATACAACAAGAGGCATAGAAATCCTTCGGATAGTTTAAAACACGATATGGTGCCAAATATCCCAAAACTGCGAAGTATCTGACCAAAAATAAAGTGGAAATGCTGCATTTTACAATTTCTCCGCGGAGCAATGGATACATATTTGAACGATAAATCCCATTAAATCAATATTTGCAACAGTGAGGCTAGGAACGAACAAACCCAAGAATTGTAGAAGCCTAAAAACGACACTGGCCATGGCCTGCAAACTGCTGAGGTTAACAGGGCGTAGCCTGCGAGGCTTTAAATTACTCGCAGATATAATCAAAGGTATAAAATTTAGAGATGACATTAGTTAAACGAACGTCAATCATCAGGATACTGCTCTGAAAGCTGTACACCAGATTTGATCATAGCTCTAAATAACGCTTACTATGCCACCTCGAAGCAACGCGGAGTGGTGGGAGGAAGGGCATCCTAGACATGAAGCTGTAAAGCCATTAAAAGAGGACAAACAGGAGCAGTAAAAAAAGGATAGGGGTAATAACAAATGTTCATTAGCAGAAACAGGAATGTTTTGCTATAAATAGTTGCTCAGCCTTAAACTCACTCTTCGTGATTATAATGATCAAGTTGATGCATCGTTGGCAAATATAAAAGCGATGAACAAAATTATAAGACTAGGTATACTTTTTTGCCAGCAGATAAATTAAGACTTTAAACAAGATTGGGATCAGTGCGTTATAGGCCTGATTTAGTCAACAATACTGAGGTAACCTGCTGATTATTCATGGTAATACCGCTTGTTTCTTTGGAGGTAAGAACGTACCTATTTCGGGAGTTGGCTTCCTCTTCCACACTCGACACATAAGTGTCGCAGTTATTATCTGAATTCAGGAATAATCGTTTCTTGATTTGCAGAGAAGCCGAAAAATATTTGCACTTTCAATGGTTTTTATTCACTGACAAGCATATCTGTAATATCAGAAAGATTGATAGCGCCAATAATATTCAGCTGACTATGATTCACTGTGGTTTCAAGGACTTTATCCTATCCCATATGTATCCATCCATGGATGATTTTTGTTGCTTGCGTTGGATGGATAGCGTTAATGAATAAAATGGTTTCATCTTGGATACAGCAGGATTTATGCTTGTCATAGTGACTGATGAAATCTAGGTTCTTTTCCACGTTAAACTTTCTGGGGGCACCTTTTAAAGCATCTTATAACTGAAACTATTTCGAAAGAGCCCTTTATTCATACCAATAATTAACATGAGCTGCGCATAAGGAATGAACTAAATACCCAAGTCGCGATCTAATCATTTGAAATAAACTATTGACTGCAAAAGGAGTTGGGCATGAGTAACTTAGACGTTGTTTTCGTCTATGTCGACGACTTCTGCCAGACTTTCTTTCCTGTATGGGAAAAATACTTAATTTCTTTCGGTATCAAACAAAAAAATAAACCTTCGTGCCTCTCAGTTAGCGAAGTGATAACGATAGTGATAGCTTTCCATCAATCGGGGTATCGAGACTTTAAAACCTATTACATCCACTTTGTTTGCGCTTTGCTCTTACCTCACTCACCGTCAGGTAAAGCCGACAGGGATTGCCTTTGTTGATTCGTCTAAGTTACAGATTTATCACAACCTCCGCATTCTCAAACATTAGTTCTTTAAAGGTACCGCGAAGCGAGGAAAAGGAACTATGGGGTGTTTATACGGAGATAAAGGTTATATCTCTGATCCATTGGAGCGAGAACTTGTAGACAAGAGAGTGATACTGATAACGGGTGCAAAAAACATGAAACCCAAAGTTATTAAACTTTGGAACCGCCTGATACTCCGGAAATGATTTATTATTGAAACCGTTCTTGACCAACTAAAAAATATCTCCCAAATCGAGCATTTACGGCACCTTAGTTGTGTCAACTTTATGGTTAACTTACTAGCAGGGTTCATCGCGTATTCATTTCAACCTACAGAAGCCAAGCATCAAGATGACTCGGTTTGGTAAGCAAGCGCTTATGCAGATATGAGGTTAATTATATATTTGACGCCAAATCACTGTTCAACATATTCTTCAACTTAAAAGGTTTTATGATAAGTGAATAACTGAAATTCGCGATGAGCATCACGCGTTGAATTATGCAGGGAGTCGAATATTTATTTGTGCTTTTCGGTTAACGTTACTTTCATAGAAAGTATGCGGGATCTTAATTTTATTGAGAATAAAGCATCTTCAATGATCACGAGTATAGGGTTGATTAACACAATCTTGACGTAATAACTAATGAATCATACATACTATGTGTGGCATGACTCTAAAACTGTAGCGAATATTACTTGAATACTACTGAGTGATATGATCACCCATCTAATTTTTAGGATGAAGACAATGATAAAACTAAAAAACGATCGATATTTACGCGCCCTGTTAAGGAAGCCAGTGGATTACACACCAGTATGGATGATGCGGCAGGCTGGTCGCTATCTACCGGAATACAAGAAAACGCGGGCGTTTGCTGGTGATTTTATGTCATTGTGTAAAAATGCAGAATTAGCCTGTGAAGTCACTCTCCAGCCATTGCGGCGTTACGATCTAGATGCTGCAATTTTGTTTTCAGATATCTTGACTATTCCTGATGGGATGGGACTCGGTCTTTACTTTAAAACTGGAGAAGGTCCAAAATTCGAGCGACCTATTGCCTGCAAAGCTGATGTTAAAAAGATTGGTTTGCCAGATCCAGAAAGTGAACTGAAATATGTCATGAATGCGGTTCGCACTGTTCGAAAACAGTTGGAAGGCAAAGTCCCATTGATTGGCTTTTCTGGTAGCCCATGGACACTAGCAACATACATGGTAGAAGGTGGTAGCTCGAAAGTATTTACTAAAATCAAAAAAATGATGTATGTCGATCCACAGACACTTCATTTATTGTTGAATAAACTTGCCGATAGTGTGATTGCGTACCTGAATGCACAAATTAAAGCGGGTGTGCAATCAGTGATGGTATTTGATACTTGGGGAGGCGTGTTGTCACCACGAGACTATAACGATTTTTCATTGCAATATATGCATAAAATTGTCGATGAATTAATCAGAGAAAATGAAGGCTGTCGTATTCCCGTGACCTTGTTTACCAAAAACGGGGGTCTGTGGTTAGAAAAAATTGCATTAACAGGCTGTGATGGTGTTGGTCTAGATTGGACGATTGATATGGCGGATGCTAAACGTCGTATTGGTGACAAAGTGGCACTACAAGGCAATATGGATCCATCGGTATTATACGCATCACCAGAGCGTATTTGTGAAGAGGTTTCCACGATCCTTGAAGGATTTGGGTATGGTTCTGGCCATGTTTTCAATCTAGGTCACGGTATTCATTTAGATGTTCCACCGGAAAATGCTTGTGTATTCGTTGATGCTGTTCATGAGCTCTCTAGACCCTATCATCGAGAACTAATTTCATCAGTCCCAACAAAAGATATCATTGATTTACTATGATTTTTATCCCTGTATTATATATACACCTTATGCAAAGTCATGCGTATAAACTTGATATTTTAAATGGCATTTAAGATACATGGTATTTTCGTAAAATTTCAAAAGAGCCGTAGATCGGATTTTTCAGAACACACTTATACTGCCAGTGAATAAAACTACTCTCAGACAGGTATGTTTCCCGCCTCTTCCATCTGGCTTTTCTTGGGTCTCTGCCACAGATCAATATCTGCTATCATAGTATTGGAACCGATCTGGTCTATGACCACTTCTTCAGGGAGTCCATGCATACCGAGTTTTATAACTTTGTTTATCGCTTTCATATTTGCCAGCGCTTCACTAATTTGAGCATTATCATTAACCTCAGATCTACATAAGAGCTTGCTTATGCAGATCTGACAGATCTGAAGTTTTTCAGAACGCATTACTAATGCAGGTGTATGTAGATGATTTCAGCGGGACATTCATCAGCGTAAAAACCGAATTGAGAAAGCCTCCTAATCCATAAAGTGGGAGTTTGAAAATACCTTTCACCATCAGTACCGTTTCAATTGAGGTATCCGAGAATATAAATCCACGACTGTGACGCTTTAGACAAGGCCATGCTTAATGGCAGCGACGTCTATTCAAAAAGTGACTGAACCACGGTTTACTAATACTTAATTATATTGTTTCCAGTTGCTGAACTTGTGCTTGGCCTTTCCTTTTTCCATCCTCACCTACCGCTTAACTCCATGATGATCTGATCGTAGAAATTGCGATTAGTTCAGATATTTTGGAAACAACGCCCCTGTTAGGTGATGGTAGACAAATTACGTTTAATACGTTTTAAAACCACCAAACCAAGATTGATTAAAAGATATAATAATCATTATTACTTTACTAATTGAAAAGCGAGAAGGTTTATTTCTTGTTCTGATATCTGAAATCAGGTATCCTTCCTGTGCAGGAAGAATATTCTGATATAAATCGTCGATTTTGGTGAAAACAGCGTCTGAAGTATTCATGCAAAAGTCTTTGCCTGACTGATGATTTGATTTAAACGATTCAGATTGCGACTTGGATATTTAGTTCATTTCTTATGCGCAGTTTAGGTTAACTATGATTAAATCGTTTAGAACTTATGGCCGTTCCATGTTTACGGTCTCTCTCATTTGCCTGGCCACATCAGGGTGTTCTGAGGATGAGGTGGGGAGTGTCAGCCTCGGTTTATTCACCACTAAGGACATAAAAATCCAGATCTTTAATGATCCAAAAGTACTTGGTGTCACCTGCCACCTCAGTCATGTGAAAGCTGACCTAGACTTTTCTGACCCTTCAGACATGGGAATAGCCTGCCGTCAAACAGGGCACATTACAAAAGAGATGATTGAAACCATCAACAGGTCAAAATCAGGCGAAGTGGTGTTCACTGCATCAAAAAGCATCCTATTCAAATCGATGAAAATTCGACGTATTTTTGATGCGAAAAACCAAACCCTGATGTATCTGTCCTACTCCACTAAAGAAATACAAGGCAGCCATAAACACAGTCTGTCAACGGTACCACTTTGGGGTACCAAGGCGTGGAAAACCCTTATCAATAGAGATGAATCGTCATTCAGTATAGATTCTTAGTATTCAATGGTCATGGAGTAATTTGGTTGTCATGTAATTTAACCTCAGATCTGTAGTAAGTGTGGCTTTTCCGAACCGAGTGATTCCAAGGCTCGGCGTTTTTAATGGAAACGTATAAGTAATGAATCCAGTAATCAAGTTAACCCTAAATCTCATACCACTTCGATACTGAGAATGCTCAATTTGGGATATATCTTCCAGTTCTACGAATACTGTCATCGATGATAAATAGCTTTCTCATGTTTTGTCGGAAAGTTAACGATGTGGGCGCCAGCTCCTCGACTCAGTAAAAGGTACTTAACTTTTATGATCTTCGATCCGCTTACTGATGCAGGTATATGTAGGGGACTTCAGGGGGAAAGTCATCAACGTAAGAACCGCATTGAGGAAGCCTTCCAATCCACGAAGTGGGAGCCTAAAAATACCTTTCACCATCAGTGCTGTTTCAATCGCTGTGTTCGAAAATATAAACTCACGGCCACGATGACCGTGATGCTTTAGACAATGCCATACCTTAATAACAGCGACGTATCTCCAAAAAGTCACTGAACCACGGTTTACTAATGCTTGATTATATTGTTTCCAGTTGCTGATATTGTGCTTTACCTTTCCCATTATAACCTCCCGCTTAATTCTATGATGATCTGATCATAGGAATTTTGATTAGTTCAGATATTTGGAAAAGAACACCCCACACTGTTGCGACAAAACCTCTTACCGTATGTCGAAATCAATTACAGAAAACACTTACTCTAATGTGCAGAAGAATGGGAGATTTCAGTCGTGTAAATTTATTAAATTCCCACATAAAGAAGGAATATTATGATATTTTCAAATCACTTGAATAGGCTCTCACACTGAGAATTGACAGATACCGTTTGTTGCTTTTGATTTTGGTTCGGGTAAATATTGGTCGGCAGGCTTAATCCAGTCTTCAATTCTAAGAAACTGTATAGTAGGATTGGGTAATAACCGTAAGACTGTGGTGCTCCAGAAGCTTGTATTTATTGTGAAAGTAGGCTTAAATCTGGAAAGTAGTGAGCCGAACTATGACATCAAACAACTTATCCTAGAGCGTGCGTCTAAGCGTATGTACCCAGATACCCTCAACTATGATTATGTTGTAAAAGTGATGAGTTCATTTAAAACCCCAATGAGATATCGCAAATTTCTTGAAACCAAATGAAGAAAATGGAGAACTGATCCATGAAAGTTGCAACAACATTGGTGTGATAAGTTTGAATTTGCATCGGTATCCAGATGCGTGCAACCCGTTGTGAAAAAACCTTCTATAGATTACTCGATGATATTATAATCATAGCTTGTGAGAGCGTTAGATACGCGTATGCGCGTATAGCACGCTTTGATAGCGTGAAAGTGCAGGTCGCTCCGATCCTATATATGGAAGGAACATGTTGGGTTCGATTGAAATCAACGACCACATTGAGTAAAATATTTAAACACAGTGGCGCATCTATATCTTTCACTTGCATTGGTTGACATTAAACAATGTAATGTCTTGGTGAACATTTATACGACTCAGAAATACTGCGTAAAAAAGCACTTTCCATTGTGGAATATATGAAAGCTGTAACTGATCCCTAGAAGAACGAAACCTGTTACGACTTCAGTTTATAAAGCATACTGAGCAAAATTTTATGCAAAAGAGTTTAGTTTAATAGATGGAGTGATAAACAAGGGCTATGACACCAACACTTTTCGCTTGGAGGTGGGAAATATATAAATTCATATAACAAAATTGATTCAGAGATGCCTTAGCCGTTAATCGCAAATAGTGCTTTTATTTACTATGGCGAATATTAGAAAATTCAATACAACATCGAAGCATTAGAAAATGTTTAGGATTATAGCTATGATCGAGTGCCTTATTATGGGATAAAAACACCTGTTTATGAGTATTATGAGGGTAGGTTCATGGGTGAATTTGGCTGATCCAGTAAAAGTTCTTCATACCCTACGTTTGGTCATAATAATCCAACAAAAATATCAGGCACGCGCCGTGTATGTGGCTATTTAGCCAATACTTATGCCCATACGTCTAACGATGAAAATCAGGAAGAAATCGTGTTAAGCATCTATAGATTATTTAAATGAATTTCCATCAGTATTATCCAATTGATGTGGTTAATGGAGAAGGAACGAGATGTACGATGTTTGTTGCAGGGTGTGAACACCAATGTAGAGGCTGCTATAACCAGACCACTTGGTCTCTGTATTCAGGTCAGATATTTGATAAAATAATAGAAGATCGTATTATTTCTGATCTGAATGACACTCGAATTTTACGTAAGGGGTTGTCACTTAGTGGTGGAGATCCTCTTCACCCAAGTAATGTTGCGACGATATTAGCATTGGTGCAACGTGTCCGACAGGAATGCAAAGGAAAAGATATTTGGCTTTGGACGGGGTATCAATTAGCAACGTTGAGTGACTCACAGAAGCTTGTAGTTGAACTTGTTGATGTCCTCATTGACGGTAAATTTGAACAAGAACTCGCCGACCGTTCTCTTCCTTGGAGAGGTAGCACTAATCAGATTGTACACAGGCTTTCCATTAAATCAATTAATACTTGATATTATCAACTTTCAACTTCAGCTATTATTCCAGCCTTACCGTGTCCCTTTTTAGGCGTTTCACTATTTTCGGCTTATCTAAAACATATGCCAAAATGAACATAGGCCGCAGTAGGTGGCCTATGTCTTAGTTTTTGAGGTGGTAAGGAACTGTTATTTCATGGATGTGCAGAGCTTGAGAAATCATAACAGTACCCCAACTTGCTGATGCAAGCAGTATTATTTTTAATGCAGTTACGGATTCGACCATCACAGGTTATGTCATGCAGGGTCTCGAATCTTTATTTTTTATTCCTAGTCAACATTACTTTCATAGCACGTAGTTTGATCCTCATTGTATTGAAAATTAAGCATCTTCAATAATCACGAGTATAGTACTAACACCTGTGCATTTCAGATGACGGAGGGCACAACTCATTCGACCTAAGAAAAATCGCATTGAAGCTCACATGTTGTGTGATCGTTTCATAGATAACTCGATTGGTTTTATGATTTCAATGTCCTACGATAAAACCATAAACTTTATGCCTCGCGTATTGAAAAGAACCTTCATTAAATAAAACCTGCAAAATTTTTTAAGTAAAAAGGCAAGATAGGAAGTAAGGTAAAGTAAATTATTAAAATAATAGGGGAGGAAAGATGTGTTCGACCCAGTTTACATTAAGACAATACACGGCTCTTGATACCCTAATGGCCTACACTCGCGGTGACACAAGCAAAACACTCTTAGCTTTTGACATCGAGACTAACGGCTTACTAGATACAGTGTCCCTCTTCCACTGCGCAGTTACAGAGAACCTAGTGACTGGCGATAAGAAACACTACAGACCCAATGATTACCATGAGTTACTTGAAGCCTTATCTGAAGCAGATGCTATCATTGCACACAACGGCATCAAGTACGATGTGCCAGTTCTTAAACACTTATTCCCGTTCTGTAAGTTATCTGAGACAAAGATGATTGATACGTTAGTTATATCTCGGTTGGCTTTTGGTAACTTGAAGTCCCGTGATGTATCGGGCATTCATAATTACGCTCAATTAATAAAAAACAAAAAGGAACAAGGGCAAGAAATTAGCAAAACCTATAA
The DNA here is from genome assembly GCF_002464935.1 of Candidatus Enterovibrio escicola. Classification (GTDB taxonomy): domain Bacteria; phylum Pseudomonadota; class Gammaproteobacteria; order Enterobacterales; family Vibrionaceae; genus Enterovibrio; species Enterovibrio escicola. The sequence continues at coordinate 10,306 of NZ_NBYY01000018.1, forward strand.
TCCTATAGATGGGATTCTTCCACATCAGCTCATTGGATCTCACTCACTGAAAGCGTGGGGATACCGCTTGAAAGAGCCGAAAGGGAAGTATGGTGAGCAAGAGGGAGCGTGGGACGTCTTTACGGAAGACATGCTATCTTACTGTGAGCAAGACGTTACGGTCACCTGTAAGCTTCTCAGACACTTACTACGGGAAAAACTCACAAAGCGATCTCTTCACCTTGAACATGAAATCATGTGGTTGATGTCTACACAGGAACGCAATGGCTTTAAGTTCAACGTTGAAGCGGCCAAGGAACTTTACTGTTTCCTATTTGGTAAACGAGAGGATATTAGACAGCAATTAATTAACACATTTGGTTCTTGGTACATCTCGAATGGTGTGACGGTGCCAAAGCGCTCTATGAATAGACAGGGAGCCTCCTTCACGGAAGGCGCAGCCTACACAAAAATAAAGCTTACAACCTTCAACCCTGCCTCACGTCAGCATTGTGCTCGTGTTCTGATTCGTAGTGGATGGGAACCACAGATCTTCACTGACTCAGGTGAACCAAAGTTGGATGAAGAAGTTTTAAAGACTGTAGACCTCCCTGATGCTGAAATGTTGCGGATGTTTTTCATGCTCAACAAACGCATTGGTCAACTTGCAGAGGGCACACAAGCATGGTTAAAAGTTGTAGGGAAAGACGGCTTCATTCACGGGGTTGTCAATCCAAATGGTGCGAACACAGGCCGCGCAACCCACAGTAATCCAAATATTGCACAGTGCCCTACTGCGGCTGCTTCTGTCCCTTACGGTGCTGAATGTCGTTCCTTATTCACTGTGCCAGAAGGATGGATTCTTTTGGGTTCCGATGCGAGTGGCCTTGAGCTTCGCTGTCTCGGACACTTTATGGCGAAATATGACAAGGGAGCATACGTGAATGTCGTTCTTGAGGGTGATATTCACTGGGCAAATGCGCAAGCTGCTGGATTCATTGGCTCAGGCATAAAATATGAAAAACACAAGGAGGCTCATAAGATAGCGCGTGACGCTGCTAAACGTTTTATCTACGCATTCTTATATGGCGCAGGTGATGAACTGATCGGTGGACTCGTGGGCTACACAATTGAAGAGTACACGGTCTGGAGAAAGGCTGACAAACACAAGAACGTTATCAAAAATTTTGAACGTAAGGGTGTGCATTGGACACAAGATATGGTCTGTAACACTCTCAAGGGACGGGAAGTGAAATTAAGGTTTCTTGATGGACTTCCAGCACTAAAGCAGGTAATAAAAGATTGTAAGCAAACTGTTAAAGAAAACGCTTGCATTATTGGTATTGATGGTCGTATTTTACCGACGATGAGTCCACATGCAGCATTGAACTACAGCTTGCAAGGGGCTGGTGCTTTGGTCTGCAAATTGTGGTGTGTTACCGTTGATCAGATGATGAAAGGAAATGGTTACACTCATGGATTCGATGGTGACTATGCGTTTTGTGCATGGGTTCACGATGAGATCCAAGTTGCGTGTAGCTCAGAAGATATTGCCCATACGCTAGGACATTCATGTAAAGACGCAATGAAATATGTTGAGGTTTACTATGAGTTTAAATGTCCGTTAAATGCCGATGTGAAGCAAGGAACATCGTGGTTAGACACTCATTAATTAATCCCAGATCTGCATAAGTGCTTACTTATCAAGCCGAGTCATCTTGATGCTCGGCTTCTCTGGTTGAAATGAATACGCGATGAGTGCTGCCAGCAAGTGGACCATAAAGTTGATACAATTATGGTGCCTAGAATGCTCGATTTGGGATATGTTTTTTCGTTGGTCGAAAACGGTTGCAATAATAAATCATTCTCAGAGCATCAGGTGGTCCCAAAGTTTCATCACTTTTAGTTTCATCTTTTTTTACCTAGGAATTTCCTCCCAGAAACTATATGTGGTATGGCTTAAGGCATGTCCATTTCTGTGATACATTGAGCACGCTTTAACAGATAAAAGGCATGACTTGATTTCAAAGGTATCAAATCGAAGCTGTTTCGCTTTAAACGTATTTTTACTACGAATTTGGTCATATTCGTATCCAGTAATCTTCGCTATGAGACCGATTATTATCATTCATAAATTGCTAAGATGCTAAAGGGTGGAAGCCTAGAAAATGGCTTTACCACTTACCAATGCTTGGGTTGAGGTCAAGAGCAACATAAAGTTAACTTTGGTTGTAAGGGGAAAGCTTCTCCGCAATGTGGGAAGCGTTATGTACGGGAGAGTATGGTCAAAATAGGCGTTCACCTGTTTCCTAGAGTGAGCTATCAGCAAGTTGTCTTAACATTGCCTGAGCAACTTCGTATTCCTTTCCATAATCACTCCAATCAAAAGCGTTTGTATTCTGGGTTTATGGTCTTGGTAGAAGCCTGCTTATCAGCGTTGATTCAGGCGCACTTTAAGACCGATACGTATTAAATCTTCGTCATTTTTTTCATCCACATCCATAGTCGTAATGGCAACTATAATCCGCATTTACATGTAATCTTGGCTGGAGGTGCATTCTTTCCTTCAAATTAGGATTGGAAAGGGTTTCAGCATTTATCGTTATCTTAATTACGATTACGTTGGTAAAAAAACTTACTGAAATTAATGGAGATTGAGTTTTCGGCGCGTCAATATGTGATTAACCTGAGCTTCCAATACAATGATACATAGTTAAATACTTTGGAAAATTGATATTTGGTTATTAGATCATATCTTGTATTGCGGGTAACCCGCAGAACGATTTCACGAGGCGTTGTTTCCCAAATATCTGAACTAATCGCAATTTCTACGATCAGATCATAATGGAGTTAAGTGGGAGGTACTGATGGGAAAGGGAAAGGCCAAATACAAGATTAGTAATCTGGAAACAATATAATCAAAGCATTAATAAACCGTGGCTCAGTCACTTTCTGGACAGAACCCTCTTCTATTAAGCATGGCATTGTCTAAAGCATCATGGTCATCGTGACCGTGGGTTTATATTTTCAGATACCAAGATTGAAACAGCATTGATGGTTAAAGGTATTTTAAAACTCCCACTTCAGTGGATTAAAAGGCTTCTTAAATTCTGTTTTTACGTTGATCAATGTCCCGCTAAAATCCTTTACATACACTTGCATTAGTAAGCGGTTCGAAGACCGTAAAAATTAAGTACTGTCTGCCGAATCGAGGCGTTATCTCCCACGGTATTATTGATACCACAGGCCTAAAGGTATACGGAAAAAGTGAATGGAAGACACTTAAACACGGTAAGGGTAAGCGGCAGATCTAGCGCAAACTTCATCTTACCGTTGATATGTATACTCATGAGGTTATCGCTGAAGAAGTTAGCCTAGTTTTTGTGGGTAATAATGAGGTTTTATTTACATTGTTTAATCCATTACGAGGAAATATACAGCAAGCAGTTCTGATGGAGCCTATGACATATAGGCATGTCACTATGTACTTAAAAAAGGAATAAAGCCCAGTATTCCATCGCGAAGCAACGCGGGTACTGGGAGTATGGCATCCTAGACATGAAGCTGTAAAGGTTTTAAAAGATGACAAACTGGCGGAGTGAAAAAAGGATAGGGGTTATCAAAAACGTTTATTAGCAGAGACAGTAATATTTCGCTATAAACAGTTGCTCAGCCCTAAACTTACTCTTCGTAATTACAACGATCAAGTTAGTGAAGCGTTGGCAAATATGAAAGTGATGAACAAAGTTATAAGACTCGGTATGCCTGTTCGCCAGTAGACAAATTAAGACTGTAAAGAATGTAAAGAAGATTAGAACCAGTGCATTATAGGCCTGATTTAATTAACAATACCACAGACAATTTTTTAAACAGGATCATATCATTCATTGGTAATAGCGCAGAGAATTAACAGTATACGATCATAATCTACTTTATCAGAAGGAGAGAAGACCATCTTTGATGGAAACCTAACTATTTATGATCTTTACCTAGGTTACACCACTCCAAATTCCATATTTCTGAACGGTGATAGCTTACTAAAAAACGACATTCAACGTCAACGTTAGCCACAATTATTACCTTGATAAAATAGGTATTTTATATGAAAATTAATCTGTTCGTTAGATAACCTAATATGTAAGGGATGCGTTAAAAGGACTTATCAATACTCTTTTGTTTAAATTGAGCAGTTAGGACTAAACCACCATGAAAGTTAACCATATCGATAAATCTAGTCCATGTGGATAAGAAATTCCCACTTATGACTTTAGAAAAAGAAATCCTTCCTTTTACAAGATGGAAAGGAGGGATCTCGGTGGTACGTCTATTTCATTCGTACACGAAATGATGCCTTATATTGCGGGGTGACAACGAATGTCTCACGCCGATTTGAAGAGCATCAAGAAAACCGCAGAAAAACTGCCAAGTATTTGAGAGGTAAACAGCCACTTATCCTTGCTTGGTCATTGGACGTTGGAGATAAAAAACTGGCGATAGCGCTAGAATGGAGAATTAAGAGGCTTACCAAACAGGCCAAAGAGCGCCTTTGCTTAAAAAATAACAGGACTCTGGTATTATTTGATGACAGTATTTTATGTGGGAAAGCCACCGAGCAAAACAGTAAAAACAGTTTGTTAATTCTAAGTTATTTGCTAAAGTTACCTTAGATGAGATATGACAGGGGAGGCAATGTTTAAGTAATCCGATCTGCGTATAAAAAATGAATCAAATGTCCGAGTCTTGATCTGATCGTTTGGATCAAATTATCAAGTTGGAAAGGATGTTAGTATGAATAATCTAGACGCTATTCTCACTAAGATCGAAGATTTATGTCAGGTTTTCCTTATTTTTTCAGAAAAGAACCTGATTTTAGGTATCAAAATAAGACATAAACCTTCTTAGCTTCCAATCAGTGGAGGCAGGGCGATTATTGTATATTTTCATTAATCTAGGTTTCGTAATTTTAAAACGGATTACACGCAATTTATCTGCAGTCAGCTAACAGGTGAATTCCCTGATTTAGTCAGCTATACATGGATGCTTAAGTTGATGCAAAGTACTCTTGTTCTCCTTTGTTCCTATCTGACTCACTTCCAAGCCGAACCTACGGGCATCGCAGGGTGGCTAAACGAGGTCAAGGGACGAGGGGATGGTTCTATAGCTTTAAACTTCACCTTATCATCAACGACCAAGACGATATCATTTTGGTAATGGTAACGACAACCAATATTGGTGATGGAAAACTCATGCTTGATATGACCAATAATCTCTTGGAATCACTCTATTAGAGATAAAGGGTATATATCTGACTCCCTTAAAAATTCTCACCGAGAAAGGGATTAATTTCATCACTAATACACGGAAGAATGTAAAACCAAAGGTGATGAACTTTTGGGATTGTCTTATGTTAAAAAATAATTTATTTATCGAGACAATCTTTGATTATATGCAAGATATATCCCAAATAGAAAGTTTCCAGCACGAAGTAGTGTGAGCTTTATAGTCAACCTTATTGCTAGACGCATTGATTATATATTCCAACCAGAAAAGCTTAGCCTTCAGAATCACTAGGTATAAAAAAGCCTCTATGACACAGATCTTAGGTTAACTAGTATCGGACTTTGGACTCAAATTCAGGCATAAAGAATATGTTATTCCATATTCACATCAATATACATTTTTAGTAATCGTTCACCAGTCCCCCATTGAAAAGTAATAAGTGATGATCATCTCCAGATCGACAATTGCCTATTGAGTGATCTTGGCAGCCTGCCAAATTGGCTTCATAAAAAAGAAGCATTGTGAAAATAAACCCCCACGGTGGAACAATTTGGCTCCGAGCAAGCCAACGCACTTATCCGTGAACTATGGAACAAGCTTTGTGAGTACGAAGATAGGTTATTTGCTAGTTCAGGGAACTCATCACGCTCTCCGCCGTCAAACTCCCCAGCTGAGAGGGACCGAGCGAAAAAAGCTCAACACCCTCGAAGCCGAGCCATGAGGGACAAAAAAGACCAGTAAGCGAGCTCAAAGAAATCGATTCCCTTGTGTGTTGTCAGCCAGATACCTACTACACCTAATTCGGTGTAAATGTTGTTATGAATACGGAGTCTACCCATCGTCATCAAGTCTTTGCGTTACCCAAAGGATCGCTGGATATTACTGAATATCAGTTATTCCATGGGCGGTGCCAGCACTGTAGTCCGAGCTAATTTTCCTGATGACGCCTCATCAAGTCAGTTAGGTCCTCGGTTATTTAGCACATTACCGTTTTATTTGGCCAGTATCATCTAGGTATCCGCAAAATATAGAACCCTTTTATGGATCAATACGGCACGCATTTTTCTGTCAGATTGATTAGTTAAGCCCAAGGACGAGTTAGTAGTATGTTAAGGCCGTTGCATTAGGCGCTGCATCACAATGTAAAATAATCTACTGTTATTCATATAGATGAAACAACGCATAAATGACATGGGGAAGCGGTTACCAGATGGATCTGGCGCCTCAGTGGCAGTGATGCGGTATATCCGAATTTTCGTTATCGTCGTAATGCGGAAACATCAAAAGCAATGTTGAATGAACAGTGCCACGCGATAGTGATAACCGACCAATGTGGTAGTTATAACTGGCTGGATCCTATGTGCCACCAGTTCTGTTGGGTACATGTCACCTGCAATTTACAACAAATTCGGAGTATAGCGGTGGAGGTTTAACTTCTCATATTGGTAAACTTTTTGTTCTGCTCTGCCATTCGCTATTCCGAATTAAACACCTCTATGAGCAAGAAAAAATCACCGACATCGAGTGGTAGCGACGAATGTCTCGTTTTAGGAATAACCTTTAGGCTTGGCTAAGAAAAGGTGAACAGGTTACAACATCTCGGTATACTGAAAAGTGTGCTTATATTTTAAAGCACGAACAGGGACTATGGGTTTTCCTTCATCATGAAGGCATACCATTGACCAATAATGAAGCTGAGCGGTATATTCTGGGCAGCGTTATCATGTGTAAAATCTGCTTCAGTACCAGTTTTCACCGAGGAGAATTGTTCCGTTCACGTGTTCTGTCTGTGGTGGAAACCTGTAAGAAATTAGGCTGTCTACATTGGATGTCATTAGCGATGTAGTGTCATCAGTGATCCGCAAACAATCCTATTCTAACGTGTTTAATCTCATAAATATCTAGTCAAGTCACCTCTAGTGAACGCTTACCATTTTTACTAAGAAATCTAACACGGTTGTCTCATATTTTATAGAGTCGAATTGGTATAAATCATTATGTGAGGCACCTTTAAACGACGTGAATCGTTTTGGAGAAGTTATATTTTGGAAAAGTAATGTTGCCTCCTGTATGGAGGTTCTCCTATCGTCTGTTCCATTCATGATCAATGCCGGTGCTGATATATTTTTAACAGCGTGGGTTGGTTGTAGTTCGCTGAGTGCAATGCCTAAACGTAATGGAACTTGTTGGTAAAGCAGGGGTGCGAAAAGGGTTCCTACAGATCCCAAACGAATGTCTAACCTGTTTTCTACAGACGTTTCTATACTCGAATAAATAGATTCTAAAATATAACCCTCAACATCAATGGGTTCAGCCCCAAGTATGGCCGAAGCACCGCCTAGGGAAACACCCAAGGCAACGACTTTCCTACATTCCTTGGTTTCTTTCAGAAATCGAGTTGCAGAACGTGCACTTTTAGATTCAAGATAACCAAAAGTAATGTGCTCACCTGAGGTTTCCCCATGTGCTTGTAAATCAATCGCAAATGCCGAATAACCTGATCCTTGCAGAAATATGGCTCTTGGCACCATATCTAGCTTCGACCCACGATTACTATGCATCAGCAATATGCAGATATTATGCGCTTCAGCAGGGAAATACCAACCATGAACATCATCAACAACTACTACCTCTACACTATATCCGAAAGGAATGGAGTTAGCATTAGACATTGCAGGAGATGATAACTTACTCCCTGCAATCCAAATCATAATGACAGAACTTAGAAACATAGTAATGAACACAGTAAAGAATCTTTTCATTTCAACCTCAGTCTGGTGTAGAAATAACAGCTACTTCAACGTGTTATAAAAGATGTAACCGTTCAAAATTCTAAACACAATTATGCAGGGTTGTATTGTGGCGCTCATATAATATTCAATTGAAGCACTAGCACTAAATTAAGTTATCACGGTCCATCTACAAAAACCGATTTCCATGCATAATAAATGCCTTACTAATATAACAACACTAAACCCGATCATCCTCAAGGAGGAAGGAGCGTACTTATTTGGATAACAAATAACTTCCAGTATAATTAGGCTCTTAAAAACCGATGGCGAATTGCGTTATTTCCTAAATATCTGAACTAATCGCAATTCCTACGATCAGATCATAATGGAGTTAAGCAAAAGGTGATGATGGGAAAGGGAAAGGCCAAGCACAAGTTCAGCAACTGGAAACAATATAATTAAGCATTAGCCAACCTTGGCTCAGTCACTTTTTGGATAGACGTCGCTTCCATTAAGCGCATGGCATTGTCTAAAGCATCACAGTCATCATTGCTGTGAGGTTATATTTTTGGATACCGAGATTGAAATAGCACTGATGGTGAAAGGTATTTTCAAGCTCCAACTTCTTGGATTAAAAGGATTTTTCAATTCAGTTTTTATGTTAATGAATGTCCCGCTGGAATCCCCTACATACACCTAAATTAGTAAGCATTCGAAGACTGTAAAAGTTAAGTACCGTTTACCGAGTCAAAGAGTTGTCTCCCACGTCATTATTTATGCCACAAGCCTAAAGGTATACGGCAAAGGAGAACATGAGTTATGGTCAAATCTGGTGTATAGCTTCCAGAGGAGTGTCCTAATGATTGAGGTTTGTTTCACAAATGCCATCTCTGATTTTCATGCCTTTGATGATATCCGAGAGTAATTTAAATCCTCGCAGTCTATGCCAGTTAGATTCAGTGGTTTGCATCAGTTTACAGGCCATTGCCAGTGTCGTTTTTCGGCTTTCACAATTCTTGGTTTTGTTCGTTCTTAGCCTTACCTTTGCAAACATTGATTCAATGGGGTTTGTCGTTCGAATATGTATACAGTGCTCGGTGGAGAAATCGTAAAATGCCAGCATTTCTACTTTGTCTTTGATCAGGCACTTCACTGCTTTTGAATATTTAGCACCATATTCGCGTTTCGAACTATCAGAGTGTTTTATGTACCTCTTGTTGTGTTTCCGTCATCCAGATATCGTGAAGTGTTTCTTTCATTCTTGGTTGAACAGATTTTGGAACTTTATTTAAGGTATTGGCCGTTTTTTGTGTCCAGCAATGCTGATGACGCGTCATTGGCTAATGCTTTGTCACTGCATTCCAAAGACCTAGAATACCATCACCAATGGCGAGCTCAGGAGCGACACTGATACCTTGGTATGTTAGCTGTAATAAAACTTCAAGTTAACTGACCTCTGACTCCCTGTACCCATTGACAACTGCTAGCATTTCCTTGTGGCCGGCATCATCGACGCTAATGACAACAATCAGGCAAAGCTTGTCATCCATCCTAACTTTTCAGTAAACACCATCGGCCCAAATGTAGACATACCGCCGTTTACTTAGGTAGCGCTTACGCCACTGGTCGTATTCTGCTTTCCACTGTTGCTTGAATCGAGAAACAATATTTACTGACAACCCCTTGGTTTGCTTACCTAAGAGCAATTCTAGGGCTGGCTGCATATCGCCTGTGGAGATCCCCGCAAATAGAGCCAAGGGATAAGCTCTTCTATGTTTTTGGTTCGCTTGATATAGGGCAGAACCAGTGTGCTGTTGAACTTGATCCCGCTCCCTGTTCTATCTCGAACCTTTTGGGTTTTAACGGTAATGTCGCCGAGCCCAGTTTATAAATGCCGCTCAGGCAAATAACCATTGTGAACAACTCCCTGCTTTCCCTTAGCTTGGAGTGATATAAAATTATTAAGCAAGGATTGAACCTCGGCTTCTATAGCTTGAGCCAACAGTTGCTGTGCACCTTTTTTCAGCAGTTCATTAAGCGGGTTTTCTAGTTTATGAAGCTCGATAACGTTATGATTATTGTCCATGCGGTGTATTCCTTGTTAATTGTTGATCTGGCAAGATCAATCAACAAGTTACACCGCATTATTTCCTACATATACACCAGAAATTACTATAGCTCATGGAGACGTGTAAACACGGGAAGGAGAAGCAGCGTATCTGGTATAAACTTTATCTCTCGGTTGATGTGTCTACTCATGAAGCTATCGCTGCAGATATTAACTTAGTTCTTGTGGGTGATAATGAGCTTTTACCTACATTGCTTAACCCATTACGACGAAAGATATAGCAAGTGAGTAATGATGGAACCTATGATACAAAAGCATGTCACCACGTACTGAAGAACAAAGGAATAACGCCCAGTATTCCATCTTGAATCAACGCCGGGTACTGGGAGAAAGGGCATTCTAGAAAGGAAGCTGTAAAACTTTAAAATAGGACAAACGGGCGGAGTGAGAAAAGGATAGAGGTTATCACAAACTCTCATTAGCATAGACAGCCATGTTTCGCTATAAACGGTTACTCAACCCTAAACTTACTTTTCGTGATTACAATGCTCAAGTTGGTGTGTAAGCTGGTAAATGTGAAAGCGATGAACAAAGTTCTAAGACTCGGTATGCCTGTTCGCTAGTAGACAAATAAAAACTGTAAAGAAAATTGGGATCAGTGCGTTATAGGCCTAATTTAATCAACCACGCCATCCGGATATGTTTTTTTAAACTGAGTGTAGGTTCTGTTGATTGTTGGTGGTAGTCTATCGCATTAGATTCAGTGGTGAATCTAGCTTTGACAGGGAAAGCTAGATCGTCACTTAAGGCAGGGACATAAACGATATCGAAAGGGTCGCCAAGAAAAGATACCCTCCATTAAAAATGGCTATCATCCATTGATGAGCGAGTATCCTTAAGGCGTTATGTATGATACTCGGAAACGATTGTGGAATTGATATAGTGTTAGGCCAAATTATATTGGCTCTATAGTTAAGATATTAGAACGTAAAAGTCATTTTTACTTGATTTGAAAAGTACATTAATTATCCCTATATAAAGGCATGTTTCATACGGTTACGGCAGATAATAGTCAAAAGTTTGTTTATCATAAAGAGATCTCAAAAGCTTTGGATACAAAAATTCACGGTACCCACCATCACTGTTAAAGGGAACGAGGGACAAATGGAAATGCTAATGGGTTTTTGAGATAGTAGGTTCAAAGAACGGGACAAACTGAAGAAGGATCACTATTGCAGATATTTCCCTCTCTCAAGCAAAGATACATCATAGACCTAAAAAATATTTAGGCTTTAAACAACTAGCCGTTCTTTTAATGGTATTAAAAGATTGATTGGGAAATGTCGTACTCCAGATTTGAATTCAGGAGTAACGTATTGGAGACGCAGTGATATCGAAATGGGCAATACGCTTTTATCAGATGGCAGAACTTGTTGGTTCATGGAGCAAAGATCCCTCAACACAAGTTGGGGCGGTGATAACCCAAGGGAACCGCATTGTTTCAGTGGGGTTCAATGGCTACCCACATGGTATCTCTGACAGCTTAGATACCGATGATCGTAAGATAAAGTTACTTAAGACACTTCACGCCGAAGAAAATGCGATTCTTTTTGCTAAACGTGACTTGATTAATTGTCACATCTGGGTTACCCATTTTGCATGTCCGAGTTGTGCGGCAAAAATTATTCAAACAGGGATCTCTCAGGTTTATTTTCCAGAGCAGGATGAAGACTTTCTTTCTCGTTGGGAAGATAAAATTAAAATCAGTGCAGGTATGTTTCATCAATCTGGCGTTACGGTGACTTTGCTTCCACTGTCTGAATTGCCGGCGAAGCGAAACATATAATTTTAGAACAAAAGTAGATATTATTGTCACAATAAACTAGCTTAGCAATATCGCCGTAAACCCTCGCCCAATGCGGGCGGGGATATAAGGCGAACTCCCGTAGGGAGTTAAAATGCTCAATTCGGTGTGGATTGACTGTTCACGTAAGCTTTTAACGTCTCTATTGTTGCACCTCCGGCAGTGCAAGCAAAATAAGAGCGTGACCATAACGCAGAGCTTTTACTCTTGCCTTGCAAGGTGCGTATTTTGCTGACGAAGCTGACGGGACGACACTGCTTTTAAATTATTGACCATCACACTGATTGCAAGCTTTGGTGGGTATGCAATAAGTAGGTGAACATGGTCTTTTTCACCGTCCATTTCTATCAGTTCGCATTCCAATTTTGAACACGCTGACTCAAAAGCGTCTCGAAGTTGTTGGATCA
>NZ_NBYY01000029.1 GCF_002464935.1 Candidatus Enterovibrio escicola
GGCTTTTGCTAAACTTTCCTTCTTGTCTGGGAAGGACACCTAATTTCTTCCAGTATCCAACAAAGAAATAAGCACTTTCGGCACCATAGTTGTATTGACTTTATAGTTAACTTGCTGGTGGGGCTTATCGCGTATTCATTTCAACTAAAGAAGCCGATCATCAAGATGATTAGGTTTGATAAGCAAGCACTTATGCAGAACTAAAGTTGACTAAGAATCAAGACAACCTGTACATAGCCTATGTAATCGATTTAAACTTTAAACATAGCAAAAATTTAGAGTTGCAAAAATTTAGAGTTAACCTGGAATCTATTACACCTGACAAAGATAGCATCACTGTAACCCTGTAACGCTTTGTTACTTATGGTGCCCTGAGCCGGATTTGAACCGGCACAACTTTTCCGTCGAGGGATTTTAAATCCCTTGTGTCTACCAATTTCACCATCAGGGCTACGCTATTCGACTGTGATGATTTCCACCCTCGTAATATCCTAGTTACCACTTTAGCCATTTCTCATATCTTATCCAAGATCTAAGTGGAGGGAGGGAATATTTCTAATGTGTGAATTCAATCATAGCTGTTTCGAGACTACAAGCTAAACTCGCTCTATGCGATTACACTGCATGCAATCGGTAACTTAATATGGTTGCGGGAGTCAGATTTGAACTGACGACCTTCGGGTTATGAGCCCGACGAGCTACCAAACTGCTCCATCCCGCGTTTGTCCTTATAATTAAAGTACGATGTCATCGTACTCCCAAATATAACCTGAGAGAGCCTGAACATTAAAATTTATAGCAACACCAGGTGTTGAATCTTGTCTGTCTCAACCTTTGTAGAATTACACTTTATGCAGCCGAGGTGATCACACATACTATTAAGTGTAAGCCCAATAAATAAACTTGGTTGCGGGAGTCAGATTTGAACTGACGACCTTCGGGTTATGAGCCCGATGAGCTACCAGACTGCTCCATCCCGCGTCCCTACTTATTCACTTTAGTACTATAACATCGACTCCTGACTAATTTGCGTTTGCTGTCAAGACGTAAATTAAAATTTGGAGCGACACACGAGGTTCGAACTCGTGACCTCAACCTTGGCAAGGTTGCGCTCTACCAACTGAGCTAGTATCGCATATTTTTCATCGAGAGCCTAATAAATAAATTTGGTTGCGGGAGTCAGATTTGAACTGACGACCTTCGGGTTATGAGCCCGACGAGCTACCAGACTGCTCCATCCCGCGTCCCTACTTCTTCACTTTAGTACTATAACATCGACTCCTGACTAATTTGCGTTTGCTGTCAAGACGTAAATTAAAATTTGGAGCGACACACGAGGTTCGAACTCGTGACCTCAACCTTGGCAAGGTTGCGCTCTACCAGCTGAGCTAGTGTCGCATATTTTTCATCGCGACCCCAATAAATAAATTTGGTTGCGGGAGCCAGATTTGAACTGACGACCTTCGGGTTATGAGCCCGATGAGCTACCAGACTGCTCCATCCCGCGTCCCTACTTATTCATTTTAGTACAATAACAATTAAACTGGATTAATCTCCATCGAGACGAAGACCAGAATTTAGAGTGGGATACGAGTTGCGAGTTCGTGTCCTTTAATCTTAGCAAGATCTCACCTTACCAGCTGAATTAGTGTCGCCATGGAGGCGTGTCACGGAGTCGAACCGAGGTACACGGATTTGCAATCCGTTGCATAGCCATTCTGCCAACACGCCTTATCTCACCCACTTAACAGTGTAAAACTTCTCTGCGGTAGGGACTGGCATTTTACATAAGTTTTTAAGACTGTCACGTATTAATTATAGGGTATTCGTATGAATCTTCATTCTTTGGTCACTTAGGTAAAGCTTGCTAGTGATTTTTCTGTAAAAATACAGAGTTTATCATACAGAGATTTTAGTTCAGGGGAACGCCTATTTTGCTCGACTTGGTTTTCAACATATTTAAGGTCATGTACCTCAAACCCGCCAAGTTATCAGTGGTATTTTTGCGCTAAATCTGGAAAGAATTTTCCTTGTATACTCACCTCCAAGATCCAATGCATGGATTTTATGTCCCAATGGTCTCTAATTGCGTCACTTGCTTGCTGTGATATCAACGTTGTTGAGCTAATCTAACCTGAGCGGCACATAAGAAATGAACTAAATGTCAAAGTCGCGATCTGATCGTTTGAAAAAAACTATCGACTGCATAAGCAAGTGCTTATGCAGATCTGATGTTAATTCAGAAAATTCGTTGGTGAGGTAGCGGCAAATAAAGTGGATGTAGTAGGTTTTGAAATCTCGATACCTAGATTGATGGAAAGATATCACTATCGTCATCACTTCGCTAACTGAGAGGTAAAAAGGCTTGTTTCTTTGTTTGACACCGGAAGAAATTAGGTGTTTTTTCCATGATAGAGAAGAAGGTCAGGCAGAAGTTGTCGACATCGACGACAATAACATTCTGAGTTATTCATGCCCAAGTCCTTAATGCAGTTAATAGTTTTTTTCAAACGATCAGATCGCGACTTTGACATTTAGTTCAGTTCTTATGCACAACTTAGGTTAGTTAAGATCTTTGGGGAAACAACGCCTATATATGTATCAATATTGATAATATGACTTAGAATAACAAGAGGGAATGTTTCAGTTATTGCATACTGAACAGTATGCATTCTTAAGAATAGTAAATCTATGCCACTTACTGTCCATTGCATCAAACATCATCAATTTACCAGAAGGTAGAGGGCTAAAACGAGAGATGACTTTGATTGCCTCAAGTGCTTGCATTGCACCGATGATACCCACCACGGGTGATAATATTCCCATCTCAGTACAGTTCGATTCTTGATCTCCAAACATAGTGCTAAGGCACCGGTAGCAGGGTTCATTTTTACTATATGTGAATACGGATACTTGCCCTTCCAACCGTATTACAGCACCATTTACCAGTGGGGTTTTATGAGAAAAACAGAGACGATTGAGCTGATTCCGTGTTTCAATGTTGTCGCTGCAATCTAGCACTAGTGAATGTTTAGCAATCAGTGTAGACAGTGCTTCGTCGGCGAGTCGTTGCGCAATGATATTCACTTGGACATGCGGATTAAGTTGTCGCAATGCTTTCGCGGCAGATACAACTTTCAATTTGCCAATAGTACTGTCGTTATGCAATATCTGCCGCTGCAGATTAGACAGCTCAACAAAGTCGTTATCAACGAGTGTCAGAGTGCCAGCGCCTGCCGCTGCTAGGTATTGACTTGCAGTGCAACCTAATCCTCCTAGCCCTAGGATCAGTGTGCTGCTCTTCTTCAATGCTTCTTGACCGTAAAAATCAAACTTCTTGAGTGAGATTTGTCGATTGTATCTTAGTTCTTCTTCGGACGAAAGAATATCCACGGTTACCCTTTAATTTAATACAGCAAATACAGCATTGAACGGTTCAATTGTCACTGTTTCATTTACCTTGACGTATCCGCGGTTTTGTTCCAAAATTATGAAACAGTTGGCTATGGACAATCGGCTAAATGCTCCTGAGCTTTGATCGCCTGTTGAGGCTACCCACAGTTTATTGTCTGAATCTACATGATAGATTGCACATTGATAGTCAGTTCGCCCTAGAGATTTTTTGAAGGGTGTTGCAGCTGTGGCTTTCAATTTAATGGTGGGGATCCATTGAGTATATCCACCCAGTTTTGCTAGTAGAGGTTGAACTAGAACATGCAATGTGACTAACACAGCCATTGGATTACCTGGTAATCCACAAAAAAGAGTGTCTTTTACGGTGCCAAATGCGAATGGCTTACCAGGTTTAATGGCGATTCTCCAGAAATCAATTTTACTTTCTTGGCCAAGAGCATCCTTTATAAAATCAGTTTCACCTACACTGACACCACCGGTGGTGATAATAACATCAGCTAGATCTGCCGCTTGTAAAAAGGTATCGTGAAGTTGATCAAGACAATCTGGTATGGTACCAAGATCGATAGTATCGCAACTAATTTTATCAAGTATTGCGTGGATGGTATAACGATTACTGTCGTATATTTCACCTTTACCTAGTGTTTCCCCAACCTGACGAAGTTCATCTCCAGTAGAAAAAAAAGCCACTTTCGGCTTACAAATAACTGATACAGTGGCAATACCTAATGTTGCCAGCATAGGTATTTTTAGAGGGGTAAGCAGCGTACCTTTAGGAATGATGATCTCACCCACCTTTACATCATTTCCCATGGGGCGTATGTTCTGTTGAGCAAAGGGTGTGGTTGTAAATGTTATGTTGTTATAACCCTTTATCTTGGTTTGTTCTTGCATGATAACGGCGTCTGCACCCATAGGTATGGCAGCACCCGTCATGATGCGAATACAAGAGCCTTTTGGCCATTTACCTTCAAACGGCATACCCGCGAACGACTTACCGGCGATTGACAAGGCTTGATCATTGACTAAGTCAGCACATCGAATGGCATAACCATCCATAGCAGAATTGGAAAAAGGTGGTACATTTATAGGCGAGATAATATCTTTTGCTGTGATGCGGTTTTGAGCATATCTTAACGAGACCTGTTCTGTTTGTGTTAGTGATTTAGTCTTTTTAAGAAGAATAGAAAGAGCAGTTGAAATGGACATCAGTCCTAGTGTATTACAGGAATCCATAAATAAATTCTCATAGTTTTGAGTCAATCATGTTTAACACGGTAAATGAAAGGAGGTGTTATCTCAAATTTTACGGGCAAACTAAAGCTGATATACAAATCAAGGTGTAATTTTATTACTAATACCGTTATCCTTCGAAAATCTGAGATTAAAAGAAAATGACTCTTGTCCTTAAAACGAGTATCTGATTAGACAACAACACTGCAACGATCCGAGGTTTTTCTATGACAGCATTGAGCAATTTTGCCATCCTAGTTCGCGCAGCACTTATTGCGAAGGACATTGAAACACCCATGTATTCAAACTCAACGATGACCCCAGCAGAAAAGAAAGAAATAATTGAGTACCACATGCGGGAAATACTGTCGGTTATCGATCTCGATTTGAATGACGACAGTTTGATGGAAACCCCAGTACGTATTGCTAAAATGTACGTGGACGAGGTGTTTTCTGGATTAGATTACTTTAACTTTCCGAAAATTACAGTTATTGAGAACAAAATGGGCTGTGATGAAATGGTAAGAGTAAAGAATATTACAGTGACAAGCACTTGTGAACACCACCTCGTTACGATTGATGGGTTCTGTACAGTTGCTTACCTTCCAAAGGAGAAAATTATTGGGTTGTCCAAGATAAACCGTATTGTCCGTTTCTTTGCTCAACGTCCTCAAATACAAGAGCGTTTGACGCGTCAAATCCTTGTAGCTCTTCAAACGTTGCTGGAAACGGATAATGTTGCCGTACATGTGAATGCAACACATTCTTGTGTGAAAGCACGTGGTGTAATGGATGCGACAAGCGCAACGACTACAACTGCTCTGGGTGGTGTATTCAAAAAGAATGCTGCGTCTCGTGCCGAATTTTTTCATGGAATTGGTTGTTTATAATAGAGTGATTCACTCATGTGTTGTTATTATATTACAGCTACAATTGCTTTACACAGCAGATCCATGTTAGATTGCGTCATGCCTGCAACGCTAATTCGACCAGAATTAATGATGTATATACCAAACTCATCTTTCAAGCGAGTTACTTGACCTTTATTCAGGCCAAAGAAAGAGAACATACCGTTCTGACGTCCCATGAAACTGAAATCAGTACCAACGCTCTCTCTTCGAATTGTGGTAACAAACAGTTCACGCATTGCTTTAATACGGAGACGCATGTCTGTGACTTCTTGTACCCACTCTGTGCGTAGAGTTTCATCACATAAAATTTTGGTTACAATAGCAGCTCCATGTGCGGGTGGATTTGAGTAGATAACCCGTGCAATGCTTTTTACTTGGCTGAATGCAGTGGCTGCTTCTTGATCATTTCTACCAATCAATGTAAATGCACCCACTCGTTCGTTATACAATCCAAAGTTTTTAGAGAAAGAACTAGCAACCAGTAATTCTGGGCAAGTATTTGCGAAAATTCTGAGACCAGCAACGTCTTCTTCAAGGCCGAAGGCAAAGCCTTGGTAAGCTAAGTCGAACATTGGTAGCAAGTTCTTTTCATTACACAGATTTGCCAGCTTCTGCCATTGTACGTTATTTGGGTCAATACCTGTTGGGTTATGGCAGCAACCATGAAGCAGAACAATATCACCTGCGCTAGCAGTTTCAAGATGGGTCATCATTGCTACAAAATCTATATCTTTGGTTTCCGAGTTGTAGTAGGAGTATTCTGCTATTTCCAGATGGGCTGCTGTAAATATGCCGTTGTGGTTTACCCACGTTGGGTTACTTACCCAGACTTTAGCTGAACCAAGTTGACATTTAATAAATTCAGCGGCCAAACGCAGGGCACCTGTACCTCCTGGTGTTTGTGCTATTTGTATACGTTTGTCGTCGGTAAGGGTTGTATTATCGCCGAATAAAAGTTTTTGAACTGCTAATCCATACTCTGGTATACCAAGGATACTTAGGTAAGACTTGGTGGTTTCTTTTTCTAGCAAAATAGTTTCGGCTTTTTTTACTGTTGCTAAAACTTGGGTGTAACCAGATTCATCTTTGTAAATACCTACACCTAAGTTAATCTTATCAGTGCGTGGATCTGTCTTAAATTCTTCAGCAAGACCTAGAATCTGGTCGGCAGGAGCCGCCTTTATTTTCTCGAACATTTTTATGCATCCATGGTGTTATTAACAATAATTTTACCTATTTATACCATTTTGATTCATTTTAATAAAACTGAATTATTTTGAATTTTCGATTTTATCCGTTGATTCATTCATTAGCTTTCGTTACTCTATGATTTTATCAGTCTAATTTTCACTACTGATCGGAAAATTTAGAGTTATCTTAGGAAATAACAAGCTCAGTGATAGAAGTAAATTAGAAGTTCTTTCGTTTAATAGTCAATATTGGTACAGCACATTTCAGTAGAATTGAGCTTAGAAAATCGGAGGGCATGGTAATTAACCTGAGCTAAGCATAAGAAAGGAACTAAATACCCCAGTAGCGATCTGATCGTTAAAAAAAACTATCAACTGCATAAAAACTTGGGCATTAATAACCTAGACGCTATGTTCGTCGATGTCGACGACTTCTGCTAGACTTTCCTCCCTGCATCGGAAAACACCTAATTTCTTCCGGTTTCAAACAAAGAAACAAGCTTTTTTTACCTTTCAATTAACGAAGTGATGACGATAGTAATAGCTTTCTATCAATCGGGTATCAAGACTTCAAAACCTATTAGATCCACTTTGCTCTTACCTCACTCACCGTCAGGCAAGGCCGACAGGGATTGCCTTCGTTGATTCATCCAAGCTACAGGTTTGTTACAATCGACGCATTCTCAGACATCAGGTTTTTAAAGGTACCGCGAAATGAAGAAAAGGAACGATTGGGTGGTTCTACGTAATCGTTCACCGGTCCCCATTGAAAAGCAATAAGTGATGATAATCTCCCAATTGCTAATTTCCTATTGAATGACCTTCTCAGCCTAACAAACTGTCTTTATAAAAAAGAAGCATTCTGAAAATGAACCACCCACGGTAGATCAATTGAGCTCCGAGCAAGCCAACACACTTATCCGTGAACGATGGAACATAGCTTCTTGAGTACGCAAATAGGTTATTTTCTAGTTCACGGAACTCATCACGCTCTCCGTCGTCAAACTCCCCAGCAGCGAAGGACGCGCGAAAAAAGCTCAACACCCTCGCTGCCTAAATCAGGTGGGCGATCAGCCTAGCCATAAGGGATAAAAAAGACCTGCAAGCGAGCTCAAAAAGACCGATTCCATTATGTGTTGTTAGCTAGAGACCTGCTGCACTCAATGCGGTGGGAATGCTGTTCCGAATACGGAGTATACCTATAGGTATCAAATCTTTGAGTTACCCAAAGTATCCTTGAATATTACTGAATCTCAATTATTCCATGGTCGGTACCAGCACTGTAACCATACCGTCCAAACCAATTTGCCCGATGACGCCCCATCAGGTCAATTAGATCCTCGGCTGTTTAGTCACATTGCCGTTTTATCTGGTCAATATCACCCGAGTATTCGAAAAATACAGCGCCTTCTTATGGATAAATACGGTACGCATTTTTCTATCGAACTGATTAGTAAAACCCAAGGACGAGTCAGTAGTATGTTAACGCTGTTGCAGCAGGCTCTGCATCACCCTGTAAAACAATCTGCTGTTATTCATATAGATGAAATAACGCACAAACGAAATGGGGTAGCGGCTACCCGATGGATCTGGCTCTTCAGTGGTAGTCATGCGGTATATCAAACCATGCGTTATCGTCGTAATGCGGAAACAGCAAAAGCAATGCTGGATGAACAGTACCACGCGATAGTGATAACCAACCAATGTGGTAGTTATAACTGACTGGATTCTACGCGCCACCAGTTCTGTTTGGCACATGTCACCCGCAATTTACAACAAATGGCGGAGTACAGAAATAAGAGGTTTAACGTCTCATATTGGCAAACGTCTTGTTCTACTCTACCATGCAGTATTCCGAATTTAGCACCACTCTGAGCAAGGAAAGATTACCGACGTCGAGTGGCGGCAACAAATGTCTCGTCTTAGAAAAAACCTTTCGGCTTAGCTAAAAAAGGCGAACAAGTCCCAACATCTCGGTATACTGGAAGATGTTCCTATATCTTGAAGTACGAACAGGGACTCTGAGTGTTCCTTCATCATGAAGAAATACTGTTGACCAATGATGAAACTGAGCGATGTATTCGGAGCAGCGTCATCAATCTGCTTCGGTACCAGCTCTCACTTAGGAGAACAGTTCCGTTCACGTGTTCTGTCCGTGATGGAAGCCTGTAAGAAACGTGGGCTGTCTGGATTGAATGTCATTAGCGATGTAGTATCATCAGTGATCCGCAAACAATCCTATCCCGACGTGTTTAATCTCATAAACACCTAGTCAAGCTACCTCTGGTCAACGCTTACGGTTCTGCAGCTTCAAATTACACCTTATTATCAATAACTAAGGTGCATTATCTTAGTTAAAGTGACGACGGCTAACATGGATGATAGAAAGCCTATATCGGAAATGGCTAACGAACTTTGGGGGTGTTTATACGGAGACAAAGGTTATATATCTAATCCATTGCATCGGGAGAATGCAGACAAGGGAGTGACACTGATAACGGGTGTGAAAGAAAATATGAAACCAAAAGTAATGAAACTTTGGGACCGCCTAATGCTCCAGAAATTATTTATTATTGAAACCGATTTTGACCAACTAAAAGATATATCCCAAATCGAGCATTCTCGATACCTTAATTGTATTAGCTTTATGGTCAACTTGCGGGTGGGCTTATTGCGTATTCACTTCAAGTAAAAAATCGAGCATCAAGAGAACTCGGCTTGATAAGCAAGCGCTTATGCAGATCTAAAGTTAATTAAATAGCATATAAGAAAGGGGCCGCACATCTACGGCCTCTTTAGAACTATAAATCTAGATTTAGAAATTTGCGCTACGTGGTGAGCGTGGGAATGGGATAACATCACGGATGTTGCCCATTCCGGTGACATAAGTGACCAAACGATCAAATCCCAAGCCAAAGCCAGCATGCGGTACGGTACCATAACGACGCAGATCGCGGTACCAGTTGATGTGCTCTGCCTCGATGCCTCTCTCACGCATACGTGCGTCTAGACTTTCTAAACGTTCTTCACGCTGAGAACCCCCGATAATTTCACCGATACTAGGAGCAAGGACGTCCATCCCTGCAACAGTTTTACAGTCATCATTCATGCGCATATAGAACGCTTTTATGTCTTTCGGAAAATTTTTTACTACAACCGGTGCTTTAAAATATTCTTCTGCAAGATAACGTTCATGCTCAGAAGACAGATCAATACCCCAATTAACAGGGAATTTGAATTCACGCCCAGAATTTTTCAGTATTTTAATCGCATCTGTGTAGTCTATTTGTGCAAAATCAGACTCAATAAACTTTTGAAGACGTCTAATTATATCTTTGTCGATACGCTGAGAAAAAAATTCAAGGTCATCACAACGTTGTTGTAGTACCGAATTGAATACATATTTTAGCATGTGTTCTGCCAGCTTAGCAATGTCGTTTAGATCTGCGAATGCAAGTTCTGGTTCAACCATCCAAAATTCTGCCAGATGGCGGCTGGTGTTTGAATTTTCCGCTCGGAACGTTGGACCGAAGGTGTAAACCTTACTCAGGGCACATGCGTATGCTTCTGCATTTAGCTGACCAGAAACAGTTAGGAAGGTTTCTTTACCAAAGAAATCTTCGTTGTAGTCAACAGTCCCTTTGCTGGTAAGAGGTAGATTTTCAAAATCTAGTGTTGACACACGGAACATTTCACCGACCCCTTCGGTATCAGATGCAGTGATCAATGGTGCAGATACCCAGATATAACCATGCTCATAAAAGAAACGGTGAATAGCTTGATACATACAGTTACGCACTCGTGCTACTGCACCTATTACATTAGTACGTGGACGTAGGTGCGCCACTTCACGCAAGTATTCGATAGAATGACGAGTTTTCGCCATTGGGTAGGTGTCAGTATCGACCACCCAACCAACGACTTTTATACAAGTTACTTGTAGTTCGGAGGCTTGGCCTTGGCCTAGACTTCCTACAACTTTCCCAGTAACTTCGACAGAGCAACCTGTGGTCAAACGTAGCACTTCTTCTTTGTAATTATTAAGCTCACGAGGAACAACTACCTGAATAGGTTCAAAACAAGAGCCATCATAAACCGCAATAAAAGAGATACCGGCTTTTGAATCACGACGGGAGCGCACCCAGCCACGGACAGTAACTTCAACGCCAACTGCCGTTTTGCCGTGCAGCACGTCTGCTACGGGCATATAGTTCATAATTTGCATCTAACTCCGTTAAAAATTGCCCCATGTTCATCATAGGGTCATAGGGAAAAATAATTCGCATTTTAACTAACAATTTTACCTAGATACCGTTAATCTTCAAGATTTGTTATTAGATGCTAGTCTAATGGATAGATTCAGTTGTTATAATAACAATCCATTAAACTGTTTAAAGTTCGTACTGTTTGTTTGAGATTTTTGTGGAAATATGCATTTTCACATTGCTTGTAAAATGATAAACGCTGTACCGGATGATTCAGTTTGAGCTTGAAGACAATATTGGGTAGCATCACATTGTATAAACTCTGATCGCAGTAATATTTGCTCATAGGAATGTATATATGCAAACTGAACTATTTAAAGAATTTATGTTTGAAGCCGCCCATTTATTACCACATGTTCCAAAAGGACATAAATGTGGTCGGTTGCATGGACACTCATTTTTCGTGCGTATCTATGTTGCTGGTGATGTTATCCCATATACGGGATGGATTATTGATTTTTCGGAAATTAAAGAGGCTTTTAAGCCTCTCCTAGATAGGCTTGATCATTACTATCTTAATGATATTAGTGGGTTGGAAAACCCAACCAGTGAAGTATTAGCAAAGTGGATCTGGGATGAACTCAAACCAAAACTGCCCTGTTTGAGTAAGGTGATGATAAGAGAGACCTGTACTGCAGGCTGTATTTATATCGGCGAATAATCATCTGACGCACGTTGTTACATACCCCTGATCTTATAGTAAGATTATATATCCAATAAGTTCTAAGCTCAATCATTATGGATGGCAACGGACTAAGGTGTGTCTTGGTATTAATCACTTTAAATATAACTCTTTCTAATAAGAACTGTCACCATAAAAAACGGACGTTCTATACATAGCATAACTTATTACATGCATTCCCTTATATAATATTCAAATACTTATGTATTTGAATGGACAAGCGCCAATTACGTTTGATACAGGTTTTAATACACAGGGCAGTCGCCCGCGATTTCTGATTGATGGGTTGCAAGGTAATTTCTATCGAATCGAGTAACGTAATACCATCTAGAAGGGTATCGAGTTTCTCGATATCACTCTCTGTTGCTACAGGATGTTTGATTTCGTTTGCCCGCTGCAATACGCATTTTAATACTGGCAATTTCCCTCGCATGTTGATTTTAGGTGAAACTGTAACCCAAGTATCCTTACTGCTTTTTACTGGATAGGTGCCACTAGTTTCAATTTGGCAACGGTATCCCGATGACTCAAGACGCCAAGTGAGTGGTTGCAAGTTATAAATACACGGTTCTCCGCCGGAGATGACAACGTGCTTTGAAGAGTAATTCTGCTCTACGTATAACGCAATGATGTCAGCGTTGATAGAAGCCCATAGCGAGTTATCATTCGTTTTTGAAATAATAGTTTCAAAGTTACGTTCGTCAGTAGGCAAGGCACCCCATGTGTGTCGGGTATCACACCAAGGACAACCTACAGGACAACCTTGTAGGCGGATAAACACAGAAGGGACACCTGTGAAGATTCCTTCACCTTGAATGCTCTCAAATATTTCATTGACATTGTACATACAGCTTCAGTGGTCAAAGTTAAATTTTAGGAAAGATTATGTCAGTTAATCGTGCGACTGTCTTGGGTTGTTATGTAGGGCAGGGAAATGAAATAAGCGCAACAAACTAAAAATTTGATAAGTGAGTTAGCTGATTAAAAGATTTAGGTCTGCTATCACAGATAAACACAAGGTTGTTATTAATGAATACAATAGCCTTTACCAACAGTTAACTCAAGAGTGAGATTTATGCCCCCTTTAGAAAGGGAAGGAGACTGAGATACTTATCAATGAAATCTGGTATATTATAGCACTTTTGGTCGGCGTTGTTGATTAAATTAGGCCTATAATGCACTGCTCTCAGTGTTTTCTACAGTCCTAATGTATCTGCTGGCGAATAGGCATATCGCGTCTTATAACCTTATTCATCGCTTCACCAACTTGAGCATTGTAATTAACCTAAGATCTGCATAAGCGCTTGCTTATCAAACTTAGTCATCTTAATGCTCGGCTTCTTTACTTGAAATGAATACGCGATAAGCCCCGACAGTAAGTTGACATAACTACGGTGCCGTAAATGCTTGATTTGGAATATGTTTTTTAGTAGGTCAAAAACGGTTTCAATAATAAATCGTTTCCGGAGCATCAAGCGGTTCCAAAGTTTCATTACTTTGGGTTTCATATTTTTTCACACCCGTTATCAGTGTCACTCCCTTATCTGCACGTTCCCTCTCCAATGGACCAGAGATATAATCTTTATCTCCGTATAAGGGGTAGACAGGGAATTAGTAAATTATCCTACATTAAGGATTTAAAGACACAAAATAACACGTACTTTCTCTTCAATCGCCAACCTTAAAACCTAGCTTTTTTAAAAGTTCGGGGATGGTACAGGTAAAATTTATTTGTCTTTTGCTAAAAAACGACTAACTGTAGACGGATGTACTTGAAACAACCTGGCCGCATCAGCGCCTGTTTTTTTACCAGACGTAACCAATGAGACTATTTCGTCTTGCTGTTTTTTGGTTAGTTTCGGCCGACGCCCACCAACTCGCCCTTCTTTTCTGGCGGCATCTAGACCATTTTTTGTACGTTCTCGAAGCATAGCTCGTTCAAATTCAGCAAACGAACCCACTATCTGCATCATCATACGTCCAGCAGGGGCTGAGGTATCGATTGATTCTATGAGACTCAAAAAGGTCGCTCCAGCAATTTCTATTTTTTCTAAGATCGTTAGTAAATCTTTTAACGACCGCGATAGTCGGTCTAGTTTCCAAACTACCACCGTATCGCCGAGGCGCAATTGCTCAAGCAGACGCTGTAACTCAGGTCGATCCCAGCGGCCGCCAGAGGCTTGTTCCTCGAAGACCAGTTTGCACCCAGCGCTCTTGAGCGCTGCTACCTGTACTTGGGTGTCTTGATCTTGAGTTGATATTCGTACGTAACCACATTTCATTGTTGCGATAACCTGTTGCCATTTATTTTTATTTTGCAATATATTTGTGCAACGCGCAAACAACCATTGTTAACTCAACTAGAGCGTGAGGAGCTAAAAAGTATTCCGGGCGATGAATCAACGCTAATTCGGTTAACGTCATTCACACAGAAAGAAAAAGATCTCATCGATAAACGACGAGGTGATGCAAACAAACTTGGGTTTGCCCTTCAGCTTTGTTATCTCGATTACACTGGTGCAGTAATCGAAGTTGGTGTAATGCCTAACGCAAATTTAGTTACGATGGTGGCCAAGAATCTTAAGATCGATGTGAGTAAGTGGCACGATTACAGTGAACGACCAACGACTCGATGGGAGCACTTTAAGGAATTATATGAATTTTTCGATTTAACTCCATTTACAACAGTTCTCCGAGAAAGAGTGACTGAATACTTAACAGAGCTAGCAACTCGAACTGATAAAGGCATAGAACTGGCTAGAGACATGGTTATTTGGCTTTGCCAAGAGGGAGTTTTGGTTTCCTCGATTTCGGTCATTGAGCGTGTTTGTATTAAATCATTAACTGCTGGACGCAAGCGGGTTTATTCGACACTTACAAATGCACTGACTAAAAATCAAAAAACAGCATTAAACAGTTTATTAGATCATCATGATAAAACTCATACTTCGACATTAGTCTGGCTGCGCCAACCTCCATTGAAGGCAAATACAAAATATATCTTATTACACATAGAACGACTTTCCGTCGTTGAAGGTCTTGATTTGCCTGATGGCTTAGGCCGACTTATACATCAAAATCGATTGTTAAAAATCTCCCGTGAGGGAGGGAAGATGACGACTAAGGATTTGTCAAAATTCGAATCGAACAGACGCTATGCCACGTTAGCTGCAATTGCAGTTGAGGCTCGCGCAACCCTGATAGATCAGATAGTAGATTTACATGATCGCTTTATTAACCAGATTTTCAATAAAGCAAAACGAACGCAAACAGAGAAGCTACAGCAGTCGTCAAAAGATATTCATCACCAGCTCAATCAGTTCCAGAAAATAGGGCAAGCGCTGATCACGGCTAAACGGGAAGGGATGAACCCATTTGATGCAATAGAAAATGTAATGCCCTGGAGCCAGTTTGAAAATAGCGTTGGCAAGGCCACACAACTTACTACTAGCAACAACTATGATGTTTTGCACTTTGTAGCCGACGGCTATCAAACATTACGGCGCTATACACCGGCCATGTTGAATATTCTCAATTTAAAGGCGGCACCATCAGCCTCTGATTTGCTGCAAGCAATAAAAACAATACAGCAGATGAATAATGGAAACACACGTAGTGTGCCGAGCAATGCCCCGTTAAAATTTATTCTTAAACGCTGGAAACCGTTGGTATTAACCAACGGTCTTATCGACAGACACTACTATGAAATATGCGCGTTAACTCAATTGAAAGCCGCATTACGATCAGGGGATATTTACATTACCGGTTCGCGTCAATTCAAGGACTTTGATGATTATATGATGCCTTTAGCAGAATATCGTAATCTGGAAAAGAACCGCTCCTTACCTGTTAGTATTGATCCTCGATGCGAGAGCTATCTTGAGGAGCGATTATTGACACTCAACAAAAACTTAGGAACTGTCAATGACTTAGCTTCTAAGGGCGAATTACCGGATGCCTCAATCTCTGAAAGTGGTTTGCGGGTCTCATCGCTCAAACGCCTTGTTCCGTATGAGACCGAACTTCTAGCTTCAAAGATTGTAGGGCTTTTGCCACACATTAAAATCACTAACTTGTTGGCAGAGGTTGACCAGTAGACAGGCTTTACGAAGCAGTTTAACCACTTAAAAACAGGCAAAGAAGCGCCCGACAGAACATCGCTACTGACTACGGTTTTAGCAGATACTATTAACTTAGGTTTAAGAAAAATATCTGAGGCCTGCCCTGGCACCACTTATTCTAAGCTAGCTTGGCTTCAAGCCTAGTATGTCAGAGATGAAACGTAACTATGTTCAAAATATTAGCACTGCAATACGTGATTCTACCCACGTGTTAGACAGGCTTCTCTATCATGAGTCTGAACTCAGAATAGAGGAACACTATACCGATACGGCTGAGTTTACTGATCATGTGTTTGCGCTAACCCATTTACTTGGCTTTCGCTTTGCCCCAAGGATAAGAGATCTAAATGATAAGCGGCTATTTGTTTCAGCCTCGATTTTAAAGGATCTTCCAGCATTGTCTTCAATGATAGGTCAGAAACTCAACATTAAACTCATCGAAGACTATTGGGATAACATATTAAGGCTTGCCTCATCAATTAGACAGGGATCTGTGACCGCGTCTCTAATCTTGCGCAAGCTAGGAAGTTACCCGAGGCAAAACGGTCTAGCACTCACGCTAAGGGAGTTTGGGCGGCTTGAGCGTACGTTATTCATGCTGGAGTGGATTCAAAGTCCGAAGCTCAGACGACGAGTCCAAGTGGGTTTAAACAAAGGTGAAGCTCGTAATGCGCTTGCACGTGCCGTTTTCTTTAACCAACTGGGTGAAATTAGAGACCGTAGTTTTGAGCAACAGCGCTACCGCGCCAGCGGCTTAAATCTAGTCACAGCGGCAATTGTTCTTTGGAATACAATCTACTTGGAAAAAGCAGTAGAAACCCTTAGAAAACAAGGTATAGAGGTTGATGACAAGCTTCTTCAGCATATATCGCCCTTGGTCTGGGAGTACATTGCATTAACTGGAGAGTACCGTTGGCCAAGCCCTTAGCGTAGGATAATTTACTAATTCCCTGTCTACCCATATAAACACCCCAAAGCTCGTCAACGGTTTCCGATACAGGCTTTTTATCATCATATCCAGCTTAACTCCATGATGCTCTGATTGTAGAAATTATGATTAGTTCAAATATTTGACAACCGCACCGATCAACATTGACATCACAACCCCTACCTTTAAGGTGAAGTTGGTTCGTCAATATCGCCTTGCTATCCATAGATGGGAACTGAATTTCTACAATATTTGTATTCACCACGTGTTATCAGCCTTGAAAAATGACGGTGGTGCGATTTACAGTACACGTCAATGACAGTTCCAAACTCGTATAAATAACTTCGTTACAAATAAAAGGTTCTACATTATAAACGCTATAATAAGCTTATTAAGTTCATTTCATATCTTCTTGTTCCAATGTTATTGGAGGACTTCATTCATCACCCGTACCTTATGGATGCAATGTCTGTGATACAAAGAATCAGCCAACGAATTCTGGTAAAATGTCAGTTTATCACTTGCGACATATACCTATGGATTTCAATCATTTTACCCAAGTATATAGTTCTCCACATTAAAAGGTTCTTAAATGTATAATATACGAACACTTGGCGAATTTATCATTGAAAAGCAGCAAGACTACCCACATGCCAGTGGCGAACTAAGCTCACTGTTGTCATCGATTAGACTAGCAGCAAAAATCGTCAATAAAGCAGTCAACAAAGCAGGTCTCGTCAATATTGCGGGCGCTTTTGGCAGCGAAAACATACAAGGCGAACAACAACAAAAACTTGACGTTTATGCTAACGAGAAATTTAAATCTGCCATGGCCGCACGTGATCAAGTTTGTGGTGTAGCAAGTGAAGAAGAAAATGATGTGGTAGATTTCGAGAAAGCGCTTGGCCGAAACGCAAAATACGTGATTTTGATGGATCCCCTTGATGGGTCTTCCAACATTGACGTGAATGTCTCTGTCGGAACCATCTTCTCCATATATCATCGGATATCACCAATCGGAAAACCTACTACGATTGAAGACTTTCTCCAGCTAGGCAACAAACAAATCGCAGCAGGGTACATCATCTATGGATCATCCACCATGTTAGTATACACTACCGGAAATGGAGTGCATGGTTTTACCTACGACCCCTCAATTGGCGTATTCTGTTTGTCACATGAAAGCATTATTATCCCACAAAATGGCAATATTTACTCTATCAACGAAGGAAACTACATCAAGTTTCCGTTAGGCGTGAAAAAATACCTCAAATACTGTCAAAAATATGTGCCAGACGAAAATAGACCCTACATCTCACGCTATATTGGTTCATTGGTGTCTGATTTCCACCGAAATATGCTTAAAGGGGGTATTTACTTATACCCAAGCACCGCCGTGTACCCAAACGGGAAATTACGTCTTCTCTATGAGTGTAATCCGATGTCTTTCATTATTGAACAAGCGGGAGGGACTGCTTCAGACGGTAGGCAACGCATCCTAGATATCCAACCGACAGAACTCCATCAACGCGTTCCTTTTTTTGTTGGTTCCCCCAACATGGTGGATAAAGTAGAAACGTTTCTCAAGCAATTTCCAGATCAGGAGTAACTAATTGACTGTGTTGTCTCATCTAGAGATTGGGAAGCTATACCTCATAGGTGGTATATAATCATGGTACTTTTTCACCTGTCACTTAACCGCAATCTGCAACTCCAATAATTTTGGATATAAGCAATCGGATCCTGTACTCAATGAATTGATTATGATTTAAAGGTAATACTCACGTTCAATGAATATACCGATCACTTTGTTGTGCATTTTCGTTGATTTTGAGTATCCAATCGTTTTTCGGTTGAGTCCTTTCAAGCGTGTACAGAGGGTTGATTTTTCCTCTCAATGTGTTGTGTATAGAGCTTGCTAACGAATGTATGTATTCTCGGGAGAGATATCATATACATTGAAACCGTCCGTACACCGAAATGCAACATTGAATATAGATAACCAATTGAAAAATAAATAGAATATCTTTCTTCTAAGACACCAAAATTCGTGAGCAATTATTTTTTAAATTGAGGCTCCCAAGCATACAAAAGCCAGCGAGGGATATTTTTGTTACCTACGAAAGACCGTTACTCATCTACTTCGCAGATACGCACCACTTCCTGTACATCAAGAGGGAATGTGATTACACAGCTTTGTGTAAGTTTTTTAAAACTCTGACAACCCCATTAATGCTAATGTGTAGCACTCGAGAGGAGTGACTAATACCAGAATTATTCATAGAAAGTTCAACAATTTATTCTTTTAGCCCCGCCTGACAAGTCATGTATGTATCTTCAAGCTGGAAGATTAGGTAATAGGCTTGGAAAAGATAACGTTAGTGTCTATCAAGGCCGATACCCTGGCTTTAAACCGTTTTTGTTTGCGGGCATAAACGACTTTTAACGTCAACGGTAGTTATAATAATCACCCTGAAAAAGCATATCTTTTTACACGAAGAAAAACCTATTGAATACATAACCACTTTTTGGATAAACATCGCTGCCATGAAGGCATGGCATTGTTTAAAGCATAACGGTCATAGTGACCGTGGGTTTATACTTTCGGACACCTCGATTGAAACGGCACTGATGGTGAAAGGTATTTTTAAGCTTCAACTTCATGGATTAAAAGGCTTTTCTAATTCGATTTTGACGTTGATGAATGTCCCGCTGAAATTCCCTACATCACTTGCATTAGTAAGTGTATGGAGACTGTAAAAGTTAAGTAACCTCAGATCTGCATAAGAGATTGCTTATCAAACCTAGTCATTTTGATACTCGGCCTCTTTGGTTAAAATGAATACGCGATGAACCCCGCCCGCAAATTAGCCATAAATCTGATACAACTACGGTGCCTAGAATGCTCGATTTGGGATGTATTTTTTAGTAGGTCAAAAACGGTTTCAATAATAAATCGTTTCCGGAGCATCAAGTGGTTCCAAAGTTTCATTACTTTGGGTTTCATGTTTTTTACACCCATTATAAGTATCACTCCCTTGTCTGCAAGTTCCCGCTCCAATGGATCAGAGATATAACCTTTGTCTCCGTATAAACACTCCAAATGCTCGTCAACCATTTCCGACACAGGCTTTCTATCATTCACGTTAGTCTTCGTCACTTTGACTGAAATAATGCTACCTTGGTCATTGACAATAAGGTGTAAATTTAAGCCGTAGAATTACCCCATCGTTCCTTTTCCTCTCTTCGAGGTACCTTTAAAAACATGATGTCTGAAAATGCATAGGTTGTGGTAAAGCTGTAGCTTAGATGAATCAACGAAGGCAATCCCTGTTGGCCTTGCCTGACGGTGAGTGAGGTAAGAGCAAAACGGAACCAGACCACCTTGCATGAGCTTAAATATTTTCGTGTAGCTGACTAATTCAGGAAATTAATGGTGAGACAAAAGCAAACAAAGTAGATGTAATAGGTTTTAAAGTCTCAATATCCTGATTGAGGGAAAGCTATCACTATCATCATCATTTCGCTCACGGAGAGGCGAGAAGGTTTATTTTTTTATTTGAAACCGGAAGAAAGGATGTATTTTTCCCATGCAGGGAGGAAAGTTTGGCAGAAGGCGTTAATATCGACAAAAATAGCGTCTAAGTTATTCATGCCAAGTCCTCATTCAATCGATAGTTTTTTAAACGATCAGATCGTGAGTTTAGCATTTAGTTCATTTCTTATATGCAGCTCAGGTTAATCTAACTATTGATATATAACAAGGAAATTTAAAGTTCTATTTTGCTTAAATTAATACCTCCCATTCCATGGAATTTATACTAGTTCTAATAAGATCTGAACCGGATGCCGTAGATCTTTTTGTTCTATCCGATTGACTTGACTTCGACACGAATACCCCGTCGCCATACAACGCGAATGGGGTAGTAATTTCAGCCTAGGTTTCCAACTTAATCCATAAATTCCTTTTGAGTTTTCTACTTTATCAGATTCATGACCAAAGGTACCTGCCATACCACAGCAACCTACAGTGATGACCTCTAGTTTTCCACCAAAGTGTTTGAATATCTTACCCCACTCAGCTTCAGCATTTGGTAACCTAGTTTTTTCTGTACAATGCGAAAAAAGATACCACACGTCAGTATCTACACTTTTCTTTTTTGGGTGATGTTGTATTTCACCCAGCAACCATTCATGGGCTGTTAATACCTGAAAATTACCGCGTTTATCACCAAGTATTTCATTATATTCATCGCGATAGCAAAGAACTAATGCAGGATCAACTCCTATTATGGGTACACCTAGATCAGCTACTTGGTTAAGAAATTTTGAGGTATTTAATGCTGTATTAGTGAATTTTTTTAAGAAACCTTTGATGTGTTGCGCTTTACCGTTCGGTTTGAATGGCAACAATAGTGGTTTCTTACCCAGTTTTTCAATCAAACTAATAAGATCAAGAATCAAAGGAGATTCATAAAAACTGGTGAAAGGATCCTGCATGATCAATACATATCGTTCTCGCTCTAATTCACTAAACGTTTGCAACCACAGGAGGTTAAACGTAGTGGCATTGTGTCCACACAATGATTCCATCAGAGTTGGTACAGACAAGGAAGGCGTATCAACATACCCTACCATCTTTTTAGTGACTACTTTGACCCATTCTGATTGAGTCATAGCATTAATGAGTACTGGCACTTTTGCCATCCAAGGTAACAAGGTTTCGATATTTGCAACCAAATAGTCTTTAGCAGGTCGCTGATAGCGACTATAGTAAAGATTAATAAAACGTGAACGAAAGCTTGGCACATCTACTTTGATTGGACATTGTGTCGCACAGGCCTTACACGCCAAACACCCATTCATGGCTTCCATAACTTCATGGGAAAAATCGTATTCTCCCTTTTTCGCCAACCAAGTATTCTTAAACCTAGGAAATATCTGAAAGAGTGACGATCCTTTTCCCATAATTTCCTTTTCAAGAGCTATCGGATCGAAATCTAGGTCGGACAATAAACGTAGCCATTCACGGACAATATCCGATCGACCCTTTGGCGAATGGCGTCGGTCGTAGCTGATCTTCATCGAAGGACACATAGGCGAACTTGTATCGTAGTCAAAACACAAACCATTGCCGTTACATTCCATCACTTGGCTGAAGCTGTTACGAGTAGCAATCGGGATTTGCCGGTCGAACGTACCTCTTTTTTCCCCGTCCACCTTTACCAATTCATCATTGCTACCGAATGGCGTACAAATTTTTCCAGGATTCATGCGGTTTTCTGGATCGAATGCTGCTTTTACTTTTCGAAGTTCATCGAAAAGCACTTCACCAAAAAATGCTCGGCCGTATTCAGAGCGGAAACCTTTTCCATGTTCACCCCACATCAATCCACCATATTTTGCCACCAATACAACTACACTGTCCGATAATTTCCTCATTAGATGCTCTTGATCGGGATCGCATAGATCCAATGCAGGACGAACATGAAGCACCCCCGCATCCACATGACCAAACATGCCATAATCCAGATTATGGCTATCAAGCAGTGCACGAAACTCAACGATATAGTCAGCCAGTTTTTCTGGAGGTACGCACGTGTCTTCCGTAAATGCAACAGGCCTCGCTGCCCCTCTAGTAGCACCAAGGAGACCGACGGCTTTTTTACGCATCCCATAGAGACAATTGATATAGGTTATATCATCGCAGACCTGATAACCAATAACACCCTGATCTTCAGTGGCCAATAAGGTATCTAAACGTTCGCATAGTGACTCGACTTGTGCAGAGACTGCCACGGCATCATCACCAGCAAACTCCACCAAATTGATGCCCTGCATATCTTTATCCGGCACATCAGTGAGAAGATATTTTACAGTATTCCAAACGATATCTTTACGAGCTAAATGCAAGACTCTGGAATCAATAGTTTCAATAGAAAGTGCGTTTGCTTCAACCAGTACAGTCGCATTTCTTAATGCAGAGTCAAAGCTATTGTATTTGATATTAACTAAAGTACGGACCTTTGGAATGGGCGTAATATTCAGCTTAGCTTCAGCAATAAAACCTAATGATCCTTCTGCACCACAAAGCACCCGTGCTATATCAAAAGTTTCTTGCTCTGGGTTATAAGCATTCTTAAGATCATAACCCGTCAGGAAACGATTGAGTTGAGGAAACTTATCTTCGATCTCCACACGTTTGTTACGACAAATATTAGCAACAGTTTTAAGCGCAATTCCCGCATAATCATTTCTTTCTAAGACATTAATATCGTCATAACTTAGCGTTTCTGTATCCAACTCTGAACCATCAGCAAGCACTGCTTTCAGTGACAAAACATGGTCAGACGTTTTTCCGTAACGTAATGAGCCTTGTCCTGATGCGTCGGTGCTGATCATACCCCCCACTGTAGCACGGTTACTGGTGGAGAGATCAGGTGAGAAAAAGAAACCGTACGGATGAAGTGCTTCATTCAGAGCATCTTTCACAACACCAGCTTGAACTCGTACCCACGCCCCGTCTGGATTAATTTCCAATACTTTTCGCATGTGGCGAGACACGTCCACCACAAGGTATTGCGTAAGTGATTGACCGTTTGTGCCTGTACCACCGCCCCTAGCAGCAAAACGAATAGTGATAAATCTACTATCTAGTGATACTTTTCCAAGCAGAGCCAAATCTTGTGTTGAGGTGGGGAAGACCACAGCTTGTGGCAAAAGTTGGTAAACAGAGTTATCCGTTGCAACAGCAAGTCGACTGGCATAACAGGTTTCAATATCTCCGTGAAAACCTCTTTCCCTAATTGTGTCTAAATATAGCACCGCTATTGGATCAAGCGTATGTCTATGGGTGAGTGCTGGTAACATCGTATTCCCTATCCCAGAAATTTCACTCTATATCCAATAAGTTAAAAAACCCTCCGTTCATATTGGCTACTAGTTAGTCCTAGTGTCCACTACTACAGGTATCATATTTTTTAACTGGAGTTGTCACCATAAAGATATAGTTCTTCTACACAGAAGAACATCTTATTGAACACAGGTTCAACAGTCTACTATTTATACCCCTCTTACTTGATGTTGCAGTTTCCTTAACTGCGATTCTAATTATTTTTGAAGTACAAGTCGATGTACTAATATTTCTAATTCTACTTCAACCAAAGAACAATGCAAAGTGGGTATCCTTACCAAACAGGGATAAAAATATCTAAAATAGAACTTTCCTGCTTTAATAACGCCAGTTCATTGCAACAAGACAATCACCCTATATAACTAAATAACCTGAGCTGCGCATAAGAAATAAAATAAATGCCAGAGTCGCGATCTGATTATTTGAAATAACCTATTGACTGCACAAGGATTTGTGCATGAATAACTTAGACGCCATTTTGGCGATATCGACGACTTCTGCCAAACCTTCCTTCCTGCATGGAAAAAATACTTAATTTCTTCAGGTATCAAACAAACACACAAGCTTTCTCGCCTCTCAGTTAGCGAAATGATGACTATAGTGATAGCTTTCCATCAATCAGGATATCAAGACTTCAAAACCTATTACATCTACTTTGTTTATCGCTACCTCACCAACAAATTTCCTGAATTAGTTAGTTACACGAGGATGTTAAAACTCATGAAATATGTCCTAGTTCCGCTTTTTTCTTACCTCACTCACCGTCAGGTGAGGCCGATAGGGATTGCCTTTGTTTATTCATCTAAACTACAGGTTTATCACACTTTACATATTCCACTGCATCTCGGGTTTGAGGAGATGGTTAAATGAAGTAAAGGTAACAACAAATGTTGATGACACAGAACCCCTACCTAATATGACCGATAATCTCTGGGGATCACTCTATGGAGATAAGGAGTATATATCTAGCTTCCTTAAACAAACACTTTCCGAGAAAGGGATTAGTCTCATCACTAATAAACGGAAGAACATGGAACCAAAGGTGATGAAGTTTTAGGATCGTCTTATATTAAGAAAATGATTTATCATCGAGTCAGTCTTTATCCGACTAAAAATATATCCCAAATAAAGCACTTTCAGCACCAAAGTTGGGTGAGATTTATGATCAACCTTATTACTAGAGTCATTACTTATACGTTTCCCTCCAACAAAGCTTAACCTTAAAATTACTCGGTTCTTAAAAGCAGCACTGATACAAAACTGAGGTTAATTATAGAGGAGGACAATGGTGGAAATCACTTTCCCAATTATACCTTAGATGGGGGAATGACTCCCAAGACACTTATCAATATAACGAATATATATAACTCGGTACAAAATAAAGGGATGTATTAGACTTTTTATTGACAACTGCCTATGACGGAATAAAAACGTTAGAGAACCAGAACCTCAACGGAGGTTTCCATTCCTGAGATAGGCAGAATTAGCAATTTGGGAAGTGACTAAGTTAATCCCTGAGTATCAGGGAGGTTCGTAGTGGAAACACGTTTAAAGCAAAGCAGCTTAGATTTAATACCTTTGAAATTTATTCATGCCTTTTATCTGTTCAAGCGTGCTAAATATATCACAGATAGGGACATACCTTAAGCCCCACCACATATAGTTTCTGGGAGGAAGAATCTCATTATAAATGAAGCTGTAAAGGCGGTGAAAGAGGATAAACTGGCAGAGTGTAAAAGGACAAAGGTTATAATAAACGCTCA
The DNA here is from genome assembly GCF_002464935.1 of Candidatus Enterovibrio escicola. GTDB lineage: Bacteria > Pseudomonadota > Gammaproteobacteria > Enterobacterales > Vibrionaceae > Enterovibrio > Enterovibrio escicola. The sequence goes on from NZ_NBYY01000029.1 coordinate 25,421, forward strand.
TTAGCAGAGACAGTACTGTTTTGCTATACACAGTTGCTCAGCCCTAAACTCACTCTTCGTAATTACAATGATCAAGTTAGTGAAGAGCTGGCAAATGTGAAAGTGATGAACAAAGTTTTAAGACTCGGTATACCTGTTCGCCAGCAGATAAATTAAGACTGTAAAAAAGATCGTGATCAGTACGTTATAGGCCTGATTTAATCAACAACGCCCATTTAATACAGTGCTTATGTGTAGCTCAGGTTACTTTAGTCATTCCGCCAGATAAAAAACGTTGAAATTCCTTACCTTAAAGGTGGCACACCCAATGTGGGTAAGATTGTCATCTTTAACTTTTCAGAAAAATGCTTGTCGACTCAAGCTTGTAAATAAGCAATAAATATATTCTTATACTATATATCATCTAACTTCGCATACAATACTCAAGGGAGCACCAGCAATATACCCTACGACCTGGAGGGTTCAGCTAAGCGACAAGTGCAGATGAGTCCTATGACCATGGAAAAGTCCCGTGGTCAACCACGACGTAGATGAAAGTAGAAGAGGTGCGGATAACCAAGAGGGCAAACAAGAATGTATTACGTCAAATTTCTACAAGATTTCGAGAAAAGTTTTCCATTACGCATGCAAGTGAGAGAAAATACTTCGCAAAATTTCGTAATCTCAACACTGAAGTATGCTCAGTGGTTCAGACAACCCCTGCCATCAATAGTGAACACTTTGGCAATGGGGTGAGGCTTAGCACCGGATTATTAAATTTAACAGCCACAAAGACCTAGCTGATTCCTACCTGTATATCGATATACGCATGTTTATAAAAACATAATCGATAACCCGTTTAGAAAAGTGCTGCAAGGCCGTGGCTAGCCTAAAAGACGTAAAGGATCTTCTGATGCAACTAATTTCAACTATGGGACGAATAATGCTTGCTAGCTTACTGGTAGTCCTAATTTCGGCATGTTCCAGTACATCTTACGAAGAAAAATCCAAAATATTTGCAGCAGAGCGCGCTGCCATGCTCAGTAGAATAGTGCCCGTTGATATGAATGGTTACAATCTAGTTCGTGTAAAAGCAGAGGGGAGCAACATTGAACTCACTCTGCTTTACACTGGGGGTATCGATGTCGTGCCTATTGTTCTTGTTAAGAATATTAAAAAGACGTACTGCTCTGATACTGAAGTAGTGTCTTTGATGGAAAAAGGTGTTGGCTATAAACTCATTTTTCGTGACATGCGTGGGCGACCAGTACTTGAGAACCTAATCAGCTACCAAGATTGTGAATAATAAAATAATGAAAGGCTAGTTACATATATAATAAGTAAGTTATGTGTATAACTGCTTGGATCTAAATAATAACTGCGGTACTTATGATCTAGCGTAAAAGATGAAGTAAAATACCGACAGGGGTACGCTCTTCTCTCCAAGAGAACAACTAGTACTTCCCTCAATTATCAATAGGTAATCTCTAGAAGAGATACAAAATTTCAGTCATTTTGGAACGGAGAATCTAAATTTATGATATCGCAAAGACAATCAGATTCCATTGTTCTTTAGTTTACTGATAGATGAAGAGGTACCGTAATAACGGTACTTCTTACCCTGAAATTCCTCAAGATCTATCGGCGAATAATCGCAAGTGAGCAAGAAAACATAAAATACTAATAGCTCAAGGAGCTTTCGTTTATTTGCTACTCTAAAAGAAAAGGATTGGAACTACTAGCTAATATCGCACGTACTAACTAACCTAAGCTGCGCATAAGAAATGAACTAAATGCCTAAGTCGCGATCTGATCGTTTGAAATAAACTATTGACTGCACAAGGACTTGGGTATGAATAACTTAGACGCTGTTGTCGTCGATGTCGACGACTTCTGCCAGACTTTCCTCCCTGCATGGAGAACAATGCCTAATTTTTCTGGTATCAAACAAAGAAACAAGCCTTCTCATCTCTCAGTTAGCGAAGTGATGACTATAGTGATAGCTTTCCATCAATCTGGATATCGAGACTTAAAAAACCTATTACATCCACTTTTTTTGTCACTACTTCACCAACAAGTTTTCTGAATTAGTTAGCTACACGAGGATGTTCAAGCTCATGCAAGATATTCTAGTTCCGCTTTGCTTTTACCTCACTCACCGTCAAGCAAGGTCGACAGGGATTGCCTTTGTTCATTCGTCTAAGCTATAGGTTTGTCACAACCTATGCATTCTCAGACATCAGGTTTTTAAAGGTAACGCGAAGTGAGGAAAAGAAATGATGGGGTGGTTTTATGGTTTCAAATTACACCTTATTATCAATAACCACGGTGGCATTCTCTAAGTCAAAGTGATAACGGTTAACGTAGATGATAGAAAGCCTATATCGGAAATGGTTGACGAGCTTTGGGGTGTTTATACGGATATAAAGATTATATATCTGATCCATTGGAGCGGGAACTTGCAGATAAGGGAGTAACACTGATAACAGATGTAAAAAAACATGAAACCCAAAGTGATGAAACTTTGGAACCGCTTGATGCTCCGAAAACTATTTATTATTGAAACCGTTTTTAACCAACTAAAAAACATATCCCAAATCGAGCATTCTCGGCACCGTAGTTGTATCAACTATATGGTCAACTTGCTAACGGGGCTTATCACGTATTCATTTTAACCAAAGAAGCCGAGTATCCAAATAACTAAGTTTGATAAGCAAGTGCTTATGCAGATCTGAGGTTAACTAATGTAGGAGCGCCCGTCACCCTGAAGGGCTTTATTGTTTAGTCTCAACCTATACACGGCAAGGAGGCAAGAGATATCGTCACTTAAGGCAGGGAGATAAAGGAGATCGAAGCGGTCGTTATAATGATCACCATGAAAGATTAGTCATTTTATATGAGAAGCAATCTGTTAAACAAATAACTATTTTAATCTAAAATAACTCAAAGAAAAAGAATAAAAATATTGTTTAGACAGTTAAAAATATATTGATATACTTTTTCTGTAACTAGGAAATAGAGAGACTTATATTTCTTTTATATTGTCACCTGAGCCTTTACCTATCACTGTTTGAATGATGTAAGTAAAGTAATTTCTCATCGACATGCTATCAATCATTCTCTTATCCCAAATAGCAAGTTTTTCTGGCGTAGACATATCTATAGCGTTTACTTGCGCTAACCCCGTGATACCTGGGAGAACCTTAAATACTCCATTTTTTTTGCGTTCTTCAATCAATCTATTTTGGTTAAATAAGCAAGGTCTTGGGCCAACCAAACTCATTTCACCTTTTAATACATTAATAAGCTGTGGAAGTTCGTCTAGTTTCATTTTACGTAAAATAGTACCAAATCTCGTTATTGATGAGTGACTTACTAAATGTGTGGCTACTGAGATGGTATCAGGTGCCATGGTTCGAAATTTAATCAGTGTGAATGGTTTTTGGTGTTTACCAACTCGCGTTTGATAAAAAACCGGATCTTTAGTATCGAAATATCCTACCACGATGATGATAAGCAACACGGGCCAAAGAAAGAATAAGCCTATTAGAGCAAAGAAGAAATCAAGAAATCTTATCATAATTTATGATTCAGTAGCATCTACTCTTACTCACTTTTCTCATCCAGTAAGACTATATATCCATCTCACTTAAAGTTCAGAATTATTAACTGTATTTGCTATAAGCCTCTTTACTTCTCAGTGTGGATCAACGTACGTAAGAGTAGCAGTTATTTATTCATTTCAGAAATACTTCTACTCATATTTTACCACTTCCAAGGGTGTTATTGATTAAATTAGGCCTATAAATACCCTGATCCCAATTTTTTTATAATCTTAAATTATCTGCTGGCGAACAGGAATATAGAGTCCTATAACTTTATTCATCGCTTTCACATTGGCCAGCGATTTACTAACTTAAGCATTATAATTAACATGAGCTGCGCATAAGAAATGCTAATGTGCTTTTACACAGTACGTAAAGACAGTAACAGACTTAAGAAGAGTCAAGAAGGAAGTGACTACCTTCGCTCAAGTACGGATCAACCATCGGCCTAAAGAATGTTTAAGGTTTAAGCATCCTACCGTTATTTTCAATAAAATAATATTAGCAGTTTGATTGGAAAATGCCGCACTTCACACTGAATTCAGGTTGTCTACGAAGCACGGTTAGTCAGTATCCAGCAGTTCATCCTTTGCAGCCAACATATATTGATACATTGACCAATAGGTCAATGTCGTTGCAATATACAGCGCGGTGTAGCCAATATATATAACAATATCGTTCTGTCGCCAAATCATCATCGTCAGTGCAAACATCTGTGCTACCGTTTTAAACTTTCCAATCAAAGATACAGCCACACTAGCATGTTTCCCCAATTCAGCCATCCATTCACGGAGAGCTGATATGATGACTTCCCGAGCAATCATAGTTGCGGCTGGAATCGTCACCAAAATGGTATGATAATGTTCTGCTATCAAAACTAATGCGATTGCCACTATGACTTTATCTGCAACAGGGTCAAGAAAAGCACCGAACCGAGTCGTTTGTTTTAGAGTTCTTGCGAGATAACCATCAAGCCAATCAGTTGCACCCGCAATTACAAAAATCAACGCGGCAACAGGTGCCGACCATTGGTAAGGCATATAAAACGCAACAACAAAAAAAGGAATTAATGCGATGCGCGTAAGAGTCAAGATAATGGGGGTATTAAGTCGCATAGTTTCTATTTCAGATGAATGAGTCGTTATGGTGCTTTAAACTCACTGTTGTTGCAATGATGAATGAATCTTCTCTGCTAAAACCCTACTAATTCCAGGTACGTTAGATATTTCTTCAATAGATGCGTATTTAAGTTTACGAATTCCTCCCATATATTTGAGCAATGCCTGTCGACGTTTAGGACCAATCCCTTCAATTTCCTGAAGGACACTGGTTGTTTGGGCTTTTGCTCGTTTGGCACGGTGTCCTGATATGGCATGGTTATGGCTCTCATCTCGAATATGCTGAATCAGGTGTAACGCAGGAGAATCAGATGACATTGAAAACCCTTTTCCTGAAACCTTGATTAAGGTTTCAAGCCCCAGCCGACGCGTAGTGCCTTTTGAGATACCAAGCATGAGCGGATGTTTGGGCCAATTAACTAGCAATCGCTTAACCACATTCCATGCACGATTAATCTGCCCTTTACCGCCATCAATCAAGATGACATCAGGAATCTTCTCGGGATCAATATTTTTGTTGTAACGGCGTTCTAACGTTTGTGCCATAGCCGCGTAATCATCACCTCCCGTAATGCCTGTAATATTGTAACGGCGGTATTCTTGGTTCACAGGACCATCTTGGTTGAACACCACGCAAGATGCTACCGTTTGCTTACCCATGGTATGACTAACATCAAAACATTCTATTCGCTTAATAGGTGCAATACCAAGAGCGCCAGACAATATAGAGAAACGATTATGGATGGTTACTTTGTGATTAATATTACTTTTCAACGCGCTGGTGGCATTGGTTAGTGCTAATTTCAAAAATTGTGCTCGTACACCTCGAGGTTTGCTTTGTAAGCATACTTTTCGCCTTGAAATCTTCGATAACGACTTTTCTAATAAATCAAGTTCTTCACCCAAATCTTGGTTAATAACAATATGGGATGGAATGGTGCGCCTATCAACCTGATTCAGGTAGAACTGTCCAATGAAACTTGATGCCAGTTCAAATACTTCCGTATCTACGGGCATTGTTGGGAAGTAATTTTTGCTACCTAATATTTTACCTTGACGAAAAAATAGCACATGAATACACGCGATCCCATTCTCAACAGACACACCAATGGCATCTAAATTATCATCGCTGTTTTGAGAGACAAATTGTTGTTCTTGTGTTATACGCAGAGCCTGAATTTGATCACGGTACTCCGCCGCTTTCTCAAAGGCTAACATCATACTAGCGGCTTCCATTTTTTTTATCAGTATTCGAATCACTTCTAGATCCTTACCGTCTAAAAACAATCGAGTAAAGTTTACCAGTTCTTTGTATTCCTCATCGGAAATCATTCCACTCACACAAGGTCCTGCACAGCGACCGATTTGATACATCAAACACGGACGTGAGCGATTTTTGTAAACGGAGTCTTGACACTGACGGATCGAAAATATTTTCTGCAATGAATATAAACTCTGCCTTACAGCACCTACATCTGGAAACGGTCCAAAGTACTCACCTTTGCACTTTTTTGTACCACGGTGAATAGACAGCCTTGGATGTTTATGCGCTGACATGAATATATAAGGATAGGACTTATCATCCCGCAACAAGACGTTGTAACGTGGTAAAAATTGCTTGATGAGGTTATATTCGAGAATGAAGGCTTCAGTTTCACTATGTGTAATTGTGACTTCTACATCGGCGATGTTTCTTACCAATGCACGCGTCTTTTTACATGGTACATAGCTCCGAAAATAACTTGAAAGTCGCTTTTTCAGCGATTTTGCTTTACCAACATAGATAATTTCATTGGAGGCGTTAACCATTCGATACACGCCTGGTTTATTTGATACAGTTTTTAGGAAATCTTGTGCATTAAACACAATGAATAGATGAGTTTAAATAGTTTATGTGTCTAGCAGACACTATGCAGATTGTTAAATGAGTCATTTTAACATTACTTTTAATTTCCAATTTACTAAATAATTGATAAGGATAATTATTATCTTTGTATGAATGATAACTCATCCCCTTAGAGGGGTACGTTGTTTTTTGATCAGTTGTGACCATCATTATCAGTAATTCTCGCCCAAATAAATATTCAACGGATTCTCAACTGAAGGTGAGAACTGACTTCGTGCCTTCTGTTATTCATCCTTAACTAAAATACAGAATTTATCACTACTCACCACAAGTATATACCCTAACAATCTGAGGATGAAGGTTTCAGCTAGTTCTCCTGATGTCATGCTCAAGGCATTCTATGTAGGTATAGTGAGCTTCATCAAAAAGAGATAACACCAAGAATGCACGTCACTAGACGTGCCCTCCGTGAAGGTGTCGATGTGCTGATTTTGAGTATCTGATTAGTGTTCCAATTGAGCCAATTTTAGCGAGTACGCGAATTTGAATTTACCCTTCCAATACCTTTCAGGGTGACAACTTTATTTAGAAAGCATGACACCTGCAGTGCTGTACACCCTGACTGTCGAGTTTCTGAGCATACTTACGTACCTTCAAACCTTTTAGTTAGATAACTTGTATCATTTATATAAATAAATGCGTTATACGTACCAAAGTAGCACTTTAGCACAGTCATCACGCTTGTTCCTACACTCTAGTTTTAGCTTGCTTATATGCTGACTAGCACTCAAATTCATAGACTGTTACTTTATACAGTCTATACCAAAATATAGACGAGAGACATCTTAATTCTGCCTGAATTCAGGTAGTAACTGTGACACCTCTGTTTTAACGTAGAAAAGAAACTACCTAAAGGGATACGCTCTTTTCTCCAAGGGAATAAGCTGTACTACTATGAATCATCAGCAGTTAGCCACGGAAAGTGGCTACTAAGTTTCAGCCTTTGGGAACAGATAATTCCAATCTTCAATATCATAAAGACAATCAAGTACCATCGTTTGTTAATTTACCGTGAATTGAAAAAGTACCGTAATAAAGGTGCTTATTGCCTTGAAATTTCTCAAGATCTATTAACGAATAAGCGTAAGCTAACCTCAGATCTGCATAAGCGCTTGCTTATCAAGCCGAGTCATCTTGATATTCGGCTTCTTTGGTTGAAATGAATATGCAATAAACCCCGCCAGCAAGTTGCTCATAAAGCTAATACAACTACGTTACCAAAAATACTTGATTTGGGATATGTTTTTTAGTTGATCAAAAACGGTTTCAATAATAAATCATTTCTGGAGTATCAGGCGGTTCCAAAGTTTCATCACCTTTGATTTCATGTTTTTTTCACACCCGTTATCAGTGTCACTCACTTATCTGCTAGTTCCCGCTCCAATGGATCAGAGATATAATCTTTATATCCGTATAAACACCCCCAAAGCTCGTCAACCATTTCCGATACAGGCTTTCTATCATCTACGTTAGCCGTTGTCACTTTGACTGAGAGAATACCACCGTGGTTATTGATAATGGAGTGTGATTTGAAACCGTAAAACCACCCCATCGTTCCTTTTCTCGCTTCGCGGTACCTTTAAAAACCTGATATCTGAGAATGCGTAGGTTGTGACAAACCTGTAGCTTAGATGACTTAATGAAGGCAATCCCTGTCAGCCTTGCCTGACGGTGAGTAAGGTAAGAGCAAAGCGGAACCAGAACACCTTGCATGAGCTTGAGCATTTTCGTGTAGCTAACTAATTCAGGAAATTTGGTGGTGAGATAGCGGCAAACAAAGTGGATGTAATAGGTTTTGAAGTCTCGATACCCCGATTGATGGAAAGCTATCACTATAGTCATCACTTCGCTAACTGAGAGACGAGAAGGCTTATTTCTTTGTTTGATACTAGAAAAATTAGGCATTTTTCTCCATGCAGGAAGGAAAGTCTGACAGAAGTCATTGACATCGACGAAAACAGCGTCTAAGTTATTCATGCCAAAGTCCTTATGCAGGAAATAGTTTTTCTAAACGATCAGATCGCGACTTGGGCATTTAGTTCATTTATTAGGCACAGCCTAGGTTATTTACTGAATACACGACCTTAAGATTCGTAATCTTTTCCTGCATATATCCCTTGATCGATTCACTGCGTGCCTAATGTAAGATGTGTCTTTCCAACCCAATTTGATATTACATCAATCAGATGTTTCTTACTGACAGGTTTTGCTATAAAGTCATCCATGCCAAGCTTTTTACACTTTTCTCGGTCTTGTTCGCTGACATTCGCTGTCATGGCGAGAATAGGCAGTGTTTTACCATGTTCATTAAGGTGACGTATGACGTCACACGCTTCAAAACCATCCATTCCAGGCATTTGCAAATCCATTAATATAAGCTCAAAGTGATCACTCTTGATAGCAGCTATCGCTTCATGACCGTTGTTAGCAGTAAGGACAGTGAATCCTACTTTCTCTAACATTGTTCTGGCTACCATCTGATTGGCTAAATTATCTTCAACAAGCAAAATATGGGTGTCTTTAGTAGGACTATAAGAGTGTTGTTCCTCACCGAGGTGCTGGTTATCTCTGTGGTAGCGCATTTTGCATGGTAAAAGAATTGTAAACTCACTGCCCACCTCAGTTTTACTATTGAGTAGCAGTTTTCCGTTTAGTAATTCAACCAATTTTTTTGAAATAGCCAAACCCATCCCTACACCACCATATTTGCGCGCAAAAGTCGCATCTTTCTGAGTAAAAGGTTCAAAAATAGTATTTTGGTACACGGGGTCAATACCTATTCCAGAATCTTTAACTTGAATTTTTAATCCTTTGGGGAAAACATGGCTCACAATTAATTCAATTCTACCTTCAGAGGTAAATTTCAGTGAATTATTTACAAGATTGGTTAATACCTGAGCGAGTTTTCCCTTGTCTGTGAACACTAAAAATCGGTGGTTTAGTTCGTCACAAAGAGATATAGATATTCCTTTTTTCTGTGCACTTGCTTCAAACAAGGTAAGAACACTTTTGGCAAGTATACTTACGTCAAATTCAGTTTCATCTACATTTAACGCTCCGACGTCGATCTTAGAGTAATCTAAAATGTCGTTGAGCTGACTCAATAGCAAGTTTGCAGCATCACCAGCCATTGCCGTTAAGGATTTACAACACTCAGGAAGATTTTCTTCTTCCAGAATGTCTAAAACACCTATGATAGCATTCATTGGAGTTCGGATCTCATGACTCATGGTAGCGATAAATTGGGACTTGGCAATGTTGGCCGAAACAGCTTCGCTTCTTGCTTCTTCTAGTGCTGCTTCATGTTCTTCATGATCTCGGATATACTCTTCTAAATTATCGGCACAGCTGTCTAGGCGAGAAAGTTCATCATGCCATTTATCAATGTCCGGATTCGCGTGAGCGATAGAAATGAGGCGTTGATTGATCCTTGCTATAGGTGAAAGAATCAAAAATTGAGATATTAAATATATGATTGTTGCCAAAGTAAGTAATGTGACGGCAGTGTATAGACGCATTTGATCGACATGATAGTTAATATCTTTCATCATTTGTTTTTTACTTAGTGAAATCCTCATTGAACCTACGTATTGATTGGCATAATTAACACTATTGGTGAAATTTAACGCCATAGGATTATCACTATGTGGCCGATCGCCCCATTGTCCGACCTGCACACCGTTTCTGTTAACGATAGAGACATAACAAAGATCAGGGTAGTGGATCGCGAGCCCTCTGAGTTTCTTATCCAAAAATCCCCGCTGATCGGCAATAACGTCTACTGCAAGTATTGAGGTTAATGCAGAAAAATTAGCTTTGATTTGTGTGTCCATTTGTTGTTCAAGATATTGCTTTTCAAACGAGCGGATAACTTCACCAGCCACATAACTCAATCCCCCTGTTAAACTAATAACCAGTGTGATGTATTTGAGCCACAAGGGTAAATGAATTATTTTCATTTTACTGTCTCCAGTTACAATCGTGGCTATAAATCGTATATCGAGAAAAGTTCCCGTTTCTCAGTTTGAATGCGAAGTTGCATGTCAATGTAGTAAATAGTCACAAGGTTAATCACTTCCCGTGCGAATTCGTCACTTTTAACAGTGATATTGCATGCAACTTGCCAATGTGTGAGTTTCCTAAATAGGTTATCTGAGTTATGCTTTTCTGATGTAACCCAGTGTGAGAGGCTGAGTGCTTAGATCTATTTTATATCGAGCAACGATTGACTGAGGGTGATTACTTTAGATAGATTGCCTAATACTTGGCTGTGCTCACTCCGCTACCAGTCGAGAAATAAAGCGCCATATCCCAGACAATTTTTACGGGGTATACTGTCATCGTCTTGCATCAGCAAGATAATCATAACGTTACCGAGTTTCATAAACTAGAAAACCAGATAAATAAACTGCTGAAACAAGGCACACAGCAGTTGTTTGTTCAAGCTATAGAAGCCGAGGTTCAATCCTTGCTCAATAATTTCACATCACGCCAAGCAAACGGAAAGTAGGGAGTAGTTCGCAATGGTCATTTGCCTAAGCGGCACCTACAAACTAGGCTCAGCAACATTAACGTTAAAATCTCAAAGGTTCGAGATATAACAGAGAGCTGGGCGAATAAAAGTTGAAAACATTCCAACAAGCTCATTTCTGGTCGCGTAGATATCAGTGATTGCCCATCTAGCGTCGATGACAAAATTGATATTTGGCATTGGGAAGGTAATACGGTTTACGGGCAAGATGGTTATCTTGCCACGTTGGTTGAACTGGTATCGAAACTGCTGGTAACTTACCGTGTTAAGAGCAAGTCTAAAAAGACGTAACACGGGCGATTAAAAAGCTGCTCAGGCCGTTTAAATTTATCTGTAAAACAATAACCGTTCGATAACGGAGGTTAGTTTGCAGATCAGAACAAAAACCATATCAATTAACCACTATCGGAAGTAAATAAATCGAAGAATACACCATGTTTTGGGAGGGAGAACCTAACCAACTCCATCCATTTCCTACAAAACATACATTTTCAAGGATTACGACCTGCTACCTCTTAGGAAAGCTCTACATAGCGGATACGTTTGATGTAGCTCATCATTGCATCCACCAAGTCTCCTGCTGCCATCGCTATCACTTCATACCACTTCTTAAAGATCGCTGTCGCTTGAAGACCATAATATCTCAGTCGTTGAAATCCTTTAGGCAGAATGTGCTGAACTAGCCTGCCAACAAATACCTGAGCATCCACTGTTTCATACGTTTTCAACTTCGTTTTATGTGCTTGATAGTAATACCTGACTTGATGACCGTCATACCCAACTATCTTAGATAAATCTATCGGTAGGGATGACAACAATGACGGCGATTCCACACACATTGGTCTTAAAGTATGCCTAAATCAACTCGGCTAAGCAGGCTTCCGCCAAGACCATAAACCCAGAATATAAACGCTTCTGATTGGAGTGAGTATGGAAAGGAATATGAAGTTGCTCAGGCAATGTTAAGACACTTTATCGATAGCTCACTCTAGGAAACAGGAGATCGCCTATTTTGATCATACTCTCCCGTGCAGAACACTTTCCACATTGCGGATAATCTTTCCCCTTACAACTAAAGTTAACTTTATGTTGCCCTTAACCGCAACCCAAGCATTGGTAAGTGGCAAAACCATTTTCTGAGCTTTTACACTTCAGCATCTTAGCGATTTCTGAATGATAATAATCAGTGTCATAGCGGGGATGACTGGATATTAATATGGCCCAATTCGTAGCGAAAATACGTTTAAATCGAAGTACTTCAATTTGATACCTTTGAAACTCATTCATGCCTTTTATCTATTCAAGCGTGCTAAATCTATCACAGATATGGGACATGCCTTAAGTCCCACCACATATAGTTTCTGGCAGGAAAATACTAGGTGAAAGAACATGCTAAAGGAACCTTCCACAAAGCCACTAACAGTCTGTTTTTTTGCTGTATTTCATAGAAAAGGAAAACGTTCATTCATAAGAGTTTTAGCACGCATACGTCACCAGATTTGATTAGCTGTAAACTGGTTATAAACTCATAATGTGATGTTCAGTGAAATCATTATTTACCGACACACATGGCATGACAAGGGTAATGGGGGCCTCTATACAAGGATCTTCCCCATCATGGCAAACCATACAAAATCAAGATGAGCAGCGTCGACAAGGTAAAGATAAAGAACCGTGTTAGCATTGAAAAATAGCCGGATACTGCAGATGAAAAGATTGAGGTTGATCATTTCGACATTGACACTGTTGTAGAAACTGAGCACAAATATTTTCTGCCTCCCGCGAGAGAAACGGCACTGATGGTGAAAGGTATTTTTAAACTCCTACTTCATAGATTAGAAGGCTTTCTTAATTCAGTGTTTACGTTGATGAGTGTCCCGCTGAAATCCCTTACATACACCTGCATTAGCAAGCATTCTAAGACCGTAAAAGTTAAGTACCCTTTGCCGAGTCTAGGTGTGGGCGCTCACGTCATTATTGATACCACAGGCCTAAAAGTATACGACGAAGATGACTAAAAAACGCGTAAACACGGGAAGGAGAAGCGGTGTATTTGGCGCAAACTTCATCTTGTCGGTAATGTGTCTACTTATGAAATTATTGCTGCAACAGTTAATCTAATTTCTATGGATGACAATGAGGTTTTACCTACATTGCTTAACCCATTACAACAAAAGATACAGCAAGGCAGTGCTGCCGAAGCCTATGACACAAGAACATGTCACCAAATACTGAAGAACAAAGGAATAACACCCACTATTTTACATCGAAGCAACGCGGGGTACTGGGAGACAGGGTATCCTAAAAATGAAGCTGTAAAGGCTTTATAAAGAGAACAAACTAGTGGAGTATTAACAGGACATTGGTTATAACAAACGCTCATTAGCAGAGACAGAAATGTTTCGCTATAAACAATTTCTCAGCCCTCAACTTACTCTTCGTGATTACAATGCTCAAGTTAGTGAAGCACTGGTAAATGTAAAAGCGATGAACAAAGTTCTAAGACTCGGTATACCTATTCACCAGCAGACAAACTAATACTGTAAAAAAGATTGGGATCAGTGCGTTATAGGCCTGATTTAATCAACAACTCCGCACCAATGGCGTTAACTCTTACTTTCAAGTGCCAATCATGAACTCCATAGCATCAACTTCCTTTTTAGAGTACCTTGCGTTCGCAGCATACTCTTGGCAAAACCACTTTCATCTAAGTAACTTGAACTACGCTTAAGAAATGAACTAAATACCAAAGTCGCGATCTGATCGTTTGAAATAAACTATGACTGAACAAGGATTTGAGCATTAATAACTTAGACGCTGTTTTTAGCGATGTCAGCAACTTCTGCTAGACTTTCCTCCCTGCATGGGACAAACACCTAATTTCTTCCGATGTCAAACAAGGAAAGAAGCCTTTTCGCCTCTACGTTAGCGAAGTGATGACGATAGTGATAGCTTTCCATCAATCGGGGTATCGAGACTTCCAAACCTATTAAATCCACTTTGTTTGCCGTTACCTCACCAACGAATTTCCTGAATTAATCAGCTACACGCGAATGCTCAAGCTCACACAAGGTGTTCTGGTTCCGCTTTGCTTTTACCTCACTCACCCTCAGGTAAAGCCGACAGGGATTGCCTTCGTTTATTCGTCCAAGCTACAGGTTTGTCACAACCTACGCATTCTCAGACATCAAGTTTTTAAAGGTACCTCGAAGGGAGGAAAAGAAACGAGGGGGTGGTTCTACGGAGATACAGGTATATCTCTGGTCTATTGGAGCGGGAACTAGCAGATAAGGGAGTAACACTGATAACGGGTGTGAAAAAAACATAAAATCAAAGGTGATGAAACTTTAGAACCGCCTGATACTCCAGAAATGATTTATTATTGAAACCGTTTTTGATCAACTAAAAAAGATATCCCAAATCAAGTATTTTTGGCAACGTAATTGTATTAGCTTTATGATCAACTTGCTGGCGGGGTTTATCGCATATTCATTTCAACCAAAGAAGCCGAATATCAAGATGACTCGGCTTGATAAGCAAGCGCTTATGCAGATCTGAGGTTAAGTAGATGATGGGTCTACCTTTTGCTTTATATTTCTCTATTTTTTTCGCTGAAGTATTGGCGTTTTTGTTTACAAGTTTTAGGATAAAATATGGTTTTTTAAAGGTGATATTGAGATGCTTCAATGCATAGTGAATTGCAAGTTGAGTGACATTAAGGCATTATGCTCGCTACCTCTAGTAATCATCAGGAAACTCCTCTACATCCTTAAGTAAAATATTCTCATCCATTTTTATAGCGGGTTTATGTCTAGGAATACAAGCCTCCAGCTTATTAGCTAAACAAAATGAGATCCGAATTTCAACATCAAAATGAACGCTTATCTGTTTAATCGTTAATTTGTGTTCTTCTTTGTAAACCAAAACTCGCTTGTGAAAATCTAAATTTTAAACCATTTGCGCATGGCGCCACATTAATAGTTATCTAGCTATAACACCTGTGCATTTTACCTGACGGCGAACAGAATTCTCGGCACCAGAGGTGTGTGTGGTTTATACTCAACCTAGCTTGCTAGGTTAATTGCTTATACATTCCAATCAAAGATACCAAGCATTAAAATCACTTAGCTTGGAAAATCCGTACGTATAAGAACCTTAGATTAAGTAAGTTTATGGTTACTCGTAAAGGTACAGGTTTTCTTTTACATATACTTCGAAATCTGTGAAACCGCCTATGTGGTTTTGGTCAACAAAGATTTGAGGTACGCTATCTACAGGCTTCCCAATAGTTTTTTCTAAATCTGCTTTGTTAACCCCTTCAGCATGGATATCCACATAGCGATAGTTGAAATCATCAAGTTTAGCTTTTAGCTTATCGGACAAATCTTTAGCACGGACACAGAAAGGGCAACCAAGACGACCAAAAATAACAACGAACATAATTTATAATCCCATTTTCTTTGTTGTGTTGAATACATATCAATTATGCCTTAACCAGTTGTAAGATAAAATAATTTTTTATCTCAATTCAATCTAAACCACCTATCAATAAGTAAGATGTACGCATATACACAACCATTATTATCATTGCAGAGATCTAAACCATAGGCATAGTTAGGAGAAGTCCTCCACATCTTTAATTCAGTGAATAAGGAGTACATTATTACAGAGTTTAATCCATTTACAGATTGTAGTGGCAGCCTAAATTTAGGCACTTAATTTAAAGGTGATATCATCACCGTATGATGGGAGCAGGTAACACAATGGGCATTGTTGATTAAATTAGGCTTATAACGCACAGATCGCAATCTTCTTTATAGTCTTAATTTATCTGCTGTCGAACAGCCATAGCAAGTCTTATAACCTTGTTCATTGCTTTCATATTTGCTAGCTATTCACCAACTTGAGCATTGTAATCACGAAGAGTAAGTTGAGGGCTGAGCAACTGTTTATCGCGAAACAGTGCTGTCTATGCTAATGAGCGTTTGTGATAACTGCTGGCCTTTTTCACTCCGCCAATTTATCTTCTTCTAACGCCTTTATAGCTTCATTTTTAGGATGCCCCTCCTCCCAGTACCCCGCGTTGCTTCGAGGTGGAATATTGGGCGTTATTCCTTTATTCTTTAGTACTTTGTGACATGTTCTTGTGTCATAGGCTCCATCAGCACTGACTTGCTGTATCTTTCGTCGTAATGGGTTAATCAATATTAGTAAAACCTCATTATCACCAACAGAAACTAGACTAACTTCTGTAATTAACCTGAGCTGCGTATAAGAAATAAACCAAATACCAAAGTCGCGATCTGATCGTTTGAAAAAAGCTATTAACTACATAAGGCTTGAGCATGAATAACTTAGACGCTGTTTTCGTCGATGTTGACAACTTCTGCCAGACTTTCCTCCCTGCATGGTAAAACACCGAATTTCTTTCGGTATCAAATAAAGAAACAAACCTTCTCTCCTCTCCGTTAGCGAAGTGATGACGATAGTGATAGCTTTCTATCAATCTAGATATCGAGAATTCAAAACCTATTACATCCACTTTATTTACCACTACCTCACCAACGAATTTCCTGAATTAACCTCAGCAACCGTATGTGACTACTCCCCGCCCTAATCGGGCTAGGCTTCTTGTTTCTTAGGCCGCAACTCGTTCGTGACGAGATTTACGCAAGCTTCCACAAGCAGTAACGACGTGTCCCGCCGCTTTTATTTCAATTATTCCTTGATGCTGAATATTCAAGGCTGCATTAATATCTCGGTCATGTTGAATGCCACAGTTAGGGCACTTCCAA
>NZ_NBYY01000012.1 GCF_002464935.1 Candidatus Enterovibrio escicola
AAAGAATGATTTCAGGAGCAAAGTGTTTCCATTTGAATGCGGGATTGGTCATTGAGTCACTAGATCAGAAAAGACAGAACTAAATTCTGAGTCTTGGTTGATTTTTTTGCAACAAAGCCAAAAAAACACCTAATTTCTTCTGCTATAAAACAAAGAAACAAGACGTTTGCCTTTCAATTAGCGAAGTGATGATAATAGTGATAGCTTTCCATCAATCAGGGTATCGAGACTTCAAAACCTATTACATCCACTTTGTTTGTTACTATTTCACCAACGAATTTCCTGAATTAACATCAGATCTTATATGGATATTGTAAAGTGAGTGAGCATAATAAAAAATTACTGCACGGCTACGTTAGGAAACGACACAGTGTTAGCAAGCTAGTTGTCAATGTGGTCCTTACGACAAAGTACAGACGCAAAATACTTACGGGTGTGATGATCGATAAATTGCGAGAGGTGTTTAAGTCTGCTTGTATGAAACGTGAGAGTGAGGTGGGCGATGTTTACTGGGATAGTGAACCAGCAAAGCCCGATTGGGCAGGGTGCCACAACAACACTACAGTAAGCACACTGCTAAACAGAGGTTTCTCAGGCATTATTAGCTCTTATAGGCAGCGCGATCAGGGGTGGCATACAACATGTACAAGCAGGAACGGAAAGTAAAATAAGCAGGCAGATAAAAAAGATAGACCATTAACTAACAGAGAATTTGAATTAGTTAGCTACACGAGGATGCTCAAGATGATAAAAGGTGTTCTGGTTTCTCTTTTCTCTTACCTCACTCATCGTTAGGCAAGGCCGACAGGGATTGCCTTCGTTGATTCGTCCTAGCTATAGGTTTGTTACAACCTACGTATTCTCAGACATCAGGTTTTTGAAGGTACCGCGAAGCGAGGAAAAGGAACGATGGAGTGGTTCTATGGTTTCAAATTACACCTCATTATCAATGACCAAGGTGCATTATCTCAGTCAAAGTGACAACGGCTAATGTGGATGATAGAAAGCCTGTATCGGAAATGGTTGATGAGCGTTGGGGGTGTTTATATGGAGATAAAGTTTATATCTCTAGTTCATTGGAGCAGGAACTTGCAAACAAGGGAGTGATACTGAATACGGGTGTAAAAAATATAAAACCCAAAGTGATGAAATTTTGGAACTGCCTGATACTCTGTTTCTCCTTCCCGTTTTTAGGCGTTTTCCATTAACCTTCGCCGTATAACTTTAGACCTGAGGAATCAATAATAACGTGGGCGACAGCTCATTGATGTGGCAAATGGTATTTAACTTATACAGTCTTCGAACAGTTACTAATGCACGTGTATGTGGGGAAGTTTAGTGGGACTTTCATCAACGTAAGAACTGAATTGAAAAAACCTTCTAATCCACGAAGTGGGAGTTGAAAAATACGTTTCACCATCAGTGCCTTTTCAATCGCGGTATCAGTAAATATAAACCCACGACCGTGATGCTTTGGACAATGCCATGTTTTAATGGCAGCGTCGTCTATCCAAAAAGTCACTGAGACACGGTTTACTAATGCTTGATTATACTGTTTCCAGTTAATGTTTTTGTGCTTCTCATTTCCCATCATCACCTCCCACTTAACTCCATGATGATCTGATCGTAGGAATTGCGATTAGTTCAGATATTAGGGAAATAACGCCAGTAAAGGATATAAATCCCAACGTTAATTGATAAAGTGTGACGCAATTTAAAAATGCATAATATCTTGTGGGTGAGAGTTGGCACTCATAATGAAATGGTGCAGTATTCCCAATACCAAAAACCTTGCAGGATCACAGGTTTTTTGCATTTTAGCCGAAACAAAATATAAATCAAAATGCCGAGGGCATTATGTGGCGTTAATAATTGAGTTGTCGAGTATCTTAATTCTGCGCACTTGTTATCGGTTAAGTAGACGTGTAATAGCGACATATCCCGCACGAGGCCGTAGGGTAGAGATTAGATTTGGTTCGTGCCCCATTAATGTATAAATTAGCGCATAGCTATGTTTTTTAGTTGGTCAAACGGTTTTGATAATCAATCGTTTTCAGAGCATCAGACGATCCAAAATTTTCATCACTTTGGGTTTCATGTTTTTTATACCCGTATTCAGTATCACTCCCTTGTTTGCAGGTTCCTGCTCCAATGAACCAGAAATATAAACTTTATCTCCGTATAACCCCCAAAGTTCGTTAGCCTTTTCCGCCACAGGCTTTCTATCCGGTGTGTTATTCATAGCCAAAAGCGTGGTACATGTATGACACATCAGGTGTGGTATGAACTCTGGATCATCTTTGTAACCTATCTCCGTCCGCATTTTTTTATAGTTGTTTCTGAGTTTCGCTCCGGAGAATCCTTCAAACAGCATGTGAAGACCTCTTTCTTTTCGTTCATGCATGATGTCTGCTGAACGTTTAAGTAGGGGAACTCGCCGTGTTTGCCCGTCCTTCGTATCTTGGAGCATTATATGTGAACAATCTTCCATCACATCTCGCAATTCCAGTTTTGTAGTTCCCAAGTTCTACTGCCAGTATCTATTGTAACAATGACAAAATCAGCGATTAAGGCTCTCTGGTTTAACCAAAATTAATCAACAATTATTCGTTCTTCATCTAAAGAAAAGAATCGTGTGCGCCCTTTATCTATTTTGCACCAAGGAAACAACGGAATGTATTGACTGTATCCCAGAAACACACAATGTTTAAGAATGATACGGAGTTTTCTAATATTCTTATTGATAGTGTTCCTAGTGCGCGCTCAAATATCCATTTGATAATCTACATAGGTACATAATTTAAAAGCGTTTATTTCTGATGGCGCTGTCTACCAGCTAAAAAGATCTAGTGAGATTGGTTTTTATCACAAAATACAAAAGAAAGGTGTTTAATGACGATATGCTAAATCAGCTAAAAATAATATTAGAGGAAACTTGTCAGGATTTTGAGGTTAATTTAACTGAATTTAATAGTGAAAAAGATCACGTTCATTTACTTGTTGAGTATCCTCCAAAAGTGCAACTTAGTAAGTTAATTAATTCATTGAAAGGGGTTAGTTCTAGGCTTATGAGGAAGGAATACCCTGAAATTTTAACCAAATATATAGAGCAACAAAATCGCCCTGAGTAATATTTACGGCTACGCCGTAATGCCTTACATCCCCGCCATAAATGACGGTTTTTTACGGCTAAGTGATAAACTCCTGACACGCTTTTAAGATAAACGCATACTCACATCTCCAAGCCAAAAGAGGAGACTGAGAGTGTGCTTTAGTTTATCTAATTCTCCGCTAGGTTGTGCATTTTACCTGACGGAGGGCTATATAAATTAAGCCGATTTCCATTCTTTACCTAAAAATTTCTCAGACTATACTATACGCTGAGTTTTTACGGGATCTTACCTTAACATATTGTTTCCTCCTACCTTGTCAAGAATACTCAATTCGAAAAATAGCATCAAGAAATTATTGACCACTTTAATATGCGATTGGAGTGACCTTTTACAGCGAGTGAAGATTAGTTAAGGATGATTAAAATATAAGGCTGATGAAGTGAACTTGACATGATAGTGGAATCAGCCTTGACCCTTTAGAAAAATACAAAAGATATATCGCTAAATTAATACAAGTAAGTGCAAGAAACTAAACTTTGTTGAGTTAGTTATAGATGGCGAATTTTGCTATCACACGTATAACTTCATCGTATTGCACTTATTACTTGAATCCAAATTTCATTCCACACAAATGTCTTACAGTTATTTAAGAAGGAATTAAATATGACGAAAGTTGAAAGTTTATTTTCGGGCACAATGGCATTGTTGGCTCTATCGATTGGTAATTATTCGATTGCTGCAGAAGAGCTTCAAGGGTGCATTGTCAGTTTAGAATCTAATGAAAGATATTGTTTGCCCGTGGGTCAAAGATCAGGATATTCATTACCAGATTGGATTAATGGTCATGAAGTATATGTTCAAGCATCAGAAGGTGCAGCGGTAATGCTCTCAGACATGGACAATTTGTCTTACCATCGTTTGGCTATCTTTTCAGGGACAGTGACTAATCAGCAACTGATTAATGTCGGAGCCATCAATGGTGATAGACTCAATTTGTCTAACCCCAGATCAATGAGAGTGGTGAGAGACAAGAACCCCCTTGGTTGTATTATTAGCCTGAAAACCAAGGACAAATACTGTTTGCCCGTCGGCAAGAGTTCCGACTCCTCCTTACCTAGTTGGATAAAAGGACATTCAGTTTATGTTCAGGCATCTGCTGGAACGGCAGTTATGCTCTCTGGTTTGAATAATTTATCTTCCGATCATCTGGCTACATTCTCAGGTACCGTGACCAATGATAAATTGATTGCTGTAAAAGCATTAAATGGTGAGACGTTAAACTTCTCAACACCTCATTCCATGAGAGTGGTGAGTAGTGATAAAGCACTTGGTTGTATTATAAGTTTGGAAAGCAACGATAGATTCTGTTTGCCAGTCGGTCAAAGTTCAGGATATGCTTTACCTAATTGGATAAAAGGGCATGAAATTTATGTTCAAGCCTCTCAGGGTGCAGGGGTTATGCTCTCCAACTGGTATGATTTAACTGACACTAATGTAACTGCCTTTGCGGGTACTGTGAATAATCAAGATTTGGTTAGCAGGAGAGCGGTTAGTGGTAAAGAAATGGATTTTTCAGCGCCTTTCTCTATGAAAGTGGTGTCTGATAACCAACCTCTTGGTTGTATCGTTAGCTTGGAAACTAATGCCAAGTACTGTTCAACTGTTTTCTGGATGGGAAGACATAAATTACCTAGTTGGATCTACGAACATAAAATATCTATTCAAGCAGCAGGGGGTGCAGCGGTGGCGATTTCGGAGAGAGAGAGGTTGCCTTACCAGCATACAGTCACTTTCGCAGGTACAGTCGCAAGTAAAGATATAAACCTTATTAGAGCCGACAATTATCAATTATTTGACCTTTCAAAACCAACGTATATAGAAGTTGTGAAAGATAAAGCACATAGTCAGATCCTTAACGGTGGTTATGATAATGATATTATCTACGGTAGTACAGGTCATGATGTGATCAAGGGCCACGATGGATCTGATACGCTTTACGGTAATAGTGGCGATGATATAATCTATGGTGGCTCAGGCCACGATACTCTTTATGGTGGCTCAGGCAAAGATCAATTGTTTGGTGATGGCGGTTTTGATTCACTCTATGGTAATGCAGGTAATGATATTCTACATGCAGGGTCTGTAGGTGATAGTTTGATGGACGGCGGTACGGGTTTTGACTTGTACATTGGTAGCCAAGGAAATGACACCATGATCTTCGATCAAGAAGACTTCTCTGATGAAGGATTCATAATGGATCACGAAACCATTTATAAGGGTAACAAAGGCTTCGATATCCTACTGGTCAAGGGTGATGCAAACATCGACTTTTCTGGTTCTTCGTTCTTCTCAGATAGCAGCATAGTTCCATATCATATGGCGATGACTAGTATTGAAGCAGTAATTGCGGGTGAAGGTGACCAGATGGTAACAATTGATGGCAATGCTATTTACGACCAGTCTAATGCTGTGGAACAAGGGTCGACGGATGTTAACCCAGAGGATTGGAATGGTTTTGTGGCTTGGTTGGGTGCAGGTAACGACACCTTTAACTTGAAAGCAGGTGGATGGCACTATTACGCAAGTGGAGCAGCACCAGCTCCGCTAAGCTCTGATATGATTGCTTCCATGAGTTTGTCGCAAGAGCAAGTTGATGAGCTTCATTCCTATATATTTTCGTCTATGGGGGGAAAACAAATTACGGTTTGGACAGATGCAAATACTGTTCAACTCGGTGGTGTCAATATCCATTGAGTAAAAGATAATGTCGAAGACAGAATCCTGCAAGATTACTGTTTTCCTATAAAAATCCTTCGATGAAAATCGAGGGATTTTTTTAATCTATTGTTGTAGCGTTGATCTTAATGAAAAATTTTACTTTGAGTTTAGGTGATCTTTCACCACAGTCACAAACTGTTTAATATTTTTTAAGTTCTGATGCAGGACAAGGATTGTCCCAACAAGGGCACTAATAACTCAAGTTCTTTTTAAGGCAGTAAAGAAACCATCCTTAAAAAGGTGATAACCAAAGAAAACAAAATCTTTATTATTTTTCATTGTTCTTGCTCTCTCCATTGGAGAAAACAGTCTAAAAGAAGAATCTTCATTATCCCTCGATCTTTAGGAAAGTGGTCTTGCTTCTCTTTGTCAGTCAGTACGGCATTAAAGCGATAGCCTATTTTCGTGGCAATTTCAGTTAATAACACAATCATTTTGTCCGTGAATCAACAACACTGGCATAGCGATCCCACCAAGGCGTGTATTGACGTCAAAGCGTGTCAGTGCGTCATAGTAGTAACGCACCACGCTCATCGGGTAGAGTTGATTTATTACGGTTGTCGAGCATATCAATGACTGTTTGATGCTCAATATTGGTTAATAGCCAATTTGAAAATTTTTAGTTATAATTTAATTGAAGTTGCTTCATTTTTAACTGATTCGGCAAATATGCATGAAGACCTATTAGTCTTACTCCTCTTCCCTCCCTCCTAATATCCCAAGCATTTTTAGCAATCGATAATAAATTAGTCAGATCCAGAATAGGGTATGCATGGTTATGGGTTGTTAATTTAAAATTATCAAACTTAAATTTAATTCCATGGCCTGATATATTCTTATGGGGACTGTAAATTATTAGCCTACTCTCTAGCTCAGGGTATAAACTCTCTATGATTGAACAGCATTTATCCCAGCTATATATATCGTTAGGGAGTGTAAATTCAACGCCTACCGATTTTCTAGGTGGATCTATACACAGAGGACCATCATCTATACCGTGACACCGTTGCCAAATTGAAAAACCGAATTTACCAAACTCTTTAATGAATGAAGAAAAATCATAACATTGAACATCTGCACATGTTTTTAATCCCATTGACAAAAGCCTTTCCTCTGTTTTTGGACCAACTCCAGGAATCTTTCTTATCTGCATGTTTTTAATAAAAACAATAACTTCGCATGGTTTTATTACATAAATCACATTTGGTTTATTTATATCGGATGCTATTTTTGCTAAGAATTTTAGCGGTGCAATCCCTGCTGATGCTGTTAAATTAGTTTCGTTAAATATAATCTTACGGATATCATTCGCAATTAAAGTTGCAGAACCATTACAACAGGATGAGTTTGACACATCTAAATAAGCTTCATCCAATGACACTGGTTCGATCAGATGAGTGTAACGCAAAAAAATTTCATGTAACTGCTGCGATACTTCTTTGTATACAGACATTCGGCCTGGTAGCACAACCAAATTTTCACATAACCTAAGGGCACTTGCTGTTGCCATGCCACTATGAATACCAAAACACCGTGCTGGATAATTAGCAGTTGATATGACTCCCCGTTCAGATACAGTTCCCCCTATAGCCAAAGGGATATTAGCCAGTTTGGGATTATCACGCATCTCAACAGCAGCAAAAAAACAATCCATATCTATGTGGATATACTTTTTATGCATATCTATGCCCTGTGCCTGTTAATCCTTAACAACATAAGCATAAAACCATAGTTGTCCCGTGTTGTTTCTAGATATACAGCAGTTGTACCAGCTTGGAGTAAGGCTCCATGATAACAAGATTTATGATTGTTCCTATCAAAAAGAACAAGGTCATCTGATGTTAATAATGCATTTGTTACTACTTTATTTGACGTCGATGCCCCGTTAAGAACAAAATATGTTTCATCCGCATTAAAGACTTGGGCTGCATATTTCTGAGATTGTCCTGGTGGTCCTATATGGCTAAGTAATTCACCAAGCATCGGGTCTGCATGAGGATCATCACTTTTAAAAATATTATCACCAAAGAAGTCAACGAGTAACTTTCCACTTGGGTGCTTTAAAAAACTCTTTACCTTGATGCCATGGACAGGCAAATGTAATATTTCCTCTGTTTAAATATTTAGTAAGTGTTCTGAAAAAAGGCGGGTATAAGTTATCTTCATAATTTTTAATCGCATTTTCTAATTGTTTGCCAAATTGTCTTTAGGTCATCACTATTTTGGTTGAAGCTCCCCTTGCTTCAGCTAGGGGAGCTTCAAGAGTGTTTACTTCATGAACTGAAATAGTGAAATATTGATGATCAGTACTCACTAATTCCTATAGATCAAAGACTTAATGAAAAATATTAGTACATTACGAATATCTGGTGATTTTATGGAAGTTGCTATCTTTGACAACGGGATTGTAGTGGTTGATACATTAGAGACGAAAATAATTGACGGAAGGGTATTTGTTTATCAACTCGAAATGGGCTACGGGTTAAACGCATCGCAATTAGTATTAATGGACTGATAATTAAGAGTTTCAACGCGTTATATAATAATGAATGTATATCACACTCATATTTTAAAGAAGCTAAAATAAAAGGTCGAGTAATTTATAGTATTAATTGACTATAAAGCAATACTTTCATTGTTCTTTTGACCTCTGCTAACTACAATGGACGCAGATTTTAAACAAGAGTGCATTACATAGCACATTACTACATAGTTTATTATGTAGTGTATTTTTTAAATTTAGAATGTGTTGGAACTCTCATTCCAGCTAATCTGCATTCGCAAAATGCCGTCTTTCCTACAGTAGGGCGGTTTTTTTGTGCACAAAATACAATGGCTTGATCTTTTAGATCCTTTCCGATATGGTGAGTGTTCAATGTTTGGACTGAGAAACCAAATATCCCTGAAATCTGTAGGAAGTCGCACCATGCCCTTATCACCCCCTACTCGCTCTGTGCGAGCTATAACCAGACCAAATTTTAATCAATACCTCTCCTATCTTTGGATAACGGGTGTCGGTAATTGTTTAAAAGGCGTGTCTGATGAAAGACGTTAAACTATTCATCCTCTCTTTAGGTAAGGTTATACGTGATTGGCCTTTGTTCGTCTGTGTTATTCATAGGGGTGCAAAATGAGAAGACATCGCACAAGCCGTATCCACGAATTAGCGCACCACACGACCGTCGTAGAGTCGATGGATTCGCAATTGTGTAAACTGCATATCAAGGTATTAAGCGCCGGAGTGATCCCCAGTGGCCTCCGAAAATCATTCATTAAAGTCAAAGCGCTACGCGATGACTACAGATCCCTATCCTCAATGACCGGCATAGAGCAGCAACAAGCCGAGTTCTGTCTGGATTACTTACAGACGTTTGGCATGAGCGATCTTGCGGGGATGAGTGATGGTATCCACTGGTTAACGCATTATCAAAAACGAATCTTGTTAGCCTTGTGTGATTTCATTGACGATCCATTACGTTGTCATCGAGGGTTATTGGCTCCACTGCATCAATGCAAAAGCTTACTGAAGACCCTTCAAACTAAGCAACGTGTCCATTTAATCAAAGTGGTCACGGTGCTTATCAGTTCAATGAACATTGAATCGTGGACGATTGGTAAATACTCGAATAAATATCAATCCGCGTTATACGACAACAACGGGCTTGAACTGTTTAGAGGGATCACACACGCCGAACTTAAAGAAAAATATAGAACTCTTTGGGGGCAAGATATTAACAAAGGTGTCTATGACGATTGCATCAAGATGTTAAAGCTTGCAGGGTTCCTAGAGATAGAGTCGTGCTACCTATCGAATGATGCTGGTGATATCAAACGACAAGAACTTAGAGAATCTGGCGCATCCCTTGATGAGATCAACGCCATTCCTCGCATATGCTCTGAAGCAGCATTTAAGCGGTTTACTCCAGCGTTCAAACAAGTCTTTGCATTTATGTTAGATGCCGAAGACATGATCAAATCAAAAATGAAAGCCTTTGCCAAGAGCGCGGCCAGAAAGTTGTCATCAGCTTACGCGACGTATTCCCCTTTCTCAGATAGCTTTTGGACGCGCAAGCGTAACGACTTTAAACAATGGAAAAATGGCCGCAGTAAATACCCTCAAAGTGCCTCAATGATGAGCGCATGTGGAGATCCAATACCCATTAATTAACACCCTTTTAAGACAATGCCGCTTAACTGCGGTATTTTGCGTGGCTGTTTGTTATCCCACCCTTTTTTTTGGCAATAAGGTCATTTTTGGCCGGAATAATGGGACCGTTGTCGTTAGCTAACTAAGATCTTGTTGTTGTATGTGTCTCTGCACGTTCATATAGTAATAACGTTGTGTATAACAATTTAATTTAAGGTTACGGAAATAGGTTAAAGAAGAAGGCAGGAGATCTTAGCTTTTTACATAAAAAGAAAATCTTAGAGTTATTACTACTTATTGAGAAAAAGAGCCTCTGGGGATATGAGAAAATTACTGTAGCTAAAATATGGGAGGAAGAACCTCCTAGGTGAAATAAAAAGATGCCAGTTAGCAACTTCTCTCATGGCGCTTACACAGTTTAGACAACTACTTATCAGTGCCACGCAAAAAAGGAATCTTTAAAAGGATTGAGCGAGGCGTGTACCAGCCTTACCCTAACTTATTTAATAAAGGATCTTGAGCGGATCTTCATAAACAACGACAAGCGTGGCTGCAAGTAACGTACACACATGCCGAAGGCAAAATAGTAGAGTCTAGTCCAAGAGTTAAATAGCTATACGTATGTATGATAGCAAGCACGTAGTAGTGAAAATCATTAATTAACCTCACAGATCTGCATAAGAAACAATTATGCAGATCTGAGGTTAATACAGGTGTCTGTAAGGGATTTCAACGAGATATTCATCAATATAAAAACTGAATTGAGAAGGCCTTCTAATCCACAAAATAGGAGTTTTAAAATATCTTTCACCATCAATGCCGTTTCAATCTTGGTATCCGAAAATATAAACCCATATCTACGATGACCGTGATGCATTAAACAATGCCATACCTCAATAGCAGCGACGTCTATCCAAAAAAGTCACTGACCCTTGGTAAACCAAGGCTTGGATTATATTGTTTCTAGTTGATGATCTTGTGCTTTGCTTTTCCCATCATCACCTCCCTCTTAACTCCATGATGATCTGATTTGTAGGAATTGCACTCATAACTGTTCAAATAGACCTATCTGTAAACTATTAATTCATTAATTAAATTAATAGTTTATGAAAATAACCTGTACTTTATATTTTTGAGTTCAAACTGGTCTAAATTAATTAGCTAACTTTCTAACTATGTCTATAGCTGAGCGTATAAAAGAAATAAGAGAACAAAAGTTAAACCTCTCTAAAAAAGAATTAGCAGGTTTGCTCAATATAAGTCAAACAGCGGTGAACCAATGGGAAAAAGGAGTTAATTTACCTGCACAAAAAAACCTCATAAAATTATCTAAAATTGCAGGAGTTTCTTATGAATGGTTAATTCAGGGACAAATTAGTGATAAAACCTTGGAAGATAGTAAGTTAGTAATTCCATTTTATAGGGATATAGAAGCTATCGGGAGGTGGGGAATAAACTGTGATAGCGAAGTGTTGATGATTAGTTCTCATCTGATTCCTATAGATAAAAGTCTTAATAAAAACGTTATTGCATTGCTCGTATCAGGTGATTCTATGGAACCTGCTATCTCTGACAACGGTATTGTATTCGTTGATACATCAGAGATAAAAATAACTGATGGTAGGGTATTTGTTTATCAACTTGATAATAGACTACGAATTAAACGTATTGAATTTAGTGTGAATGGCCTGATAATTAAGAATTTTAATTCTTCATATAATGATGAACGAGTATCGCTCTTAGATTTTAAAGAAGTTAAAATGATAGGGCGCGTGATTTATAGTATTAATCGACTTTAGATCAATACGCTAATTTTGATTTCTGCCTAAACTAAAGACATAGTTGATTAAATTAGACCCATAATGCACTAATCCAAATCTTTTTTATAGTCTTAATTTATCTGCTGGCGAATAGGCATATCGAGTCTTATAACTTTATTCATCGCTTTCACCTTTGCCAACGCTTCACTAACTTGAGCATTGTCATTACGAATGAGTAATTTTAGGGCTGAGTAACTGTTTATAGCGAAACTTTTCCACTCCGTCAGTTTGTCATCTTTCAACGCCTTTACAGCTTCATTTCTAGGATATCCTTTTTCCCAGTAACCCGCATTGCTTCGAGGTGGGATACTGGGAATTATTCCTTTATTCTTCAGTACGTGGTAACATACTCTATGTGTCATAGGATCCATCAGCACTGACTTGCTGTATCTTTCATCGTAATGGTTTAAGCAATGTAGATAAAACATCATTGTCCCCCATAGAAACTATGGCTCATTACTACCGCAATAACCTCATGAGTAAAAACATCAATGGCAAGATGAAGTTTTGCGCCAGATACGCCACTTCTCCTTGCCGTGTTTACGTGTTTTCTATTCACCTTCATTGTATACTTGTAGGCCTGAGGCATCAATAAGGCCGTGGCCAACATCTCCTAGACTCGGTAAATACTACTGAACTTTTAAGGTCTTCAACCGTATTACTAATGCATATATGTAAGGATTTCAGAGGGACATTCATCAACGTAGAAACTAAATTGAGAAAACCTTCTAAATCCACGAAGTGGAAGTTTAAAAACACCTTTTACCATCAGTGCTATTTCAATCAAGGTATCAAAAACATAAACCTATGGCCACGATAACCATGATGCTTTAGACAAGGCCATACCTAAATAGCAGAGACGTCTATCCAAAAAAGCACTGAACCACGGTTTACTATACTGAGTATGCGGATTTAGTGATTGATTTTTACAGGATGTATTAATTGGTTAAAATCAGATTTAATGATTGACATAATAAACCAAATACCCTTGTATTAAGAACGTGGAGACATCCACAGTCGATCTCAGCGGCGACTCTGAGAAGACAAGGATTTAACCATGAAAACTATCTCTATCGCTGAATTTGAAACTCTGGTAGCTCGCAACGACTGGCAACGAGAACAAGATTGCGAAGTTTTAGAGCGTCTTGATCGTCAGGTTGAAGAGTGGAACAAAGAAAACGAATCTTTTAATCTGAACGATATTCCTCACGTTTTTGGTTTGGCTTCTAAAACCTCAACCTTAGATGGTATCAAAATTACTTACACCGAAGGCTTTAACTACGACGAATGCGACTCCGACTCTCTGTCTACAGGAACCGAGGAATAGGATGCTGTTTGGTCTGTAGAAAGCGTTACGGTTGTTGATGTTGATGGTGACGAGCTGAATGCACACGAATTGGCTGACTATCTGGATTCTGATTTCAGCAGCATTAATTACAGCGTACTTGAGATAGAGCAAATAATTGACGTAAACGAGATGGAAACATTTAAACTTGATATTGATAACGCGCCAAACGTTCGCTTTACTGGTGAACTGGTAGCAAATGCGGCTAATTCTGATAATCAAGCTATTGGCAGTAGTTATAACGGTCAAACTGGTCGTTAGACAGAGTTATCTCTTTACAAGACTAAAGGCGGAAAATTCATCTGTCATCAAGTTGGTCGCACTAGAAGGCAAGATGAGCGTGACCGTTTTAGCGGCAAGGTCTGTGAAACGCTGGAAGAGGTTAAAGAGTTTTTTGGCCACCGCTGGCTATCCAAAGAGTTGTACGCTGAGGCTAGCATTGATGATGTAGTAGAAGTGGAGTGACAGCAAGGGGCTTCGGCTCCTTTCTTTTTGACTATGACAAATATTTTGAATTGATCTGACCACAATGTTAATCAGGTTCATGAATCTGAGTATGATTATCAGGTTTACGCTGAACTAAAATACCCGCCTTCATTTTGCATCCACTGCTACAGATCTGATCTTGTTGGTTTTGGGAAAAGAACCAAAATTCTCATGGATATACCCATGCACGGCAAGCGTGTCGGCATCCACCTCAATCGTAAACGTTTTAAGTGCCAAAGTTGTAATAAGACGTTCTACGAGCTTGTATCGCGCAAAGATGAAAAACGTAAGATGACTAAACAGCTTATTGAATACATCGCGCGAGAGAGCTAAAAACGTACATTTTTAAGTATTGCAAATGATATAGGTGTGGATGAAAAAACAATCCGTAACATATTTCAAGATTACTGCGAGCGTGAAGAAGAACAACTGAAATTCGAAATGCCAAAATGGTTAGGAATTGATGAAATTCATATCATCAAGAAACCTCGATGCGTGTTAACTAATATTGAGCATCAAACAGTCATTGATATGCTCGACAACCGTAATAAATCAACTCTACTTCGCTACTTTACAAAACACGAAGACAGAGAGCGTATTGAATTTATCGCAATGGACATGTGGCGTCCTTATAAGATAAGCACACGGTAGAAACCATGATACCGAATGCCACTATCGTCATAGATAAGTTCCACGTAGTCAAAATGGCTAACAAGTCGTTAGAGCGTGCAAGAAAAGCAATACGTAGCCAACTTACGCCACAACAGCGCCGTGGACTACTGAAGGATAGGTTTGTACTGCTAAAGCGAAAGCACGAACTCTCAGATGCGGAATACTTACGTTATTCTGGCTGGATACTTAACTATCCCGAAATGGGAGAAGCTTACGAACTTAAAGAGTCTTTCTTTGTCATTTGGAACAGTCAGACGCGTGATGAAGCTCAGCAAGCTTACTACGCTTGGCTACGACTGGTTTCACCTAAAATGACGCGGTATTTCGATCCGATAATCAAAGCTATGGGTAACTGGCACAATGAAGTTTTTGCGTACTTTGATCATCCAATAACGAATGCTTATACGGAAAGTCTCAACAACCTCACTCGAGTTATGAACCGTACTAGTCGAGGTTATAGCTTTGAAGCTCTTAGGGCTAAAATGCTATTTACTGAAGGATTCCAAAAAGTGAAACGTACACTATATCAACGATATCCAATTCCTAATAATGCCATTAGCTTGTTTGATATGGCTGCGGAACCTCAAATAGTAACGAACTATGGTTCAAGCATATCAACTTTGATCAAAGAATTTAAAATGGATTCAAAGAGTCCCATTTCACTCACTAAATCCGCATACCCCTAATACTTAATTATATTACTTCCAGTTGCTGATCTTGTGCTTAACCTATCCCATCATTACCTCCCACTTCACTCCATGATGATCTGATCGTAGAAAGTCATCACTTGCTGGTGGATGGCCGGTTCAATAGGTTCAGGATTCATAGTCAAATATCTCTTTGTATTGTAATAGCGATAAAAGGCGTGGATGGTTGACTCGATCATCATGTGACGTTCGCTGGATTCGCCCGTGCTGACTTCAAGTACGATCTCGGACTTAGGCATCTGGTACGCCCCTTCCTAAGTGACAGCTATAAGTTTGTTGTCCTCAAGGGTCACCCACCCTGCCGAGCTTAATAAGTTCGCTTGGCATAAACGCCGCTCGGTGAGTACTTGAAGTTCATCGGCGTAATCAAATAAAACTCATTCTTCGATGCATGAGTCTGGACCATCTTGGATGACGTGTCGCATGGCTAAACAATTGAGTTGCTGAAGCAAAATCAAGTTAAAAAATACAGTCATGATGGCGTCGGTGCCATGCTTAAATTCGCGCTGATGGTCAATTAATTCTGGGGTTTGGAGATGGACTTTGTGCATGATGTCAGCCCCCTTACTGAGCTTTGAACGACAAGGTGCTCACGAGTACACTGTGGACCCCGCTATTACAAACCTCGACGTGCATTTCCTAATCGGAATGCAAAAGGCTAGAAGTTTTCAAAGAACGAGTGCAACAACGCGGCATAAAACTGGTCTTTAACGTTTCCCACATGAAGTTGTCAGTTGTTGTTCACTCGGAGGTGCACTGTCACGTTTAACCAAGTCATGCCGTATTCATTGAGGTCAAACACATCCGCCATGCCCCTGTATCCATCGATGCCATGTTTTAAACGGTAGCCATCTAAAGAAGATTCTGATCAGTACGTTAGAGGCCTACTTTAATTAACAACTCCAGTCATAAGGCTAAAAATAAGGAATGTTGATGAGATTATAATTTAGTACTACACTTTGCGACAAAAACTCCAATAAGCTCCTCGGTAATTAGATTTTCATGGTAATATAATAGATGATTAGGAACAAAGCCTTCTATAAAAAATAAACTCAATAATTGATCATGTAGGCGTTATTTCTACAATACCTAAACTGATTGTAATTCCTACGATTCAGATCATTATGGGGTTAAGCGGGAGGTGATGATAGGAAAGTTAAAGGCCAAGCACAAGATCAACAATGCTGATCATATACTGAATTTATTGAGAGGGAAAATCTAATTTTCAGTACGCATTTAAAACGATTCAATCTGAAAACGATTGGATACTCAACATCAATTGAAATGTACGACGAAATGATGGGTTTATTCATTGAACGTGCATATTATATATAATAAGATTTCTATATGATGAAAGTAATTACACTATCTTTGTTGTCAATAATCTCATTTACAGGCTGCCAAATTACGGGTAAAAAAGACAGTTCATCCCCGCATGTTATAAGAACCCAAAACGTCGAGACAATGACAAATATACTACAAACTCAATTGTTAGAGCTCCAACGTGCCGAATTACGTGGAAAAAATAAAATGATGGAGGAGGAACAACGACAAAAAAAATTGGCTGATGAGGCAAGTGCAATAATCACACGTGTGACAGAGAACGAGAAAAATAAGGAAGTATTAGCCGAATCCTTGAAGCATAAAAAAGAATTAGTTAAGCAAGTTCAAGCTTCAAAAATAAGACGTTCTAAAGAAAATGAGAGATTAGCTGACAAATACAGAGAGCAAGAATATGAGGATAAGTTACGTAATATTAAGATTGAGAGACAAAAACTAGCATTACAACAAGAAATGTTAAACTTCGAAAATAACTTGACGGGAAGGAATTTAAATGTTGTTCCTAGTGTTGTTGATTAAATCAGGTCGATAACAAACTATGCTCTGCAAGAGTTAGCTCAAGAAAATAAAAGTCTAATATTGACACGTAAAAGCGTGTCCTGCTCAAACAGTATCCTGACGCAGAATTTATCAGTGACGTTAGCAGTGCTTTATAACTTTAATTGAAGCTCCCCCTAGCTGAAGCTAGGGGATTCTTGTTGTCAACGGTTTAGGCATTGCAATACTAGATTGCTTTAGTCTTCTAAAATCTCTTACAAGCATTTAATGTGTCGGTACTTCCTACCGCCACGTATTTTTTAAGTTACCAACAATCTCAAACTTTCAGTGTGAATGTTGGTAGCTGCATTTTGATCTCTATCGTGCGTAATACCACACTCACACGACCATGTTCTAATGGCTAATGACCATTTACCAGAATACATTTCACCGCAATTACTGTACATTTTTGATGATGGGAACCATTGACTAATAGCAGATACCGTTCGCCCGTACCAATCTGCTTTATATTCTAATTTGAGCCTTTTTTCTTCTTGGCTAATTGACGTGAAGCCTTGGCTAACTTTTTAGCGTATTTATTGGTTGTTCTGGGGTTATTAAACTTAATGCCATCCGAACAAATAGCTAAATCTTTAATGCCAACGTCCACACCTATTGTTTTATTAACTACAGGAAGTTGATTGATGCTTTCTTTAACTAAAATTAAAACGAAATACTTACCTGATTTAGTTTTAGATACGGTAAGTGAGCTAGGTGTTCTAGTGAACGAACGTGACCACTTGATTTTCAGGGGTTGCTTCATCTTAGCAAGCGTTAACGCTTAATTGCTTTGTGGCAGATGCCCCAAATTACTTATCAAACCTAGTCATCTTGATGCTCGGCTTGATAAGCAAACGCCAGTAGCCAGAGCTACCAGCAACAAGCTTGATTGTATACGGTGTAATTGACCAAAAAAGAAGATTCCAAACAAATAGAAAGCCTTTGTCACGCGTTTTACGTGAGATTTTCCTGAAACAAAAGATATCAACAATTATTAAGGGGAAACAATTAATGAAAGACTTATTTAAAGAGAGATTATTTGGCGGATATATAGGGGGGGTAGCAACGCCTTAATCGGAGGGTCATTCCGACTATTGTGGGTAAATCAATATAGGCTCTCAGAAAACAGGGGAATTGGTACGATATCGACGAGGCAATAGCGACTAAGATGCCTGTAGATGCCTTTTTTACGGGTTTTATGCGTGTTTTTGCTCGGTTTTTTTCAACAGACGTGACGACGCCTAGCCAACAAAGACTATCCTAAAATAAGTTACCTTACAACAGATGAGACAAGCAATATGGCAGAACCATTAAAACACTTTTACAACAAAGAACTTATCGAATCATTATCACATCAATTAAAATCCGCTTACACCTCTTTTGATTCGGAAAGATTTCAGGAAGAAATTTTTTCCGATAACTGGGATCTAAAGGAACTAAAAGCTAGAATTACCCACATAACCGAAGTTATGCATCGCTTCCTGCCAAATAATTACGCAGAGTCCATCGAAATATTGAAACAAGTATCAACTTATTACACAGGGTTCTACTATATTTTTTTTCCAGAATATGTAGCACGGTATGGGCTCGACGATTTTGATACTTCGATATTAGCACTAGAGCATTTTACCCAATACTCAACGGCTGAATACGCAGTGAGACCATTTATCAAAAAACACAAAGAACGGATGATATCACAAATGGAACTGTGGGCGGAATCGAAGAATCCTCATGTACGGAGAGTTGCTTCTGAAGGCTGCCGCCCTAGACTGCCATGGGCCGAAGCTCTGCACGAGTTCAAAAAAAATCCTACACCTATCTTTAAAATTCTCGAAAAATTATTGAACGACGACAGCGAGTCTGTCAGACAAAGTGTAGCAAACAATCTCAATGACATTTCCAAGGATCACCCAGAGCTACTCATCAACTACACGAAAATATGGATGGGTAAAAGTAGAAATACAGACATAATTCTGAAACACGCTTGTCGCACACTGTTAAAACAAGGAAACCCTGAAATACTTCGTCAATACGGCTACGCCCCACCAAACCATATCCGAGTCGAAAATATAACACTTCAGGAGCAGATAAAAATAGGAGAACATCTGAATCTAGAATTTAAACTGACAACCTTAGAAAAGAGTCTTGGACGATTACGCATTGAATATGGAATCGATTTTCTCAGACAAAATGGAAAATCATGGAGAAAAATATTCAAAATTTCATATTCATCTTGTCCTAACACAATAACTTTCTCAAAACAGCATTCTTTCAAAGTAATATCAACAAGGAAATATTACCTCGGCCTTCACACCATAGCTATTATAGTTAATGGCCAAGAGCTCGCCTCTAGGCATTTTATGTTACTCTAGATATAATCAACTAATCATTAATTTCCTGACACTAATGCAGTTTGATACCGTTATTAATCACTTAATAGTTAGATTATTATGATAGCACAATATCGACAAAATACACACCAAGGAAATACTGTTTAAAAGCATCGTATCTGCAATGATGGACAGCAATGCAACCACGTTGCCAGTCTTGCTAACGCGTCTTATAACTTATTGGATACATGACCCTTCGTAATTAATAGAAGCAAGCGTATACCGTATAATTATTACTTAATAGGGCTTTGTTGCAAAAAAATCAACCAAGACTCAGAATTTAGTTCTGTCTTTTCTGATCTAGTGACTCAATGACCAATCCCGCATTCAAATGGAAACACTTTGCTCCTGAAATCATTCTTTGGTGCCTGTGCTGGTATGGTTCGACCCCAATGAGCTACGCCAACCTCAGCGACATGCTGGCAGAGAGAGGGGTTTCGGTTAACCGCTAACCGCTTGACCATTTATCGTTGGTTCATGGAATATGCCCCAGCATTACGCAAGAAGTTACGTCGCCATCAATTCATCCGAGCAGATTCTTCGTGGCAGCTCGATGAAACTTACGTCAAGGTAAAAGGGAAATGGCATTATCTGTATCGAGCTATCAACAAGCAAGGCGAGACACTGGACTTCTATTTCTCCCAAAAACGTAATAAAAATGCGGCTTATCAGTTCTTGAAACGGTGCCTAAGATACTATGATGTAGACACTCAGCCTAAGACCTTGAACACAGACAAGCATTCCTCGTATGCTCATGCTATCTCGCGCCTGAAGAAGGAGGGACGGCTGCGAGCGGATGTCGAGCAACGGCAAGTGAAGTATCTCAATAATGGTATCGAGTCCGATCACGCCCCCATCAAGAAGCTCGTTGTCAGCTCCGGCGGTTTTAAAATACGAAAGCGAGCCTGGTCAACCATCAAGGGATTCGAATCACTGCGAATGTTGAACAAAGATCAGTTTGATTTCTGGTTACGTCATGATGAGGGTAAAACTCTTGTTCGGGAGAGATCCGCCTTCATGAATCGTCTATTTAATGTTGAGGTGATTTATCAGTAATCGTTAAGCCCATTACTGGGTAGATCTGCATCCTCTAATTGGTTGCAACAGCCCCAGTACGTCACAATATAAAATCATCTTCTACTTCCTTGTCAAGCCCTCTGAAATGTTATTAGAGTAAGAACCAAAATTGGGATATCAACTTTAATTCAATTTGAGCAAGGTGAATATATGTCGGCACTGGATTCTGGTATGGGGATAGGGGATGCACAAGCCTGGGGGATTGATGTGAGAGGAAATAATGTTTTTCTGAAACCCATTGCAGAAAAACCAGAGACCAATCTCATTATAACAACAAACAAAGGGAGAACTTACTCTTTCCAATTAGTCACCAGTAAATCCCCTCATTACATCATAAAGTTAGCCTGCGATAAGCCTAAAACGGGTAAAGATAAGAAGTTTGATATTCCGTGTTTTAACGGTAATGCCAATTTTCGCTATGGGAAGTGGGGAGATGAAGCTCTCGCGCCAAAATATATGTGGGATGATGGGCGTTTCACTTGTCTTAAATTTACTAAAAATGATGAATTACCCGTTGCTTATCAAGTAGCTTCGGATAGTAGTGAATCATTGATTAACTACCACCTTGAAAAAGACACCATGATTTTACACGGGATATCAAAAGAATTTCGTCTTAGATTGGGTAAACAAGTTTTAGGGTTGCGATCTGATGATGCTATTTCAAGCGGTTACAACGAAAAGGCAACAAGCATTAACGGTACTAGGGAGTTAAATTATGACTGATAAGATTCTAAGTATCGATACCTCTTCTAAAGATAGATCGAATCTGAACGTAGGAGAGCAAAGTAAAAAAATAAATCAATGGCCATAGGGACATTCTTATTAATAGGACTGGCCGTGATTATTTGTGCTGTTATTTTTGCATTTTCTCGGTTTGATAAACCTAAAATAGTCACCCAAACCACTCCAGAAAATAACTTTAATGCGGGTTTTGATAAAAGTACTATCGATGAAAGTATTGCTTTTTTTAAAAAAATGAACAGAGTAAAAGAAAGAGAAAAGCAAGCAGAAAAAGAAAGATTGGCAAGAGGGAAAGAAAAAGAATATGAATTAAGACGACAAGCTAAAGCAAATAAGCATGACAATCCAGTTACTGTCGTTAGAGTGACTGATACCCTCCCTCCACAACCAACACCTTCCGTTTCACCTGCTTCTCAACCCGCAGTGCCTTTTCAATCGAGGTATCCGAAAAGATAAAGTCACGGCTACGATGACCGTGATGGTGCTCCCCGCCCAAGGGCGATATATGCTGAAGAAGCTTGTCACCAACCAATTTGGTTGGTGACAGTGGTAGTAAAATCTTGAGGCGACGACTGTAGCTGTGCTTGAAAAGCTGAAGGATAAAATCGGAACAGTATCGAGCCGGCTAATAAATAGCGTTTAGAGTAAGACGTAATCCGAATGCTGGAATGGGACAGCCCCCTTTCATTTGGTTTTGTCGTCACTTTGAAGAGCTAACTTACTAAGACTAAAATCTAATGCAAAATCATCGAAACTCCGCGTGAAACCCCTTCCTTTTAGGTAGGGGAGGTAAGCGGTCAAGGCAATGCCTTGAAAACTCACAATTTGTAAAATTAATATACAACTCACATGAATAAGCGTGTTATTGTGAGTTATGAATGAAAAAGCATATAAATACCGTATTTATCCAACACCTGAGCAAGTCACTTTACTTGAGCAGACG
>NZ_NBYY01000006.1 GCF_002464935.1 Candidatus Enterovibrio escicola
GAGGTAAGAGCAAAGCGGAACTAGAACACCTTGCATGAGCTTTAGCATTCGCGTGTAACTAACTAATTCAGGAAATTCGTTGGTGAGGTCGCGACACACAAAGTGGATGTAATAGGTTTTGAAGTTTTGATACCTAGATTGATGGAAAGTTATCACTATCGTCATCACTTCGCTAACGGAGAGGTGAGAAGGCTTGTTTCTTTGTTTAATACCGGAAGAAATTAGGTGTTTGTCCCATGCAGGGAGGAAACTCTGGCAGAAGTCATCGACATCGAGGACAACAGCATCTAAGTTATTTATGATAAGTTCTTATGAAGTCGATAGTTTTTTTCAAACGATCAGATCGAGGATTGTGCATTTAATTCATTTCTTATATGCAAATCAGGTTAAAACTGGTCAGGGATAAGTAATCAATCATCAGACTAGGCGATGTTTAGGTTTTATACAACCTCCCGTTATTTTTAAAGAAATGATAATAGCACGCTTGATTGGAAGCGACGCACTTCAGACCTAAATTTAAAGATAACTAAAAACTGTTCTTTGCTTAAAAAGCAACAGTCTGTTAAACTGATAATGTCCTTAACATTCGTAGTGCACTTAACTTAGAACACTAAAAATATGAAATATAAACAACTCGAAAACCTCGAAATTGAATGGAAGTGGGCCTATTTGATTAAAAAATACAACGAAGGTAGCAACGTTACGAGATATATTAATAATAGTGAAATACAAGCGATAACCAACACCTTGTTGTCATTTAAACATGAGCCCACCAAAGTGGTTGAATGGATAAGTGAATATATGGCGCCAAAGCTTGATAAAAAACTTAAACAAGCGATTCGTGCCAAGCGTAAGCGGTATTTCAATGCGGAACAGGAACATACACGTAAGAAATCCATAGATCTCGATTTTAAAGTGTGGGAAAAGTTATCAACAAAAGCTCATAACCTCGATGCAACCTTGTCTTATACTATCGAATATTTACTTGGTGAAGTAGATCGTTCTCAGAATACCCACAAGAAACTGGCTTCGCTCAAAAAAGACCTTAGTCGCTTATTAGCTATGTAAAATGAGTTTTACAGGGTAAATATACTCGGTATATTTGATATAATTAGGCCTACAACACACTGATCACAATCTTCTTTACAGTCTTCATTCGTCTGCTGGCGAACAGATATACCGAGTCTTATAACCTTGTTTATCACTTTTACATTTGCTAGCGCTTAAGCATTGTAATCACGTAGAGTGAATCTAGGACGGAGCAACTGTTTATAGCGAAACATTGCTGTCTCTGCTAAAGAGCGTTTGTGATAAACCCTGTCCTTTTCCAACTCCGCTAATTTATCTTCTTACTAATGCCTTTACAGCTTCATGTCTAGGATGCCCTTCCTCCTAATCCCCTACGTTTCTTCAAAGTAGAATATTGGATATTATTACTTTATTTTTTAGTACGAGGTGACATGCTTTTATAGCATAGGCTCCATCAGCACTAACTTGCTGTATCTTTCATCGCAATAGGTTAAGCAATATAGGTAAAAACTCATTATCACCCAAAGAAACTAGGTTAACTTCTGCAGCAATAATCTCATGAGTAGACACATCAACGGCACGATGACGTTTGCGCCAGATACACCTCTCCTCCTGACCCTGTTTACGAGTTTTCTATGCACCTTCGACCTATACTTTTATGTCTGTAGCATCAATAATGACGTGTTCGACTGCTCCTCTCCTCGGCAAACGGTACTTAACTTTTACGGTCTTAGAAAGCCTACTAATACAGGTATATGTAGGGGATTTCAGTAGGATATTCATCAACGTAAAAACTAAATTGAGAAAGCCTTCTAATCCACGAAGTGGGATCTTGAAAATACCTTTTCCATCATCACCTCCTACTTAACTCCATGATGATCTGACCGTTTAAAAAAAACCATTGACTACATAAAGAGTTGGGCATGAATAACTTAAACACTGTTTTCGTCGATGTCGACGACTTCTGCCAAGCTTTCCTTCCTGCATGGAAAAAACACCTCATTTCTTCCGATATCAAACAAAGAAACAAACCTTCTCACCTCTCCATTAGCGAAGTGATAACTTTCCATCAATCTAGGTATCAAAACTTCAAAACCTATTACATCCACTTTGTGTGTCGCGACCTCACCAACGCATTTCCTGAATTAATAAGCTACACGCGAATGCTAAAGCTCATGCAAGGTGTTCTAGCTCCGCTTTGCTCTTACCTCACTCACAGGCAGGCAAGGCCGACAGGGATTGCCTTCGTTGATTCATCCAAGCTACAGGTTTGTTACAACCTATGCATTTTCAAACATCAGGTTTTTAAAGGTTCTGCGAAACAGAGAAAAAGGAACGATGGGGTGGTTCTATGGTTTCAAATTACAGCTTATTATCAATGACCAAGAGAGCATTATCTCAGTCAAAGTGACGACGGCTAACGTGGATGATAAAAAGCCTATATCGGAAATGGCCGACGATCTTTGGGGGTGTTATATAGAGATAAAGGTTATATCTCTAGTCCATTGTAGCGGGAACTCTCAGACAAGGGAGTGACACTAATAACGGGTATGAAAAGAAATATGAAATCAAAAGTGATGAAACCTTAGGACCACCTGATACTCCGGAAAGGATTTATTATTGAAACTGTTTTTGATCAACTAAAAACATATCCCAAATCGAGCATTCTCGGCACCGTAGTTGTATCAGATTTATGGTCAACTTGCTGGCAGGCTTCATCGCGTATTCATTTCAACCAAAGAAGCTGAGCTTCAAGATAACTCAACTTGATAAGCAAGGACTTATGCAGATCTGAAGTTAATTTAACTATTTATAAGTCATGCACATTTCCATAGAAAGAGAGGATACGGAAAGTATATTTCCGTCTGTCTGGCTCTCCGATAGGTTGTGTATTTCACTTTATGGAGTGCGAAAAAATAGCATCGGAATCGGCATCGGATATCATCGCAGCGATAATTGAGTTATTTATACCATACAAAAAGCATGTCCTTACGATTACGCCAGATAATACTCGGAAATTTACTCATCTTGACATGATAGAAAAAGATTTGGATGTTGAAATCCACCTTTCCTACCCTTAAACAATGGGAAAACAAAAATGCTAATTGGTTGTTGAAAGAGGACGCAAAGAAAGAAACAGTCTTAAGAAGAGTCGCCGATGAAGAGATTACCTTCACCCAAACAAGGATTAATCATCGGCCTAAACGATATTTAGGATTTAAGCAGCATGCCGTTATTTTTAAAGCAATGGCATTAGCGACTTCATTGGGAAGTATCGCACTTCAGACCTGAATTCATGGCAAAAAACCATCCAGCTTAAAGAGCGTTAGTATTAGTAAGATTCCGTCAGCTCTAAACACTTACAAACGATAGCATTTACCTATGATGAAGTTTATAAGTTAAGATGTTTAAAAGGCCTTCATTATTTCATGTTCGTTGTTTTTATATCTCTCCCATCGCGCCAACCTCCTAACCATTGGCAACGAGTATCTATATTGTGATAAGGGCATGCCTCAGAGGATCGACCATTCACTCCGGCTTGATACCCTTTGGACTGTGCGCGTTCTAAACGATCTCGCTTCTGTCTTTTCATATTACCGCCTCATATATTGTGACGTAATTACCTTAAAATAAAGAGTTCATAAGAGTAAAACTTGTACTAACCACACCAATTAAGAGTCACGCATGTTTAAAAAATAATCAAGTAGTTGATGATTAATCCTAGAAAAAATGTGATAACTGGCTAAAAAACTTTTCTCCGTCGGAGAAAAGCAGAAAACATCAGCAATCCAAGACCCATCACACCTACACAACCACCACTACGATTTATATTTAACATATCATCTATCCGAAGAATGATATTACCAAAGCCACGTGTCAATTTAACGGCTACCAGCTCTTCGTGATCATTACACAATGCATTTTTTGCAGATGAACTATAGCCAGTCGCACAAAAAAATGCTGATGCGGCAATATCAAATGCTTCAGCTACACGGAATTTGTTGTTGTAACTAGATGTATTATTATCATTAGTTAAATCATCAAGCAACCAACCACGTGTGTTATTAAAGCTAGATAAGTCGCTGCTGAGCCATACAGGTAAATGTAACCTCGTTGACGTCGTGCACGATCACGTGCTGTTTCTATATCCACTTTACCGACAAGTTCATTTGCATTGTTAATAGCTGACGCTGTCGCAGCGTAACCATTAAAAAATAGTGGACTATTTGATACACCTAAAATACTTGTTGATGATCCTTCGTTAATAAAAACGTTTTCAGCATACGTACCATTAAATTTCCGGCGATTTTTAACTACACCGACCACTATGCCATTTTGGTTAATATCATTAGCCTCGGTATAACTATAAATAATATCTCCAACTTGCCCTTGTCGGATTTCGATCCCTGGAATCAATGCTATTGTCCAGCAACGTTGGCTCGCATCAGTTTTTAAATCGGAAATACAAGTACTAAAATCTGAAACAGGTATAAACTTTACTGCACGAGCATAAAAAACGCTACCGTAATTGTAAGTATTAAAACCCACCATAACAGGATCACCAAACCTACTAGTAAGTGCAGCTGCTCTTACTGTCGCTTGGGCTGTCTTGCCACCATTGGCTGTAGTACCGCTCGGAAAGTTTGCGATAATGCGAGCATTATTAGGTTGAGAAACACCAAGTCCCTGTAACCAAACTGACGCTTGGTTTGCAAATTGATAGTACTGACATGCACGTTCACTATAATTTATCGGAGAGATGCAGCTATTAAGGTTTAAAAGGTTCGATCCTTCAGGAACTTTATCCCTGCTTCCTGAATCTGCCATACTGGCGACTGACGAGGAACCAAAAACAATGGCTATGTTTAACGTGTATATAGCTCCAAATGCGTTAGTTTGCCCAATTTTACACGGTTGCCATCCAACCAAGCAATACTATTACTTGTGTAACCATTGTGCCAAGCATCAACTTCTTTTTTCAAACCACCTGCACAAACTTGCTCTGGGTCTTCGCTATCACATATTTCTCCTGTATTTTTAAGTCCATACCACTGTTCCTCTGCCCAAGAACCACAGGTAGTATAACTCAAATAAGTCAAACAATAGTTTTTTAAGTTTTTAAAGCTATTTTGATAGTGTTTGAAATCAGTCATTCGTGGCAACTCTTCAGAATAGTTCAACCCTACCGATCCACGAAGTACTTCGATTGTGATTCTAGAACCATTTGGGGAAATAGCTGTTGCTATTGATGATTCACTTACCGAAGTATTATCTAATCTTTCAACATCATAAAAGGCAGCATTCGAAAATGCTGACACACAAGCTACTATGGAGGCAACAGCAGAAAATTTATATTTATTGAACTGCATTACGATTCCTTTTATATCCCTTCTAGCTCTTCCCATCGTTCAAACGCGACTTGCAATTCTGCCTCAGTTTCACTCAATCGTTGAAGTACAGGCTGAGTTTCTTCATTACTCCGCTGGAAGAACGCAGGATCGTTTACCAATTTTTGAATTTGTAGAATATTGTTTTCTAAGTTTTCAAGAAGTTGTGGAAGACCATCTAACTCTCTTTGTAACTTGTTAGACAGTTTTTTCGGTGGATGATTAACCACGCGCGATTTTTCAAACGTTTCTGAAGTTGATGGATCTTTAAATTTTTGAAGTTTCTCATTTCCAATTACCTTCAGATAGTTATCACGTTGCTGCATTGCGTCGTGATAACCCCCCGCAAATTCACGAATAATACCATCACCTTCGAACACCCAACTGTAGGTAACTGTGTTATCAACGAATTGACGATCATGGCTCACCAA
The DNA here is from genome assembly GCF_002464935.1 of Candidatus Enterovibrio escicola. Lineage (GTDB taxonomy): Bacteria > Pseudomonadota > Gammaproteobacteria > Enterobacterales > Vibrionaceae > Enterovibrio > Enterovibrio escicola. The sequence goes on from NZ_NBYY01000006.1 coordinate 5,849, forward strand.
TAGTAATGTACCCTGATAGTTGGCAAGCAATTCTTCTAAAAGTTCCAGTGTTTCGATATCTAAATCATTAGTTGGTTCATCAAGTACCAGTAAGTTCGCAGGTTCCAAGAATAAGCGGGCAAGTAACAATCTATTTTTCTCGCCACCAGAAAGCGCTTTAACCAAAGTTCGAGCACGACGAGGATGAAACAGAAAATCTTGTAAGTAGCCCAGTATGTGACGTTTGTGACCACCCACTTCTACTTCTAATTTACCTTCAGCAAGGTTATCTATCACTGTTTTTTCTGGATCTAGCTTTTCTCGGTATTGATCAAAGTAAGCGAGTTTTAGTTTGGTGCCAACCCGAAATTTACCAGAAATAACTTCGAGTTTCTGCAACATAATTTTTAGCAAGGTACTCTTACCACACCCATTGGGACCAATCAGCGCAATACGATCTCCACGCATTACATTAAAGCTAAAATTTTCAATTAGTAGTTTATCGTCCCAGTGATAACTAATGTTACTTGCTTCAAATACAATTTTACCAGACTTTGATGCATCCTCTAGTAGAATAGTAGCATTACCCAATGTTTCCACCCGATCGGTACGTTCCTGGCGTAGTCGTTTTAACATACGAACGCGCCCTTCATTACGGGTTCGACGTGCTTTGATACCTTGACGGAACCATGTCTCTTCTAGAGCAAGTTTCTTATCAAATTCAATATGTTGTTCCGCCTCAACGCGTAAAGATTCTTCTTTTCCCTCAAGATACTTTTCATAATTACTAGGCCAAGATGTCAATATACCCCGATCAAGGTCAACGATCCGAGTAGCCATTGCACGGATAAATGCACGGTCATGCGAAATAAAAACAATGGCACCTTTAAAGTTTTTAAGAAATATTTCTAACCACATGATCGTCGTAACGTCCAAGTGGTTAGTAGGTTCATCCAGTAACAGTATATCCGATTCACAAACCAATGCCCTCGCCAACGCGGATTTACGTTGCCCGCCACCAGACAGTTCCCTCAATTTTTTATTGCCATCCAACTGAAGTGCATCCAGCACCACTGTGATCTTATTCTCCAAATGCCATCCACCACTTTGATCCAGTCGGTCTTGCACTCGAGCTAAGTTATTAATGTTTTTTTTACTAGAGTCCGTTTGTATAACTTCAATCAACTCATGATATTTCTTGAGGAGCACCCATGCTTCTGCCAAACCTTCAGCAACAAAATCCACCACTGCACCTGCAGCATTACACGGAGGATCCTGCTCAAGGAGAGATATTTTTAAGTCTTTTTGACGGTTTACACTACCATCATCAAGCTGAACAGTAGCATGAAGTACCTTCATTAGTGTTGATTTTCCAGCACCATTTCGACCAACCAAACACACCCTTTCACTAGGTTGAAGAACAAAGTCTGCTTTATCAAGTAACGGGTTATCGCCGTATGCTAATTGTGCGTTGGTGATACTAATTAATACCATGTTTATATAACCCTATTTATAGTGCTAATGAATCGAAAGGTTAATTATTTGACAACTAATCCGTCTTTATTTCAAAGAAAAACCACTGGTAGTGGTGATGCCTTAACGTAAGAAAAGCATGTCATAAAATGCGATACCAAAAACGTATTAAGGAAGTGATATTACCCACTAGTTGATAAAGTGTGAATGAGTTCTCACAACGATGACAGCCTTTCACGGATTAAGTCATTAACCGTCCTTGTGCGTGATAATCCAGCAGTTGTGCATTTGTTTGTTACGCTCAAAGTCAAAGGGAATTGAACGTTCACTAATATTTTGTCCAAACAGTCCTAATTCATTTAATAACTTTAAATTCATTTTAAAGTTATGCTTGTTATTTGAAAATATAATCTCGCCATTCGGGCACAGCAAACGCTTTAAATACCACATCAAGTTCAGATAATCACGTTGTACATCAAAAGTGACTTTCATACGCTTAGAGTTAGAAAACGTTGGTGGATCAATAAAGATCAAGCCATACTGACCATAAGCCTTTGAAAGCCACTTCAAGCAATCCGCTTGAATAAACCGATGTTGACGCCCTACTTTTCCGTTGAACTTCATGTTACGTTCAGCCCATGCCAGATAAGTCTTCGACATATCAACCGTTGTGGTTGACTTTGCACCACCAACTGCAGCATACACAGTGGCCGTTCCGGTATACCCAAACAAATTAAGGAAATCTTTACCTTTTGCTTTTTCTCCTAACATTTTGCGTATATTACGGTTATCTAAGAATAAACCTGTATCCAAATAATCTTCTAAGTTAACCTCTAGATTCACCCCGTACTCAACGACCTCCAAAAATCGTTTTGCAGTGCTAAGTTTTTGATATTGGTTATTACCTTTTTTCTTTTCACGTACTTTCATAATTATATTGTTTTCATTGATGCTGGTTACATTAATGATTTCACGAACGATGTCTTGCAGTCGAAGACGTGCTTTTGCTGCTGGCACCTCTTTTGGGGCAACGTATTCTTGGATCACAATAAAATCTTTATAACGGTCAATCGCAACGTTGTATTCAGGCAAATCAGCATCATACAAGCGGTAGCATTCGATACCTTGTCGTTTTGCCCATTTATCCAACTTTTGTACTTTTTTACGCAGACGGTTAGAAAACCCAGATGCCATATTGGAAGAATACGTTTTTGAACCTGTATCAGTTATCTCCTCGCCACGCGCTGTAATCTGATAAGTTTTCATAACACAGTCCAGCGCACCATTACGCAGCTTATAATTGCTATTTGCACGCATACGTAGACAGCTAAGCAATTCATCTGATCCAGAATAGATAGAGGCAATAGATCCTTTAAATTTTGTTTTTAATTGCACACCAAGTTGCGTATATAATGAGATCAGACCAATCGTGCTACCCAAACGTTTACCATATGGTGGATTACAGATAATATGACCAGTCTCAAATCCAACAGGCTTAGTCATCGTTGACGTGTCACACAGTTCAAACTGGATAAGATCCAACACACCAGCACGTTGTGCGTTAGACTTTGCTATTTCTAGGACACGAGCGTCATTATCAAAACCAAAGAAGTGTGTCCCACAGGTCACACGATTTTTTTGTGATTGAAAGGTCGCACGTGCGTGGACTTCCATCCACTTTTCACGATTAAATGATTTAAGAGATTCAAAGCTCCAACGTTTGCGTTTAAGACCTGGTGCAATTTGTGCAATCATCATTGCTGCTTCAATCAGCAACGTACCTGAACCACACATAGGGTCGAATAATGGGTGATCAAATGACCAACCACTTTTTTTAACTAGTCCAGCTGCATGAGTTTCACGAAGAGGGGCGACACCTGCTTCAGTACGATAACCACGTTGGTGCAAACTACCACCAACCATATCAATACCCAACAGGCCTTTTTGGCCAAACAGACGCATGTAAATACGAAGATCAGGTTGCTCACGATCAATGCTAGGACGATCAGAAGCTATCTTTAGAAAGCAGTCTATAATGGCATCTTTTACTTTCAATGCACCGTATTGGCTATTCCGTATTTTTTGGTTAGTACCCTTGAAATCAACAATGATACGTTTTTCCGAACTGAAGTATTGTGGCCAGTTAATAGCAAAAGCTCCCGAATACAAATCCATGTCATCACGAACATCAAACTCGCTTAAAATAAAAATGAAACGCGATGCTGTACGGCTCCAAAGACAGCAAGTATAAAGAGTCTGTTGATCAGCCAGAAAACGAACTCCCGCGTTAACGGGTTTAATGTTACTGGCACCCAATTGTTCGAGTTCTTCTGCTAATAGGTTTTCGAGACAGTGGGAGGTAATTGCTAAATATTGATTCATGGGGATAAATTCTGAGGAACACTTCGGATAATTATACCCGAATTCATCACAGTTAACTCAATTCGTCAACAGAAGAATTATTTAGATCTCCTCGACTACACTGAGCTATTTCTCCGACATTAAGGTATAGTGACTAAGGTAAGATCATGAACGTTTTTCAATTAAAAAAATTAGTTTGACGATCCGAACTAACTATAGCTAGATAAAAATAAATTGGCATAAGCCACGGGCTGATAAAACAGCTCGTCAATGGAACAGAGATATAACCTGTGTCTCCGTATAAACATCCCCAAAGCTCGTCAGCCATTTCCGACACAGATTTTCTATCATCCACGTTAGCCGTCGTTACTTTGACCGATATAATGCCACCTTGGTCATTGATAATAAGCTGTAATGTGAAGCCGTATAACCACCACATCGTTCCTTTTCCTAGCTTCGCGGTACATTTAAAAACCTGATGTCTGAGAATGCGTAAGTTGTGACAAACCTGTAGCTTAGATGAATTGACGAAGGCAATCCCTATCTGCAGTGCCTGATAGTGAGTGAGATAAGAGCAAAACGGAACCAAAACACCTTGCATGAGCTTAACTATTCGCGTGTAGCTGACTAATTCAGGAAATTCGTTGGTGAGGTCGCGACAAACAAAGTGGATGTAATAGGTTTTGAAGTTTTGATACCTAGATTGATGGAAAGTTATCACTATCGTCATCACTTCGCTAACGGAGAGGTGAGAAGATTTGTTTCTTTGTTAGATACCGGAAGAAATGAGGTGTTTTTTCCATGCAGGGAGGAAAGTTTGGCAGAAGTCAGCGACATGGACGAGAACAGCGTCTAAGTTATTCATACCAAAGTTCTTATGCAGTCAATAGTTTTTTAAACGATCAGATCGTAACTTTGGCATTTAATTTATTTATTATGCTCAGTTCAGGTTAAGTAGATGATGGATCTACCTTCTTCTTGATATTTCTCTATTTTTTCGCTGAAGTCTTGCCGTTTTTGTTTACAAGCTTTATGGTAAAATAGAGTTTTTAAAGGTGATATTGAGGCGCTTCAATGCATAGTGAATCGCAGGTTGCGTGACATTAAGGCGTTGTGTTCCGCTACCCATGGTAATCATCAGAAAACTCCTCTACATCCTTAAGTAGAATACTCTCATAAATTTTTGTAGCAGGTTTATGTCGGCTACGACAAGGCTCTATCTTATTTAGCCCAACGAAATAAAGTCCACATTCCAACATCAAAATTAACGCTTGTTTGTTTGAACATTAATTCTTGTTCTTCTTTAAGTAAGTAAAAACTCGCTGACGAAAATCTAAACTACAAGCCATTTGCACATTAGATCACATTATAATTATTTAGCTATATCAACCCACTAATGCATAATGACGGCTACCGTTATCGTATTTTTGTTGATATGGAGATAACCGATTATTCATCACTTTTATAGTTTCACAAAACCACATTTCTTTTGTTTCAGTTAGCCTCAACGGCGACTCGCTTGTATGCATACATAATGATGCTGCACCTACATTTTCTATCACTAGAAACACTTCATTACCGAAATCGGTTTGTAGTACAAGAAGGGAACCTCCAATTGATGCCATCTTCCCTTCTTGTACATGAAAAAACCAGCTTTTTGGGAGGAGCGGTTTATGGAAGCGGTTTGCTGCCACTGCGTTCAAAACAAGTTCTGTTCGACGAGGTTTCGATAAAGGAAGATGACCCACTACATCTGCGTAAGCCTCAAATAATGACGCGTCACCAACAGTAAATGGAGCATCAAAAAAAGCGTCTGGTGTAAGATATTTTTTATCAATCGACACCTTAAATACCATATCCAGATCCAAATCAAGCATTAGTGCTTGTGCATTCGCGTCGAAGTACCACTTCCATACATTACTTGGTTTCAACATCGTGTTCACCCCACCCCTGCTTCATGCATTTCGTATAAATTTGGCTCGTAGTTAGTGCGTTTGAAATAACCTTTCGAGGAGTGTATACAGATTTTACGAAAAAAAAGGGGATAAACTTATCCTCTTTCTCACTAATTTATTAATTTTTCTGATTAAATGTTTCGTACGATGTTTTTAATCAGTTTCGGACCGTGATAAATAAAACCAGTGTAAAGCTGAACCAGCTTTGCACCTGCCATCATTTTCTCTTTCGCAGCTATCACTGAATCAACACCACCAACACCAATAATTGGTAATTTATCGTTCAATTCTTGATGAAGTCGACAAATAATATTTGTACTCCTATTTTGAATAGGACGACCACTCAAACCGCCTGATTCGTGTGCATGTGGCATACCTGCTACTATCGAACGATCCAATGTGGTGTTAGTTGCAATAACACCATCAATCTTGTGACGAACTAAGGCATCAGCAACTTGTACCAATTCTTTTTCCGTCATATCTGGGGCGATCTTCAACGCTACAGGAACATACTTTCCGCGATTTTTTGCTAATTCATGTTGGCGTAATTTTAATGCGCACAACAAGTCATCAAATGCTTCACCATATTGTAATGAACGAAGACCCTGCGTGTTCGGAGAAGAAATATTTACAACAATATAACCAGCATAATCATAAACTTTATTCATACAAATTATAAAATCATCTTTGCACTTCTCAAGTGATGTGTCCTTGTTTTTACCAATATTAACCCCAATAATGCCTTTGTACTTCGCCTTTTTAATATTTTCGACCAGCATATCAACGCCAACATTGTTGAAACCCATACGGTTTATTATGCCTTCTGCGGGCAATACGCGAAAAATCCGTGGCTTATCATTACCTAGCTGTGCTTTTGGCGTGACTGTTCCTACTTCAATAAATCCAAAACCCATCGCACCGAATGCATCAATACATTCGCCATTTTTATCTAAGCCCGCCGCAAGACCTACTGGGTTTTTAAAATGAAGTCCCATAACTTGTACAGGACGAGAAGGTATGTTTTGTCGATAAAACATCTCAAGAGGTGTACCGGTAAAACGCCTAAAAAATTTAATTGCCAAATCATGTGCATATTCTGGATCTAACTGAAAAATTGCCGACCTCGCTAAGCGGTACATCATGTAATCTCCAAGAAGAAACTTATAACCAAGGCTGTTTAATCAATACGTTGTGTATCTATTTCAAATTCAGGAGTGTAAGCTCCCGCAATGCAACAGAGAATTTAGCAAATTCATGAGCAGAACCAACTTTAAATTCGGCTACGGTACTTTCCCATCGACCCACGCTCACAGCATTTTCAACCATCCAAGATTCCAAACCAAGCTCTGCTGATTCGCCTTTTTTCATTCCCGATAAAATTTGTCCAGTCAATAAACGTTGTTGCCAAGCCAAATCTTCTCGGAATGAAGAGCGAGCAAGCGCTTGCCAATGGTTATCAACAGGTTGATTAGTGATCTGTTTAAGGAACCAATGCAGCGACAGAGTATCACCCAAAACAAAGTAAAGTTTTGCGACCACATCAAAGGGTTTATCTAGTTTATCGGAAACTTGAGCCAAATCCAAACCTGCAAATAGACTGGGTAAAGAAGACACTTTATCCGCAATAGATTTAGGTACACCCTTTTTCGTATACTCAGCAGACTGCTGTTCATGCTCCTTGATCTCTGATGGTACAAGATAAGTCTCAAGGTTATCTGACAAATTCTTGATTGCGGGTTTATAGAATGTAACTTGTCCTTTAATACTTTGTCCTTTAATACTATTACGTAGGATCCAATGCGTTGCACGTCGGTGCATTCTCCGGCATCGAAACAGAATTGCATATTGCACAGCTGTTGGTACTTTATTATCCAATAAACGAACATCTTCAAATGTTTGATTAAAATAGAACACTTCACGTGCAACGGCGTAGGCTGATGCTATATCGCTAACCCCAGATCCAGTTTCATCTTGCATACGTGTTACAAAATTGAAGCCCATTTCATTGGACATTTGGTTTGCCAGACTTGTCGCAATGATCTCACCACGCAGGGGGTGAGACTCCATTACGCTCCTATAGTTACGCTGTAACTCTTTAGGAAAGTACCTAGGAAGTAATTCACCAAAATATGGATCATTGGTTATATCATCCATCACTAACTGTTCTTTCAAAGCCATTTTACCGTACGCCAACAACACAGCAATTTCTGGACGTGTTAGCCCTTTCCCATGAAGTTGACGCTCTGCCAGAGTCTCGTCATCTGGCAAATATTCCATCGCACGATCCAGTTTACCATCTTTCTCAAGATAGTGAATGAAACGAATTTGCTCTTTGAGCAAAGAAACCTTCTGTGCCGCCGTCACGGATATTGACTCACTCTGACAATAAGCATTATCAAGCACAATCTTAGAGACTTCATACTCCATACTCGTCAATAACTGATTACGTTGTTTATAGGTAAGATCTCCATCAGACACCAAACCGTTAAGCAGTATTTTGATATTAACCTCGTTATCAGAGCAATCAACACCACCTACGTTATCAATAAAATCTGTGTTTATACGACCACCCTTCATCGCATATTCAATACGTCCTAATTGGGTTGCACCTAAATTTCCACCCTCACTGACAACCTTAGCACCCAATTCATTACCATTCACACGCAATGCATCATTAGCACGGTCACCAACATCCGTATGGGTTTCTTTCTCCGACTTAACGTAGGTTCCAATACCAGCATTCCAAAGCAAATCCACATTAGTTTTGAGAACCTGTTTTATCAACTCGTTTGGCGTCATGGTTTGCTTGTAAACATTTAGCATTTTCTGAATTTCAGAAGTTAGTTCAATAGCCTTTGCTTTTCGTGAAAATATACCACCTCCCTTAGAAATTAAATTTAGATTATAATCTTCCCAGCTTGAACGTGACAATTTCGACAAACGATCACGCTCAACCCAAGATGTAGAAGAATCAGGATTTGGATCTATAAATATATGCAAATGGTTAAATGCCACTAACAATCGAATGCGCTTAGACAGCAACATGCCGTTACCAAACACATCACCTGACATGTCACCAATAGCAACACAAGTGATATCCGTTTTCTGGCAATCAACGTCCATTTCACGGAAGTGCCGTTTCACTGATTCCCACGCACCTTTCGCGGTAATACCCATCGCCTTGTGATCGTAGCCATTTGAACCGCCCGATGCAAATGCATCTCCCTGCCAGAAATTATATTCTTCTGAAACTGAATTAGCTAAATCCGAGAAGGTCGCTGTACCTTTATCTGCTGCAACAACCAAATACGAATCATCTTCATCGTAACGCACAACGCTCATCGGAGAAATAAGTCTTCCTTCAACGATGTTATCAGTTATATCAAGAAGACCACGGATGAAGATTCGATAACAACGTTGACCTTCTGCAAGAAGGTCATCACGTCCAGTAAACAAATACTGTTTCTTACATACAAAACCACCTTTCGCACCCACAGGCACGATTACCGTATTTTTCACTTGCTGTGCTTTCACCAAACCCAGAACTTCAGTACGAAAGTCTTCTTGGCGATCTGACCAACGCAAACCACCACGTGCAACCTTACCACCACGAAGGTGAACACCTTCAATATCCGGTGAATAAACAAAGATCTCAAACACAGGGACAGGTTTTGGAATATCCGGAATGTTTGATGGTTGAAGTTTGAATGAAAAATAGTCTTTTAATTCACCCGTCACTGCATCTTTCTGGAAATAGTTGGTCCGTAGAGTTGCGCATATCATTTCCATATAGCGACGAATAATACGGTCGTCATCCAAGCTTTCAACTTGTTCTAACTCATCTTCAATTAACTGAATAATTTTACACTGCTCTTTCTCACTCTTAGAATCTGGGGCAAAACGTTTAATGAATAGTTTCACCAACAATTGCGCCAAATTCACATGAGACCCCAAAGTATCTTCGATATAGGCTTGACTGAACGGGAATGCTACCTGACGCATATAGCGAGCATAGCTTCGAAGGATCGTGACTTCACGTCCTGTCAAACCTGCATTCAACACTAAACGGTTGAAGCCGTCACTTTCTAATATTCCGTCCCAAATTTTCGCAAACGCATCTTGAAATCGATGACGCGCTTCTGATAAAACAAATCCTTCCCCTGCGCTGTGTAACATCGAAAAATCCAAGATCCAGAACACATCGCCCGTACTTGTTTCTACTTTATATGGTGATTCACCAATCACACGCAATCCTAAGTTTTCCAGCATCGGCATAACATCAGATAAATGAATAGCTTCTCCTTTCTGAAATAGTTTTAAGCGAACATATCTTGACGCTACAGGCTCTTCTTGCGGTCGATAAAAAAGCATATCCAGCTTTTTATCTTCGCTTAAAAGTTCAAGACATTCAATGTCTGCAACTGCAGATCCTGGCAACGTCACTTCTTTATAAGAACGTGGAAATGCCCGTGTATAACGTTTCGCAACAGGCGTTCCATTATTCTCACCAAAATTTGAAATTACCGAACTATAGAGGCGGTCATCCCAAGATGATGCAGCTTCATTTAGGTTTTGTTCGAGTTTTTTTACGTCGATATCAAAGTTATTGTTATCAACACGCACGATATAGTGGGTTCTTGCTAAGGGACTTTCTGAGAAAAAAGTGTTAAATTCCACCTCTTTATCTGATCCAAAATACTGTTTGAGAATAGCTTGTGTTGCACTGCGAAATTCTGTATTATAGCGTTCGCGAGCGATGTAGACCATGCACGAAAAAAACCGTCCAAACGGATCGCGGCGCACAAAAATACGTAACATATCTCTGTCTTGCACTTGTACGATCCCCATCCCAATATTCAACATTTCAGTTTCTGTCGACTGAAATAATTCGTCCCGTGGAAAATTCTCAATAATGTTGGCGAGTTCTTTCCAAGAATGTGACCCTTTATAGTAACCACTGACTTCAAGTATCCTTTGAACTTTATTTCGCAATACAGGAATACTATTCGTAGATTGGTTATACGCAGAGGAAGCATAAAGACCATGGAAACGATATTCTCCAATTACATTTCCTTTTTTATCAAACCGTTTAATACCAATGTAATCAACATAAGCAGGACGATGCACAAGAGACTTACTACTTCCTTTATTTATAATCAATAGTTCTTTACGAAGTGCTGTTGCCCTCGCCGACTCCGGCATATCTGAGAGTTTAATACTTAGACGTGCAAGATCGAGTTTTTTAGCAAGACCTAACCCAACTTCGTCAGAAGGTTTTAATATGTGGTCACCTTTAATTGCGATTAGCACATAATATTGGTAGCCCATAAATGTAAAGTTGTGCTCACAAATCCACTGAAGAAACTCGATAGTCTCTTCTTGACGTTCTTTGTCAACAGGCAGCTTATCTTGTTTAAGTGCGGTAATGAGGGACTTCACTTTTTCTCTCATGGGTACCCAATCATTCACAACTAATGCAACATCAGTCAACGTTTCGGTGAGTTCTTTTTCTAACTCATTCATTTCTTCCTTGCTACTCATTCGGTCAATCTCAATATGAAAGACCGTTTGGCACTCACCTTCTTCTCCACCGATGGCGACGACATTTCCCTTCGAATCTTTCACCACATGCTGTGGTCCATTTAGCATCAAGTGTGTAGTGATATCAAGACGACCTAAAGCCATACGGACTGAATCTACTAAGAAAGGCGCATCCGGTGTTAAAATCTCAACTATCGTATGAGTTGATTGCCAACCTTCACCACTAAGTGTAGGATTAAATACCTTTACAAAAATTTTAGATTGTTCAAACGTATTTAAATGATGCCAAAGACTTATAACAGCACCATAAAGATCAGATTCATTCCTTTCTTGTAAATCATCGTCAGAGATAGGTGCCAAAATTCTTTTGGCTAAAGTTTCTACAAGGCATTGTTGTTTATTGCTTAGTTTATTACCAATTAGATGATAAACTTTTTCAAGTAACATCGGCACAATAGGGTCACGTGCAGTCATGGTTTATTCCACTCATTTGTTATGTGATCTCTACGAGCTATAAGCTGCTAATAAATATCTCAGACCTATAGACAGATTTTATGGTTTATCTATTAAAATCTTACATAAGATATGTGTTAAATGACACGGAAATTTTAGATATGTGATTACGTACGGTTTAAACAACTTAACCGAATGCTTCAAAGCGATTGTTTACATAAATATAACTGCTCACTAGTCTCCTAGTGATAGCCAAAATTAGCTATAAATCGACTTCTTCCTGTTGAACGATCTCACCAGTTAGTCAACTTGAGCTTCGCATAAAAAATAAACTAAATGCCAAAGTCGCGATCTGATTGTTTGAAATAAACTATTGACTGCTATTGACTGCACAAGGAATTAAGCATAAATAACTTAGATGCTGTTTTCGTCGATGTCGACGACTTCTGCCAGACTTTCCTCCCTACATTGGAGGAGCACCTAATTTCTTCCAGCATCAAACAAAGAAACAATCCTTCTCGCCTCTCCGTTAGCGAAGTAATGACGATAGTGATAGCTTTCCATCAATCTGGGTATCGAGACTTTAAAACTTATTACATCCACCTAGTTTGCCTATACCTCACCAACAAATTTTCTGAATTAGTCAACTACCCGAGAATGCTCAAGCTCATGCAAGGTGTTTTGGTTCCCCTTTACTCTTACCTCACTCCCTGTCAGGCAAGGCTGACAGGGATTGCCTTCGTTGATTCATCCAAGCTACAGGTTTGTTACAACCTATGCATTTTCAAACATCAGGTTTTTAAAGGTTCTGCGAAACAAATAAAAAGGAACGATAGGGTGGTTCTATGGTTTCAAATTACAGCTTATTATCAATGAGTAAAGGGGTATTATCTCAGTCAAAGTGATGATGGCTAACGTGGATGATAGATAGCTTGCATCGGAAAGGGTTGACGAGCTTTGGGTATTTATACGGAGATAAGAGTTATATTTCTAGTCCATTGGAGCAGGCACTTTCAGACAAGGGAGTGACACTGATAACGGGTGTAAAAACTATATCCCAAATCGACCATTCTCGGCACCGTAATTGCATCTGCTTTATAGTCAACTTGCTAGCGGGGTTTATCGCATATTCATTTCAACCAAAGAAACCGAGCTTCAAAGATGACTAGGTTTAATAAGAAAACGCTTATGCAGTTCTGCTGTTAACGGCGTTGTGGATCCCTAGATCCTTTAAACTCTCAATCACGTATTGAGATAACTGTATAACGGGTGCATTCGATGGCGTGAGCAGCACGCGGTCTTCTAAGATCTGCTTAATACGCACAAATCGCGTGCGATTTGTGTACCATACATCAGTGATGCTATGCTGCCCGTCATGACTAACGTCATTGACGATGTACTAAGCCTCGGACAAATAAGATTGCAACAGAATGTTGGTGTTCTTTTTGCCAAACAGATTATCTTTATCCAGCAAACTGTGCGTGGCAGAGAAACAGTCATCGGAGCTATCACAAAGGTACAGACCGTTTGGAGGCCATGCTGTCGATTGGTTTGAAAACGACAGAGGTCAATGCATATGATCTAGGCCTCCCAACCAGTCTTAAAGGGTCTAGATGATCGTGAAATATTGCTGCTTCTCTGCTAATAAGATCTTTGACTTTAGGACATCGTTTATTTTAGCTTTTGATTTACGGCTATCGAGCAGTAACGCGTCATTGGAAAATAATTCAAACACAATGCACAGCTCTTCACTCAAATCGACACCACTTTCCGCCCCCAGCATGATGGTAATTCGGATCCAAAACACGATCGTGTGTGTGCAGGGTGTCCTTGTCTCCATCAAATATGAAGTTCGAGGTATAATCGTGTTCTTTAAACGACGGTTTTAAGATATCAACGATCACACTGGACTACTGCACGTGATTGAACATGCTAGCCTAAAGGTCAAGTTGGGTGCGTACAAGCTGCCTGTGTAATATCCATCAATAATAATAGTATTTTTCTTCATAACGACACCTTACCCTACACTAAACATGTATTTTTTATATTTTTCAATAAGTCTAAAACTAGTTTTTTATGAAATTTAGCAATTTCATTCACGTAATTAACCTGAGCTGCGCATAAGAAATGAACTACTATACTCAGATCTCGATCTGATCGTTTTAATCCAATTATCAGTCGCAAAAAGACATTGTAAATGTATAATTTAATCAACAATGCCTCGCTAGACCATAAGTCTCTGAGTTATTATCTAAATTCAGGCTTAACGTGACTTGTCACTATGACTCGCAAATGCGATTCCAGTAAATACAACAAAAGGTCAATACCTTACACAATCACTTCTATGTGATAGTGCTACCTATTGCGTAATTTTGCCAAGTCCAAAGTAATTGCTGCCGCCTCATTCAAATAAGCATCAGGTTCCTCATAATTACTTGGAACTTCATCCAAGGTTATAAATGGCTCTTTACCCAAAGTTATTTGTCGATTATTTAAACGCTCTAAACGTTTGAGTTCAGCATCTTTGCGCTCATTAATCCGAGTTTTTTCGTTTAAAGATATTACAGTTCCATTTTTTATCTCTTTGGATCGAGCTATGTCTTCTAAGATGAAACCAAATTCAGCATCTTTCCTTATACGTGACTTGTGAACTTTATCCAAGGATACTATCAACTTATCCATATGCTCGACCACTCTATAAACAGCAGGCGCTATATTGTCCCAAAGCAGTGCATTTTCCTCTACGCTTTCACCAGTTTCATCTGGACGAACCGCGGTCGGAAATTTGATATCAGGGATAACCCCTAGGTTTTGCGTGCTTCCTCCATTAATCCTATAGAACTTTTGGATGGTGTATTGAACATGACCCAAAGGTTTATCAAACAAGTCGTACATATGGTTCAACGAACGATGTTGCTGAACAGTTCCTTTACCAAAAGACTGTTCACCCAAAATAACTGCGCGTCCATAATCTTGTAATGCGGCCGAAAAAATTTCAGATGCAGATGCCGAATAACGGTTAATCAGAATAGTTAGTGGACCCTCATAGTAAACAACTTTGTCGCTGTCTTCGTTTAGATCTACTCGTCCATGGCCATCACGAATTTGCACAATAGGACCACCTTCAATAAACAAACCGGTAAATGCAGAGGCTTCACTTAAGGCACCTCCTCCATTGTTGCGTAAGTCAATCACAATGCCACTAACGTTTTCTTTTTTTAACCTAGTAATTTCCTTTTTAGTGTCTTCTGCCAAACCAACATAGAAGCTATGCGCAGATATAACACCGATCTTTTCTACCCCTTCGTCGATAATTTCTGATTTTACCGCACGATCTTCCAATCGAATCTTATCACGAATAAGTATTACCTTATGACTTTTTGAATTTACTCCTTCTGGGGATATTTCAAGTTGAACCTTACTACCTTTTGTACCTTTAATGAGTTGAACTACATCGTCTAAACGCCAACCAATCACATCAACGACTTTTTTATCACTCTGACCAATACCAATGATACGATCACCTGGTGACAATTTTTGTGAACTAGACGCAGGGCCACCCGCAACTAGAGAGCGAATCACTATGTAATCATCTTCAACTTGAAGAACTGCACCAATTCCTTCAAGAGATAGGTTCATCTCTGATTGGAATTGCTCAGCATTGCGAGGAGAAAGGTAACTGGTATGAGGATCAATTTCACGAGAAAAGGAGTTCAGATAAATCTGAAAGACATCTTCACTCTTAGTTTGAGTGAAACGCTTTAATATATTATTATAACGTTTTCTCAATGTATCATAAATTTCTGTCCATTCTTTACCGACTAGTTTTAGATTCAAAGCATCGTTTTTAACGCGCTGACGCCATATTTCATTAAGCTCCGCTTCATTTTTTGCCCAAGATTGCTCACTACGATCAACGATCATTGTTTCAGAAACATCAAATGTAATTTCAGTATCCAGCAATGACAAAGCATACCTATAACGTTCCAAATGTTTTTGGAGTGACACATTGAAAATATCATACGCAGCAAGGGTATCCCCAACACGTAATTGATCATCAAACTCAAGTCTCCATTTTGAGAACAAATTGATCTCTTGTTGTGTCAAAAATAGCCTATTATAATCCAGTGCTCTTAAATAACGGTTAAAAATACCTGCAGAAAAGTCATCATCAAGCGTGAACTTCTTATAGTGAAATTTCTCAAAACGATGGGTTATTCGCTTGCTAGCAATCTTGTGTTGCGGTTCAGACACCAGTATAGGTAAGTAAGTGGTGTCATATTGTGTCTCTAAGGAATGGGCAAAGGCTGCCAGCATAATGCTGACAGCGATCACAGGAAAACAAATCCGAGAGGTAGATGTCATACGTCAAGGATCCTCATAATGAACTGAGGTGCTTCGCTTTTACTAGCATGGTCAAACCATTGGATAAACGTACGCGCACCTCATCTTTATTAAGTTCTACAATCTTAGCTGGAACCTTACCACTGCCCATATTAACATTAACAGCCTTACCTACAAGAATACCTTCAATCATCAGTTCGACCTGATCTTCTGATAACTCTCTATTTAAGCTTAGTATTTTTACCCTTCGATGGCTGGTACTTTGTTTGGTTATCGGTTGATTCATTAGATTTAGGTGTTTTATTAACTTTCCCGTTAACTTCTTTGTCGCCTTGTTTTATCGCTTTATCTTTACGACGTTCTGAAGCACGCGCTTTACTTTCAGCTAACGAAGTCTTAGCATGCTCAATGTGATCTTCCTCTAGCTTACCACAATCCTTGCCATCTAGATCAACACGGATTGCTCCTACTTTTGCGCCAGACAGGTAACGCCAAGACGATGTGTATTGACGTAGTGCCCCACGAAGCTGAGTTTTACTTACCTTTGGATCATCAGCAAGTCTTACAGACAAATCTTGAAAAATACCAATTTTCAGTGGACGGACTTCACTTCCAAGAGTGAAACACTTCGGAAACCGTTCAGCGATATAAACTATTACTTGTCTGCTGTTGGCAAACTTTTCAGTTTTTTTCATTTTGCTTCCTGTCTATTTCACAACGATGGCAACAGGTACTATTGATCTTTGCTGTACAAAACTCGTTCAACAATACAACGGTAGCCACATTACCATAAATGTCAGTGATACCATGCTGACATAATTTCTTTCCAATTTATCATATCTAGTTGCAAATAAATGATATGGTTTCATTCGCCAAAAGGCGTTTTCTACTCAATAACGATACTTATAGAGAAACCAGTCTATATCACTTTTATCGATATCTGCCCATAATTTTACTTAGCAATGACACTCTCTTCACCTTCAATATCTAGATATTTTCTGAATGACGTGCTGTCATGACCTTTATCAGCAACAATCGTATTGACTTCGGTCAGGTAGTCTACAAAACTTTCTCTGTGAACAATATCATGTCTTTGTCTTTCTGATAACTTGAAGTAGATAGAAAATTTATAACTGTCTACAGTTAAGGTGAATCTTTATCACATTATCGCCACAGCTTTCTCCATATTTGCTATATGGTATGGAGCCGTTACACCTGTACTGTGTTGATATTTTCGAGCAATTTAAGCATCAATAAGGATCCATTCAAAGTCAGATATTTTAGATGATTCTGTGAAGAGTTATCCTAAAATAGCTCTTTTAAATCAAAGAGTTAACCGTTGATATGCTCTGATCCACTCTCCAAATAAACGTAGTAAATTTCGCCATGAAATATCCGTTCACATCCGATAAAGGAGACCTTCAAAAATCATTCTATGTTCTGGCTGGTCATAAACACGATCAGCGCTCCTCATGAGTCGGAGCAACAGTTCCCAGCAATTATCAGTTAACAAGGTTCTAGGCATGGTGTTGTAGATTAGAGTATTTTTAGCGAAGTGATTATAACACTTAACCATGCTGATCGAGAAAAACTCAGCAAATATCAACACACCCTAGATATTGGGTACGACTTAACACATCAATTGCTGCGTATTTATAGATAGGTAGGCCTAAAAAACTACAAAGAAGATTAAATTTAGATGTATTTTTCTAATTCATGGATAAATCAAAGTAAGTCCAGTATCTTCAAATTTCACGTTTCCAAAAATACAACACGTTTACCCTTTAGATATAATGATAAAACAACTTCTACATAGTACAGTTACTATTATTGCCTGAATTCAAATCTGCAGTGCAGACACGTTCCAATCAGCTATTAATACCATTTCTTTTGAAAGAACGGCAGAATGATTAAACCCCACATATTTCTTATGCCGATGATTGATCTTTACTTGTAATGAAGGCAATATAGCTATATTAAAATAAATTGGCATAGTCCACATGCTGATAAAACATCTCGTCAATGGATCAGCGCTCTTTCCTTAACTTATAGACTGTACTTTTCCCATTTATCTTATATTGGGTTAACCTCAGATCTGCATAAGCGCTTGCTTATCAAGCCAAGTCATATTGATGCTTAGCTTCTTTGGTTGAAATGAATACGCGATGAGCCCCGCCAGCTAGTTGACCCTAAAACTAATACAACCACGTTGCCATAAATCGTTTCCGGAGCAGTAAGGAGGTCCTAAAGTTTCATCAGTTTGGGTTTCATATTTTTTTACACCCGTTATCAATATCACTCCCTTGTCTGCATGTTCCCCCTCTGATGGACCATTGATATAACCTTTGTCTCCGTATAAACAACCCAGATCTCGTTAGACTTTTCCGACACAGGCTTTCTATCATCCACGTTAGCCGTCGTCACTTTGACTGAGATAATGCCACCTTGGTCATTGATAATAAGGTATAATTTGAAGCCATAGAACCACCCCATGGTTCCTTTTCCTCGCTTCACGGTACCTTTAAAAACTTGATGTCTGAGAATACGTAG
Organism: Candidatus Enterovibrio escicola; assembly: GCF_002464935.1. Lineage (GTDB taxonomy): Bacteria > Pseudomonadota > Gammaproteobacteria > Enterobacterales > Vibrionaceae > Enterovibrio > Enterovibrio escicola. The sequence goes on from NZ_NBYY01000006.1 coordinate 24,505, forward strand.
GTTGTGACAAACCTGTAGCTTGAACGAATCAACGAAGGTAATCCCTATCAGCCTTGCCTGACGATGAGTGAACCTCGGTTTACTAATGCTTGATTATAGTGTTTCCAGTTGCTGATCTTGTGCTTTCCCTTTCCCATCATCATCCTCCACTTAACTCCATGATGAACTAAGCGTAGGAATTATGATTAGTTCCTATATTTGAGAAATAACACCTGTGCATTTCACTTGACGGAGGGCGCTTGAATACATGACCATTCGTGTGATATCTGCTCAAGACTCCAATGGTTTAGAATTAGCAGATGAATAAAATCTCTTTAATTTGTTGTATCTTATATTTTTTTGCTCGTTGTCGATTATACGTCAGTAGATCTTGAGCAATTTTAGGGTAATAAGCACAGTTATTACTGTACCTTTTCAGTTCTCGATAACTGAGGAACAATGGCACTTGATTGTTTTTGCGATATCGTAGATTGTAATTTCCCTCTCCAAAAGGGCTGTATTTGCTATCTTCTTACCGTGGCCAACTGATAATAATTCATGGTAGTATTGTTTGTTTCTTTGAAAATGAGAGGGTACAACTTTTGGTAGTTGGCTTTATTTTCCACGTTACACTAGTAAGTGTTGCAGTTACTATCTAAATTTAGGCCGTTGTAGTGTTGAACGCGTTTTGTACAGCAAGGATCAATAGCCCTAAGTCAAATTAAAGTACAATTTTAGTACTTTCTTAAGTAAATATTAGGATAAGAATATGTATTCTTTCGACATCGTATCAGAGATTGATAACGTCGAGGTAAGAAATGCCGTTAATAATTCAAAACGTGAACTGTTAACACGTTTTGACTTTCGTGGAATTGAGGCCAATTTCGAACTCCACAAAGAGGTCGTTAAGGTATCTGCAGAGTCTGCTTTTCAGGTAGACCAAATGGTCACTATCTTACGTAGTAATTTAGTAAAAAGAGGGGTTTCCGCTCATTCTATGTCTCCAAAGGAGCGTATCCTTACGGGTAAAACATGTCATCAAAATATTCATTTTAAGAGCGGCATTGAAATCCCGATCGCCAAAAAGATTATCAAGAAGATTAAAGAGGAAAAGATTAAGGTACAGGCTCAAATTCTAGGTGATCAATTACGAGTTACAGGTAAAAGCCGCAATGCGCTTCAAGCAGTGATGCAGTTGATCCGAGAATCCGATTTAGGTCAGTCGTTCCAATTTGAAAACTTTCGCGACTAACGTTCAATGCTTAACTAGCCTCAGATCTGTATAAACGTTGTTTAAACCGAGTAATTTTACGACTAAAATTCCTTCTGTTGGAACGTATAAGTAATGAATCCAATAATCAGATTAACCATAAAGTACCCCCACTTCGTGTGGTCTAAAATACCTTATTTTGGATATGTTTTTAAGTCGATCAAGGATTATTATCAATGCTAAATCGTTTTCTCAGCATCAGACGATCCCTGATCTTCATCCCCTTTGATTTCATGTTCTTCCGTGTATTACGTGAGGAAATTAACTAATTTCTTTACGAGTATTTCTTCAAGGGGATAGATAAGCGTTGTTCACCAACTATCTGAATTAATTGCAATTCCTACGATAAGATCATCAATGGAGTTCAGCGGGAGGTGATGATGGGAAAGGGAAAGCACAAGATCAGCAACTGGAAACACTATAATCAAGCATTAGTAAACCGTAACTCAGTCACTTGCTGGATAGACGACCCTGCCATTAAGGCATTGCCTTGTTTAAAGCATCACGGTCATTGTGCCCGTGGTTTATATTCTCAGATACCGCGATTGAAATGGCACTGATAGTGAAAGGTATTTTCAAGCTCCCACTTCGTGGATTAAAAGTGCTTTCTCATGTTCAGTTTTTACGTTGATGAATGTCCCGCTGAAATCCCCTACAAACCCCTACATTAGTAATGCGTTTGAAGAACGTAGAAGTTAAGTACCGTTTGCTTAGTTAAGGAGTTGTCGCCTACGTCGTTATTGATGCCACATTCCTAAAAGTATACGACGAAGGTGAATGGAAAACGCATAAACACGCAAAGGAAAAGCGTTGTATCTGGTGCAAACTCCATCTTGCCGTTGATTTGTCTACTCATGAGGTTATTGCTGCAGAAGTTAGCCTAGTTTTTGTGGGTAACAATGAGGTTTTACCTATATTGCTTAACACATTACGACGAAATAACAGCAAGTCAGTACTGATGGAGCCTATGACACAAGAGCATGTCACCACATACTGAAGAACAAAAACCAGATCAATTACCACTATCTGAAACAAATAAATCGAAGAATACACCATGCTTTGGGTGGGAGATCCGAACCAACTCCATCCCTCTCCAACGAAACACATATTTTAAGGGATTACGACCTGTTACCTCTTCGAAAAACTCTACATAGCTGATACGTTTGCTGTAGCTCATCATTGCATCCACCAAGTCTCCTGCTATCCCTGCTATCACTTCATATCACTTCTTAAAGCTCACTGTCGCTTGAAGGCCATAATATCTCACGCGTCGAAATCTTTTAGGAAAAATGTGCTGAACCAGCCTGCCAACAAATACCTAATCATCCACTGTCTCATACCTTTTCAACTTTATTTTATGTGATTTGTAGTAATACCTGACTTGATGACCGTCATACCCAATTATCCTAGATAAACCTATCAGCGGGAATGACAAATAGTTGGTTAGGTATCGTATTAACCCTCGGTAGCTTTTGCTTGGGACTTTATTTTTATGACCATTGCTAAGATGAGCATAAAAACCATCAGGATAATTAACCCATAAGGTTCTTATGACATATTTACGCGCCGGAAATTTAATCTCCATTAACTTCAATAAGTGTTTTGCCAAAGTAATCGTAACTGAGATAACGATAAATGCTGAAACCCTTTCCAATCCTAGTTTGAAGTAAAGAATGTACCTTCAGCCAGTATCACATGTGAATACGGATTGTAGTTGCCATTACGACTATGGGTATGGATGAAAACAATGACGGTAATTTCACACGCATCAGTATTACAGTGCGTCTAAATCAACTTTGATAAGCAGGCTTCCGCCAAGACCATAAACCAAGAATACAAACGCTTTTGATTGGAGTGATTATAGAAATAAATACAAAGTTACTCAGGCAATGTTAAGACAACCTACCGATAGCTCACTCCAAGAAACAGGCGGACGCCTATTTTGACCATACTTTCCCGTGCATAACGCTTTCCAAATTGCGGATAAGCTTTCCACTTACAACTAAAGTTAACTTTATGTTGCCCTTGACCGCAATTCAAAACTTGGTAAGTGGCAAAGCCATTTTTTGAGCTTCCACACTTCAACATCTTAGCAATCTTCAAATGATAATAATCGGTGTAATAACGAGGATGACTGGATACGAATATGACCAAATTCGTAGTGAAAATACGTTTCAATCGAAGCAGCTTCGATTTGATATCTTTGAAATTTATTCATGCCTTTTATCTGTTCGATCATGCTAAATATATCACAGAAAGGAACATGCCTTGAGCCCCACTACATATAGTTTATGGGAGAAAATTCTTAGGTGAAAGAATAGGGAGCGGGATCAAGTTCAATAGCACCCTAGTTCCGCCCTATTTCAAGCGAACCAAAAATATAAAAAAGCTTATCCCTTGGCTCTATCTTCGGGGGATCTTCACCGGAGATATGCAGCCAGCCCTAGAACCGCTCTTAGGTAATTAAGTCAAGGGGTTGTCAACAAACAGTGTTTCTCGACTCAAGTAGCAGTGGGAAGCAGCTTACGACCAGTGGCGTAAACTCGACCTAAGTAAACGGCGGTATGTCTACATTTGGACCGATGGTATTTACTGCAAAGTTCGGATAGATGACAAGCGTTACCTGCTTGTTGTCATCGGCGTCGATGGTGCCGGACACGAAGAAAGTGCTAGCCGTTATCGATGAGATAGTGAGTCTAAGGTCAGTTTGCTTGAAGTTCTGTCACAGCTAACGTACCAAGATATCAGTATCGCTCCTGAACTCGCCATTGGTGATGGCGCTTTAGGTTTTTGGAATGCAGTGACAAAGCATTGGCCAACACGCGTCATCAGCGCTGCTGGGTACAAAAAACGGCCAATGTATTAAACAAAGTCCCAAAATCTGTTTAACCAAGAATGAAATAATCGCTTCACGATATCTGGATGGCGGAGACACAAAAAGAGGTACATAAAGCCTTCGGACAGTTCGAAACGAAATATGGTGATAAATATCCCAAAGCAGCGGAGTTCCTGACCAAAGACAAAGTGGAAATACTGGCATTTTACGATTTTTCCGTTGAGCAATGGATACATATTCGAACGACAAACTCCATTGAATTAATGTTTGCAACGGTGAGGTTAAAAATGAACAAACCCAAGAATTTTTGAAGCTGAAAAACAACACTGGCAATGGTTTGCAAACTGATGCAAACCGCTAAGGTTAACTGGCGTAGGCTGCGAGGCTTCAAATTACTCGCGGATATCATCAAAAGCGTGAAATTTAGAAATGGCATTCGTGAAACAAACATCAATCATCAGGATACTGCTCTGGAAGCTGCACACCAGATTTAACCATAGCTCATGCTTTACAGGCCTGATTTAATCAACAACACTAAATGGCACATGTATCAGAATAATTCCTCATAAATAAATTTGCAGGATGGTAAAATATAGCTGACAGCAGTGGGTTGAAATAAGTAGTCAAGATACTTGGCTGTTCGCTTTGAGTAGCGATCTTTCTCAGTTTGGTACACCTAACTGGACTCGAACCAGCGACCTCTACCATGTCAGGGTAGCACTCTAACCAACTGAGCTATAGGTGTAACTACCATGCTCCTAAAGTTCTTATCACCTTGTGAACAGGATGCATACTAGCGAGTAGGGGCAATGCACGCAAGCGTAAACCTGCACTTTTTTAATTTGGGTATTCCTTTCTACTACTTCAGTACATAATTCGATGCATTTTACGTCATAATTTTTTATTTTCAATAAACATTAATCCTCCCATAATAAATGAAGTAAATGCCCAAATAACGATCTGACCGTTTGAATCAAATTATAACTCTTAAAAGGACTCTAGCATGAATAAGTTAGACGTTGTTTCTACCGATATAGAGAAATTTTATCAGCTTTTCCTCCCTGTTTGGAAAAAACACCGTATTTCAGGTGTCAAAACAGTAAATAAACCTTCTCGCCTTTCAATCAGTGAAATTATGACGATTAAACCCTACGTCATCTAAAAAACAGAGGTCTTGTATCTTAAGTTACCATCAAATACTCTAAACATACAGTTAGGAGAGTGCTACCAAAGACTAGCTCTACCACGTGTATTGAGGATGTATTCTGTCTTGACAATTCTCTCATTGCTGACTTCGTTGACGTCAGTTTCCTTGGGTAAAAATTGACTTATCAGACCATTGGTATGCTCATTCAACCCACGACTAATTGACCGATACGGTCTGGCAGAACAGATAAAAGGCATGAATGAATTTCATCTGATCAGTCGAGCTAAATGTATCACAAAAAGGGACATACCTTAAGCCCTACCACATATAGTTTCTGGAAGAAAATTCCTAGGTGAAAAAATAGAAATTCGCGTCTGTAATTTCAGCAACCTCTTCATGACCGACGAACTCTGTACCTTTATCCGATGTAAGGGTCTTGAATTCATGGAAAGTGGAATTTACAATTTTAACAAACGTCTCCACCTCTGTACCCGCCTTCTTATAGGGCATCTGTTTGAGTCAGCAGCGTCTATTTGCTTTATCCACCACGGTGCGTTGTTGATTAAATCAAACCTATAACGCACTGCTTCCAATCTTTTTTTACAGTCTTAATTTTTCTGCTGGTGGACAGGCATACCGAGTCTTATAACCTTTATTCATCGCTTTCACATTTGCCAGAGCTTCACCAACTTGAGAATTATAATTACGAAGAGTGCATTTAGAGCTTAGCGACTGTTTATACCGAAACATTGCTGTTTCAGCCAATGAAAGTTTGTGATAATCCCTGTCCTTTTCTCACTCCATAAGTTTATCATTTTTCAATACCTTTACAGCTTCATTTCTAGGATGGCCTTCCTTCCAGTATCTCTCGTTGCTTCGAGGTGGAATATTGGGCGTTATTCCTTTGTTTTTAAGTACCTAGTGACATGTTCTTATGTCATAGACTCAATCAGTACTGACTTGCTGTATCTTTCGTCGTAATGGGCTAAGCAATGTAGGTAAAACCGCATTATCACCCATAGCAACTAGGCTAACTTCTGCAGCAATAACCTCATGAGTAGACACATCAATGGTAAAATGAAATTTGCGACAGATACACCGCTTATCCTTAATCTCAGATCTGTATAAGAGCTGAGGTTAATTAGTAAGGGTTGAGTTGATGTCATCCTCTAACAATTCCATATTTTCAAACAGTACTAATATGCTGATAAAAACCACATTTAATATCAACGGTTGCCATAACGATCACATCTAAAATAAGCATTCTAAGTGAACCCTATCAAAGGGTTTAACTGGGTTTTGTACATTTCCCCACACGATAGTGAATTCATATCTTATTCACTTAAAACCAGAAACGCCGACTGATCCAACCACCATAGGGAACAGTTCAAAGCCGGTGGACACAAGTTCTACCTTATCTTCCTATTTAGATTCGATTGGCATAAAATGCAGATTTCCCTGATTTAGTTCTCTGGATCTTTTAAGTTTCAGTTAATAGTCTGTTCGTATACTCTTCCTGAACTGGATTGAATCATGTTTCGGTATATATCTCATATTTCACACAGTGACTTCTATGAATATTGAAAAGATACACCAACTTTAAATCTCACCCTGTTGCGTAATTTTATTGCGTAGTTAAAATTTTACTTCGATTATCGTGTATTTATTTCATTTTGATTAATCTCAAAAAAGACACAAAAAATACTTTCATTAAGTACGCATTACGAAATTGCCATTTTTAAAGCGTATAATTGGTACAGGTGCTACTTCGTGTGTAGCATCACTGTAAATAGGATAACTAAATGCCTGTAATTACTCTTCCTGACGGCAGTCAACGTTCTTACGACAACCCTGTTTCTACTCTTGATGTTGCTTCTGACATAGGACTTAGCTTAGCCAAAGCATGTATTGCGGGTCGTGTAGAGGAGACACGTGTTGATGCGTGCGACCTTATTAAACATGATGCAAAACTGGAAATCATCACTGCTAGGGATGCAGATGGACTTGAAATTATTCGTCACTCATGTGCTCACTTGCTAGGTCAAGCGATTAAGCAACTGTTCCCAGATGTGAAAATGGCGGTTGGTCCAACCATAATTAGTGGTTTTTATTATGACGTTGACCTTGACCATTCTCTAACACAAAAAGATCTAGATGAACTTGAACAGTGCATGAAAGATCTGGCAAAAACGAAATATCGAGTCATCAAAAAAAACGTGAGCTGGCAAGGAGCACGTGACATATTTGAATCCCGTTGTGAACCGTACAAAATTAAAATTTTGGATGAAAACATCTCGCGTGATGACTACCCAAGCCTTTATTACCATGAAGAATACATTGATATGTGCCGTGGTCCGCATGTGCCGAATATGAGTTTTTGTCAAAACTTCAAGATCTTGAACGTTGCGGGCGCCTACTGGCGCGGTAACAGTAACAACAAGATGTTGCAACGTATCTATGGTACAGCTTTTTATGCCAAGAAGGAGCTTAAGGATCATCTTATTCGCATTGAAGAACGCGCGAAACGTGACCACCGAAAACTGGGTAAGCAACTTGATCTGTACCACATGCAGCCAGAAGCCCCTGGCATGGTATTTTGGCATCATAACGGCTGGAACATATTCCGAGAACTAGAAAAGTTTATTCGTGAAAAGTTGACTGAATACGATTATCAAGAAGTAAAAGGAACACTGATCATGGATCGTGCTCTTTGGGAACGTTCTGGTCACTGGGACAAATATTCGGATTACATGTTCACGACGCAGTCAGAAAGTCGTGAATATGCATTAAAACCAATGAACTGCCCAGGTCACGTCCAGATTTTTAACCAAGGACTAAAGTCTTATCGTGATTTACCACTACGTATGGCCGAATTTGGTAGCTGTCACCGTAACGAACCTACAGGTGCTCTGCATGGTTTGATGCGTGTTCGTGGTTTTACTCAAGATGATGCTCATATTTTTTGTACACCCTCTCAAATTCAAAAAGAGGTTATGTCATGTATATCAATGGTTTATGACGTATATAAGACCTTCGGGTTTAAAGCAATCGTTGTAAATTTATCCACTCGCCCAGAAAAGCGTGTTGGTTCAAATAAAATGTGGGATCTCGCAGAGGCTGCATTGGCTGAAGCACTAGAATATATGGACATTAAATTCGAACTCCTAGAAGGTGAAGGTGCATTTTACGGTCCTAAAATAGAATTTACACTACATGATTGTTTGGATCGTGCGTGGCAGTGTGGTACTGTTCAACTCGATTTTTCGCTTCCTGAACGTTTGGGGGCAATGTACGTAGGTGAAGATAACGTACGTCATACTCCAGTCATGATTCATCGCGCAATTTTAGGTTCTCTAGAACGTTTTATCGGTATTTTGATCGAAGAATACGCGGGGTATTTCCCCTGCTGGTTAGCTCCGAAACAGGTTGTTGTAATGAATATCACGGATAACCAAGCTAAGTATGCTCAGGAAATAGCGAAAAAACTGCAAAAATCAGGATTCAGAGCATCATCGGACTTGAGAAATGAGAAGATTGGCTTTAAAATCCGCGAACATACTTTGAATCGTGTACCTTATATGCTAATCTGCGGCGACCAAGAAATGGAAGCTGATGGGATAGCAGTACGTACTCGTAAAGGTACAAATTTAGGTAAATACAAAATTAAGGAATTTATTTCTCTGCTTGAGAACGAAGTTCGCACCAGGATGCTCAATATTTTGGAGGAATAAGGTATTAAAGGCGTAAAAAAAGCCCCCGCTAGACAAAATGCTCATCGTTTGAACGACGAAATCATTGGTGTGACTCAAGTTCGTTTAACTGATATTGACGGTGAAGCAGTTGGTGTTGTTTCAATCGAAAAAGCTATTACAATTGCTGAGGAAGCAGGGGCAGATTTAGTTGAAATCAGCCCCAATGCTGAGCCGCCTGTCTGTCGTGTGATGGATTACGGGAAGTTTGTGTACGAAAAGAGCAAGGCTGCGAAAGAACAGAAGAAAAAGCAAAAAGTTATCCAGGTTAAAGAAATTAAATTCCGTCCTAGTACCGATATTGGCGACTATCAGGTGAAACTCCGCAACTTAGTCCGTTTTATTGAAGAGGGTAATAAGGTCAAGGTCACTATTCGATTCCGTGGTCGTGAAATGGCACATCAGCAGATTGGTGTTGATGTTCTAAATCGACTGAAGTGCGATACGACTCATATCTGTTTGGTAGAAAGTTTTCCAACAAGGATTGAAGGTCGTCAAATGATTATGGTTCTTGCGCCAAAAAAGAAGTAATTTCGGTATACAATATAAGTAAGTGGTGAGGGCTATGTCCTTGGGCGTAGCACCTTTAGTGCGCTAAATTAGATTAATATTTACAACATGCATGCAATGCGGAGTTATTCATCATGCCTAAGATGAAATCAAAGAGAGGTGCAGCTAAGCGTTTCAAAAAAACTGCTGGCGGCTTCAAGTTCAAGCACGCGACTAAACGTCACATTCTGACTAAGCGTACTACTAAGAACAAACGGCAACTACGGCCAAATGCAATTCTACCTAAGTGTGAAGTTGCAGCGGTTGTGCGTATGCTCCCGTACGCATAATTTTTCTTAGTTTTTCTGCGAAGGAGAGAGTCGATGGCTCGCGTAAAACGTGGTGTGAGAGCTCGTGAACGTCACAAGAAAGTTCTAAAACAAGCTAAAGGTTATTATGGTGCACGCTCTCGTGTTTACCGTGTAGCTTTCCAGGCAGTTATTAAAGCGGGTCAATATGCTTACCGTGACCGTCGTCAGAAGAAACGCCAATTCCGTCAGCTATGGATTTCTCGTATCAATGCTGCGGCTCACGAAAACAGTCTATCTTACAGCTGTTTCATAAACGGTCTAAAGAAAGCGTCGATTGAAATCGATCGTAAAATCCTAGCTGATATAGCTGTATTTGACAAAGTGGTATTCTCTGTGCTTGTTGAGAAAGCAAAAAGTGCTCTGTAGATTTACAGAAAAGGAGCGCCCAAGCGCTCCTTTTCTGTCTAGTACTATGTGGTTCCCTATTTCTGTAAACATAAATCTAGAAATTGTTAGATTCCCCAGTGTTATTGATAAAATATGGCCTATAACGCACTGATTCAGGTTTTTTATAGTCTTAATTTGTCTGCAGGCGAACAAGAATACCGAGTCTGAGAACTTTATTCATCGCTTTCACATTTGCCAAAACTTCACTAACTTGAGCATTGTAATATAGGATGAGTAGTTTAAGGCTAAGCAACTGTTGATAACGAAATATTTCTGTCTCTGCTAATGAGAGTTTGTGATAACCACTGTCCTTTTTCTACTCCTCCTGTTTGTCCTCTTTTAAAACCTTTGCAGCATCATTTCTAGGATGCCCTTCCTCTCAGTACCCCACATTGCTTCGAGGTGGAATACTGGGCATTATTCCTTTGTTCTTCAGTACGTGGTGATATGCTCTTGTGTCATTGGCTCCATCAGCACCGACGTGCTGTATCTTTCATCGTAATGGGTTAAGCAATGTAGGTAACCTCAGATCTGCATAAGCGCTTGCTTATCAAATAGAATCATCTTAATGCTAGGTTTCTTTGGTTAAAATAAATACGCGATAAGCCCTGCCAGCAAATTAACCATAAAGCTGACACAACTATGGTGCCAAGAATGCTCAATTTTGGATATGTTTTTTTAACACCCGTTATCAGTATAAATCCCTACTCTGAAAGTTCCAGCGCCAATGGATCAGAGATATAAGCTTTATCTTCGTATAAACATCCCCAAAGTTCGTTAGCCATTGCCGGCACAGGCTTCCTATCATCCACGTTAAACGTGATCACTTTGACTGAGATAATGCATACCTTGATCATTGATCATAAGGTGTAATTTGAAGCCATAGAACCATCACATCGTTCCTTTTTCTCGCTTCGTGGCACCTTTAAGAACCTGATGTATGAAAATACGTAGGTTGTGACAAACCTGTAGCTTGGATGAATCAATGAAGGCAATCCCCGTCGGCTTTGCCTGACGGTGAGTGAGATAAGAACAAAGCGAAACCAGATCACTTTGCATGAGCCTGAACATTTGCGTGTCGCTAACTAATTCAGGAAATTCGTTGGTGAGGTAGCGACAAACAAAGTGGATGTCATAGGTTTTGAAGTCTCGATACCCTGATTAATGGAAAGCTATAACTATCGTCATCACTTCGCTAACTGAGAGGAGAGAAGGCTTATTTCTTTGTTTGATACCGGAAGAAATTAGGTATTTTTCCCATGCAGGGAAAAAAGTTTGCCAGAAGTCATCAACATCGACGAAAACAGCGTCTAAGTTATTCATGCCCAAGTCCTTGTGCAGTCAATAGTTTATTTCAAACGATCAGATCGCGACTTGGGTATTTAGTTCATTTCTTATGCACAGCTCAGGTTAGGTAAAACCTCATTGTCATCCACAGAAACTAGGTTAACTTCTGCAGCAATAACCTCATGAATAGACACATCAACGGAAATATGAAGTTTCCGCCAGATATACTGATTTTCTTTACGATGTTTACAAGTTTTCCATTCACCTTCACCGTATCCTTTTAGGAGGCATTGAGGGTTTGAAGGGTTGACTAAACGAGATAAATGGACGATGGGAGGGTTCTATAGCTTTGAACTTCATCTTATCATCAACGAGCAAGACGGTATCTTTACGGTAAGGATAACAACATCCAAGGTTGATGACAGAAAACCAGTGCCTGATATAGTCGATAACCTCTGGGGATCACTCCATCAAGACAAAGGTATATATCAAGCTCCCTTAGAAATACACTCACCGAGAAATGAGTTAGTCTCATTAGGAATACACGGAAGCACATGAAACAAAAGGTGATGAAGCTTTGGGATCGTCCTATGTTAAGAAAACGATTTATCATCGAGACAGTCTTTGAACAACTAAGATACATATCCAAAATCGAGCGTTTTAGGCACCGAAGTGGGGGAAGCTTTATGGTCAATTTGTTTACCCTGCTTATTTAACATTAGCCTGTACATCTAACTTTGCTTTAATAAATAGGGTATGATCTAAGTAAAGCAACTCCGCTGTTTTTCTGATAATAGACTCTTCCAATGGATCTAATTTACCATCTGAGTAAGCCACTTCCCACATCGCCTTAACTAAGGAAAAACGCTGACTTTGATTGAGCTGTCGGAGTTTGTCGGTATATTCATAAAGTGATACAGACTCTCTAGCATGAACTTTCGCCTCATTAATCAATATATTCGCCGCGATCTCATCCATGAAGAGCAACGTGCTAAGCATGCGCGTCTTAGCAGCGGTTTCTCGTTCATCAGGTTCGTAGTCCGAACTTGAGACCTCACAAAGTAAACCTGCCACAGCGCGCTGACACAACTGTCTGTTTGAAAAGGTGTTTCCACCATCTTCTATAAATACTTCTCTCAAAATAGAGGATAACTTTGAAAACATGGAAATTACCTAACTTATCACTATCTACAACTTTCTCATAGGATATTAAACATATAACACTTCACCTAATACGGCAACTCTTACAGAGAAGGTTATTGATGATAGGATATTCATATTGATTTTCACCCGTAACACAGTATTCAGTGGACTAAGACCATTTGAACTCTTTAACAGGCAAGCCTGTTTCCTTTATTATTTAACACTAAGGAATATCATAGTTTTTGGTCGTATGAAAGGGTTAGATTAGAAAACAAGTTTTCTTATTTCCAAAACCTTAGAACACCGTTCAGCTAAATAAAAGTCAATCATCGACCGTGTTAGCCTATTTTTACTTCCTCAGACGCACCTATCCCGTACTTGAATATTCAGCCACCCTCATATGGACCTGAATTAACCTAAGCTGCACATAAGAAATTAACTAAAGGCCAAAGTCGCGATCTGATTGTTTGAAATAAACTATTGACTGCACAAGGACTTGGGCATGAATAACTTAGACGCTGTTTTCGTCGATGTCGATGACTTCTGGTAGACTTTCCTCCCTGCATGGGGAGGATACCTAATTTCTTCCGGTATCAAACAAAGAAACAAGCTTTTTCGCCTCTCAGTTAGCAAGGTAATGACGATAGTGATAGCTTTCCATCAATCTGGGTATTGAGACTACAAAATCTATGATATCCACTTTTGTTTGTCGCTACCTCACCAATAAATTTCCTGAATTAGTTAACCTCAGATCTGCATAAGTGATTATGCAGATCTGAGGTTGGGTTAAGCAATCTAGGTAAAGCTTCATTGTCACCCATAAAAACTAGGCTAACTTCTGCAGCAATAACCTCATGAAGTAGACACATCAACGTCAAGATGCAGTTTACGCCAGATACACCGCTTCTCCTTACCGTGTTTACGCGTTTTTCATGCCCCTTCGTCGTATACTTTTAGGCCTGTGGTATAAATAACGACGGGAGCGATAGCTCCTAGACTCGGCAAACGGTACTTAACTTTTATGGTCTTCAAACGCTTACTAATTTTTGATTATATTGTTTCTGGGTGCTGATATTGTGCTTGATCTTTCCCACCATCACCTCCAGCTTAACTCCATGATGATCCAATCGTAGGAATTGTAGTGAGTTCAGATATTTGGAAAAATATGTCCCATGGAATACCAATTCATATCCAATAGAGAATACCTTCAAAAATAATTCTATGTTTTAGCTTTTCATAAAAAAGCTAGTACTTTTGATTAGTTAAAATAACAATTCTCGAAAATTATCAGTTTAAATGGTTTAAGGCAAGGTATTGTAGGTTAGGTTGTTTTTGGCGAAGTGATTATCACACTGCAGCATGCTGTTTAAGAAACACTCATTAAAGATCAACATGCTTTACCTTCCAACAACTTACTTTGCAAACAAAAAGGCTATTAAAGTCCTTTACCTCTATACATCGCTTTCAGTAAGCTAGATCTTCTTTTTACTAACAGGAAGAATGGCATGGATTCTGCCTTACAATCTATTAATTATAACTTTGATGTCGAAATCGACCGGACTAACAGTAGTAGCAATAAATGGGATAAGTATAGAGATCAAGATATCTTACCAATGTGGGTGGCTGACTGCGATTTTAAATCACCCCCATCAGTTATGAAAGCATTGCATGAACGTATCGCACATGGTGTATTTGGCTACACACACGCATCCGAAAGACTCACTAATTTATTCATTGCCCGCATGGCGGATAAATACAACTGGCATGTTGAACCAGAATGGGTAGTATATTTACCAGGTTCAGTATGTGGGCTTAATCTGGCTGCACGCGCATTAACAGAGTCAGGTCAGACCATTATTAGCCCTAGCCCAGTTTACCCACCATTAATATCATCTGCAAAGTTTGCAAATAAACCACTGATCAAAGCCCCTGTTGTACTGAAAAATGGTAGGTGGTTACCTGATCATGAAACCGCCGGAAAACTGCTAACAAACCAAAGTGGTCTCTTACTAGTGTGTAATCCACTCAACCCTGGTGGCACGGTCTATCGTAGAGAAGAGTTAGAAGCTACCCTCTCCTTCGTAGAAAAATACAACTTGTTTGTTTGTTCAGATGAGATACACTGCGATCTAATCCTTGATAAACACTTGACTCACATTCCGTTTGCCAGTCTAAATAAAAGTGCAGCGGAACGCTGCATCACACTGATGTCACCGAGTAAAACCTTTAATATTGCAGGATTAGGCGTATCCGTCGCTATCATTCCCAACAATGAACTTCGCCAACGTTTTATTAAAGTGAAACGTGGAATTGTTCCGAATGTAAACGTATTGGCATTTACTGCAGCAGAGGCTGCTTACGCATATGGTGAAGGGTGGTTACAGGCGCAAGTTCGTTACCTCGCTAACCACCGCGACCTGCTTAAGGAGGAAATCAATGCACTGCCAGGTACAACACTTGAACACATTGAAGCCACTTATCTAGCATGGATTGATTGTAGTGAGTTACCCGTAAATAATCCCCACCAATTTTTCGAACAATCTGGAGTGGGTCTCTCACCTGGAATTGACTTTGGTAACCGAGCATTTGTTCGACTTAATTTTGGTTGTACGCGTAAGACATTAGAATATGCACTGAACAGAATGAAGCATGCTGTATTTGCTCTTTAAATATGTAAATATCGCTCAAAATAGATATTCCTATTTATCATCAAAGATGACTATTCTGATAACCTAGTATATAGGAGCATTTTGGAATCAAGTAGAATACAGTAGTTCAGATCAACACCATTGGCTTCCGTAATTTGTGTTATGTTGTCATGAATTCTTTTCCCTGTGGTAAGTATACTTCCAAATCTGCCCTACTTTACTAATACTGCAATTCCTCTGTAGACTACGGCAGCATTACCCGCCACGAAGCATACGAAGAGTCGGCCATCTATCGAACATGTCTACATTTTACAGCGATCCAGACTTACCTTCGATGGAAAAAGAGTTTTGTTGATAAGTATCGATATCTCTCATAGAAATCTGTTACACCAATAGTATTGAACATGATAAACATAGCACCTAAATATACCAAAATAACTTAAATAGTTGCAAACAAAAATTGAGCAATATCCTCTCTGGAATCGTGGTTTTTTGAAGTAAACGTTGTTCATAAACCCTTAATTCATCACCTTCTAGAGCCTTTCCATCGAGTTCAGATTCAAACTTTAAAGCAGTCAATTATGTAACTCGATATCGAAAATTAATGCGATATTCTCTTACTAAACCACTTCGGTGATATCCCGCTCCATTTAAGATTATATGCAACATAGAAAACTTTATTTGAAATATCAAAAAATGGAGCGCGCCAATAATATTCAAGCAACTGTAGCTCACCTACAGAGTAAGAGGATGAGTGCTTAATTTTCAACTAGCGCTTTAAATCTAGCCTGTACTATCCTGTATAAATAATCAATATGCACCTCGGAAGATCATTGTTTTCGTGGAATGCTCATTTTTCTTGCTTCTCTAGGAACACGAGGATATTCAATCTGATGTAACAAGTACACGTTAAATTCTAAGCTGCGTTACCACGATATATTTGGTAGCCCCCTCACTCAACGCTGTATCCAACGGAGCCCTTCACCAGATGGATCTTTATTAGGTAGGCATGAGGTCAAACACATCAGGATAAGGATAATTTCGTATTACAGAAGACGACAATGTCGTGGGTAGCATACAGTGACGATAGCCAACTCTTCTTGCAGCTCTCCACCACTGACAGTCTGCATAAGCGGAACTGATTCCCTAAAGCAGATCTACTCATGTTTTATGCATGTACGTGACTACTCCTCGCCCTAATCGGGCGAGGCTTCTTGTTTCTTAGGCCGCAACTCGTTCGTGACGAGATTTACGCAAGCTTCCACAAGCAGTAACGACGTGTCCCGCCGCTTTTATTTCAATTATTCCTTGATGCTGAATATTCAAGGCTGCATTAATATCTCGGTCATGTTGAATGCCACAGTTAGGGCACTTCC
>NZ_NBYY01000001.1 GCF_002464935.1 Candidatus Enterovibrio escicola
AAAATTTGATGATAATGAGATTTTACCTACATTTTTTAATCCATTAAGACGAAAGATACCGCAAGTCAGTGCTGATGGAGTCTATGACGGAAAGCAGATCATCACGTACTGAAAAACAAAGGAATATCGCCCAGTATTCCACCTCGAAGCAATGCGGGGTAATTGGAGGAAGTACATCCTAGAAATGAAGCAGCAAAGGCGTTGAAATATGATCAATTCGTGGAGTGAAAAAAGGATAGGGTTTATCACAAACGCTCTTTAGCAGAGACAGCAATGTTTCGCTATAAACAGTTACTCATCCCTAAACTTACTCTTCGTAATTACGAATACTCTAGTTAGTAAAGCATTGGCAAATATGAAAGCGATGAACAAAATTATAAGACTCGGCATGCCTGTTCGCTAGCAGATAAATTAAGACTGTAAAAAGATTAGGATCAGTGCGTTATGAGCCTGATTTAATCAACAATGCCAGAGTAACCATACGTTCAAGGCAGACTATGAGCAAACCCACTTTCATCTAAGTAACCACAGATCTGCATAAGTGCTTGCTTATCAAACCTAGTCATCTTGATGCTCGACTTCTTTGGTTGAAATGAATACGCAATAAACCCCGCCAGCAAGTTGGCCGTAAAGCTGATATAACTACGGTGCCGAGAATACTCGATTTGGGATATGTTTTTTAGTTGGTCAAAACGGTTTCAATAATAAATCGTTTCCAGAGCATCAGGCGGTTCCAAAGTTTCATAACTTTGGGTTTCATATTTTTTTACACCCGTCATCAGTCTCATTTCCTTGTCTACAAGTTCTCGCTACAATGAACCAGAGATATAACCTTTATCTCCGTATAAAAACCCCAAAATCTCGTCAACCATTTCCAATACAGGCTTTTTATCATCCACGTTATCCGTCGTCACTTTGACTGAGATAATGCCACCTTGGTCATTGATAATGAGGTGTAATTTGAAATCGTAAAACCACCCCATCGTTCCTTTACCTCTCGCTTCGCGGTACCTTTAAAAACCTGATATCTAAGAATGAGTAGGTTGTGATAAACCTGTAGCTTGGACGAATCAACGAAGGCAATCCCTGACGGTGAGTGAGGTAAGAGCAAAGCGGAACCAGAATACCTTACATGAGATTGAGTATCCTCGTGTAGCTAACTAATTCAGGAAATTCGTTGGTGCGGTAGCGACAAATAAAGTGGATGTAATAGGTTTTTAAGTCTCGATACCCCGATTGATGGAAAGCTATCACTATCGTCATCACTTCGCTAACTGACAGGCGAAAAGGCTTTTTTCTTTGTTTTATACCGGAAAAATTAGGTGTTTTTCCCATGCAGGAAGGAAAGTCTGGCAGAAGTCGTCGACATCGACAAAAACAGCGTCTAAGTTATTAATACTTAAATTCTTATGCAATCAATAGTTTATTTCAAACGATCAGATCGCGACTTTGGCATTTAGTTCATTTCTTATGCTCGGCTCAGGTTATCTACTATTAAACACATCTTTTCCCAACATTATCCGTCTCTCCCATGTAGCATTTATCAGCAAGTTAAAGTACGCGAGAAACAACTGAGGAAATCCTCAAGAGAAGGCTCCTATCTGTAGGATCAGGTGCCAACAAAATACTCTCTATTTGATAAAGGAAAGGTCGTTTATCACACCGACGTATCGAGAAATATTGCACATCAAATAACTACATCTATACTTAATTTAAGGCGTTTAACTCAAAAGGAGAGATGCGCTTATGACTATCACGAGTATTGATGTACTGGACTCGGTTGTCGATATCACTGCCCAGACGGAGTCTGATACCATCTCTGAAAGCCTAATCACAACCATATTACAGTTAACACCCACAAAGCAAGTTTTGGTGTTGGACTATAATCCAGAGGCTATTCCAGAATTCATGGTCGTCACATGCTCAGACCTTTTTTTGTATGATAAAGAGAAAAAATCTATTGAACACGTGCTGAGAAACTGTGTTTTTAAAGGCGAGAGCGTAGTGGAATTTAGTCCAAATGACAAACAATCATTACTTGCTGTTCCTATATCTTATGGTGAAAAAAATGATATTCATGCGGTGGTACTTTGTAAATCGGATCTATTAAAGGGGGTTGAAGTTCAACTGATTGAGGGGTTAACAAAGATCTACGAGAACTATCAAAAAATTATCTCCTCCAGCGAGAGAGATGGTTTAACCGGCTTATACAACCGAAAAATGTTGACCACTAAAATTGATTTACTGCTTGACCGTTTTCTTATCCAAGGCACCAACCTCACCAATAACCCTACCCAGTATCATTGGGTATGTATCTTTGATATTGACAACTTCAAGCTGATCAACGATTCCTTAGGTCATGTCTTCGGTGATGAAGTGATTTTATTGATCACCGCATTAATGCGAAAACATTTCATCGATGAAGATATTTTATTCCGTTATGGTGGTGATGAATTTGTGGTGATTCTACATCCACAATCGCGGGAAGAAATGGAAAGCATAGTGCGTACTTTCATAAGGGCAGTAAAAGAACGTGATTATGGCCAAGCTAAGGAAGTTTCTGTTTCCATGGGTGTAGCTGCTATCAGTGATCAAGAACTCAACGCGATTACCGTATTAGGTTTTGCAGACCAAGCATTATATAGAGCCAAACAAGACGGGAGTAACCGACTTGCTTTTTATGAAGATTTAGTTCTAAGCGGTGAATTAAAAGCATTACAACCTGAAGATGATGTGGAGTTTTTCTAAAAATAGTCATAGATTGTACCCAGTTCTCCATCTTTTCAACCAATAAGTATAAAGTAAATTTTACAATCCAGATCGGCGTTGTTGATTAAATTAGGCCTATAACGCACTAATTCCAATCTCTTTTGCAATCTTAATTTATCTGCTGGTGAATGGGCATACCGAGTCCTATAACTTGGTTCATCGCTTTCATATTTACCAAGACTGTACCAACTTTATCATTGTAATTACGAAGAGTAAGTTTAGGGATAAACAACTGTTTATAGTGAAATATTGCTGTCTCTGATAATGAGCGTCTATGATAAACCCTGTCCTTTTTTCACTCCGCGAATTGATCATCTTTCAACGCCTTTACTGCTTCATTTTTA
The DNA here is from genome assembly GCF_002464935.1 of Candidatus Enterovibrio escicola. GTDB lineage: Bacteria > Pseudomonadota > Gammaproteobacteria > Enterobacterales > Vibrionaceae > Enterovibrio > Enterovibrio escicola. The sequence continues at coordinate 3,114 of NZ_NBYY01000001.1, forward strand.
GGATGTACTTCCTCCAATTACCCCGCATTGCTTCGAGGTGGAATAATGGGCGATATTCCTTTGTTTTTCAGTACGTGATGATCTGCTTTCCGTCATAGACTCCATCAGCACTGACTTGCGGTATCTTTCGTCTTAATGGATTAAAAAATGTAGGTAAAATCTCATTATCATCAACGGCAAGATGAATTTTGTGCTAAATACACTGATTCTCCTTCCCGTGTTTACGCGTTTTCCATTCACCTTCGTCGTATACTTTTAGGCCTGTGGCATCAACAACGACATGAGAGATAGCTCCTCGATTCAGCAAAGGGTACTTAACTTTTACGGTCTTCGGAGGGTTACTAATGTAAGTCTATGTAGGGAATTCCAGAGGGACATTTATCAACGTAAAAACCGAATTAAGAAAGCCTGCTAATCCACGAAGTGGGAGCTTGAAAATATCTTTCACCCTCAGTGCCGTTTTAATCGAAGTATCCAAGAATATAAACCCACGGCCACGATGACCGTGATGCTTTAGACAATGCCATGCCTTAATAGCAGCGACATCTATCCAAAAAGTCACTGAACCACGGTTTATTAATACTTTATTATATTGTTTCCAGTTACTGACCTTGTCCTTGGCTTTTCCCATCATCACTTCCCGCTTAACTCCATAATAATCTGATTGTAGGAATTAAAATTAGTTCAGACATTTGGGAAACAACACCAAATAGGGTGGTTCTACGGCTTCAATTTATACCTCATTATCAATGACCAAGGTGGCATTATCTCAGTCAAAGTGACGACGACTAAGGTGGATAACAGAAAGCCTGTATCAGAAATGGCTGACGAGCTTTACAGGTGTTTACACGAAAATAAAGGTTATATCTCTGGTCCATTTGAGCGGGAACTTGTAGACAAGGGAGTGACATTAATAACGGATGTGAAAAATAATATGAAACCCAAAGTGATGAAAATTTGGGATCGCCTGATGCTCCGGAAACGATTTATTATTAAAACCGTTTTTAACCAACTAAAAAATATATCCCAAATCGAGCATTCTCAGCACCGTAGTTGTATTAGCTTTGTATGGTCAACTTGCTGGCCTAGCTTATCACATATGCATTTCAATTTAAAGAAGCCGAGTATCAAGAAAGACTAGGTATGCCTGTTCGCCAGCAAAATATATATAAGACTGCAAAAAAGATTGGGATCAGTGCATCATAGACTTAATTTAATCAACAATTCCTTCTCCCAGTGTCAAATCGGCGCATTTTTGCATAATAATTCATCTAGAATCGATAAAAATTACAGTCAAGTGGCACATCAACCAATTTTCAATTGGTAGTGTATTCCTATCAACAAGTTATAAAAAAGAGAATTAGGAAAAGCTTATATTAATAGTGTTTAACTTGTGATTCAGGTCGCTAGATACATATGATTTATCCGATTCTATTTAACACTGTGTTATGTTGAACAATTTATCGACAAACTTGTCAGGGTAATAAATATACACCACATTTAAAGGTCTGAAATCAAAAATAATTTCTTATTTAAGGAGAACGAAATGAAAATTGCTGTGATTGGCGCCGCAGGTAGCATTGGTCAAACCTTATCGCTGCTTTTGAAAAACCATTTACCTGCTGGCTCAGAGTTATTTTTATATGACATTGATCCCATTGTACTAGGTGTAGCCGTTGATCTTAGTCATATTCCTAGGTCGGTCATTGTTAAAGGTTATAGTGGTGACGACCTGACATCTGTATTGGACGGTGCTGATATTGTTTTGATCGCTGCAGGTATAGCACGTAAACTTGGGATGGATCGTTCAGATCTGTTTAATATAAATGCTGATATTATTTATTCACTAAGTGAAAGAATTGCAAATACCTGCCCGAAAGCATTTATCGGTATTATAACTAACCCTCTAAACAGCACAGTTGCTATTGTAGCAGAAGTATTCAAAGCAAACGGCGTCTACGACAAGAAACGCCTATTTGGTATTACGACGCTAGATATCCTCCGTTCAGAAACCTTTATAGCCGAGTTGAAAGATCAAGACCCCATCAGCATTCGCGTTTCTGTAATAGGTGGTCACTCTGGCGTAACAATCCTTCCGCTATTGTCTCAAGTTGAGGGCATTGAATTTACAGTAGAAGAAGTAAAAGTCTTGATACATCGTATCCAAAATGCGGGTACCGAAGTTGTTGAAGCAAAAGCTGGGGGTGGCTCTGCAACCCTGTCTATGGGTCAGGCGGCGTGTCGTTTTTGCCTCTCACTGGTTCGTGCTGCTCAAGGTGAAAAAGGTGTAATTGAATGTGCCTACGTTGAAGGTGATGGCAAATACGCTCGTTTCTTCGCACAATCTATACGTTTGAGCCAAGATGGTGTAGAAGAAACTCTGGATCACGGTTTATTGAGTGTCCTTGAACAGGATACACTGGATAATATGCTTGAAACATTGCGTCAAGATATCAAAATGGGCGTAGAATTTGTCAAGTGAGACACCAAGGTTAGAGTGTTAAGCCACTGTTTTTATCGATGTGTTATCAGTCAGTAAGTGCTTTCGACGTTTTGATCGGTTAAAACAACGCGTGTCTCCCCTTGAGGGGAGACACGCGTTGGGTGGAACTAGATAAAGTTTATTTCTTGCGGTGAACAGAAAGTAGTGCTAGTACTTTCAGTGCTTCTTTGTATTCAGATTCAGGAACGGGTACTAACGCGTGGATCGCTTTTTTTGCTTCTTCTTCTGCACGTTGTTGAGTGTATTCTAACGATCCTACTTGATTCATACAGGCTATAATCTGATCTAATTTATCAAAAGCATTTCCATGCTCGATAGCGTCTCGAATCATCATTACCTGTTTGGGATCTCCGTGTGCCATAGCGTGCAATAATGGTAAGGTCGGTTTGCCTTCGGATAGGTCATCACCCATATGTTTCCCCATATCTTCACCTTGCGATGTGTAATCCATGACGTCATCAATTAGTTGGAATGCGGTTCCTAAATAACGGCCATAGTACTGCATAGCTTGTTCGATATCCTTCGGCGCGTCTGCGAGAACTGCTCCCATTTGGGTTGTGGCTTCAAATAATCGCGCTGTCTTAGAATAGATGACCCGCATGTAGCTAGTTTCGGTTGTGTTCGGATCATTACAATTCATTAGCTGCAACACTTCACCTTCAGCAATCACGTTGGTTGCACGACTCATCAGATCTAGGATCTTTAATGAGCGAAGCTCCGTCATCATTTGAAATGATCTGGTGTAGAAATAATCACCAACTAGAATGCTGGCGGCATTACCGAACAGAGCATTCGCTGTAGCTTTACCACGACGTAGATCAGATTCATCAATCACATCATCATGAAGAAGAGTTGCGGTATGAATAAATTCAATGAAAGCAGCTACGGTACAGTGGTTTTCTTCTTGGTAGTTGAGAGCCTTTGCCGATAGTATCGCCAGCATAGGGCGGATACGTTTTCCGCCACCGCTGATGATATAAAAACCAAGTTGGTTGATTAATTCTACGTCAGAATTTAATTGCGCGAGCATTTTTGTATCGACTTTTGCCATATCATCGGCAATAAGTACTTGGATAGTGTTAAGATCCATTCATGAGTCCAATTTAGGGGAGAAATGTAGTACGATTACCAATCGCTTCCATTATTTTTTTGAGGATATTACACTAATCTCTCACACTCTACATCATACACAAGGACTGTAGTTAAACTAATTAGAGAGGAAAATTTACTGAGCGGCTTTTCGCCAACTTTCTTTCGTTATCCCCTTGCCAGTTTATGAATGTTGCCGTAGAATTCCCGTCCTATTGATGAATTAAATGCACCCCTAGTTGCACAATTCCTAAACGCAGTAGGCTGTGCGGAAATGCGGAGAAAACCATGTACGCAGTTTTCCAAAGTGGTGGGAAACAACACCGTGTAAGCGAAGGACAAACTATTCGCTTGGAAAAGCTAGACATTAAAACTGGCTCATCTGTTGAATTTGACACAGTTCTACTGGTAGCTAACGGTGAAAATATCACTGTTGGTGCACCGTTCGTGGCAGGTGGTAAAGTAACTGCAGAAGTAGTTAGCCAAGGTCGCGGAGATAAAGTAAAAATCGTTAAATTCCGTAAACGTAAACATTCTCGTAAGCAAATGGCTCACCGTCAGTGGTTCACTGAAGTTAAAATTATAGGCATCAGCGCCTAACTTAGGAGAAAAAAATGGCACATAAAAAAGCTGGTGGCTCTACACGTAACGGTCGTGATTCAGAAAGTAAACGTCTCGGGGTTAAACGCTTTGGTGGGGAATCTGTACTAGCAGGTAACATCATTGTTCGTCAACGGGGTACTAAATTCCACGCGGGGACTAACGTCGGTTGCGGTAAAGACCATACACTTTTCGCGTTGTCTGACGGCAAAGTAAAGTTCTATGTTAAGGGCTCTAAAAGCCGTAGATTCGTTAGTATAGAAACTGGATCATAGCTTTTTATTTTGTTCCGAAGAACCCTACCTTACGGTGGGGTTTTTTATTATATAAAACTCAAAAGTGTAGCTGTTTGTATTGATATATTAGAGACGTAAGCATGTAGCGATAGATTTGTTCTACACACGTCCATTACACCTATCACGACTGTTTTAGTCCGTGTACAATTGAAGAAGTAAAAGAATACTGGATGATTTTTGATCTTAAAAGCAATATGATCATCAATCTTAGGTGCTTCATAAGGGTACTGCTAAATCGCCAATGTTAACCTGAAAATGTGTAAAACTGAGTGGGATTGAGGAGGATGGGGTATGGAAAAGTAAGATGAAATTTATAGATGAAGCGGTGATTCGCATTGAGGCGGGAGATGGTGGGAACGGTACTGTCAGTTTCCGACGCGAAAAATACGTACCAAGGGGTGGTCCTGACGGTGGTGATGGCGGTGATGGTGGTGATATTTATCTGTTAGCAAATGGAAGCCTGAATACTTTAATAGACTTTCGTTTTGAGCGTTTTTACGCGGCAGGTCGTGGTGAAAATGGACGTGCCGCAAACTGTACGGGTAGGCATGGTAACGATTTGGTGCTGACTGTCCCAATAGGAACACGTGCTATAGACGAAGATACCGGTGAGGTGATTGCGGATTTGATTCTGCAGGGCATGAAGATCATGGTAGCTAAAGGTGGTTGGCATGGACTAGGTAATACCCGTTTTAAATCGTCTGTAAACCGTGGTCCTCGTCAGAAGAGCATGGGTACAAAAGGCGAACTACGCCATCTACGTCTTGAACTTTTGTTGTTAGCTGATGTAGGTATGCTTGGCCTACCAAATACAGGTAAGTCAACATTCATTCGGGCCGTGTCTTCGGCAAAACCTAAAGTGGCGGATTATCCGTTTACTACTCTGGTTCCAAGCTTAGGTGTTGTACGTGTTGCACAAGATAAGAGCTTCATTGTGGCTGATATTCCAGGGTTAATTGAAGGAGCAGCAAAAGGTGCTGGTCTGGGTATCCGCTTCTTGAAACACTTAGAACGTTGCCGAGTCCTGCTACACATGATTGATCTGATGCCTGTTGATGAATCTGACCTTGTCGATAATGCCTTTATTATCATCAAAGAGCTACAACGCTATAGTGGAAAGTTGGCAGAAAAACCACGTTGGATCGTATTCAACAAAAAGGATCTGTTGCTAGAAGCTGAAGCTGAAGCACAAATTGAACGTGTTCTTGCAGTGTTGGACTGGGATGGACCTTATTACGCTATTTCAGCAATCAATAAGCAAAACATGCAACAACTTATATATGATTTAATGAAATTTATCGATGCAATGCCTCCACAGCTTGAACAAGAAACAGGAAAAGAGGACAAAGTCGAATTTAAGTGGGTTAACTACCATGAGTAGCTAAATAAGCAAGTATGATACAATCAATTCTTATTGATGACGACGATAATTGGAAAGATGATGATGACGATGTCAGAATTCTCTATGGATCTTAGACTGTCCAAGTTTGATAATAACCTTTGTGAGGTTACAGTAATGTATTCAATAAGTTTTGGTCTATTTCACTTATTGTATTACTCCAGTCATAACTGATCTTACCCGAGTGATAATTAGTTTACTAATGCTATAACAAGGGCATCGTCTATACGATTATGGCTGACTATAGTTAAAAACTTACATGTGATACATCCACAACTATATCAAAACAACTTGATGATCTCGTGTAGAGTAAATTTACTGAGGCCATGCTAAGCGCCCTCCATCAGGTAAAATATACAACCTAGCGGAGAGTCAGCCAGACTAAAGTACACTCTCCGCATTCTCTTTTGGTGTGAAAATATGCGTGCCACATAAACAGTTAAATGACAATAACCGATTTTATATTGAGCAACGATTGCCTGAGGGCGCTGAATTTAGCTAGGTTATCCTAATATGTGACTGTGCTAACTCCACTGTCAGTCGCGAAATAAAACGACATATCCCAAATAATTTTCGAGACGTCTCTTATTATCACCTTGCTCCAAAAGAAGCTAAAGGAAACCGTTTAGACATCACGAATGGGCTGGCTTTTGGCGGTATTCCAGAGACCAGAGAGAATGAAGGCGTTCATTTATAAGCATCTCAATCCACATATGTCACCCGATATGATTAGCGACGAACAGTCTCTAAAACACGATGAGGTACTCAGTGAAAGCATGATTTACTGGCATATATGGGGCATGACAGGGGTAATGGAGGGGCGCTCTACAAGAGCTCCTTTTGATCATGGCAACCCTATCTAATCGAAAGAAATGGCGGCGATAAGGTAAAAATAAAGGGGTATGCGGATTTAGTGAGTGAAATGGGACTTTTTAAATCCCTTTCAAATTCTTTGATTAAAGTTGATATGCTCGAACCATAGTTCGTTACTATTTTCGGTTCCACAGCCATATCAAACAAGCTAATGGCATCATCAGGAATTAGATCTCGTTGATATAGTGGACGTTTCACTTTTTGGAATCCTTCAGTAAATAGCATTTTAGCCCTAAGAGCTTCAAAGCTAATAACCTCGACCAGTACGGTTCATAACTTGAATGAGGTTGTTGAGACTTTCCGTATAAGCATTCGTTATTGGATGATCAAAGTACGCAAAAACTTCATTGTGCCAGTTCCCCATAGCTTTGATCAGCGGATCGAAATACCGCGTCATTTCAGATGAAACCAGTCGTAACCAAGCGTAGTAAGCTTGCTCAGCTTCATCACGCGTCTGACTGTTCCAAATGACAAAGAAAGACTCTTTAAATTCGTAAGCTTTTCCCATTTCGGGATAGTTAAGTATCCAGCCAGAATAACGTAAGTATTCCGCATCTGAGAGTTCGTGCTTTCGCTTTAGCAGTACAAACCTATCCTTTAGTAGTCCACGGCGCTGTTGTGCGTAAGTTGGCTACGTATTGCTTTTCTTGCACGATCTAACGACTCGTTAGCCATTTTGACTACGTGGAACTTATCTATGACGATAGTGGCATTCGGTATCATGGTTTCTACCGTGTCCTTATAAGGACGCCACATGTCCATTGCGACAAATTCAATACGCTCTCTGTCTTCGCGTTTTGTAAAGTAGCGAAGTAGAGTTGATTTATTACGGTTATCAAGCATATCAATGACTGTTTGATGCTCAATATTGGTTAACACGCATCGAGGTTTCTTGATGATATGAATTTCATCAATTCCTAACCATTTTGGCATTTCTAATTTCAGTTGTTCTTCTTCACGCTCGCAGTAATCTTGAAATATGTTACGGATTGTTTTTTCATCCACACCTATATCATCTGCAATACTTAAAAATGTACGTTTCTGGCTCTCTCGCTCGATGTATTCAATAAGCCGTTTAGTCATCCTACGTTTTTTATCTTTGCGCGATACAAGCTCGTAGAACGTCTTATTACAACTTTGGCACTTAAAACGTTTACGATTTAAGTGGATGCCGACACGCTTGCCGTGCATGGGTATATCCATAAGAATTTCGGTTCTTTTCCCAAAACCAACGAGATCAGGTGTGTAGCAGTGGATGCAAAATGAAGGCGGGTATTTTAGTTCAGCGTAAACCTGATAATCATACTCAGATTCATGAACCTGACTAACATTGTAGTCAGGATAATTCAAAATATTTGTCATAGTCAAAAAGAAAGGAGCCGAAGCCCCTTGCTGTCACTCCACTTCTACTACATCATCAATGCTAGCCTCAGCGTACAACTCTTTGGATAGCCAGCGATGGCCAAAAAACTCTTTAACCTCTTCCAGCGTTTCACAGACCTTGCCGCTAAAACGGTCACGCTCATCTTGCCTTCTAGTGCGACCAACTTGATGACAGATAAATTTTCCGCTTTGGTCTTGTAAAGAGATAACTCTGTCCAACGACCAGTTTGACCGTTATAACCACTGCCAATAGCTTGATTATTAGAACTAGCCGCATTTGCTACCAGTTCACCAGTAAAGCGAACGTTTGGCGCGGTATCAATATCAAGTGTAAATGTTTCCATGTCAGAATCCTCGTCTACGTCAATTATTTGCTCTATCTCAAGTACGCTGTAATTAATGCTGCTGAAATCAGAATCCAGATAGTCAGCCAATTCGTGTGCATTCAGCTCGTCACAATCTTCATCAACAACCGTAACGCTTTCTACAGACCAAATAGCATCCTGTCCCTCGGTTCCTGTAGACAGAGAGTCGGAGTAGCATTCGTCGTAGTTAAAGCCTTCGGTGTAAGTAATTTTGATACCATCTAAGGTTGAGGTTTTAGAAGCCAAACCAAAAACGTGAGGAATATCGTTCAGATCAAAAGATTCGTTTTCTTCGTTCCACTCTTCAACCTGACGATCAAGACGCTCTAAAACTTCGCAATCTTGTTCTCGCTGCCAGTCGTTGCGAGCTACC
>NZ_NBYY01000028.1 GCF_002464935.1 Candidatus Enterovibrio escicola
CCGTTACATATCCGCAAATGGTCGTGTCCTGAATGCTCTAGTGAGCTAGACCGCGACCTAAATGCGGCACTAAATATAAAAGCTGTCGGGCAGACAGTGTTAGCCTGTGGAGCGTAAGTAAGACTTTAGATCCTCTCGGATTTAAAGCTATACGCTGTGAAACAGGAATCCCCTTCCTTTAGGTGGGGGAGGATGTCAAATTCAGACTTTGACAAACATTATTAAACGCGATTTTTTATTTCGAGTAATATCAAATAAACGATGCTTTAATCAGTATTACTTGCAGGTAACTCTGTTCTCTCGTATAACTTTCTTTTCTATACGACGTCGGCGAAAAAAGGCTCTAAGCTGTTCCCCACAAGCCTCTTTCATCACACCACTCTGATAAGTAACATGGTGGTTGACGCTGTCATAACGCAACAGGTTTATAATGCTACCCTCCACTCCCCTCTTTGTATCAGACGCACCAAAAATAACTTTACTAACTCTGCTGTGTACCATAGCGTATGCGCACATTGGACATGGTTCCAATGTGACATATAACACAGTATCGTGCAGACGATAGTTCTGTAGTATTTTCCCAGCTTGACGAAGTGCAATCATTTCCGCATGTGCTGTCGCATCGTGCTGTCCAACCAAACGATTCCATCCTTCACTGATTACAACGCCATCGTGCACCACAACAGCACCAACAGGTACCTCACCTTCAGCCTCCGCATTTGCAGCGAGCTCAATGGCGCGCTGCATAAATTGATGATCAATCTCGATTTGTGTCACTTTTAACCAACTTATTTATAAGCGTCCAATTTATACTGCAGAGTATATTTCAGTGTAAAATTAGACAATGTTTAAGTGAGGAACATTATTAACATTTTAGTCTGAAGCTTAAGTTGTTGTAAATTCCCGTGTAGAAACAGTTTTTAGACCAACTTCTCCATATCTTGGTAGTTATTAAGACTTTGAACTGTATAAAAACTTCTTGTTTATGCTGATTAATTTTAATAGCCCTGAATGTAAATCTGAAGTACGATTATTTCTAATAAAGCTACTAATGTTATTTCTTCATCCGTGACTATTCTCAAGTATGTTCCTTTCTTTGCGTACTGTCTCAAAAGCCCATTTTAATTTTCTATTTGATCCTATTACAAGGAAGTGTAGGAAAAGTAAATTTCAATATCCAAAGCTTTTGCTCTATTTAGGATGTATTTCTTAGTTAACCAAAGACTGTCATTGATGATAAATCGTTTTTCAAACATAAGACGATCCAAAAGCTTCATCACCTTTGATTTTATGTTTTGCCGTGTATTCGTGATGAGACTAACCCATTTTTCGTCGAATGTTTCTTCAAAGTAGCTAGACATATACCCCTGATCTCCATAAAGTGATCCTCAGAGATTATCTGGACGTGCCATGCACTGGTTTTCTGACATCAATATTGGCTGTTGTTACCTTTACCGAAATGATACCGCCTTGCTAGTTGAGCATAAGTGAAGTTTAAAGCCATATAACCATCCTATCGTCCCTAAACCTTGTTTAGCTACCCTCTCAAATAAGCGATGCCGTGGAATACGTAAGTTATGACAGACATGTAGCTTGGTTGAACCAACTAACTCGGTGCGAGTAAGTTGGGCTTGGCGGTGAAACAGATAAGAACAAAGGGAAATCAGAGCAATTTATATCAATTTATGCATTTGCGTATAGCTGACCAAATCAGGAAATTCACCTGTTAGGTGAAGGTAGATATATTGTATGTAATACCTTTTAAAATTACAAAATCCAGATTGATGAAAAGATACAATGATCGTTATTACTTCACTGATTGAAAGGCGAGAAGATTTATCTCTTGTTTTTACACCCAGAATCTGATTTTTTTCCAAAGTAGGAAGGAAAACCTGATAGGAATTGTCGATTTCGGTGAAAAAACAGTCTAATTTATTCATGATAACGTCCTTATGCGACTGATCATTTGATTGAAACGATTAGATCGCAACTTGAGCCTTTAGTTCATTTCGTATGTGCAGCTCAGGTTAATTAACAAATAGTTTCCGACTCTCTACAATCAACGGTATTTCATCGATTGATGTTGTATCTTAATAGCGGGTAATTTTTCGCGTCAACCTTCTAGATATCGCTGATGTTTCTGCTTTAAGTGACGATAGACAGCTTGTCTCCTTACCGTTTATTGGCTGCAACAAAACAACAATCCCACTTACGGATGACGGGAATCCCTAGATTAGTTAGTCTGTGCTATATCTGTTTGGGACACCAATCGTTCTTGATCAACAGATGAATAAAATCTCTTTGGTCTGTGGTATTTTTTTGATTACGCTTATTCATCGATAGATGTTAAGCAACTTTAGGGCAATAAGCACCTCCATTACTGTACCTTTTCAGCTCTCGATAAACGGAGGAACGATGGTACTTAATTGTCTATTTCCCTCCATCATCTGAAATGCACAGATGTTATGTCTGAAGCCGCCATTAAATACTCTAAAAAAACATCGTTAGGAGAGCGATACCTAGGACTTGCTCTATCACGTGTATTTAGGATGTGTTTTATCTTGGCAAATTTCTCATTACTAACCTCGTTGACGTCAGTTCCCTTGGATAAAAATTGCCTTATCAGATTATTGATATTTTAATTTAGTCCTCGATTACTTGACCGATAAGGGTTGGAGAAATAGAAATCAGAGGTTGTAATTTCAGCAACCTATTCATGATCTTCGAACACTGTAACGTTATCTGACGTGATGGTTCTGAAGTTATGGAAGGTGGGATTCACAATATCAATAAACGTTTCCACCCCTGTATCCGTCTTCTTATTAGGTATGTTTCTAATGCAGCAGAGTTTATTGCTTTTATCCACCAAGGTAAGTAGAAAAGATTTATGACCTGTTCCGAGGACTGTGTCAATTTTAAAATAACCAAACTCGGTCTTTTCATCTGGAATATCAGACCATTTCTCAATGCCAACTAAGTTAGTTGTCTTTATTTTATCGCCACCGCTCATCTTGATCTGTCAGTTTCTTCATGATGGGGAAGATCCTTGTATAGTACCCTGACATTACCCATGTCATACGATATATATCGGTCAAGCGTGCTTTTACTGAGTATCATATCGTGCTTTATAGTCAGTTCACCACTAATCACATTTGGTGATGTATGCCTGCTGAGGCGTTCATGAATGAACGCCTTCGTACTTTCTGAAATACAGCTAAAAACCAGCCAATTCGTAGTGTTGGAACGGGTTGCTTTAGCATGTTCTGATGCAAGTCTATGCTAGTATACGCTTTGAAAACTGTCTTGGATATGGCACTTTATTTCTTGACTAATCGTGGAGTGATCACAGGCAAGTGTTCAGTCAATCTATCTAAAGGAATTACCTTTAGCCAATCGTTTCTCATATATAAAATTGGTCATTGTCATTTAACTGTTTATGAGCCATGTAGATCTCGAAGCCAAAAGAGGACGCGTAGAGTGTACTTTAATTTGGCTAACTTTCCGCTAGGTTGTGCATTTTACCTGACGGAGGGTATACTTATTCTTCACGTTTACTGGGTATAGAACTTTGGATGCAGGAAGGCTATGACCAAAGCTAATACTTCATTTTCAGCTTTCCGAAAACGAGCTGTGTTATCATGTAAAACTCATAAAAATTCGTGAATAATTAGCAAGATTTTTACACTTAGATTTGCATGATGTAATCATATCTGATAAGTGTATGGCGCATTAATACCTAATGGTATATTCAGAGCCCAGTATGCCAACAGGAACATCGTCCAGCCGATGAACATCGAAATTGAATACGGTAACATCATTGAAGCTAACGTACCGATCCCCGTACTCTTCACGTAGCGTTGACAATAAACCACCACCAGCGGAAAGAACACCATCAATGGGGAAATGATATTGGATACAGAATCACCTATGCGGTATGCCGCTTGAGACAGTTCAGGTGCAATACCCAATCCCATTAATATTGGCACTAGAATTGGACCCATCAATGCCCATTTTGCAGATGCAGAGCCAATCAGCAGGTTAACGGTCGCCGTCAGTAGGATCATACAAACGATGGTCAGTTGACTTGGCATATTTATTTCTTTTAGAAACGCCGACCCTTCTAGAGCCAAAAATGTACCAATATTAGACTGGCTGAACGCGGCTAGGAATTGCGCGCAGAAGAACGACATGACCAAGTATGGACTCATGGCGGACATGCTATGATTCATCGCTTTGATGATGTCGTTTTGATTCTTGAAGGTACCTGCCACTCGGCCATATACCACACCGGAAATCATGAACATGATAAAAATAAGCGGAACGATGGACTTCATCAGTGGTGCAGAATGGACTATCAATGAACCCGATGGGGAACGCAATGCGGAAGCTTCAGGAATAGACAAGAGAATCAACAGTAAAATACCAGCTAGCATTGAAAATGCTGCACGGTTAAATGCTTTATTTTCAAGTTCAGAGTAGCTACCCATATCTTGGTTGCTTTCAGCATTTACATCAATTGAGAGTCTTTTCAGACGTGGCTCGATTATTCTTTCAGTAACATACCAAACAATACCCACAATAATAATTGAAGATAACCCAGTAAAATAAAGGTTAGACAGTGGATTAACCAAGTATTCTTTGTCGAGTACTTGTGCCGAAGATTGAGTAAAGCCCGCTAGTAGGGGATCGACGGCAGAAGGGATGAAGTTCGCAGAGAAACCACCGGAAACACCTGCAAACGCGGCAACGATACCTGCCAACGGGTGACGTCCGGCAGCGTGAAAGAGAATGCCACCTAGTGGAATGATCAACACATATCCCGCATCAGCCGCAGTGTGAGAAATAATAGCCACTAAAACCAGTGCTGGTGTCAGCAACTTTTTAGGTGTGACATTTAGCATTTTTTTGAGGCCTGTGGTAATAAAACCAGAGGCCTCAGCTACACCGACACCCAGCATTGCCACCAACACAATACCGATTGGGGCAAAACTAGTAAACGTGGTAACCATGTTGGTAAGTGAACCTGCCAAGGCGTGACCAGTAAGCAAGTTCTTAATCTCTACGGTTGTGCCTGTTACAGGGTGTATCAAGCCAAAATTAAACTGAGAAAGGAATGCAGACAGAATCCAGATAATTAACAATCCGTAAAAAAACAATAGAGCCGGATCAGGGATTTTGTTTCCTACGCGCTCAACTGAGTTAAGAAACTTGTCCATAACACTTCTTGATGCACACAGATTATTGTTCGTAGCATGATTACTCATGTAAAGCTCCACGATTAGAGGTGTATATTTACTTCTTCAATGAAAAACCAAGGAATAGATTGAAACAACACGATTTTCAAAAAAAACAGTATTAGATACACTAGTAATCCCGATAATTCCAGTAGAAACACCATATACAGGAAAATGAATGGGGCACAATATCATGAATACACAGCAACGGGTAATTATTCAAATAGGAATTTTACGTTAGTCTAAAAGCTTTAGTATCAAATAATGTCCCATATACAAATCGGTGCGATATCGAGGAAACGAGCTAGTTCGTGTTTAGACCCTCGTTGATAAACAATAAAAAAGCACATATACCCAGATAACTTTAAAATGCTTGATTTCAGAGGTTATCAGGGCGTTTAATTCAAAGTAAATCCGCATAGGAATAATTAGTTTATTGCACATGTAGTTACCAACGACATGTGCGCGCTATATGAATCCTAGTAGGTCAAGTTTACTAAGGTCATGCCTTGTGTTATCCCTTTCTGATGGAGCTGATTACCCTTATAAAGGGATTTCTTGATTATGACATCAGGACATCTTACTGAAACCTGTATCTTCAAGTTATTTAAGCACAGGTGACGTAGACAACTTTTGTTTAATATGTTTTAACGTCACGAGGCGTTGTTGATTAAATCTGGCCTCTAATGCATTAGAGACAAGTTTTTTTACAGTCTCAATTTGTTTGCTGGCGAACGGTCATATCGAGTCTTATAACTTTGTTTATCGCTTTCACATTTACCAACGCTTCACTAACTTAAGCATTGTAATCACGAAGAGTAGGTTGAGGATTTAATAATTGTTTATAGCGAAACATTACTGTCTCTACTAATACGCATTTATTATAACCCCCGTCCTTTTTTACTCCGCCAATTTATCTTTTTCTAATACCTTTACAGCTTCATTTTTAGAATGTTATTCCTCCCAGTATCCAGTGTTGATTCGAGGTGGAATACTGGGTGTTATTCCTTTATTTTTCAGTACGTGGTGACATGCTTTTGTATCATAGGCTCCATCAGCACTGACTTGCTGTATTTTTCGTTGTCATGGGTTAATCAATGTAGGTACAACCTTATTGTCACCCACAGAAACTGTGCTAACTTCTGCAGCAATAACCTCATGATGAGACACATTAACGGTAAAATGAAGTTTGAGCCAGATAGCCGCTTTTTCTTACCGCATTTACGCGTTTTTCATTCACCTTCGCCGTATACCTTTAGGCCTGTGACATCAATAAGGACATGGGCGACAGCTCCTCGACTAGGCAAACGGTACTTAACTTTTATGCTCTTTGAATGCTTACTAATGCAAGTGTATGTAGGGGATCTCAGTGAGAGATTCATCAACGTAAAAATCGAATTGAGAAAGTCTTTTAACCCACGAAGTGGGAGCTTAGAAATACCTTTCACCATCAGTGCCGTTTCAATCGAGGATTTAAAAATATAAATTCACGGCCACGATGACCGTGATGCTTTAGACAATACTCTGCCTTAATGGCAGTGGTGTTTATCCAAAAAGGGACTGAGCTACGGTTTACTAATGCTTGATTATATTATTTCCAGTTGCTAATTTTATGCTTGGCTTTTTACATCATCACCTCCCGCTTAATTCCATGAGGATCTGATCGTAAAAATGGAGATTAGTTCAGATATTTTAGAAACAACGCCGTGTTACCTCCTTCGTTTACGAGTTCCCGCTCCAATGAACTAGAAATATAACCTTTATCTCCGTATAAATACCCCCAAAGCTCGGCAATCATTTCCGGTACAGGTTTTCTATCATCCATGTTTGACGTCATCACTTTGACTGAGATAATGCTACCTTTATCATTGATCATAAGGTATGATTTGAAGCCGTAGAATCATCCCATCATTCCTTTTCCTCGCTTCGCAGTACCTTTAAAAACCTAATTTCTGAGAATGCGTAGGTTATAACAAACCTGTAGCTTGGACGAATCAACGAAAACAATCCCCGTCGGCCTTGCCTGACGGTGAGTGAGGTAAGAGCAAAGCGAACCAGAACACCTTGCATGAGCTTGAGCATTCACGTGTAGCTAACTCATTCAGGAAATTCGTTGGTGAAGTAGAGGCAAACAAAGTGGATGTAATAGGTTTTGAAGTCTCGATACCCCGATTAATGAAAATCTATTACTATAGTCATCATTTCGCTAACGGAGAAGCGAGAAGGCTTGTTTCTTTTTTTGATACCGAAAGAAATTAGGTGTTTTCCCATGCAGGGAGGAAAGTCTAGTAGAAGTCATCAACATTGAGGAAAACAGCGTCTAAGTTATTCATGACCAAGTCTTTATGCAAGGAATAGTTTTCTTCAAACGATCAGATTGCGACTTGGGATATATTCAGCACCTACAACCGTTTATTTGGTGTAAGATAGGAAAAACCGAACACAGTTCTTTATTCATGTTGGATGAATAACTCATGACAACTCTGTTGTGCTAGGAGATTTCGCACACATCACATTAAAAGGTATTAAGAACGGTTAGACATAGCGTATTCCCGTGCTTAAATATTCCGAAGACATTGTGTGTCAACGTATAAGAAAGAGGTGTACATATGCTTTTAGAAGGGTTTTCTAGCGTAAACTTACAAGAAACTTGGATACCATGAAGAAGTCGTTAGGTGATGCAGGTAACTTCGAGTTTATACCTAACGTGATGCTCCTCACGGTTAACAATACGGGATACTCCTAGGTAAATATCCCTCTAATTTCTGAGGTTCGGTTACTCAACTCCAGTAGCCAGATTATAGCTAAACGTTAAGTATATACATATACTTGGATTTTAATTGATCAGTTAGTTGATACGGTTAGTTTACCAGAAAACTTAGTAAACAATGGGCCTAATGTTCCAGAGTTGTTAGTGTGTATTCATGTCACAATGATGTTTTACATCACAAAAGAACAAATAGGAAACTAAATGCTACAGATACTTAACCGTTGGTATAAAAGACGGTGTTTTGATCCACACGCGGTCAGTTTGGTTGCTCTGCTTGTTGTGGGTTTCATTGTCATTTACTTTTTCGGTCATCTTATAGCACCACTGTTGGTTGCAATCGTACTCGCCTATTTGCTTGAATGGCCAGTATCTAAATTGGTGTCGATCGGCATGCCACGTCTTATGTCAGTGATTATGGTATTAACATTGTTCGTTGGTTTAATGCTCATGGCTTGTTTTGGTTTAATACCGACGATTTGGACCCAGATTGTCAATTTGGTGGCGGATATGCCCACCATGTTCAGCAACTTTCAGAATTTCGTATCTCACTTGCCTGAAACACATCCAGATCTGATTCATCCCTATATGGTTAATTCATTCATCGATACTGTACAAAACCGTGTTCTAGGTTTGGGAGCAACCGCAGTAAAAGGATCTTTATCGTCATTGATTAGCCTTGCTGCCTTAGCGGTTTATCTGATTATTGTTCCATTACTGGTCTTTTTCTTGTTAAAAGATAAACAAGAAATGTTGAGAATATTTGGTGTTGTGCTGCCACGTAACCGTCGCTTGACCAATAAAGTTGCGAGCGAAATGAATCAGCAAATATCGAATTACATTCGAGGTAAAGTAACTGAAATTATCATTGTTGGTGTGACTAGCTACATTACATTTTCCTTGCTAGATTTAAGGTATACAGCGTTGCTGAGTGTCGCGACAGGATTGTCAGTACTTATCCCGTATATAGGTGCAGCAGCAGTGACCTTTCCCATATTTATGGTAGCACTTTTCCAATGGGGTATCAGCCCAGCATTGGGTTACCTCATGCTTTCTTACGGTATTATTCAAACCTTAGACGGAAATGTCCTAGTGCCAGTTCTTTTCTCTGAAGCTGTGAACCTTCATCCTGTTGCAATCATTGTTTCAGTACTAGTCTTTGGTGGTTTGTGGGGCTTCTGGGGTGTATTTTTTGCAATTCCGCTGGCAACCTTGGTTAAAGCCGTATGGAATGCGTTAACTATAAGTGATGCAGATGAAGATCCTACCGAAAAATTGTAGTAGGTTAAAAAACAACAGTTGTCCTAAACGTTAAGTTTTAAATATTGAGTTTACTAACGCATGCTAGGTGTTATCATTTTCTTATAAAACTCACTACATATTATAGATGTACGCCTTGATCATCACATCAATAAGAATTAGCTGAAACCTTTATATTGCACATAGGCCTTCTACGGTAGAGTCTTACAGATTGCTACGTGTTTTCCATTGTAAACCTTGATGCCATCCCTTTACTCGCCGTTAGTTAACTTGAGCTGCGCATAAGAAATGAACTAAATGATAAAGTCGCGATCTGATCGTTTGAAAAAACTATTGATTGCATCAGGACTTTGGCATTAATAACTTAGACGGTATTTTCGTCGGTGTTGACGACTTCTTCCAGACTTTCCACCCTGCATGGGAAAAACACCTAATTTTTCTGGTGTTAAACAAAGAAATAAACCTTACACATTTCATGATCATCGTAAAGATGGTATTGACCAAAACACGCTCAATAAATTCGTAAATGTACTTGGTTGGGAGGTATTGATGAATAAACACAGGGCAACGTTCCGCGTCTTGTCTGAAGAGCAAAAAGACAACCTTGACGAAATCAACGCTATCGTTATGATGTTGGCACATCCAACAATGATTAAACGTCCTATACTAAAACATGAAGGTGGTTATTACCTAGGATTCAACAAACTGAAATATAATACTATTTTAGACTTGTAATACAAAAAGGGAAGTTGAACACAATGATAGACAGTGCTGTATTGTCCTTAACTAAGGATCTGATTGGACGTCCTTCTATCACTCCTATAGATGAAGGGTGCCAAGAGCTAATAATTCAACATCTAGAGGCAATAGGTTTCACCATAGAACGCATGCTTTTTGAAGACACCACCAACCTATGGGCGCGTAGAGGAACAGAAGCGCCTCTATTTGCTTTCTCAGGTCATACAGATGTTGTTCCATCAGGTTCTATTGACAAATGGGACACGCCACCATTCGAACCAACTGTGATAGATGAATACCTTCATGGCCGTGGCGCTGCGGACATGAAAGGTTCTCTGGCTGCTATGGTGGTTGCTGTTGAGCGATTTATTGCTGTACACCCAAACCATAAAGGTTCACTCGCTTTTCTTATTACATCAGACGAAGAAGGCTCCTTTATCAATGGAACAACCCGTGTCGTTGACATGCTTATAGCACGCAATGAAATCATCGATATGTGTGTTGTTGGCGAACCTTCAAGTACACATACGGTGGGTGATGTGATTAAAAATGGTCGGCGTGGATCTATCACTGGTAACTTAACCGTGAATGGTATTCAGGGGCACATTGCCTATCCGCAACTGGCTTGCAACCCGATCCATCAAGCGTTACCTGCACTTGTGGAGTTAACTACTATCCAGTGGGATTTAGGTAATGAGTATTTCCCACCGACCAGCTTTCAGATTCCAAGCGTGGTATCTGGAACGGGTGTCAGCAACGTTATTCCTAGTAATTTCCAGGTTCAATTCAATCTTCGTTTCAGTACTGAGCTCACGGCTGATAGCATCAAATCACGCATTCATGAGGTGCTGGATGCACATAAACTTGAATATAAACTAACATGGATCTTTAGTGGCTCTCCCTTTTTAACCGAAACGGGTACACTAATGAAGGCCGTTGTTGAGGCCGTGGATGAAGTCAATCATCAGAAACCAAAACTTCTAACAACAGGCGGAACCTCAGATGGACGCTTTATCGCCAAAATGGGCACACAAGTGATTGAGTTAGGTCCAGTGAACGCAACTATTCATAAAGTGAATGAATGCGTGAAAATTACTGATCTCGAAAAGCTCACGGATATGTACCAGAAGGTGCTAGAAAAATTGCTGACACACTGACTTAATAAATTTTGGCATTGATTTACTAACAGGTTGAACGCGTGATAACTTAATTAAAGTGAGTGATTACTTGGTGCAAGCTAATGTGAAATAAAGCGTTATTTACCTTCTGCACGTGAAAAAGATGAAGAATCCAATCTGATTTATTGCCAGTAATTTTCATGATTTTAATCGCCATAGTCTTCTTTAAAAGAACAAGTTTTCCGATCTTCGATCTCCCCTTTGAGGGTACCGGCGTTATTTTCTAAATATCTAAACTAATGGAAATTCCTACGATCAGATCATCATGGAATTAAGCGGGAGGGGAGGATGGGAAAAGTCAAGCACAAGATCAGAAACTGGAAATAATATAATCAAACATTAATAAACCGTGGCTCAGTGCATTATAAGTCTGATTTAATCAACAACGCTGATGGTATCGACAATGTCCTTGACCCTAACTTAACCTGAGTTGCGCATAAGCAATGAACCAAATGTCCGAGGCGCGATCTGATCGTTTGAAAAAAACTATTGATTGCATAAGGACTTGGGCATTAATAATTTAGATGGTATTTTCGTCGGTGTTGACGACTTCTTCCAGACTTTCCACCCTGCATGGTAAAAACACCTCATTTCTTCCGGTGTCAAAAAAGAAAAAAGTCTTTTCGCCTCTTAGTTAGCGAAGTGATAATTTTCCATTCATCGGGGTATCGATACTTTAAAACCTATTACATCTACTTTGTTTGCCGCTACCTCACCAATGAATATCGAGCCATGGTCAAATCTGGTGTACAGCTTCCAGAGAAGTATCCTGATAATTGACGTTTGTTTCACGAATACTATCTCTAAATTTCATACCTTTGATGATATCCGTGAGTAATTTAAAGCCACGCAGCCTACGCCAGTTAACCTTAGCGGTTCGCATTAATTTGCTGGACATTGCCTGCCAGTGTCGTTTTTCGGCTCCCACAATTCTTGGTTTTGTTCGTTCTTAGCTTCACCGTTGCAAACATTGATTCAATTGGGTTTATCGTTCGAATATGTATCTAGTGCTCGGCGGGGAAATCGTAAAATTTCAGCATTTTTACTTTATCTTTGGTCAGACACTCTGCTGCTTTGTGATATCGAGTATCATATCGTATTTTGAACTGTCCGAGGGCTTTATGTGCCTTTTGTTGTGTCTCTGCCATCCAGATATCGTGAGGTGTTTTTTTGATTCTTGGTTGAACAAATGTTGGGAGTTTGTTTAATACATTAGCCGTTTTATGTATCCAGCAGCGCTGATGACGCGTCATTAGCCAATTCTTTGTCACTGCAGTCCAAAAACAGAAAGCACCATCACCAATGGCGAGTTCAGTCGCGATATTGATACCTTTGGATGTTAGCTGTGACAGAACTTCAAGCCAACTTACTTCTGACTCCCTGTACCCCTCGATAACGGTTGGCACTTCCTTGCGGCTGAAGTCATCGAGGCCGATGACAACAAGTAGGTAAAGCTTGTCATCCATCTAAACTTTGCAGTAAAGATCAGCGACCAAAATGTAGATATAGCTCCGTTTATTTAGGTCGCATTTACGCCCTTAGTCATATTCTGATTCCCACTGCTTCTTGAGTCGAAAAATACTGTTTGTTGACAACCCCTTGGCTTGCTTACCTAAGAGCGATTCTAGAGTGGATTGCATATCGCCCGTAGAAATTTCCCGTAAATAGAGCCAAAGGATAAGTTCTTTTATGTTTTTAGTTCGCTTGCGATAGAGCGGAACCTGTGTGATATTGAACTTGATCCCACTCCCTGTTCTATCTCAAACTATTAGGACTTTGATGATAATGTCGCCGAACCAAGTTTGTAGGTGACGCTCAGAAAAATGGGCATTGCGAACCACTCCCTGCTTTCCGTTAGCTTGGAGTGATGTAATATTATCAAGCAAGGATTAAACCTCGGCTTCTATAGCTTGCGTCAACAACTGCTGTGCGCCTTGTTTCAGCAGTTCATTAAGCGGGTTTTCTAGTTTATGAAGCTCGGTAACGTTATGATTATTGTCCATGCGGTGTATTCCTTGTTGGTTGTTGATCTGGCGAGATTAATCAACAGGTTACATCGCATTATTTCCTACTCATACACCAGAAATTACTATAGCTCACGAATGTCCTGAATTAGTCAGCTACAGGTTTATTACAACCTACTTATTCCCAGATATCAGGTTTTTAAAGGTACCGCGAAGCGAGAAAAAGGAACGATGGGGTGGTTCTACAGCTTCAACTTACATCTCATTGTCAATGATAAAAGTGGCATTATCTTAGTTAAAGTGACGACGGCTAACGTGGATGATAGAAAGCCTGTGTCGGAAATGGCTGACGAGATTTGGGGTGTTTATACGAAGACAAAGGTTATATCTCTAGTCCATTGGAGTGGAAACTTGCAGACAAGGGAGTGATACTGATAACGGGTATGAAAAAGAATATGAAATCTAAGGTGATGAAATTTTGGGACCGCCTGATACTCCGGAAACGCTTTATTATTGAAACCGTTTTTAACCAACCAAAAAACATATCCAAAATCGAGCATTCTCGGCACCGTAGTTATATCAACTTTATAGTCAACTTGCTGAAGGGGTTCATCGCGTATTCATTTCAACTAAATAAGCTGAGTATCAAGATGACTTGGCTTGATAAGCAAGCACTTATGCAGATCTGAGGTTACTTAATTTTTACGGTCTTTGAACGCATTACTAATGCAGGTGTATGTAGGGGATTTCAGTGGGACATTCATCAACGTAAAAACCGAATGGAGAAAGCCTTCTAATCCACGAAGTGGGAGCTTAAACAGAGCTTTCACCATCAGTATCGTTTCAAGTGAGGTATTCAAAAATATAAACCAACGACCACGAAGACATGGCTGATTTAGACAATTTCATGCCTTAATAGCAGCGACGTCTATATAAAAAGTCACTGAGCTAAGGTTTACTAATGCTTGATTATATTGTTTCCAGTTTCTGATCTTGTGCTTGGCATTTCTCTTTCCCATTATAACCTCCTGCTTAATTCCATGATGATCTGATCTTAGGAATTGCCCTTAGTTCAGATATTCTGGAAACAACGGTTATAAAACCTGTGCATTTCACGGAGATATAACATCGAGATTGGCGTGCTGACGTCCTCCTGTAGGGAGAATTTGTTAATGCCATGCTTGGGATTATTCCTTTTTGATAGCTCTCACTACACTTACAAATTAGTGTCATGATCATGATATCAGTAAAGCTTGCTGAAACCTGCATCTTCAAGTTGATGGGATTATAGGCGCTCTGTCGGTGCTTGTTTTTGCTTGGCACGAAACGTACCATGGTATAAAACACACTTTTGGAGAAAAGAATGTTTTCAGGAAGTATCGTAGCATTAGTCACCCCGATGGATAACTATGGTGAAATTGACTATACTAGTTTAAGGAATCTTGTTAATTTCCATGTAGATGCCGGTACAAATGCAATCGTATCTGTAGGTACAACAGGCGAGTCTGCAACGGTTACCGTAGAAGAGCATATTAAAATTGTCCTGAAAACATTAGAGTTCGCTGATGGGAGAATCCAAATTATTGCGGGAACGGGTGGTAATGCGACCCATGAAGCCATCACCTTCAGCAAAATGTTTGCTGGTTCCGGTATTGCGGGATGCCTGAGTGTTGTTCCTTACTATAACAAGCCTTCCCAAGAAGGCCTCTATCAGCACTTTAAAGCTATCTCAGAATCTTCTGAACTACCACAGATCTTGTATAACGTACCAAGCCGTACTGTAACTGATATGTCTCCAGAAACCGTTGCGCTTTTGTCTGAATTTAAGAATATAGTCGGTATTAAAGATGCGACAGGCGATTTAGAACGAGTTCGAATCCATCGTGAATTCTGTGGCGAAGATTTTATTCTACTTAGTGGTGATGATTTGACTGGTATTGAATTCATTGCTAGAGGTGGAGATGGTATTATCTCGGTGAGTAATAACATCGCGGCTGTGCAAATGGCAAAAATGGTTAAGCTGGCCATGTCTGGTGAATTGGATGAAGCCCGTTCAATTAATGAAAAGCTGGTTCCGTTACACAAAGATCTGTTTGTGGAGGCAAATCCAATTCCTGTTAAATGGGCACTACATGAGATGGGTCTTATTGTAAATGGTACATTGCGACTACCATTGACTACGTTGAACATAGCGTTGCAACCAACGGTTAGACAGGCTTTGCTTGATGCGGGTATACTGTAGGAGACCTCATATTAATGAAGGATGTTTTTAAGCTAGTTCCCTATGTAATTATAGTAGTGTTTTTGGAAGCGTGTACAAACGGAAACTATCACCGTCAACCCTCAAACGGTTTTTCCTATTTGGATTCAACACAACTTTATCAATGGAAAACACTGGTTGATCAGAAGCTTGAATTTTCAAGTGCATATCATATACCTTCTGGCGATGTATCTGGCTCAATAGGACGTAGTGTAGATATTCGGCCACCCCAGCAAATCTTGGAATTTATTCAGGGAGCACACTATGAACATAATAGTGATGGTCTCACCGTTTTGATACCCTGCGAAGAAAAATCAGAATGTTTGTGGCAAACAATTAAATCAATGGTGACTGATAACCGAATCCCAATTCGCACTTTGTCTATTGATGGCATTGAAACCGATTGGTTGTCGTGGATCAGTGAGGATGACGATGAAGTAATTGAAAGCCGTTACTCCATTGTTCCTGTGGTTGACCGTGGTCGTGCAGGATTTCTCATTGATATGGTGGAATGGAAGAGTAATGGGCAAACTAGGGACATCAATGGTAATACACGTGATCGCTATACTACGAAAATGACCAATATGATCACTGAGCGTTATGATAGTAATTTACGTAAAAAAGTGCGTATGCTTGCTCAGCAACTGGTGAGTGATATTCCTATTGATTTTGGTAAAGATTATAGTGGATTTCCCGTTATCCTTGCTCTTTCTCCTTATCATGTATTCTGGGAAAAATTCCCCTCTATCTTAGCTCATCTTGGCTTTATAGTAAAAGATCGTAATCAATCACAAGGTACATTAGACGTGAAATATGAGGTTACAGATTATGTAGCAGAGCGAGGAATTGGTGGTAAACCTCTGCAGCTCTACCGCAAAAATTACAAATTCATATTAGGTGATTTGGGGAATCGTACATCGATCAACCTCATTGATAGTACAGGTAAACCAGTTAATGAAGAAATACTCTTGAACTTAAGTCAGGTGCTGGCTGCCGTGGTTGATAATATGAAGGATAACTAGAATTAGACATTAAGCAACCTGAGCTGCGCATACGAAATGAACTAAATGCCAAAGTCGCGATCTGATCGTTTAAAAAAACTATTAACAGCATAAGGACTTTAGTATGAATAACTCAGACGATGTTTTCGTCGATATCGACGACTTCTGCCAGACTTTCCTCCATAGCATGGGGAAAAACACCTAATTTCTTCCGGTATCAAACAAAAAACAAACATTCTCTCCTCTCAGTTAGAGAAGTGATAACTATCCATCAATCGGGGTATCGAGACTTTAAAACCTATTATATCTACTTTGTTTGCTGTTAGCTCACCAACGAATATCCTGTAGTTAGCTACATGCGAATGCTCAAGCTCATGTAAGGTGTTCTTATTCCGCTTTGCTCTTACCTCACTCACCGTCAGGCAAGGCCGACAGGAATTTCCTTCGTTGATTAGTTCAAGCTATAGGTTTATCACAACTTACGAATTCTAAGATATCAAGTTTTTAAAGGTACCGCGAAGTGAGGAAAAGGAAGGATGGGGGTGGTTATACGGTTTCAAATTACACCTTATTATTAACGACCAAGGTGCCTTATCTCAGTTATAGTGATGATGATTAACGTGGATGATAGGAGCCTGTTACGAGAATGGCTAACGAGCTTTGGGAGTGTTTATACGGAGATAAAGGTTAGATCAATGGTTCATTGTAGCGGGAACTTGCAGACTAAGGGAGTGACACTGATAACGGGTGTGAAAAAGAATATGAAACCCAAAGTGATGAAATTTTAGAACCGCTTGATGCTCCGGAAATGATTTATTATTGAAACCGTCTTTGACCAACTAAAAAACCTATCCCAAATCGAGTGTTTTCGGCACCGTAGTTGTATCAACTTTATGGTTACCTTGCAGGTGGTGATCATCGCGTATTCATTTTAACTAAAGAAGCCAAGTATCAAGATGACTCGGCTTGATAAGCAAGCGCTTATGCAGATCTAAGGTTAATTACAATGCTCAAGTTGGTGAATCGCTGGCAAATATAAAATAGGTCAGGATCATTTAACTATTTATGAACCATGCATATCTCCGAGCCAAAATAAGGGTGTGGAGAGTGTACTTTAGTTTTACTAACTCTCTGCTAGGTTGTACATTTCACCTGACGAATGGAGTTATCCATCAATTAGATCGTACTTATCTCTCAGAGTTGTAATGATTTCTTGCCTAGGATTATTGCTTAGGTGAATGGTATGTCCGATGATCCTCTCGGCGATATTAATGTAGGTCTTAGATATAGCCATGAGAACCTCAACCGGTAATTCGTTTTCTTGTGCTAATATTTCACGTTCAGGCATGCGTTCTTTATTGAGCAGGATATCTGGATCAAGAAAATAATTGAGCAGGAACTGACGGAAGTCTTCCTTCGAATTTTCGATGATCTCACCTGCTTGATATTTTGCTGTATCCCAAATGCGTGATGAATCAGGTGTACCTACTTCATCCATGTAGATCAGTTTCTCTTGACCTACTATATCGGTTACATAACCAAACTCAAACTTGGTATCGACCAATATTTGTCCGATGTCTGCTAGTGCATTGCTGATTACGTTAAAACCTTTTCTTAGGTAGTTTTCATACAACATAATGTCGTTTGTAGAAGAGAAGTTAAATGCCAAGAAGTTATCTTCTATATTTTTACGAGTGATATTTATGTCATTTATTTCCGGTATATCCGGTATGTCATTCAAGATGCCTTTAGTTGAAGGTGTGATGAGTAAGTTTGGCAGTAGCTTGTTTTGCATTAATCCTTCAGGCAGGGTAATACCACAAAATTCGCGTTTGCCTTGTGCGTATGTTCGCCACAGTGAACCCGTAATGTACTGGCGACAAACGGCTTCAATTTTTACTGGTTTGGTTTTTTGTACGATCCAAATGAACGGATGTGGGACGTCGAGAACATGGCTATCAGCAAGGCCTTTTTTTCTAAATAACTTAAACCAGTGATTAGAAATAGTGTTGAGTACTACTCCTTTTCCTAAAACGCCTTTCAGGCCGCATTCACCTTTCCAGATACAGTCGAAGGCCGAGATACGATCACTAATGATCATTATAGCCAGTGGTGCATCTGCTGCGGTATTATACCTTTTTTCTTTGATCAATCGCTGACTATCTTCTTCAGTTAGATAGTAAACGGCGCGAACTTTTCCGCTATGCACAGCTTGGTGAGTACGAATTGGAAGATCGTCGTTAACGGCAAGAACTTGATCCGAGAAGTTCATTGATACATTCCTATTTGTTGGGAACGTGGACTCATTTAGCCACTTCTTTACTTCAATTTTTTACCAAGAGACAATCATCCTTAATCATTATTATTGGTATATTGCTTGGTATTGTCTTGAATTGATTGTCGCTTTTATTTTTGAATCTTTGGATGTGATCCTTCACTTCATATCAAATTTTGTTCGTTTGGGGTATTTTAGTGTCATGATATTGCTGATAATTACGGCTATTACGATGAAAACAATCACATAAGAATCATTAATCAAGTCAGTGATCTGGATTCACACCTGTTAGATACAGACCGATAATATATCCAATTGAGCATTGTAAGAATAGTATAGTGCCCTTTAATCATTAGATAATCAGATGATATCAAAAATCTTTCCATCGTTAACCTATCAAATAGACCTATTATTAAAAATGCGAACGCGATATCTATTTTATCTCCTATTTCTTAAATGATGGGGAATAGAAGTTATTCGTGTTAAGATTCGTTTCTTACCCTGTAAGGAGTCAAATTAGGTGTTTTGATAAACATTCCTAAGATTCCAATTTCAGAGTTGATTTCTTCGTAATAGGTTAAGAGTATCGACATGGATATCCGTTCCCCAGTGGTAACAGTGAGTACCGAGTAAACCTCAGATCTGCATAAGAGCTTGCTTATCAAATCGAATCGATCGGCTTTTTTAGTTGAAATGAATACGCGATGAGCTCCACCAGAAAATTGACCATAAAGCTGATACAACTACGGTGCCAAGAATACTTGATTTGGGATAGATTTTTTAGTTGGTCAAAAACGGTTTCAATATTAAATCATTTCCGGAGTATCAGGCGGTTTCACAGTTTCATCACTTTTGGTTTCATATTTTTTTTCATACCCGTTATCAGTGTCACTTCCTTAGTCTGCAAGTTCCCGCTCCAATGGACCATTGATCTAACCTTTATCTCTATATAAACACTCCCAAAGTTCGTTAGCCATTCCCGTAACAGGCTCCTATCATCCACGTTAATCATCATCACTATAACTGAGATAAGGCACCTTGGTCGTTGATAATAAGGCGTAATTTGAAACCGTATAACCACCCCCATCCTTCCTTTTCCTCACTTCGCGGTACCTTTAAAAACTTGATATCTTAGAATTCGTAAGTTGTGATAAACCTATAGCTTGAACTAATCAACGAAGGAAATTCCTGTCGGCCTTGCCTGACGGTGAGTGAGGTAAGAGCAAAGCGGAATAAGAACACCTTACATGAGCTTGAGCATTCGCGTGTAGCTAACTACAGGATGTTCGTTGGTGAGCTAACAGCAAACAAAGTAGATATAATAGGTTTTAAAGTCTCGATACCCCGATTGATGGATAGTTATCACTTCTCTAACTGAGAGGAGAGAATGTTTGTTTTTTGTTTGATACCGGAAGAAATTAGGTGTTTTTCCCCATGCTATGGAGGAAAGTCTGGCAGAAGTCGTCGATATCGACGAAAACATCGTCTGAGTTATTCATACTAAAGTCCTTATGCTGTTAGTGGTTTTTTTAAACGATAAGATCGCGACTTTGGCATTTAGTTCATTTCGTATGCGCAGCTCAGGTTATTTGATATAGGACCCTATCTTTTATCACTGTCTTTATTTAAAACTATGCTGTATCAGCAATAGTGTATTATTCATCGGATATTGTTTTTATAGAGATTGTGTGAGCCGTAGTAACAGCTCCTTCTGTTTCAGGGATGATCCCTTTTAGGTCATTTACACTGTTCGCCTCAACGCCTTGTATTACTAGTGCTCGCCTTTGCTCATGGCCAATAATACTCTGGTAGTAACGGCGAATATTTTCTACGTAACTTTTCGCTTCATCACCGCGGGCATACCCATATCTGGTTTGCTTGTAGTATTGAGGCTGCGTTAGAAGTGGCAACCGTTGTTTGACGTCAGTCCATGAGTCAGGGTTAGCCTTTTGCGATTTAGTTAGTCGACGGACATCCATTATGTGGCTAAAACCCATATTGTAAGAGGCAAGAGCAAACCAAATACGTTCTTGTTCACTCACACTTATAGGCACACGATTTAACATTTTTCGAAGATAATCCGCACCACCACGAATACTTTGTTCAGGGTCAAGTCGATTTTGTACACCGACGGACTTTGCGGTTGGTAGTGTCAACATCATCATACCACGAACACCCGTCGGTGAAACGGCACGTGGATTCCAGTGTGATTCCTGATAGGCAATCGCGGCGAGTAACTGCCAGTCAAATTCGGCAGAATATTTCTGGAATAGGGGTTGCCATTTTGGCAATTTTCTGTCGATAGCCCGCAAAAACGCGCGAGTATCGACAAAGTCGAAACTGTTGACGTGCCCAAAGTACTTTTCTAACATCATAGCTAATTCACCGTCTTGGTCTTTCTGATCAAAAAACTCGAGCATCATCATGTATACACTGTCATCTTGTTTTTTTTTCATAAACCAAGCAACAGGTTCATCTTCGGTGAGTTCGAGAGCTACCGTGATTTCAGGGTGAGTTCGTTGGATTAGTGCAATATTAACAGAATCTGCGATTGTAAAATCTAGTTGTCCATCAGCTACTTGTTTTAGAAGCTCATTATTATCGGTACCTTTTACACTATCCCAGACAAGACTTGGATATTTGCGTTGAATAGATTGAAGTATGATAGCGTGGCTCGAGTTCTCCACCACGGCAATGCGTGCACCGTCTTTGTTTAGTTCTGTTAGGTTACGTGGACGCCAGTGACCCTTTTTGTACACCAATTGTTGGTTTACAAAGTAGTATTCAGGTCCAGAGCGAAAATGCTCCACTCGGCCTTCGGTGAGGGTTAATCCTGAGGCAATGATGTCGATATCACCATGCATTAGCGCGGAAAAAATACCGGAAATGGTATAGAATGACTGCATCTCAAGCTTAACGCCAAGGCTATTTGCGAACTGTAATGCCAATTCATAGTCAAGTCCAGTTGGACCATTCGGTCCAATGTAATAGGATAATTGATTGTTGAGTGTACCAACACGGAGGACATCACGCGCGAGGATTTTTTCAATCTCGGTTCTATAGTCGGGGGGCTGCTTGTAATAGGAAAGGGCTAACATAGTTATGGATAATATAGCCATGAAACTAGATAGAAGTTGATACATTCGTTTTGTAGAGTTGGGACTCAAAAAATATGCTCACTTTTTATTAAGTGGGGGATAGTTATATCAAAGCTGGCATGCTGCGAAAAGCAATGACTCATTCTTGGTGGTTTAATATTTCAGCAGGAAGACAATAAAAAGCTGTCAAGCAAAGTTAAGAAAATAATTGCCAAAGTGTTACGTCATTCATATTTCTCCTTTATAATACTTACACGAAGACCCTATTGCAGGATAAACATGGGTATTAATATGGTTTATCCATGATTTTCGATGATTATAAATCATGAAGTTAGCTCAATTATCACTTTAATCCTCTGCTAATCGAGAGACATACGTACATGGAAATTTTGCGTGGTCCCCCTGCTTTGTCTGATTTTCGAGGCAATAAACTTCTAGAAAACTGTCACGTAAACGATTTACCTGTTATTGGCCTGTATGCAGAGTATATTCACTTTGCCAATATCAATGCGTCACTCAGCAAGGATGAACAACAAAAATTGGGTCGATTATTAACGTATGGTTCGACCATCGCGGTGCATACCCCGAAAGGTACACTATTTCTCGTTACACCACGTCCTAGCACTATTTCCCCTTGGTCATCTAAAGCCACTGATATTGCACACAATTGCGGCCTAAATCAAGTCACACGTCTTGAGCGTGGAATTGCATACTACGTTGATCTTTCTACGGTGATGACACCTGCTCAAAAAAAAATATTTTTGACACTTTTACATGATCGTATGATTGAAGTTGTATTTACTAAAATGGAAACAGCGTCAGAACTCTTCAAACAAGCGGTTCCAGCACCTATCAAAATCGTTGATATTCTTGGAAGTGGTCGTGGTGCACTTAAAAAAATTAACGTAGAGCTGGGTCTTGCACTGGCGGAGGATGAGATTGAATATTTGCTTGCTAGCTTTATTAAGCTCGGTCGTAACCCTAATGATATTGAACTAATGATGTTTGCGCAAGCTAACTCTGAACATTGTCGGCACAAAATTTTTAATGCGGATTGGACGATCGATGGTATTAAGCAGGAAAACAGCCTATTCAAAATGATTAAGAATACCCTTGAGCAGAACAATGAATATGTGTTGTCAGCTTACAAAGATAACTCTGCTGTGATGAAAGGTTCTGAAGTTGGCCGCTTCTTCCCTGATCCGAAATCACGTCAATACAATTACCATCAGGAAGTAGCACATATCCTGATGAAAGTAGAAACCCATAATCACCCAACTGCAATTTCACCGTGGGCAGGTGCTTCAACTGGCTCAGGTGGTGAAATCCGTGATGAAGGTGCGACGGGTATAGGTGGTAAACCTAAAGCTAGCTTGGTTGGTTTTAGCGTATCAAATCTACGTATACCTGGTTTTGAGCAGCCTTGGGAAAGTGATTTTGGTAGACCCGATCGAATTGCTACAGCGCTTGATATTATGTTGGAGGGCCCTCTTGGCTGCGCTGCATTCAACAATGAATTTGGTCGGCCTAATATACTTGGTTATTTCCGTACCTACGAAGTAAAAGTCACTTCAAATGAAGGCGGAGAAGTACGTGGTTACCACAAACCAATCATGATCGCAGGTGGTATAGGTAATATCCGTGAACAGCATGTGAAGAAAAAAAACATTTTAATAGGTGCACAGCTTGTCATTCTTGGAGGTTCTTCGATGAATATTGGTTTGGGTGGCGGCGCCGTATCATCAATGGAATCAGGCCGTTCGGCAGAAGATTCTGACTTTGCCTCGGTACAGCGTGGAAATCCAGAAATGGAACGTCGCTGTCAGGAAGTGATTGACCGTTGTTGGCAGATGGGTGAAGACAATCCGATTGCATTTATTCATGATGTGGGCGCTGGTGGTATCTCCAATGCTCTGCCAGAATTAGTCAATGATGCTGCGCGAGGTGGTAAATTCCAGCTGCGAGATATACCGAACAGTGATCCGAGTATGAGTCCACTCGAAATCTGGTGTAACGAATCACAAGAGCGCTATGTAATAGCGATTGTACCAGGAAATATGGCTATATTTTCTGCAATTTGTAAGCGGGAACGTGCCCCGTATGCAATAGTGGGAGAAGCAACGGAAGAACGTCATTTAACATTGGGAGATAACCATTTCGGTAATAAACCAATCGATATACCATTGGATATATTGCTGGGTAAGCCACCGAAAATGCACCGTGATGTGAAAAGTAGAAAAATGGTAGGAAAAGTAATTGATCGCAGCGCGATCTTTCTCGAAGAGGCATCACATCGTGTATTGCGTTTACCATCTGTTGCTGAAAAAACGTTCCTGATCACTATCGGTGACCGTAGCGTGACGGGTTTGGTAGCACGAGACCAAATGGTAGGTCCTTGGCAGATTCCTGTAGCTGATTGTGGTGTAACCGCGGCAAGTTATGACACTTATCATGGTGAAGCCATGTCAATGGGTGAGCGTGCTCCAGTGGCTCTATTGGATTATGCTGCATCAGCGCGTCTAGCTGTAGCCGAAGCGTTGACCAATATTGCATGTGCAGATATCGGAGACTTGAAACGGATTAATCTCTCTGCAAACTGGATGGTCGCAGCGGACCACCCTGGCGAGGATGCGGGTCTTTACGAGGCAGTAAAAGCCATAGGTGAAGAACTGTGCCCAGCGTTGGATTTGACTATCCCCGTGGGTAAAGACTCTATGTCTATGAAAACTTACTGGGAACAAAACGGAGAAAAAAAAGAAAATATTTCTCCAATGTCTCTGGTGATCACTGCATTTGGTCGTGTTATTGATATTCGCAAGACTGTCACCCCACAGCTTCGCTGTGATAAAGGTTCAAGTGTTTTAGTGCTTGTGGATTTAGGTTTAGGCCAAAACCGCTTAGGCTCGACAGCTCTGGCTCAAGTTTATAACCAACAGGGAGATAAACCAGCAGATGTGGATAATCCAGAGCTTCTAAAAGGTTTTTTCAATGGAATACAATCATTGGTGCGTAATGAAAAGTTGTTGGCTTATCACGACCGTAGTGACGGTGGCTTGTATATCACGTTAGTAGAAATGGCGTTTGCAGGTCACATTGGTGTAGAAGTAGATATTAACGCCTTGTCGGCAACAGGTGACTGTGACGATGAATTAGCAGCTTTGTTTAACGAAGAATTAGGCGCGGTAATCCAAGTTCTAACTAAAGACCTCGATGAAGTACTATCAACATTATCATCTCACGGTCTTGAAACTTGTAGCCATGTTATAGGTACATTGTGTGATGAGGATACGGTTCGTATTTGGAATGGTGATGTGTTGGTATTAGATCAAATTCGTACCGAATTACGCAGCATTTGGGCTGAAACTACTCATAAAATACAGGCAATTCGTGATAATCCTTCATGTGCTGATCAAGAATTTAAATTCAAAAAAGACATCAGTGACCCTGGATTGAACGTCTCATTATCGTTTGATATCGAAAAAGATGTTGCTGCATTATATATTGCTATGGGTAGACGACCTAAAATGGCGATTCTGCGTGATCAAGGTATCAACTCTCACGTAGAAATGGCTGCTGCGTTCGACCGTGCTGGCTTTGATGCCAGAGATGTTCATATGACTGATATCTTAAGTGGAAACGTGACACTTGTAGGTTTTGATGGACTAGTAGCTTGCGGTGGTTTCTCCTACGGTGACGTGTTGGGAGCCGGTGAGGGTTGGGCGAAGTCCATTCTGTTTAATCATATGGCGCGTGATATGTTTGAACGCTTCTTCCAGCGAGGTGATTCATTTGCATTGGGTGTGTGTAATGGCTCTCAGATGCTATCAAACTTGAATGAATTGATCCCAGGTGCAGATTTATGGCCTCGCTTTGTACGCAATGAATCTGAACGTTTCGAAGCTCGATTTAGTTTGGTCGAAGTTCAGAAAAATCCATCTTTGTTCCTTAGTAGGATGGCAGGTTCACGTATGCCAATCGCAGTATCTCATGGTGAAGGACGTATAACAGTGCGCAACGCTGAACATTTGGCTGCAATTGAGCAATCAGGCATGGTTGCACTCCGCTATTTGGATAACTTCGGCAAGGTCACCACATCGTATCCTGCTAACCCGAATGGTTCCCCAAACGGTATTACAGGATTGACAACGATAGATGGTCGAGTAACGATCATGATGCCACATCCTGAGCGTGTTTTCCGCACCGTAACAAATTCATGGCATCCAGATGGCTGGGGTGAAGATAGTCCTTGGATGCGCATGTTTCGTGATGCGCGAGTGACACTGGGTTGATCGCTCAACTCTATCGTTAAATAGCAAATAGCTAATACTTATGACATAATTCACTACCCTCAAATAGCGCCTTTTTTATACATTACATTGTGCAGGGTAAGGACGAGAAGGTAGAGAAGCGTGATAATGTAAAGAGATATGCAAAGGGATAGTGCATATCCTTATTTATCTGTCTGAGCTGGGAGCACTGAGTTCTGAAAAGTAGAGAGACCATACAAATAGAGTGAATAAGATCTATCGTGTGAATTGTGATTACAATCATTATTAAATTGCAAGCAATAAGGGTCGATGTAAAAATGAAAGCTGCAAGATGTTAGTCGTCTAGGGTTACAATTAATTTATTGATGTCATTGTTGGTTCACGAGTCTGAGTCAAACTTAAAAGAGAATGTTATATGAAAAAGATCGAAGCTATTATAAAACCGTTTAAGCTGGATGATGTGCGGGAAGCACTGGCGGAAGTGGGTATTACAGGAATGACAGTGTCAGAAGTAAAAGGTTTTGGTCGTCAAAAAGGGCATACGGAACTTTACCGTGGTGCAGAATACGTCGTTGATTTTCTGCCGAAAGTGAAATTGGAAATCGTCGTATCCGATGAGATGTCGTATCAATGTGTAGACACGATCGTGGAAACGGCAAAATCTGGTAAGATTGGTGATGGTAAAATATTCGTCACTAACGTTGAACGTGTTATTCGTATCCGAACTGGTGAAGAAGACGAAGAGGCGGTTTGATTGCTCTATTATATGTTATGTTTAAACCCTTTCTGTTCGTTGATGGATGAAGAAAAGATTCTTTGTGAATCAGGTACACTGTGAATACTTACATTGCAGCTAATGGCTAGTTTTCTATGAATATGAAGTAAACTGATTACACCCGAGGTAGTGGTATACCGAAATGTAATCAGCATAGTTATATTTGCGCTTAGATTTTATTTCTGATGAGCGTTGTTGATTAAATCAGGTCCATAAAGTATTGCTTCCAATCTTTTTTATAGTCTTACTTTTTCTGCTGGTGAAGAGGCATACCGAGTCTTAGAACTTAGTTCATCGCTTTCACATTTTGCAGCGCTTCACCAACGTGAGAATTGTAATAACGAAGAGTGAGTTTAGAGCTGAGCAACTGTTTATAGCGAAATATTGCTGTCTCTGCTAATGAGAGTTGGTGATAACCCCTATCCTTTTCCCACTTCGTCAATTTATCTTCTTCTAACGCCTTTACAACTTCATTTATAGGATGCCATTCCTCCCAGTACCCCGCGTTGCTTTGAGGTAGAATACTGGGCGTTATTCTTCTGTTTTTCAGTATGTAGTGACATGATTTTGTGTAATAGGCTCTATTAGTACTTACTTGCTATATCTTGCGTCGTAATAGATTAATCAATATAGGTAAAACTGCATTGTCACCCATAGAAACTAGGCTAACTTCTGCAGCGATAACCTCATGAGTAGACACATCAAAGGCAAAATGAAGTTTGCGCCAGATACGCCGATTCACCTTACTGTGTTTACGTGTTTTCCACTCACCTTCACCGTATACCTTTAGGTCTGTCGCATCAATAACGATGTGAACGACAGTTCCTCGAGTCAGCAAACGGTATTTAACTTCTGCGTTCTTCAAACGCATTACTAATGTAGGTGTATGTAGGGAATTTAAGAGAGACATTCATCAACGTAAAAACCGAATTGAGAAAACCTTCTAATCTACGAAGTGGGAGCTAAAACGTACCTTTCACCATCAGTGATGTTTCAATCGCGGTATCAAAACAGTGACTGAGCTATGGTTTACTAATGCTTAATTATATTGTTTCCAGTTACTGAATTTGTGCTTGGCCTTCCCCTTCCCATTATAACCTCCCGCTTAACTCCATGATGATTTGATTGTAGGAATTGCGATTGTTTGATAAATGGAGATATTTTTTGTAGGGTATGCGTAAATCAATTGTGACTGCTGTGAAATTAGTTGCCGATTTCGATACTGCTTTTAAAATTAAGCTTAGATCTGCATAAGCGCTTTCTTATCAAGCCGAGTCATCTTGATGCTTGGTTTCTTTGGTTGAAATGAATACGCGATAAACCCCGCCAGCAAGTTAACCATAAAGAGGGTACAACTACGATACCGAGAATGCTCTATTTGGTATATGTGTTTTAGTTGGTTAAAAACAGTTTCAATAATAAATGGTTTCTGGAGTATCAGGAAGTCTCAAAGTTCGTCAGCCATTTCTGGTACGGGGTTCCTATAATTCACGTTAGTCGTGTCACGTTGAGTGAGATAATGCTACCTTGGTCATTGATAATGAGGTGTAATGTAAAGCCATAGAACTACCCCATCATTCCTTTTCCTCGCTTCGAGGAACCTTTAAAAACCTGATATCTGAAAATGTGTAGATTATGATAAACCTGTAGCTTGGACGAATCAACGAAGGCAATCCCTGTCAGCTTTTCCTGACGGTGAGTGAGGTAAGAGCAAAGCGGAACCAGAATACCTTGCATGAGCTTAAGCATTCGCATGTAGTTGAATAATTTAGGAAATTCGTTGGTGAAGTAACGGCAAACAAACTGGATGTAATAGGTTTTAAAGTCTGGCAAATGTCATCGACATCGATGAAAATAGTGTTTAAGTTATTTAGGATCAAGTTCTTATGTAGTCAATAGCGTTTTTAAAATGGTTAGCTCGCGATTTTGGCATTTAGTTCATTTCTTATGCGCAGCTCAGGTTACGTAAAATGTTTGGAACTCCCAGTAACCTGAAATCCCCTCCTTCAATTAAGTCAGTTCATCCCTAAATTCTGGTAATCACCTGCATACTCCATGAGAGCTTACAATTCTTTATCCAAAATCTCTGCGCGTACTGCGTCTTCTATCGTATGTTCATCAACATTCATTTGGGGTATGCGGATTTAGTGATTGATTTTCACAGGATGTATTAATTTGTAAAAATCGGATTTAATGATTGACATCATAAACTAAATACACTTGTATTAAGAACGTGGAGACATCCACAGCCGAACTCAGCGGCGACTCTGAGAAGACAAAATGATTTAACCATGAAAACTATCTCTATTGCTGAATTTGAAACTCTGGTAGCACGCAACGACTGGCAGCGAGAATAAAATTGCGAAGTTTTAGAGCGTCTTGATCGTCAGGTTGAAGAGTAGAACGAAGAAAATGAATCTTTTGATCTGAACGATATTCCTCATGTTTTTGGTTTGGCTTCTAAAACCTCAACCTTAGATGGTATTAAAATTACTTACACCGAAGGCTTTAACTACGAAGAATGCGACTCCGACTCTCTGTCTACAGGAACCGAGGGACAGGATGCTGTTTGGTCTGTAGAAAGCGTTACGGTTGTTGATGAAGAGGGTGACGAGCTGAATGCACACGAATTGGCTGACTATCTGGATTCTGATTTCAGCAGCATTAATTACAGTGTACTTGAGATAGAGCAAATAATTGACGGAGACGAGGACTCTGACATGGAAACATTTACACTTGATATTGATAACGCGCCAAACGTTCGCTTTACTGGTGAATTGGTAGCAAATGTGGCTTGTTCTGATAATCAAGCTATTGGCAGTAGTTATAACGGTCCAACTGGTCGTTGGATAGAGTTATCTCTTTACAAGACCAAAGGCGGAAAATTCATCTGTCATCAAGTTGGTCGCACTAGAAGGAAAGATGAGCGTGACCGTTTTAGCGGCAAGGTCTGTGAAACGCTGGAAGAGGTTAAAGAGTTTTTTGGCCACCGCTAGCTATCCAAAGAGTTGTACGCTGAGGCTAGCATTGATGATGTAGTAGAAGTGGAGTGACAGCAAGGGGCTTCGGCTCCTTTCTTTTTGACTATGACAAATTTTGACTATGACAAATATTTTGAATTGGTCTGACTACAATGTTAGTCAGGTTCATGAATCTAAGTATGATTATCAGGTTTACGCTGAACTAAAATACCCGCCTTCATTTTGCATCCACTGCTACACATCTGATCTCGTTGGTTTTGGGAAAAGAACCGAAATTATCATGGATATACCCATGCACGGCAAGCGTATCGGCATCCACCTAAATCGTAAACGTTTTAAGTGCCAAAGTTGTAATAAGACGTTCTACGAGCTTGTATCGCGCAAAGATGAAAAACGTAGGATGACTAAACGTCTTATTGAATACATCGAGCGAGAGAGCCAGAAACGTACATTTTTAAGTATTGCAGATGATATAGGTGTGGATGAAAAAACAATCCGTAACATATTTCAAGATTACTGCGAGCGTGAAGAAGAACGACTGAAATTCGAAATGCCAAAATGGTTAGGAATTGATGAAATTCATATCATTAAGAAACCTCGATGCGTGTTAACCAATATTGAGTATCAAACAGTCATTGATATGCTCGACAACCGTGATAAATCAACTCTACTTCGCTACTTTACAAAACGCGAAGACAGAGAGCATATTGAATTTGTCGCAATGGATATGTGGTGTCCTTATAAGGACACGGTAGAAACCATGATACCGAATTTCACTATCGTCATAGATAAGTTCCACGTAGTCAAAATGGCTAACGAGTCGTTAGAGCGTGCAAGAAAAGCAATACGTAGCCAACTTACGCCACAACAGCGCCGTGGACTACTAAAGGATAGGTTTGTACTGCTAAAGCGAAAGCACGAACTCTCAGATGCGGAATACTTACGTCATTCTGGCTGGATACTTAACTATCCCGAAATGGGAGAAGCTTACGAACTTAAAGAGTCTTTCTTTGTTATTTGGATCAGTCAGACGCGTGATGAAGCTCAGCAAGCTTACTACGCTTGGCTACGACTGGTTTCACCTGAAATGACGCGGTATTTTGATCCGCTAATCAAAGCTATGGGTAACTGGCACAATGAAGTTTTTGCGTACTTTGATCATCCAATAACGAATGCTTATACGGAAAGTCTCAACAACCTCATTCGAGTTATGAACCGTACTGGTCGAGGTTATAGCTTTGAAGCTTTTAGGGTTAAGATGCTATTTACTGAAGGATTCCAAAAAGTGAAACGTCCACTATATCAACGAGATCCAATTTCTGATGATGCCATTAGCTTGTTTGATATGGCTGCGGAACCGCAAATAGTAACGAACTATGGTTCGAGCATATCAACTTTGATCAAAGAATTTGAAAGGGATTAAAAAAGTCACATTTCACTCACTAAATCCGCATACCCTTCATTTGTTATATCCAGTAATTCACGGGTATTACTAGACAATCCAGCCTATCATCATGCTTTTAGCGCCCATTTTTCCATCGTCACTCACGCCATTTGGTAAAAGAGTCAGTAAGATACTTTAGCAACTATACTTGCCTGTCCCTCTCGATAAGTTTGTAGTCAACCACTAACTTATGTTGCATTATGACGGGTTTTAGCATATCGCTACTACGGCGTTATTTCTGGACGTGGTGCCTTATATCCTCGATATAGCAAGGGTAAATCCGGTTAACGAAAGGTCGTAGTAATTGACAAAACATGCTGTCACCTGAATTGGATTTATAAAAAATCTTATTTAACCTCAGACTCTGTATAAGCGCTTGCCTATGCAGATCTGAGGTTATTTACTTTATGCGCGCTGTTTCTGTAATTTTCGTTAAGTTCTGTGGGGCGTATGCTTCCAGCAGACTCAAAAATTTAACTAGAAAGATCGATGGAGACAGGCATGAGGCCAAGGCCAGTAATACTGAATATGAATTTATCAGTTGCATTCACTGTGTATTCAATATCATCCATATTACCGTTATGTCCTTAAGCGAGTCTTTCAAATATCTTATCTAAGGCATCTGCTTGGTCTGTGCTATATGTGTTTACTAATTCTTTCTCTAAGTGCTTTCCGTTCATGATGTTTTTGCCATCATAAGTGAAAGCAAAATCAAGGGTTACACTCTTTAAGAGGCATGTTGGTTGTTTAATATCTTCTTTTAGAGCTACTAGTGCTATATCGATTGCGCCATTGTTTGCTACAGTAAACTAACTCGCTTTCACCTCTAGTAGATGTGTGGGTGTTTTGCAAGGACCCTAATTAATTCCTCGGTTTTACGGGGTGACAGCGTAGGTTTACTGTTTGTTGCGATGTAATTTTTATCGTCTCGTAGAGCAGTAACGCTTCCTTGATTTGCTTTTTATTCATTAAGTCATTTCCTGTAAGTATCTTAATGATTTGATACTATTCATATTTTTCATACCCCAATGTCCTCTTGGCAGTAGGTTCATAAGTCATTGCTGCAAGGTTCGCTGTGTTAACTTCGCTTTAGATCTATCTTTCAGAGACCATACCATCACTATTCGTTGGTGTGTAATCTAGTCCCCCAAAGAAATATTACTGGTATTAACAAACTGTGTATCTCTATTAACACTAAAACCGTTCACGAAGATTTGCTTTAGTACCTCCTAAGGTAACTCACCCGTGGATAAACGTTCTCGAACACTTTCAGCGAGCTTAATATCAGCCTCCTTCACAAGGAGGGTTGATATACCAAGTTGATCCATAGTCACTTTACCGTGTAACCATACGTCACCCACTGAGTCAACCCGTACATGCTCAGCCCTGTTTGAGATTGCGTCTAAAATATGCTATTGCCATTTTTAGATGAAAATTAGGGGTTTGACTTACAGCCTTGGTTGCTTAACAGCTAGCTAACCAAAGGCTCTTTTTCTTGTTTAAATGCACTTCTCCTTACGTAGCGAAGTGCGTCCCTAGTTTGCCTAACTGCTGAAATGCATAGCTCTGGTGTGTTATATCCATTTGGGATATCGTTCAGTTCGTGACCACTTTT
This sequence comes from Candidatus Enterovibrio escicola, assembly GCF_002464935.1. Taxonomy (GTDB): domain Bacteria; phylum Pseudomonadota; class Gammaproteobacteria; order Enterobacterales; family Vibrionaceae; genus Enterovibrio; species Enterovibrio escicola. Next base: position 32,859 of record NZ_NBYY01000028.1, read on the forward strand.
CTGAACGACTGCAAGAGACACTTCGTAGGTTAAGAAATCCAAAGGAAGATAGTTCAGTGATAACCAACGCATCTTGACGACGGCAAGGTATAGCTCGGGTGTTAAGTGTTCTTTTGGTACAGACCGAAGTGTGTAAGGGATGCCCATGACCGTGCAAGGAGCAACTCTGGTGCTTTATGTGTTTCGTGTACATATTGCAATGCATAACCGTCAACATTAACAGCTGTGAGACAAAGCTGGTAAGTCCGGTATATTTCCGGTACATCTTGGAGTGCGTAGCTACCTATCTAAACGGTTTTTTAAGCATCTTCCTTATCAATTTCAGGATGTTAACTTAACGTTGTTTCCCAAATATCTGAACTAATCGTAATTCCTGCGATTAGATCATTATGGAATTAATTGGGAATTTATAATAGGAAAGGCCAAGCACATGATCAGCAATTGGAAACAATATAATCAAGAATTAGTAAACCGTGGCTCAGTGACTTTTTGGATAAACATCGCTATTATTAAGGTATTGCATAGTCTAAAGCATCACGGTTATCGTGGATGTGGGTTTATATTTTCGGATACCGCGATTGAAACAGCACTGATGGTGAAAGATATTTTTAAACTCCCACTTCGTGAATTATAAGGCTTTCTCAATTCAATTTTCACGTTGATGAATGTCCCGCTGAAATCCCTTACATACATCTTCATTAGTAAGTGTTTGAAGACCGTAAAAATTAAGTACCGTTTGCCAAGTTTAGGAGCTGTCGTCAACGTCGTTATTGATGTCATAGGCCTAAAAGTATATGACGAAAGTGAATGTAAAACGCGTAAATATGGTAAGGAAAAGAGGTGTATCTGCGCAAACTGCATCTTGCAGTTTATGTGTCTACTCATGAGGTTATTACTGCAGAAGTTGATCATGTATTCAATAGATTCTTCTTCGTGTAAAATACCTGTTTTTGCAGGGTGATCATTATAGCTACCGTTGACGTTAAATATCGTTTTTACCAGCAAACAAGAACGGTTAAAAAGCATGGTATCGGACTTGGTGGACACACACTTTATGCTTGAAAAGCATGTTGCAGAACCTTCCAGCTTAAATATATATACAAGGCTTTTCAGGTGATGATAAAAGAATAACAAGTTAAACTTGCTATGAATAATTCAGGTATTCATGACTCCTAGCGAATGCTACACATCAGCATTAATGCCGTTGTCAGAGTTTTAAAAAACTTACACCACGCTGTGTAACCACATTACCTCTTGATGTACAGGAGGTGGTGCTTATCTGTGAAGTAGATGAGCAATGGTCTTTCGTAGGTAACAAATATATCCCTCGTTGGGTTTGGTATGCTAGGGACCTCGATTGAAAAAATCATTGCTCACGCATTCTGGTGTCGTAGAAGAAAGATACTTAATTTACTTCTCAATCGGTTATCCATATTTAATGTTTCATTTTGGTGTATGGACGGTCTCAATTCATACGATATCTCTTCCTGAGAATAAACACATTGTTGGCAAGTTATATACTCAACGCATTGAGAGGAAAGATTTAACCCTTCGTACACGCTTGAAACGACTCAACCGGAAATGATTGGATACTAAAATTAACGGAAATGCACGACAAAGTGATTGGTACATTCATTGAATGGGAGTATTCCCTTTAAACCATAATCAACCCCTTGAACACATGACCAAAGAGTTAGTACAGTTCCTGTGAGTGAAAATGATATTTTACCTATATTGCTTAACCCATTACGACGAAAGATACAGTAAGTTAGTGCTGATGGAGCTTATGACACAGGAGCATGTCACCACGTACTTAATAATAAAGGAATAAGCCCAGTATTCCACCTTGAAGCAACGTGGAGTACTGTGAGGACGGGCATCCTAGAAATAAACCTTCTCGCCTTTCAATCAGTGAAGTTATAAAGATTATTGTATCTCTTCATCAATCAAGTTTTCATGGTTTTAAAAAATATTACACGCAATTCATCTGTCGTCACCTAACAGGTGAATTCCATGATTTGGTTAGCTCTACGCGAGTGTTTAAGTTGATGCAAAGTGCTCTGGTTCCACTTTGCTCTTATCTGACTTCACGCCAAACCAAACTTGCTGGTATCGTGTTCGTTTATTCAACCAAACTACAAGTTTATCATAATTTACGTATTCCACGGCATCAAGTGTTTGAGGGGAGGGTTAAACGAGATAAGGAGATTATGGGAGGGTTTTATGCTTTAAACTTCCTCATATCATCAACGATCAAGGAAGTATCATTTTTGTAAAGGAAACGACAGCAAATGTTGATAACAGAAACCCCGTGGTTGATATGGCGGATAATCTCTTGAGAGCCATCTATGGAGATCAAGGATATCTCTCTAGCCCCCTTGAAACAAATCTCGCTCGAGCACAGGATTAGATCAACATGAATACATGTAAGAAAATGAAATAAAAGGTGATGAATCTTTGGGATCGTTTTATGTTGAGAAAACTATCGAGCATCGAGACAATCTTTGATTAACTAAAAAATATGTTTCAGGTGTGTGAGATTTATAGTCAACCTGATTGCTGGACTCATTACTTATACCTTCCAACAAAAATAGCCTAGCTTTAAAATTACTTGGTTTAAAGGAGTAGCTCCTATACAGATCTTAGATTGATTAATCAAAGTCCGTCGTTTATTTGTTGAACGAACGAACATTTTGTCTCAGGTAGGTTATTTTTACATCGGCGGTAATAAAGTAATTGAAAGTTTAGCAACTTTTCTATTAAATATCATACCTTCACATAACAATTCGCATGAATTGATCGAATAGTAATTACTGATTTCAACCTGTAATTTAGTTAGTATATTAGGAATACATATGAAAATTATAACTACTGGTCTACCCGCACCAGATTTTACACTTCTTGATCAAAATGGACATTCAGTGACGCTCAGTCAATTCGCAGGAAAACGAAAAGTATTGGTATATTTTTATCCAAAGGCTATGACACCGGGTTGTACCACACAAGCATGCTCATTGCGTGACAGCAAGAACGAATTAGAAGCGCTCAATACTGTGGTACTAGGTATTAGTCCTGATCCGGTAAAACGGTTGCTACAATTTACCGAGCGTGATAGACTCAACTTTACTTTGCTCAGCGATGAAGATCATGCAGTTGCCGAAGCGTTCGGTGTGTGGGGGTCGAAAAAATTTATGGGTCGTGAATACGACGGCATTCACCGTATGAGCTTTTTAATTGGCGAAGACGGAAACGTGGAACACGTATTTGATAAATTCAAAACTAAAGATCATCACAATATAGTGATAAACTCCCTGAAAGTCGAATAAATTACTCAATTTTAATAAACTCTTAATGAACATCAGACCTGTATAATCATGTTTTTTCCGAGCCTATTAATTGAAGGCTCGGCTTTCTTGATTTGAACGTATAAGTCTAAATTTAAGTCTGACTTGCGCCACTTTCTAATTAGCTTCTTAATGCCATTTATTTAAAAATAACGGTAGGTTTTTTAAACCCTAAACATTGCTTAAGCTGATGTTTGATCCTTACTTGAGAGAAGGTAATTTCTTCATCCGTGACCTTTCTTATAGTCTGCCTCTTTCTTTACGTACTGTCTCAAAAGCCCATTGAAATTTTCATTTATCCCTCGTTTTCATGAAGAGCAAGGCTGGGTAAAGTAAATCTCAACGTCCAAATCTTTTGCTATCTTTTCATGATGAACACACTCTTGACCATTATCTGTCATAATCATATGGAAATGTGTTTTGTTTGACATTAGTAAATCAACTTCAGATCTGCATTCCAGAGTCTTTCTGCAGTCGATAGTTTTTTCAAACAATCAAATCTCGACTTGGGTATTTAGTTCATTTCTTATGCGCAACTCAGGTTATGTCGGCATATCCAAGCTGGAAGGTATTTTCGAAGAGTTGGTAATGGAAGTGCGTACTCCTGCCAATTTCATATTTTCAAACAGCACGCGTTTGCTGGAAAACAACGACATTTGATGTCAATATTAGCCAAAAAGTATTTCATTAAAAAATGCAGTCTTTTATCATAAATGGCGATTTATTGGACATAGGATCATTCTCTACATTAGAATTAAACGCTAATATTTAGCGAGAGAGGAATTTCATTATGCCATCTTCATCTAATACATTAATGCCTAACTGCTTGGCTTTAATCAATTTGGAACCAGCCTCCTCACCCGCGACCAGTAAATCCGTTCTTTCAGAAACACTTCCGGTCACTTTTGCCCCGAGAGCTTGAAGTGCGAGCTTAGCATCACTACGCGACATTGTTGATAGCTTTCCAGTTAGTACGACAACCTTACCTTCCAATGGTAAAGGTACATATTCATATGGCACTTCAATATCCTCCCAGTGGACACCTACATCAATCAAAACATCAATAGCGGCCTGATTCAGTTTTTCGGTAAAAAAAGAGGATAGATGTTTAGCGACGATTACACCCACATTCTGCACTTCCATCAGTTGTTCTTCCGATGCGTTTCTGATCGCCTCAAATGTAAGAAAGTGATTAGCCAGATTAGTAGCTGTTGCTTCTCCAACTTCACGAATACCAAGGGAATAGATAAAACGAGGTAACGTGGTTTCTTTGGCTTTGTTTAGTGAATAAACCAAGTTTTGAGCTGACTTGTGTCCCATCCTATCGATCATTGTAATTTGTCCCTCAGTGAGCCTAAACAAATCAGCAGGAGCTTGGATTAATTCTTTTTTGATAAGTTTCTCAACAATCTTGTCACCTAGCCCATCGATATCAAGGGCTTTCCGTGAACAGAAATGTTTAATCGCTTCTTTACGTTGCGCACAACATACTAAACCACCAGAACAACGGGCAATCACCTCTCCTTTTATCCGCTCAATATGAGATTCGCACACGGGACATTCAGTAGGAAATTGAATACGTTTCGCGTTATCAGGGCGCCTACTCTCAACCACACTCACAATTTTAGGGATCACATCACCAGCTCGACGTACAATAACCGTATCGCCAATTTTTACACCCAACCGGACTATTTCATCCGCATTATGAAGGGTACAGTTTGAGACTGTAACACCACCTACAAAAATAGGATTTAGTTTAGCCACGGGAGTGACGATGCCAGTGCGACCTATCTGAAATTCAACATCAAGTAGTGTGGTTATTGCCTCTTGTGCTGGAAATTTGTACGCGATGGCCCAACGAGGTGCGCGAGCTACAGAACCAAGCTGTTCTTGCATTAGAATATTGTTAACCTTAATCACTACACCATCAATCTCGTACGGTAGGTTATTTCGACGATGCATGATGTCTTGATAGTAAAAGATCACATTTTTCAACCCCTTAACTTTTTTAACTTCTAAACTTAATGGAATACTCCATTTACGTAACTGTTTTAATCTACCTACATGTGAGTCACCAAATCCCTTTGACATAACGCCTACAGAGTAGGCGTAAAAACGCAGTGGACGTATGGCTGTAATTCTAGGATCAAACTGGCGAAGGCTGCCAGCAGCCGCATTTCTTGGATTTACAAACGCTTTCTCACCTTTTTTTAGGTTTTCTTCATTCAGTTTGATAAAGCCATCTTTCAGCATAACGACTTCTCCACGAACCTCGAGACGATTCGGCCAGCCAATACCTTGAAGCTGCAGGGGTACATTACGAATGGTCTTCACATTGTGAGTGATGTTTTCACCCGTGAAGCCATCACCACGTGTTACAGCTTGAACAAACATTCCCTTTTCGTACATAAGGCTAACAGCTAAACCATCGAGTTTAGGCTCGCAACTAAAAGTATAGTTTAAATGATTATTCAATTTGTCCTTTATGCGTTTGTTAAACGCATTTAACTCTTCTTCATTGAAGACATTGTTTAGTGACAACATAGGGACTTCGTGGCGTACTTGTACAAATGAATTGAGAGGTTGACCTCCAACACGCTGGCTAGGAGAATCTGAGGTGATAAGCTCAGGGTGTTCCGATTCAATCATTAGTAATTCCTGCATTAATCGGTCATACTCTGCGTCTGGGAGTTCTGGTTTGTCTTCTACATAGTAGAGGTGGCCATAATAGTTAAGCTGATCTTTGAGCGTTTGAAGTTGTCTTTGAGTATCCATGGTCATGAAATTTTCCTAGTATCTCCTCACCACTCGACACAATATGAATCTGTGAATAGAGGGAATGACAAGCTAGTCTAGTCCACGCTTTCAGCGTGGATGAATAAATACTTCCGAGAAATCATCTCTACTGCAAGTCCAATGGATGTTGAACATGGATCTCTCAAGTGACTTGAAATCTAATTTTCGTAACAGTTATTTCAAACGTCTTTCTTAGGTAAAACAGAGTCGTATATCGATCAGTTCTACGTTTATTTGTTTTCAGAAATAGTGTCTATCATCATCCAAACACTACGACTAGGTCTCTATTCCAAAACGATGATGATATGACAAATATCATCATCAGATGTCGATATATCAAGCCGATCATAGGGTTATATACTTAATAAGTTGAAGGCTTCGTCAGTATGACTTGCAATCAACTTGTCCATTACCACAGATCTCATGTATCCTTAATAGGATTTATAACCATAAGAAAATCTATTCTCTAGACGGGAACTAACTTATTGAACCTTCGACCCACTTATTGAATACCACAGAGTCCTTACCAGCCCAGTATAAGATCAACATTTAGCTGTTGCATGATCAATTGCATAGTATAGCACCGATGGACGTACTTGTTTCAAGTTAACTTTGTCCCCAGAATTCATGTGTTTTCGTCATTGTCAAACTACACCTTTTCATTGATGAAATTGAACAAAATACGGTCAGATATTCAATAGATTTTTCTTCGTATAAAAAGCCCTGTTTTTGCATGGTGATTATTATAACTACCGTTAAATATCATTTTTGCCCGCAAACAAAAACGGTTAAAAAGCATGGTATCGACCTTGGTGGACACCAACACTATCATTATTGAGCATGTTGCAAAACCTTCTAGCTTAAATATACATACAGGGCTTGTTAGGCAGGGATAAAAGAGCAAAAAGTTGAACTTGCTATGAATAATTCTGGTATTCGTGACTCCTCTCGAGTGCTACATATCAGCATTAATGAGGTTATCCAAGTTTTATTTCACCTAGGAATTCCCTCCCAGAAACCATATGTGGTGGGGCTTAAGGCATGCCCCTATCTGTGATACATTTTAAACGATTGAACAGATTAAAGGCATGAATAAATTTCAAAGGTATCAAATAGAAGCTGCTTCGCTTTAAACGTATTTTCACTACAACTTTGGGAATATTCCTATCCAGTTATCCCAGATATGACACCGATTATTATTATTCAGAAATCGCTAAGATGCTGAAGTGTGGAAGCTCAGAAAATGGTTTTGCCACTTACCAATGCTTGTGTTGCGATGAAGGGCAATATAAAGTTAACTTTAGTTGGTAAGGGGAAAGCTTGTCCGTAATGTGAAAAGCGTTATGTACGGGAGAGTATGGTCAAAATAGGAGACGCCTGTTTCCTAGAATGAGTTATCGGCGAGTTGTTTTAACATTGCCTGAACAACTTCGTATTCCTTTCCATAATCACTCCAATCAGAAGCATTTATATTCTGGGTTTATGGTCTTGGCGGAAGCCTGCTTATCAGAGTTGATTCGGTTCTCCCACCCAAGGCATGGTTTATTCTTCGATTTATTTGCTTCTGATAGTTGTTAATTGATATGGTTTTTATTCTCGTTATCGCTCCGCCTTTTGCACCATCTGACTGTTTCAGGATTCTGCAAAATACTATTGCCGAGAACTTAATTTTCAATATCAATTGGACTAGATGGATGGATGTTTGCGCGCGATATAATGTGACGCACATCGGTATGGATACCACGGGTGTTAGTTTAGGCGTTCGGTATACGAGAATCACCCCCTCGAAGCCGTCGCAATTCACTATAGCAACAAAACGAAGGAACGATGCACATTAAAAATGCTTAATGTGATAGACGTCAATCGGCTGCATTTCGATGTGGAATATAAAGACGTCATCCTAGTATTCATGGCTATAAAACGAGGGGTTCACTGAAGTGGAAATATGATTGATTTTATAGCGAAACATTGCTGTCTCTGCTAAGTGAGCATTTGTGATCATTCCTGTTTTTTTCCACTCCGACAATTTGTCCTATTTTAACACCTTTAACAGCTTCATTTCTAGGATGCCATTCCTCCCAGTACCCCGCGTTGCTTCGAGGTGGAATACTGGACGTTATTCCTTTGTTTTTCAGTACGTGGTGACATGCTTTTATGTGATAGGATCCATCAGCAGTGACTTAACTGTATCTTTCGTCGTAATTGGTTAAACAATATAGGTAAAATCTCATTATCACCAACAGAAACTAGGCTAACTTCTGCAGCAATAATCTCATGAGTAAATACATCAACGGAAAGATGAAGTTTGCGCCAGATCCGCCGCTTCTCCTTCCCGTATTTACGCGTTTTCGATTTACCTTTGTCATATACCTTCAGGCCTGTGGTATCAATATCGACATGGTCGATAGCTCCTTGATTCGGCAAATGGTACTTGATTTCTACGGTTCTCGAACGCATTACTAATGCAGGTGTATGTAGGGGTTTTAGCGGGACATTCATCAACGTGAAAACTGAATTGAGAAAGTCTTTTAATCCACGTAGTGGGAGCTTAGAAACACCTTTCCCATGATCACCTTCCGTTTAACTCAATGATGATCTAATCGTATGAATTACAATTAGTTTAGCTATTTGGGAAACAACATCTTGTCTACATATAAACAGCCATAAAGTTCGTCGGCCATTTCCGGAACAGGCTTATTATCATCCACGTTAGCCGTCGTCACTTTAACTGAGATAATGCCACTTTAGTCATTAATAATAAGGTATAATTTGAAGCCGTAGAACCACTCCATCATTCTTTTTCCTCGCTTCGCAACACCTTCAAAAACCTGATGTCTGAGAATGCGTAGATTCTGACAAACCTGTAGCTTGGATGAATCAACGAAGGTAATCCCTATCGACCTTGCCTGACGGTGAGTGAGGTAAGAGCAAAGCGGAACCAGAACATCTTGCATGAGCTTGAGCATTCGCGTGTAGTTGACTAATTCAGGAAATTCATTAATGAGGTAAAAGTAAACAAAATGGGTAGTGTGTTCAATAAGTTTATTTCCATCTCGAAAATGAATTCTTTCATATATTACAACTCCTTGTTAAGACACATGACATCTGCAGTAGTCAATAACTTGGTTGCCTGTCATACCAACGAACCATTCAACTTATTGAATATATAACCAACAAAGTAGAAATAGGTTTTGAAGTCTAGATATCCTGATTGATGGAAAGCTATCATTATCGTCATCACTTCGCTAACTGAGAGGCGAGAAGGTTTGTTTCTTTGTTTGATACCGGAAGAAATTGGATATTTTTTCCATGCAGGGAGGAAAATCTAGCAGAAGTCGTCGACATTGACGAAGATAGCGTCTAAGTTATTCATGCCCAAGTCCTTATGTAGGCTATAGTTGTTTTCAAACGATCAGATCGCGACTTGGGCATTTAGTTCATTTCTTACGCGCAACTCAGGTTAGATAGAATAGGAAATTTTATTATTGAACGGGGGATTACTTGTAAGAAAGCATATGTTTACTGTAAGTTCTCTAGATCTGTAGAAATGCCCGCAAACAATGCAGTACTTAGATATCGTTCTCCAGAGCTTGGCAGAACAGTAACGATAGTTTTACCTGCAAACTCACGGAGGTTCGCTATTTTGTTTGCGGCTGCCACCGCGGCTCCAGAAGATATACCCGCAAGGATACCTTCGTCTTCCATCAGACGTCTAGCCATGTAAATTGCTTCGTCAGAAGTAACATGAATCACCTTATCAATCAATGACAAGTCCAAATTTTTTGGTATGAAACCAGCGCCAATACCTTGAATTTTATGAGATGCCGGCTGTACTTCACTACCCTCAAGGGTTTGTGTAATGACAGGTGACTCTGTAGGTTCAACCGCCACGGTCGTAATTGCTTTACCTTTTGTATTTTTAATGTAGCGGCTAACGCCGGTTAACGTACCGCCAGTACCAACCCCAGAAACGAATACATCAATCGTACCGTCAGTATCTTCCCAAATTTCTGGCCCCGTTGTTTTTTCGTGTATCTCTGGATTTGCTGGGTTATCAAACTGTTGTAACAGTAAATATTTTTCTGGATTAGACGCTACAATTCCTTCAGCTTTCGCAATTGCACCCTTCATGCCTTTTGCTGCTTCGGTTAGTACCAAATTTGCACCTAGTGCTTTAAGCAATTTACGACGTTCAAGGCTCATTGATGTTGGCATAGTCAGTGTTAATTTGTAACCACGTGACGCAGCAACATATGCCAAGGCGATACCTGTATTACCACTGGTTGCTTCTACCAGCTCAACGAAGGGTTTTAACTTTCCTCTTTTTTCTGCGTCCCAAATCATATTCGATCCAATACGACATTTAACGCTGAAGCTAGGGTTCCTAGATTCAATTTTAACTAGTACCTTTCCATTAGATATACGATTCAGTCTTACTAAAGGTGTATTACCGATAGTAGTTGAATTATCTTCGTGAATTTTACCCATCTACTTCGTTCCTTAGCTTGCTCAAGTATGTATATAAAGCATATCCTTTTTTTTCTAATTCTAAAAATAATCGTTAGTTATATCTTATTGATAAACATTTAATTTTAGATAACACGTTTCAAATTTAGAAAACGATAAGAGCTAAAAGAACTCGGGAAGGTATGAGCAAGTTAAGCTTAGATACGCCATAGAGAGATGAACTACATGACCAAGTCACGGCCTGAATCATTTGACTAGGTCGTGTTAATCTTCAATGAGTGTATTTTGAACAGCGCGGAGAAGTGTTATCATTACTTCTCTAAAAACAACCTAGCCTACAATACCTTGCCTAGAACCTTGTTAAGTGATAATCACTGAGAATTATTACTTCAATTAATGAAGAATACTGGAGAGCGTTTATGACAAGCCAAAACATAGAATGACTTCTGAAGTCATTCCCTATCGGATGCGAACTGGTATTCCATGGTGAGATTTGCCTCGTTCATTTGGAAAGTGGAGCAACGATTGAATCGTTGGCCTAAAAAAGCATTCTAGAAAAATTTCTCGAGGAATTGTCTAAAAATAGTTGACTTTAGATGGGTCTTTATTGAGGAGTTATTGATCAAATCAGTCCTACAATGCACTGACAAAAATCTTTTTTAACAGTCTTCATTTATCTGTTGGCGAACTGGCATACTGAGTCTTATGATCTTGTTCATTGCTTTCATATTTACCAGAGCTTCACCAACTTGAGTTGTATAATCACGAAAAGTGAGTGTAGGACTGAGAAACTGCTTATAGCGATACATTTCTGTTTCGGCTACTAAGCGTTTGTGATAACCCCTGTCCTTTTTCCACTTCACCCGTTTCTCCTCTTTCAACGCCTTCATAGCTTCATTTTTAGGACGCCCTCCTCCCCGTACCCCGCGTTGCTTCGAAGTGGAATACTTGGCATTATTCCTTTATTTTTCAGTACGTGATGACCTGCTCTTGTGTCATAGGGTCTATCAGCACTGACTTATTGTATTTTTCGTCGTAATGGGTTAAGTAATCTAGGTAAAACCTCATTATCACCCATAGAAACTAAGCTAACTTCTGCAGCAACAACCTCATGAGTAGACACATCAACGGCAAGATGAAGTTTTCGGCAGATACGCCGCTTCTACTTACCGTGTTTACGTGTTTTTCATTCACCTTTGCCGTATACTTTTAGGCCTGTGGCATCAATAATAACGTGGGTGATAGCTCCTCTATTTAGCAAATGGTACTTAACTTTTACGGTCTTCGAACGCTTACTCATGCAGGTGTATGTAGGAGATTTTAGCGGGACATTCATCAACGTAAAAATCAAATTGAGAAGGCCTTATTATCCACAAAAGTAGGATCTTGAAAATACTTTTCACCATCAGTGCCGTTTTAATCGCGGTATCCGAAAATATAAACCCGCGGCCACAATGACCGTGATGATTTAGACAATGGCATGCCATTAATGCTTAATGGCAGCGACATCTATCCAGAAAGTGACTGAGCCTCGGTTTACTAATGCTTGATTATATTGTTCAAGTACATCAAAAAATCACTGGGCTAGTGACTCCAAATCATGAGCGAATAGAGAAAAGCAGTGGCGATAGTTTCATAAATATTTATTTTTCCATGAAATAGTAGCGAATTGTGTACCTATTTTGAATTTTCAAAAGAAGAAAAGCACGATATTGTTCATGCAGACAGTCTTGTAGAGCACCCTTATATTATTTTAAAAAAGGGTGGTATTAGTAGCTTGATTGGGAAATAGAACACTTGAAACTTGAATTTAGGGGTAATTTAAGCTAAGAATGAATTTTTTGGTATTAGCTTTGTCAAAATGTGATTAGGAAAGGTACTTTTGGGTATACTTACGGGTTGAGCATTAACTTTTGTGTGCTTTTTGTTATAGTATAAGCAAAAAAACTTATAACATTGGCAATGCTTGTTCCAAGGTGTTTAGATTGAGGTTGATCTAGGATTTCTCGTTGCTAATTGTATAAATACTGAGATTTAATGATGCAGGAATTACGCCTTGTATTGATTGTTGTTGGAGTTGTAGCTATTACAGCACTTCTACTCCATGGTCTGTGGATCATTAGGAAAGAAAAGCCTAAAAAGTTTACTGAAAAGCTGCTTGGTAAGCGAACTGGCAAGAATTATCCTAGATTTTATCAGGATGTTACCAGATCTACTCATGTTATTAAAGTGAGTGCTGACAAGCAGAAAATAGGAAGGAAAGAGCTTGAGTTAAACCCTGATGATAGATCAAGCGTCGATCCACTCTTCCTAGATGTGAATTGGGTCTCTACAGAAGAAAATGATGTGGAACTAAGTGTAGATTTTAATCGATATAGAAAACCCTACAACGTAACAGAGGAAGAGAAGATCGTTCTTCCAGCATTTTCTGCCACTGATGTGGAGGATGAATTTGAGCAGGTTGGTGTCTCGGTTGTATCTAAGAAAGCTACTATCGATTTCTATCAGGCCACCTTGTCCCATAATGATGTGCCTGAAAAAAATAAATTAAAGAAAACGATCTCAGAGCCTCAAAATGAACCAACTGTTACTAAGGAAGTTGAGGTAAATACCAAAAATCCTGAGCAGCAGGAAAAAATCCAAGAGCTAGTTCTGATCATGAATGTACAAGCTGTCAAAAATCAGAAATTTGACGGCACAGAACTCATCAACAGTCTTGAACAACACGGTCTGCTTTATGGTGAAATGGAGATTTTTCATCGGCATGCTGAACCAGTAGATACTGGAAAGATACTGTTTAGTGTAGCTAATATGTTCAATCCAGGCAGTTTCCCGCAAAAAACGATTAATCAATTCAGTACACAGGGTATCACCCTGTTTATGACCTTACCTTGTTACGGTGACGCTGGACAAAACTTTAAATTAATGCTAAAAACGGCTCAGCAAGTTGCTGACCAATTAGGTGGTTTGGTGACAGACGATAGGCGCAGTATGATGACACCACAACGTTTGGACTGTTATCGAAAGAAGATCAAAGAGTTTAATTTACACGAACAATAGAGGAACCGCTAGAATGAACGTTTGTATGAGCTAAAATAAGGTACTGTTTCGCATATTGTCAAAACTTTGTTAACATTGACTCAAAATAAATGCACTTAACTGTATTATCGCCGATCTAAAACTGATCTACCCACGTAATTAACCTCAGATCTGCATAGGCGCTTGCTTATCAAGCTAATTCATCTTGATGATCGGCTTCTTCGGTTGAAATGAATACGTGATGAGACCCGAGAGCAAGTTGTCCATAAAGCTGATACAATTGCAGTGCCGAGAATGCTCAATTTGGGATATGTTTTTTAGTTGGTCAAAAACTGTTTCAATAATAAATCGTTTCCGGAGCATCAGGCGGTTCTAAATTTTTATCACTTTGGGTTTCATATTCTTTTTTACACCCGTTATCAGTGTCACTCCCTTGTTTGCAAGTTCCCGCTCCAATGGATCAGAGATATAACCTTTATCTTCATATAAACACCCCTAAGGCTCGTCAACCCTTTCTGATATAGGCTTTCTATCATCCAAGTTAGCCGTCGTCACTTTGACTGAGATAATGTTACTTTAGTCATTGATAATAAGGTGTAATTTAAAACTGTAGAACCACCCCTAGTTTTTTCTCGCTTCGCGGTACCTTTAAAAACCTGATATCTGAGAATGGGTAAGTTGTGACAAACCTGTAGCTTAGATGAATCAACGAAGGCAATCCCTGTCAGCTTTGCCTGATGGTGAAGTAGTGACAAACAAAGTGGATGTAATAGGTTTTCAAGTCTCGATAGCCAGATTGATGGAAAACGATCACTATCGTCATCACTTCGCTAACTGAGAGGCAAGAAAGCTTATTTCTTTGTTTGATACCGGAAGAAATTAGGTATTTTTCCCCATGCAGGAAGGAAAGTCTGGTAGAAGTCGTCGACATCGACGAAAACGGCGTCTGAGTTATTCATACCCAAGTCCTTATACAGTTAATAGGTTATTTCAAACAATCAGATCGCGACTTTGGCACTTAGTTCATTTCTTATGCGCAGCTCAGGTTATTTAATATACTTTTACACGTGAATAAGGGTTCAAGGTAATCTTCATGCAAACTAGTAAATACTCAAAATCGATGAAAATAGATAAGAAGGTGATCGGTATATCCATTGAACACTAATTTTTGAACACTAATTTTGGATATAAACCTCAATCAATCTATTGAATATATCTCCTTAAAATGTCATGGAAAATTGATTTGAGTTAAGTATAGCAATTCAAATCTTCGTTAGTTTATCGTCGATTGATAGCTAAAACAGATCAATCAGTTTAAGCTGTTCACAGATTTAATTACACAAACTGGAATAAACAATGTATCGAGGTAAGTCATGTATCAAAAGCAAGTAGAAATCACTGCTGAAAACGGTCTGCACACTCGTCCTGCTGCTCAGTTCGTTAAAGAAGCAAAAAACTTCGATGCTAAAATTATTGTAGAATCTGCAGGTAAAGTAGCTAGTGCAACGAGCTTGTTCAAGCTACAAACTCTAGGCCTGAGCAAAGGTACCGTCGTGACCATTCAAGCAGAAGGTACACAAGCTAAAGAAGCTGTTGATTGCCTAGTTAAACTTATGAAGAAGCTGGAATAGTCCAGCTTTTTTTCTCTCTAATTGATTATTTAATTTGGTCAACGTAAGGTAAGGCTATGATTTCAGGTATCCTGGCATCCCCAGGTATTGCTTTTGGCAAAGCGCTGCTACTTCAAAAAAACGAAATCGTTATCAATAAAAATCCAGTTTCTTCTGATCAACTGGATACGGAGATTCAACGTCTATTCCATGCACGCGACAAATCTAAACAACAACTTGAAGCAATCAAAGATAGGGCTCGTATCATTTTTGGTGAAGAAAAAGAGGCTATATTCGAAGGTCACATAATGTTGCTGGAAGATGAAGAGCTAGAAGAAGAAATCATAGCTTTCATCAAACGAAACCATGCTTCTGCTGATCACGCAATTTATAGCGCATTCGAAGAGCAGGCGTTGGCTCTAGAATCTCTTGATGATGAGTACCTGAAAGAACGTGCAACCGATATTCGCGATATAGGTTCCCGTTTTGTTAAGAATGCTCTAGGTCTGAATATTATTTCCTTGAGTACAATTCACGAGGAGGTCATTCTGGTTGCTAATGACCTATCTCCTTCTGAAACAGCACAAATCAACCTAGATTATGTTCAAGGATTCATTACAGATATTGGTGGCCGTACATCTCACACGTCTATCATGGCGCGTTCCCTAGAACTACCGGCAATCGTCGGTACGATTGATATAACCAAACGTGTAAAAAACGGCGATATGCTGGTGCTTGATGCAATCAATAACAAAATTGTGATCAATCCCATTGAAAAAGAACTGACTAAATTCAAAGCAATCCGTGATGACTACATGGTAGAAAAAGAAGATCTGGCAGAACTGAAAGACCTGCCCGCTATAACTCTGGATGGTCATCAAGTAGCAGTTTGTGGTAACATCGGTACAGTTAAAGACTGTAAGGGTGTAAATCGAAACGGCGCTGAAGGTGTGGGTCTTTACCGTACGGAGTTTCTGTTCATGGATCGTGACTCACTACCGACTGAAGAAGAGCAGTATAACGCATACAAAGACGTTGCAATAGCAATGAAAGACTACTCAGTGATTGTTCGTACTATGGATATTGGTGGCGATAAAGATCTACCATATATGGATTTGCCTAAAGAGGCGAATCCATTCCTAGGTTGGCGTGCAGTACGCATCAGTCTAGATCGTCGTGATATTCTGCGTGACCAGATGCGTGCAATCCTTCGTGCTTCTGCAC
This sequence comes from Candidatus Enterovibrio escicola, assembly GCF_002464935.1. GTDB lineage: Bacteria > Pseudomonadota > Gammaproteobacteria > Enterobacterales > Vibrionaceae > Enterovibrio > Enterovibrio escicola. The sequence continues at coordinate 49,339 of NZ_NBYY01000028.1, forward strand.
ACGGTAAACTGCGTGTGATGTTCCCAATGATCATATCAGTCGAGGAAATTCGTGAGCTGAAGAAGGCTATCGAAGAATACAAAGTAGAATTGTGTGCTGAAGGTTTAGTATTTGACGAGAAGATCGAAATCGGTGTTATGGTTGAGACACCCGCCGCAGCGGCAATTGCTCACCATCTAGCAAAAGAAGTTGAATTCTTTAGCATTGGTACAAATGACTTAACCCAGTATACTCTTGCAGTTGACCGTGGCAATGAAATGATCTCTCACCTGTATAACCCACTTTATCCAGCAGTACTAACTGTCATCAAGCAGGTCATTGATGCTTCCCACAAAGAAGGAAAATGGACAGGCATGTGTGGTGAACTTGCAGGAGACGAACGTGCCACTCTGCTGCTATTGGGTATGGGTCTTGATGAATTCAGTATGAGTGCTCTTTCTATTCCACGTATTAAAAAAATTATCCGTAATGCTAATTACTTTGATGTAAAAGCCATGGCAGAAAAGGCTCTGGAAATGCCTACAGCAGCAGAAATCGTCGCACACGTAGATAAATTCATTGCTGACAAGACTGACAAGTAAACTACTGCAGCAAGTTACTATAACGCTTAGGAGCAAACACAATGAGTCTGTTTGATAAACTAAAGAAGCTTGTTTATGCGAACAATAGCAATGCAGGTGTGATTGAAATCATTGCACCCCTATCTGGGGATATTGTAAACATTGAAGACGTACCAGATGTTGTTTTCGCTGAGAAAATAGTTGGAGACGGTATTGCAATTAAGCCAACGGGTGATAGAATGGTTGCACCCGTTAATGGTACCCTTGGCAAGATTTTTGAGACCAATCACGCTTTCTCTATCAAATCTGAAGACGGTGTTGAGCTATTTGTTCACTTCGGTATTGATACTGTTGAGTTGAAAGGAAAAGGATTCAAGCGGATTACTCAAGAAGGACAAACGGTTAAAGTTGGCGATACCATAATCGAATTCGATCTGGCAATGCTGCAACAAAAAGCTAAGTCTACCCTAACCCCTGTTGTTATCTCTAACATGGACGAGTTCAAAGAGCTGAATAAGCTTTCTGGTTCTGTTATTGTTGGTGTAACTCCAGTACTACACATCAAAAAGTAATTGTTGATTAGAGAAAAGCGTAGCTGACGTTGCGCTTCTCTCCCTGTTAACATTCAAAAAGTGATAGAATATTTCTAGGCAAGGTATGTTATTGTTAGTATCATTTATTTAAAAATAACAAAATACCTCTTAAAACCCTAAATATCTCTTAGGTCGATGATTGATCCTTGCTCAAGCGAAGGTAATATTTTCATCCGTGATCCTTTTAAAGATTGTCCTTTTCTTTGCGTACTGTCGAAAAAGCCGATTAGCTTTTTATTTACCCCTCGTTTCCCTGGATTAGTAAGGGAGGAAAGAGTAAATCTTAACACCTAAATCTTTTACTATCTTTTCATGATGAGCAAGCTTTCGACCACTATTTGCCGTAATAGTATGGACCTGTTTTTTGTATGGCATAAGTAAATCTATTGTTTCTTCAGTGACATTAACTGCCAATTTCGGTGTCACTTGTTTAATTAATCTCAGATCTGCATAAGAGCGTGCTTATCAAGCCGAGTCATCTTGATGTTAGCTTTCTTTGATTAAATGAACTCCACCAGTAAATTGACCATAAAGCTGACACAACTACAGTGCCGAGAATGCCTTATTTGTGATATGTTTTTTAGTTGATCAAAGACTATTTCAATAATAATTTATTTTTTAAGAAAAGATGATCCCAAAGCTTCATCACTTTTGGTTTCATGTTTTTCCGTGTATTCGTGATGAGAGTAATTACTTTTTCGGTGAGTCTCTCCTTAAGGTAGCTAAATATAAACCCCTTATCTCCACAGATCATCGGCCATATTAGGCACGGGCATCCGTGCCTTCTCTCGAGTGCGATACATCAACATTAATGAATGTTATTTTAGTTGTAAAAAACTTACAGCCTGCTGTGCAACTACATTCCATCTTGATGTACAGGAAGAGGTGTTTATCTGAGAAGTAGATGATGAATAGTATTTTGTGGGTAAGAAAAATATCTGTCGCTGGCTCTAGTATATTTTGGAGCCTCGATTGAAGGAAATTATTTCTGCCGAATTCGGTTCTTGTAGAAGGAAGATATTCAATTTACTTTTCAATATGTTATCCATATTTAATGTTAGATTTTGAGTGCACTTCTTTAATAAAAGAAAAACGAATTTTGTATCCTAATATCGTGCTTATAATGCCAGTACTATTTTTTTTCATACATCTAATAGGTTGTAAGGTGCGTTAGCATGACTGGTAAAGTGGTAGCGATAGCATCTACCATTACAGACGTCATAGTTTCTAATAGAAGTTTTTACGATAAATAGAGATCTCTTTTTTACGGAGACCAAATTATTAAACATATAGTAGATATGCTTATTAAGCAGTTACTGTTTCATTTGGCGTTCTCTAATAAACGTAAGTGCTTTTCTAATACGTGAAACAAGTCTTTTTTTACCTACGAGATACATAACAGCATCTATAGATGGTGATTGACTAACACCTGTGATCGCAACTCGTAAAGGCATACCTACTTTACTCATCCCGACTTCTAGTTCTGTACAGGTATCAGAAATCACGTTATGCAGCGAATTGATACTCCAATCTTCTAGAGATTCAATTTTGGATAAAGTTAGATCAAGCACTTCTTTTGCGACGGGTCGTAGGTGTTTCTTTGCTGCATCTGCATCAACAGTTTGGTTCTCTTGATAAAAATAACGGCTTTGATCGGCTAGTTCGATGAGTGTATTACAGCGTTCACCAATAAGTTTGATTACGTCTCTAATGTCTGGACCGTTTGAAATATCAATGTTTTTTTGGTCAAGATGCCATTGAAGATACTTAGATACATACTCTGGATCAGACGATTTAATGTAGTGATTATTCAACCAAAGTAGTTTATCCGCATTAAATGCAGATGCAGATTTACTGATCGAATTTAAGTCGAAAAGGTTAATCATCTCTTCGATTGAGAAAATTTCCTGATCACCATGTGACCAACCTAATCGGACTAGATAGTTAAGCAGAGCATGAGGTAGGTAGCCATCATCACGATACTGCATTACGTTGACTGCTCCATGTCGTTTGGAAAGCTTTGATCCATCATCACCTAAGATCATTGCACAATGAGCAAACTCAGGAATGCTAGCACCGAGTGCTTTATAAATATTGATTTGACGAGGGGTGTTATTGATGTGATCATCGCCACGTATAACTTGAGTAATTCCCATGTCCCAATCATCAACTACGACGCAGAAATTATAGGTAGGAGCGCCGTCCGACCGCCGAATAATAAGATCATCCAGTTCAGAGTTAGAGATTTCAATGTTGCCACGAATCTTGTCATCAAAAATGACACTACCTTCTTTTGGATTCCGAAAGCGAATAGCAAAAGGCCACTCTTCCGTTGCTATTGAATTTACTTCAATGACTTTTGGATGAGTGGCATCGTAGTGGGGTTTTAATCCTGCAGCCACTTGCTCTTCGCGAATTTCGTCAAGCAATTCTTTCGGAGCGTAGCACTTGTATGCTTTATTTTTTGCCAACAATTCATCAAGGAGTTGGTTATAGCGGTCAAGACGTTTAGTTTGGTAGTATGGTCCTTCGTTCCAAGTCAACCCTAACCATTCGAGGCCTTCAATTATGGCATCAATTGCTTTTTGCGTAGAACGTTCAAAATCACTGTCTTCTATTCTCAAAACAAACTTTCCATCGGTGTGTTTAGCATAGAGCCAAGAGTAAAGGGCAGTTCTCACACCGCCTACGTGTAAAAATCCTGTAGGGCTGGGAGCAAAGCGAGTTTTTACGGTCATGTAGCTTACCTTGTACAATGCTAAAGAAAGCAGGGATAGGCCTGCCAGTAAATTTGCATATAGTAGCACTAATACTCTGCTCTACAATCATATTGACTTAGTACAATATGTAAGTCTTAGTTGATAACTTACCTTGTATATCAAAACAACTTGAAAATGCAGGTTTCAGTGAGCTTTACTGATGTCATGATCAAGGCATCTCTTTGTAGGTATCGTCAGCTCTATCAAAAATGGATAACACTGAGTATAACGTCAGTAAAGTCATCCTACTGGAAGTTAGTGGTGTGCCCATTCCGTTGTTAACTTTTATAAAATATATTAATTAACCTCAGATCTGCATAGACGCTTGCTTATCAAACCTAGTCATCTTGAAGCTCGGCTTCTTTGGTTAAAATAAATACACGATAAGCCCCGCCAGCAAGTTGACGATAAATCTGATACAATTACGGTGCCGTAAATACTCGATTTGGGAGATGTTTTTTAGTTGGTCAAAAATGGTTTCAATAATAAATCGTTTCTGGAGCAACCGGCGGTTCCAAAGTTTCATCACTTTGGGTTTCATGTTTTTTTACACCCGTTATCAGTGTCACTCCCTTGATTGCAAGATCCCGCTCCAATGGATCAGAGATATAACCTTTATCTTCATATAAACACCCCCAAAGCTCGTCGACCCTTTCCGATATAGGCTTTCTATCATCCAAGTTAGCCGTCGTCACTTTGACTGAGATAATGCCACCTTGGTCATTGATAATAAGGTGTAATTTGAAACCGTAGAACCACCCCATAGTTTTTTTCCTCGCTTCGCGGTACCTTTGAAAACCTGATATCTGAGAATGGGTAGGTTGTGACAAACCTGTAGCTTAGATGAGTCAACGAAGGAAATCTCTGTCAGCCTTGCCTGACGGTGAGGTAGCTACAAATAAAGTGGATGTAATAGGTTTTGAAGTCTCGATAGCCAGATTGATGGAAAGCGATCACTATCGTCATCACTTCGCTAACTTGAGAGGCGAGAAAGCTTATTTCTTTGTTTGATACCGGAAGAAATTAGGTGTCCTTCCCCATACAGGAAGGAAAGCCTGGTAGAAGTCGTCGACATCGACGAAAACGGCGTCTGAGTTATTCATACCCAAGTCATTATGTAGTCAATAGGTTATTTCAAACGATCAGATTGCAATTTTAGCATTTAGTTCATTTCTTATGCGCAGCTCAGGTTAATTAAACTTCTCAAGTTAGTGAAGAGTTTGCAAATGTGAAAGCGATGAACAAAGTTCTAAGACTCAGTCTGTCTGTTCGCCAGCAGACAAATTAAGACTGTAAAAAACATTGGGAGCAGTGCGTTATAGGCCTGATTTAATCAACAACGGAAAGGAATGGTATTAATAGCTTGTTTGGAAAATTGTCGGACTTCCGTCTCTAAGTCAAGTATAACAATAATGGATTTGTTAATCCATTGTTTTCTATTAGATTTCTATCTAGAATAAACAATCAATTTAAATTGGTTGTTTAGGAACTTAGAAAATAAGCACATTATTTGGTGGAACATGGTGTGATTCATCATACTTTGCCATTTCCTTCATCTTACGTAAATTAAGCTCCAGTTCAGTAACGTAGCTATCACCAACAGGATAACTACTTATCACTTCTGCTGCGCGTATAATACCGTCAACCATGCCAAGCGTTCTATCTTCACCTAACGTTTGGTCATCAACTTTCATTAAGTTACTAACTCGAATGCCGTATACTTGCTCGGATAATTCTTTATACGCTTCAAGCTTAGATGCACGCATCGCTTTAAGCTGTTTTTCTTCTAATGTATCACCGTGTTGAATACTTATGGAGGCTGTTCCCACGGCGTTCAGGAGCTCATCCGAACGCATTTGTGTCAGGGGATGGCACGCATTTAATAGAAGCAACATCACCATTATAAGCCATGTTTTCATGTGCTCTCCATTCTTCAAGATAGGTTTCAACGTAATTTAAATATTTATATGATTATGGTTAGATTATCTAGTCAATCTGTTATATACAGTAAAAGTATGTTCTTTTAGCTGTCAGCGATCTTGATGTCCACTACTTTAGATATCATGCTTTCTCATAAAGGTTACCTCCATGAATCATGAATAAAGAAACGTTCTTCACGGAGACCCACTTATTGAACACATGATCTAAGGTTTCAACATAATCGTTTCTGGAGTGTGTTTATGTTTGTCACCACGAATAATGACACCATCTTCAATACGCACTTTTCTCAAGGTATCAAGATCTCGACCAATACGATCAGCTGGCAAGAAACCTTGTGCCGCCGCAATAACCACCCGAGAACGCATACCAACAATACGAGCATTGACCAGTATTCCACCACCTTGTCGTAACATGGTACCTGTCAATACGTAATCAATGTTCTGCTCTGGATTAAGTTCTTTCCAATTACGGCTTAAAGTAAAGTCACCCTTGTGTGTAACGCGAATAGAGCCCGTATTCTTGAAATCTATGACTGTAAAGCCGCGACGTTGTAGTTGGTATATCATGCCTTCAGTTACCGTATTACCAAGCCAATTTGACTCACTCATGTCTTCAATGTCGACAAACGAAACGATTGCCATAGGTGTTTTGGCCGTAAGGTAATTATTGGTTTCAAGCAATTCTATTGTTAAACCATTGAGAAAATAATCGAGAGTATGCCGAGGTTTTTGTTGTAATAAAAACGGACTACCAGAATACGGTTCTTTACCATTATATATTGGATTATAAGCACAAGATGCGGTTGCAAGACTCAGTAATATCACTATCCAATTTTTCATTGTCGTCTGGCTCCGGACACATTTAATTTCTGACTTTTTACTTATTCACCATTCACTTGACTTTGGTAACAGTCAAATCCAAGTTGCGACCACTTTTTGGGAATATTATTTGCAGCTATGCAGTGAAATATTTCACGATGATTGCTCATTACCTAGTAGGTTTTTCTGTTATGCTTCTTGTTGATTTAGCAATTTTCATACCTACTATTGGGAATAGAGGTCATGCACAAACATCTTCTTAAGACCTTGGTCGCTTATATAGCACTATTCACGGTGTCAGTAAACGCTGTCTGGTATGAAGTCACTAGTATCAGTGCTGTACTGGGGAATAAAGCACGAATGCGAGAGCGCGCACTAGAAGATGCTGTTTATCAAGCGATCTTATTTTCTGGAGCGGATATTTCTGGATTAATTGGGATACGTCCTTACTTGAAAGAAATACGGAGTGATTATCAATTCAGTGGTAATGAGATCCGTCGTATACAAGTTCTAGATACAAAGCAAGAAAAAGGTGTCATAAAATTGACAGCTCGGATAGATATCTATCCTATGGCAAATGCTTGCCACAAGAATCAATATCGAAAGGATCTTTTGATAGGTCGATTCAAAATCGTTTCGCCAGCTCATGCCGCCCTAGGTGGAATCTTTCAGTTTGGTGATGATTTTACTGCCCTGCTACAGCGACAGTTCGAAACACAGGCGCAAAGTTTCGTTGTTAAGGGAATTTCCTCCCACACAATTTCTTCAATACAACCTCATGTGGCTACGATGATCGCAGAAGACATGGGCGCACAGTATTTACTGATTGGTACAATCACAGACATGACGGCAACCATAGGAACAAAGGTGCAGGGAAAAGATAAAATTAACCGACAACTCGCATTATCCATTGATGTATTAGATGGTAAATCAGGCGAAGTAATTTATCAAAATATATATCGTGATATAGCCACGTGGTCATTTGAAAAACACAGTAAGGTTGATACAAAAACTGCACATTTTTGGACATCCACGTATGGAGAAATGGCACGGACAATGAGTCGTAATATCTTACTCGACCTTGAAAATAACCTCGCTTGTCGGGCGACAACACCAGAGGTTGTATCTATAAATAGTCAAGGTGGGCAAATTAATGCAGGGCGAATTCACGGAGTAAAATATGGTGATAAATTATCACTCTGGCACAATGCATCATTCACTGATCAATATGGTGTAAATCGCACCAGATTGAAGAAAAGTGATATACAGCTTACTGTTGTCCGCGTTTATGAAAGCTCTGCAGAAATAACCATTTCCCCCGTGGAATTCAGCACAAGCATTCAACTTGGCGACATAGTAACCAAATATACACGATAAGATCACTTTTCACTTAACCTAAGACCAGAATCTCAGTATACTTAATTTAGATCTTGCGATGAACTACTACACAACCACCTGCTTCCATAGCTCAACGGGATAGAGCAGTCGCCTCCTAAGCGATCGATCTGGGTTCGATTCCCTGTGGAAGCGCCATTGGAGCACAAACCCTAAGTCTTCATTAAAATACCAACTCTATATCAATTCCGTACGCTTTCTCTAGCCAGTTTTTACACGCATATTGACTAGTTGTTAACTTCAAATCTGCATAAGTGCTGGCTTATCAAGCTCAAACTTGGTCATCTTGATGCTAGGTTTCTTTGGTTAGAATGAATACGTGATGATCTCCGCCAGCAAGTTAACCGTGAAGCTGATATAATGACAGTGTCGAAAATGATTGATTTTGGGTATATTTTTTTACACCCGTTATTAGGGTCACTCTCTTATCTATAAGTTCCCGCTCCAATAGACCAGAGATATAATCTTTATCTCCGTATCAACACCCCCAAATATTGTCAGCTATTTCCGACACAGGCTTTCTATCATCCACGTTAGTCGCCGTCACTTCGACTGAGATAATGCCACCTTGGTCATTGATAATAAGGTGTAATTTGAAACCGTAGAACCACTCCATCGCTCTTTTTCCTCACTTCGCGGTATCTTTAAAAACCTGATGTCTGAGAATTCACAGTTTGTAACAAACCTGTAGCTTGGACGAATCAACGAAGGCAATCGCTGTCGGCCTTAGCTGACGGTGAGTGAGGTAAGAGCAAAGCGGAACCAAAAGACCTTGCATGAGCTTGAGCATTCGCATGTAGCTAACTAATTCAGAAAATTCGTTGGTGAGGTAACGGCAAACAAAGTGGATGTAATAAGTTTTAAAGTTTCGATATCCAGATTGATGGAAAGCTATCACTATAGTCATCACTTTGCCAACTGAAAGGCGAGAAGATTTATTTCTTTGACACCGGAAGACATTAGGTATTTTTTTCATGCCGGAAGGAAAGTATGGCAGAAGTTATCGACATCAACGAAAACAGCGTCTGAGTTATTCAAACCCAAGTCCTTATGTAGGTAATAGTTTTTTTTCAAACGATCAGATCGCAATTTTGCCATTTAGTTTATCTCTTATGCGCAGCTCAGGTTGATTAATTGATGCCATACAAGAAGTATGTCCATACGATTACGGCAGATAATGATCAAAAGTTCGTACATCATGAAAAAATAGCAAAAGCTTTGGATGTTGAAGTTTACTTTGCCCACCCTTACTTTTCATGGGATCTGGGGATAAATAAAAATATTAATGAGCTTTTGAGACAGTACCTATTACGTATATAAAGAAGGGATATTCTTACGAATGGTCACCGATGAATAGATTAGCTTCGAGCAAGCAAGGATCAATCATCTGCCTAAGCAATTTTCAGGATTTAATCAGCCTGCCTTTATTCTTAAAGAAAGGGCATGAGCAGCTTGATTGGAAAGTGTAGCATTTCAGATATGAATTCAGGGACTGTTTTTCTTCTACGACAACTGAATGTTGTGAGTAATGATTTTCTTCAATCTAGGCTACCAAACTTAGCAGAGCCTGCGTTAGTTATTTTCATTACCTAGGAAAGACTATTGCTCATCTACTTCACAAATAAGCAGGACTTACTGTACATAAAGAGGGAAAGTAGTTACACAGCGGGGTGTAAGTTTTTGGAAACTTGGCCAACTAGATTAATGCTGATATGTCACACTCGAAAGGAGTTTCGTATACCCGTATTGTTCATATGAAGCTGAACAATTTGCTCGTTGATCTTCACCGGCCAAGCCGTATATGTATATTCAAACTGGAAGGTTCTGCAACCTAACTGGTGACAGTGGCTTGGGTGTTCACCCCAGATCATAGCCTACTATTTAACCGTTCTTTTAACCGTTTTTGTGGACTGATAATAACGACATTTATACCAAAACAACTTGAATAGGAAGGTTTTAACTAGCTCTGATGATATCATCATCAAGGCATCCATTTGTAGGTGTAGTGAGCTCCATCAAAAAGGTATAATACTGAATGAGGTATCAAAAAATTCACCTTATTGGAGGGTATCGATGAGACCATTTCGTCGTTAAATCCAGATGAAATAGACTGCTTATTTGTCGAGAACTGAACGTACTGATGACCTCTGAGATCGAGCATCTTCAAGTTATTTTGGTATAACTTCCATAGTGATGACGGTGGCCATGATGTAAAGATAGCCACCTCACACCATGAGCAACGTATTGAGAACATGCACTTAATTTCTAGAATTAGGCTTTAATATTAGTTCCTAGCGTGCGACGCCCGAATGCTTGACCTTCACTGTCGTAGGTTAGTTCATTTTTACCGCCAGTTTCTTCAAATAAATTACGTAGCTTACGCATGCTCAGTTGAGCACGTTGAAGTGCAGAACCATTGGCGTCATTCAGTTGTTGGCAGCGCTTAAGAGTATCTTTAATGGCCAACACGTAACGTTTAATATCATCAGAAGGGGATGATATCTCTGGGCATTGAGCCAATAGTATATCTCGGTATTGAATGGCATTGATTAAAACCAGTTTTTGTTTAGCATTGATGTTAATATCGGGCACTTTTCGGGAAGCTATCGCAGACGTCTCGGTCTTTATTACTTCGAAGAGCATGTTGATATCATCTGATTGCGCGTTGAGGTGTTGCTCAAAGGTGAGCGTTTCGTTTTGCATAATTAATTATTTGAGACTACGAATCTCGTCTTCATATTTCATGATATTGGTAGCAAGCTTGTCAGCATTCACTTTGTATACGCCATTAGTAATAGCTGCTTTAATTGCTGCAACTTTTGTACTGTCAAAATGTATTTCATTTGCCATTTGTTGATTAAGTGCTTCAATGGCACGACTTTGATCACTTATGGAAAAGGCATCACTACGAGGCTGGAGGACTTCGCGTGACGAACCCTCTTTGACGAGAGTACTATGTAAATCGTTTTGGTTTGTTCTGCTCGTTTCTAACGGTTGACCAGAACGCAACTGATCGATACTTGTCATATTAAAGCCTTTGTATATACCTGAATCCTCTGCTATCTACTACATCGGCAGTGCTCGTGTAAACTTTAGCATCTAAATCGTAGAAACTTAGAATTTTACAGTCACTTGGTCGACTGAAATGATTGTAGCATCTACGATCTTGTTGGATTTACTGTTGCGGATTTTAATTTGTTCGCCTAGAGCGCCGTCACCTAAGGCTGTTCCTTTTGTAATAATATTTAACCCATTACTGCTTGCAGTTATCATAACTTCATCACTTCTGCATACCATGCAAATGTCATTTCCTTGCACTGGTTGTCCTATTCCAACAACACGCTTAATACGAGAACCAATAATGGATACAGTATCAGTGTAGGTTTGACCGCGTTGAAACCTAGCATCGACGAGTTGGATGGTTAAATCGTCATTTGTCAGTGTAATACCTCGATCTAAGGGTCTACGAGCAACAACTATGGGTGTAAGCAAGCTAATTTGTGTAGGCACATAGACCTGCCACGCGTTGTTAGGACAACGTACCAAGACTGTAACACTTTTATTCAGTGTTTGTCGGCCTGGCACTGAAACATCCAGCGCGAAAGGACAATTCGAGAGGTGTAATCGAGAATCAATATTTCCTGCTTGTACGTTGAGTTCACCATGTTTAGGTGGTGTGATTAAGGTTCTAACATATTTCTCTGCAGCTTCTTGTACTGCCTGAAGTTGATTTGTTGGCGCAGAGGCTATAATGGAGCTAAAGATAATGAGAAATATGCCGATGAAAAGACAAGTTAATCGTGAATAAAACATAAATTACATATTGGTTAATATGGTAAACAATAGCTGCAGTGTTCCACGAATTTGCTCGCTGATGAAGCATGTTGAGCAAATATTTGCTGCAATACAATAAAAAAAACAGTGTAATATGGAGTTTATCTTATGTCGGGGATTCTTGATTCTGTCAACCAACGTACACAGTTAGTGGGACAAAACCGCTTAGAGTTATTGACATTCCGATTAATGCTAAAACAACGTTACGGTATTAACGTATTTAAAGTAAAGGAAGTTCTCCAGTGCCCTCGACTCACGTTACTACCGAATTTACACCGATTGGTGAAAGGTATTGCGCATATTCGTGGAAAAACGATATCGGTCATTGATATGAGCCTTGCGACAGGTGGTTTGCCTATTAATGATCATGAAAATCGTTTCATTATCATTTCTGAATTTAATCGTTCCACACAGGGCTTCTTGGTCGGTTCTGTAGAACGGATTGTAAATATGCATTGGGAGTCGATTCTTCCTCCACCTGAAGGGATGGGGAGTTCAAGTTACTTGACAGCAGTCACTGAAATCGACGGTGAGTTAGTTGAGATTCTGGATGTGGAAAAAATTCTCAACGAAATTTCACCTGTTAATGAACAGATGAGTGACGAAACATTGGCTCAGAAACCAGTGATTACTAAAAAAGGCGCAGGTCCGAATAAAGTTCTTGTCGCTGATGACTCTAGTGTGGCGCGTCGTCAAGTTAAACGTGCTGTTGAAACTCTCGGGTATGAAGTTATGCTTGCTTACGATGGACGAGATGCATTAAATCAGTTGCAGGCTATGGCACTAGAAGGTGATATTTATCAACAAGTTGCGTTGGTTATTTCTGATATTGAAATGCCAGAAATGGATGGCTATACGTTGACCACAGAAATTAAAAAGGATACGAATCTAAAAGATCTTCATGTAGTATTGCATTCCTCGTTGAGCGGTGTGTTTAATGAATCTATGGTTCAGAGGGTTGGTGCTGATGCATTTATTCCAAAATTTGATCCAGATGAATTAGCTGCTGCAGTGATTAAATCGGTTAAATACCAAGATAATTAATTCATGAAGAATATAACGTTCTCAGAACAAGAATATCGTGACTTTTGTAAATATCTCGAAAAGAAATGTGGAATTATTCTTGGTGATAGCAAACAATACCTCCTAAGAAGTCGGCTTAGTCCATTGCTTAGTCGTTTCAAGCTAGTGTCGATGACTGAGTTATTACAACTCGTTTTCACTAATTGTAATAGTGAACTCTCGGTTGCTGTACTTGATGCCATGACCACTAATGAAACCCTGTGGTTCCGTGACACCTATCCCTTTGATGTTTTAGCAAATCAACTGTTGCCGGAGGTAGCTGCAAGTAAACGTCAGATTAAAATGTGGTCTGCCGCAAGTTCGTCAGGGCAGGAGCCGTATTCAATTGCGATGATCATCCAAGAAAAATTAGGTAAAAAAACAGGATTATTGAGCAACGTGCAAATTACAGCAACAGATATATCTTCGAGCATGTTGGAAAACTGTCGTAAGGGAGTTTACGACAATCTGGCACTGAGCCGTGGCCTCTCCCAAGAACGGCAACGTCAGTTTTTTGAAGATGCGGGTACAGATCGTATGAAGATCAAAGATACACTCAAGCGAATGGTTACCTTTAAACCTCTTAATTTGATGGGTAGCTATGGTAAACTTGGAAAGTTTGATATCATTTTTTGTCGCAATGTTCTGATCTATTTCTCACCAGAGATAAAATCACAAGTAATCAATAAAATGGCCAAAAGTTTAAATCCAAAAGGTTACTTGTTGCTGGGGGCATCTGAATCACTAACTAGTCTGACTGACCGGTTTGAGATGATTCGATGTAACCCAGGGATCATTTATAAACTTAAATAAAACGTTTACCTAACTAAAGGTGGTGTATTTATTGCCAATTTTTTATGTCTTGAATGTGGAAAATACTATTTGAAGTGTTTTGAAATAAGCTTAAAGTATTGATAATTACGTTTGTTGTTCCATTGTGTTTCTTCAAGGTAAAGTTGGCGCCTATATTGCTTTAATATGTAGGAAATATATAGGAGGTGACCACATGGTAATGTCGTTCGACAAAGTGCTCGGAATTCATCAATACTCGGTAGGAGTTCGTGCTCAACGGGGTGAAATATTAGCAAGTAACCTTGCAAACGCAAATACACCTGGTTATAAGGCTCAGGATCTCGATTTTGAACGTACGCTTCAGGCGGTAACCTTTGGGGTAAACATTGGGTTGAGCCGAACAAATGGCCGGCATATTTATTCCTTATCAGAGGTGAATGGAAAAAAAATGTACCGTATCCCCAACCAGCCAGACACGGGTGACGGCAATACAGTTGATGCACAAGTTGAAAGTAATTTATTCATGAAAAATGCACTTGAGTATCAATCTTCATTATATTTTCTTGGATCAAAGTTCAAAAGGATCTCAAAGGCATTGAGAGGGGATTAATTAATGAGTTTGTTTAATATTTTCGATGTGGCAGGTTCTGCCATGAGTGCAGAGTCAATACGACTAAACACTACGTCAAGTAACCTAGCAAACTCAAATTCAGTAAGCAGTTCTGAGGGTGAAACGTATAAAGCTCGCCACCCTATCTTTGCAGCAGAGTTGAACAAATACACTTCACAACAGGGAGCAAGTGTACCTGTGTGGGTTGCAGGAATTGTTGAAAGTCAAAAACCACTCCGTGCTGAGTATAACCCCGATCACCCGATGGCAAACGTAGAAGGTTACATTTTTAAACCAAACGTGAATGTAATGGAAGAGATGGCAAACATGATTTCTGCCTCTCGTTCCTATCAAACCAATGTTGAGGTTGCAGAAGCAAGTAAACAAATGTTGATGCGTACCTTGCAGTTGGGTCAGTAAGAGTAGGGGGACAATGCTATGAATCCAATTGAGGGTACAGGTGGTGCGGGTAGTGGCAGCTACATTGACAAACTAAAAGCCGTACAGGAAAACCAACGCAACGGGCTGGGTGGTGAAAAAGTCACTGGTCCGTCAGTACTAAAGCAAGAAGATTTCCTGTCGCTCCTTACGCAACAATTGGCGCATCAAGATCCGTTTAAGCCAGTTAACAACGAACAGATGATTGCGCAGATGGCGTCGTTTTCTACTGTCGATGGTATTGGAAAGATGAATAAGCAGTTTGCTTCGCTAAATACTGCCATGACATCTAGCCAAGCTCTTCAAGCTTCATCGTTGGTTGGTCAGGATGTACTGGTTCTAGGAAATTATGGGTTTAAGTCCGCATTGGGCAGTATAGTCTCAATGGTGAAATTACCACAAGCTCTTAATGATATCGTAGTGCGAATTCATAACGAGCAAGGGCAACTTCTTCGTAGTTTTAGTACGGGTGCTAGGTCTCAGGGTGATCATCGTATTGAGTGGGATGGAATGGATGATAGCGGCAAGATTCTGCCTGCAGGAAAATATAAAATAAATGTAGGTGGTATGATAGGTGGTAGGTTACAGGACTTAGAACTATCTACTTATGCTAATGTGAACAGTGTCTTACTCGGAAATGGCGATGGTAAGGTACTGTTGAATATCGCAGGTCATGTATCTCCGGTCGAACTTACCGAAGTGCTTGAAGTAGGTAATGCTAGGGCTGATAGCATGAGCCAAAGCTAAAGGATAGGAGATTTTCAGAAATGGCATTGAATATAGCACTAAGCGGTCTCGCCGCAGCTCAGAAAGATATGAATACTACTAGTAACAACATTGCGAATGCTAACACTTTTGGTTTTAAAGAATCACGTTCTGAATTTGGTGATGTTTATTCAGCATCTATTTTTTCGAATGCAAAGACGACCACAGGGAGTGGTGTGCAAACCGCTATCGTGGCACAGCAGTTCCATGAAGGATCAAGTATATATACCAACAATCCTTTAGATTTACGTATTAGTGGCAATGGTTATTTTGCGGTGGCGAATGACAAGTTAGTAACGAACGATAACCTACTAACGCGTAATGGCGCGTTTCATCTAGATAAAAATAACAATATTGTTAACTCTGAAGGGCAATTTCTGTTGGGTTATAAGGTTGACAATGACACCTTACAAGTGGGATCATTTGAACCAAATTCTTTGAATGTTCCAGATCAATTCGGTCAACCTCGTGCATCTGACAATGTAGAAATTGGCCTAAATTTGCCCGCTGGAGCGGCGAAGAAGGATCCAACATTGTTTAATCCTGAAGACCCTGATACATACAATAAAGCAACATCATCGACCATTTTCGATTCGTTGGGACAGCCGTATAAACTGACGAGCTATTATGTAAAAGATAATTTGATACCGAACAAATGGGCAGTGTACTATTCAGCGACTGACCCTTCCGGCGAAAAGCCACTTAATCTGACTACGGGTGAATTTACCAGTACCAAAGGCCATGTTGGTCATTCAGTTGAATTTAACACTGACGGTTCTATAAATACAGTCAATGGCGGTGTACCGATTACCACGGTCGAGTTTGGTTCTAATGGATCTGGCATGGAAATGAACGGTGCGGATGAATCGCAATCACTGATCATAAAATTTGACACTCCAACGCAATACGCATCACCATTTGAAATGCGTAAATTTACTGAAAATGGTGCAACAACAGGTTATCTATCGAAGGTGGATATCGACCCAAAAGGCACAATCATGGCTATGTATAGCAATGGGGAAAACATTGCGTTGGGTCGTCTTGCGATGGTTCGAGTTTCGAATCAACAGGGCATGTCTCAAGCAGGGAATACTCAGTGGAAAGTGACACAACAATCTGGTAATGCCATGTGGGGTGAAGCAATGCAAGGTGCTTTTGGTAAAATCAAGAGTGGTACCATCGAGCAATCTAATATTGACATGACCCAAGAACTGGTCGATCTTATCACAGCACAACGCAATTTCCAAGCTAACTCACGCTCATTGGAAGTGGGCAACCAAATGCAACAAACTATCCTTCAGATTCGTTAATAGATTTGCTCAATACGAAAAGTTGCCGCTTTCGCCTTGGTGTTATGTGGCAATTCATTTCCTAATATTCGCTTATATTCTCTTCAAAATTATTGATATTTAATCTTAACAGATTGTAAAACAACACATAAATTATTCGGTATATTCTTTGCATAAAAATCTTAAACGATTAGGAGAACGTCAAAAAATGGATCGTGCATTATTCCTTTCCATGAGTGGTGCAAAACAGGATATGCAAAGCCTGCAATTGCGTGCCAATAACTTGGCTAACGTTAGTACCACAGGTTTTAGGGCTGACTTAGAACAAGCCAGAGCAATGCAGGTTTACGGTGAAGGTTTTCCTACACGTGTATTTAACATGACAGAACGTCCAAGCTACAATTATACCCAAGGATCTACTATTACCACTGGTCGTGAACTTGATGTTGCGATTAAAGGTGACGGTTGGCTGGCCGTGTACGATGGTTCAGGACAAGAAAGTTATACTCGAGTGGGCAACTTAAAATTGGATCAAACTGGTTTATTGCGAAATGGTCAAGGTCACTTGATTCTGGGTGAAGGTGATGCACCTATTTCCTTGCCATTGTCGGTGTCAACGATTGAAATCGGTACTGACGGTACTGTATCGGTGTTGCCTCAAGGGGCTCAACTAGAAGCGATGGAAAAAGTGAACCGTATAAAACTGGTTCGTCCTGATCAAGTTGAACTTTTTAAAGACAAGAACGGAGTATTTAAACCTATTATCCCAGGTACTATATATGCAGCCGATGCCAGCGTTACCTTACTTACGGGGGCACTTGAGGGCAGCAATGTCAATGCCATAGGTGAAATGACGGGTATTATTAACCTCCAAAGACACTTCGAAATGCAAATTAAACTCATGAAAACGGTAGAAGAAATGGATCAAGCATCCAATTCATTGCTGAGTATGGGTTAACTTAAAGAGGTAATTATTATGCATCCAGCTTTATGGGTGAGCAAAACTGGTCTAGATGCACAGCAAATCAATATTTCGACGATTTCGAATAACTTGGCAAATGCCTCTACCATAGGTTTTAAAAAGTCCCGTGCTGTGTTTGAAGATCTATTTTATCAAAACATTAATCAACCGGGTGGACAATCTTCTCAAAATACCAAACTACCAAGTGGTTTGATGTTGGGTGCAGGTGCGAAAGTGGTCGCGACGCAACGTGTTCATAGCAGTGGTAATGCGCAGACAACCAGCAATGCACTGGATCTGATGATCGAAGGTGATGGTTTCTTTCAGGTGTTGATGCCTGATGGAAATATGGGTTATCAGCGAAACGGGCAATTCACTTTAAATGATGAAGGTGTCATTGTGACAACAGGTGCAGGTTATTCTTTGCAGCCTGAAATTGTCGTGCCACCAGATGCAATTCAAGTAAGCATAGGTACGGACGGGGAAGTCTCTGCGCGTCTTCGTGGTCAAACTGAAAATGCGGTGTTGGGTCAGATCATCACCGTAGATTTCATTAATCCTAGTGGCCTTGAACCCATAGGTCAAAATCTATACTTGCCGACTGGTTCCAGTGGTGATCCACAGGAAGGAGTGCCGAGTTTGGATGGTTTAGGTAGTATACGACAGTCAATGTTGGAAACATCGAATGTTAATGTAACTGAAGAACTGGTTAACATGATCGAAGCGCAACGAGTGTATGAAATGAACTCAAAGGTCATTTCATCTGTTGATCAGATGCTGAGTTACGTGAATCAGCAACTGTAACCGAGTAACTCTCAGATGAAGAAATTACTATTTTCTGGCCTTATGTTGGTGACGTTGTCAGGGTGTATTAATCCTGAAGCCTTGATGTTGCAAAATGAGGTTGCACAGGAAACCATTGAAACGGATGCAGTCGAAGGCAATACTGATCTAGGTAGTGAAGGCTTAATTAGTTTATTGCGACAGCGTGAGGATGCTATCTCTGGTGACCCTTCTTGGGCAGAACTTCATCCACCTCGGCCACCTGATCACTATGTTTCGGCAACGGGTTCATTATTCAGTACTCCGAAATCACAGAACTTGTACGATGACACCAAACCTCGTGGTATTGGCGATATAGTAACTGTGTTGCTGGAAGAAAAAACACAAGCCAAGAAAAGTGCAAGTAGTGATGCTAATAAATCAAGTGATTTGAGTATGGATCCACTCGAAATGGGTGGACTGGAAACGACGATTGGTGAATCTAACTTTTCTTATACGGCTAGTCATGACAATAAGACTCGTGGCTCAACTAGTGCCGACCAGAGTAATAGTATTAGTGGCTCAATTTCGGTAGAGGTGATTGATGTATTGGTGAACAGCAATCTAATTATACGTGGAGAAAAATGGCTGACGTTGAACACCGGCGATGAATACATTCGATTGAGTGGTACCATTCGTCAGGATGATATTAGTAAAGAAAATACCGTGGATTCCACCCGTATTTCGAATGCGCATATTCAGTATTCAGGTACGGGAGATCGTCAAGATACTCAAGACCAGGGTTGGTTTGCACGGTTCTTTAATGTGGTTCTTTAAACACATTGACGTTGTCGGAGATTTGACGTGAAAAATTGGCTACGACTTATATTGATAGTCACTCTGGTGAACAATGTTGCACAAGCAGCTAGAATTAAAGATGTATCGGAAGTCGCAGGTGTCCGCAGTAACCAGTTGGTCGGCTATGGCTTGGTAGTTGGCTTGGCGGGAACGGGGGAAAGTACATCTTTTACAGATCAAAGCTTTACCGCTATGTTGAGAAACTTGGGTATTCAACTGATCCCTGGAACTAAACCTAAGACTAAAAACGTGGCTGCTGTAGCTGTTAGTGCAGAGCTAGAAGCCTTCGCGAAACAAGGTCAACGAATTGACACTACAGTATCATCTATCGGTTCGGCAAAAAGTCTTCGTGGTGGAACTTTGGTACAAACCTTCCTCAAAGGCCTTGACGGTAAGACGTATGCCGTTGCGCAAGGGAATCTTATCGTCGGTGGTTTTAGTGCCGTAGGGGCTGATGGTTCATCTATTATTGGGAATACACCGACTGTTGGACGTATTACTAATGGTGCTACGGTAGAACAAGAAGTACCATCACCGTTTGGTCGTGGTAACCACATTACCTTTAATCTGTTTGAATCTGACTTTACGACTGCTCAACGCCTAGCAGA
This sequence comes from Candidatus Enterovibrio escicola, assembly GCF_002464935.1. Taxonomy (GTDB): domain Bacteria; phylum Pseudomonadota; class Gammaproteobacteria; order Enterobacterales; family Vibrionaceae; genus Enterovibrio; species Enterovibrio escicola. The sequence continues at coordinate 69,384 of NZ_NBYY01000028.1, forward strand.
CTCTATCAATAGTTTTCTAGGATCCAATACTGCATCTGCAATGGATGCAACCTCGATTCGTGTTCGTGCACCGCGTGATTTATCTCAGCGCGTTGCGTTTCTTTCTACCATTGAAAATATTGAATTTGTCCCTGCGGAAGCTGCTGCGAAAATAATAGTTAATAGTCGTACAGGTACTATTGTTGTGGGTCAAAAAGTGAAACTTCGCCCAGCGGCGATCACTCACGGCGGCATGACCGTGACTATTAGTGAAAATTTACAAGTGAGTCAACCGAGTGTATTTAAGGGTGGTGAAACTATGGTAGTGCCGAATTCAGGTATTAAAGTGGCAGAAGATGACGGACGTATGTTCCATTTTAAACCGGGTGTTACGTTGGACGAATTGGCGCGTGCAGTGAATAGTGTGGGTGCTGCGCCATCTGATTTGATGGCTATTTTACAAGCCCTCAAACAGGCGGGAGCCATTGACGGTCAACTGATAGTGATTTAAGCCTATGAGTGATCCGATAGATACTGGTTTTATTCATGATTTTAGTCGTCTAAATGTGTTGCGGCAAAAAGCTATCGATGGTGATCGATCAGGTGATGCCCTACGTGTTGTGGCAGAGCAATTTGAATCATTATTTACACATATCCTATTTAAATCGATGCGGGAAGCGAACGAAGTTTTTAAGTCAGATATGATCGATAATCGAACATCTCAGTTCTATCAAGAAATGGCTGATGAACAAATGTCAAGTGTATTCGCAAGAGAAGGTGCATTAGGTTTGGCAGAGTTGATTATTCAGCAAGTTAAAGGGTTGGACAGTACTAAGCAGATGGAAGGTAGTGTTAACCTCTTAAGAGGCCGCATGAATGTATTACCGACAATGAGTGCAGTGGCTATACGTCCTTTGGAAGATGAAGCGAATACTGTTGCTGTAGAACTGGCTACAGCTGTGACACCGAGTTCACATATGCGGGTAAGGCAGAATGTGGAACCACTGAAAATTGACGTGAAAGGATTTAAATCTCCTGAGGAATTTGTATCTCAATTGACACTGTATGCCAACCGAGCGGCAAGAGCATTGGGTACCGATCCTGCAATGTTAATTGCACAAGCCGCGTTGGAAACAGGCTGGGGAAAAAAGATCATTTCAAATGTTCGTGGTAACAGTCGAAATTTATTTAACATTAAAGCAGATCCTAAATGGACTGGGCAGAAAATAGTGACACAAACACTGGAATTTGATGGTGACATCCCAGTGCAGCAAATAGCTTCATTTCGTGCCTACGCTTCATATCAGGACAGTTTTAATGATTACGTCTACTTTTTAAAGGCAAATCCTCGTTATGATACTGCATTGCAACAATCGATGGAACCAGATCAATTTATTCGTGGGTTACACCAAGCAGGATATTCTACCGATCCACACTATCCTGATAAAGTCATCAGTGTGTTTAGCCGAGTGAAGGATTTGATGGGGAACTAGGTGATAATTTTACTTCATCAGAGATTACAGAATTATACAGTTGAGTGTATAAATCGAAAGTGTGATTATAAAACATAACAAGGAAATCTGATCTGAATTTACAGGGGATCTACGTGGAAAATAGATTAGACCAGAGTGCCATCCAGAGCAATTATTTCATTGGTGATGTTATGGAAAATTTCCGATGACGTCACTAGCGGTGGATATCGATCAATTATACTATGCAGTATAAATTTTCATCATGTTAATGGGAGCATTGATTTCCTATCCTTGGTGGTTATCTCGTTTCACCTGTTAAAATCATATGCGATAATCACAATATTGTTTCTACAGCCATGATAAATATAAAATAGAGTATGATTATTGATGTAGTATTACATTAAGTTGTAGGCAATTTATTTCCACATACGGGAGGGCGATATGGGTTTTGATCTGCTGACGTTGGGTTCACAAGGCGTTCTAACTGCACAACGGCAACTGAATACGACTGGCCACAATATTGCTAACATTAGTACGGATGGTTATAGTCGCCAGTCTGTGGAGCAACGTGCCAACGACACTGTTTATTGGTCTGCTAATCAGTGGGGACAGGGGGTGCATGCAGCTGCGGTGAGACGAAATTACGATAAATTTACGGTCAATGAATTAAATATTGCCACTTCTTCTCTGGCTTATGCTGCAACTCGTGAAAGTCAACTCACCCTGCTTGATGAGATCATGTCACAATCGGCCAAAGTAATACCGGGAAACATAAACGAATTCTATGGGGCGATCAAAAGTTTATCAGATAGTCCGAGTGATATGGGATCGCGTGGTATTGTGTTGGAAAAGTCTCGGTTGGTGGTAGCAGGACTTAATGACATTAATATTGTTCTTCAATCTCTAGAAATGGATACTTCTGACGAGATTGACGCCACGCTAAGGCGTATCAATGATATCGGCATCGAAATTGTCGATATTCACAAAGCATTGCTAAAAAGTCCTGCGGTAGATAATGATCTTCTTGACCGTCATCAAAGCCTGATCAATGAACTGTCTGAATTAAGCCAAGTCAGTGTTAACCAACGTGACGATGGCCTTTACAACATCATTATTGGTAGCGGACATACATTGGTATCAGGCCTATATTCCAGCGAATTGAAAACCATTCACGGTGATCCGGATCATCAAAAACGGCGTTTAGCGCTGATAGAAGGAAAATCACCAAAGGTAATTAATAATAAAGATATGCACGGTAAACTTGGTGCTATGTTTGAATTCCGTGACAATACATTGGTACAGGTGCGAGATGAGTTGGGTCGTCTTGCGGCAGGGTTCGTGATTTCATTGAATGACATGCAATCTCAAGGTATTGATTTAAAAGGTAATTCCGGTGTAAATATCTTTACTGATTTAAATAGCGAGGCTATTGCACGAGGTCGTGTGATTCAAGGGAAGATGTCGACTGCAGACATTAAAGTCTACATCGAAGATTTATCCGCATTGAAGACAGGTGATTACCAGCTAAAATTTGATGATAATCAGTACACTTTAGTCGACTCTAAAAAAAACATGACCAGGGTTACCCCAACCGGAACGCCTCCTTCGTTTATCATTGATGGTCTCAAGATCCAAATTGATTCAGATTTAAGTATTGGAGAACGAATGGTTATCCGTCCTGTCAGACAAGCAGCAGGCCAGATTGAAATCATAATGAATGAACCGGAAAAAATTGCTGCACAGAGTTATGTTAGTTCAGTATCGAGAGTTACAGGTCAAGGTGACATCAAGATTTTGACTCAAGGATTGCAGAAAGAATTCCAAGTTATTATCTCTCCTGATGCCTCTAAGTTTGCTGTTTTAGATATGAAGGGTAATATCTTTCTGGATCCACAAACTTATCCACCATCTAGCCCTATATCGGTAAACGGAACAGTGTTTGAGTTATATGCAGGTGCAGCTCCAGGTGATGTATTCGCAATCAACTTATTACCAGCAGACGGTGAAAACGGCAATTTGATCCGTATGCAGAAACTACAAACCAAAAAGCTGATGGATGGTGGACATTCAACCTTGATTGATGTTTATGAAGGGCTGAACACCGATTTAGGTGCACAAAGATCCTCGTTAGCGCGGTTGGAAAATATCAGTCGAGTTGAACATGATGCAGCCATAGGACGAGTAGCTGAAATTTCTGGGGTTAATTTGGATGAAGAAGCTAGCAATATGATGAAATTTCAACAAGCCTATATGGCCTCGTCTCGCATTATGACGGTAGCCAATGAAATATTTGAGTCCCTACTGAATTCAACTCGATAAGGATCTGAGTGATGATTAGCCGTATTGCGAGTTTTCATAATTATCAGTCAGTGTCTAATGATCTGATGCGTCAGAAAATAGAGTTACAAGACATCCAAGAGCAGCTTGCGACCGGTAAGCGTGTACTTACGTCTGGAGATGATCCTGTGGCATCTATCTATATTCAAAATTTTCATCAACAGGACAAGCAACTCGACCAATACATTGACTCAATCACATTGGCACGTAACCGTCAAACTCGTGTAGAAATTGCTATTGATTATTCAGAACAATTGATCGATAGCTCCAAGCGTAAAACTATGGAAATGATCAATGGTTCTCTATCTGAAAATGACCGCAGTGCACACCGACAAGACCTTAAAGGCTTATACAATAATCTTGTGAACTTGGCTAACGAAAAAGATGAGTCGGGAAATTTCCTGTTTTCAGGAACGCAATCGAGTAAGCAGCCATTTTTCCGAGATGGTTCTGGGAATGTGTTATATGCGGGAGATAGTTATCATAGAACTGCACAAATTGCTCCCGATGTTGAAGTACAAACCAGCATCCCTGGTAGCTCAGTTTATATGGAAATCAAAAATCCTTTCGGAGATTATCAGCCTGAATATGAACTTAAAAATGGATCATTGCTGTTACTTGTGTCAGCAAGAAATGCCAATAAGGCTGATAACTCAGCCTATGCGATCAATTTCGGTGTGGATGTAAATGGCCAGATAAAATATGAATTAACACAAAATGGTACTGTTGTTAATACGGAACATTACGATCCGAAAATAGGCGTACAATGGGAAACTATTAGCTTGATCTTTAAAGGAGAAATACTGGATGGTGATACAATGTTACTTAAACGGCAGGATACCTTTAATGTGTTTGATGCTTTTAAAAGAGGTATGGAGTTATCCCACGAAAGTATTTTTGATGCTTCGTCGACAGCAGAACTTCATCAAGTAACTGAACAGTTCTCTGCAGCTTTTAAACATTTAAACCAAGTCAGGTCGGTAGTAGGGACACGCCTTAATAGGCTTGACCTACAGGAAAATATGCACCTCGATTTTAAACTTGTACTGAACCGTTCGCTGGGTACCATGGAAGACTTAGATTATTCCACTGCAATCATTGATATGAATGAAAAGCTGCTAGCGCTACAAGCCTTACAAAAAGCGTTTACTAAGACTAAAGAGCTTAATTTATTCAACTATCTTTAATAAAATTGGGTAGTAGGATCTTCCTATAATTCTCAATTCGCACCTTAATCAACCTCAGATCTGTATAAGCAAACGCTTATGCAGATCTGAGGTAGCACAAACCAAGTGGATGTAATAGGTTTTGGAGTCTTGAAACCCTGATTGATGGAAAGCTATCACTATAGTGATCTCTTCGCTAATGGAGAGATGAGAAGGCTTGTTTCTTTGTTTGATATCGGAAGAAATGAAGTATTTTCCCATGTAGGGAGCAAAATATGGCAGAAGTCGTCGATATCGACGAAAACAGAGTCTAACGTATTCATGCCAAAGTCCTTATGAGAGTCGATAGTTTTTTAAACAATCAGATCCAGACTTGGGCATTTAGTTCATTTCTTATGCGTAGCTCAGGTTAATTATCAACGACCAAGGAGCTATCATTTCAGTAAATGTAGCACCCGCAAATGTTGATGACAAAAAAACGGTGCCAGATATGGCAGATGATCTCTTTGGATTACTTTGTAAAATAACACCCATTGAGAGGGAAAATTTGATCCTTCGTACACGCTTAAAATAACTCAATCTGAAAATGATTGGATACTCAGAATTAACCGAAATGCATGACAAAGTGATCAGTACCTTCATTGAACGTGAGTTTTACCTTTTAATCTTAATCAACTTATTGAATATATAACCATCACGAATACACGGAAGAGGTCATGTATTTAATAGGTTTTTCTTCGTGTAAAATGCCTATTTTTGCATGGTAACCATTATAGCTGCCGTTGACGTTAAATGTCGTTTTTGCCTGCAAACAAAAACAGTTAAAAAGCGTGATATCAGAGTTGGTGGATACCAACTCTATCGTTGACAAGCATGTTTCCGAAGCTTCCAGCTTGAATATACATACAGGGCTTATCAGGCGGGGATAAAAGAATAACTTGTTGAAGTTGCTATGAATAGTTTTGGTATTCGTGACTTATCTCGAGTGCTAGACATTATCATTAAATGCAGTTATCCGAGTTTTAAAAAATTTACACCACGTTGTGTAACCACATTCCATCTTGATGTATAGGAAGTGGTTCGTATTTGCGAAGTAGATGAGCAATGGTCTTTCGTAGGTAACAAAAATACCCCGCGCTGGCTTTGGTAGGCTTGGTAGCTTCGATTGAAAAAATAATTGCTCATGCATTCTGGTGTCGTGGAAGAAAGACATTCAATTTACTTTTCAATCGATTATCCGAATTCAATGTTTCATTTGGGTGCTCAGACGATTTTAATGTGTACGATATCTCTTCCCGAGAATAAACACATTGTTAGCAAGCTCTATACACAACGCATTGAGAGGAAAAATTTAACCCTGCGTACACGCTTGAAACGACTCAACCGGAAAACGATTGGATACTCAAAAACAACGGAAATATACGATAGAGTGATCGGTACATTCATTGAAAGAGAGTATTACCTTTAAACTATAATCAACCTATTGAATACGTGACCCACGTAAGAATAGGAAACTTAAAGGTGATGAAGCTTTTTAAGCGTTTTATGTTTATAAAACGATTTATCATCGAAATAGTCTTTAATCAACTAAAAATATATCCCAAATAGAGCATTATCAGTACCAAAAGATGGGTGAGCTGTATAGTCAACTTGATTGCGGGAGTCATTGCTTATACATTTACGTTTCAACTAAAAATCTTGGAATTAAAATTCCATGCCTTAAAAAGTCGCGCTTATACAAATTTGAAGTTGATCACTACCTTTCACAGGGTAGGTACCCAACCCAATCGTACGTTCTGTCTCTTGCTCATGGATACAGATAACTTATTTCTTAGCACCAATTACAGTTAGGTATAAAGTACGTGCTATCAGCTACCTATAGCTTCGTTCCTTGCTGATTCTATCGTCTATCCTAACTGATGAGTGACTTTTTATTGGACCTTAATAAAATACATATTGTTATTAAAGTTGTAAGATAAAGTTAAGGTCATCTATCAGTGTGAGAATTCTGTTAGAGTCCTCACCTTTATGGTAGCTTATCTTCATTTATAGTGTGTGAGGAAAAAGGTGTAAAGATTTTATCTATGGTGCCGTTATAGTAATCGTGAGAGTTTTAGAACAGGTTTTCCCTAGTTTGCTGGGCGGAAGCCAGACTTAGTATCAAAGGAGAATAGTTATGGCTATTACAGTGAACACTAATGTGCCTGCAATGACCGCTCAGCGCTACTTGAACAGTTCAAGCGACTCGCTGAATGCATCAATGGAACGCCTGTCCTCAGGTTACCGTATTAATAGTGCAAAAGATGATGCAGCAGGTCTGCAAATTTCTAACAGATTGATCTCACAAAGTCGTGGATTGGATGTTGCTGTGCGTAACGCCAATGATGGTATTTCAGTGGCTCAAACTGCTGAAGGTGCGATGGAAGAATCTAGTAACATACTGCAGCGTATGCGTGATTTGTCATTACAATCTGCTAACGGTACAAACGGCGTAGAAGAACGGAAAGCGATTCAGCAAGAAGTTGTTGCTTTGCAAGATGAATTGAATCGTATCGCAGAAACTACGTCGTTTGGTGGTTCAAAGCTGTTAAACGGCACATACGGGACTAAAGCATTTCAAGTCGGTGCAGACGCGGGTGAAGCGGTAATGATAGAGCTTAAAAACATGCGTGCCGATGAGACTCTGATGGGAGGTAGTACCTTTAAAGCAACGGTTTCTGAAAGTGTTGACATGGCTGAGTGGACCGCAACAGCTACTTCTACCCTAAGCATGTCAATCACCCATCCTGATGGTTTGACATCGACGATTGACATCACAGCAAAAGTGGGTGATGACATTGAAGAAATTGCGACCTATATTAATGGTCAATCTGACAGTAAAATTAACGCATCAGTTACTGAAAATGGCGAACTGCAAATTGTATCTTCTGCTGGCTCTGACATTATATTCTCGGGTGAATTAGCTATTTCTCTCGGAATGGATGCTGCGACTAAGATAGCTGAAACTGTTCAGGATGTAGATGTGGGTACTGTGGGTGGTGCACAAAAAGCAGTGGGTCTGATTGATAACGCGATGCAGTACATTGATTCTCACCGCGCAGAGTTGGGTGCTAAGCAAAACCGTTTGAGCCACACGATTGCTAACCTAGATAATGTAAACGAGAACGTGAGAGCATCTAATAGTCGTATCCGTGATGTGGACTTTGCAAAAGAGACCACGGAATTGACTAAAGCACAAATCCTGCAGCAGGCGGGTACGTCTATACTTGCGCAAGCGAAGCAAGCGCCCTCAACAGCATTGAGCCTGTTAGGATAGTAGACACAGAGGCAGTTGACGATGAGTTCACCTCTCATCGTCATCATTCAACAGGAGGTGAACAGCAATGGAACTAATGTCCGTTTCAACGCCATCTCTGTCTCATGTGACACCAATGTCTGATACGAAAGTTATCAGCAAGAAACAATATGTTGAAGGTGCTCCACTCGGAATTACACATCAACAACAAATGGCCGAAAATACGGAAAAGCTTATTCAGAACCGTGTAGAGAAAATTAAGCGACTTGAAGGTTCTCAGGAAATTCAGCAAGAACATCTTGAGAGGCTACTTGAGCAACTAGATGAGTTCGTTTCTACTTTTAATACAGGCTTGTCATTTCGACTTGACGAGGAATCCGGAAAAAACATCATCACTGTTTATGAAATGAGTAGTGGCGATATTATTAGACAAATTCCTGAGAAAGCAATGTTAGAGCTAGCACAACAACTATCTCTTCATGCTAGGGGGTTGGTTGCAGAAAAGGTATAACTGAGGTGAGTATAAGATGGATCTGAGTACAACGGGACTCGGCAGTGGAATGGATATCCATTCCATTGTTAACAAGATTGTTGAGTCTGTAGCTGCACCTAAGCAAGAACGTATATTCAAGCGTATGAATGATGTTGAAACTAACATCAGCGCATTTGGCAGGTTTAGAAACTCGCTTGATGCGATGAAAGATTTGATGTATGACTTACGCCATAATAATACCTTTGCGGCAAAGGTCATAACTTCTGATAACTTGGATGCCGTTTTTGCATCTGCAAACCACCAAGCCGTTATTGGTGTGTATTCCATCGCTGTAGAACAGTTGGCGCAATCCCATAAGCTTATTTCTGATGGCTTAGATGCAGATAATGATTTTGGGGCTGGTCAATTGATAGTCAGTCTTGGAGGACGTACTTCCACTATTGAAATTCCTCAAGCCAGCAGTTCATTACGGGATATTGTTCACACCATCAATAGAAAGACATCTAGATCTGGTGTAAAAGCTTCTGTGATCAACGATAATAAAAGTGTTCGTTTAATTCTAGGTGGGGATAAAACTGGAGCAGAGAATCAAATTTCTGTGACAATCAATGCAGCGATGACCAGTCCACTTCAAGCATTGGCTTATAACTCGGTAAGTGAATCTAATGCGATGAATGAAATACATTCTGCAAAAGATGCTCGTATTTTGATTGATGGTTTAGTATCTATATCCAGTGAAACCAACTCATTTTCCGATGTGATTAGGGGTGTCAATATTGATGTTTTGCAACTAACGTTAGCTGAAGATGGGTTTGTGACGGTTGTTGTCGACGAAGACCGTGATGCCGTAAAAGCGTCAATTAGTAAATTTGTTGATTCATACAACGCGTTCTATCAAGTGATGCAATCACTGTCTAAGTATGATTCACAAAAACAAATGGGTGGATCATTGGTAGGTGACAGTGTCATTCGGTCAGTAACAAGTCAACTTCGGAGTTTATTTTCTACCCCAATTGAGGGTGCATCTAAATCTCTTAGAACACTGAGCGAGTTGGGCGTTGTTACCACTATGGAGGGTAGACTGGAAATTAACCATAGCTTACTGGATAACCAATTGAGGCATAATTTCTCTGCGTTAGAAGATTTCTTTGGAGGCAATGATGGTTTTGCCAAGAAAGTGGAAGAAATGATCCATTCTTTCACAGGCATTACGGGTACGCTCCGCAACCGAGAAAATACACTGAATAAGCAAAAAGAACGTTTGCATAATGATCAAGAGACATTAGATCGTCACATGGTGGATTTAGAGAACAGGACAATTCGGCAGTTTTCTTCTATGGATGGTGCCATGATGGAAATGCGGTCACAGATTTCCACCATGATGAGCATCATGCCCACGTAGGTGAGTAACAATGTCACAAGACTTATCCCGTTTAGATACTATTGATAAACATTTATTGGCTGTACTTACTGCATCGATAATGGATGTCGATGAAATATCACGGTTATTGAATGAAAGAAGACAATGTTTGGAAGAGATCAAGATGTTGCCGAAACCTCCAGAAGGAAATGCTTGGTCTTCCGCGTTACGAAGAACTAAGCGAATAGTCAATTTGATGGAAATATATCGTAATACCGTTGCAGTCCAAGCAAGACCTTTTATTAAAGGTCGTAAATTAGTACAAACTTATAAGAAATTTGAGTAGGTGAGGAATATTATGAGGGGGTCGCTCCAAGCCTATAAAAGAGTCTCTGTAGACAGTCAACTGAGCTCAGCATCGCCACATAAAGTGATTCAGATGCTGATGTCAGGTGCGATTGAGCGGTTGATTCAGGGAAAAGCTGCTATGTTACAGGGGGATATAGCCGTGAAAGGAGAACGTTTAGGTAAAGCCTTAGATATTATTATTAGCTTGAGAAGTTGTCTTTCTATGTCTGACGGCGGTGAGATAGCAACGAATTTAGATGCACTTTATGACTTTATCATTCGTAAGATCTCAGAAGCTAATCGAGATAATGTAGATGTGCCTATTGATGATGTTATCGATATATTGCGCGCAATTAGGTCAGCGTGGGATCAAATACCTGTCGAGTATCACAATATTACCCAAGTAAACGCATAAAACCCCACCACTTTCACTACAATCCTACTTGTCTTGGCACAGGAGTCACAGTTCTTTTGTGTCTCTGGTTGCCTTATATACAGCGATAATTACAATGGCTGGATTATTCTGTTGTTGGCGCTAATATGTACGCGACAATAATCGAAGTTGTTTTGGGGCAGATATATCTCACACATGCAAGGTTTAACGAAGATTCTTGTTATCGAGGATGATGAAAAATTTCGTCACGATTTAGGCGTTATCTTGGAGTTCATTGGTGAGCAATACCAGCTATGTTCAACCATTAAGCTCAACGATATGCACTGGAAACAAGCTGATGGACCTTGTTTTCTGGGTAACATTAATTCAACTCAAAGTTTATCCCAGATTCTAGGTAATCTGGTTATCAACAACCATATTCCGATCATTGCGCTTTCCAAACATAAAGCTAAATTGTCTGGTTTGCCGAATTTTGTAGGTGGATTAGAACAACCTTTAAATTACTCACAATTGGCAGATGCACTGCGTCATTGTCAGGAGTTTCTAGGTAAACAGGCTACTAATATCGCACAACTAAGCCGAAAAAATACTTTATTCCGGAGCATGGTGGGACGTAGTGATGCTATTAGTGACGTTCGACATTTGATTGAACAGGTTGCAGGTACTGATGCCAGTGTACTTATTCTTGGTGAATCTGGTACAGGTAAAGAAATTGTAGCGCGTAATATTCACTACTATTCTCGTCGTGGAAAAGGACCATTTGTTCCTGTTAACTGCGGTGCTATACCAGCTGAGTTATTAGAAAGTGAATTGTTTGGTCATGAAAAAGGCGCATTTACTGGTGCCATTTCAACCCGAAAAGGTCGCTTTGAGTTGGCCGAAAGTGGCACATTATTTCTTGATGAAATCGGGGATATGCCTCCAGCGATGCAAGTGAAGTTACTCCGTATATTACAAGAACGCTCTTTTGAACGTGTAGGTGGAAATAAGACCATTCAAGCGAACGTGCGTGTTGTGGCGGCAACACATCGAAATCTTGACAGCATGATCCAAGAAGGAACGTTCCGTGAGGATTTATTCTATCGCTTGAATGTATTCCCGATTGAGATGCCAGCACTACGTGAGAGAATCGAAGATATTCCGTCGCTTATTCAGGAACTTATGTCTCGCTTGGAAGCGGACGGTGGAAATCAAGTCTACCTAACACCGCGTACTATTATGTCCTTGATGGAACATGAATGGGCGGGTAATGTGCGTGAGTTAGCTAACCTAATTGAGCGTTTGGTGATTCTCTATCCAGCGCAAATGGTTGACGTGAATCGTTTACCTAAGAAATATCGCTACAAGGATATCCCTGAATTTCAACCGGAAGTTATTTCTGCATTGGAAAATTGTGAAGAACTGGAACGTGACGCACTGAGTGCTGTTTTTACGATAAATGCTCTTGATGATAATGATCACCAGAGGTTTGGGAATAGATTCTCAGGGCTTCCACCTGAAGGGATCGATCTCAAAGCCATGCTTTCTGATCTGGAAGTAGATATGATTCGTCAAGCATTAGAAGCTCAGATGGGTATCGTTGCGAGAGCGGCTGATATGCTTGGCATGCGACGAACGACTCTAGTTGAGAAAATGCGGAAATATGGGTTGAACAGAGCAGGTGTAGCCTGAATAGATATCATATTTCAGTATTATTGCACAGATAAAAGTCAAGAAATTGGCTGATCTCTTTTGATGGATTAGATCATAATACTATGAAATTCATTTAGTTATAATTGGCATAGTATCTGCTTAGTTGTATTAAGTATCAAAAGAATGGAGCTGAATGTCTAGGAAAATGGAAGTAAAAAACTCACTACTCGGAACTGTCGAACAACAGGTACTTCGATACAAACAAGTATTGGATGTGATGCCTGCAGGTGTCATTTTGCTCGATCTTTATGGTTGCGTTGCAGAAGCAAATCCAGAAGCACGTCGTTTGTTAAGTGAACCCCTCGATCAAATACGTTGGATTGACGTGATTAATCGTGCTTTTTCGCCACGTAAGGATGATGGTCATGAAGTGTCACTTCTCGATGGTAGGCGTGTAAAGCTTGCGATTTCAGCTTCAGATGCTGGACAACTGATTTTGATCACGGACATGACCGAAACCCGTTTGCTCCAATCACGCTTCAGCGATCTTCAGCGACTATCCTCGCTAGGAAAAATGGTAGCATCGTTGGTGCATCAGGTCAGAACACCTCTTTCTAGTGCGTTGCTATATGCGGCTAACCTAGGTATGCCTAACATAAAGGAACTAACTAGGAAGAACTTCCAAGTAAAGCTCATCGATCGACTACATGATCTTGAAAAACAAATGAACGACATGCTGTTGTTTGCTAAGGGTAGTGATAACCGAGTGGTGAGTTTGTTTACACTGGAGCATTTACTCAGTGAGTTCAAACCTATGGTTGAAGCGCTTGTAAACAGCAAAGAGGTGGACTTACAAATTAACTACGTTGCTGAATCTCATTTCTTACTTGGGAATGTTAATTCTTTGGCGAGTGCTGTATCAAACCTCGTGATTAATGCCATTCAAGTGGCGGGGACAGGTTGTGAAATAGTGCTTGATGCAAGAGCAATTAATAACCAATTGCTGCTCTCGGTGTCTGATAACGGCCCCGGTATTCCACACGAATTACAAAGTAAAATACTTGAACCATTTTTTACTACGCGCCCACAAGGAACTGGCCTTGGTCTTGCTGTAGTCCAGATGATTTGTTACGCCCATAAAGGCCAATTGACGCTAAAATCTCAACCGAATCAAGGAGCCTGCTTTACGATCTGCCTTCCTTTAGCAGAAAATAGTGATACGGACCAAAATCCAGTATCAGGAGAAGCAATATGAACAATAGCAAAATACTTATCGTTGAAGATGATGAAGGGCTACGTGAAGCTTTGGTCGACACTTTAACATTAGCAGGTTACCAGTGGATAGAGGTTAATAGTGCGGAGCAGGCCTTGTTGATATTGAAAAAAGAACCTGTTGATATTGTTGTGACAGATGTCCAAATGGCAGGGATGGATGGATTGATATTACTTCGTAACATCAAAATAAACTATCCTAAACTACCGGTGTTATTGATGACAGCGTATGCCAACATTCAAGACGCTGTTGATGCGATTAAAGAAGGTGCTATCGACTATATGTCAAAACCGTTTGCACCAGAAGTATTGCTTAATATGATCAGTCGTTACGCACCAGTGAAAACTGATACCAATGATACGGTGGTAGCAGATCCAAAAAGCTTGGCATTAATTACCCTTGCTAACAAAGTATCAAGAACTGATGCTAATGTGATGATCTTAGGGCCGAGTGGCTCAGGAAAAGAAGTCATGGCACGACATATTCATCGTCAATCGCAGCGTGCTAATGGCTCATTTGTTGCAATTAACTGTGCTGCTATTCCAGAAAATATGTTAGAAGCAACATTGTTTGGTTACGAAAAAGGTGCCTTTACAGGGGCTATTCAAGCTTGTCCTGGTAAGTTTGAACAAGCCCAGGGTGGCACCATTCTACTGGACGAGATCAGTGAGATGGATATATCGTTACAAGCCAAGTTGTTGCGTGTTCTACAAGAACGGGAAGTTGAGCGACTTGGTAGCCGTAAGAGCATTAAGCTAGATTTACGTGTGTTAGCGACTAGTAATCGAGATCTGAAAAAATATGTAAAAGATGGTTTCTTTCGTGAAGACCTCTACTACCGCCTGAATGTATTTCCAATCACCTGGCTGCCGCTTGTAGAAAGGAAAGGTGATATCATTCCATTGGCGAATCACTTGCTTCAACGCCAATGTTGCAAGGTCGGGGAAGTTGTGCCAACACTTGACTCCCTAGCGACAGATAAACTGTTATCTTATCACTGGCCAGGTAACGTGCGCGAATTAGACAATGTCATGCAACGTGCGTTAATTTTATGCCAGTATGGACAAATTAATACCTCTGATATCTTGCTTGAAGGGGTTGATTGGAACGATGCGGGGGATTTGCAATTACTGATTACAAACAACCGAATCACGACTCCTCTGAACCAAAAACAAACTAAGAATTTTGACCAAATAAACACTCAGAACCCACAATATAGCTACACAGCAACCAAACCTGTTGGTTTCACGGCGGAAAGCCTAGAAGGTGAACTTCGAGAACAGGAATTTACTATTATTATTGATATGATCCGTACCTGTGAAGGTCGAAGGAAAGACGTGGCAGAACGTTTAGGTATTAGTCCTAGAACCTTACGCTATAAATTAGCAAAAATGCGTGATGCTGGTGTAAATATTCCTCAGTAGAGAGATGCTTACTAGAGAGTAATTGTGCTATACTTTCTGGCCTGATAATTGCATTCTTTTTCAAAGAAAACTAAACGTTTTATTTGGTGTTCGTTGCCAAGGGTTTGATAGCGAGGATGACTGATGAAAATTAATCCTATGCAGGATGAAATGCAGAATATCGCATTAGAAATGCGAAGCTTAGGTCGCACAGAAACTAGTCAGGAAGTAAACCAAGACTTTGGTACATTATTGTCTTCAGCAATACAAAAGGTCAATGGATTACAAAAAACATCTAGCGATCTGGCAGTACGTTTCGATCGAGGTGATCGAAGTCTCAGTCTGTCAGATGTGATGATTGCTAGCAACAAATCTAGTGTTGCGTTTGAAGCTACGGTGCAAACCCGCAATAAGTTGGTTGAAGCATACAAAGAACTCATGAATATGCCTGTTTAATGTAGAGAAGTGAACAGTGGCAGAAGAAGGTGAAAACACTCAATTGGCTCTTGCAGATAGTGTAGGGTCGCTACCAACAGCATCGAAGAACCCTGATATGATGGAGGAGGGTTTCACACTTGCCTCTGGGCAACTGGGCAGTGTAGATGTTATTCGTCAACTTATCCTTGTTGCTGCTGTTGCTATTTGCATTTCCCTTATCGTGATTCTGTTTATTTGGGTACAAGAGCCAGATATGCGTCCATTAGGCACGTATGATACAGAAGAACTTATCCCTATACTAGATTATTTTGACCAGAAAAAAACCGAATATCAGCTTGATGGAAACACCATTCGTGTCCTCACTAAAGAGTACTCAACAATCAAGCTTAACTTGAGCCGTGTAGGTTTAAATTCTATACAGGAAGCAGGTGATGACATTTTGCTTAATGACATGGGTTTTGGTGTTTCTCAGCAACTTGAGCGTGAACGTTTGAAATTGAGTCGAGAGCGTCAACTTGCTGCCGCAATTGCAAAAATTCGCTCGGTGATTAAAGTGCGTGTCTTATTGGTAATGCCAAAGCAAAGTGTTTTTGTACGTCATCATCAAGATGCGACAGCAACTGTATTTTTAACAGTGCGTGGTACAACTATGTTGGGACAAGAAGAAGTCGATTCCATTGTCGATATGGTGGCATCTGCGGTACCTAATCTTAAACCATCCCGTGTTACTGTTACTGACCAGCATGGCCGTTTACTTAGCTCAGGTAGCCGAGACCCAATGGCTTCACAACACCGTAAAGAATATGAACTAGAGCGTCAGCAGGAGCAAGTACTAAGAGAAAAAATTGATTCAATCTTAATCCCAATTCTTGGTTTGGGCAATTATACCTCGCAAGTGGATGTAACCATGGACTTCAGTGTCTTTGAAGAAACTCGCAAGCATTTTGATCCAGCCACGCCTTCCACTCGTAGTGAACACACACGTGAAAACTATAACAGCAGTGATTTGGTCGCGGGGATACCTGGAGCATTGAGTAATCAGCCTCCCGTTGACTCTGCGATTCCTGAAGATATTCAAGATTTAAAAAAGCGTGGATCGGGGGACAAAGGTTCTGTCAGCCGTGAGGCGACGCGTAACTTTGAGTTGGACACCACAATCAACCACCGCCGTGCCCAAACAGGGATGATCTCACGCCAAACGGTGTCCGTTGCTGTTGATTATATTGAGAAAGCTAATTCAGAATCTGGAGACATTATTAGGATACCAGTCGGTGATGCTCAGCTTGAGAAGATACGTCGACTTTTGATTGGTGGTGTTGGCTATTCTAAATCACGTGGTGATATAATCGAATTGGTTTCGGTACCATTTGCTGTGCCAGAGTTTGAGAAACTAGGTGACGTACCTATTTGGGAACATCCTAACTTCAATGATTGGGTTCGTTGGTTAGCTGCATCATTATTTTTTGTTGTAGTAATATTTGTATTGATCCGTCCTGCATTGTCAAAACTGCTTAATCCGTACAAAGATGACGATAGTATGCTTGGACCAAACGGTGAAATGCTGGGTTCGGATGGTTTGCCATTGATCCCTGATGATGATATTGGTTTGATTGGATCGGATTTGGATGGATCTAGCAGTTTCTCGATGAGTTCATCAAACCTCAATCTACCGGATCTTCATAAAGATGAAGATTTGTTGAAAGCTGTGCGTGCATTGGTTGCTAATGAGCCTGATCTTGCAGCTCAGGTTGTGAAAAGTTGGGTGAATAATGATGCCTAGAGAAGATCAAAATGGGTCAGGTGACGATTTCGACGTTTCACAACTATCTGGACTCGAGAAAGCCGCAATATTACTCCTTAGTCTGACAGAGCAAGATGCAGCAAGCATCATTCGCCACTTAGAGCCGAAACAGGTTCAGAAAGTAGGTAGTAAGATGACCATGATGAAAGAGCTCAACCAAGAACAACTCAGTGCGGTGCACGGGGCATTTTTGGAAGATATACAAAAATTCACTACCATTGGTATGGGTAGTGAAGATTTTGTGCGTAATGCACTGGTGGCAGCGTTGGGTGAAGATAAAGCAAATAACTTAGTTGACCAAATTTTGCTTGGTAGTGGATCCAAAGGTTTAGATTCACTTAAATGGATGGATCCTCGTCAGGTCGCCTCGATCATTATCAATGAACATCCTCAAATTCAGACCATTGTTTTATCTTATTTAGAACCAGAGCAGTCTGCAGAAATCCTAACCCAATTTGCAGAGCGTGATGCTCTCGACTTAGTGATGCGTATTGCCAATCTTGAGGAAGTGCAACCTGCAGCATTGCATGAGCTTAATGAGATCATGGAGAAACAATTTGCGGGTCAATCGGGTGCTCAAGCGGCAAAAATTGGTGGTTTGAAAGCCGCTGCCGATATCATGAACTACATGGATAATGCACTCGAGTCCACTTTGATGGAGAAAATTGAACAAAATGACGAAGAAATGGCATCGCAAATTCAAGATCTTATGTTTGTTTTTGGTAATTTATCTGAAGTGGATGACCGTGGTATTCAAACTATTCTTAAAGACGTTCCTCAAGAAGTATTGCAAAAAGCGCTTAAGGGAGCAGACGAGGGATTACGAGACAAGATCCTCCGCAACATGTCGAAGCGAGCAGCAGAAATGTTGCAGGATGATCTGGAAGCCATGGGGCCTATTCGCGTTGCTGATGTGGAAGCAGCACAAAAGGAGATTCTTTCTGTTGCCCGTCGATTGTCCGATGCTGGTGAAATTATGCTAAGCAGTGGTGGTGCAGATGAGTTTCTTTAATCATGTATACCAAAATAACTTGAAAATGCAGGTTTTATAGGTTATCTGTGCGTTCAGTTCGAGGTAAAACTTAAAAAACCTAATAGGAAGAATTAGGAGGAATCAGTCTATTTCACAGGGATTTAATGACGAAATCTGCATACTACTCCTTTCCCGTAGGGCGTGTGTACCGTAGCCATGCTAGGTGTTATCCCTTTTTGATGTAGCGAATTACACTTACAAATGGATGCCTTGATTATCATATCAGGAGAGTCAACTGAAACCTACATATTCAAGTTAGTTGGGTATAGTAAATTCATTATTACATCAAAACAAAAGGTAGTGATATGAGTATAGATCGTCGTCGTGGGTATATTCGTGCTACCGAGCATTCTGACGATGTTCTTAAACGTTGGACGCTACCTAGCTATGTCTCAAATAGTATGCAGCCAAAAGAAACGGCATTGAACTACGATCCTAGTTGGGAATCGCCTGAACTGGAAGATCAGGTATCTGAACTCGATCTTTCTTTGCTGACAGCCGATGCGCTAGAACAGATTCGGCATTTGGCTTATGAAGAAGGAATGGAAGAAGGTCGTGTATCAGGACTTAAAAAAGGACGAAAAGCTGGTTTTAAAAAAGGTAAATCTGAAGGCTTTGAAGAAGGTAAAAATGAAGGTTTCCAACATGGCCTCACTGATGGTAAGAAACTGATTGAAACCCGCTGCCAACATCTTGACGTTATCGTGGATAAGTTAGTATTCCCATTAATGCAAGTTGATCATCAGGTACAACAAAAGATGTTAAACATAGTGATTCAGTTAGCCAAAGCTGTAATTCAAACCGAAGTCAAGACTAACTCTGAAGTTATTTTAACAACGTTACGAGAAGCGGTGTTGGCTCTGCCAATGGCAGAGCGTCAAATTTCTGTTTACCTTCATCCCAAAGATTTAGAAGTAGTTACCGAGGTTCACAGCGTTAAATCGTTGCAAGACCGCCAATGGAAATTGGTTGCTGCACCTTCTTTAAATCGCGGTGATATCCAAGTGACATGTGGCGATTCCATGGTGGATTACTGCATGGAAGATCGCCTTAAACCGCTTTTGAATCGTTTTTTAGGTCTGAATACTTCGTGTGAACCTGAAGCGCCAAAAAATAAGTTGTACTCAAATGTATTGCGCATGGAAGATATTTCTTCAATGCCTGATAGTGAAAAACTTGGACCAGATCTTTCACAAATCGACCATACAAATTCCTCAAAAGATGAAACGGATGAACTTGTTCAAGTGACTCCTGTGATGGAACACACTGATCTACCTGTAAATAATAGTTCCACAGTGGAGAATATTGATGATGACGATCCTATCGATGAGGTAAAAGTCCATGAAGGACAACCTGTCTGAATGCTTCGATTCCCTTAAGTTCGATAATATCGTAATACCTCCAGTCGCATCTGGAAAGCTGGTGCGTGTTGTGGGTTTGACACTTGAAGCTATTGGCTGTCGAGCGGCAGTTGGTAGTTTATGCTGTGTTGAAACCATAAAAGGTAACATCAAAGCAGAAGTGGTTGGTTTTTCAGGGGAAACTTTGTATTTAATGCCGAGTGAACATATTTTCGGAGTGTTACCGAATGCGCGCGTGACGCCAATATCCGGAGAGCAAGGTATTCCGGTTGGATTTGAATTGCTTGGTAGAGTGATTGATGGTACCGGTAAACCTCTGGATGGTTTGGGCGACATTCATACGGATAAAATGGCGCCTTTTATACCTGCAATAATTAACCCATTGTCAAGAAAACCTATTAACACTCCACTTGATGTTGGTATTAAAGCCATTAATGGATTGCTTACCGTCGGAAAAGGACAGCGTATTGGTTTATTTGCAGGCTCAGGTGTTGGCAAATCCGTTACTCTGGGTATGATGACTAGAGGCACAACAGCGCAAGTGGTTGTGGTAGGACTGATTGGTGAACGTGGACGTGAAGTAAAAGAATTTATAGATGAAATACTAGAGGAGGAAGATCGCGCTCGTTCGGTTATCATCGCTGCTCCAGCTGATTCATCTCCATTGATGCGACTAAAAGGTTGTCAAACGGCTCTGACTATTGCTGAATATTTTCGTGACCAAGGACTAGACGTGCTGCTGCTCATGGATTCATTGACCCGATTCGCTCAAGCGCAACGTGAAATTGCCTTGTCAGTGGGTGAACCACCTGCCACCAAAGGATATCCTCCATCAGTATTTGCCAAATTACCTGCACTGGTCGAACGTGCAGGTAATGGGAGTAATGATCAGGGCTCAATTACTGCGTTCTTTACCGTGTTAACAGAAGGTGATGATTTGCAAGACCCAATTGCGGATGCTGCACGTGCAATTCTTGACGGTCACATTGTCTTGTCGCGAGAAATGGCAAATGCAGGTCATTATCCTGCTATTGATGTAGAACGTTCTGTCAGCCGTGTCATGTCAAATATCGTTAACGACGAACATTTGTTGATGGCACGCACAGTGCGGAAAGCGCTGTCCGTCTGTAGGAAAAATCAAGATTTTGTGTCTATTGGTGCCTATAAACTAGGTACAGATAAAGCTATTGATCAGGCTTTCACTTTGAAGCCTCACCTCGATGATTACCTACAACAGGGTATGAAAGATGTAGTGTCATATGACATGTGTGTAAATATGCTGCGTTCGACGTTGAAGATATAGGTGAAACATGTCTGAAAATACGATGTTACTGTTGCTTAAACAAGATAAAAATCTGGAATATCAAGCGTATCTGGCGTTGGTATCGGCGCAGCAAGAGTTGCAAAGTTATTATAAGCAACTGGAAGAAATCGAACGATATAGATTGGATTATTTTAGTCAAATGTTAGAGCGAGGAAAAATAGGTCTGAGCTCTAGCAGCTTTGGTCACCTCAATCGATTTATTATCCAACTGGATAAAACACTAGCAAAACAACATCAAGGGGCAATTTACTTTGAAGACAATGTAGAACGTTGCAGAGAGCACTGGCAACATTGTTTGAAAAAGACACGTTCGTTAGAATGGTTGATAGAAAAATGCCAGAAAGAAGCAAAAATACGAGCTGAACGACTTGAACAAAAACAACTGGACGAATTTTCTATGTTAATATTTATTCGGAAACAACACAAATCTTACTAAGATGGCTTAATAATTGCTTAAAGCTTTGTTATGTGAGCAATAAGTGGTAGGGCACGTAAGTATGGTGGATAACAGGGAAACGTTGGTATCCACCATTACAGATACCATGCTTTCTAACAGTGCTTATCAACATGGAAAAGTAAGAATTTTTACACGAAAATTTACTTATTGAATATATGACCTAAAACTTGTAAAAATTGCCCAGCGAGTAGTTACGATGACTGATCAAGACAAAGCATCTGAAGTAGAATCACCATGAATTCAATTAGTTTCTTACTTACTGATCTGCCCACTAGGAAAACATCTTTTGACGAAACGAAAGGCCTATTATTCTCTGATGTGCTTAGCTCTGATGATAAAGTTTTTTTTGCACAACTCGTGCAATTGGTGTCAGGGAACGGTGAAGTTCGTAGTGTCTCACCAAAAGGTGTTTCAGCGAGTAAGGATGTTGCTAGTAAAAAAATCTCAAGCGGAGAATTTCGACAAAATATGTTTCTTTCAGAGAAAGGTGGAGAAAGAACATTACTGACAACGGCAGACGTTGATACTGAAAATATCGGATTGAATACAGGTAAAAATATGTCAACTACGGCTGCAGAAATCGAAGTGCTAGCAATGACCTTCCATACAGAAAATGGCAAGGATATGAATGTTAATTCAATGCTGAAATCTCATACAAAAGAAGAGGGAGAAGTATTGTTACGACGTCTCAATAAAGAAAACACTGTACTACAAAATATGGATTATAAACCTGCAAAAAGTAGGATACATGTTGCATTAGAGGGGAAAAGATTTAAAGGATGCCAAGGCAAAGGCTTGCCGTTTCTTGGAAAGATAGAAAGCTCACTCGGGAAGGCTACTGTACAGGTAGCTCAACATATTGTTGCTGATCATAATTTTGATTTTATACCACAAGTGCAACAACAATCGATATCTAATGCGCCCAAAATGAAGCGGCAGATAGAGGGTACAATTTTACTAAAAAATGTATCTGATGATGATCTGTCGGTATTGGCTTATGCTGTCAGTCAGATTTCATCTGATGAAGAAATTAGTGGGAGAATGTATGAACCAGTGCTGCCGTCACAAGTTGATGTTCCGAGTGATCCGAATGAAAAATTAATATCATCACTACAAACGGAAGTTCAACACTCAGATAATGTGGAAGAATTAACTACGATTGAGTCGTTATTAACCTCGGCAACTATAACCTTGTTGTACCCACAAATAAAACCTCTACCTGCATTGGTTGAAGGAAAAACGAATACTGAGCAGTTTATAAAAATTAATTTCGATCAAGAATGGGTTGGAAAAGCAAGTCAAAAATCGCAGATGCAAGATGCAGTGAAGGTTATACTACCCTTTATTATTGAGGGTGATGCATTAACCCCGATAAACGAACTGACCACCCAAGGACTTACTCCTCCGGCACAGGCGATCATGAGTGAAGCTTCGGCAGTGGTATATACCGCTATCACTCCACAAGCACAGCAAACAATAGAAATATTAGAGTCTTGTGCCATTCCTTTTCCCATCTCTACAATGAAAGTGAATCATCAACCACGACAGTTAGCAGTGAGTGTCTTGTCGTCAACCCAGCAGCTTGGTGAGGTTAAACAAATTGTCTCAGGAGTAAAAGCGGAGCATCTTGTACAGCAACTAGCATCAAGCTTTGGAAACCTAGGCTTAATTACTTCCGCAAAGCTTGATTCTCTGGTAACACCAACTGCAATACAAATGAACCAAAATCAGGATGAAGTCGCTGATATTTTATCTGAACGCATTAATAGAATGTTGGCGAAAAACCTTAAGCTTGTTGATATTCGTCTCGATCCACCTGAACTGGGCCGAATACAAATAAAATTATCAATGAATCAAGATCAAGCGTCAGTGCAGTTTACAGTTTTAAATCAACAGGTAAAGGAGCTGGTGGAGCAAACTATTCCGAGGTTGCGTGACATGCTGCAGCAGCAAGGATTACAATTAACACAGTCCTCGGTTCAACATCAAGATGCCGTAGACCGGCAAGGATTTTCGGAAAATCAGAGTTCACCAAGTAGTGGCAAAAAGGATCAGCAAAAGGGATTACGCTCTATTCATGGTGACGATGAACAAGATACAGACCTAACAAGGATGAATCATGATTCTGATGTTAAGGTATCAAAAGTTCGTGTTGACTATTATGCTTAATGTGGCGTATTTACACTGTGTGATGTAGCTATCAAACACAGTGATATTTGACTGAGTACTGAGGATAATCATGGCAGACGAAGGTAATGAAACGGGCAGCGGTAAAAATAAACTTATCATTATAGCTGTAGCTGCATTACTTTCATTTAGCGGAAGTGGTATGTTTTTTTTCTTTGATGGTGAAAAACCTTTACCTAAAAGAGATATTTTTATTGAAAATACTGAACCTGTCAATCTTCAAGCGATCTATGTCACCTTACCGCATCCTTTCGTATTCAACATAACAGGTGATCGGCAACAACGGTTGGTGCAGGTCAAAATTAAGTTGATGGTGCGCGGAGGAAATAATGAAAAACTGGCTAAACAGAATTTACCGTTAGTTGAATATAGTCTTTTGACTATGTTTGCAGCGGCGACTGTTGAGCAATTAAAAACACCGCAAGGACAACTCGAAATCCGTCAACAAGCCGTCGAGACAGTTCAGGCTGCTATGCAAAAAATAACGAGTAAAAAGGTAGTTGAAAGGGTGTTGTTTACGGGCTTTGTAATGCAATAGGTGCGATGTGGATCTATTAAGTCAAGATGAAATTGATGCGCTTCTTCATGGCGTGGATGATAAAAAAGACGAAGAACTAGAAGTGGCTGATGGGAATATATCTTCCACCGCTAATTTTGATTTCTCATCTCAAGACCGTATTGTTCGTGGGAGAATGCCGACTCTAGAACTGATAAATGAGCGCTTTGCGCGTCATATGCGTATCAGTTTATTTAATATGTTACGAAAAACGGCTGAAGTATCGATAAACGGCGTACAAATGATCAAATTTGATGAATACCAAAATACGCTATTTGTCCCAACTAGTTTAAATATGGTGAGATTTCGTCCCTTAAAAGGGACAGGATTAATTACTATGGAAGCACGATTGGTATTTATATTGGTTGAAAATTTCTTTGGAGGTGATGGACGTTTTCACGCACGAATTGAAGGGCGGGAATTCACTCCAACTGAGCGTCGTGTGATTCAGATGTTGTTGAAGCTTGTATTTGAAGACTACAAAGAAGCGTGGACTCCTGTCATGAAGGTGGAGTTCGAATATTTAGATTCTGAAGTGAACCCATCGATGGCGAATATTGTTAGTCCGACTGAAGTGATTGTCGTTAGTTCTTTCCACATTGAGCTTGATGGTGGTGGCGGTGATTTCCACGTCGTTATGCCATATTCGATGGTGGAACCTATTCGGGAACTACTTGATGCGGGTATCCAGAGTGACAATATGGATACCGACTTTCGTTGGTCGAAAGCACTGCAGGATGAAGTAATGGATGTAGAAGTTGAACTTACAGCGAAGTTACTGGAAACGACATTGTCGTTACGAGACATGATGGAGCTACAAGTCGGTGATGTCATTCCGGTCAAAATGCCGGAAGCATGCACTGTATATATCGAAGATTTACCAACATTTCGTGGCAAAATGGGGAAATTGAATGATAATCTTGCGGTTAAAATCACAGAGAGATTGGAGCGCCCAGAGGGAGTAAAAAGTGATGTCATGTTATTGAGTGATGAAAATGAACTGTCTTTTGTCAATTTAGAAAATAACTACAATCTGGTTGATATCAATAAGTAATAGAAAGATCTGGTAATTTATTATGAGTGATGTAGAAGACGATTGGGCTGCAGCTCTTGCGGAACAAGCTAATGTGGAGGGTGGTGGTGATGTTCAAACTGCACCACTAGATGAATTGGTGAATGAAGCTCCACCAATTAACGTAGATGAACATCGTAAACTGGACGCTATTCTTGATATTCCTGTTATCATATCGATGGAAGTAGGACGGACTAACATTAACATTCGTAACTTGCTACAATTGAATCAAGGATCAGTGGTAGAATTAGACCGCTTGGCTGGTGAGTCCCTCGATGTGCTGGTAAATGGCACACTGATCGCTCACGGTGAAGTAGTTGTTATTAACGATAAGTTTGGGATACGTTTGACGGATGTAATCAGCCAAACTGAGCGTATTAAGAAACTTCGTTAAAGATTAATTGTTCTTGAACATTGGTATTTGTTTATCAATAAACGTCGTAAATCAACATCAATATATATCTACCATAGATGTTGGTATTGTCGAGAAGTGCTTTCTGGCTTGAATATTGCATTTATTGTGTGAATCTTTCGTAAATATAAATTTAGGTTAAGTATTCATGGTCTTGATGTTTTTAGCGATATTTGGACTACTGTTCGTTCCAACCGCTTTCTCAGCACCTCTCTCTAGTGTGAATATTGCTACCCCCTTTGTGGCCTTGTTGTTGGTGATCGGTATTATCTTTGCTCTGACATGGATTCTTAGACGTCTGCGAATACCGTCTTTAATGACTGAAAAATCAAAAATGAAAGTTGTGAGCCGATTACAGTTGGGGCATAAAGAGCAAATAGTGATATTAGATGTCAACGGTGCGCAACTACTCTTGGGTATCACTACACAGCAAATTACATTTTTAAAAGAACTTGACATACCTTTTAATACTGGAAAGGCTCCACCGAAAACTGCTGGAGAAACTGGGAATTCTTCGTCTCAACTCAAACAGATCTTCAAACAAAATGATGCGTCTTAAATCCGTTACTGCTGTTTTCTTAGCGCTTTGCTGGTTTTTTTCCGTACCGTTGGTTTTTGCGGAAAAAGAGTTTATACCAGAATCTAGAACAGTCACTGAAACTTTGATTAATGATGTAAGTAATTCGTCAATGAGCCTAGTTGGAAATGGGGTTGGAATCCCTGCGTTTACCATGAAAGTAAACCCTAGTGGAAGCGAAGATTATTCGGTTACGTTGCAAATTTTAGCGTTGATGACGATACTAGGATTTTTGCCTGCGATTATTATCTTGATGACGTGTTTTACCCGTATTGTCGTGGTTATATCAATTCTACGTCAGGCAATGGGTCTACAGCAAACACCATCGAATCAGGTCATTATTGGCATCTCATTGTTCCTGACCTTGTTTATAATGTCACCGGTTATTGACAGGATGAACGTCTTGGCTGTACAGCCATATCTCAATGAAAAAATCTCGGCACGAGAAGCGTTTGATCTTGTTCAAATTCCACTTCGTGAGTTCATGCTCAAACAAACGAGAGTGAAAGATTTAGAAACATTTGTTGATATGTCAAGTTCGGATGTAACGGATCCAGAAGATGTGCCGATGACAACCCTAATCCCTGCATTCATTACTTCTGAGTTAAAAACCGCTTTCCAGATTGGATTTATGCTATTTTTGCCCTTCCTTATTATAGACCTAGTTGTAGCATCTGTACTAATGGCTATGGGTATGATGATGCTGTCACCTATGATTGTATCATTACCGTTCAAGCTGATGCTATTTGTTTTAGTTGATGGTTGGAACCTTATACTCTCGACCCTAGCGGTCAGTTTCGGGTAAGAGTGAGTTATGGAACCAGAAGCGTTTGTGGAACTATTCCAGAATGCCCTATTTCAAGTGTTGGTGATGGTTTCAGTCATTATTATTCCAGGTTTAGTCGTGGGATTGGTGGTTGCAATTTTCCAAGCAGCGACATCGATTAACGAACAAACTTTGAGTTTCCTACCACGTCTTATTGCAACTTTGTTGGCGCTGATGTTTTTTGGCCATTCGATGACTCGGATGTTGATGGAGTATTTCTTCCGTCTGGTGGAGGAAATTCCACATTTGCTGTACTAACTGAGACAGACTGTATGGAATACCTAGCAAATATGTTGCTTGACTGGATGGCACAATTCTTTTTGCCACTGACACGTATTTCATCCATGTTGATGACGGTGACTTTTTTTGGTGCCCGTTTCGTACCTATTAGAGTAAGACTGTATTTATCATTTGCAATCACTTTTACAGTAATGCCTGTTCTACCAATAGTACCTATCACTGTGGAGTTTTTGTCTTTTAGTGGATGTATGCTATTGATACAGCAAATATTGATAGGTATAGCAATGGGTACAGTCACTCAATTTGTGATCCAGACTTTCGTATTACTTGGCCAAATACTTGGGATGCAGTCTAGTTTGGGGTTTGCCTCAATGGTTGATCCAGCTAATGGTCAAAATACCCCCCTGTTAGGTCAGTTATTCATGTTCGTGGCAACCATGATTTTTCTTTCCACCAATGGACATTTGCAAATACTCAATCTGATGGTTATGAGTTTTAAAAGTTTGCCGATAGGAGAAAGTCTTCAATCCGCAGATTATCGTGCAATGGCGAGTTGGTTTGGGACCATGTTTAGCGTTGGGTTAGGAATGTCGCTAGCAGGTATTATCGCGCTACTCACTGTAAACCTATCTTTTGGTATCATGACCCGTGCTGCACCACAGTTAAATATATTTTCTCTCGGGTTCTCATTTTCATTGTTGGTTGGGTTGCTGATCTGTTGGTATTTATTGTTTGATATTCTGCCCCAGTATCTTAATCATTGGAAAATGGGTCTGAATAGTATCTGTGACTTGATTCGTCTTGATTGCTACCTGGATGGAGGTGGTTGATGGCTGAAAATAATGATCAAGAACGTACAGAAGAGGCTACGTTAAAAAGACTGGAACAGGCACGGGAAAAAGGTCAGGTTCCGCGTTCAAGGGAATTAGTATCGATTGTTGTCCTTCTTATGGGTGCGGTGGCACTGATGTGGTTTGGTGGAGGGATGGGCGGTGAGCTACTAAAAATCATGCAAAAATTTTTCACCTTAACCCGTGAAGAAATTCTTGATGTCACATCGCTAGGTTTGATTATCTATAGCGCTATTTTCCATTTAGCTTGGCAGCTTTCCTTAATTTTGCTGATCTTGTTTTTTGCTGGACTAGTTGGAGCATCGGCATTGGGAGGAGTGTCATTTTCTTGGAAAGCTGTGCGACCAACATTCTCTAAAATTAGTCCTATTCAAGGCATTAAAAGGATGTTTGGTAAACAGAGTATGGTTGAGTTGATCAAGTCAATACTTAAAGTATTTCTGGTATCCGGTGCTGCTTTCTATCTTATGTGGACCAGTGTTTATGATTTCTACCAGCTGAACATTGAGACTTTTCCTGCCAACATCTACCACGCCTTAGATATTTTGCTAAATTTTGTAATGATTATCTGTAGTTCATTATTAGTGGTCGTTGCGATCGATGTACCGTTTCAAATTTGGCAGTACAAGAAGCAGCTAAAAATGACCAAACAGGAAATTAAAGACGAATATAAAGACAGTGAAGGTAAACCTGAAGTAAAAGGGCGTATTCGTATGTTGCAACGGGAAATGGCACAGGGTCGTATGATGACAAAAGTCTCCTCTGCCGACGTAGTAATCACTAATCCAGATCACTACTCAGTGGCATTGTGTTACGACAGCAAAATTTATCGTGCGCCGATTGTTGTGGCGAAGGGATCCGATTTTATGGCAATAAAAATCCGTGAAATTGCTGCTGCCCATGATATTACCATTGTATCTGCGGCTTCTTTGGCTCGTGCGGTGTATTTCAGTACCGAACTTGAGCAACAAATTCCTGATGGCTTATTCGTGGCGATTGCGCAATTATTGGCATATGTCTTTCAACTTAAACAGTACAAGAAAGGATCTGGTCGCAAACCTAAGTCATTGGAGGAAAAACAATTTCAGATACCGACAGAATTACGTCGCTGATCAGAGCGAACTATACCAAATATACTAATAACCACACATAACTGGATAAAAATATGGCATGCTTTTTGCTTAATATATTGGTAACGTTTAATACGCTTGATAACATATGAAGATCTCTTTGCTGTCTTACGACAAGGTTCACGATAAATTTCTGTTCATACTCGGACATCAGATGCCTGCCATCGGAGCACCAATTGTGGTGTTATCAGCATTGGCAATGGTGGTGTTGCCCGTGCCTTCACTGCTGCTAGACCTGTCGTTCACTTTTAATATCGCGTTGTCTCTAGTTGTATTGTTGGTCACAATATATACTCGGAGACCGCTAGACTTTGCTGCATTTCCTACCATTCTCCTGATCTCAACTTTGTTGCGCTTAGCGCTAAATGTCGCTTCAACGCGTGTAGTATTATTACATGGACATGAAGGACCCTCCGCGGCGGGACAGGTAATTGAAGCTTTTGGTTCGGTAGTGATCGGTGGTAACTATACGGTTGGTTTGATTGTATTCATCATATTGATGATAATTAACTTTATAGTTATTACTAAAGGTGCCGGACGTATATCAGAAGTGAGTGCTCGGTTTACATTGGACGCCTTGCCAGGTAAACAGATGGCGATTGATGCCGATTTGAATGCTGGTCTTATCAACCAAGATCAAGCTAGGGTTCGCCGTGAAGAAGTGACTAAGGAAGCAGATTTTTATGGCTCAATGGATGGTGCATCAAAATTTGTAAAAGGGGATGCTATTGCAGGTATTTTAATTCTGGTGATGAATATCGTCGGTGGTTTCGCTATTGGTATGATTCAACATGATTTAGAATTTACGGAAGCAATTGGAATTTATATTCTTCTGACTATTGGTGATGGCCTAGTTGCACAAATTCCATCGTTGTTGCTGTCTATTGGCGCTGCGATCATGGTAACTCGTCAAAATATAGATGAAGACATGGGGCAGGAGTTAGTATTCCAGTTGGTCTCAAACCCTAAAGCATTGATCATATCGACGTGTATCTTGGTAGTTATGGGAATTGTTCCTGGTATGCCGCATATTCCATTTTTATCAATGGCTTTAGTATGTGGTGGTTTTTCTTACTGGAAAATTAAGAAGAAAGAAACAGCTGAGTTAATAACACAAAATACACCTGAACAGGAAACTATCTCGTCTAAACACAAAGACCTTTCTTGGGATGATGTACAGCCTGTCGATGTAATCGGTCTGGAAGTTGGTTACCGTCTTATTTCAATGGTTGATCGCGACCAAGGTGGAGAACTTCTTGATCGTGTTAAAGGTGTGCGTAAAAAGTTGTCGCAAGATTTTGGTTTCCTTATTCCTCCGGTTCACATTCGAGATAACCTTGAACTGCCACCAAACAGTTACCGTATTACGTTGATGGGAGTAGCTGTAGGCGAAGCTAATATCCGCCCTGACAATGAATTAGCGATTAACCCAGGACAGATTTTTGGCTCGATTGAGGGTGAATCAACGATTGATCCTGCATTTGGTTTGGAAGCTGTGTGGATTGAAAAATCTCAACGTGAACACGCACAGGCGCTGGGTTATACCGTGGTTGATTCAGCGACTGTTCTGGCAACACATTTAAGTCAAATGCTGACGAATAATGCGGAGCAATTGTTAGGGTATGAAGAAGCACAGAGCCTTATTTCGCTGTTAGCGAAGCAGGCACCACGACTGGTAGAAGGGCTAATCCCTGATATCCTTTCATTAGGTGTGGTGGTAAAAGTAATGCAGAACCTGCTGAATGAAGCCATTCCTATTAGAGATATACGAACCATCGTACAAACTCTTTCTGAGTACGCGCCAAAAAGTCAAGATCCTGACATCTTGACCTCAGCAGTTCGCATCTCTCTAAAGCGTTTAATCGTTCAAGAAATCAATGGAGTCGGTCAAGAATTACCTGTGATTACTTTAGTTCCAGAATTGGAGCAAATATTGCATAAAACTATGCAAGTGTCGGGGGGCGAGTCTACTGGAATTGAACCTGGTTTGGCAGAGCGTTTACAGCAAAGTTTGGCGGAAGCGACACAGCAGCAAGAATTGTTGGGTGAGCCCGCCGTGTTGTTAACATCCGGTGTACTGCGCTCAACTTTAGCTAAGTTTGTAAAGAACACTATTCCTACGCTTCGGGTTCTTTCTTACCAAGAAGTGTCTGATGAAAAACAAATAAGAATTGTGAGAGCGGTTGGGAACTGATGTTGAACATCAGTAAATCAGGACAACGATTTTGAAAATTAAACGATTTTTTGCGAAAAACATGCGAACGGCATTGGCTGAAGTGAAAGAAGCGTTAGGTGCTGATGCAGTCATTATGTCCAATAAAAAAGTGACGGGGGGAGTCGAAATTGTGGCGGCCATAGATACAGAAACGCCAACACACTATGTGGATAACAAGGTTGTTCGCTCACAAATGTCATCAGGCAGGGATCGATCACAACAAAAATCCCAGCTCGCAGATGATAAGATCTCTATACGTCGATATGTAGACCAAGAAACCACAAAAAAACCGTTAGGAAGTGCACTTGGAAATAAGTTTTCAAGTTTGCTAGATTGTTATCAATCTAATTTACCTGAAAGTCAGAGTATCGATGATACTGGAAATGTGGTGCGTCGTAGTCAAAGTGAATCTTTATACAAGGCACAGTTATCAGTAGAAGGTCAGAACGGAAATAGTAGTAATGACGTATCGCAAGATGCATTGATGCAACACAGTTCTGCAGACAATAGGGGTGTACGAAAATATGATTTTTCTCATAGATATGGCAGTTCTCAGAACCATGCCATTTCGCAACGTAACAATGTTAATTCGCACTCCCAGCAACAAGCAAAAAGCCAAGATCTGGATAGGTTATATT
This sequence comes from Candidatus Enterovibrio escicola, assembly GCF_002464935.1. GTDB lineage: Bacteria > Pseudomonadota > Gammaproteobacteria > Enterobacterales > Vibrionaceae > Enterovibrio > Enterovibrio escicola. The sequence continues at coordinate 101,654 of NZ_NBYY01000028.1, forward strand.
GTCAAAAACGTGTTGAAGTCAATCGGAGAGAGATGCGTGTTGAATCGTGTAATTCGTCTCCTCGTCAAATAAGTGAAATGGAAGCCGTGCGTACAGAAATGTTAACTATCCGTAACCTGCTCGAACATCAGTTAGCAGGTTTGATGTGGCAAGAAGTTGAGCGAAAAGAACCGCTCAGGGCTATGTTGATTAAACGATTGGAGAGAATGGGTCTTTCTCCGGTGCTTGCTGATCAACTTGCTGGCTATATTCCAGAAGAAACTTCACCGAGTGAGGCATGGTCAGAATTGCTTAATTTACTGGCGGATCAGGTGATTACATCGAACGAGAATTTATCAGAAATGCTCGGTGTAGTAGCTCTTTTAGGACCAACAGGTGTAGGAAAAACCACCACAATCGCAAAATTAGCGGCTCGGGCTGCTATGGACTTTGGTTCAGAAGAAATTGCGTTGGTGACAACGGATACATTTCGTATCGGTGCGCACGAGCAACTTACTACGTACGGTAGAATATTAGGTTGCACGGTTAAAGTTGCCAAAGATGCTGATGCATTGGCCGATATCTTATACCAGTTACGTCATCGACGACTGATTTTATTGGATACAGCGGGGATGGGACAACGGGATCTCAGATTATCCGAACAACTAGATACTCTAATTCAGAGCAAGGATTCACATATCCGGAGTCTACTAGTGTTACCAGCGACGTCACAACGTCGTGTGTTACAGGAAACGATCGACCATTTCCGGCGTATTCCATTATCAGGGTGTGTTTTGACGAAGCTGGATGAATCCCTTAGTCTTGGGGAATTACTCAGTGTTACCATTGAAAATGCTCTTCCAGTAATGTATCTAGCTGAGGGTCAGAGGGTACCGGAAGATATTCGCCAAGCTAGTGGTCGATATTTGGTTAACAAGGCCAGTGAATTAATGGATCAAGATTCAGAGCAGCAAAACCATTACTGGAGTCATGATATACCAGAGCCGAATGTGGCGGACTTTTATGATTGATACAACTATCCATGATCAAGCAAGCGGTCTCCGACGACTAACAAACTCTACTCGTACCAAAGTAATAACTGTTACGGGCGGTAAAGGTGGTGTGGGTAAAACAAACATTACACTCGGTATGGCCACTTCAATGGCGAAGCAGGGTAAAAAAGTGATGGTGTTGGATGCTGATTTAGGACTGGCAAATATCGACGTGTTGCTTGGTCTGCGCGTAGGAAAAAATCTCAGTCATGTTATGCAAGGTATTTGTGACCTGAAGGATATTATCGTAGAAGGTCCACATGGTATGCGCATTATACCTGCATCATCGGGTATGCGTGGAATGACAGAGCTTTCTACCTCTCAACATGCAGGTCTTATCCGTGCATTTGGTTCCTTAGATGAAGGAGTTGATGTTTTGTTGGTTGATACAGCGGCAGGGATTTCAGACATGGTATTAAGTTTTTCTCGGGCGGCGCAAGATGTTGTTATAGTAGTATGCGACGAACCTACCTCTATCACTGATGCTTATGCGTTGATTAAACTATTAAGTCGTGAACATGGTGTTACTCGATTCAAAATTGTGACTAATATGATACATAGTTACCGAGAGGGTCATGAGCTTTTCATGAAATTAACTCGTGTAACGGAGAGATTTTTAAATGCTAATCTAGAATTAGTAGCATGTGTACCATTAGATGAACGTGTGCGTCAGGCGGTGAAGAGACAAAAGGTCGTGGTTGATGCATACCCCAGTTCTCCCGCAGCGCTGGCGGTCAATACTTTGGCAAACAAAGCACTGACATGGCCAGTACCTCGCATCCTTAGTGGACATTTAGAATTTTTTGTTGAGCGATTGCTCATTCGAGACGAAGCAGCTGGAGATTACCTAAGTGAGTAGGGTTCTCACCTATAGAAGATCAGGAGAATCAACCGCGTCAGTTGTAAAACAATATTCCACACTGGTCAAACGTATTGCCCATCATTTAGTCGCTAAATTGCCTCCAAATGTTCAGGTTCAGGATTTGATACAGGCTGGCATGATTGGCCTGCTAGAAGCGCAAAAAAACTATAAACCGTCAAAGGGGGCGAGTTTTGAAACCTATGCAGGTATTAGGATTCGTGGTTCGATGCTTGATGACATTCGCAAAGGAGATTGGGTACCGCGCTCAGTACACAAAAATAACCGTCAGATTAGGGATGCGATCGCGCAACTGGAAGGAGAATTAGGACGAGATCCTAATGACAGTGAAATAGCAAAACGCTTGGCTATGAGTCTTACTCAATACCATAATGCGTTAAACGACATTTATTCTGGGCGTCTCATTGGGATGGAGGGTTTGGAGGTTCAAGAAGATACTTTTGTTATAAAAAATAATAGAGAAGAGAACCTTCCCTTTCAGCAAGTTGTAGAAGATAGATTTAAAGAGCACCTAGCTAGAGCTATCAGGGGACTTCCTGAAAGAGAGGTTCTGGTACTCTCTCTTTATTATGATGAGGAACTTAATCTTAAAGAGATAGGTGCCATTATTGGGGTTAGTGAATCCCGAGTTTGCCAGATACAAAATCAAGCAATGCATCGGTTACGAACCAAGTTATCTGCTTGGTCAAAGTAAGTTTCGACAATTATAAGGGATCTCACTGGAGGCAACTTTGGACACAAGCGTGAAAATCCTCATTGTTGACGACTTTTCAACAATGCGTCGTATCGTTAAAAACCTTCTCCGTGATCTGGGCTTCAGCAATACTGTTGAAGCAGATGACGGCTTAACAGCTCTGCCAATCCTAAAGAAAGGTGGTATTGATTTCGTAGTTACTGATTGGAATATGCCAGGCATGCAGGGCATTGATTTACTTAAGAACATTCGTGCAGATGATAGTCTAAAACATCTACCAGTACTGATGATTACCGCTGAAGCAAAGCGTGAACAAATCGTTGAAGCAGCTCAAGCTGGTGTTAATGGTTATATAGTTAAACCATTTACAGCCACTACGTTAAAGGAAAAAATTGATAAGATTTTTCAGCGTATGTGATCTGTTTCTTCGCCTAGTGAAGGATTATAAATACGATGATTACACTCGAGCAAGCTAAAAAATTGGTCAGTTTTCTCGAAGAAGGGAATAAGAAGGATGCAAATGAATTACTGGTAAAAATGTCCAGTGACCCATACAATCCGCTCTTTAAAGAAGTAGGAAAATTGACTCGGCAACTGCACGATTCTCTTGCTAATTTCCGTTTGGATCCAAGAATTAGTGATTTAGCGACGACTGAGATCCCTGATGCGAAAAACCGCCTTAAATTTGTTATAGAAACAACGGAGATTGCTGCAAATCGAACTATGGATGTAGTAGAAGCTACGTTGCCAATTGCGGATAACCTTCATAAATGCCTGTCTCAGGTTCGTCCACAGTGGGATAACCTAATGGGAGGTCGAATTGACCTAGTTAGCTTTAAAGATCTCTGTTATAAGATTGACGGATTATTGACGCAAGTGGAAGGAGATACGGCGAAGCTACATGGTCAATTGACCGAAATTCTGATGGCGCAAGATTTCCAAGATTTAACTGGACAGGTTATTCGTCGTGTTATCGATTTAGTGCAGGAAGTTGAAAACCAATTAGTTGATATCCTGACTGCATTTGGTTTGGATGATGACCACAAACAAATAGAACAAAAAACAGAAATCGAAGCTGAGGGGCCTATTGTTACTAAAGATCTTCGTCAGGAAAAAGAAGTGATGAAAAGTCAGGATGATGTAGACGATTTACTTTTAAGTCTTGGTTTTTAGGGGTGTGTCATGAGCTTTGAAATGGATGAAGAAATCCTGCATGACTTTCTGATTGAAGCAGGTGAAATCCTAGAATTGTTGTCCGAACAGTTGGTCGATTTAGAGAAATCTCCAAATGATCGCGATTTACTCAATGCCATTTTTCGTGGCTTCCACACGGTTAAAGGCGGGGCAGGATTTTTATCACTGCAAGAGTTGGTTGAGACTTGTCATGGTGCAGAGAGTATTTTTGATAACCTTCGCAATGGAGGTCGTCAGTTGACATCTGAAATGATGGATATCATCCTTCAAGCACTTGATACCGCTAATGCTCAATTTTCTTGCGTGCAAACTAATGAAACTACTAATGTAGCAGATCCTGTGTTATTAGAAGCTCTGCACAAATACAGTAGACCGGTTTCTTCTGAAGAGGAACTGATCGAAGAAGCTGTTACAACTGATCCATCTGGAATCTCTGTAGATGGTGGTGTGATCGCAGGGTGCTCAGTTGATGAAATTACTGATGATGAATTTGATATTTTGTTGGATCAGTTACATGGCAAAGGCCAAGACCCTAAGAGTAATCCGTTACAAAATGCTGAAGCACTAGCCCCTTCTTCTAATAGTGATGACATCACTGATGATGAATTTGAGAAACTCCTCGACGATTTGCATGGTTTAGGTAAAAGTCCTACTGTTACTTGTAACGCTGTTCCAGCGGAATCACTATCTAAATATGTAACAGTTGAGAGTCCAAGCTCTGGTGAAATAACAGACGATGAGTTCGAAAATCTGTTGGATGAGCTTCACGGTAAAGGTAAAAGCCCATTAGAAAGCAATGTTAAGAAGGCAGATGCTCCAAAAGTTGAGGCTAAACCTATAGATGTATCTTCTCCCAAGATGGGATCGAAGCCAACATCTAAACCAACATATAGATCGGAAGAATTGGAGGTTAAGAGATCTACTGTTTCAGTACAAAAACCAGTAAAAATGGAAGATAAAAGATCATTAACGTCTCAGATTGATCAAACTGTCCGTGTTAATACCTCGACGCTTGATACCATCATGAACATGGTTGGAGAACTGGTTCTGGTTCGCAACCGATTAGTTAGCTTAGGAGCCGACTGTGATGATGAAAACATGGCGAAAGCCGTTACCAACTTGGATGTGGTAACTGCTGACTTGCAAGGCGCGGTAATGCAGACTCGTATGCAACCCATTAAAAAAATTTTCGGGCGCTTCCCTAGAGTTGTTCGAGATTTGGCACGAGTTCTGAAGAAAGATATCGTGCTGGAAATGCGTGGTGAAGATACTGATTTGGATAAAAACTTGGTTGAAGCACTGGCTGACCCAATGGTTCACTTGGTACGAAATTCTGTTGATCACGGTATCGAAATGCCTGGCGTTCGTGAAAAAATCGGTAAATCCCGCGTGGGTACAGTGACTTTAGCTGCATCACAAGAAGGAGACCATATTCTACTCACTATAGAAGATGATGGAGGTGGCATGGATGCTGTCAAGCTTCGTAGCATTGCGGTTGATCGTGGTGTGATGGACGTAGATGCCGCCGCACGACTGTCAGATTTAGAATCATTTAACCTAATTTTTGCACCAGGATTTTCGACGAAAATAGAGATCTCGGATATTTCAGGGCGTGGTGTGGGGATGGATGTGGTGAAAACCGCAATCACTCAGCTCAATGGTACGATCTCTATCGATTCAGTGTTAGGTCGTGGTACCATAATTTCAATCAAAGTTCCCCTAACACTCGCGATCCTACCTACTTTGATGGTGGGTATCGGGAAGAACCCGTTCGCATTTCCGTTATCCAATGTTAATGAAATTATTACGTTAGATTTGTCTAAAACCAATACTGTTGATGGTCAGCTGACACTTATTGTCCGTGATAAAGCCATCCCACTATTTTATTTACAGGAGTGGTTATGTAAAACAGGTGTTGAGAATTTAGGAAGCGGGCACGTGGTAATAGTTCAAATGGGACACAAATCCGTTGCGTTTGTGGTTGATTCACTTATTGGGCAAGAAGAGGTGGTCATAAAACCATTAGATGAATTACTTAAAGGCACCCCTGGAATGGCGGGTGCAACAATTACCAGTGATGGGCACATTGCCTTGATTTTGGATGTTCAAAATCTGCTGAAACGTTACGCTAGACGATAACAGTAAACAGGAATGACATGGTAGTGAAAGTATTGGTGGTAGATGATTCAATTTTTTTCCGTCGCCGTGTTAGTGAAATTATCAATGGTGATCCTCGTCTTCAAGTCATCGAATGTGCAGTAAATGGAAAGGACGCTGTTGAGAAAGTAGCGTTACTGAAGCCTGATATCATCACAATGGATATTGAAATGCCTGTGATGGATGGGATAACAGCTGTTCGTGAAATCATGAAGTCAAACCCTAGGCCAATTTTGATGTTCTCTTCGCTAACGCATGACGGTGCAAAAGCAACACTCAATGCATTGGATGCGGGAGCCCTCGACTTTTTACCAAAGAAATTTGAAGACATTGCACTTAATCGTGATGATGCTGCAACTTTGTTGCAGCAGCGTATCGTTGAAATTTCACGGAAACGTTTATTTATGCGATGTCCTCCAGATATCGTTTGTTCAGCAATGGCTGTGCCCCTTGGAACAGAGTCTTCTATGAGAAAGCAATTAAATTCCATTTCGAATGGAAGAGCCTCTAAATTTCTATCTGTTGGCAGATGTTTTGAAGCCAGTGGTAAGCGGTATAGATTGGTGGTAATTGGTACGTCAACAGGTGGTCCGGTTGCGTTACAGCAAGTATTAAAGGCCCTGCCAGCGAATTTTCCTATACCAATAGTGTTAATCCAGCATATGCCATCAACATTTACAGGTGCTTTTGCGCAACGTCTCAATGGTCTATGCAAAATTTCAGTAAAAGAAGCGGAAGATGGAGACAAGCTACAGGCCGGTATTGCTTACCTAGCACCTGGAGGTATGCAAATGATGATTAAAGGTCATCATAGTACTGCTCGTATTAGACTTATTGAGGGTGGAAACCGAATGAATTATAAACCCAGTGTCGATGTGACCTTTTGTTCAGCCGCCAAGACCTATGGTGATAAAGTATTATCCCTAGTATTGACAGGGATGGGAGCAGATGGTCGTGAGGGTGCAAGAATGTTAAAGGAAGTGGGTGCTACAGTATGGGCTCAGGATGAAGAAAGCTGTGTTGTCTATGGTATGCCTCGTGCTGTTGTTAAAGCAGGGATTTCTACCGAAGATCTTCCCCTCGATAGAGTTGCTGAACGCATCCTCGTCGAACTCAATCTAGTATAAGGATTTGTTTTGATAGTCTGGAGCATTGCAAACCAGAAAGGTGGTGTTGGAAAAACAACTTCAACGATTGCCTTAGCTGGTCTTCTCAGTGAGAGAAATAAGCGTGTATTGCTGATTGATACAGATCCTCATGCGTCTCTGACGATTTATCTGAATTATGATTCAGATAAACTTCCTTATTCCTTGTTTGATCTCTTTCAGTTGCAGACTATCAACCGTGACATGATTAAGCCACTGATCCTAAATACTATGTATAAAAATCTCGATCTATTAGCATCGCATATGTCATTGGCGACGTTAGATCGTGCAATGGGTAACCGCGGTGGTATGGGTTTGATGCTGAAAAAAACCTTGGCATGTTTAAAAGAAGAGTACGATTTCGCACTCATTGATTGCCCACCAATTCTAGGAGTTATGATGGTGAACGCTATGGCAGCTAGTACCCGCATTCTTATTCCTGTTCAAACGGAGTTTCTCGCTATGAAGGGACTCGAGCGGATGATGCGTACGCTTCAAATTATGCAAAAAACTCGGAGTTCAGCTTTTAAGGTGTGTATTATACCGACCATGTATGACAAACGTACACGTGCCTCTCTTGAAACCCTCCAAAAACTAAAAGTACTGTATCCAGGTCAAATTTGGTCATCGGCGGTACCTATTGATACTAAATTTCGTGATGCTAGTTTAAAGCATATACCACCTTCGTATTACGCTAAGAATTGTCGTGGTGTGTTTGCATATAAAACATTGCTCTCTTATTTAGAACGACTTGAGCAGGATGAAAGATAATCGCGATATATCCAGTATTCAGGCACTGGATTCTTATTTTGAGGCGTTGTTGCTCGACGAAGTTCTGTTTCAGTTCGAAGATATAGATATGATATTGAAATCGGTTGCAGATCTTAATGTGACACCAACACTTAGGCTTCAGTCTAGATTGATCAACAATTCAGTGGAGTCTACAGGTGTATCATCAATGCAAGCAGAGCTTGATCTTTCACATGTTGAAAAACTGTTTGGTCAGTTAAAACTAGATGAAAACATGGAAGTGGAAATCATTTCTGAGCAAAAATTGGTTATTGATACTGATGTTATGGCAAACAAAGAGGTCTTGGTTGAAATAAAGACTGAAAATACTGAAAACGCATTCATGGCATATGCGGATGAAGTGATTGAGCCTGTGAAAGAGGTTATGGCTTCATATCCACATGTAGATACAGAAATCTACGTTAATGATGAGTCTGAGGTACAAACAAAGAGAGAGATAGTCTCTCCTTGGCAAAATATCACGACAAAAGATGTGTTTCAGGTTTTGTTTTTTGAATCCGTAGGTGTGACCTATGCTGTACCATTAGCAGAACTTGGTGGAATTCATCGTCTGAAAGAGTGTAATCACTTGATGGGTCGACCTGCTTGGTATTTGGGATTACAGACCGAACGGAACCATCAATTTGATATTGTGGATACCGGAAAGTGGATGATGGCTGAAAGAATAACATATGATAACCATCGAGATGACTATAATTATATTGTACTCTTAGGCGACAGTAAATGGGGCTTGGCTTGTGATGTCCTACAAGGGACTGAATTACTCAAAATTGAGCAAGTGCAGTGGAGATTACAAGTGGGTAAACGGCCATGGTTAACTGGATTAGTCAAAGAGAAAATGTGTGCACTTCTCCATGTCGAAGCTCTTGTTACCCTGCTTAATCAAGGTGTTGATGCCAAGGCGTTGATGTAGAACAGCACGTTAAGGGAGGAATGAATGTCTCAAGTTTCTGAAGTTCAAAAAGAAAATGTGAGTGATGAGATCCTGCAGTGGGTAACCTTCCAGCTAGAAAACGAAACCTATGGCATTAATGTCATGCAGGTACGGGAAGTTTTACGTTATTCTGAAATTGCACCTGTCCCAGGTGCACCAGACTATGTTCATGGTATCATTAATCTTCGTGGTAATGTTGTTACAGTGATTGATACACGTTCGCGCTTTGGTTTGATACAAGGTGAGCTCAGTGACAACACGCGCGTGATCGTTATTGAAGCGGGATCCCAAGTTATTGGGATCATGGTCGATAGTGTGGCAGAGGTAGTTTACCTAAAAACCTCTGAAATCGATACTACACCAAGTGTAGGTACGGATGAGAGCGCTAAATTTATCCAAGGAGTGAGCAATCGTAACGGTAACCTATTGATTCTCGTAGACCTGAATAAACTGCTCTCTGACGAAGAGTGGTCTGATATGAGTGTGTTGTGAATGTTTGACTTTGTATTGTATTGGTTTCCATTCTGGGTTTCTACCGTCGTCAGTTTGGTTGTTTCTTTGTTGCTTTATCGAGGGAACAAGTCTAGGATAAAATTAGAAGTCAAGTTTCAAGCTATGGAACTTTTATGTAAACATTTCCGTCAGAAACAAGAGAGCCTAATAAAGCAGTTCAATGAATTACGTTCAGGTTCGATGGGTATGAGTCAAAAACTTGCAGAATTGTCTGAACGTTTCGACAATCTTATTGAGAAACAAAACGAGTTGGAGATGTGTGATCCAGAAGGGCGTCTCTACAGTCGTGCAAATAAAATGGTAGAGTTAGGTGCAGATATTTATGAATTGATGGAAGAGTGTGATCTTCCAAAAGCGGAAGCTGAACTTCTCCTCAGCATCAAAAAACAGCGTATAGTTAGGTAAGTCTTAGCACCCTCTGTGGCAGATTCATAACAAGTGATTCAAGCTGATATGGCCAGATAATATTAGGGGATCATTATCTATAGCGATAAAAAATATTTAGTTGTCTCCCTTGAAGCAACACTCATCGAGAAAGGGGTTACTATCATCATGAATACACGGAAGAACAGGACACGAAAGGTGATGAGGCTTTGGAATTGTCTTATTTTAAGAAAGTGCTATACACCATATTTACTCCCTGTCGCCCTGTGCTTATCGACAAGGCTAAGTACCTCTAATAGAGGTAAATATGGCGTGTTGATCTTTCATGAGTGTTCTCTGAACTGCACGGTGAAGCCTTTTAATCACTTCACCAAAAATAAATTTAGCCTGCAACACTATGCCTAAAACCATGTTAACTGATAATTGCTATGAACTCTGTTACTCCAACTAATGAAAATATTGGTCGTTTTTATGACAAGTTTGAACATAAAATGACTATTAAAAGTATTCAACATCAGATGTGAACTGGTATTCTATGGTGACATTTACCATGTTTATTTGAAGGGTTAAGAAGTGTGAATTAACGATTTAAACTTTGGCCTAAAAAAGGCAGTTTAGAAAAAATTTTTGAAGAGTTATTTAAAATTTCTGAACTCAAATGGGTCTGTATTGAAGGCTCAATTGTTTGAGCGCATCCACACAGTACTGGGGTAGTGATTTCAAAGCATGATAAATAGGAAAAAACTGTAGCGGTAATTCGCTAAAGAGGCGTCTTGCTTAACTACTTCTAATTATCAAAAGGACAAAGGTACGATATTATTCATGCAAAAAGTTTTTTAAACTACCTTTTCGAAGTCAATAGTATAGTTACTGATAAGGCTTATGACAGCAGGTAATTCAGAGAACATGTAAAGCCTACAGGTGGAAAAAATATCATTCCTAAGCGAAATTATCGGCAAGTATATCGTATACATTGAAATCAGCTGTGCACTAAAATGCAACATGGAATAGGGATAACAGATTGAAAAGTAAATTGAATGTCCTTCTTTTACGACAACCACCTGCGTGAGTAATGATTTTCTTCAATCGAAGCACTCATTCGTAACAAAATGAGTGCTGGCTATTTCGGAATCTAAGCAAAACCATTGCTCATCTGCTTCCTATATAAAAAGAGGGAATGTGGTTAAAAACAGCATTTATAGCAAGTTTAATAATTTACTCTTATATCCCTGCCTGACATACCGTGTATGTATATTTAAACTGTAAGGCTTAGAAATATGACTGCTTTCTAACTGTTTTAGTGTGTGGGAAAAACGATATCTAGTACCAATGGTAGTTATAATGATTTCCATGAAAAAACAGATATTTTATACAAAACAATCTATATGAGTAGCGGATAGAAGAATAATCTGTTTCTTAACAGGACCATAAAAAAGTGAAACATATGGTACTAATACGGCGTGGTGTTGTTTCCTAAATATCTGCACTAATTGCAATTCCTACGATCAAATTATCATGGAGTTAAGCTGGAGGTTATGATGGGGAAGGGCAAACACAAGATCAGCACCTGGAAACAATATAATCAAGTATTAGTAAACCGAAGTTCAGTTACTTTTTGGATAAACGTCGCTGCCATTAAGGCATGGCATTATCTAAATCATCACGGCCGTGGGTTTATATTTTCAGATACCAAGATTGAACCCGCACTAACGGCGAAAGATATTTTCAGGCTTCTAAATCGTGGATTAGAAGGTTTTTTCAGTACGGTTCTTACGTTGATGGATATCCCGCTTAAATTCCCTACATACACCTGCATTAGTAAGCGTTCGAAGACCGTAGAACTTAAGTACCGTTTACCGCGTCAAGGAGCTGTTGCCCACGTCGTTATTGATACCACAGGTCGTAAAGGTATACGTCAAAGGTGAATGGAAAACGCGTAAACAAGGTAAGGATAAGCGGCGTATCTGGCGAAAACTTCATCTTGCCGTTGATGTGTTTACGCATGAGGTTATTGCTGCAGAAGTTAGTCTAGTTTATGTGGGTGACAATGAAGTTTTACCTACATTGATTAATCCATCATGACGAAAGATACAGCAAGTCAGTGCTAATGGATACTATGACACAAAAGCATGTCACCACGTATTGAAAACCAAAGGACTAACGCTCAGTATTCCACCTCTAAGCGACGCGGGGTACTGGGAGGAAGGGTATTCTAGAAATGAAGCAGTAAAGGCGTTGAAAGAGGATAAACTGGCGTAGTGGAAAAGGAGAGTGGTTATCACCAACGCTCATTAGCAGAGACAGCAATGTTTCTCTATAAACAGTTGTTCAGATCTAAACTCGCTCTTCGTAATTAAAATGCTAGAATTGGTGAAGTGCTGGCAAATATGAAAGAGATTAACAAAGTTATAAGACTCTATATGACTGCTCGCCATCAAACAAATTAAGACTGTAAAAAAGATTGGGATCAGTGAGTTATAGGCTTGATTTAATCAACAATGCCGTAGGGAGTTAGTTTTGTTGACCCCTGAAAAAGTTAACTAATGTGCGTCATTGATGAAACATAAATTTAATAATTACTGCATGAAAACTTCGGGGTGGTTTCCTTATCGAGGAGAGAGATGTTTGTAATGATTTTTAGAATCCCTATGTTATCTCTCCGTTAGATTGTGCATATCTTTATGGGAAAACGATATTTGTCATGTTGGAAATGTGTCAACTAAGCTGCATGCGTGGAATACAAGTATTATTTGAAGACCTGAGTTTTACCATATTCCCCGGTGATCTTGTACAAGTGCAAGGTTCTAATGGCACAGGTAAAACAACCTTGCTTCGAATTATTGCTGGGTTGAAATTAGCAGAGTCTGGAGATGTACTTTGGTACGGTAATTCGATTTATAGAGAAAAAGATGAATTTAGTAGAGAACTTCTATTTCTGGGACACATCACAGGTGTGAAACGTGACTTGACTGCTTATGAGAATCTTGCATTTTATCAAAAAATGCATGGTGTGATTGATGAGGTATGCCTGTGTGAAGCACTTATTCGTGTCGGTTTGGTGGGCAGAGAAGATGTACCAGCAGCAAAATTGTCGGCAGGTCAAAATCGACGTATTGCACTTGCACGGTTATGGATTAGTACATCTAAATTATGGATTCTCGATGAACCACTTACCTCCATCGATAAGGAGGGCGTTAAGGTATTGGAATACTTATTCCAACAACATGTTGACAATGGAGGTATGGTTATATTTACGACTCACCAAGATATATTCGAAGGTAACACTATGTTACGTCGCGTTAGGTTGGGGGTGTAATGGTTAGTGCATTAGTTAAAATGATACGGCACGAATTGCTGATTGCATACCGGCGTCAATCGGATATATTAAACCCGCTGTGGTTTTTTATTATCGTCATTACTTTGTTTCCACTGGGTGTCGGTTCAGGATCGAAGCTTTTAGCTGACATTGCTCCTAGCATTATTTGGGTGGCAGCGCTACTAGCAACTGTTGTATCATTGGAACGATTGTTCAGAGATGATTTTAGCGATGGCTCATTAGAGCAAATGTTATTGATGCCGTCACCACTACCAGTCCTTGCTTTTGCAAAGATTCTTGCACACTGGTTATTGACAGGTTTACCTCTGTTAATCATAAGCCCACTGTTAGCCGTGTTACTTTCACTTGACTGGTTATCTTATAAGGCCGTAGTAATAACACTGTTACTTGGTACTCCAACTCTGAACTTTATGGGTGCCATTGGCGTTGCTCTGACAGTTAGGTTGAGAAACGGTGGTGTTCTTCTCAGTCTTCTAGTCTTACCTCTTTTTATTCCAGTATTGATATTCGCTACGTCGGCGATTGATATGGCTTCCCATGGATTTTCAATCAATGGGCAGCTTGCCATTCTTACTGCCATGCTGGTGGGATCGGCAACATTGTCTCCCTTTGCAGTGTCTGCTGCACTGCGGGCCAGTGTTCAATAGTTTTATATTTAACGAAGAGTGATATGTGTAATGTTAAAATGGCTTCATCTTTACGCTAAATCCGAAGCAACGTACCAGTTATGTAACATGCTATTGCCATGGTTATCCATGTTGTCGGTGTTATCTTTGATTACAGGAACAGTCTGGGGATTTGCATTTGTGCCTTCGGACTACCAGCAAGGAGACAGTTTTAGGATTATATATATTCATGTACCTGCCGCGTTCTGGTCTATGGGTGCATATCTGTCGATGGTAATTGCCGCTTTCATTGGTTTGGTATGGCAAATAAAAACATTAAACCGAGTGGCAGCAGCAATAGCGCCTGTGGGTGCCGTTTTTACCTTTATAGCATTAGTGACGGGTGCAGTGTGGGGTAAACCGATGTGGGGTGCTTGGTGGGTATGGGACGCAAGATTGACCTCTGAACTTATCCTTTTGTTTCTGTATCTGGGTGTTATTGCACTTTACAATTCATTTGAGGATGAGCGTACTTCGGTTCGTATTGCTGGAATATTGGCGATGGTAGGCGTTGTTAACTTACCGATCATTCACTTTTCGGTTGAGTGGTGGAATACCCTACATCAAGGTGCGTCTATCACCAAGTTTGCAAAACCGTCTATTGCACCAGATATGTTGTGGCCGCTACTGCTGAATATATTAGGTTTTGCACTTTTTCTTGGTGCGTTAACCTTAATGGGATTAAGGAATAACATTCTGCAACGTGAAGCCCACCGTCCTTGGGTGCGACAATTGGTAGAAATAGGATAACTATGTATTTTGTTTCCTTCTCTGCATTCTTAGAAATGGGGGGGTATGCTGCTTATGTATGGGGTGCTTTTACCATAACCTTCGGTGCGCTCTTCTGGCTCGTGATCTCAGCACAACTTACTCGTCGTAAACTTTTCCTTGAAATAAAAAATCAATTTGCCAGAGAACAACGTATTAATAAAACCAAAAGGATGGAGAATACGTTATGAAGCCAAGACGTAAAAAACGGTTAGGGTTAGCTGTAGCTTTGGTCGTCGTAACAAGCACAGTAGTTGGACTGGTGATTTATTCGTTGAATCAGAACATGAATCTATTTTACACACCAACACAATTGATAAACGGTAAACTTGACGGAACTAAGCCTCAAGTCGGTCAAATATTGCGTATTGGTGGTATGGTCGTTGCAAATTCGGTTAAGCGAGATCCTGAGACGTTGAGAATCAGTTTTAAGGTAGTGGATATCGGTCCGGAAGTCACTGTGTTGTTTGAAGGTATACTGCCCGATCTTTTCCGTGAAGGGCAGGGTATTGTTGTGCAAGGTGAGTTGGTGGGGAGTACTACTGTTAAAGCGCAAGAAGTGTTGTCAAAGCATGACGAAGAGTACATGTCGTCTGAAATTGCAGCAGCAATGAAACTAGACTCATCTGGCTCTTGAGTACACCTCGAAATAAGAAGGTAGATACTAATGATTCCTGAATTGGGGCATTTTTCTCTCATTATTTCCCTTGGTCTATCTGTGTTACTGAGCATATATCCTATTTGGGGTGCACAGATCGGAAATCAAGCCATGATGCGTTCCGCGTGTCCACTGGCTATCGGTATGTTTCTAATGATAGGGATGTCATTCTTTTCATTGAGTTGGGCATTTTATATCAACGATTTTACTGTGAGTTATGTTGCAAGTAACTCCAATAGCGAATTACCGTGGTATTACCGTCTTACTGCCGTTTGGGGTGCACACGAAGGTTCGCTTGTGCTGTGGATGTTGATTCAAGGGGGTTGGACCGTTGCAGTTGGGCTGTTTAGTCGTGGAATGCCGCACGAGTCTGTGGCTCGCGTGCTTTCCGTTATGGGTATGGTAGGAGTTGGTTTCCTGATAATTATCATTGTTACTTCAAACCCATTCGAACGTACGCTTCCATATTTTTCAGTGGATGGTCGTGACCTCAACCCGCTATTACAAGATCCTGGATTGATTATTCATCCACCAATGCTTTATATGGGTTATGTCGGTTTCTCTGTCGCCTTTGCTTTTGCTATCGCATCTCTGATGACGAATCGTTTTGATATGGCGTGGGCTCGCTGGTTTCGTATATGGACGACAGCTGCGTGGGTTTTTCTAACACTGGGTATCGCGTTGGGTTCTTGGTGGGCGTATTACGAGCTGGGGTGGGGAGGCTGGTGGTTTTGGGATCCGGTTGAAAATGCCGCCCTTATGCCGTGGCTTATCGGGACAGCGCTGATTCATTCCTTAGCTGTATCAGAAAAACGAGGTATCTTTAAAGCGTGGACTGTTTTGTTGGCGATCTTAGCATTCTCGTTGAGTCTGTTTGGTACATTCCTTGTCCGCTCTGGTCTGTTGGTTTCTGTGCATACATTTGCATCAGATCCTACCCGTGCGCTATTTATTCTGGCCTTTTTGGCGGCGGTAATTGGTGGTTCGCTATTACTTTATGCACTGCGTGTCTCAGCAATTCGTACTCGTGGTAATTTCCAACTTATTTCTCGTGAAAATGCACTATTGGCTAATAACATTCTACTGATTGCCGCGTTATTTGTCGTTTTACTTGGTACTTTGTTGCCGTTAGTACACAAGCAAATTGGTCTAGGATCAGTATCAATCGGTGAACCGTTCTTCAATTTACTGTTCACTTGGTTAGCTGTGCCGTTTGTTTTCCTACTGGGTATTGGTCCATTAGTTCGTTGGAAACGTGGTAACTTCACCAACGTGAAGAAAGCATTGATTGTTAGTGGTTCGGTATCTGTGGTTGTTGGGATTGGTGTGGTTTGGATATTTGCTGATTTCTTTATGCCGCTTGCGGCGTTGGGTGCTGTGATGTGTTTCTGGATCATCATTACACAATCTGTTGAAGTATATCAGAGTGCAACCGATCATCATCATTTGATGACAGGTTTACAGAGGTTGGGTTGTAGCCATTGGGCAATGGTGTGTGGTCACATTGGCTTAGGTGTCTTAATTTTGGGCATTGCGATGGTACAACACTATGACATTGAATTGGATGTAAAGATGACAGTGGGCGATACTGTTGAAGTCAAAGGCTACCATTTTTATTTTGTAGGATTGCGTGATAAAGAGGGGCCTAACTACAATGGATATATTGCTGACTTTGATATCTATCGTAGAAATAAACTAATCAATCAGCTTCATGCTGAAAAGCGCTTCTATAACGTGCAACGTTCTATGATGACAGAGGCGGCAATCGACCGTGGCATTACTCGCGATTTATACTTGGCGATGGGTGAGCGATTAGATGACGATTCATGGGCTTTTCGTATTTACTATAAGCCATTTATACGCTGGATCTGGTTCGGTGCAATCATCATGTCTATCGGTGGTTTATTGTCTATGTCTGATAAGCGATATCGTTTTCGTCAGAAAACGAAACGTAAATTAGCGATTTAAGATAATCCAATGAAGGGAATTTGAGGGTGAAGCGTCCATTATTGTTTATTCCATTCGTTCTTTTCATGGCGATGGTTACTGTATTCTTTATTCAGTTAACACGAAATGTAAATGGTGATGATCCGAGTAAACTTGAATCGGTGCTGGTAGGTAAGACAGTGCCTAACTTTCGCCTTGAAGATTTGGAGCACGCGGAAAAACTCCACGATCAGAGTATTTTTCGTGGTCAACCATTGCTATTGAATGTTTGGGCAACTTGGTGTCAAACGTGTTATGCAGAGCATTTATTTCTGAATGATCTGATGGCTGATGATGTGAAAATTATTGGTCTTAACTATAAAGATGACCGCGTGAAAGCGATTGGTTGGTTGAACCAATTAGGGAACCCTTATCGGGTGAGTTTATTTGATGGAAATGGCATGTTGGGTCTTGATCTCGGGGTTTATGGTGTGCCGGAAACCTTCCTTATTAATGCGAAGGGTGTCATTCGTTATCGCCATGCTGGTGATGTGAACTCAAGAAATTGGGAAGATACGTTGGAGCCTATATATAAACAAATGTTGGAGGAGGATCTGGGATGATGAAGTGTCTGTTTTTTACAGGGCTCCTTGCCGCTGGGGTTATTTTCTCATCGCATGCTATCATGGAAGTATACAAGTTTGATACGCCTGAAAAAGAAGCTATATTTCGCAAATTAAGTAATGAGCTTCGCTGCCCGAAATGTCAAAACAATAATATTGCAGATTCTAATTCCAGTTTGGCACGAGATCTTCGTATGAAAGTGTATGAAATGCTCATAGAAGGGAAAAATGAATCAGAAATTACTGATTACATGATTGCTCGTTATGGCAATTTTATTATATATAATCCACCTGTAATAGCATCAACATTGATCTTGTGGGCAGGTCCTGCATTGTTTGTCTTTGGTGGTTTTACAGTTTTGGTGATGCGGAGCCAAAGAAGTAATGCGAGTAAAAATCTTGTACGTCTTGATAATGAAGAAAAATCAAGACTGGTTATATTGTTAAATGAGACAGTGGTGACAAAAGAGAATGAGGATAATATAGGATGACCGAAGTGTTGTTCTGGATGATCACTGCGTTGATGGTGCTTTCTTCGATTACGCTCTTAATTTTTCCGATATTTCTTGAAAAAGATAAAAATGAGTCTGCTCGACGTGATGAACTGAATAAGGCGTTCTTTCGTGATCGGATGGAGGAGTTGCAAGAAGAAACCCAGAAAGGTCGGGTAGAAAACCAGAGTGAACTTGTAACCGAACTTCAGCAGTCACTGCTTGACGACATTCCTTCTCAAAAGCATACGGAAAGTAAAGTTAGGTTTTTACCAATAATGCTGTTACCTGGTGTTATTTTTCTCGTGTTATTGAGCTATTTTTTATATGCTATTTTCGGTAACATACATAACGTGGTGCTATGGTACCATACAGCAGATAAATTACCTGAACTGTCACAGAGATTAATGTTAGAAACCGACATTCAAATGAACAAACATGAAATGGATGCGTTGATATTGGCGCTACGTACTAAGCTACAACAAACGCCCAATGATGCCATTGGATGGTTGCTTTTAGGGCGTATTGGGATGAAAAATCGCGATATTAAAACTGCAGAGGGGGCGATGATAAAAGCGTATAAACTGGCTCCTGATAACGTCGATATTAAGTTTAGTTACGCGCAATTATTGATCTTTATGGGTGGTGAAAACAATGCTGCAATAGCACGTAAACTGCTTCTTGATGTGACTAATAAAGATCATGCGAACATGTGAGCGTTGTCATTCTTGGCATCTGAAGAATTAGAATGAACTTCCAGAAAACTACCAACGAATTCCGATGTTGTAACGAAGCATTGAAAATGCCGAAGCACAAATAAAAGTTGGTAGTGGAAAGTCTGTATCTGTAACCATTTCACTTGATCCATGATGAGCATTTGCCAAAAGACGGTGTATTAACTTTATCTGTTCATTCTGAGGTTGGTGTACAAATTCCAGTTTTGGTGAAGTGACTACAACTGAATCAGCTCCTGCTGACAGTGGAACTTACAGACATTGATAGTATCATCCCTTACCGTTTATTGTTTCTTATTGTCGAAGGTGATTGTAAAAGCGCATATTGATCTTAGTGGTAATCTGATGACCAAAGAGGGTGATTGGTTTTGGTAAATAATCCAGTTTGCTTTAGGTTTCCAGTCGAAAATTGTGATTTAATAATCGTACTAACTGTTTTATACCCGCCTTTTATTGGGAGGAACTGATAATAGCAATGAGGAAGCATATTTTATTGGGAATGGGGATATTTGTTGGTCTGAGTGGGTGTGTTCACTCACCCAACGCATTGACAAACATGGAAATAACTTCACATCCTGATGATCTTTTTGAGGGATTTAATCGTGTTATGTGGGTTGTGAACTACGATTATCTAGACCCGTATATTTCACGTCCTATATCTTTGGCCTACGTAGATTACATTCCTAGTTTTACACGTACGGGTATTTCAAACTTCATCAGTAATCTCGAAGAGCCTGTTAGTATTGTCAATAGTCTTATCATGCTTCAAGGAAAGGATGCAGTGACTCACTTTAACCGCTTCTGGATAAATACAGTATTTGGCATTGCAGGGTTGATCGATATCGCTTCCGCTGCCAACATTCAGAAACTTAGTGACAGGAAGTTTGGTGATACTATGGGTTATTACAATATTGGACAAGGGTCTTATTTGGTTATGCCTCTTTATGGTTCTCTTACTATTAGAGAAGGAGTGGGTTATATGGTTGATAAGCTGTATCCACCTTTATCTTTACTGACCTTACCACCCTTGATCCTAAAATGGATACTTAAAGGTATAGAGACACGTGTTGCATTGGTTAAGCAAGAAGAGATTTTAGAGAATTCACTTGATCCCTATGCCGTTAGCCGTGATGCTTATTTGCAATATAGAACATTTCAAGCACGTGGTGGAAATGTTATCATTAATGAATTTACCGAAAACGAAAAATATTTTGAGGATTGGATGGACGAAATTGATGGTTATTGAATTTGTTTCTCCTTCATATATCAAGATACCTTAAAGGTGCCAGATTTTAGTTTGTGTATTTAATAGATTGCTGTTCGTATAAAATACTCTTTTACATGGAGACCATTATAATTACTACTGACGTTAAATATTGTTTTTTCCAGTACACAAAAATGGTTAAAACCATGATATCTACCGTGGTGGACACTTATTGCTGAATCTTCCAGCAAGGATATCAGCCACGGCTTAGGTTTATTAGGCAAGGATAAAAGAGCAAATTAGTGAATTTACTGTGAATAATATGGGTGTCTACGACTATTCTAGGGTGTTGGACCTCATCACTGATGAGGTTGTCTAGGTTTTCAAAAACTTACAGCCTGCTGTGTAACCACATTCTCTCTTCAGTGAATCTGATTGTTTAAATCAAATCATCGATCGCAAAAGGACTTAAGCATGAATAATTCAGACTTAATCAGTGAAGTAACAATGCTTATTGTATCTTCTTATCAATCTTAGTTTCTTAATTTTAAGACATATTACACACAATTTATCTGCCTGTTACCTAACAGGTAAATTCCATGATCTAGTTAGATATACAAGGATGCCTAATTGATGCAGAGTACTCTGTTTTCCCCTTTTTCTTATCTGACTGACTAGCAAGCTAAACCTATGGGCATTGTGCTTGTTGATTCAACTAAGCTATAGATCTTTTATGATGTAACCTAAGCTGGCATAAGAAATAAACTAAATGCCAAAGTCGATATTTGATTGTTTAAAAAAAACTATTAACTGCATAAGGAGTTGAGCATGAATAACTTAGACGCTATTTTGTTGATGTCGACAACTTCTGCCAGACTTTCCTTCCGGCATGTGCAAAATACCTAATTTCTTCCGGTTTCAAACAAAGAAACTAGCCTTCTCGCCTCTCAGTTAGTGAAGTGATGACGATAGTGATAGCTTGCCATCAATCGGGGTATCGAGACTTCAAAACTTATCACATCCACTTTGTTTGTCACTACCTCAACCAAGAGCTATAGTGATTTCTGGTGTATGGGTAGAAAATAATGCGGTGTAACCTGTTGATTTATCCAGCTAGATCAACAACCAACAAGGAATACACCGCATGGACAATAATCATAACGTTACCGGACTTCATAAACTAAAAAATTCGCTTGATGAATTGCTAAAACAAGGCACATAGCAGTTGTTGGTTCAAGCTATAAAAGCCGAGGTTTAATCCTTGCTCGATAATTTTACATCTCTCCAAGCTAACGGAAAGCAGGGAGAGTGGTTTGCAATGGCCATTTGCCTGAGCGGCACCTACAAACTGGATTCGGCAACATTACCGTTAAAGTCCCAAAAATTCGAGATAGAACAGGAAGCAAGATCAAGTTTAACAGCACACTGGTTCCACCCTATCTCAAGCGAACCAAAAATATATAAGAGCTTACCCCTCGGCTCTATCGTCGGGGAATCTCCACTGGCGATATGAAGATAGCCTTTAAATCGCTCTTAGGTAAGCAAACCAAAGGGTTGTCAGCAAACAATGTTTCTCAATTCAAGCAGGAGTGGGAAGCAAAATACGACCAGTGGTGTAAGCGGGATCTAAGTAACCTCAGATCTGCATAAGAGCTTGCTTATCAATTAAGTCATCTTGATGTTCGGCTTCTTTGGTTGAAATGAATACGCGATAAGCCCCGCCAGCAAGTTGACCATAAAGGTGATACAACTACGGTGCCAAGAATGCTCGATTTGGGATATGTTTTTTTAGTTAATCAAAAATGGTTTCAATAATAAATCGTTTCCGAAGCATTAGGCGGTTCCAAAGTTTCATCACTTTGGGTTTCATGTTTTTTTACACCCGTTATCAGTGTTACTTCCTTGTTTGCAAGTTCCTGCTCCAATGGATCAGAGATATAACCTTTATCTCCGTAAAACCACCCCATCGTTCCTTTTCCTCGCTTCGAGGTACCTTTAAAAATCTGATATCTAAGAATGCGTAGGTTGTGACAAACCTGTAGCTTAGACGAATCAACAAAGGCAATCCCTGTTGGCTTTTCCTGATGGTGAGTGAGGTAAGAGCAAAGCGGAATTAGGATACCTTGCATGAGTTTTAGCATCCTCGTGTAACTAACTAATTCAGGAAATTCGTTAGTGAGGTAGTGACAAACAAAGTGGATGTGATAAGTTTTAAAGTCTTGATACCCTGATTGATGAAAATCTATCACTATCGTCATCACTTCGGTAACTGAGAGGCGAGAAAGCTTATTTCTGTGTTTTATACCGGAAGAAATTAGGTATTTTTATCATACAGGAAGGAAAGTCTGGCAAAAGTTATCTACATCAACAAAATAGCGTCTAAGTTATTCATACTCAACTCCTTATGCAGTCAATAGTTTTTCTCAAACAATCAAATATCGACTTAGGCATTTGGTTCATTTCTTATTCTCAGCTCGGGTTAAGTAAACGGTGGTGTATCTACATTTAATCCGATGGTATTTACTGCAAAGTTTGGATGTATGACAAGCTTTGCCTGCTTGTTGTCATCAGCGTCGAGGATGTCTGCTGCAAGAAAGTTCTAGCTGTTGTCGATGCGTATAGGGAGTCAGAGGTCAATTCGAAACACGATGTGGTGCTAAATATCCCAAAGCAACGGAGTGCCTGACCAAAGACAAAGTGGAAATGCTGGCATTTTACGATTTTATCTCCGAGTACTGGATACATATTCGAACGACAAACTCCATTAAATCAATGTATGAAACGGTGAGGCTAAGAACGAACAAAACCAAGAATTGTGGAAGCGGAAAATGATACTGGTAATGGCCTGCAAACTGATGAGAACCGCTAAGGTTAAACCGGCGTAGCCTGTGAGGCTTTAAATTACTTTCGGATATCATCAAAGGCGTGAAATTCAGAGATAGCATTTGTGCAATAAACGTCAACCATCAGGATACTGCTCTGGAAGCTGTACACCAGATTTTACTATAACTCTTCTTATGCTTAGTGCGGATTTTTTAAAAAATGATATTAGTAGTTTAATTGCAAAGTGTCGTAATTAAACCCTTAATTCATGGCACAATACATCTTCAACTGGTAGAGATAAGGTTTACATTATGACCAAAGTAGGATGTTGAAACAAATATCTGTGTGATTGACCGTTTCTGGATATGCTTGGCGCTGGTAGTATGATTTGAACTACAGAAAACCGCAGCACAAATATGCACATTTATATTATGCGTCATGGTGAAGCCCAGATACTTTCGGTTAAGGATGAAGAGCGTCCACTCACTAAGTTTGGAAAGTAGAAATCTTCCGCAATGGCGAAGTTGTTGTCCGAACAGTTACCAAATGAACATCTAGATGTTGTATTAGTTAGCCCTTACTTATGTGCTCAACAAACATGGAATGCGTGTGAGAAAGAATTGCCTCAAGCTACGACAGTCATGATTGATAATTGTATTACCCCATATGGTAAAAGTGATCAAGTTTCGACGTATCTGCGAGCGTTGGTCTCAGTAAAAAAGAAAACTTCTATTTTGGTGATTTCACATCTGCCATTGGTTGGCTATTTGATAGAAGAGTTGGTGTTAGGATTACAGCTCACGACGTTTCCAACGTCATCAATAGTGTGTATTAACTACGATTCAGATACTAAGAAAAGTTCTCTATTATGGCTAAAAATCCCTCTCAAAGTGCAGGAATCTAGCTAGAGCATATTGCATATTAAGAACACTTGTCGTTGTAGCTAGGAAAACGCACTGGTTCATGTATCCAATAAGTTGATTATAATTTAAAGGTAATACCCACGTTCAATAAATTTATCGATCCCTTTGTCGTACATTTCCGGTAATTTTGAGTATCTAATCGTTTTCCGATTGAGTCGTCTTAAGCGTGTACGGAGGGTGACATTTTCTTATCAATGCGTTGTGTATAGATCTTTACTACAAGGTGTGTATCCTTGGAAAGGATATCGTACACGTTGAAACTGCCCATGAACCAAAATGCAATATTGAATATGGATAACCGATTAAAAGTAAATTGAATGTCTTTTTTCCACGACAACTGGATGTGTAAACAATATTATTTTTCAATTAAAATGCCCAAGCATACAAAAACCCTCACTGGCTATTTTTGTTATCCACGAAAAACCATTGCTTATCTACTTCACAGATAAGTAACCGCAGATCTGTATAAACACGGCTTTTTCAAGCTGAGTAATTTTAACACTAGGCTTTTCTGGTTGGATCGTATAAGTACTGAATCCAGTAATAATGTTGATTATAAATCTCATACCACTTCGGTTTCGAAGAGTACTCGATTTGGGATATATTTTTTAGTTGATCTCAAGATTAGTTTCGATGATAAATTATTTTCTCAACAGAAGAGGGTCCCAAAGCTTCATCACTTTTGGTTTCATGTTATTCCGTGTATTCGTGATAAAACTAAATAGCTTTCTCGGCGAGTCTTCCCCCAAGGGAGCCAGAGATGTACCATTTATTTCCCTAGAGTGATCCCCATAGATTATTGGTTAGGTATTACATATTAATCATTGAGTTATATTTAGTGGGCGTATCTATAGGGGATCCTGTTGATTCTAAATCCACGTATTGGGAGTTCAAATCTCTCTACTTCTACCAACTTTTAGCAGGCTTTTACAGCGTCCTTGTTTTTATAATTACATGCGATAGAATGGTAGTAATTCGTTAAAGATAATAGCCAATGTTAACTTACAAGCCTATGTGTCCTCAATGCCATTTTACCCATACCACCATATGCACTAACCGACGTACAACACTGATGTTTCCAACGTTATATTATGATTGTTTAAACGAAAATTACTTGACTCGATTTGTGGTCAAGGCTGCAGCCTCGCATCTCGCATGTTATTCACTTATGCTTTGAGGCTTTGAGGATGACGCTGTTGCCCAAGGAAAACAATTAACCAGAGAATCAATATAAGGTTAAATTTGTAGCTCTATATCACGTTTATGGATCATTATCAATTTAATGTCTATATTTTAAATATTACGCTGACTCGTTTTTATTGACGGGTGATTCACAAGCAATCCGCTTATTGTTAGGCATGATGCGGTTAACTTCTAATAAGAGTTTCTGTAGCGATTTAATTTCATTTTCATAATACATTTAACTGTATTTTAAGGGGTTACCGAGGCTTGAGCCTTCTGGCGGTGATATGCCACTGAATCACCGCTGAGTAGCGGTGAGCCACTCTGATTTCTTATGATGATATTCTTCTTAATCCCTTCAATTCTATCTTTTAAGCCAATTTTATCCACTGGGGTCCGTTGAACTCCTTTTTCTTGATCGTTTGGAATATTAATTAATCTCGATGAGAAATTGCCCACCCTGCATGATTTTCTTAATGCTTCAGCTAGATTTTCTTCGACGATAGGGCCCATAGTGAGATCGGTCATGTAAAGAATAAATCCCACGTGCATCCCGTTCTTGTAATAGCGACGCTGAAAGCGTGTTTCATCTTGAGAAAGAAACGCCGATTTAATACCTGAAAGGTAGTCAGGTAAGGTGTAAATATTTTTGATTAGGATCGTAATGACTAATTTATCTGATTTAATTTTCCTTATATTCAGTCTTGATGTCATCATGATTTAATCGAAAGAACCGATTATTGTTGCCACGACGGGTGTGTTTCATCATGACGTGACAGAGATGTAATTGCTCTCCCAATAGTTTTCTAAAAACTTGATAATATGCGTAACCGAACGTGATTAACTCCTTACAAATATTCATTTTTATAAGAAATGACAATTCGTCAATTTCAATAAAATCTTTCGATAAAATACGTGTACGCCCTCAATAATGGTTCCGTGATAGGAGTTAGCAAACAATAATGCCGATAATGCACTTGGCTCAATCTGAGGTGTATAAAACTCATAGGCTTCATCAAAGTCTACATACTACAAGCGATAGAGTTTTCTGTGTCAATGCGCTCAATCCCACTAAATTTAAATGCGGTTGATTCATTCACGACCAGCATGACTTCTTTACGTTGATACTGTTTTCTTTCGCCATTATAAATCTACGCGTATCGTTAATGTGTGCTGCAGGGTTACGTTTAATCCTTTGCATGCCACTGCGTGGGGGTATTGTAAAGAAACTGTCAGCATGTCCAGTTTTTTCTGTACGCTCAGTCGCAAATGGCATGGGGTCATGCCCAGTTTGTTTCCGTTTAATAGCTAAAAAGGAGGAGGCGATACTGGTGTATTCATCTTGGCATTTAATTCTGGAAGTACTCACTAAATTCATAACCTTTAAAACTAGGTTTTGTTTGCTTTGTTGGGTGTAATTAACCTGAACTGCACATAAAAAATAAACTAAATCTCCAAGTCGAGATCTGATTGTTTGAAGAAAAACTATTGACTACATAAGGACTTTATCATGAATAACTTAGACGCTGTTGTCGTCGATGTCGATGACTTTTGCTAGACTTTCCTTCCTGCATGTGAAAAATACCTAATATGTTTTCCAGTTCCAAACAAAAAAACAAACCTTCTTGCCTCTCAGTTAGCGAAGTGATGATGATAGTGATAACTTTCCATCAATCGAGGTATCGAGACTTCAAAACTTATTACATCCACTTTATTTATCGCTACATCACCAACGAATTTCCTGAACTAATTAGTTAAAGGAGGATGCTCAAACTCACGCAAGGTGTCCTAGTTCCGCTTTGCTCTTACTTCACTCACCGTTAGGTGAGGCCGACAGGGATTGCCTTTGTTTATTCATCTAAGCTATAGGTTTGTCATAACCTACGCATTTTCAGATATCAGATTTTTAAAGGTACCGCGAAGCGAGGAAAAGGAATGATGGGGTAGTTTTTCGGTTTCAAATTACACCTTATGGTCAATGACCAAAGTGGTATTATCTCAGTCAAAGTGACGACGGCTAACGTGGATGATAGAAACCCTGTATCGGAAATGGTTGATGAGCTTTGTTGGTGTTTATACGGAGATAAAGCTTATATCTCTGGTCCATTGAAGCGGGAACTTGCAAACAAGGGAGTGACACTAATAACGGGTGTAAAAAATATGAAACCCAAAGTGATGAAACTTTAAAATTACTTGATGCTCCTAAAATTATTTATTATTGAAACCGTTTTTGACCAACTAAAAAATATATCCCAAATCGAGCATTCTTGGCACCGTAGTTGTATCAGCTTTATGGGCAACTTGCTGGCGGCTCTCATCGCGTATTTATTTCAACCAAAGAAGCTGAGCATCAAGATGACTAGGCTTGATAAGCAAGCGCTTATGCAGTTCAGGTTAGGATAGGTGGGTATGACGGTCATCAAGTCAGGTATCACTATCAATTACATAAAACGAAGTTGAAAACGTATGAGACAGTAGATGTTCAGGTATCTGTTGGTAGGCTAGTTCAGCACATTTTTCCTAAATAATTTCACCGAGTAATATATCATGGCCTTCAAGTGACAGCGAGCTTTAAGAACTGGTATAAAGTGATAGCTATGGCAGCAGGAGACTTGGTGGGATGCAATGATGAGCTACACCAAACATATCAGTTATGTAGAGCGTTTCGAAGAGGTAGCAAGTCGTAATCCCTTAAAATGTGTATTTTGTGGGAGAGGGATGGAGTTGGTTCGGTTCTCCTACCAAAAGCATGGTGTATGCTTTAATTTATTTTCGTCCTCTAGTGGTTAATTGATATGGTTTTTGTTCTCGTTATCGCTCCGCTTTTTGCAGAATCTGACTGTTTCATGATTTTAGAAAAACACAATTGGCGAGGACTCAATTTTCAATATCAATTGGACCAGATAGATGATTTTTGTGCGCGATATAATGTAACGCACATCGGCATTGATACCATGTGTGTTAGCTTAGGCGTTTGGGATTTTGTATACGAGAATCAGCCCCGAGAAGACTTCGTAATTCACTATAACAACAAAACAAAGGAACGACTCGTATTAAAAATGCTTGACGTGATAGACGTCAATTGTCTGCATTTTGATGTGGAATATAAAAACGTCATCCTAGCATTCATTGCTATAAAACGCGTGGTCTGCGGAAGTGGAAATATGATTAATTTTATAGCGAAACATTGCTGTTTCTGCTAATAAGCATTTGTGATAATTCCTGTCCTTTTCCATTCCGCCAGTTTGTCCTCTTTTAACATCTTTATAGCTTCATTTCTAGGATGCCCTTTCTCCCAGTACTCCGCGTTGCTTCGAGGTGGAATATTGGGCATTATTCCTTTGTTTTTCAGTACGTGGTGACATGCTTTTTTGTCATAGGATCTATCAACACTGATTTGCTGTATCTTTCGTCGTAATTAGTTAAGCAATTATAGGTGAAACCTCATTATCACCCACAGAAACAAGGCTAACTTCTGTAGCAATAACCTCATGAGTAGGCACATCAACGGCAAGATGAAGTTTGCGCTAGATACGCCGCTTATCCTTACCGTGTTTACGCGTTTTACATTAACCTTCGTCGTATACCTTCAGGGCTGTGGTATCAATAACGACGTGGGCGATAGCTCCTCGATGCGGCAAACGGTACTTGATTTTTACGGTTCTCGAACGCATTACTAATGCAGGTGGTATGTAGTGGATTTCAGTGGGACATTCATCTAGGTAAAAACCGAATTAAAAATGATGCTTTGGCTGGCTCGCTCAACGCCTGCTATGGTTAAACGGTACGCTCATTTTAATGTCAATCATTAGCTGATGCTGTGTCTTCACTAGCGGGTTACTTAACTACACCATAATGTTGTATCAATATTAAAATATTATGCTATTACACGTTTTTTATGACATGTTTATCCTATCTAATTGATTTTATCAATCTTATTAAGAATGCTGGAAAGCACTTACTTAACACTGGAGAAAGTACTATTTTCAACCATAATATTCATCTGATCGTTAGCAGAGAAAGTAGTCATGAATTTCCCATCGAAATTACCACTTCGTCAAAAAATAAAGATCTGGATTACATATGCGTTTTCTACCCACAAGCGATCGACAAGTGTCCCACATTAGAAAACCCTATCGAATTAAACACCCAGTAAGCCTTATTGCTGATGGCGAACGTATTCGACGGATGTTACTTAATGTAGTGTCTAATACCATCAAATATATCCCAAAAGAACGAGTGTCAATATACATCAAAGACCAATGTAAGACATCAATGTTTATCAATTGCCCGTCAATATATTTCATGCAGGGATTTGCCTTAGAAAGGGAGTTCAACTACCTATGTTTGACAAACATACCACGAGAGAAAACCCGTACAATCGTAGATATGAAGATAGTAAATTCGAGGTTTCCCTCAATAAACAGTGGTCCCTATGATGGAAACCGACATTTTAGTCGTTAACCAAGAGGGAAGAGGATCAACCTTTATATTTACGTGGAAATTAAGATTGGTAGTAAAATCGGATTTTATTTCTACACTGAGAGAGAATTTGCTTATTGATTGTCTCCTTCTCATTAATAATAATATGCATTAGTAAAGATATGCGAATTCTTTTAGCCGAAGACAACCCCATTAATCAAGTCGTATTACGCACTATGATAGAACTTTCCGGTCTTTCCACTGATATCGTCAGTAATGGGAGAGAGGCCATTGATGCAGTCAGCAAGATCCCTTATAATATTGTATTAATGGATGTTTCTATGCCTGAAGTGGACGGAGTGGAAGCTACTCATCGCATTCGAAAAATGGACTCACCTGCTAAGGACGTGGTCATCATTGCACTAACAGCTCATGCTCTTTGTGGCGACAAAGAACATTTTATTAACCAAGGCATGGATGATTTTATCTCCAAACCCGTGACACGACAATCTCTCCTAGATTGTCTGGCACACTGGCAATACGAGTACGATTTAAAATATGCTGAGAAGGTTGAGAACACGGATAAGTTTAACCATCAAGTTCGTACTAAACAAGAACCGCTAGTCGAAGAAACAACCATTACCCAATTGGTGGCAGATACCTCTGCCGAAGCTGTCCCAAGCCTTATTACATGTTATATTGAAGATGCTAAAATGCGAATTATAAAACTCGCCACTGCAGCACATGTCAATGACTATTACACGTTAAAATTTGAAGCGCATACCTTGTGTAGTAGCGCAGCTGCATACGGAAACAGTGCCCTTGCTCAATTATGTCGTAATATTGAAAGGTTGTGTTTAGAACAGAAATATGACCAAGCAATATACTATGCAGCACTGTTAGATGAGTCCGCAGCTGATTCTCTTCTTGCATTGGAGCAACGTTTACATAAAGGATTAACAACTTAAAATAAAAGAATGTTAATATCTTCAACGATATTATAATGCGGAAGCACTTGGTTTTTTTGAGATCTGTCATACACTCAATGTATACATTTGCAATCAGATAGATTATTTTCACAACGCTTTTGAGGTACGACGTAGGTAGACCCACTAGGGGAGAGGAAGAAACATGAAGTCAAGATATCGAGTTCTAGTTATCGAAGATTCCAAACCCTTATCGAATTTGTATGTCCAATATTTATCAGGAGAACCGATCGAGTTAACATGTATAGCAACGGGACAAGCTGCTCTTGAATACCTTAAAAGTTCTACACCACACCTCATTATGTTGGATCTCAAACTCCCAGATATGGCGGGACAAGATATCCTGCGCTGGATCAAGCAACAGGCATTGCCCTGTGGGGTGATCATCGTGACTAATCATGGTTCAGTTGATACGGCAGTTGAACTCATGCAACAGGGTGCTGATGATTTTCTAGAAAAGCCTGTCAGTGCCGAACGATTAAGAATTACTATCAGAAACCAGTTAGAACATGCCCGTTTACAAAACCTTGTCGAAGATATTCAAACTAATTTTGAACGTAACACGTATCAAGGTTTCATTGGTGCAAGTTTATCGATGCAAAATGTCTACCGCATTATTGATGCCGCAGCTCCCAGTAAAGCCACAGTATTCATTACTGGAGAAAGTGGCACAGGGAAAGAAGTGTGTGCCGAAGCCATTCATGCTAAAAGTCCACGTTCAAAGCAAGCATTTATCGCATTAAACTGTGGAGCTATTCCTCATGATTTGATGGAAAGCGAAATTTTTGGTCACGTTAAAGGAGCATTTACGGGTGCCAGCAGTGAACGGAAAGGCGCTGCATCTCAGGCAGATCGTGGTACCCTGTTCCTTGATGAGATTGGTGAAATGGATTTGGAATTGCAAAAAAAATTACTACGCTTTATTCAGACTGGGCGTTATCAGAAAGTTGGAGGTAGCAAAGAAGAAAGTGTCGACATTCGGTTTCTCTGTGCAACAAATAAGGATCCTCTTCAAGAAGTGGCTGCTGGGCGTTTCCGTGAAGACTTGTACTATCGTTTGCATGTCGTGCCATTAACTCTTCCTCCCTTGCGTGAAAGGGGCGATGATATTCTAACCATTGCTACCCGTTTTTTGCACACTTACGCGGAAGAAGAAGGCAAATCATTCACTCAATTCACACCTGAAGTTGAAGTCGTACTACGGCATTACTCCTGGCCTGGTAATGTTAGACAACTTCAGAATGTAATCCGAAATGTTGTCGTACTTCACGATGGAGATACGGTACACATGAAACAACTTCCCCCACCACTAAATGGAACATTGAGCGATCGTGAAATACAATCACTGTCTCCAGCTATCTATGTAGCAGAAACCATTGAGCCTATTGCAAAAGTGGATAATCACACTGCCCTCGACGATTTAAATATTCGTCCGTTGGCAGACGTTGAACGCGATACAATCCAACAAGCCATTGAATTTTGCGATGGCAATGTATTGAGAGCTGCTGTACTTCTTCAAGTCAGCCCTTCAACCTTGTATCGTAAGAAGCAAGTGTGGGAGACTGATGAGGTTTAAGTTTAGTTTCAATCAACATAGCGTATAATATTGGACATGCCGGCGAAATATCACTTTAGGGGATATAATTCCCGATGAAATGAAAGGCAGTTAGTTTCAAATCAGGACTGTTTTATCAGCAGACCGCCCCTTCCTGAATAAACTTATTACTCCACAGACAAGCTAGATCTATTAACATCCGAAAGATCGAGCAGTAACTCACGAAGTCCTTGTGTAACAGTAATATCTGCTACTACTCCAAGCTCTTTTGCTCCCCAAGCGGGGCTGCCAATAGATGTACGAATATCTCCTCGTCGTGCAGGTAAATGTTCAATATTCATTTGCGATCCCACTAGCGACATCAATATCGAGGCTAACTGATTCACCGAGATTGCATCACCACGACAGACGTTAAAAATATCTGGAGAGACCGAAATATTTTGCATCGCCGCAGATAGGAATCTTACAACATCAGCTACATAAATAAAGTCACGGGTTTGCTCACCGTCACCAAATATGGTCAGTGTTTGATCCCTCATCACTTTACCGGCAAAAATAGAAATAACACCAGAGTATGACGATTTCGGATCTTGACGAGGTCCAAATACATTAAAAATACGCATCCCTGTTGTAGGTACGCCATGAACGAGTGAGGCAACACGTGCATGCAGTTCCGAACCCAATTTATCCGCACCGTAGGCAGTAAGTGGACGAGCAATTGAACACTCAGATAACGGCATATCCACATTATCACCATAAACTGCAGCTGATGAAGCGTATACCACAGGTGTTTTTGCAGATCTCGCAGCTTCAAGTACTCGAATAGTACCCGTAAGATTCACGTCGTGGGTTTTCAACCACTCTTCATTAGATCGCTGAATAGACGCTATCGCAGCAAGATGGAAACAACCATCTACACCTCGCATTACGGCATTCAACACTCCGGCATGACAAATATCCGCAACGTGAAGTTCACAATGTTGTGGTACATTATCAAGTGAACCTGTTGATAGGTTATCGATGATTTTTACATGATGCCCATCCACCAAGAGAGAGTCAACTAAATGAGAACCAATGAAGCCGCAACCACCAGTGACTAGGTAACTCGCCATATTTACCTCTACAAATTTCGGAATAAGTTAGCTCTCACTATGCAAAGGATTGGCCAGTTGTTAAATTTCTAATTGTTGAATAATAATTGACCATGCTGATTTCCCAGTTTTCAGCTCGTTCAGACGAATCTTTTTCTGAATTAGGTAAAATAAATCTAACTTTCTGTTTTCAAATGTTGTTATAAGTCCTCCCTTTGCTGATGGTTAAGATTCGCCAATCTGACATGCGCTTTGAAGAAAAAGAAAGATTTTTCTCAATTTGATCTATTTAGTACCTTACACACATGGCTACTGAATTAATTCCAAACACTGTACTAAATATAATTTATTCCCAAAATAGTTTTTCCAATATAATTAACCTCAGATCTGCATAAGAGCTTACTTATCAAACCGAGTCATCTTGATGCTCGGCTTCTCTGGTTGCAATGAATACGCGATCAGCCCCGCCAGCAAGTTGACCATGAAGCTGATATAACGGCGGTGTCGAGAATACTCTAATTTAGGATATGTTTTTTAGTTGGTCAAAAACGGTTTCAATAATAAATAATTTCCGGAGGATCAGACGGTCCTAAAGTTTCATCACTTTTAATTTCATATTCTTTTTTAGACCCGTTATCAGTGTCACTCCCTTGTCTGCACGTTCCCGCTCCAATGGATCAGATATATAACTTTTGTCTCCGTATAAACACCCCTAAAGCTCGTTAACCCTTTCCGATACAGGCTTTCTATCATCCACATTATCTGTCATCCCTTTGACTGAGGTAATGCCAACCTTGATCATTGATAATAAGGTGTAATTTGAAACCGTAGAACCACCCTATTATTCCTTTTTCTTGCTTCTTGGTACCTTTAAAAACCTGATACCTGAGAATGGGTAGGTTGTGAAAAACCTGTAGCTTAGACTAATCAATGAAGGCAATCCCTGTTAGCCTTGCCTGACGGTGAGTGAAGTAAGAGCAAAGCAGAATTAGAACACTTTACATGAGCTTGAGCATTCGCGTGTAATTGACTAATTCAGGAAATTCGTTGGTGAAGTAGCGGTAAATAAAGGGGATTTAATAGGTTTTGAAGTCTCGACACCCAGATTGATGGAAAGCTATCACTATCGTCATCACTTCGCTAACTGAGAGGCGGAAAGGCTTATTTCTTTGTTTAATACCTGAAGAAATTAGGTGTCCTTCCTATGCAGGAAGGAAAGTCTGGCAGAAGTCGTCGACATCGATGAAAACAGCGTCTAAGCTATTCATGCCTAAGTCCTTGTGCAGTCAATAGTTTATTTCAAACGATCAGATCGCGCCTTTGACATTTAGTTTATTTCTTATACGCAGTTCAGATTAAATAAATACTGAAACTATTTTTAAGGTTGGAATTAAAGAGAAGATATAGGAATGAGTCGAGAAATTCAAGCTACATTGCATTAGTCTTTGTTAGGGAATGGCTTTCGTGATTTTCCCTAAAAAATAACAACTTTACGTTTCCTCGGAAATAGCATTTTTTCACTAAAGAACGCAGAATAACGTACTGGCACTATCTTTGCTATCGTATTTATATGTATCAGTTACAAACATCGATGAATACCATAACTGATATTTATGGAGCTAATATGCTACAAAGAAGTAAAAAGATCTGGTTGGTACTGGATAGCAGCGGTTTTGGTGGCATTGAATCACACGTTGAGCAATTGGCGTTGGGACTGAGCAATGCACATAATCGAGTTAGTGTTGTTTTTCTTAAAGATTATGGTCATCACCCACTTGAGAGTCGGCTTCTTTTTTCTGGTCTTAACTGCATTATGCTTGATGGGTGTATTACATCACTTAGGTATTTTCTTAAAAAAGAAACACCGGATGTCATTCACACTCATGGATATAAAGCGGGTATTTTGATGCGGCCAATTTCACGTTTAATGGGAATAACCTGTGCGAGTACGTTCCACAGTGGCGAACACAAGGACGGTAAGCTTCAGTGGTATGATTTGTTAGACCGTTACACTGCTTTTCTTGCTAATCATGTCTACGCCATTAGTTCACCGATCCTTTCCACAATACCGTGCACAGCAAAGCTCACAGACAATTTTGTCAGCATCCAATCACTATCTCCTTCTTTTGGTAATCAAGTTGCTTTTGTAGGACGTCTGAGTAAAGAAAAAGGTCCAGAACGATTTCTTCATTTTGCGAAAATTTTCCCCTTAATTGATTTCCATCTCTACGGTGATGGTCCCATGCGCAAACAATTAGAAAGAAACGGTCCAAAAAACCTAAAGTTTCATGGCCTACAAGTAGAAATGCGCAATATCTGGCCACACATAGGCCTTTTAGTGGTTCCCTCTCGATCTGAAGGATTACCAATGTCAGCATTAGAAGCGATGGCTCACGGTATTCCCGTCGTTGCTTTTAATGTCGGGTCACTAGACCAACTTATCCAACATGGGATGAACGGCTGGCTGGTCAAGCAAAGTGATTTAACAAGCATGGCGTCTGTTATTCATCACTGGAATGAAAGTAATGAAAATCAGCGGGCGCAATGGCGGAAAGATGCAATCACCACGATACAAGAACGTTACTCTACCGAAAAGGTCGTTCCTCAATTACTTGAGGATTACGCCACATCCGCAAAGTAATAATTTATTAATTTATTGACTTGCACAATGAGTCATTTTGCACAGATTCAGAATAATAAGAATGATACACATTGAATGATTTTATAATGATTCAATGTGTTAACAACATGGCTCGTTCTTTGCTTTTGATATATGGCATCAAAAATTATCAACGACACCAATACTGGTTATTTTCTCAAACATGACTGTTTTGCGAGCCAAATAAATCAGCATTCACTGTCATAACGTCACTGAACCGACGGAAGAAAGAAAATATGCATTCAGCTCTTCACACTAAATCAATAGCGAAAAATGTGCTGTTTGTGCATTATGGTGATAGCTGGATTAGAGGTAGCGAACGCTGTTTGATTAATCTTCTTACTCACATAAATAGAACACACTATAACCCAGTGCTTTGGTGTAACAATGAGCTTCTTGCTGAAACGATCAGAGAACTCAATATTGATGTATATGTCACCTCATTCCCGTTACTGTTTGGAGAATATTCTCCAATATATAATTTTCATGGATACAGCAAACTCGTTAGTCAAGGTTTATCGATAGTTGACAAACATGACATTGCATTGATCCATTCAAATAGTGGTGCGCCAAGTCAGTGGTTGAATTTAGTCTCTCGTTCTAGGAAACTTCCTTTAGTTTTACATCTTCATTCACGTTATCCACTGCGTGACCGCATTACCTTAGGTCTGTACCATGTCAGCAAAATTGTCGGTGTAAGCCAACCCGTCATTGATCAACTATTAGACGATGGAATAGGAGTGGAGCGTTGTCAAGTTATCCCCAATGGGATTGATACTGAAGCACTCTTAGCTCAACCGATAAGAGATCTACGTAGTATGCTGTTATTACCCAGTGATGCATTTGTCGCAGTTAGCATCTGTTCATTAATAACCAGAAAAGGTATAGATCTACTGATTGATGCCTGCAGACAGCTTCGTGAAATTTGTTTGCCTATTCATTTAGTAGTGATTGGTGAAGGCCCAGAACATGAAAGTTTAAACACACAAGTGAGGAACGAAAATCTTGAACATCATGTCCATTTGATTGGCGAGCAGCATAATGTGGTTGGTTTAATGCGTGGAGGTACCGATCTATATGTATCTGGCGCCCGTGAAGAAGTTTTTGGCTTGACATTAGCCGAAGCAGGCCTGAGCAGGTTGCCTGTAATCGCACCAAGTACCGGTGGTATTCCAAGTGTAGTTTCACATCAAAGAACGGGACTGTTGGTACCAGAGGAAGATTCTCACGCCATAGCACAAGCGATGTTCCACCTTTTTATCAATAAAACTCAACGTATTGAAATGGGAGAAAATGGCTATAATCATGTCATGTCGCACTTCACCATTCAGTCACATACCACAAAGTTTGAACGTTTGTACAAAACTTTAATTTCTGACCCATCGATGCTACTGAAATGGCATAGCCATTGGCAAATCCTTCCACCACTTCAAGCATCATTTAACTTTGTTAAGAGGCGATTACGTAAACACCTCAGATCGCAAGTATCCAGTGTAAAACAAAACCACATTACACAGAACAAATCTATGTTATCAACATTAGCTCTGTTTTATCATCTTTCCTTACCAAAGAAGGCATCATGAGTCGATTAAAGCATATCGTGATCCTTGATCCTATTTCCTTTGCTGGTGGTTCGAAAATATCGACAAATCACGTTCTTAGTCAATTAAAAAATAAAAATGTACGTGTATCGATTTTAACTGCAGATCCTGATAGCTGGGCGTCATCTCAGGCCTATGTTTCAATACTTCACATGCCCTGCATGCTAGAAACCGCAGAACATGGAATACGTTATTTTGTGCGTCATGTTTTGATTGCATTACAACTAATTTGGTTACGTCTTTTTGCGGGTCGGATGCATACAGCACTGGCTGCATCTGGACCTGGGGTCGATTTCGCGTTATATTTAGTCAAACCAATACTGAATTTCAGTTTAGTGCAAATGGTTCATGGACCCGTTGCAGTATCACGTACCATTGGTCGATGCCTAATGGCTGCAGATAACGTTTTCTTCCTCAATACCTCGCAGAACTCACTGTCATCAGCCGTAGGTGCTGCGGGATTCCATACCAATATAGCAGCACATCATAACTTTCAGCCTTTCTGTAATGGTTTACCTACACAGGTATGGCCGAGTCAATGTCAATATGACTGCCCCGTCCTATATTGGGCTGCGTCTCTCTTAAAATGGAAAGGGTTAGACACATTGATATCATCGCTAGGTAAAATCTCACCGAGCAAGCGACCAGAAACCCACATTTGCTACATTCGTCCAACGAAAAATAACCTGCCTGTCAGCAAAGCACCACATCCAATGAGCAAGGTATTCTGGCATAATTCCCCTGATAACCTTGACAAGATCCGTGCCCATGGAAATATTTTCATCTCCACCAGCACCAGAGAGCCGTTTGGGCTCTCGATTCTTGAGGCAATGGCGGCAGGAATGTGTGTTATTATTCCCGCAGATGGAGCATTTTGGGACAAACAATTGATCCATAACATCAACTGCCTCAAATACCAACCTGATAATGTAAACAGCCTCTCAGAGGCGATCGTACACGCACAGCATAATTTAATGAAAGTAAAAGAATTGGGTATTACAGCTAAAGTCATCGCCCAACAATATCGAGCCGACTTGTGTTTCTCGACGATTTGCGATCATTTGATTACAACAACTGACGCATCCGCTTAAGTAGTATAGACGAAAAGGAATACCTGAGTGAATGCCTTATCGTTAAAAATCAAAGTCCTGTCGTCAGTGATGAAACAAACACTACTTTACGGTAGCAGCATCGCTCTAATGAAAGGAATTTCTTTACTGATGCTCCCATTTATAACACACCATTTACCCCAAGCTGAATTCGGTAAGCTCGAGATCATCAGCAGTATTGCCATCCTTGGTAGTATTCTCATTGGCCTTGGCTTAGAGGATACTTTATATCGTTTTGTGGGAGGCTCTACCTCTGAACGTGAACGTAAGCTGATAGCTGCCAGAATATTTACTTTGACCCTGATCATTGGTATCCTAGTAATATCGATGGTATGGACGTTGGTATCCTTGCTTGACGACTATGTGCCAAAGGATCTGAGTACCTATCAATTACGATTGGTGCTTCTGATGTTAGCATTGGAAGGTTGTATTGCCGTGCCACTCGGTTGGCTGCGTATGCAGAATTATGCGTTTTCATTTTTTTCCGTTGCTGTGGGTCGTGCCTTTTTTCAGGCCGGTTTAACGGTTGTTGCGTTGCAGATGGAGAGAGGTATTGATGGCGTACTTGAGGCAGGTTTTGTCGCTACCATTATTCAAGCACTAATCCTAGCAATACTCCAAATCAAAGACACTGGAGTGTCTTTCTGTAAAAGAATCAGCAAACAGTCGCTAATTTATAGCTTGCCAATAATGGCAAGCGGTTTGATGGCCTTCCCATTAAATGGGTTAGACCGTTGGGTCTTGGCAGAAATCAGTTCATTAGAAAACGTTGGGCAGTTTGGTGTTGCTTCAAAATTTGCATTAGCTGTCGTACTTTTACTACAACCATTTGGGATGTGGTGGACGCCGAAACGCTTTGATGTACTGTACGCGCTAAATGGCCGTGAAAATGCAGCTCGCATTACAGGCTACGGTTTGATTCTTGTAATGCTCATTGCCATAGCTGTCACCATGTTATCACCAGTAGCCATTTATATGCTGCTCCCCGATAGCTATCGGTTGGCGGCACAATTTACCCCTTTACTGATTGCTGCTACCTTGTTCAAAGAAATGGCGGAACTAGTTAATCTTGGAAGCTATGCCAGTGATACGTCCTACGCACAATTGGGTATTAATATCATATCTGCCATTGTTGCGATCACAACACTTTTATGGTTGGGTGGAGAATATGGTGTATTTGGTATCCTTACTTCCCTAGTTTTCACACAAGCCTTAAGATTGGTGTTATTTTTTTCTGTTAGTCAATCACTTTATTACCTTCCATATCCCGTTAGTTCCCTACTGTTTTGCAGTGCAATTTGTTTGATGTGGTTGTATGTCAGCCAATACGAATTGCCAACAATGGCGAGATTAGTTTTGGTTGTTATTGGACCATTGAGCTTGCTCATTTTAGCTCAAAAACTCTGCCTTTTCCCTCCACTATCTTTACGTTACTATCTAAGGGAAACGGTATGAATTCAACGTTGGCTCTATCCATGACAACTTCGATAAAAATCGTTCACTGGGTATCTACACCAAGCTTGCAACGGTTGGTGCTACCTTTATTGATTGGTGTTATGATTTCACTCTCTTTACCATACTTCATAGGAGATTCGCCTACAGTGGCGGAATTTGATGCCGTTCCTGCCACATTATGTCTTTGTTTAAGTTTTCTTTTACTCATCAATAGCCCACTAATAGAACCACGCTGTACAGACAATGTATTTGCAATCACACTAGCAATCTTATTGGCCTTTCCTAGTTTTCAAGGCACACTGGCAGTCTTGTTGTTCCTAGCTATTTGGATCGGTAATCATAACCTTCGCAGCAATACACGTTTACGTACATGTGCAGTAATTATTGCAGTTTGTGCCCTTCAAACACTACTAGTGTTTTATGCTCTCAAATGGTTCACAGAACCCGTATTGGCGATTGATGCAAAGTTAGTAGCATCAATTTTATCGTTGGTTACTGGAAGTGGTTATGCTACTAGCAATGTTTATGCAGGTCCTTCAGAATACCAAGTGTTAATGCTAAGAAACTGCTCATCACTCCCTACACTTATCAGTGCTTTTACTTGTTGGTTTGCAATTGCTCGTTGGCACGGAATTGCCTTTACTCTGCGTGAATGTACAGTCGTACTGACGTTAATGTTGTTTACTTTAAGCCTAAATATTATGCGCCTATTCAGCATGGGAATCAGCATGCAATGGCATGCGTGGTGGCATTCTGCTCTCGGTAAAGACACCTACTTGTTTATCTCCGTTGTTTTAACTTTATCCATCATTTTTTGGGGGATCCGTTATGCAAAAACAGAACACAATCATTGATTGTTTAACTTTATCATTTGTGTTGGCCATGGTTGCGGGCGGCATTTCCATTCGCAGTAAAAGTCCATCACCAACACAGGGTTTTTACGAAAAAGGCTTAGCTGAGAAGTTGCTGATAAACCTTATGCGTACACAAGGATTAAACGAGGTGACAACAGTTCATTTTACCGCAGATACCGGTATAAAAGGACTCCAAGTTTCTATGCATCAGTGCAACGGATACCTTGCCATTTTAGTAATGCCTGATGGCGATGAATTATCAGGTCTCTGGCAAAAACTTGCTAACCAAGTTGGCTATACCACAAAGTACTTGTTCGATGGAGTTATATACAATTCATTTCCTAGAACAGTCTTTTGGATGAAAACAACACTATATTCGCTAGCACGGAAAATTACCACACAGGCCGTGTTGTACCCTGGTCCTGCCCTCGCTATTGCTCACCCAAAGCACTGTGAGAAAGCAGAGAACATTCCTTTTAATCATATTGTTTTCTAAACGGAGATAACCGATGATAGTTCTAATAAACGCACTCCGCGTGATAATACTCATGTTAGTGACGTCTAGTGCCAACGCACTAAACGCAAATTCACCAACTATAATCAACACAACCATTGAGCCAGCGTTTATAACCTTAGCTAAGGATTCTTTACCAGAGTCCACAGCAGTTGATCCTGCATTTCTCAATACAGATTTTAATCCTTATTTAACTTTAAATCAGGATGCTAACGTTTATATGAGTTTCATAGATGAAGGTGCAGGATACAAAAATAGCCTTGGTTACTTCACCTTTGAAAACAATAGTTTTACAGACTTGACGAAAGGGGACATTGATACAGATAGTTCCGGTATTATCTCGTTGTCCGAACTGGATGCTGTAAACGGTGTTGATTACGGATTCTTGTATTCTAATCTATCGAAATCTGGCAGCGGTGGCAGTCTCTTAACTGGTGATACAGTTCAAGTAACAGATGCAACAATTTCCGCTGGGAAGAGCGTCAGTTTTTTCCTATCACAAAACGCTTATACTGGTGGAGATACCGTTTCTGATGCTGTACTTACTGGGAATGACCAAAC
Source organism: Candidatus Enterovibrio escicola (assembly GCF_002464935.1). GTDB lineage: Bacteria > Pseudomonadota > Gammaproteobacteria > Enterobacterales > Vibrionaceae > Enterovibrio > Enterovibrio escicola. The sequence continues at coordinate 143,537 of NZ_NBYY01000028.1, forward strand.
ATTTTACGGTCTAGATTTCCTTAATCCAGAAGCAGATTTTACGTATGAATTTGGCAGTTCTAGCTCCAATTCGCGTCATACAGCAATGCTGTTTTCCGATGAGACCGAACAAAATGTCATTATGGGTTTTGAAGATCTGAACCGAGTAGATCCTAATTCTAATGATTGGAATATTGCTTCAGACGAGGACTTCAATGATGCCATTTTTATGGTTTACAGCGACCCTGTAGATGCATTCGGAGGTTCAAATATTGCTACTGCACCATTACCTCTGATGACACAAAGTATCGTTGGAATAATCATGTTGTCTGGTCTCATCGTAATTACGTGTAAAAAAGAAAAACCGTCTAATAGACGACTATTAACTACATGAGTAGGTTGACAGTGTAATCCCTCTGGCTGTTTAAGCAATTTCAATGAAATGAATATTTACCACGATACCAATAGATTTATGTAAAATATCTGTCTTGTCGGAAATGTGTCCCTGCTTTTTCTACCAACCTACAGTTTTTTATCATGTATTCAATAAGTTAACCTCATGTCTGCATAAGAGATTGCTTATTAAGCTGAGTCATCTTGATGTTCGGTTGCTTTGGTTAAAATGAATCCGCGATGAGCCTCGCCAGCAAGTTGACCATAAAGCTGATACAACGACGGTGTCGAGAATGCTCTATTTTTGAGATGTTTTTTGGTTGGTCAAAAACGGTTTTGATAATCAATCGTTTCCGGAGTATTAGGCGATCCCAAAGTTTCATTACTTTGGGTTTCATATACTTATTCACACCCGTTATCAGTGTCACCCCCTTGTTTGCAAGTTCCCTCTCCAATGGATCAGAGATATAAGCTTTGTCTCCATATAAACACCCCCAAGCTCGTCAGCTATCTCCGACACAGGCTTTCTATCATTCACGTTACCCGTCGTCACTTTGACTAAAACAATGCCACCTTGGTCATTGATAATAAGGTGAAATTTGAAGCCGTAGAACCACCCCATAGTTCATTTTCCTCGCTTCGCGGTACCTTTAAAAACCTTATTCTGAGAATGCGTAGGTTGTGACAAATCTGTAGCTTGGATGAATCAACGAAGGCAATCCCTGTAGACCTTGCATGAGCTTGAACATCCTCGTGTAGGTAACTAATTCAGAAAATTCGTTGGTGAGGTAGTGATAAACAAAGTGGATGTAATAAGTTTTGAAGTCTCGATACCCCGATTGATGGAAAGCGATCACTATCTTAATCACTTCGCTAACTGATAGGCGAAAAGGCTTGTTTCTTTATTTAATACCAGAATAAATTTGGTGTTTTTCTCGGTGTTATTGATTAAATCAGGCCTATAACGCACTAAGCCCAATATTATTTACAGTTTTAATTTATCTGTTGGCGAACAGGCATACTGAGTCTTATAACTTTGTTCATAGCTTTCATATTTGCCAGCGATTCACTAACTTGTGCATTATAATTATGAAGAGTAAGTTTAGGGCTGAGCAATTATTTATAGCGAAACATTGCTGTCTCTGCTAATGAGAGTTTGTGATAACCCCTGTCCTTTTTTACTCCGCCAGTTTGTCCTATTTTAAAGCCTTTACAGCTTCATTTCTAGGATACTCTTCCTCCCAGTACCCCG
>NZ_NBYY01000022.1 GCF_002464935.1 Candidatus Enterovibrio escicola
GCATTATCTCAATCAAAGTGACGACGACTAACATGGATGATAGAAATCCTGTATCAAAATGGCTAACGAGCTTTGAGGGGATTTATACGGAGATAAAGGTTATATTTCTAGTCCATTGGAGCGGGAGCTCGCAGACAAGGGAGTGACACTAATAACGGGTGTGAAAAAGAATATGAAACCCAAAGTAATGAAATTTTGGGGCCGCCTGATGCTCCGGAAACGATTTATTATTGAAACCATTTTTGACCAACTAAAAAACATATCTACATCAAGCATTCTCGGCACCGTAATTGTATCAGCTTTATGGTCAATTTGCTGGTAGGGATCCTCGCGTATTCATTCCAATCAAAGAAGCTGAGTATCAAGATGACTCGGCTTGATAAGCAAGCGCTTATGAAGATCGGAGGTTATGTTTGTTTGAATATTTATCCTCGTTGGTTGCAGGAACAATTCGCGAAAAAAACCAGTATCAATAAAGTACCTATATTTTAAACCGATCATATTTGCGGTGATCGATGATTACAGCCATTTCAGCTATCGATTTGCCTTGAATTGGCAGAGTCGTTAGCCTTACCGAGGACATTTAATTGTAACGCCTATACAATTTTGGGTGTTCCTTGTTTTCTACTGGAACTGAACAGTTAAAGATGTGTAGATAAACTGGTTGATATGTTGCTGTATGGGATTGAGAAAGAATGCGATGCTTCTCCTTTTGCAGCAGACCTAGTTGGAGAAGATTTATCAGAAAGGTTCCACGAGAAACTTGATTTTCTATCTTGGTACTAGTAAGAGAAAGGGAAGCGGAACTATTAGGTTAATTCAACGAAGACGGTAACGTACTATGAATAGTAATGGGGTATCGACATTAGAGGCAGAGCGTTGAGCTATGTTATTATTAACATATTACTGTTTCCTGTGTAGGATGAGCCCTTGTTAAGGCGAAAATTCAAGTCTGCCAGCTACAAGTCGTCCTTGTGGGGTTGAATCCCTGATTTAGTGATTATGTTCAAACAGGGTGGGGTATTTTTTACGATTAATCTGAGAAAACGCATTGATCAACTGCGACAACTCTTTATTGAGACTATATGATATTGTGGGAAGTTGTTACTACTCGGGTTACTGCGAATCTAGAGAACACAGTACTAAGTAAAACTCAGAGAATCTCTCACTGTATTAATATAATATTATTATGATGATGCTGAATTTTAGTATCGGTTAGGACGGAAATGACATCTAAAATTTTAGCTATTGATACGGCTACCGAGAACTGTTCCGTTGCACTCATGGTGGATGACAATATTATCGTGCGTTCCGAAGTGGCGCCACGCGAACATACGAGGAAAATCCTACCGATGGTAGACAGCGTACTTGCTGAAGCTCAGTTAACGTTGACGCAGCTAGACGCATTGGTGTTTGGACGTGGACCAGGTAGTTTTACAGGCGTTCGAATTGGCGTTGGTATCGCACAGGGTTTAGCGTTTGGTGCTGATTTGCCAATGGTTGGTGTTTCCACATTGGCCGCTATGGCTCAGCGCGCCTACAACTTGACACAGTCGGCACAAGTACTTTCTGCTATTGATGCACGAATGAATGAAATCTATGTTGGTGGGTTTCACTGCCTTGAGAATGGTGATTGGGTAACGATTCAAGAAGAAGCTGTGTTGGCGCCTGAGCTCCTTATCCAAGTTTTTTCTGAACGTGTACAAGCGTTCTCCATGGGTGCTTGGTCGATCGCAGGAACGGTTTGGAAAGCCTACCCAGAACTAGCAAGCCAACTACACCTACAAATAAGTGATAGCGGTGTACTTTACCCCGAAGCACAAGATATGTTGGTGTTGGCGTATCATGCGTTGGCACGTGGAGAAGAGGTGAATGCTGAACATGCTAGCTCTGTGTACCTGCGAGATACGGTCACATGGAAGAAATTACCGAATAGAAAATAAATCCAAGATAATTGCTGATAAGGTCTGCCATGGTTTCTATTCAAAAATTATCACAATCCATCCAGCATTCCCCTAACGCTAGATGTAAAAAGAACGACAATGTTTCTAGAAGCGTTGGAATACCAAAGCGGTCGCTTGTTGGAACTGTAAGATCAGCTAGTACTCGAAAGCTTAGTTTTGTCGAAGAAACACATCACCTAATTCAATATTATTTGCCTGATGGAAGAAGTCGCTTTGCGCTTGCGTCGTATATGGACGTAAAAAATCAAGCAAAACGTGAACAGTTGACGATACTTTTAGGGGTGGATGTCTTTGCCTGATATGGTAAAAAATCAACTAATCGTACCTATTTTTAACCTCAGATCTTCATAAGCGCTTGCTTATCAAGCCGAGTCATCTTGATACTCAGCTTTTTTGGTTGAAATGAATACGTGATGAACCTTGCCAACAAGTTGACCGTGAAGCTGATACAACTACGGTGCCGAGAATGCTTGATGTAGATATGTTTTTTAGTTGGTCAAAAACGGTTTCAATAATAAATCGTTTCCGGAGCATCAGGCGGCTCCAAAATTTCATCACTTTGGGTTTCATATTCTTTTTCACACCCGTTATTAGTGTCACTCCCTTGTCTGCAAGCTCCCGCTCCAATGGACTAGAAATATAACCTTTATCTCCGTATAAATTCCCTCAAAGCTCGTTAGCCATTTTGATACAGGATTTCTATCATCCATGTTAGTCGTCGTCACTTTGATTGAGATAATGCCACCTTGGTCATTGATAATAAGGTGTAATTTGGAGCCGTAGAACCACCCCCTCGTTCCTTTTCCTCGCTTCGTGGTACCTTTAAAACCTGATATCTGAAAATGCGTAGGTTGTGATAAACTTGTAGCTTGGACGAATCAACGAAGGAAATCCCTATCGGCCTTACCTGACGGTGAGTGAGGTAAGAGAAAAGCAGAACATCTTGCATGAGCTTGCGCATTTTCGTGTAGCTGATTAATTCAGGAAATTGATTGGTGAGGTAGCAACAAACAAAGTGGATGTAATAGGTTTTGAAGTCTCGATACCCCGATTGATGGAAAACTATCACTATCGTCATCACTCCGCTAACGGAGAGGAGAAAAGGCTTATTTCTTTGTTTGATAACGGAAGAAATTAGGTGTTTTTTCCATGCAGGGAGGAAAGTCTAGCAGAAGTCATCGACATCGACGAAAATAGCGTCTAAGTTATTCATGCACAAGTCCTTATGCAGGCAATAGTTTTTTAAATGATCAGATCGCGACTTGGATATTTAGTTCATTTCTTATGCGTAGTTTAGGTTGATTACCTCAACTACCCTACTGGGCAAACAGAAACAATGGCAAAAACACCACTGGTGTTGATTGAAAGCTGGTCTAGCATATCCCAGACAAATATCTTAAAATAATCCGCTATTACGATTTTTTAGCTACCAACCACTTCTGGGATATGCCATTTAAGACCTCCGAGGCGCTAAGCCTAGAAGTAAGGAAAAAGACGGTGACACTAGATTATGCCACTATACTGAAGGCATGTTATTAAAGTGTGGTTCCAGATGAATCATACTGTTCGGACGAAGGCTGGTTTGTACGGGGTACTGAGTGGAATATCAGGGGATTAGTTACCGACAAGTGCTATAACTAGGGATTAAGATGATGCAGGCTTCACGGATTAGGACGCGACGGGTGTGTCTAAATGATGTACCAACAGGCTGGAAACAGTCTATATTTATCTATAATTTATCCTGTATGGATTATTGTTAGGATCCAAAAACAATGAAGATAAGCCTTTTAAATCTGATCATTACGCCTGATAAAAAACATTAAATATGCCTTAGCTTCAAGCTAAAAGCTTTTATTACATAATGGGCAACGATATCGGTGGTATACACACCCCTACCAATGCCATATGCTTGAACAGCACTAGTTTGCTGACAAGAACGGCATTGAACGTCAACATTAACCACAATTAATTATCTTAATAAAATAGGTATTTTTAAACGAATATCAATTTATTGGATTCCTGACAGGAAATCTTATGGTCAACATTCGCTCTTCTATCCGTAATATCGACCGTGCTTCAGATTGTTTCCTAGCATAAAATCTAAGAAAGTCAATGGCTCTGATACACTTCGAATAAATCCGAAATTTTTAATGAGATTTGAGTTTCACCCCATACCTATTTAAGAGTATTATAATGGACAGTTTTACACACCAAAAATCAATATCAAAACTTTTCGCTCAACGCCGTTAAACATGTTCTGAAATTAACCAATCTCATTGAAGATTTCTGGCTAAATTGTCTTCAGCACCAAGTTAAAGTAACCCATAAAAGTGACCTGACTAGGCAACATTAGTTATCAGGTATCAAAATAAAAGTAAGGTACGTAAGTGAATATTCAAGCCCTTCTCAATAACAAAGTATCAGCAGCGATGGTTGTCGCTGGTGCACCAGAAGGCAGCCAAGCTGCCGTTCGTCAGGCAGTGAAATCACAGTTTGGTGACTACCAAGCGAATGGTATAATGAGCGTTGCTAAGAAATTAGGCTGTAACCCTCGCAAATTTGCTCAAAAAGTTCTAGATGTATTAACGCTTGACAGTATTGCTTCCAAAACAGAAATTGCAGGCCCAGGTTTCATTAATATCTTCTTGGATGAAGAATGGCTTGGTACTCAGGCTGACAAAGCACTTGCGGATCACCGATTAGGGGTATCGGAGGTTAAAAAACAAAATATAGTCGTTGACTACTCAGCTCCAAATGTTGCAAAAGAAATGCACGTTGGTCATTTACGCTCAACTATAATAGGCGACGCTGTTGTCCGTACGCTGGAATTTTTAGGTCATAATGTGATCCGTGCCAATCACCTAGGTGATTGGGGTACTCAGTTTGGTATGTTGATTGCTAACCTTGAACGTTGTGAAGTAGATGGTGGCAACATTTCAACAGATCTGCGCGATATCGAAGGATTTTACCGTGAATCAAAAAAACTGTATGACGAAGACGAAGAATTCGCAAAGACTGCCAGAAATTATGTTGTGCGTCTGCAAAGTGGGGATGAATACTGCACAGAAAAATGGCAAAAATTAGTAAAAATTACTCTTGAGCAAAACCAATGCAACTATGATCGTCTGAACGTGTCATTAACGAACAAAGACGTGATGGGTGAAAGCATGTACAATGTAATGCTATCTGGTCTAGTTGAAGACCTTAAAGAGCAAGGTCTAGCTGTAGAAGACGATGGCGCCATCGTAGTGTTTCTTGATGAATTCAAGAACAAAGACGGCAATTCTATGGGTGTGATCATCCAGAAAAGCGACGGTGGTTTCCTGTACTCAACTACGGATATAGCTTGTGCTAAATACCGCCACGAAGTCTTAAACACGGATCGTGTATTGTACTTCATCGATTCACGTCAACATCAACACCTGATGCAGGTATGGGCAATCGTTCGTAAGGCAAACTATATACCAAAATCCATGAGTCTAGAGCACCATGCAATCGGAATGATGCTAGGTAAAGATGGACGTCCATTTAAGAGTCGTGCAGGTGGTACAGTTCGTCTGGCGGATCTACTAGATGAAGCAGAAATACGTGCGTACAAATTGACTGAAGAAAAAAATCCAAGTCTATCTTCGGAAGAAAAAGTCAACGTTGCACAAACCCTTGCTATGGCAGCTGTAAAGTACTCTGAGTTATCTAAACATCGTACCACTGACTATATCTTCGATTGGGATAATATGCTGACCTTTGAAGGAAACACTGCGCCTTACATGCAATACGCCTACACCCGTGTCGCATCTATCTTTAATAAAGCTGGTATCGATCCAAGCAAAATTGATGGCAAAATATTTATTACGGATAAAAGAGAAAAGGCACTTGTGTCGAGACTCCTACAATTTGAAGAAGCCGTTCAGGCTGTCGCACGTGAAGGTCAACCTCATATTATATGTGCTTACCTGTTTGAACTCGCGGCTACATTCTCTAGCTTCTACGAAGCATGCCCTATATTGAACGCAAAAAGTAAAACCAAGAAAAGCCGATTAAAACTGGCATCTCTTACAGCAAAAACCATCAAAAAGGGTTTAAATCTACTCGGTATTAAAACGCTAGAGCGTATGTAATATAAAAATGAGCGTATTCAGAACAACATAAATCCCTAATTAGAAGGTTCTAAGTTTTGTCATTTAGGTGCTAACGTACGGTGTACTTTAAACGTACTATTGTTTTTTTTAAAAAAACTCGAGAAACAATACCAGCGCATCCATAATTTCTGAAGTGCTGTAAGTCTTCCAACATGTTGGGTCTCTAATTATCAAATACAAGATACAAGATACCAAACGACCCTCCCTATTTGATTTTTTGTATGTCCCTTAATTCAGATAAGGGCAGAGAAACTTATAGTTTAGCGAAAGTTGAAAAGCTCCCTTAATAGGGGTGTTTATTGCCATGAAATTGCTCAAGATCTATCGATGAATAAGCGCAAGAGAGCAAATAAATGCAACATACCTCCAGATCAAAAAGATTTCGTTTATCTGTTTTTCTAAAATGATCGGAGTCCAGAGCAAATATTGTACGTACTAACTAACTTAATCTGCATCTGCGCATAAAAAATCAACTAGATGCCTAAGGCACAATCTGATCGTTTAGATCAACTCATCAGCCGAGAAATGATTTTAGGATACATAAGTTGTACGGTATTTTTACCGATATCGACGTTTTATGTCAAATTTTCCTTCCTGCTTTAGGGAAACACAGGATTTCAGGTGTAACAATAAGAAATAAACCTTCTTACCTTTCAATCAGTGAAGTTATAACGATCATTATATCTTTTCATCAATCTTGCTTTCGCAATTTTTAAACGTATTACACGTAATTTGTCTACCGTCACCTAACAGGTGAATTTCCTGATGTGATCATCTATACACTGATACTTAAGTTGATGCAAAGTGCTCTGGTTCCCCTTAGCTCTTATGTCGACCCACCGACAAGCAAAACCTGCTGATATTGCATTCGTTGATTCTACCAAGTGGTGTTATTTTTCAAATATATGAACTTATCGCAATTTCTATGATTAGAACATCATGGAGTTAAGTAGGAGGTAATGATGGGAAAAGCCAAGCACAAGATCAGCTTTTGGAAACAATATAATCAAGCATTAGTAAACCGTGGGTTTATATTTTCGGATAGCGCGATTGAAACATCACTGATGATGAAAGGAATTTTTAAGCTCCAACTTCGTGGATTATACGGCTTTCTCAATTCGGTTTTTACGTTGATGAATGTCCCGCTGAAATACCTTACATACACCTGCATTAGTAAGCGTTCGAAGACCATAAAAGTTAAGTACTGTTTGCCGAGTCGAGGAGCAGTCGTCCACGTCATTATTGATGCTACAAACCGTAAAATATACGGTGAAGGTGAATGGAAAACGCGTAAACAAGGTAAGGAGAAGCGACGTATATGGCGTAAACGGTATCTTGCCGTTCATGTGTTTACCCATGAGAGGATTGCTGCAGAAGTTAGCCTGGTTTCTATGGGGTAATGAGGTTTTACCTATATTACTTAATCCATTACGACGAAAGACACAGCAAGTCAGTACTGATGGAGTCTATGACACAAGAGCATGTCACCACGTACTAAAGAACAAAGGAACAACGCCTAGTATTCCACTTAGAAGCAACGCGGGGTACTTAGGAGGAAGGGCATCCTAGAAATGTAGCCGATTGGCGTACACGCCAAGTATTTTTAATACGAGTCGTTTCTTCATTTTCTTGCTATAGTAAATATCGACGGCTAAGCGGGGGTGACTCGCGTATGCCAAATATCTAAGCCAACACCTGTTGTGTCAATGACGATGTGTGTCACATTATATCGCGCAAACATCATCTATCAATGCCTAATTGATATTAAAAATTGATCCTCGCTAAGTGTGTTTTTCTAGAATCCTGAAACAGTCAGATTCTGCAAAAGTCGGAACAATAACGAGAACAAAAACCATATCAATTAACCACTATCGGAAGCAAATAAATCGAAGAACACACTATGCTTTGGGTGGGAGAACCAAATCAACTCAATCTCTCTCCAAAAAACACTAATTTTAAGGGATTACGACCTGCAACCTCTTCGAGAAGCCCTACATAGCTGATACGTTTGGTGTAGTTCATCATTGTATCTACCAAGTCTCCTACTGCCCTCGCTATCACTTCATACCACTTCTTAAAGCTCGCTGTCGCTTGAACGCCTTAATATCTCACTCGTTGAAATTTTTTAGGAAGAATGTGCTAAACTAACCTGCCAACAAATACCTGAGCATCCACTGTCTCATACGTTTTTAACTTCGTTTTATGTGATTGATAGTAATACTTGAGTTGACGACCTTCATACCCAACTATCCTAGATAAGCCTATGGGCAGGGATGACAAATAGTTGGTTAAGTATCGTATTAACCTTCGGTAGCTTTTACTTGGGACTTTATTTCTATGACCATTTCTAGGATGGGCATAGAAACCATCAGGATAATTAATCCATAGGGTTCTAATCACATATTGACGTGCCGGAAACTCAATCTCCATTAACTTTAGTAAGTGTTTTTGTCAAAGTAATCGTAGCTGAGGTAATGATAAATGCTGAAATTATTTCTAATCCTAGTTTGAAGGAAAGCATGCACTTTTAGCCAGTATCACATGTAAATGCGGATTGTAGTTGCCATTACGACTATGGATATAGATGAAAACAATGACGGCGATTTAACACTCATCGGTCTTAAAATGTGTCAGAATTAACTCTGATAAGCAGGCTTCCGCCAAGACCATAAATCTAGAATACAAACGCTTCTGATTAAAGTTATTATGGAAAGAAATATGAAGTTGCTCAGGAAAGGTTAAGACAACTTGCGGATAGCTCACGCTAGGAAACGGGCGGATACCTATTTTGGCTATACTCTCCCGTGCATAACGCTTTCCACATTGCGAACAAACTTTCCCCTTATAACTAAAGTTAACTTTATGTTGTCCTTGACCGCAACCCAAGCATTGGTAAGTGGCAAAGCCTTTTTATGAGCTTCCACATTTCAGTATTTTTGCGATTTATGAATGATAATAATCGGTATCATAGTGGGGATGACTGGATACGAATATGGCCAAATTCATAGTGAAAATACGTTTAAATCGAAGCAGCTTCGATTTGATACCTTTAAAATTCATTCATGCCTTTTATCTGTTCAATCGTGTTCAGTCTATCACAGAAAGGGACATGCCTTAAGCCCCACCACATATAGTTTCTGGAAGGAAATTCCTAGATAAAATGAAATAAAAAGTTGCTGAGCCTGAAACTTACTCTTCGTAACTAACCTGAGCTACGCATAAGAAATGAACTAAATGCCCAAGTCTTTATGCAGTCGATAGTTCTTTTCAAAAGACTCAGATCGCTACTTTGCATTTAGTTCATTTCTTATGCGTAGCTCAGGTTAGTTATTAATGACTAAGGTGGCATTATCTCAGTCAAAGTGACGCCGGTTAACGTGGCTGATAGGAAGCCTATGCCAGAAATGTCTGACAAGCTTTGGGGATGTTCATACGGAGACAAAGGTTATATTTATGATCCATAGGAGCGGAAACTAGCAAACAAGGGAGTACACTGATAACAAGTATAAAAAACATGAAACCCAAAGTGATGAAACTTTAGGATCGCCTGATGCTCCGAAAATGATTTATTATTAAAACCGTTTTTGACCAACTAAAAGACATGTTCCAAATCGAGCATTCTTATCACCGTAATTCTATCAGCTTTACGGTCAATTTGCTGGTGGGGCTTATCGTGTATTCATTATCAACCAAAGAAACTGAGTATCAAGATGACTCGGTTTGATAAGTAAGCGCTCTTCATACGGGTTTAATTTTTTATGTATACCAATGATCATTCTAATTCCTTTACTGTTTATAGAGTTATTAGCTTTTTTTTTGTAATATTGCTATATTTTTTAATCGGTATAGTTTGTATGAAGCCCTATGTGATGCTAAAGATAACGGTCATGTTAGGGAAAAGGACATTTAAGATTGCAAGTATGAGTTAAAGGTGGAATAAGGAATGGTTGAGACCAACAAAAAATCCTCCAAGGAATTGGATCGTATTGACAGAAACATCCTCAATGAACTACAGAAAGACGGTCGAGTATCAAACGTTGAACTATCAAAGCGAGTAGGCCTTTCGCCTACTCCTTGTTTAGAGCGTGTGCGTCGGTTGGAGAAACAGGGTTATATTAGTGGATACACAGCGTTATTGAACCCAAAGTTTCTCGACGCATCCTTGTTGGTGTTCGTTGAGATCACCTTAAATCTTGGAGATTCCGACGTTTTCGAGCAGTTTAATAAGGCTGTTCAGCAGCTCGATGATATTCAGGAATGCCACTTGGTTTCCGGTGACTTCGATTACCTTTTGAAAACGCGTGTTTCTGATATGTCGGCTTATCGTAAGTTACTGGGGGAAACCTTGTTGCGTCTCCCTAGCGTGAATGATACACGTACTTACGTGGTCATGGAAGAGGTAAAACAGAGCAATTATTTGGTGATTAAAATGAGTTAAGATAATAACGCTGTTCGAATATTACCTGCGTAAGACGTATTATATTCAATAAACCAAGCAGGTTATTGCTCGGTTTGTTCCCTATTTAGTGTATTGGTGTAGACCTTTTTAGAAGGTCTCTGTTAACCGTTATTCGCGTTTAATGTTTAACCATTTACGGTAGGGGGTTTGCAACAGACTAGCTGGGTAATAACATGTAATTTTCCAATAGTATACAATATGGGAATTCAAGTGTAATAACTAAGCTGTCGTGTTCCCCTTGGAACTAAATATTCAAGATAGGTAACAATGGAGTTTATTTTTGCGTCAGGAGCATAAACAAACAGACACCACACGTCGATTAAGTGGAAGGCAACGCTTAAAAGAGACTGTACTCATTTTGGCATTATTATCTGCAGTATTTATTCTGGTTGCTCTTTTGAGTTACGACTATACCGATCCTTCGTGGTCCCAAACTGCATGGGATGGCGTTGTACAAAACGCTGCAGGTACTTTCGGTGCTTGGGTGGCGGATACATTGTTTTTCATGCTGGGTACGCTTGCCTATCCGTTTCCTCTATTTCTTGTCTTGGGGGGATGGGTCTTCTTCTATCGACGTGGTGATTCGGAGGCACCAAATTTTACGATTACGGCTACACGTTTACTGGGTGTTGTACTCCTATTTCTAACTAGCTGTGGTCTTGCAGACCTCAACTTTGATGATTTCTGGTATTTTTCTTCCGGTGGCGTGATTGGAGATGTACTGAATAGCATTACACTACCGTTATTTAACTTGTTGGGCTCGACGCTGGTTTTTTTATTCTTGTGGGCCACGGGTTTCATGCTTTTTACGGGCATATCTTGGTTAACGATTGTTGAAACTCTTGGTGAAAAAACTCTTTTATCAGTGACCTTGGTAGTGGATCGCCTACGTGGAGATAAGCCATGGACGCTAGGCATAATGGTGAATACGTCAAAATCCGTTGATGCAACTGACGTGGATAAAAATGATCCACTGTTTACCAAGTGCCTTGGCAACGATGCAAGAGAGGTGACTGATCAGAAGGAGTTTAATAAAATTAAACACATCAACCAATTTGGCAACAAATCCGATATTCCGAGCATCCATACTCCTTCTTCTGTACCAACCGAACTAAAACGAAAAGAGACTATTATCACCTCTGTCGTAATCTCTGAAGAAACTAAGTCTGATGAGATTAATGGATGTATTGAAGATGCATGGTCGCTTTCTGATAGGGCAACAACGGACTGTCCAAATGATACTGTGATTAAATCGAACGACGAAGACGTTCAGACGCAAGGTATAATTCACACATTATCAGGGTTATCGCCAGAGGCGCCGATGGTTAATGAGTTTCTGAATGATGGAATGTTTATTAAAGAAAAGTATGTAGACGCTTCATTTTCGGATGAGAGCAACAGTAAAATCAAGATTAACAATACCGACGATTTGTCTTGGTCTGACAGTGAACAAATAAGGCCGATGATACTGGATGAGTATAATCCGTTCTTTGGAACCCCTAGGGAAGACGAAAATAATTTTGCTGGCACATTGCATCCATTTTTGGTTAAAGACGAACCGAACTTGCTAAAACCTAAAGAATCACTGCCTACGATTGATCTTCTTGATCCACCACGAAATATTATGACCCGTGCATCTGACGAAGAATTGCAATATCTGGCTAAGCTGATAGAATCGCGCCTTGAAGATTACAAAATAAAGGTCACAGTGAAAGGGATTTTCCCAGGACCAGTCATTACACGCTTCGAATTAGATCCTGCTCCAGGTGTGAAAGGGAGTCGAATTGTCGGACTAGCAAAAGATATCGCCCGATCACTTTCTACTAAAGTGGTACGTGTTGTCGATGTGATCCCAGGTAAGCCCTATATTGGACTTGAACTACCAAACACTAACCGTGAAACTGTGTACATGTCTGACGTGATTGCTAGTGAACGATTCCAATCATCCAAATCTCCTCTAACTGTAGTACTGGGTAAAGATATTGCGGGGGATGTCATTGTTACTGACCTATCAAAAGCACCACATATGTTGGTTGCGGGTACGACAGGATCTGGCAAGTCTGTGGGCGTTAACGTAATGATTATCAGCATGCTCTATAAAGCTAGCCCTGAAGATGTTCGCTTTATCATGATTGACCCGAAAATGTTAGAACTGTCTGTATATGAAGGTATCCCACATCTGTTGACGGAAGTGGTTACGGATATGAAAGATGCAGGTAACGCACTTCGCTGGTGTGTAGCCGAGATGGAACGTCGATATCAACTCATGTCTGCACTAGGTGTTCGAAATATTGGCGGTTTTAATGACAAAGTAAAAAAAGCCAACGAAGAAAATCATCCGATTCCAGATCCCCTTTGGAAACTTGGTAATAGAATGGATGAAACTGTACCAGTTCTCGTTAAACTTCCTTATATAGTTGTCATCGTTGATGAATTTGCTGATCTAATGATGGTGGTGGGTAAGAAAGTGGAAGAATTGATTGCACGATTGGCACAAAAAGCACGTGCGGCGGGTATTCACTTAGTCTTGGCCACTCAACGCCCGTCGGTTGACGTGATTACAGGGCTTATTAAAGCAAATATTCCAACTCGTTTGGCGTTCACCGTATCGACGAAAATTGATTCTCGCACTATTTTGGATCAAGGAGGTGCAGAATCACTACTCGGTATGGGTGATATGTTGTTTATGCCAAATGGCTCGAACCACCCAGCACGCATTCATGGTGCCTTTGTTAACGACGACGAAGTGCATAGAGTTGTGAGTAACTGGAAAGCGCGAGGGAAACCTCAGTACTTCACTGATATTACTAACGGTGATCAAGGTTCGGAAGGGCTCTTGCCTAGTGAAGTGGCAGAAAGTACTGATGACGAAAATCTAGACCAATTGTTTGATCAAGTGGTTATTTTTATAACTGAATCACGTCGAGCATCAGTCTCAAGTGTACAGCGAAGATTTAAAATTGGTTATAATCGTGCTGCTAGAATTATAGAACAATTAGAAGCACAGGGCATTGTTAGCCCACCAGGGCATAACTCAAATCGAGAGGTGTTGGTACAATCCCCACCTTTAAAAAATTGATTGGAATAATACGAATGAAGAATATCCTGTTGTCTCTTCTGCTGGTCACATCAGTGGTGTTTGCTTCAGCACAGCAAGAACTAATTACTCGGTTAGATAAGATGAATAGTTTTACCGCGATATTTAATCAAACGGTAATCAGCCCAGAGGGTGAAGTAATCAGTGAAGCCGAGGGAAACCTAGCAATGCAGCGACCTAACTTGTTCAATTGGAAAACGATCTTTCCAGATGAAACGTTGTTAGTATCAGACGGTAGAACTTTGTGGTATTATAATAACTTTATTGAACAAGTAACTGCTATGTGGCTAGATGATGCTGCGTCACAAACTCCATTTGTTCTGCTCACTCGCAATAACCCAAGAGACTGGCAAAATTATAATGTACGGCAAAATGAGGATACGTTTGTATTGTCCCCGAAGAACTTATCAAATATGGGCAAATTTGTTGTCAGTGTACGTAAGGATGGTTGCATTATTGGATTCTCAGTGGTTGCAGAAGATGGTCAAACAAGCTTTTTTACACTGAAAAATGTCAAGGATGAGTTGCCGAGCATTTTACTTTTTCGTTTTACTGTTCCTGAAGGTATAGAACTGGATGACCAACGACAGTAAGACGAGTACCCAACAGTGAGTAATTTAATCTCCGACTTTATCGAAGATGTTCGTCCATTGGCTGCCCGCATGCGACCTACTACTTTGATTGACTATATCGGTCAAAAACATCTTTTGGGTAATGGAAAACCGCTCCGACGCGCGTTGGAAAGTGGTCAACTGCATTCGATGATCTTATGGGGCCCTCCGGGTACGGGAAAAACCACGTTTGCTGAAATGGCTACCAGCTATTCGAACGCTAAAATTGAACGTGTTTCTGCTGTTACTTCTGGTGTTAAAGATATTCGTCTTGCTATTGAAAAGGCCAAGAAAAGTCAACTTGTTGGTCGACATACTATTTTATTCGTTGATGAGGTACATCGTTTTAATAAAAGGCAGCAAGATGCATTTTTACCACACATTGAAGATGGTACAATTACGTTTATTGGTGCGACAACCGAAAACCCTTCGTTTGAACTGAATAACTCATTGCTTTCTCGCACCTGTGTCTACAAACTAAAATCCCTCGATAAAGACGAGATTTGCGAGGTGATTGATCAAGTACTTTCAGACACAACACGTGGTCTTGGTAATGAAAATATAATCTTTTTGTCTAATGTTAAAGAGCAACTTGCTAACATTACGTCGGGTGATGCTAGAATGGCACTTAATTATCTTGAGCTGTTATCAGATATGGCGGAGCCTGATGATAAAGGTATGAAAGTCATTACGCTAGCACTCTTAGCGGAGGTGGTTGGCGAAAACATATCGAGATTCGATAATAAGGGAGATTACTGGTACGATTTGATTTCAGCTTTTCACAAATCGGTACGAGGATCAAACCCTCATGCAGCCTTGTATTGGTATGCCCGTATCATTACCGCAGGTGGTGATCCGTTATATGTAGCAAGACGATTGTTGGCAATTGCCTCTGAAGACATTGGCAATGCTGATCCACGTGCGATGCAAATAGCCATTAATGCGTGGGATTGTTTCACGCGTGTAGGGTCGACGGAAGGGGAAAGAGCGATAGCGCAAGCAGCTGTTTATATAGCATGTGCCCCTAAAAGCAACGCAGTGCATTCCGCTTGGGAACATGCGTTATCTGATGCAAAAATGTATCCAAATTATGATGTCCCTAATCATCTTCGCAATACGCCAATTAAATTGATGAAAGAAATTGATGGTGACGGGTATCATTACCCACATGATGAACCAAATGCGTATGCTGTAGGGGAAAACTATTTTCCTGCAGAAATGAAAGGGAAACAGTATTACCAACCAGTGCATCGTGGGCTAGAAATTAGAATCTCTGAGAAACTGACATTCCTTGAACAGTTAGAGGCTAATAACTCCCAAAAATGCTAGGAAATAGATAGGTATTTGGTATTGCGGCATCTGCAGGAGTATTTATTATTGGGAGCCTTGTTGATTAAATCAGGCCTAAAAAGCACTGATCCAAATCTTTTTTACAGTCTTAATTTGTTTGCTAGCGAACAAGTATATAGAGTCTTATAACTTTGTTCATCACTTTCATATTTACCAGCGCTTTACTAACTGGAGCATTGTAATCAACCTCAGATCTGCATAAGTGCTTGGCTTTTCCCTTTCCCATTATAATTTCCCGCTTAACTCTAGGATGATCTTATCGTAGGAATTGCGATTAGTTTAGATATTTTGGAAACAACACCATGATCATGGTAGCTACCATTACCGTTGAATATCGTTTTTCCACGTATAAAAACGGTTAAAAATTAAGGTGTTGGCCGTGGTGGATATAACACTATCGTGGACAGTACTGTTTCAAAACCTTCCAGATTGGATATGCATCCACGGATTATCATGCGAGGATGAAAGACCAACTTGTTGAACTTGCTATGAACAATGGTTTCTCATGGATAACAAAAATAACCATCGCTAGCTCTGGTATGTTTAGAATCCTCGATTAAGAAACATAATTCCTTACGCATTCGTTTGTCATGGAAGAGAAAAAATTAATTTCCTTCTCAATTTGTTATCTATATGCAATATTGCATTTTATCACACGGATAGTGTCCATGTGTACGATATTATTCCTGAGAATAAACACATTGTTAGCAAACTCCATACTCAATGTATTTGAGAGGAAAATTTGCCTTCCGTACACGCTTGAAATGACTAAATCTAAAAAAATTGGGTACCAAAATAACTGGGGATGCACGATAAAGTGAATGGTACATTCATTAAATGTGAATATTATCTTTGATATATAATCAATTTATTGAATACATGACCAACATTCTCGGTATCGAATGTGGTGTGAGTTTTATAATCAACACGATTACTGGACTCATTGCTTATACGTTACAACAAAAAACTCGCCTTAAAATTGCTCGGCTTAAATAAAGATGTGCTTGTACAGATCTGAAGTTAAGTTACCTTTTTTGCCTTTAACTGCTCATAAATAGTCATCGTCCTGTATGGAGGATGTCCTTGATAAAATTAAGTTTTACATTCGATAGCATCAAGGGTGACAAAAGCACCTCTCAAGTCGAGCCTTTTTAATAAGGGCAGGAATAGCGGTGATTTTATTGCTTTTGTTGTTACTTCTCACGTGTCCATATACTAACTGACTGATATTAAAATAAGCAACCATATGGATAGCACTATGGCGATTATTTTGATTAAAGGAGCCACGTAAGGTTTTGCCATCAATTGCAATAACTTTTCTATTCATTACCCGATGAACGGTATTCATACATGCTAAAAAGCACTCCCGCAACTCTTTAGAGTTGATAGCAACAATGAGGAGAGAAAAGTATTATTAATAGGGACTTTGTTTCCTAACTATCTGAACTAATCGCAATGACTACGATAAGAACATCATGGAGTTAAATGGGAGGTTATAAGGGGAAAGACCAAGCACAAGATCAACAACTGGAAACAATATAATCAAGCATGAGTAAACCGTGGCTCAGTAACTTGTTAGATAGACGTCGCTGCTATTAAGGCATGGCATGGTCTAAAACATCACGGTCATCGTGGCTGTAGGTTTATATTTTCAGATACCGAGATTGAAACGGCACTGATGGTGAAAGGTATTTTTAATACTCCCACTTCGTGGATTCAAAGGCTTTCTCAATTCGGTTTTTACGTTGATAAATATCCCGATGGAATTCCCTACGTAGACCTGTATTAGTAAGTATTTGAAGACCGTAAAAGTTAAGTACCCTTTGCCGAGTCTAGGAGTTGTCGCCCACATCGTTATTGATGCCACGGGCCTAAAAGTATATGATGAGGGTGAATGGAAAATGCGTAAACACCGTAAGGATAAGCAGCGTATCTGACGCAAAATTCATCTTACCGTTGATGTTTATACTCATGAGGTTATTTTTGCAGAAATTAGCCTAGTATATGTGGGTGATAATGAGGTTTTACCTATATTGTTTAACCCATTACTACGAAAAATACAGCAAGTCAGTGCTGATGGAGCCTATGACAAAAGAGAATATTACCACGTACTGAAGAATAAAGGAATAACGCCCCGTATTCCACCTCGAAGCAACGTAGAGTCCTGGGAGGAGGGCATCCTAAAATGAAGCTGTAAAGACGTTAAAAGAGGACAAACTGTCGGAGTGGAGAAAGGACATGGGTTATCATAAATGCTCATTGAGCAGAGACAGCAATGTTTCGCTATAATCGATATAAACAGTTGCTCAGCCCTAAACTCACTCTTCGTAATTAACCTCAGATCTGCATAAGCGCTTGCTTATCAAGCCAAATCGTCTTGATACTCGGCTTCTTTGGTTGAAATAAATATGAGATGAACCCCGCCAGCAAGTTGATCATAAATCTGATACAACTACAGTGCCGAGAATGCTCTATTTGGGATATGTTTTTTAGTTGGTCAAAAACGGTTTCAATAATAAATCGTTTCCAGAGCATCAGGTGGTTCTAACGTTTCATTACTTTTGGTTTCATATTCTTTTTCATACTGGTTATTAGTGTCACTCTCTTAATCTGCAAGTTCCCGCTCCAATGGACCAGAGATATAACCTTTATCGCCGTATAAACACCCCAAAGCTCGTCAACTATTTCCGACACAGGCTTTCTATCATCCACGTTAGCAGTCATCACTTTAACTGAGATAATACCACCTTGGTCATTGATAATGAGGTGTAATTTTAAACCGTAGAACCACCCCATCGTTCCTTTTCCTCGCTTCTCTGTACCTTTAAAAACCTGATGTCTGAGAATGCGTAGGTTGTGATAAACCTGTAGCTTAGACAAATCAACGAAGGCAAGCCCTGTCGGCCTTGCCTTACGGTGAGTGAAGTAAAAGCAAAGCGGAACCAAAACACACCTTGCATGAGCTTGAGCATTCTCGCGTAGCTGCATAATTCAGGAAATTCATTGATGGGAGAGCAGTAAACAAAGTGGATATAATAAGTTTTAAAGTCTCGGTACCCCGATCGATGAAAAGTTATCACTAGCGTCATCACTTCGCTAACTGAGAGGCGAGAAGGTTTGTTTCTTTGTTTGACATCGGAAAAATTAGGTGTTTTTTCCATTCAGGAAGGAAAGTCTAGCAGAAGTCGTCGACATCGACGACAAAAAGCGTCTGAGTTATTCATGCTTAAGTCTTTATGCAGTCAATAGTTTTTTTTAAACTATCAGATTGCGACTTTAGCATTTACTTTATTTCTTATGCTCTGCTCAGGTTAATTGCAATTCTCAAGTTAGTGAAGTGCTGGCAAATATGAAAGCGATGAATAAAGGTATAAGACTCTGTATGCCTGTTTGCTAGAAGACAAATTAAGACTGTAAAAAACATTGGGAGCAGTGCATTCTAGGCCTGATCTAAGCAACACACCATTAACAAACCTCCTTTCTCAAACAGCTTTTTCTTGAAGAACCAATCGCGATGAGCAAACATATATTCAACCATGGGCGTCGGTAATCACGATGCAAATCGAGATAAAGAGTATGTCAAAAAATGGATCATCCACTTTCGTTCTTTTAAGTGGATTTCGAATCACACTTATATGCTATTTTATTTCTTTAATATTCAGGGTTCCTCCTTAAAATAGGAGCATAAGATTACAGGATCATCAGGAGGTGAAACTATTTTATAAATTGGATAAAAAATGTCCATAACCTTGCTCTAGATTTGGTATTGTTCAAACTCATGAATGCGGTGATAAAGTCTAGACATTCTCTATACAGGAACCTAAAATCCCATATTATTATAATATAATAGTGAATGGTGGGGCCACCTCTTTTTCAGGCACTGTTAGTTAACGATTTACAGGATTAACATGCTAGATTCCAAACTACTTCGTATCAAGCTGGATGCAACAGCTGAAAAACTAAAATGTCGTGGTTTTAAGCTTGACGTTGATAAACTCCGTGACTTAGAAGAAAAGCGCAAAATGCTACAAATCCGTACCGAGGAGCTACAGGCTGAACGTAATTCACGATCGAAGATCATTGGTCAAGCGAAGGAGAAAGGAGAAGATATTGGGTCTTTACTAGCAGTATTTGATAACTTGAGTGATAAACTTAACCGAGTAAAAGCAGAATTGTCTTCTCTTCAGGATGAATTGAACCGTATTGTACATTTCGTACCTAACGTACCCGACGAATCTGTACCTGTGGGTAAAGATGAGACTGAGAACGTTGAAATGTCTGTTTGGGGGAAACCTAAGCAATTTAATTTTAAAGTGAAAGACCATGTTTCACTGGGTGAGTTATCTGGTGGATTAGATTTTGCTAGCGCAGTTAAGATGTCTTGCTCACGTTTTATTGTGATGAAAGGTCAGACGGCGCGTTTGCACCGTGCAATTGCACAGTTTATGCTGGATCTTCACACTCATGAACACGGCTATACAGAAATGTATGTACCGTATTTGGTCAGTGCAGATAGCTTGTTTGGCACTGGTCAACTCCCAAAATTTTGTGAAGACCTATTTCAGGTTGAGCCTGTGACAAAAAAAAGTCTGGGTATGTTTTTAATTCCAACCGCTGAAGTTCCATTAACCAACATGGTTCGTGATACCATCGTCGATGAATCTGATCTTCCTATCCGTATGACAGCTCATACCCCATGTTTCCGTTCAGAAGTGGGTTCTCATGGTCGTGATACTCGTGGTCTGATTCGCATGCACCAATTTGATAAAGTTGAATTGGTGCAAATCGTGAAGCCTGAAGATTCAATGCAGGCACTAGAAGAACTCATTGGGCATGCGGAAAAAGTCCTGCAACTATTGGCTCTACCTTATCGTAAAGTGATCTTGTGTACAGGTGATATGGGTTTTAGTGCGGCTAAGACTTACGATTTAGAAGTGTGGCTACCTGCTCAGAATACATACCGTGAGATTTCTTCATGCTCAAACATGACAGATTTCCAGGCTCGTCGTATGCAAGCGCGCTTCCGTCGTAAATCTCAGAAAAAACCAGAATTTCTTCATACGTTGAATGGATCAGGTCTCGCAGTTGGTCGCACTATGGTGGCTATTCTAGAAAATTATCAGCTAGAAGATGGTCGTATTGAGGTACCCAAAGTACTCCGCCGATATATGGGCTCTTCTGATTGAGGAGAGTTGATTTCTCTCTTTATTTTTTGAGAAAAACACAAGCTATACGTTTACATTTATTGGTTAATTGGTCAATTAACTCAATTTATATCTATATTAGAATACGTATATATAGCGTACTATCTTGGATAAACCGCGCATCATATAGGTATGTACACTTGAAATTATGAATGATTATCTTAAAGTGCGATATAAGTAACTTATTTACCATCAACTTGTCATTTAGCTTTGAATAATTGGTCTAAAATTATATATAAGAATATTATCTTATTGATTAAATGGTAGTGTCGTATGCGAGTCAATAAACCTGTAACAGATAAGGAAGTTCAGTTTCCTCATGAGTTTAATTTGCTCTCCACAACTGATACACGCGGGATCATCAAATATGCGAGTAATGAGTTTTGTGAAGTTGCGGGTTACACACGAAAAGAGTTGGTAGGAAAACCCCATAATTTAGTTCGTCACCCTTCCATGCCCCCTACAGCGTTCCAAAATATGTGGGAACAGATAAAAAAGGGTCGTTCGTGGATGGGTATTGTTAAAAACCGTACTAAATCTGGAGATTATTACTGGGTTAACGCATTTGCTTCTCCAATCCTGTTGAATGGAAAGATCGTTGAGTATCAATCTGTACGGATGGTTCCAGATAGAAAAGCTGTTGAACGTGCCGAAACGGTATATCCAAAACTGTCAGCAGGAAAAACACCTGTGGCATTAAAAATGCCACGGAGTCGATTATGGCAACGTGTCTCTATGTGGTTCTTACTTGGTGTTGTTGCTGTCCTGCCTATTGGTTTTTTCTTTGGTTTTATTGCATCTATTTCGGTGCAATTTGTTTCTTCCATTATTGTGGTATTCATGCTTACTCGCCGTCTAGAAAATATCAGCAAGATTGCTAGGAAAGCATATGACAATTCACTGATGGAATATATATATACTGGATCAATTGACGATATTTCTGAAATTGAACTGGCATTAAAAATGCGGGAGGCACAATTGAATGCCGTGGTCGGACGAATTATGGATGGTAGTGATCAGGTATTGGCAGCGGCAAATTTAGCAAAGGAGAACGGTTTGAAGACATCGAGTAACCTCGATAAGCAAAATGCAGAAACAGATCAGATCGCAACTGCACTTAACCAAATGTCATCAACTGCGAATGACATGGCGAATAATACCAAAAGCGCTTCTGATGCTGCTATGGAAGCGCAGGATGCAACATTAGTAGGTATGGAAACAGTTGGAAAAACTGTGAATGCTATTCATCACCTTGCTAGACAACTGAACGGTGCATCTAGTGTTATTTCTGAGTTGGAAGCGCATGGAAAACGCATTGGTGCCGTATCTGATGTTATTCAAAGTATTGCTGAGCAAACAAATTTACTTGCTCTGAATGCAGCGATTGAGGCAGCTCGTGCGGGTGATCAAGGTCGTGGTTTTGCTGTCGTGGCAGATGAAGTTCGGGCATTAGCACAACGAACACAAGAGTCGACATCTGAAATTCAGGATGTAATCTCTCAAATTCAAAACGGAACGCAGAAAGCAGTTGATGCGATGGAACGAGGTACAGCATTGTCAGTGGAATGTGTGACGAGTGCTGAGAAAGCGGGTGAAGTGTTGCGCCGTTCGCAAGAATTAGTTTCGGATATCAATGGTCGAAATCAACAGATCGCGACCGCAGTACAACAACAAGCCGCAGTATCGACAGAAATGAGCAGCAGTATTCAATCAGTATCAGAACTATCACAGAAGACGATAAACATTGCAGGGGAATCAGTTGAAGAAGCAGGGAAATTGTATACTGCATTGGAAGAACAAAAATGCTTGGTATCTCAATTTAGACAAATGAGATCTTAGGTCTGCTTGTATTGGACGTTGAGAAACCTTGATTAACCAACCTAATCTGCGCATGAGAAACTTATTAAATGCCCCAGTCACGATCAGATCATCAGTTAAAAAAGGACTTTAGCATGAATAATTTAGTCGCTATTTTTACCTATAGCGACGATTTTTATTAGGTTTTTCTTCCTGCTAGAGAAAAAACTTAGATTTCAGATTCCAAAATAAGGAATAGACCTTTTTACCTCTCAGTTAGCGAAGTGATGACGATAGTGATAGCTTTCTATCAATCAGGGTATTGAGACTTCAAAACTTATTACATCCACTTTTTTTGCCACTGCCTCACCAATAAATTTCCTGAATTAGTTAGCTACATGAAAATGTTCAATCTCATGCAAGGTGTTTTAGTTTCGCTTTGCTTTTATCTCACTCACCGTCAGGGATTGCCTTCGTTGATTCGTCTACGCTATAGGTTTGTCATAACCTACGTATTCTCAAACATCAGGTTTTTAAAGGTACCTCGAAGCGAGAAAAAGGAACGATAGGTGGTTATACGGTTTTAAATTATACCTTATTATCAATAATAAAGATGGTATTATCTCAGTCAAAGTAACGACAGCTAACGTGGATGATAAAAAGCCTATATCGGAAATGGTTGACGAGCTTTGGGGTGTTTATACGGCGATAAAGGTTATATCTCTGGTCCATTGGAGCGGGAACTTGCAGATAAGGGAGTGATTCTTATAACGGGTATAAAAATATGAAACCCAAAGTGATGCAACTTTGGAACCGCTTGATGCTCCGGAAACAATTTATTATTGAAACCGTTTTTGACCAACCAAAAAACATATCTCAAATCGAGCATTCTCGGCACCGTAATTGTATCAGCTTTATGGACAACTTGCTGGCTGGGCTTATCGCGTATTCATTTCAACCAAAGCAACCGAGTATCAAGACGACTCGGCTTGATAAGAAAGCGTTTATACAGATCTGAGGTTCAAGCAACCATAAGTTTTTATCACCTGGCCCAGCTACTAGGAGCATTCCTTCAGACATGCCAAACCTCATCTTACGAGGCTTCATGTTAGCAACAATGACCGTGTACTTACCTACCAAGTCTTCTGCTTTCATACGCAGATTTAATACTCGAAAATACTTGACGGATTTCACCACTAATATTTAATTAGAATTTTAGCAAATTATCAGCCTGTGGTACTTCTTCGCATGAAATGAATTCTGCAATTCGCAGATCTACTTATGAAATCATTAAATCCAATTTCTGCAGCAATTAGTTTGTATTCGAGAAAGCCTCTAACTTTTACTGTATCAACCTTTTCTGCAATAACTTATTCATCAGTGATGTTTTCTTTTGATGCTTCGAGCATGGCTTCAACGTGATTAGGATCAATGCGTTTAAATAGTGTTTTGAAAGAATTAACACGGTGGTCGGTTAATGGTTGTGCAATACCATACCAGCTTAGGCTGTCATTTAAGAATACTTCTGAACGTGAAACCAGTCTCGGCATGACGGGTTTTAGGTAAGTCATTAAAACTCGGAATAGGTTGATACCTGTGGAGCAAATTGCTTGAAGCTCAGCTTTTTTACCTTTTTCTTTTGCAACAATCCAAGGTGCTTTTTTATCAACATATTGATTAGCTTTGTCGGCTAGTGCCATTATTTCTCTAATAGCACGGCTAAACTCGCGTTTTTCATATAAATAACCAATATGATCTGCTGCACCAGCGAATTCTGCATACAAGGCAGGCTCAGTACACTCAGCTGATAATTTTCCTTCGAAGAAGTTAGTTATGAAGCCTGCATTACGTGAGGCAAGGTTCACCAATTTATTTACTATATCTGAGTTAACACGATGAATAAAATCATCCAAATTCAAATTAAGATCGTCGATGCGGTTATCTAATTTTGCTGTGTAGTAGTAACGTAGGCATTCAGGATCCAAATATTTTAGATAAGTACTTGCTTTGATGAAAGTACCTTTTGATTTCGACATCTTAGCTCCGTTGATAGTTACGTAGCCATGTACAAAAATATTGGTTGGTTTTCGGAATCCTGAGCCTTCTAGCATGGCAGGCCAGAATAAGCTGTGGAAGTAAACAATGTCTTTACCGATAAAGTGATAGAGCTCAGTATCGCTGTCTTTGTTCCAGTATTCATCGAAATCGATGCTACTGTTCTTATCACAAAGATTCTTGAAAGAACCCATGTAACCTATTGGTGCGTCTAACCAGACATAGAAGTATTTACCTGGTTCGTTAGGGATACAAAAACCGAAGTAGGGTGCATCCCTAGAAATATCCCATTGTTGCAGACCTGACTTAAACCATTCATTCATTTTGTTAGCGGTTTCTTCTTGCAGTGTACCCGAATTCGTCCATACCTTTAACATGCCCTCAAATTGTGGTAAATCGAAGAAAAAGTGCACAGAGTCTTTTATCACTGGTGTCGTACCGGTAATCGTTGATTTTGGATCTATCAGTTCGGTTGTTGTGTAAGTTGCACCACAGTTTTCGCAGTTGTCTCCGTATTGTTCTTTTGTTTTACATTTTGGGCATGTTCCTTTTACGAAGCGGTCAGGTAGAAACATTTCTCTTTCAGCATCGAATAGTTGAGAGATGGTGCGGCTATTAATAAAACCATTGTTTTTAAGTTGTGTATAAATATAAGACGCTAGCACGCGGTTTTCATCACTATGAGTGCTGTGATAGTTATCAAAGCTAATATCGAAGCCCCTGAAATCTGTTTCGTGTTTTTTTTGCATCTCAGTAATCATGATTTCTGGTTCAATGCTCAATTGCTGAGCTTTCAACATTATCGGTGTACCGTGGGCATCATCTCCACAAATGAAGTTTATAGTGTTGCCACGGAGGCGTTGAAAACGAACCCATACATCTGCTTGGATATGCTCAAGCATATGCCCTAAATGAATAGGACCATTTGCGTAAGGCAAGGCACAGGTAACTAGAATTTTTCGGTGGGTTACAGACATAATTTAGAAAGTTTACCTTTGATAAAATTAATCGGAAG
Source organism: Candidatus Enterovibrio escicola (assembly GCF_002464935.1). GTDB lineage: Bacteria > Pseudomonadota > Gammaproteobacteria > Enterobacterales > Vibrionaceae > Enterovibrio > Enterovibrio escicola. The sequence goes on from NZ_NBYY01000022.1 coordinate 25,692, forward strand.
ATTGATATAGATCTTACTTGATACAAGAGGCATTGCCTAGCTTGCGTTGTGTATGACTCATGGAGTCATACTTGTCAAAGTTGGGAGCTTTCTCTTAAATTTAAGTCTGAAGTGCAACACTGTCCAAGCAAGCTGCTAATGCCATTTTCATTGAAAAATAACGACATACTGCTTAAACCATAACCATTTCTTAGGCCAATGATTGATCCTTGTTTGAGCTAATGTAATATCTTCATCCGTGACCATTTTTGAGTCTGTTACTTTTTTCGTACTGTCTAAGAAGATTATTGGTTTTCTTATTTTCCCATCATTTTCCTATTGGAAGAGGAAGAGTGGAAAAGTAAGATCTTAACATCCAAAGATTTTACTATCTTTTCAGGGTAAGCAAACTCTCTACCATTAGTTGGTGTGGTGACATACGCTGCCCATTACGCTGCCAGTAATTTAATTAAATAAGAACGACTTTTACGTTCATAATAGAATTATGATAGCACCCATACCATTTTTCCTAAAACTGTATCAGTTTCTCAATTAACCTGAGTTTCGCATAAGAAATGAACTAAATACCCAACTCTCGATCTGATCGTTTAAATAAAATCATTAGTTGTAAAAGGACTTTATCATAAATAAGTTAGACAATATTTTTATCGATATTGACGACTTTTATCAGGTTTTTCTTCCTGCCTAGGTAAACACCAAATTTTAGATTTTAAAGTAAGAAATATACCTTCTTGCTTTTTTATCAGTGAAGAGCCCTTCGTTAAGTGAAATGCATAACCTAGCGGAGATTTAATCAACCTGAGCTACGCATAAAAAATGAATTAAATACCCAAGTCGTGATCCAATCGTTTGAAAGAAACCATTGACTGAACAAGGATTTGGGTATGAATAACTTAAACGATGTGTGCCATATTTTCCTCCCTACATGGGAAAAACACCTAATTTTTCCGGTAACAAACAAAGAAACAAGCATTTTCGCCTCTTAGTTAGCAAAGTGATGACGATAGTGATAGCTTTCCATCAATCTGGGTATCAAGACTTCAGAACCTATTACATCCACTTTTTTTACCGCTACCTCACCAACGAATTTCTTGAATTAGTTAGCTACATGAAAATGTTCAATCTCATGCAAGGTGTTCTGGTTTCTATTTGCTCTTATCTCATTCACCGTCAGGAATTGCCTTCGTTGATTTATCCAAGCTACAGGTTTGTCATAACCTACAAATTATCAGATATCAGATTTTTAAAGGTACCGTGAAGCGAGGAAAAGAAACGATGGGTAGTTCTACGGTTTCAAATTACACATTATGATCAATGATCAAGGTGGCATTATCTCAGTCAAAGTGACGACGGCTAACATGGATGATAGAAAGCCTATATCAGAAATGATTGACGAGCTTTGGGGGTATTTATACGGAGATAAAGGTTATATATCTGGTCCATTGGAACGGGAACTTTCAGACAAGGTAGTGATACTGATGACGGATATAAAAAATACGAAACCCAAAGTGATAAAACTTTAGAACCGCCTGATGCTCCGGAAATGATTTATTATCGAAACCGTTTTTGACCAACTAAAAAACATATCCCAAATCGAATATTCTCAGCACCGCTGTTGTATCAGATTTATGGTCAACTTTCTAGCGGGGCTTATCGCGGATTCATTTTAACCAAAAAATCCGAGCATCAATATGGCTAGGTTTGATAAGAAATCGCTTATGCAGGTCTGAGGTTAATTAGATACATCTTCGTTAGATGCCAAACATATATGGGTTTATGGCAGTATTTTTTCTAATTTCCATCGCTTCCAAATCGATGCAACAATCCCGACTACCAGTGATGTGATTATAACACCCAGAGACATAGATGTTGCAATGGCAAATGGAGTGTCGATGAGCAACATCTTCGTGCCGATAAAACAGAGCATAAATGCCAATGTATGGTGTAAGTATGCAAATCTTGTTAACATGCCACCTAGCACAAAATACAGTGAGCGAAGACCCAGCAAGGCAAAGACATTGGCTGCAAGTACCAAGTAAGGTTCTTGTGTTACAGCAAAGATTGCTGGGATAGAATCCAAGGCAAACATCACGTCTGTCATTGCTATAACTATCACAACTACCAGCATGGGTGTTGCTAAAATCCCAATGTCATCGCGAATAAATAGTTTATTCCCAGAATAATCAGGGCTGACACGAAGGACTCTTTTTATAAACACCACGGTGAAATTATCCGAAAAACATTTGCTCTCTTGACCATGTTGACTTTGATGTAACATTTTGATACCTGTCCAAATTAGGAAGAAACCAAATAGGTAGAGTATCATATGAAATTCTGCAATCAGGGGTGCACCCACAGAAATCATAAGGGTGCGCAGTATTAGTGCACCCAAGATACCTAACATCAGTATACGTGGTACGTTCTTATCGGGTACTTTGTATTGACTAAAGATCAGCGCAAATACAAAGAGATTGTCGACGCTTAATGATTTTTCGAGTAAGTAACCGGTGACGAATGCTGTAGCAGCTTCGCTTGAAGAGAGCAGACTTGCTGGCGACAGATCTGACCAAAGGAAGTACATAGCCCCTGCAAATAAAAACGCTAACGCAAGCCAAAATATACTCCAAATGGTTGCGGAACGAAAACTGATACTGCTTCTTGTTAGGAATAAATCGATGCCAAGCATCAACAGTGTCAGCATTAACAGGCCTTTGTAACCTGAAAAAAGTTCAGTTAAGAACATGGCACCTCCGTGTTACAGGGAAATAGTACACACCTAGTCAACCGTATAGCTGAACGATAAAATAAAATATATGTGATTGGTATTATCAAAACAATGTTACTGACATTTGATTGCAAAAGGAGTGGAATAACTACTATTGGTAGAATGAGTACTCCCAAAACTTCGCAAGTTTAGTGTGTTTATGACAAATAGAGAACTAAAAAATGGCAGACAGTAATTAAATATGGAAGAAAGATTGAGACAGCAAATAATGTTAGGGTAGAACATCTAAATAACCTGAGCTGTGCATAAGAAATGAACTAAATATCCAAGTCACGATCTGATCCTTTGAAAAAACTATCGACTGCATAAGGATTTGAGCATAAATAATTTAGACGCCGTTTTCGTCGATGTCGACGACTTTTGCTAGATTTTTCTTCCTACATGGAGAAAATACCTAATTTCTTCCGGTGTCAAAGCAATAAACCTTTTCGCCTCTCAGTTAGCGAAGTGACGACGATAGAGATATCTTTCCATCAATCGGGATATCGAGACTTCAAAACCCATTACATCCACTTTGTTTACTGCTATCCCATCAATGAATTTCCTGAATTATGCAGCTACACGAGAATGCTCAAGCTCATGGTAAGGTGTTCTGGTTCCGCTTTGCTCTTACTTCACTCACCGTAAGGCAATCCCTGTCGGCCTTGCCTTCGTTGATTTGTCCAAGTTACAGGTTTGTCATAACTTACGCATTCTCAGACATCAGGTTTTTAAAGGTACCGAGAAGTGAGGACAAGTGACGACAGCTAACTTAGATGATAGAAAGCCTGTGTCGGAAATGGCTGACGAGTTTTGGGGGTGTTTATACGGAAACAAAGGTTATATCTCTGGTCCATTGGAGCTAGAACTCGCAAACAAGGGAGTGACACCGATAACGGATATGAAAAAGAATATGAAACCCAAAGTGATGAAACTTTGGGACCGCTTGATGCTCCGGAAACGATGTATTATCGAAACCGTTTTTGATTAACTAAAAAATATATCCCAAATTGGGCATTTTTGACACCGTCATTATATTAGCTTTATGGTCAATTTTCTAGCGTGTCGTATTCGTTTTAACCAAAGAAACCGAGTATCAAGATGATTCGGCTTGATAAGTAAGCGCTTATGCAGATCTGAGATCACTTACTACTTTCAAAAAGGCAACGTTAACGGTATTCCAAGTTTCTTTCTTCAGCTTGCATTTCTAGCCTCTTATATAAAGTAGCAAAGCTTTGCGACAACTTGTGTTGTGGAGCGAAATGCACCAACGGGCATTGATTATAATGTGATTCCTTCATTTTAATCGATTGAGGAAGGAAAGGTTCCAATACAGGTAAACCAATATCTCGTACTTTTTGGATGATTTGAGTGGGAAACTTAGCCTGCGCATTAAACATATTTACCACAATACCTTCCAATATAAGCTTACGGTTATGATCGTCACGTAGCTCAGCTAAGTTATCTATCAAAGTTAGTAAAGCCTGATGGGAGAAACTGTCACAATCAAAAGGGATCAGTAGCCTATGCGCGGCAATTAGACCTGCCTTACTATAGAAATTAAGGTTTGGGGGAGTATCAATATAAATGCGGTCATATTCTCTTTCTAGTTCATCAAGCGCGTCTCTGAGCTTGTAAATTTTATAACGCCGTTCCAGCTCAACTTCAAGTGTAGCGAGATGAGGGCTGGATGAGATGATATCGAGATTTTCGTAAACTGTCGGTTGAGGAAATTGCTTAATCGGTGCAGACGTTGAAAACCATGATATGGTTCGATCGAGTAAACCTGCAACAGTTCTATCACTCTTCTCGTTGATATCAACACCTAGGTAATTACTACTATTGCCTTGTATATCTAGATCTATTAACAGTGTTTTCTTCCCACTCTCAGCGCTTAAGGCTGCAAGATTAACCGTGATGCTTGACTTTCCGACACCACCTTTTTGGTTAAAAATAATCCGTCGCATGATTCCTACCTTTTTAGTCTTTGAAAAGAACGATTACGAATTGTACGTATATATTAATAATATCAGTTTGTTATGCCAAAACTACATCAAGATGTTTGTTTTAATAAGATTAAATTGTTTCATGGAGAGGACACAGATTTACCAAGATAGTAGGCTATATTAATATAAGGATAACGTCCCTTCTAGGGGCGTTATTGATTAATTTATGCCTATAACGCACTGATCTAAATATTTCTTATGGTTTTAATTTGTCTGCTGTCGTACATGCATACCGAGTCTTAGAACTTTGTTCCTTGCTTTCACATTTACTAGCACTTCACCAACTTGAGTATTCGTAATTACGAAAAGTGAGTTTAGGGCTGAGTACCTATTCATAGCGAAATATTGCTGTCTCTGCTAATAAACGTTTGTGATAACTCCTGTCCCTTTTTCCACTCCGCTAGTTTGTCCTTTTTCAATGCCTTTACAGCTTCATTTCTAGGATGTCTTTCCTCCCAATACCCCGCGTTGCTTCGAGGTGGAATACTGTGCGTTATTCCTTTGTATTTTAGTACGTAGTGACATGCTTTTGTGTCATAGGTTACATCAGCACTGACTTGCTGTATCTTGTGTTGTAATGGGTTAAGCCATGTAGGTAAAATCTCATTGTCACCTACAGAAACTAGGTTAACCTAAGCTGCGCTTAAAACATAAACTAAATGCCAAAGTCGCGATCTGATCATTTGAAAAAACTATTGACTGTATAAGGACTTGGCCTTTGAATAACTTAGACGTTGTTTTCGTCAATGTCGACGACTTCTTCGAGACTTTCCTCCCTGCATGGAAAAAACACCTCATTTTTTCCGGTTCTAAATAAAGAAACAAGGCTTTTCTCCTCTCAGTTAGCGAAGTGATGACGATAGTGATAGCTTTCCATCAATCGGGGTATCGAGACTTCAAAACCTATTACATCCACTTTGTTTACTTCTACCGCACCAACGAATTTCCTAAATTATTCCGCTACACGAGAATGCTCAAGCTCATGCAAGGTGTTCTGGTTCCGCTTTGCTCTTATCTCACTCACCGTAAGGCAAGGCTGACAGGGATTGCCTTCTCGTTGATTCATCTAGGTTACAGGTTTGTTATAACTTATACGCATTCTCAGACATCAGTTTTTAAAGGTACCTCGGAGCGAGGAAAAGGAACGATGGAGTAGTTTTGTGGCTTCAAATTACACCTCATTATCAATGACCAAGGTGGTATTATCTCAGTAAAAGTGACGACAGCTAACGTGGCTGATAGAAAGCCTGTGTCGGAAATGTTTGATGAGTTTTGGGGGTGTTTATACGGAGACAAAGGTTATATCTCTGGTCCATTGGAGCTGGAACTCGCAAACAAGGGAGTGATAACGATAACGGATATGAAAAAGAATATTAAACTCAAAGTGATGAAACTTTGGGACCGTATGATGCTCCGGAAACGATTTATTAACGAAACCGTTTTTGACCAACTAAAAAACATATCTCAAATCGAGCATTCTCAGCACCTTAATTGTATCAGCTTTATGGTCAATTTTTAGCGGGTCTTATCGCGTATTTATTTCAACCAAAGAAATCGAGTATCAAAATGCCTCGGTTTGATAAGCAAATTCTTGTGCAGATTTGATCTTAAGTCAGAGACAGAAACAACAGCGAAAATGGCGCCAAAACAATGGGTTAGTCATTAAAAATGAGATCAATCATCATTGATGAACGCCCCGCGTTTGTAAATGGTCGGGAAGGGTCATATATTTAATAGGTTTTTCTTCGTGTAGAATACCTACTTTATGAATAGTGATAATTATAGTTAGCGGTGACATTAGATGTCGTTTTCACTAGGACACAAAAATAGTTAGAAAGCATGATATAGGACATGGTGGATACCAAACCTACCGAGATAGTTTTTTATTTGCTAAACGTGTGCGTAAATGATTTGTGTTTTACAGTGTAAGATCAAGTGACACTTAACTTATGAATTCAGTCTATAATCCTTCTACTCATTGGAATAGTAGTATTTTTAGCTGTGTGCGCCAATATAATAACGGCTATTTTAGAGTTTAAGGAGTAGTGATAAAAAGTGAGGTTGTATGTTCTGTATAACTTATTATGGGATTAAAAAGGAGTACTAATAATAATGCGTATGAAATTAATTTTCTTATTAAGCATAATCTACCTACCGGTTTCGGCACATTCAAAAGATAGCACTTGGGATCAAACAAAAGAATCTGCTACAGAAGCATGGAAATTGGCAAAAAAAACTAGTGATAGTAGTTGGAAGACTCTCAAAGAAAAAAGCAGCATAGTTTGGGAAAGAACCCTAGAAAAAATCGGTAAATGGGCTGACGAAGCTAATAGGAGAACCGATGAAATATTAATACAAAAACCGAAAAAGTCAGTGCCTGAAGAGACTGAAACTGTACCAGTAAATCCGTTAATTTTAAAGTCTTTAGGTGTATTTAATCAACAGGCTTGATTCAAGAAAGCACTTTATATATTCAAAGAATTTAAAGAGGTGTTGTTTCCAAAATATCTAAACTAATCGCAATTTCTACGGTCAGATCAGCATGGAGTTAAAAAGGAGGGGATGATAAGAAAAGCAAGCAAAAGATCAGTAACTGGAAATAATATAGTCCAGCATTAATAAACTGTGGCTTAGTCACTTTTTGGATAGACGACGTTGCCATTAAGGCATGGCCTTATCCAAAGTATCCTGGTCATCGTAACCGTGAGTTTATAACTATCGATACTGCAATTGAAACAGCACTGATGGTGAAAGGTACTTTCAAGTTTTGCCTTGAGCGTTAAAAGGCTTTCTCAATTCGGTTTTTACGTTGATAAATATCCCGCTGAAATCTCCTACATATACTTGTATTAGTAAGTATTTGAAGACCGTAGAAGTATAAGTAACATTTACCGAGTCGTTATTGATGCCAGAGGCCTAAAGCTATACGGCGAAGGTGAATGGAAAACACGTAAACACAGTAAGGAGAAGCGGTGTATCTGACTTAAACTTCATCTTGCCGTTGATGTGTTTACTTATGAGGTTATTGCTGCAGAAGTTAACCTAGTTTCTGTAGGTGATAATGAGATTTTACCTACATGGCTTAACCCATTATGACGCAAGATACAGTAAGTCAGTGCTGATGTAACCTATGACACAAAAGCATGTCACTACGTACTCAAACATAAAGGAATAACACCCAGTATTCCACCTCGAAGCAACGCTGATTACTGGGAGGAAAGGCATCCTAGAAAATGAAGCTGTAAAAGCATTGAAAAATGATAAACTAACAGAGGTTAAATCGGATAATGGTTATTACAAACGCTCATTAGCAGAAACAGCAATTGTATCTCTCATAAGCAGCCTACTTAACCGCATCGGTTTTTTTCGTATGAGCGACTTATAAACTCTGCAACACATCTTGGGTTCTCCTGTATAGCGACCAGAATAAGCTGTATTAAGGCCAAAACTCTTGTCTTGACAAGGGGGACACTATTTCTGCAAGCATAGTTCAGCATTTTGTGTCGTACTAGTTGATCATTAGTGCCTAGAGCGGTTGCTAGGCAGACAAGCCATGTTCGCTTATTCTTTAAAATACCTTTCTTTTGTAATTGGTTTGCTCATTCTTCATATTCCTTTTTATTGCTTGATATTGATGTTATTCGCTTCTCTTTGGGCAGTGTCGTATTGCGTCAATCACCGCAATTGTTATTTACCCATTGTTCTGCTTCGGGTTGAGAGCAGTGGAGAAACTTCATGATGTATTTAATTCATTGGTTAGGCCGCTTCACTTTCGTCTTTCCATTAGAGTTCCTACCTCATCTCGTCGTACTTTTCGCGAACGTTCGAACCTGAGTGATCTAGAATGAACTTCAGTGCTGCGATGTAACATTTTTCAAATGTGCAATCTGAAAACGAAATGCCGTTTTTTCAATTAAGGCTTCAGCCATTTCAATTTCTCGACCAATCATGCTGCGAGTTTGTGCGGTAGTGAAAAAACCTTGCAGTGGGTTAGCTCTATGCATATTGGAACCCTCAATTCCGTTAGTCATAAATGATCACGATGTTGTTGTTTCTCATAGGGCAACTCACGTTTATCTCTCCATGTAGGGTGCTTATCAGTAACATTTACACCTCGCTACAGCTTGGCGATATCAAGGACGATTTGTTTATACTGACCATCACATTGGTGTTAATAGATGAGTAGGTAAGGCCTTTTTCCTCCATCGTAAATTGAATTAGCAATGGTATTCATAGCTTTTAACCAATCTTGGTCGGTAATGTTCAGTTGGCGAAGGCTAAGCACTTGGTTTACAGCGATGTGACCTTGCTTGTTTATACGGAAAGACAAATCAACTAGGGCTTTAACCGCATCACTTGAATTCTCATTCTAGCGGTTAATTCCTTCGTCAATTTTTGTCTTAGCAGCTTGGATGTGTTCATCGAATACACGGTGTTCTCCGATTGAGCGTTGCTCTTTATTTTTTCCATCAAATGAAAGCAGGATAATGTTTCTTTTGATGCCACCGTATTTCACATTAAATTCGGCATAGCTTAAGTTTATAAAATAGTGGTTCTTAATGTGCTTGCTGCAAAAGCTTCCCTAACTGAAAGTTGTGTAAGAAAAATTCCTTGTCTCGATTGCTTTAGTTGACGAACCTATCTATCAATCGTGGACTCACCCAAATTCATTACTCTGCTGTTTCATCAACAAAGTTGTTTTGATCAAGAATACGTAGGGTAACTTCGTGGTTACATTTTTGGTTAAATATTATTTTGGTACGTTTATGATTATTATCACCTGTTCGCATTTAAGAGGATGATGTCACCATAAATCGAATGGCATAATTGAATGTGTCACTTCAAAACTTAAATCAAACAGCGGGATCAATGTACATTTTATGCCACTCTGATAAAGTTCTATTACATTTAAATATAAGCATGATGAGAGATAACTATGCCAATCTATGTAGTGGGACACAAAAACCCAGACTCTGATTCAATCTGCGGTGCTATAGCACTTGCCTACTTGCAAAACGAAATTAACCAACCTGCGGTTGCTACCCGATTAGGTACCTTGTCTCCAGAAACAATATTTATTCTGGAACGCTTTGGTTTCGAAGCACCTGAGTTAAAACTTAGCTATGCGAGGGAAACAGTATACATTGTTGACCATTCGGAACTTATTCAGGCACCAGACGATATCGAACAGGCGACCATCATGGGTATCGTTGACCACCACAAATTGGGTGATCTAACCACATCTACCCCATTGGAATGCTGGATCCGCCCTGTGGGCTGTTCCAATACTGTCATAAAAATGATGTACGACTTTTATGAAGTGGTAATTCCAAAAAACATCGCCGGAATTATGCTGTGTGCAATCCTAAGTGATACAGTTATCTTGAAATCACCAACTTGTACTACAGCAGATATTCGTTGTGTAAAAGAACTTGCTGAAATTGTGGGTATTGAAGATACCAAAGCACTGGGTATGGAGATGTTTCACGTAAAATCTGCAATTGCAAACACCCCAGCTCTCGATCTGGTTATGCGTGATTTCAAGGACTTCAATATGAACGGTAACCTAATTGGCATTGGTCAATTAGAAGTGATTGATTTAGAAGTATTTAATGAAATAAAACCGGCTCTGGAAACAGAAATCGCTTCACTGAAAGAAAAAGGAAATCGACACTCTGTCATGCTGTTACTAACCGATATCATGAATGAAGGCTCTGAGTTGCTGGTTGTTTCTGATGACATTACGACCATCGAACATGCATACGGTATCAAAATAGAAAACGGTCGTGTTTGGCTAGAAGGTGTATTGAGCCGAAAGAAACAAGTGGTACCAGCGCTTCAAAAAACGTTTGCATAATACCTCTTTGTTCCAAATAACGGCAGTATCTACTGCTATCTCTAGTGATGTTTTCCCTGTTTCATCCTTATTTAATTAACCTGAGCTGCGCATAAGAAATGAACTATATGCCCAAGTCGCGATCTGACCGTTTGAAAAAAACCATTGACTGCATAAGGACTTGGGCATGAATAACTCAGACGCTATTTTCGTCAATTTCTGCTAAACTTTCCTCCCTGCATGGAAAAAACACCTAATTTCTTCTGGTGTCAAACAAAGAAATAAGCCTTTTCATCCCTCAGTTAGCGAAGTGATGACGATAGTGATAGTTTTCCATCAATCGGGATATAGAGACTTCAAAACCTATTACATCCACTTTTATCTTCACGGTACGTTGTATGGTTCTTTTATAGCAGGATTCTTTCAACCTCTTGGTGTGTGTAAGTAACATCTAGTTCATTGACAAACGCTGACCGTAAAGATCTTGATTATCGAAGTGTGTTTACTTCTCTTTAGAAATTAAGCCAATAACGCAAATTCAACGTCTTCCGGTAAAAATTTCCTTTCTATCTCTTCGCGGATAATAATCCGTGAGAGGTTTCCCGTACTGGTTTATGGAGCCAGCTCTTTTTTAAAGCCAAAGACAAGGATAGCTACTGGCGCCATGCCTCAATTTTATCTGCTATTACGGGCTTTTATCGACACGCCGTTGCGGGGATCTGTTGCCTAAGGTTTATGGTACCTTAGGCATGGCGATAAGAGAGAAGACGGAAACCTTGAATTATACGGAGATACTGAAGGGATATATGAAGGTGAATCAGTATGAATGCATACTGTGGAGTAACAGGTTGATTTTTTAGTGTTACGGTACAGTACACTGGTGGTTGAATTAGTGGTAAGCGATCTAACATAGACCAGTGTGATGCTAGGCCGAAACCCGAAGACAAAATAGGTGCATATTAAGAGGTAAAAACTAGCAAAATGATAGGCCATTATTTATTTTGTATGGTGTTATCATACTCCGAGTATAAGAAGATTGATCTTTTTACTCTGGTCATTATATCCAATTAGAAATATTGAGATGCCTTACCTTTTAACACACTATATTGACAACCTGTTTACATCGATGTGCCTCGTTCTTTTATTTTCCACACTTCTGCTAGAAAATCAGATAAGCACATCTATCAGACTCTAATTGAACCTTTCTATACTGTGATTCCTCGCGAATAACACAGAACAAGTGCCAAGTAACACAAGATTTTCTAATCAATGTAGTTATACGCGTTGGTAAAATGCGTCACAATAGGTAGAATAATGCTCTTTTTTTGTGGTGAAATGAATGTCTGAAGCAAAATGTAAGGCTCTTAAGAAGATTGCAAAATGTCTTGAGCTAAGTAATTCGGCTAACATCAACGAAGCTGCACAAGCTATTAAAATGGCTCAGAGTTTAATGAAAAAGTATGGATTAGATCAAGATGACATTGATTTTATTAAGATGGGTAAAACGACATCTAAAACCATTTTGCCAACGTCTATTAACGAATCAATTTTAAGAATCATTCGTGGTATTAATACTAGATTTGGGGTAGAATGTGTCCTCACTAATTTTAAAGGACTAAAAAAAGCCGAGTTCATTGGTGATGCCGATCGTGCTATTTTTGCTGCCTTTGCATTTGATATCGTTTATCGTGAAATGAACGAGCATATTGGACAATTCCGTAGTAGCTTTACGGGTTCTGGTATGCCTCAAACAGAATTGACGCGTCGCATTCAATCATTTACCTTTGGATGGTTGGAAGGTGCACTAGAAAAACTGCCTAATATTACACCAGACGGAGATGTGAATAAAAAGATCAAAGACTATATCGACAGTCAATTTAAAAATATTGACCGTGAAACTTTTAAACAGCAGTTGAGAGATGTTATGAAGGGTATCACAGACGACTATAAAAAAGGCATTAAAAAAGGACAGCAAATTTCAGTTAACCGTCCCGTATCTGGTTCAAAAGAACCCAAGCTTCTTGGGTAACCGCCTTAACCACCTTAATCGGTGAGTGTCAGCACTTTTCAGTTTCACAGAGGAATAATACGTATACACCCTTAATTGAATTTCAAGCATTGATTACATAATTCTATCAAGTCAAGTATATCGTTTGTCTATGCTCAAGATATTTTGTTAACTCGATGCCGTTTCCAATCACTATCATGTCTGTAACAGACTTATTAATAAGGGTAGATCTACCTAAGTGTTAAGATTTGGTACCTTTACGATGGTTTCCTGATTTTAGACGACTTTGCCCCTGTTAAGAAAATGACCGTCGGTTTTGTATATCTTTCTCTAACCTTATTTTTACTAATATATCTCGACATAAATATTCTTCTAACCGTATAAAAACAGTCTTCCTAATCATGCGTTCAATAGATTATTTTTTGTGTAAAATACCTGTTTTTGCATGGTCACCTTGCTAGCTACCGTTAATGTTAAATGTCGTTTTTACCAGCAGATAAAACGGTTAAAAACCATAGTATCAATATTGGTGGACACCACCGCTATCGTTGCACTTCATGTTGCCCCTGAATTTAGATAATAACTGCGACACTTAGGGTCTAGCGTAGAAGAGGAAACCAATTATAGAAAGTGGTACATTATTCTCTCTGAGGAAACAAGTAGTACTACGATCAATTAACCTGAACTGCGGATAAGAAATGAACTAAATGCCAAAGCCGTGATCTGATCGTTTAAAAAACTATCGACTGCATAAGAACTTTGGCATAAATAACTTAGACGCTGTTTTCGTCAAAGTCGGCGACTTCTGCCAGATTCTCCTCCTTGCCTGGGCAAAATACCTCATTTCTTCCGGTATCAAACAAAGAAACAAGCCTTTTCTTTTCTCAGTTAGCGAAGTGACGACGATAGTGATAGCTTCCCATCAGTTTGGGTATTGAGACTTCAAGACTTATTACATCCACTTTATTTGCTTTTGCCTCACCAACAAATTTCCTGAATTAGTCAGCTACCCGCGAATGCCCAAGCTTATGCAAGGTTTTCTGGTACCGCTTTGCTCTTACCTCACTCACCGTTAGGGATTGCCTTTGTTGATTCGTCCAAACTACAGGTTGATTACAATGATCAAATTGGTAAAGCGTTGGCAAATGTGCAAGAGATGAACAAAGTCATAGGACTCGTATACTTGTTCGACAACAGACAAATTAAGACTGTAAAAAAGATCGGGATTAGTGCGTTATAGGTCTGATTGAATCAACAACTTTGGTCGATTATAGAAATGACGTGAGCAAAAGTATCATCAATAGATGACTCTCTTATCAAACAGCTTCTTCTTGAGGAACCAATCGTGATGAACGAAGAGATATTCGTGAATATTTGTCCAACCCAGAGTACCCACAATCACCACGCAGCCTGAGACAAAGAGTCTACCAAACAATGTTTAATCCACTTTTACATTTTGTGATTCATATCGAATCACATGAAAATACTGTTTTATCGCTGTGATATTCATGGTTTTTTCTAAAAATAGTCGTATAAGATTACGAGTTATAGTGATTTCTGGTAGACAGGTAGGAAATAATGAGGTGTAACCTGTTGATTGATCTCACCCGATTAATAACCAACAAGGAAGACAGCGCAGGGACAATAATCATCATGTTACCGAGCTTAATGAACTGCTGAAATAAAGCGCACAGCAGTTGTTGACTCAAGCTATAGAAACCGAGGTTCAATCCTTGCTCGATAATTTCACATCACTCCAAGCTAACGGAAAGCAGGGAGTGGTTTGCAGTGGCCATTTGCCTGATCGGTACCTACAAACTTGGTTCGGCGACATTACCATCAAAGTTCCAAAGGTTCAAGATAAAACAGGGAGCGGGATCAAGTTCAATAACACACTGGTTCCACCCTATCTCACAGTGAACCAAAAACATAGAAGAGCTTATCCCTTGGCCCTATCTGCATGGGATCTCAACGGGAGATATGTATCCAACCTAGAAATCGCTCTTAGATAAGCAAGCCAAAGGGTTATCAGCAAATAGTGTTTCTCGACTCAAGAAGCAGTGGGAAGCAAAATACAACCAGTGGCATAAGCGCGACCTAAGTAAACGGCGGTATGTCTACATTTAGACCGATGGTATTTACTGAAAAGTTTGGATGGATGACAAGCTTTTTCTTATTGTTGTCATCGGCATCTATGCGGTTGGCCGCAAGGAAGTGCTAGACGTTATCAATGGGTATAGGGAGTCAGAGGTCAGTTAGCTTTAAGTTCTGTCACAGCTGATGTACCAAGGTGTCAGTATCGCTCCTGAACTCGCCCTTGGTGATAGCGCTTTCGGTTTTTGGAAGGCAGTGATAAAGCATTTGGCTAACGACGCGTCATCAGTGCTGCTAGGTACACAAAACGGGCAATATATTAAACAAAGTCCTAAAATCTGTTCAACCAAAAATAAAAGAAACGCTTCACGATATCTGGATGACGGAGACACAACAAAAGGCACATAAAGCCTTCAGACAGTTCGAAATACGATATGGTGCTAAATATCCAAGAATAGCGGAGTTCCTGACCAAAGACAAAGTGGTAATGCTGATATTTTGTGATTTCTCCGCTGAGCACTGGACACCTATTCGAACGACAAACCCCATTGAATCAATGTTTTCAACGGTGAGCTTACGAACAAACAAAACCAAGAATTGTGGAAATCTAAAAACAACACTGGCAATGGCCTGCAAACTACTGAGGCTTTAAATTACTCGCGGATATCATCAAAGGTATGAAAATTAGAGATAGCATTCGTAAAAAACGTCAATCATTAGGATACGGCTCTGGAAGCCGTACACTAGATTTAACCATAGCTCATAAGAATTACAGGATGAGCCCCGCCAGCAAGTTGACCATAAAGCTGATACAACTACGGTGCTGAGAATGTTCGATTTGGGATATGTTTTTTAGTTGGTCAAAACAGTTTCAATAATAAATAATTTCCTGAGCATCAAGCAGTCCTAAAGTTTCATCACTTTGGATTTCATATTTTTTTCACACTCATTATTAGTGTTACTCTCTTGTCTGCAAGTTCCCGCTCTAATGAACCATATATAACCTTTATCGCCGTTATAACCACTCATTGTTCCTTTCCTCGCTTCGCGGTACCTTTAAAAACCTGATGTCTAAAAATGCGTAGGTTGTGACAAACCTGTAGCGTGGACGAATCAACGAAGGAAATTCCTGTTGGCCTTGCCTGACTGTGAGTGAGGTAAGACAAATCGAAACCAGAACACCTTGCATGAGATTGAGCATTCGCGTGTAGCTGACTAATTCTCGTTGGTGAGGCAGAGGCAAACAAAGTGGATGTAATAGGTCTTGAAGTCTCAATACCCAGACTGATGGGAAGCTATCACTATCGTCGTCACTTCGCTAACTGAGAGAAAAGAAGGCTTGTTTCTTTGTTTGATACCGGAAGAAATTAGGTATTTTGCCTAGGCAGGGAGGAGAATCTGGCAGAAATCGCTGACTTTAACGAAAACAGCGTCTAAATTATCTATGCCCAAGTTCTTATACAGTCAATAGTTTTTTAAACGATCAGATCGCAACTTAGGCATTTAGTTCATTTCTTATGCGCAGCTCAGGTTAAGTTAAACTAATTTATAAATTGAATGAAAAACGCTTTATGATTTTGCCTTTATGTTTGAAATAGTTAGCGGTGTATTCACAAAGTTACTTTGTAATGGCACACCGTTATTATTTGAATATAGGTGTTGATTTCTTTAAACGCCTCACAAAAAATATATAATGAACTAGGTATATTTATTCTGCTATCTAGTTCTATGTACAGATAGTTAATTGGAGAGTGTATTCGATAAGTTTAAAAGTGTGACTGTTAACTCGGTATTCTTGGTGTCTATCAATGCAGATATCATGTTTTTTAATAAAAGTTGTCACCATTAATCAAATAAGGACAAGTTCTGCACTGAAACTAACTTATTGAACAGACGATCATTAATGTATCTAAAAGGATGATTATAAATGACTATTATAACGAAAGATCGTGACCAACAGTTTGACACGTGGCTAAGTGACGTAAAGGAACTACGGGTACCGAAAGAGTTAATGCCTGTACGAAATAATTTTGTACTGTCGGATTTATTTAGTGACAGTACTGTCACGGGACAAAACTCAATAGGTTGCGGTATTGATGCAAATGAGCAATCAAAACAAGGTAAGTTGGTCGATGAAGCGAAAGAAAGAGGAGACCTAGTTGAATTAACTAATCTATTAGCTTCTTCAACAGGTAATGCTGTATCGAGTATTTTAGGTTTAGCACAATCACGTACTGACTGGAATCCGCAAGATCCTTGTAATATTAACAATCCTAATGGCTTCATAAAATTTATTGAAAAATTACTTACAATGCCTTACTTTCTTGCGGCTAAATCAGAGAAAACAGGTGTTCATTATGATAATAATAATTATGATAGTCTTATAAACAATATAGTGGATCTCTATACTGGACTTACTGAGTCTGATAAGACTCTAGTAAAATCTAGTGTTATAAGCTTAGCGAAAGCTTGTACGAGTCGCGTAAATACAAAGAATACAAAAACTTTGTTCATTCAACAGACCTTAGATGCATCGGATCGAAACATAGTAGTGAGGATTCATCAAACCTTTATGATCATGGAGTACGACAAGCAAAATAACAAAGGATGTCCTACATCCCATTTTGGGACTGATCTGGACGTTAATGTTTTAGAATTAACCTTTCAAGGTAATTTGTGGTCTAAAGAGGCCGC
Source organism: Candidatus Enterovibrio escicola (assembly GCF_002464935.1). Lineage (GTDB taxonomy): Bacteria > Pseudomonadota > Gammaproteobacteria > Enterobacterales > Vibrionaceae > Enterovibrio > Enterovibrio escicola. The sequence goes on from NZ_NBYY01000022.1 coordinate 43,094, forward strand.
TAAAAAATTAGCGAACGTATTTGTACAAAGTTGGGATGACTGGCTCCAATACACAACAACTCCGAGTTTGGATGAGAAACAACCAAAAAAATACTGTTTCGATAAACCTGAACTGATAATGGAGTAATCTTATTATTTTAATGTTCTAATAAAATCTTGGAGAGTGTTCTGAATTCTGTATAAGTGTCTAAACTTTAGCTATATCGGCTAAAGATAGACTTAATTTTAGGACATGCCTCCAATTAATTGCATTAGTGGTAAAATTCACGTTCGATAAGAGTGTCTATCATCTTGTCAGGTATTATTGTGGATTTAGAGAAACCACATGATACTTCAATAATTGCCATAGAAACCTCTAGATAGAAACATTTAAACGCAGATATTCTATCAGAATTTTAAGAATTGGAGGCATGGTCCATGCTTCGACTTGTCATAATGATCACTATAATATTAAGTTGCTTTGTGTTGTTTTCTAAATGTTTGAACTAATCGCAATTCCTACGATCAGATCATCATGGAGTTAAGGGGGAGGTAATGATGGAAAAGGCTAGGCATAAGATCAGCAACTGAAAATAATTTAATCAAGCATTAGTAAACCGAGGGTTTATATTTGCGGATACCACGAGATTGAAACGGCACTGATGGTGAAAGGTATTTGGAGCCTATTGACGCAAGAAGATGTCAGCATGTACTGAATAACAAAGGAATAACACCCAGTATTCCACCGAGAAGTAACACGGGTTACTGGGAAGAAGGACATCCTAGTAATAAAGAGGACAGGGTTTATCACAAATTATTAACTGGAATGTCATTGTCCTCGAATATTATCAGTAACTTTATAGTTTTGATCTTCAATATGGTTGATTTCAACCAAACTCCCTGCTTTAGTAAGCAGGGATAAACAGTCTTGGGAAAGATGGCGTAAGTGCAGAGTCTTGTCCACCTTAGTGTAACGTTCAGCCAGAGTTTCAATCGCTTCAATGGCAGAATGGTCGGCAATGCGTGATCTATGGAAATCGATAATTACATCCTTCGGATCGCTTTCTGCGTCAAATATTTCAAGACAATTAGCGACTGAACCAAAGAACAGAGATCCGTTAATTTCATAGATTTTCGAGCCATCTTCATTGATATGACTTACTACATAAATGTGTTTGGCATGTTCCCACGCAAACATCAGGGAAGATACTATAACACCAATGATCACTGCAATGGCAAGATCAGTCGTGATAGTGATGACTGTTACCAATACGATGACAAAAAAATCCTTCTTGGGAACACAGCCAGCAAGTCTAAAAGACGTCCATTCGAATGTGCCAATAACAACCATGAACATCACACCAATCAGCGTAGCAAGTGGAATAATTTCAATCAATGATGACGCAAACAAGATGAAACACAGTAATGTTAGTGCAGCGATAATACCGGACAAACGTCCACGCCCGCCTGATTTCACGTTTATCATTGACTGACCAATCATAGCACAGCCTCCCATGGCACCGAACACTGCGCAGGTTATATTTGCCACACCTTGACCAATACATTCTCGGTTACCGCGACCACGGGTTCCTGTCATTTCATCTATAACAGTTAGTGTTAGCAGTGATTCAATCAAACCAACTGCAGCAAGGATTAGGGAATACGGCAGAATGATGTAAAGGCTTTCAAGGTTGAATGGAATATTTGGGATTGATAGTCTTGGCAGACTACCTGCCAGCGTTGTGTTGTCATCACCACTCATTGAGTGTAGGTAGTCAATTACGGTGTAGGTATCTAAATCTAGTAGTATCATGGCAGATGTGACCGTAACTATTGCGATAAGCGATGAAGGTACGGCCGTAGTTAACTTTGGTAGGAAGTGGATTATTGCCATTGTGATAGCGACTAAACTCAACATAAGGTAAAGCTGTTCGCCTTGTAGCCATTGAAGTGAGCCTGATGTGTCTGGTATTTGGAACAGCCTAAGCTGTGCTATAAAGATCACGATGGCAAGGCCATTTACAAAACCAATCATCACTGGATGTGGTACCATGCGAATAAATTTACCCAGTTTGAAGGTACCAAATATGACTTGAATTAAACCAGAAAGCAAAACTGCAGCAAAAAGATATTGAACACCGTGTTCGAATACAAGTCTAGCCATAACGACAGCCATGGCTGCAGTAGCACCAGAAATCATACTGGGTCGTCCGCCTAGAATGGAGGTCAAAAGACCCATAATGAAAGCAGCGTATAGACCAACCATCGGATCAACGCCTGCAACAAAAGCGAAGGCAACCGCTTCAGGAACAAGAGCAAAAGCGACAGTTAACCCCGATAATACGTCATTTTTTACTGAGTAGTGTGGTAACTTGTAGAATTCAAACATTATAATGGCTTATTTTTCTTCTTTTTTATAAAAATTGTAGTAAATCGAGATATCCAACGATTAATCGGTATTTGTTCGGTGATACCCTAAAAATACTAGAGAAATACGCTGTATCGTGAATATTGATGTGATGTTGTTTTGTTAAAAAATTAACTTTCATCATCACATCTAATAACTGAACAAATTATAGGGTACCGTACCAATACACCTGTTCAGATAGGTTCTTTTTCCAAATTAGTAAAACTTTATAAGTTTGGCTTAGTTATTGGAGAAGTCGAACGGTTTGTTGCCGCCTCACAGCCAGCTTTCTTAGTTTGTTTAAGCTCAGTACGGAATTGTGCAATTGTGAGGATAATAGGTATAGAATTTCTTCTCGGTGCGGGTGCTCTCGCCATTGGTGCTGTTGAGTGATTGCAACGGATAATAGGTGAACCTTCTGATGTAATAACTTTTACTATAGGGTTTTCACTGGATTCAATCACATCTGGTTCCTTTAACCTAACTGGAAGTTCTCCACTTAGCATTTCCTGAATTTCTAATTTAGTTTTTACCTCCAAAGTCGTTGACACAGAATAACGAGGGAATACTCTACCCATAGCTATTTCTGGAAAAGCAACACCGCCAAGAGAAGGTGTTGTTTTAACCATATCTTTTACTTGTACGCTCGTTACCACTACATCATCAATCACATTTTTGGCACTGACAGGAACTTTAGTATCTGTCTTAAATTGTCGTACTTTATCCACTGCTATTTCTGGCGATGTGAGGTTTGTTTTCAGATCAACGTCGTTATGTTTATCAAAAATATAGATTGATGTTTCCATCATGTTGAGTTGATCAAGAGTATGTTTTGTATATTTAGCTTCGTTTTCTTCTTGATTGTTAGAATGATGCCGCTGGCTACTTATGCGTAAGTGACGAGGAGAACGGCGGTTACGGCGTTTATCGCCATGTTGTTCAGTTTGCGTTGTTGTAGTTGTAACCCTGATATTTATATCCGCTTGTTTGGTTTCTATTGCTAAGACTGGATCTATTTCCTGCAGTGAAGTTACTGCAACAACTGCCTGCTCTTGTAAGATATCGACAACACGTATTCTTTTATCGAGTTTACGTTGTTGACGGCGTTGATTCACTTTTTCCGTATGCTCTGTTTTCACTGCAGCTGTAATTGGAGTAATTTCATTCATCTTTTCTTGGCGCAAATCAGTTTGCGCAGTTGGATTAATATTCCGGTCTTTACTAGAATATTTCTGATGTTCCGAAGACTCAGGTTTCTCTGTATGACGCTGTTGCTTCTTCTTGGAACGTTCTTGTATTCTGCTGTCTTCATCCAGCTGGCGATTACGTGAACCATGAGGAGTACGATCTTGTAAACATCTGTTATCACGACGTTTGCGATTATCTTGTTTTTGACTTTTTTGCTTTTCTTTTTTTGAATCAGCAGTAAATAGATATGATATGAAAGATACTAATTGTGAGAATAAACTAACTTTGTTTTCTTTCGTCGCTGATTTAGCAATAGGAACTGGTTTGGCTGGTACCGTGAAACCTTGTAGCGCAGGCTTTTCAAGCTTTTTTACTAAATATGCTATTGGAGCATCGTATTTTCCCTCAGCTTCGCGTATTGCTTCTAGTTGTTCAGGCAAACGGTAAGATACCGTTGTGTTCTCATCACCACTACGGATACGTATCACTTCAAAGTGAGGTGTTTCCATGTAAGCATTAGGCACAATGATGACACGTACATTGTGGTACTTCTCAACGTATTGTACAGAACGCCGTTTTTCGTTCAATAAGTAGGAAGCGACAGGGACAGGTACCACAGCCATGATTTGTGCTGAATTTTCTTTCAGAGATTCTTCTTCGATCAAACGAAGAATAGACAGTGATAGTGATTCATTATCACGAATTACACCTGTACCAGTACAACGAGGACAGATATGGTGGCTCGCTTCTGACAGAGAGGGGCTTAAGCGTTGACGAGACATTTCCAAAAGGCCAAAACAAGAGATGCGACCGATTTGAACGCGAGCACGATCCATTCGTGCCGATTCACGTAGGCAATTTTCTACCTCACGTTGATTACGGACAGGGGTCATATCGATGAAATCGATAACAACCAAACCACCTAGATCACGCAGACGTAGTTGGCGTGCGATTTCATCAGCAGCTTCTAAGTTTGTTTGCAGCGCAGTGTCTTCAATATCAGAACCCTTAGTTGCACGGGCTGAGTTGATATCAATAGAGGTCAGTGCTTCAGTTGGGTCGATAACAATCGAACCACCAGAAGGTAAACGAACCTCACGTTGGAATGCGGATTCAATTTGAGTTTCGATTTGGTAGTGGCTAAATAAGGGGACTTCGCCTTCGTAGTGCTTCAAGCGTTGAATGAAGTCAGGGCGAGTTGCTATAATGCGCTCACGTGCTTGATGGTATATTGTTTCGTTATCAATGAGTACTTCTCCGATGTCACGGCGCAGATAGTCACGAAATGCACGTGCAATTACATCGCTTTCTTGGTAAATGAGAAAAGGCGCTGGTGCGCCTGCAGCATCGATAATACGTTTCCAATTATTAAGCAGATAGTTCAAATCCCACTCGAGTTCTTCGGCAGATTTCCCCACACCAGCAGTGCGGACAATAAGACCCATACCCAGTGGTAACTGGAGACCGGACATAGCCTCTTTCAACTGGTTGCGCTCTTCACCCTCAATGCGACGAGAAATACCGCCAGCACGTGGGTTGTTAGGCATAAGTACGAGATAGCTACCTGCAAGAGAGATGAAGGTTGTCAGTGCGGCGCCCTTGTTGCCACGCTCCTCTTTATCGACTTGAACAATGACTTCATGTCCTTCTTTTAGGACATCTTTAATGTGTGGACGACCTCTGTAACTGTAATTGTCTGAAAAATATTCTCTTGCAATTTCTTTTAGGGGAAGGAAACCATGTCGGTCTGAGCCATAATCTACGAACGCTGCTTCAAGACTTGGTTCAATACGTGTTATACGTCCTTTATAAATGTTAGATTTTTTCGATTCATGGCCGAGGCTTTCAATATCTAGATCGTACAAGCGCTGACCGTCAACTAATGCGACGCGCAACTCTTCTTTTTGAGTTGCGTTGATCAACATTCTTTTCATATCAAACTTTTCTCAATTATCTTTCGTTGTTATTAGTTGTTGGCTTCGAGGTTAAAAACGCAAAGTTTCTGGGTTCAAAAGCTGACATTAATATAACCGCATAGCTGGGAAATTAGGGGATACTTTTACCCCAAGATACAAAAACATTTCGGTCGACTCAGTCGGCTCTACTTCACATAATGACGATCGTTTCCTCAACTATTGGTTATTTATTCCATGTGCCAACAAACTAACGGGTACTTTATCCATCATGTCTTATGCCAATTGCAGCACGATTAAAACTCGTTGAACTATCAGTGAATCAGCACTATTTAGAGATATTGCCATGAATGGACAATCTGTTTTGGATAAAGCGGTAAATTTACTATACTTTGCCGGTATTCTTACCGTGGTGTGCAAAAAATCTGCAAACTTATCTGCATTACGGCGCAACTATAGCAGGGACATTTTTTTGCAGCAAATTTGTTTGTTACGATGTAGTATATGTCTCTTATGAATAGAGAAGAACCCAAAGTGCAGTTTATCAAGATTTCTGATGACATTGCGGGCCAACGGATCGATAATTTTCTCCGAAATAGGTTTAAAAAAGTCCCTAGCAGTATGATTTATCGTATTCTCCGTAAAGGGAGGGTGCGCGTAAATAAAAAACGGATAAAACCGGAATATAAGCTAAAAAATGAGGATGTTATACGTCTTCCACCGATTAAGATCCAAGAGACCATGGAGGTTACGGTACCTAACACCAATTTAGAGTTTGTGACTAGACTAGAAAAATGTGTGGTGTATGAGGACGATCACATACTGATTCTCAATAAACCATCTGGAACTGCCGTACACGGTGGGAGTGGTTTGTGTTTTGGCGTGATTGAGGCGATGCGTGCGCTTCGTCCATATGTACGTTTTCTGGAATTGGTGCATCGTATTGATAGAGATACATCAGGTATTCTTTTAATTGCCAAGAAACGTTCTGTACTGCGCCATCTTCAAGTACAGTTCCGCGAAAAAACTGTAAAGAAGCACTACTTTGCTTTAGTAATGGGAAACTGGAAACCTACAATGTGTAAAGTGACTGCTCCATTGTTAAAAAATGAAATGAATAGTATTGTTCGTGTTAACCAAAGCGGGAAGAAATGTGAAACACGCTTTAAAGTACTAGAACAGTTTGAAGAAGCCACCTTGGTGCAAGCCACTCCGATCACGGGACGTACACATCAAATCCGTGTGCATGCGCAGTACTCGGGTCACCCAATTGCTTGGGATGGTAGGTATGGTGACCAACGCTTTGACGCATACACTAAGCAGTTTGGATTGAGTCGATTGTTCCTGCATGCTGCAAATATTAAGTTCACGCATCCGGTAACTGAGGAAAAAATGGATATATCTGCACCAATGAATAAATTATTGGAAGGTGTAATTGAAGGACTAAGATCCTGTTGTAGCTAGATCAAAATAAATGGGCATAATCCACGTGCTGATAAAATAACTGATCAATGGAACAGCGCTCTTTCCTTCTTACTAGACTTCACCTCTGCCCATTTATGTTCTATTGGGTTAAGATCTGGATCTGTAAGGAGGAAGCCATTCTAAAGTACAAACACGAGCTTCAGTATTCTTCCAGTGTATCGCTACGTTTATGAAAACTCGCATTATCCATAACAATCACAGCTTGCTCTGGAACTTTCGGAAGTAAATCTTATTCGATTCCTGCATTAAATACCTCCGTATTAATACTTTCAATTACTAAGCTAACCTGAGCTGCGCATAAGAAATGAACTAATTGCCTAAGTCACGATGTGATCGTTTGAAATAAACTATAAAAAGTGTCCCTTATTTCAGCAAATATAGTAAAAAAATCGTCGAAATAGGAAATATCAGAAAACCAGCTTTGTTACCAATTTCCATCCGGTTGCAATTGCTGAGAACGAAGCTCGGAAAGTAGTAATGACGAGAGAAAAAACTCTAAATACAGTTGTATCCCCGAAGCAGGCTTTTAAATCCTTCCAATGTTAACATCCTCCCCCCACGTTCGTGCTTCGCGACTACTTAAGGGGATTCTCATTACTGGGTGATACTAAATGGATTTAGTGGCGGTTTCATGTTGCTGTCGGCATTGTTGTACCTCTCACTTCACAGGCTAATAAGCGATGTCCTCGCTCTAAAACATTTATAGAGCCAACAACATCAGCGTTGTTGGCGTAATTATACCCTACGCATTCAAAGATCGCTTGTGTCTTCCGATTTTCCCGTGAGACATGACCGCAACACAGACAAGTTTGACTTATGTAATGAGCAGGAACGGCAATAACTAAGCCACCCTTTCAAATTTGCTTATACTCAATCTTCCTTTTGAACTCATACCAACCATGATCTAAGATGGATTTATTAAGTCCTGATTTTACCCTGATATTTCTACCATATTCTTCTGACACCTGAAATCCGGCATTCCCCCTAAGGAGGAAGGGAAATCTAATAAAATCGTCGATCTCGGTGGACATTGTGTTTAAATTATTCATGTTCAAGTCTTTTTATGGCGGATGCTTTGATTCAAACGATGAGATCGCGACTTGGAAATTTAGTTCATTTCTTATGCGTAGCTCAGGTTAATTGAGTATTTAACCCCGTGATTATTGAAGATGCTTGATTTTTAATCAAAAATGAAGATTAGGCTACGCACTACGTAAGTGCCTCTAACCAAGAAGCAAAAATAAACATTCGAAACCCAGCAGGATACAACACTTGATGGTCAAGTCTGCAACCGCATACAAGCACAGGGTGATAACATCAGTACTTAATGTGCACCCAAAACTGTAGGTCATGTATTCAATTATCGGCCTAGGAAATGTTTAGGGTTTTAGCATCCTGCTGTTCTTTTTAAAGAAAGAGCATTAGCAGCTTGATTGGGAAACCTTGCCTTTCAGACTTAAATTTAAGTCTAAGGATGACCCTGTATTGAATTATACATATACGTGGGTTATTGTAATGTTTTAAACATTAGTTTTGTAACTAATAAGTTGGATAGGTGTCAACCTTACTTACAACGTGGTAGTGTTGGTGTCCATACATGGTAGATACCATGCTTTTAACAACACTTGTTATCCTGATAAAACAGGACGTTTACACTCAAACTCGCTTATTTGTGGTACACATTAAACTTTAATAAGTGTAATAAACATCCTGTGTTATTGAGCCTTTTATCTATAGGCAGTTTAACTTTTGCTAAGTACCTATTGTTCGTGTTCGGAAAATTATATCCTCGTTTTTGAATAGGCGTATTTATTTTAGGTTAAAGCTGTAAAGGATAAATTTATTTGACTAAGACTGTTTTGGAAGCATAAAATGTGCATCCGATACAGCAGGTAAGGCTACCACAGCAGTTAACCTGTTTAGAACTGACAGATAGTAGTTTGGCCAATAGGGTCATTATCATAGTTAAATATCTTATAGCGTCTTACAGAGGAAACCAAGGGGGTTATCAGTCATGCGTTTGTCAGACTCACGTTAGAATTCGATGAACAAGGACTCAAACTTTTAGTTTTCGTACAAAGGTCATCGTTAGTATTGAGTGTAAACCTTGCTGGACAGTCTATGTCTATATAGGTTGTTATGATGTAAAACTTGTTTACAGTCCGATTATTCAATAAAATAGCAACTTACTCATTTTCTGAAAACTTATGAATGAGTATTTTTCGATGAAAAAGGGTGGAGTTAACCTAGGTCAACTTATCTAAGATAAGTTGATTATAACTTTGACACCGATTTCTATGCATGAAAATGTACGATTGTAAGGCCGATGGTATATCATTTGGTAAAATCCTACTCGATGATCGTTTTAAATCCATTTGCCATTTTGGAAAACTTAGAAAACGTAGTGAGGAGTAGGGTTAATGGCAGTACAAAAGAGTAAAAAATCACGTTCTATGCGTGGCATGCGTCGCTCACACGATGCACTAGGGGCTTCCGCTCTGTCAGTCGATGTAACCTCTGGTGAAACTCACCTGCGTCACAATGTAACTTCTGATAGTTACTACCGTGGCCGCAAGGTAATCAACAAGTAAGGTTAAGCCTTGATTGGTCAAACCATCGCACTTGATGCTATGGGTGGAGATTTTGGATCTCAGGTAACAGTGCCTGCCTCCGTGCAGGCATTGTTACGTTTCCCGTTGTTAAACGTCATACTCATCGGCGACCAGTTTGAAATTTCACGTCGGCTTGTCTTGCTGGGTGAAGAACAGGCTTCACGCATTTCTATTGTCCATGCAGAATACTCCATTGCTAATGATATGAGACCTTCACAAGCACTTCGTACCAGTAAAGGTTCATCAATGCGTATTGCTTTGGAATTAGTTGCTGATGGCAAAGCAGATGCTTTTGTCAGTGCCGGAAATACCGGTGCGCTGGTAGCATTGTCTCGTTCTTTGTTAAAACTTCTTCCTGGTATAGACCGACCTGCCCTTGTTTCTGCACTCCCCTCACTTGGTCATCACCAAAGTTGGTTGCTAGATCTTGGTGCAAATGTGTCTGTTGATGCGGATACCCTGTTCCAGTTTGCCGTCATGGGCTCGGTATTAGCAGAAGAGCAGCTTGGATATCGTCCAACTGTTGGCTTGTTAAATATAGGTGAAGAAGGAATTAAAGGAAACGATTTAGTAAAATGCTGTTCTAAAATGCTACAGCAATGTTCTGCGGTCAATTATATCGGCTATGTTGAGGGCGATCAGATCTATACAGGAAAAGCTGATGTAATTGTCTGTGATGGGTTTGTTGGCAATGTGAGCCTTAAGACTAGTGAAGGGGTTGCTAGACTGTTTCTGGAAAACCTAAAAATGCATGTTCTAGAAAGTCCTTTCAAAAGACTGGTGGCTAAATGGTTACTTAGTAGGCTCTTTAACGCACTAAATCACCTGAGTCCAGACCAATACAATGGCGCAAGTCTGCTAGGATTACGTGGAATTGTAGTGAAAAGCCACGGGCGTGCTGATATTACCGCTTTCCAACACGCTATAGGGGAAGCGGTTCACGAAGTTGATCGTCAGCTACCTAAAAAGATATGTGAGCGCTTGGAAGAAGTACTACTCGAGAGGCATTATTAGTCTTCATGTACAGCAATATTTTAGGTACAGGCAGTTTTTTGCCTGAAAAAATTCGGAGTAACAGGGATCTCGAAAAAATGGTAGATACCAGCGATGAGTGGATTGTTGCTCGCACTGGTATTAAAGAACGTCGAATCGCTGCCGCTGATGAAACAGTGGCCACCATGGCTTATCATGCAGCTTGTCATGCCTTAAATATGGCCAAGCTTGATAAACAAGAAATTGACCTCATTGTTGTAGCCACTACTAGTGGTGAAAGTGCTTTCCCTTCCGCTGCCTGTGATGTACAAGCTATGTTGGGGATTAGTGGTTGTCCTGCATTTGATATAGCAGCCGCCTGTTCTGGTTTTGTCTATGCGCTTAGCGTTGCAGACCAGTATGTAAAATCTGGTATGTCGCGTAATTCGTTAGTTATTGGTTCTGATCGTCTTTCACATATGTGTGATCCTACAGACCGCTCAACAGTTATCTTGTTCGGTGATGCTGCTGGTGCGGTGGTTGTTGGTGCCAGTGAAGAACCTGGAATTATCTCTACCCATTTACGGGCTGACGGAAAGTTTGGTGAATTTCTTAACCTGAAACACCTAACACGCAGTCAAGTAGAAGAAGACGCTTGGCTAGCAATGTCGGGTAATGATGTGTTTAAAGTGGCGGTAACGCAACTTGCAAATATTGTTTCTGAAACGTTAGATGTTAACCGAATGAATAAGTCTGAAATCGACTGGTTGGTGCCTCACCAAGCCAACTATCGTATCATTAAGGCTACCGCGAAAAAACTATCCCTGTCTATGGATCAGGTAGTTCTTACCTTGCATAAACACGGTAATACATCAGCTGCTTCTGTTCCGACTGCTCTTGATGAAGCCGTTCGTGATGGGCGTATTCAACGTGGCCACATGATATTGCTCGAAGCATTTGGAGGTGGTTTCGCTTGGGGTTCTGCTCTAATTAAGTTTTAATAAGGAACACACTATGTCTAACTTTGCTATAGTTTTTCCAGGACAAGGCTCACAAACTGTGGGTATGCTAGCAGCATTATCAAATCAATTTGATGTCGTCAATCAAACATTTGCAGAAGCATCTTATGTACTTGGTTACGATCTTTGGGCATTGGTTCAAAATGGACCTGATGCGGATCTAAATCAAACCCATCGAACCCAACCAGCATTACTGACAGCGTCCGTGGCAATTTGGCGGGTGTGGAAACAAGAAGGGGGTGGACAACCATCTGTGATGGCCGGTCATAGTTTGGGTGAATACTCAGCACTGGTTTGTGCAGGTGTGATTGACTTTAAACAAGCAGTTAAGTTGGTTGAACTGAGAGGGTTGTGGATGCAAGAAGCAGTTCCTGCTGGTATTGGTGCGATGTCTGTAATTATTGGCCTAGGCAAGGATGCGATCGCAAAGGCATGTGAAGCAGCATCGCTGGATCAAGTGGTGTCTCCTGTTAGCTTTAACTCACCAAATCAAGTGGTAATTGCGGGGAATAAGGAAGCCGTTGAACGTGCGAATGAGTTGTGTGCAGCAGCAGGAGCTAAATGTGCATTACCATTGCCTATCTCGGTTCCGTCGCACTGTGCATTGATGAAGCCTGCTGCAGAGAAATTAGCGAAAGCCCTTGGACATATTAAATTTTCTCCACCATCAATTCCAGTATTCAATAATGTTGATGTATCTGTAGAGACAGATCCAAAGGCGATTAAATCAGCACTTGTACGTCAAATGTTTAATCCTGTGCGCTGGACTGAATGTGTTGAGAAAATGGTAAATAAAGGCGTTAAAAATTTACTTGAAATGGGTCCTAGCAGGGTACTGACGGGGTTTACGAAACGGATCGACCGTAAACTCTGTGCCACTGCCGTTAACGATCCTGCTTCTTTAGTCGCTGAAAAGTAATTTCTGATTATTATAGCCAGTGGTTGTTGGCTACCGCATTTAAGGAATGTATAAAAATGACCATGAAAGGTAAAATTGCTCTTGTTACGGGTGCAAACCGTGGTATCGGTTGTGAGATTGCAAAAATTTTGGTCGAACGTGGTGCGACGGTTGTAGGTACAGCAACGTCAGAAAGCGGAGCCTCTGTGATTACTGGGTTTTTAGGTGAGAGTGGCAAGGGTTATGCCTTAGACGTAACGTCTACTGAGGCTATTAAAACTGTATTGATAGACATCAAGGAGGATTTTGGTGATATTGATGTCCTAGTGAACAATGCGGGTATCACCCGTGATAATTTAGTGATCCGAATGAAAGAAGACGAATGGCAAGATATCATGGATACTAACTTGACCTCGGTATTCCACATGTCAAAAGCGGTAGTGCGTGCAATGATGAAGAAACGTTGTGGGCGTATCATTAATGTAGGGTCTGTCGTCGCTGCAATGGGCAATGCAGGTCAAGTCAATTATGCAGCGTCTAAAGCTGGCGTAGTTGGCTTCACAAAATCTATGGCTCGAGAAGTTGCCTCGCGCGGTATTACCGTAAATACCGTTTCGCCAGGTTTCATCGAAACCGATATGACAAAGTCTCTGAACGCATTTCAGTTGGCTGAAACACTGGCAAAAATCCCTGTTGGACGTCTAGGTGTACCGAGAGATATTGCAGCTACAGTGGCGTTCTTGGCGTCAGATGATGCTGCTTATATTACTGGAGAGACACTGCATGTCAATGGAGGCATGTACATGATTTGAACACTAATGCTACAAGGCTGAATGATACAGATCAAACTCCAGCCGTTTATGATGAAATTTATGGTTTGACCAGCATTAAGGGTGTTGCAACTTCCACGTTATTGAATAAACTACTGCACATATCGCAACTGCGAATTTTGTAAGGAATGGTATTAATATGAGCAACATTGAAGAACGTGTTAAAAAAATCATCATCGAGCAACTGGGTGTAAACGAAACAGAAGTTAAGAATGAAGCATCTTTCGTTGACGATTTGGGTGCAGATTCGCTGGATACCGTTGAGCTGGTAATGGCTCTGGAAGAAGAATTCGATACCGAAATTCCAGACGAAGACGCAGAGAAAATCACTACTGTTCAAGCAGCAATCGATTATGTTGTAGGTACGTCTGAATAATCAAAAACAAGTCTTTACAGGCGGTCATATTGGCCGCCTAAATTTTTTCTAGCACTCCGATATTTTGTAATATCATCTTTTTCCGGAGAATAGCATCGTGTCTAAGCGTCGTGTTGTGGTCACTGGCATGGGGGTGTTATCACCTGTAGGTAACACTGTTGAATCATCTTGGAAAGCCCTTCTCTTAGGGAAAAGTGGTATTCAAACTATTGAGCATTTTAATACCACAGGTTTCACAACGAAATTTGCTGGTTTGGTAAATAATTTTAATCATGAAGGTTACATATCTAAGAGAGATGTACGCAGAATGGATTTATTTATCCAGTACGGTATCGCAACCAGTGTTCAAGCACTTAAAGATTCTGGCTTAGTAATCACTGAACAAAACGCTGATCGTGTAGGTGTTGCGATAGGTTCTGGTATTGGTGGATTGGGTTTAATCGAAAAAAACTATCGTGCATATCTAGAAAAAGGCCCACGTAAAATCAGCCCATTTTTTGTACCGTCGACTATCGTAAATATGATTGCCGGTCACGTTTCAATTAATTATGGCTTGCGTGGTCCAAATATTGCGATTTCGACGGCATGTACAACGGGATTGCACAATATTGGTCACTCAGCACGTATGATCTCATATGGTGATGTGGATGTAATGGTTGCAGGTGGTGCAGAGAAAGCGTCCACTGAACTGGGTATTGGAGGGTTCGCCGCAACGAAAGCATTGTCTACACGTAATGAGGATCCACAAGCAGCTTCTCGTCCTTGGGATAAGGATCGTGATGGTTTTGTTTTAGGTGATGGTGCGGGTGTTATGATTGTTGAAGAGTACGAACATGCGAAAGCCCGTGGCGCAAAGATCTACTGTGAGTTAGTTGGTTTTGGTATGAGTGGAGATGCGTATCACATAACATCTCCAAGTGCAGATGGATCAGGTTGCGCATTGGCAATGAAAGCGGCCATTCGTGATGCTGGTATTTTTCCTGAAGATATCGGTTACATTAATGCACATGGCACTTCGACACCAGTGGGTGATTTGGCCGAAACTGCAGGTATCCGTTTGGCTTTTGGGTCTGCGGCTGATAAGGTTATGGTCTCTTCGACTAAGTCGATGACTGGCCATCTTCTTGGTGCAGCGGGTTCTTTTGAAGCCATCATCACAGTGTTGTCACTGGTTGATCAGGTTGTTCCTCCTACCATCAATTTAGACAATGTTGATGAGGGTTGTGATCTGGACTACGTTCCTCATGAAGCTCGCCAAGTAAAGATGGAATACGCGCTGTGTAATTCTTTCGGCTTCGGTGGTACTAATGGCTCATTGATTTTTAAAAAATCTAGACTTTATTGGTAAATAATGATGATTTGATAGTAATATATTTAACCGTTTACTTATCTGTACTTCAGGAGTGATGGAATGATTTTACTAAATGGACAGCCTTCTGAATGTATTCCTATCACAGACCGTGGATTGCAGTATGGGGATGGGTGCTTTACCTCTATGTTAGTAAAACATGGTGTAGTGTCAGCATGGATGCTGCATGACAAAAGATTGCAGACTAGTGTGAAATACTTAGGTATCATGCCGATCGATTGGAATGATGTGTGCCATTGGGTTCGTCAGGCTGCAAAAAGCCAGCAATACGCAAAAAAATCTATCGTTAAAGTCATTATCACACGTGGCACAGGTGGTCGAGGTTATAACCCTATTGGCTGCCATTCTCCTAATGTTTTGGTTTCTACACATACCTACCCCCTTATTTATGAGAAATGGTGTAAAGAGGGTATACAAGTAGTATTACTTGAGCAGCGTTTAGGTATTTCGCCGTTGGCGGGTTTTAAATGTTTAAATCGCCTCGAACAAGTCATGCTAAAACGAGAAGTGCAAGCACGTGGTGCGGATGATGGCGTCGTTTGCGATATGCACGACCATTTGGTTGAAACGTCAAACTCTAACTTATTTTGGCGCAAGGATAATACGCTTTTTACACCAAATTTACTGCTAGCTGGTGTGTGCGGTACCATGAGAGAGCAAGTGATAGCTGTGGTGGGTGAACTTGGGTTTGATCTACAAGAAGTGTCTATCGGCTCCGAAGTGCTTAGGGATGCGGATGAAGTATTTATCACAAATGCGATCATGGGTATAATACCTGTACGATGTATTGAAAATATACATTACAGTTCGTTTGATGCCTGTAAAAGAATCATACTGAGATTATGTGCGTGATTAAAAAAACTGCCATCGTCGCATTTTATTTGGTATTCGCAGTGGTTGGAAGTATGCGTTGGGTCTCTGGTAAAGTTGAAGAGTATGTGAATGCACCAATAAGGAATGATAGCAACGTATTGTTTACTGTTCCTGAAGGGGCAAATTATCATTCAGTAACGGGTTATCTTGTGTCGGAAGGAATGGTAGATTCGTCACAGTGGGGGCGATGGGCGACGAAAATATATCCGGAACTTACGTACATAAAAGCGGGCACCTATCAACTTGAGCCCAATATGCGAGTTGTCGACATCTTTTCGGTGTTTCGTGCTGGAAAAGAACACCAGTTTGCAATCACGTTTGTTGAAGGGAGTACATTTAAGGAATGGCTAGAGCTTTTGGCTAAAACTGATTCGATTCGCCATGAAATGACCTCTTTAAGTGAATCTGAAATTGCTATGAAACTAGGATTGCCGTCGGAAAAAGGAGAAGGCTTATTCCTTCCGGAAACATATTATTTTGTGATGGGAGATAGCGATACTTCAATTCTTATCCGTGCATTAAAACAGTTGAATGCAGAGTTAGAATCAGCGTGGAAAGATCGTGCAACAGGGTTACCAATCAAATCAACATATGAACTATTGACGTTAGCATCTATCATAGAAAAAGAGACATCAGTGGAGACTGAACGTGGTAAAGTGGCATCCGTATTTGTAAATCGCTTAAATAAGCGTATGCGACTTCAATCGGATCCTACTGTGATTTATGGGATGGGAGACAAGTACGATGGAAATCTTAGAAAGAAAGATTTGTGGGCACCAACACCATACAATACCTACGTGATTTTTGGTTTACCGCCTACACCAATTTCAATGCCAAGTAAAGCATCTATTATTGCCGCAGCTAATCCTGATAATACGCCTTATTTTTATTTTGTAGCTGATGGTCTAGGTAGACATAATTTCTCAACAACACTCACTGCACATAACCGTGCAGTCCGACAGTATCTGAAGACATTGAAAAATAAATGAACGGGAAATTTATTGTAGTTGAAGGCCTAGAGGGCGCAGGAAAAACAACGGCGATTAAGAAGGTGATTGATACGCTGAAGGAATATGGTGTTACCGATATCGAAACTACTCGGGAACCGGGTGGTACTCCACTGTCTGAACAAATACGGTCTTTGTTGAAAAAAGGTCATCCTGATGAATTGTTGACAAATATGGCAGAGTTACTACTGTTCTACGCAGCGCGTATTCAATTGGTTGATAATGTGATTAAACCTGCAATCAAACGTGGAATAACGGTGGTAGGTGATCGTCATGATATGTCTTCTCAAGCATACCAAGGTGGTGGTCGCGGTTTCGATCAAACGCTAATGATGGGCTTACGTGATACTGTGTTGGGAGATTTTCGCCCTGATTTTATCATTTATATGGATATTGATCCTGAATTGGGTTTATCGCGGGCGCGGGCGCGTGGCGAGCTAGACCGTATTGAGAAAATCACACCAGACTTTTTTCTTCGCACACGTAAGCGCTATTTAGAGCTGGCTGAATTGGATGATAACGTAGTTGTTATTGATGCGTCACAAACAATTGAAGATGTTGCAAATGACATTCAAACTTCCTTGTATATCTGGTTGGAAAATGCAAGCTAATGTATTTCCATGGCATGCTGAAACGTGGCAGCATTGGAAAACATTGCTTGGGCAGAAAAGTCTGCACCATGCCGTATTGTTAGCATCACCAAAAGGTAGCGGAAGATTAGCGCTTGCAGCCATGCTTGCAAAGACAATCTTGTGTAAAAACGGATCCCAAGAACCTTGTGGCGTCTGCCATAGTTGCGAACTTTTTGTTGCTGATACTCATCCTGACTTCCATTTGGTCAAGCCAGAGGCTGAAGGAAAACAGATTTGTGTTGATGCGTTGAGAGCTGTCAACCACTATGCATGGAAAACCTCCCAGCTAGGCGGACGGCGTGTTATTTTAATCCAAGACGCTGATCATCTGGGAGAAGCTGCTGCAAATACTATTTTGAAAACGTTAGAAGAACCCCCTTCAAGTTGTTACTTTATTTTGGTTGTGGCATCTATGAACACTATGTTGCCAACTGTGGTTAGCCGTTGTAATAAATCGAGACCTAAGCAACCCAAAGAAGACTTCGTTAAACGCTGGGTAGAAAGCGAATTATTTCAGTCAGTACCAATACAAGTTATTCGCATTAATCGTGGTGCGCCGTTAGCAGCAAAAGCCTTTATAGAAAACGGCAATGTGACTATCCATGAGGCATTGATGGATGCGTTTGCAGGTTATCTTGAAAATAAGCAAGGTATGTTTATCTTGACTGAAAAACTTATCAAAACAAGTGGAAATGGTTTGCAGTGGTTAAGTTTTCTACTTCTCGATGTGATGAAATTACAGCAAGCAACCAACGAAGGCTTGGTTCACTGTGAATCATTATCGTTAGTTGAGAAAGTTAGTTACACTATCTCTTCATCCCTTGTTATTCGTCAGTTAATGGCACTGAACAAGATGAAAGCGCATTTAACTAGAAATTTGGGGCTTAATAATGAACTGATGATCAGCAACTGGTTGAGTGACTTCCAGTGATAGCATACCATACACATCTTTAAAGATGTATCGGAGTTAACAACGTGTTAGTCGATTCGCATTGCCATCTCGATAAATTGGATTACGATAATCTGCATTTAGGTCTTGCAGAAGTGATTATGAACAGCAAAAAATGTGGTGTGGATTACTTGTTATCAGTAGGACTGACCCTGCACAGTTTTCCAGCCATGATAAATTTGATTCGTCCATATAAAAATGTGTTTGCTTCGTGTGGTGTACATCCTCTGAATATAGAAGAAGGTTTTGATTTCAAGAAACTAAGAGAATTTTCATCGGATGAGCGTGTGGTGGCAATTGGCGAAACTGGTCTGGATTACCATTACCAACAAATACATGCTAAAAAGCAACAAGAGATATTTCGTCAACATGTTCGTCTTGCGGTTGAAGTGAATAAGCCGTTGATCATCCACACCCGAATGGCACGTAAAGATACGTTGTGTATTCTTAGTGAAGAAAATGCAGAAAAAGTAGGTGGTGTATTACATTGCTTCACTGAAAATTACGAAATGGCAAAAGCTGCGATCGAGTTGGGTTTTTATATCTCGATCTCTGGGATCGTAACATTTAATAAAGCCTCAGAGTTAAAGGAGGTTGTTCGGCGCCTTCCACTTGAGAGATTGTTGGTCGAAACGGATTCACCGTATCTTGCTCCGATCCCATACAGAGGGAAACAAAACCAACCCTCCTATGTTCGTGTGGTGGCTGATTACGTAGGGTTGCTTAAAGGTGTATCAGGGAATGAAGTGGCTAGGGTGACCTCAATAAACTTCTTTAATCTTTTCTCAACAGCTTCTCGTTGAGAGACTACCATCAATGATGAATTGAGTAGAAGTGCTGTTTAGAGAGGGGCTTAATCTTATAAGACTGTAGTTTATAGCCTTTTGCACATGTCGTACCTGAATTCAGATCTGAAGTACGATACTTTCTAATCAAGCATACTAATGCTATTTTTTTAAAAAGAACTGCAGGCTACTTAAACCCTAAATATTTCTTAGGCCAGTGATTGATCCTTTCTTGAGTGAAGGTAATTTCTTCATCTGTGACTATTCTTAAGTTTGTCCTTTTTTGATATACCATCTCAGCAGTCCATCAGTATTTTATTTGCCCCTAGTTCCCATGAAG
This sequence comes from Candidatus Enterovibrio escicola, assembly GCF_002464935.1. Classification (GTDB taxonomy): domain Bacteria; phylum Pseudomonadota; class Gammaproteobacteria; order Enterobacterales; family Vibrionaceae; genus Enterovibrio; species Enterovibrio escicola. The sequence goes on from NZ_NBYY01000022.1 coordinate 62,728, forward strand.
AGCAGGGGGAAAAGTGAAGTTCAACATCCAAATCTTTTTCTGTATTTTTATACTGAGCGCATTTTCGACCATTATCCGCTATAATCACACGGCCATACTCTTTGTATGGCATCAGTAAATCAATTGTCGCTAAGGTTATAATTAACTACTAATTTCGATACCACTTTTCAATTTAACATTCTGTGCATAAGAAATGAACTAAATGCCAAACTCGTAATCTGATCGTTTCAAACAAATTATCAGTCGCAAAAGGACGTTAGCATGAATAATTCAGACGCTGGCTTCACATATATCGACGATGATCAGATCATTTTATCAATTTTATTTTCGTGATGTTAAGACGTGTTACACGAAATTTGTCTACCGTCACCTAACAGATAAATTCTCTGATAAGCACAGCTCTCGCCATATATACTGATTTAAAGATTTCTTCCGCACTTCTAATCTTTTATTATAATAAATGGTTATTACTTACTATAAAGGTTATTTTCTTGCTCTTGTACTCGAATGAATGTGGTTCGTTTTGTTAGTTCTTTTAGCTTTGCTGCACCAACATAAGTGCAAGTCGAACGCACACCACCAAGAATACCAGACATTGTATTGTGTACAGAGCCCCGGAATGGAAGTAGTACGGTTTTTCCTTCAGCTGCTCGATATTTGGCAATGCCACCCGAGTGTTTCTCCATTGCAGATTTTGAGGACATACCATAAAATTTCATGAATGTTTTGCCATCTTTCTCAACTAGTTCACCACCACTTTCCTCGTGACCTGCTAACATACCACCCAGCATCACGAAATCTGCACCGCCACCGAATGCCTTAGCAACGTCGCCCGCACATGAACAACCACCATCACCGATAATTCGACCACTTAGACCGTGAGCTGCATCAGCACACTCAATGATTGCTGACAATTGTGGATAGCCTACACCTGTTTTAACACGTGTAGTACATACAGAACCTGGGCCAATGCCAACTTTCACGATATCTGCACCAGCAAGGATAAGTTCTTCAACCATGTCACCCGTAACAACGTTACCTGCGATGATCACTTTATCTGAAAACGCTTCACGTACTTTACCAACATATTTAACTAGATGTTCTGAATAACCATTAGCAATATCCACACAAATGAAAATCAGTTCATCCGACAATGCCATCACCCTCTGTGTTTTCTTAAAATCAGCTTCAGATGTGCCAGTTGATACCATCACGTTATTTAGGGTTTTTGCCTCTGATTTAGCAACAAATGTGATCCAATCATCCACAGTGTTATGTTTGTGGATTGCCGTCATACAATCATGCTCAGCCAGTGCTTTAGCCATATTAAAAGAGCCGACAGAATCCATATTTGCAGCTATCACTGGTACACCAGACCATTGACGCTTGCTGTGTTTGAATATAAAAGTACGGGTTAAGTCGACTTGGGATCGGCTTTTTAGATTAGAACGTTTCGGGCGAAACAATACATCTTTATAACCCAGTTTCAAGTCTTGCTCGATACGCATTTGTATTTCCTTATCAAATCAGACATGCTATTTTGGATGTTGATCATGGTATCTTTTGCTATTGGCGAATAACACACAAAGTGCGTCATGTTGCCAACAGAAAACTGGAGTGTAATTTGGTATATACTCCGATTATATCAAAATAACTTGAAGATGCTAGGTTGCAAAAGTTATCAGTTTATCCAATTCGACGTAAATCCTCAGTATGGATTAATTAGTTTGTTTCACGGGATGTTAACGATTAAAGGAGCGTACCGCTGTCCTCCCCTAGGACGAGTTTGCCGACGTTATTCTCAGTGTTATACCTCTTCGATATAACTCACTACCCCTACATAATGGATGCTTTTATCATTACCCTCAGTAAAGCTCGCTGAGACCTGCATCTTCAAGTTATTTTGCTATATTTAGCATTATAGCCACATTAATTTTATTAACAAGACTGATAAAATGGAATTTGTCCTGTTACCTTTTGCTTATACATACCCCTATCAACCTGATATTCCTTACTATTATGTTTCACACTCCGATTATACATTGGTTAAAGTTCCTACCTATACAATTTTATATATACCAAAATAACTTGGAGATTATGATTGAATAGGTCTTCAATACGTTCAGTTCGGTGCAATTCATCATAGGAATAATCAGTTTATTTTACGGAGTTTTAACGACTAAATTGATGTACTAATTACCTTCTCGTAGGGCAAGTTTTATGACGCCACACTAGGTGTTATCCCTATTTAAAGGGATTTTTTTCCAAATATCTGAACTAATCGTAATTCCTATGATCAAATGATCATAAAGTTAAGCGGGAGGTGATGATGTAAAATAGAAAAACCAAGCACAAGATCAGCAACTGGAAACAATATTAAGTAAGCATTCGTAAACCGTGGCTCAGTGACTTTTTGGATAGACGTCCTTGCTATTAAGGCATGGGATTTTCTAAGACATTACGGTCATAATGAACGTGAGTTTATATTTTCAGATGCTGCGATTGAAACGGCAGTGATGGTGAAAGGTACTTTCAAGATCCCACCTCGTGGATTAAAAGGCTTTCTAAATTCTGGTTTTACGTTGCTGAATGTTCCGCTGAAATCCCCTATAATACACTTACACTTGCATTAGTCATGCGGTCGAAGACCGTAGAGGTTAAGTACCGTTTACCGAGGCGAGGAGCAGTCATCCACGTCGTTATTGATACCATAGGCCTAAAGGTATACGGCGAAGATAAATGGAAAACGCGTAAACACGGTAAGGAGAATTAGCGTATCTGGCGCAAACTTCATATTGCCGTTGATATGTCTACTCATGAGGTTCTTGCTGCAGAAGTTAGCCTAGTGTCTGTAGGGGATAATGAGGTTTTATCTACATTGATTAATCCATTACGACGAAAGATACAGCAAGTGAATGCTGATGAAGCCTATAACACAAGAGTCTGTTACCATGTACTGAAGAACAAAGGAATAACGCCTAGTATCCCACCTCGAAGCAATGCGGGGTACTAGGAGGAAGGGTATCCTATAAATGAAGCTATAAAGGCGTTGAAAGATAACAAACTGGCGGAGTGGAAAAAAGATTGGGATTAGTGCGTTATAGACCTGATCTAATCAACCTAAGATCTGTATAAGCGCTTTCTTATCAAGCCAAATCATCTTTATGCTCGATTTGGGATATGTTTTTTAGTTAGTCAAAAACGGTTCCAATAATAAATTGTTTCTAGAGCATCAGGAGATTCCAAAGTTTCATCATTTTGGGTTTCAAATTATTTTTCATACCCGTTATAAGGTGTCACTCGATTGTCTGCGAGTTTCCGCTCCAATGGACCGGAGATATAACCTTTATCTCCGTAAAACTACCCCACCATTCCTTTTTCTTGCTTCGTGGTACCTTTAAAAACTTGATATTTGAGAATGCGTAGGTTATGACAAACCTGTATTTTTGACGAAGCAACGAAGGCAATCCATGATGGTTATTGAGGTAAAAGCAAAGTGGAACCAGAACACCTTGCGCATTGGCGTGTAGCTGATTAATTCAGAAAATTCGTTGGTGAGGCAGAGGAAACAAAGTGGATGTAATAGGTTTTAAGGTCTTGATACCCTGATTGATGGAAAGTTATCATTATCGTTATCACTTCGCTTACGGAGAGGTGCGAAAGTTTATGTCTTTGTTTGATACCGAGAAAATTAGGTGTTTTGCCATGCCGGGAGGTAAATCTGGCAGAAGCCGTCGACATCGACGAAAATAGCGTCTAAGTTATGCATGCCCAAGTCCTTATGAAGACGATAGTTTTTTCAAACGATCAGATCGAGACTTGGGCATTTAGTTCATTTCTTATGTGCAGCTCAAATTATGATATAACTCCTGTGCATATCTCCTAACGGAGAGCGAAATCTACTTATTGAATACATGACCGTTTTTGTAGTGAAAGCTTCATCTCATACGAAGATAATTTTATAAGCTTAAGATTAATACGCATTGATTACATTGTCTGTGAATGCGTTACGAATTACCCTCCAAGCTGGCATTTTCTATTTGCATAAGTATCGCCATCGCCCAAAAATTCTCCATACTTTTTGTTTGCTAACAAGCGTACTTTACAAATAATCCATACTAATTTTTGACATCAAGCAATTTAGACAAGTTTTTTACTTGCATGGTTGGAACTGATTCTGTAATTTCACCACCAATGTCCTTTCTCTAGATATTAAGTTGTGGAGCAACATAATGACTATCAAAGTAGGTATTAACGGTTTTGGCCGTATTGGCCGTTTCGTTTTCCGTGCATCTATTAAACGTAGCGACATTGAAGTCGTAGCAATCAATGACCTGATCGACGTTGATTACATGGCATACATGCTGACTTACGATTCAACTCACGGACGTTTCAATGGTAAAATTGAGGTTATAGACGGGAACCTAGTGGTAAACGGTAAGATCGTACGCGTAACTGCTGAACGGAACCCTACTGACCTAAAGTGGGAGGAAATTGGCATTGATGTTGTTGCTGAGGCAACTGGCTTATTCCTAACTGATGCAGCCGCACGTCAACACATAACTGCCGGTGCAAAAAAAGTTGTTCTTACTGGTCCATCTAAAGACGCAACTCCAATGTTCGTTATGGGTGTCAATCACAACACTTATAATGGTCAAGATATCGTTTCTAACGCTTCTTGTACTACCAATTGCTTAGCGCCAATCGCTAAAGTACTAAACGACAACTTCGGTATCGAATCTGGCCTGATGACCACTGTTCACGCAACTACCGCTACCCAAAAAACTGTTGACGGTCTTTCTGTAAAGGACTGGCGTGGTGGTCGGGGTGCTTCTCAAAATATCATCCCTTCATCAACGGGTGCTGCTAAGGCTGTTGGCATGGTTCTTCCAGAACTAAACGGAAAACTAACTGGTATGGCGTTCCGCATACCAACTGCAAACGTTTCCGTTGTTGACCTGACTGTTAACCTTAAAAAGGCTGCAACCTACACAGCAATCTGTGCAGCAATGAAAGCTGCTTCAGAAGGTGAAATGGCCGGCGTTCTTGGTTATACTGAAGACGAAGTTGTTTCTCAAGACTTCATCGGTGAAGTTCTAACTTCAGTATTCGATGCAAAAGCCGGTGTTGCTCTAACAGATAAATTTGTTAAAGTTATATCTTGGTACGATAATGAAATAGGTTACTCAAATAAAACTTTGGATTTGATTGCACATATTTCTAAGTAAGACCGTTCTAGATTTTCCTTAAAGGCAATGAATAACAAAAGGCGAATGATTAGTCATTCACGTTCTATTAAGAATAGAACATAGATCTTAAGTTAACCTGAGCTGCGCATAAGAAATGAACTAAATGCCCAAGTCTCGATCTGATCGTTTGAAAAAACTATCGTCTTCATAAGGACTTGGGCATGCATAGCTTAGACGCTATTTTCATCGATGTCGACGGCTTCTGCCAGATTTACCTCCCGGCATGGCAAAACACCTAATTTTCTCGGTATCAAACAAAGACATAAACTTTCGCACCTCTCCGTGAGCGAAGTGATAATGATAACTTTCCATCAATCAGGGTATCAAGACCTTAAAACCTATTACATCCACTTTGTTTCCTCTGCCTCACCAACGAATTTTCTGAATTAATCAGCTACACGCCAATGCGCAAGGTGTTCTGGTTCCACTTTGCTTTCACCTCACTAACCATCATGGATTGCCTTCGTTGCTTCGTCAAAAATACAGGTTTGTCACAACCTACGCATTCTCAAATATCAAGTTTTTAAAGGTACCACGAAGCAAGAAAAAGGAACGATGGGGTAGTTTTACGGAGATAAAGGTTATATCTCCGGTCCATTGGAGCGGAAACTCTCAGACAAGCGAGTGACACCTTATAACGGGTATGAAAAATAATTTGAAACCCAAAGTGATGAAACTTTGGAATCTCCTGATGCTCTAGAAACAATTTATTATTGAAACCATTTTTGACTAACTAAAAAACATATCCCAAATCGAGCATTCTCGGCACCGTAGTTGTATTAGATTTATGGTTAACTTACTGGAAGGGTTTATAGCGTATTCATTTCAACTAAAGAAACAGAGCATCAAAAGAGCTCGACTTGATAAGCAAGCGCTTATGCAGATCTGAGGTTAATTTATTCTTCTCATTATAATTCTTTGTGGCGTATCCTTATACGCCATACATCCATGATAACCCTTCACCGCCCTCTTCCTAGTGTTATATATGCGCACAATATGAGAGACTCTCGGATGGTGCATGGTAACATATCACCTTCAGCATGCCTGATGAGTTCAGGGAAATATTTCGTAATAACAGCTGGCTGCTATGCCAGTTATTTAACTTTTATGGGCATTTCTTGTTCAGTTATGCCGATAAAAAACATATCTATATCTGTATCTTCTGCGCATTGAAAATCTACAGGAAAAGCTTAACCTCCACCTTCCCTTGTTTGTTATTTTAGGGGATAAGAAAACAGACAAAGGGAAGCTAATCTTTTTCAAAGTAAAAACCTCTCTTATACAGTTTTGAGGTTACATTATGAATACAAATTCTTATCACAAAAGGAAAATTATCGAAGATAACAAATAATTCAACCACGCAAATTGATCAGTTTCTACTAGTCTTAAATGAGTACGGATATGAAAGCGACTGCGCAAAAATCCTTACTCATTGTTAACAGTACGATTGAGGGGGAAGGAGCATGAGTATTTTCGACCACTATCGTCAACGCTACGAAGAGGCCAAAAACGAAGAGCTGAGCCTGCAAGAGTTCCTAGGTCTGTGCTGGGAAGATCGTAGCACATACTCCAATGCGGCGGAACGTTTGTTAATGGCTATTGGTCAACCAGAAATGATTGACACTGCACTAGATCCAAATTTAAGCCGTCTTTTCTCGAACCGGGTGATCTCTCGATATAAAACCTTCGAAGATTTTTATGGAATGGAAGAAGCCATAGAACAAATAGTTGCTTATCTCAAACATGCCGCTCAAGGGTTAGAAGAACGCAAACAAATTCTCTATTTGCTCGGCCCTGTTGGTGGTGGTAAATCATCACTGGCTGAGAAATTAAAAAATTTAATACAAAAGATGCCCATATACATCCTTACGGCAAATGGCAAACGTAGCCCAGTCAACGACCATCCCTTCTGTTTGTTCAATGCAAGTGCGGACGGAGTACTCCTTGAAAGTGAATATGGCATCCCCCAACGATATCTACGTAGCATCATGTCACCTTGGGCAGCCAAACGTATGCACGAATTTGGTGGTGACATCAGTAAGTTCAAAGTGGTGAAAATATACCCATCCATCCTTGATCAAATAGCAATAGCTAAAACCGAACCAGGTGATGAAAACAACCAAGATATTTCTTCATTAGTCGGAAAAGTTGACATTCGACAGCTTGAGCATTTTGCACAAGATGACCCAGATGCCTACAGTTATTCCGGTGCACTGTGTAAAGCTAACCAAGGTTTGATGGAATTTGTAGAAATGTTTAAAGCACCGATCAAAGTCCTTCACCCTCTACTAACCGCGACTCAAGAAGGAAATTATAACGGAACAGAAGGCCTTTCTGCACTTCCATTTGAAGGAATGATCCTAGCTCATTCAAATGAATCTGAATGGTTAACCTTCCGTAATAACAAAAATAACGAAGCATTCCTTGACCGCGTATACATAGTAAAAGTTCCTTACTGTCTGCGTGTTTCGGAAGAAATTAAGATTTATGAAAAACTGCTGCAAAACAGCGAGCTATCTGCTGCACCATGTTCACCTAGTACACTTGAGATCCTTGCACGATTTAGTGTACTTTCACGCCTGAAAGAGCCGGAGAATTCCAGCATTTTCTCAAAAATGCGTGTATACGACGGTGAAACCTTGAAAGACACGGATCCAAAAGCCAAGTCATATCAGGAGTATAGAGACTATGCAGGTGTCGATGAAGGTATGAACGGTTTATCTACGCGTTTTGCGTTCAAGATACTTTCACGAGTCTTCAACTTTGATTATTCTGAAGTGGCTGCCAATCCGGTTCATCTGTTTTATGTACTTGAACAACAAATCGAAAGGGAACAATTCCCTCAGGAATATACTGAAAGACATATTGAGAACCTCAAAGGATATCTTATCCCAAAATATGTCGAGTTTATTGGTAAAGAGATACAAACGGCCTATCTCGAATCATACTCCGAGTACGGACAAAATATCTTTGATAGATATGTCACTTATGCTGACTTCTGGATTCAAGATCAAGAATATCGCGATCCAGACACAGGTCAACTGTTCGACCGCTCTGCACTGAACAATGAACTTGAGAAAATTGAAAAGCCTGCAGGGATTAGTAATCCTAAAGATTTCCGTAATGAAATTGTTAATTTCGTACTTCGAACTCGTGCCAACAACGAAGGTAGAAATCCTAGTTGGACCAGCTATGAAAAACTACGTACAGTTATTGAAAAGAAAATGTTCTCAAATACTGAAGAATTGCTACCTGTGATTTCCTTCAACGCTAAAACGTCAAACGAAGAGCAAAAAAAACATGATGATTTCGTTGCTCGCATGATGGAGAAAGGTTATACCCATAAACAAGTACGTCTCCTGTCTGAATGGTACTTGCGTGTACGCAAGTCCTCATAATCAAGTAAGTTCAGAAAAGTAACCTACACACGGGGGCTTATGGCGCATTTTATAGATCGACGGCTCAACGGAAGAAACAAAAGTACCGTGAATCGTCAACGCTTTTTGAGACGTCACAAGCGACAAATCAAAGACTCTATTACGGACGCCATAAATAAGCGTTCAATCACTGATGTGGATAGTGGAGAAAGTATCATTATCCCTTCCAACGACATCCTAGAACCTACATTCCAACAAGGAAAAGGTGGACAAAGAGATGCTGTCCTCCCTGGAAATGACCAGTTTATTCCTGGTGACCGTATTGAACGATCGCGTTACAGTGATGGGCTGAGTGACGATCAAGCAAGTCCTGATAACGACAGACAGGACGATTTCATTTTCCAAATTTCCAAAGAGGAATACCTTGACTTACTATTTGAAGACTTGGAATTGCCAAATCTGCAAAAGAAACAGATCACCAAGTTAGTAAAATATAAAACATACCGTTCTGGTTTTAAAGCGACCGGTGTTCCCGCAAATATAGCAATTGTTCGTTCATTGCAAAACTCCTTAACACGACGCACTGCAATGTTGGCTGGTAAACGAAGAAAAATTCGCGAACTTGAAGCTGAACTAGAAGTACTAAAGAACAAAAAACCAGAACAACCTCTAGAAGAAATACGTGTTAGAGAAGAGATATATTTACTCAATGAAAAAATAGCAGCTGTTCCGTTTATTGACACCTTTGACTTGAGGTTTAAAAACTACGAAAAACGCCCACAACCTAGTAGTCAAGCAGTCATGTTTTGTCTGATGGATGTATCCGGTTCTATGGATCAAGCGACTAAAGACATCGCTAAGCGTTTCTACATCTTACTGTATCTGTTCTTAATGCGTAGCTATAAGAATGTGGATGTCGTCTTTATCCGCCACCACACACAGGCTAAGGAAGTCGACGAGCATGAATTTTTCTACTCTCTGGAAACGGGGGGAACGATTGTCTCAAGTGCCCTGAGATTAATGGATGAAATTACGAAAGCACGTTATCCCGAGAATGAGTGGAATATATATGCAGCACAGGCTTCAGACGGTGATAACTGGGCAGACGATTCACCAAGCTGTCGTGAGATTCTTGAATGTCGGTTACTCCCTGCTACACAATATTATTTTTACATAGAAATTACCCGTCGTGCCCATCAAACACTTTGGCGAGAATACGAGTATGTCAATGACAACCATGAAAACTTTACTATGCAAAACATTGGGGCTCCTGACGACATCTTTCCTGTTTTTCGAGAATTATTTAAAAAACAGATCCGATAACAGATTTGTTTTCATGTTTACACTTGCATTGAGCACTGAATTCAAAAGTCACCAAGGATAACCACCATGACTGTAGCAGAAAAAAAGAGAAGAAATATACTCAGTGATGGACCAGACTGGACATTTGATCTTCTTAATAGATACCACACTGAAATTAAGCGTATTGCCACTCATTACAAGTTAGACTCATATACCAATCAGATTGAAATCATAACTGCAGAACAAATGATGGATGCGTACTCCAGTGTGGGTATGCCTATCAATTACAACCACTGGTCTTTTGGTAAAAAATTTATTGAAACAGAACAAAACTACAAGCATGGTCACATGGGGCTAGCATATGAAATTGTCATCAACTCAAACCCATGCATTTCCTATTTAATGGAAGAAAATACCATCACCATGCAAGCCCTCGTTATGGCACATGCGTGTTACGGTCATAACTCTTTCTTTAAAGGTAACTATTTATTTCAAACATGGACAGAAGCGGATTCCATCATTGATTACCTGCTCTTTGCTAGAAATTACATTAGCAGATGTGAAGAGAAATATGGCGTAGATGAAGTGGAAAAACTACTTGACTCCTGTCACGCGCTGATGAATTATGGGGTAGATCGTTATAAGCGCCCGCAAAAGATCTCTATGTCTGAAGAAAAAGCTCGTCAAAAAGCCCGAGAAGATTATCTTCAAACACAAGTGAATGCACTATGGCGTACTATTCCAATCAACGAGAAAAAACGTAAAATCGAGGTTGACCGTTTTCCCTCAGAGCCGCAAGAGAATATTTTATACTTCTTTGAAAAACACTCCCCCCTCCTCGAACCTTGGCAGCGCGAAACTATTCGTATAGTACGAAAAGTAAGCCAATACTTTTACCCGCAAAAGCAAACACAGGTAATAAATGAAGGCTGGGCAACCTTCTGGCACTATACTATTTTAAATCATTTATATGATGATGGAATTGTGACAGATCGATTCATCATGGAGTTTCTTCACTGCCATACCGATGTTGTGGCACAACCTCCATATAACAACAAATATTACAATGGTATCAACCCCTATGCTCTTGGTTTCACCGTTTTCATGGATATTCGCCGTATCTGTGAAAATCCAACAAAAGAAGACAAGCATTGGTTCCCTGATATTGCTAACTCCGACTGGCTGGAAACCATCCATTTTGCAATGAAAAACTTTAAAGATGAAAGTTTCATCAGCCAGTTCTTATCACCGAAAGTCATCAGAGACATGAGATTGTTCACGATCCATGATGATGATAGACAAAACTTTATTGAGGTAACAAGAATTCACAATGAGGAAGGCTATCAGCAACTTCGTGAAAAATTATCAGCGCAATACAACCTCAGCAATCTTGAACCTAATATTCAGGTGTGGGATGTAGATTTTTGTGGGAACCGATCACTAACGCTTCGTTATGTCCCTCATAATAGAGTTCCACTTGGTAAATCCTACCAAGAAGTTCTTAAGCATGTTCACCGTTTATGGGGATTTGATGTGGTTCTAGAAGAGGCAATGACCGATGGTAAAAGTAAGATTATCGCTACGTGTCCAAAACGACTATAGTTTGTCTCTGATTATATCATAGGGAGTATGACTCCATTACCTTCCTCTCATCATTCATATTCCAAATACTACCTTTACGATTCTTCTTGCTCCATTAGCTTAGCTATAATATCTCTATTTCCGAACCACAATGCTCCACTTTCACGACCGTATTGTTTAATACGGTCAGCGACGTCTCCATGACGATTAGTAAGGGTTAATGCCAACAGTTCATGGTAAAATTGTAGTGCTAATCTACACGCGTACTGATCCATAAAGTAATAACCACCCACGCGTGAGTAGATCTTACGCATGCCATTCATAGTTAAAATATACACTTTGTTATTAGAACGTTGAGCCATCCCTTGGAACAGCATATAATCGAAATGGTTGAATGCACGTCCCCTGCATACAGCTTCACAAAGCTCTATGTCTTCCTTGCCAAAGGCATCAAATATTTTTTTTACGTCCTGCTGAATCGCAGTTCTTTCTTCAACCGTATCCGCAAACTCGCTGAAGCTATTACTCTTTAGTAAATTTTCACAGCGACTAATGACTTTTTCAATCAATACAGCACAAGACGGGGCGTCATTCTTAATAGCATAGCGCATATATATACCACTGGTATCAGTACGTGCTGCGAGTAGGTTTTCAAGCATACCGTGAACATCCTCCCCTTCGAGAGTGACAAGGGTATCAAGAATGCCCAAGCCAGACGTACTCATGTAGTCATTCACACGGGTAGGTTTTCCATGCTGAATTGTTAACCAACCGTCACGTGCTAAACGTTGAAGAACTTCTCTCAGAGTTGTTCTGGTTACTCCTATGAGTTCTGATAATTCACGCTCAGCTGGCAAAATTGACCCTTGAGGGAAATGTTCATTCCAAATACTTTCAACAATATACTTCTCGGCAAACGATGCCGGGCTATCTGCCTTAATAACCATTAATGCTCTGTCCAAGTTACGTTTAATATTGATTGATTACTCATCATACCACCTACTCATAGTAAGCAATAAACCTTCTGGTAATATCGTTCCACATCAATTAACTCACTAACATCACAGCCGTGTTACCACCGATATAAAAATGACCCACTAACATCGACTTAGGATTAATCCACCTAGGAAGAAATGTTCATTCGTTTAACAGATAAATAACTGACTATTATTAATTATAAGAAACGAAGAGAGATTCAAGTCTTACTTTATAAGGGATATAGTATTCGGTGTATTAATAAAAAACTTGTTCCATATAAGGCATATTCCTGAATCTAGATCTGAAGCGAGGTGTAAGTGTGCTTATTTGAGAAGTAGATAAGAAATGCTCTTTTGTGGTAACAGAAATAGCCATCGTTGGCTTTGATATGCTTTAAAACATCGCTTAAAGAAATCGTCACTCCCGAATTCTGGTGTCGTAGAAGAGAAATGTTCAATTATTTTCAATCTGTTATCTGTATTTAACGTTGCATCTTGGTGCACAGACGGTTTTAATGTGTACGATATCCTTCCCGAGGATAAACAGGTTGTTGGTAAGTTCTATAAGCAACGCTTTGCGCTGGGAAATGCGCTCCTCCGTAGGATCTTGAAATGATTCAATTTGAAAACGATGGGATACTTAAAATAAATCAAAATACACGACAAAGTCATCGGAAAATTCATTGAACGTGAGTATGGATTTTAAATCCTAATCAACTTTTTGAATACATGATAAAGCTTCTTTGGTTGGAACGTATAAGTAATAAATTCAGCAATAAGGTTTGACCATAAAGCGCACACTACTTCGGTGCCTAAAATGGTTTATTTGGGATATGTTTTTTAGTTGATCAAAAATGGTTTTAATAGTAGATCGTTTCTGGATCATCCGGCGGTCCCAAAGTTTCATCACTTGGGGGTTCAAATTATTTTTCACACCCGTTATTAGTGTCACTCCCTTGTCTGCAAGTTCCCGCTCCAATGGGACCAGAGATATAATATTTGTCTCCGTATAAACACCCCAAAAGCTCGTTAGCCATTTCCGACACAGGCTTTTGATTAGCCACGTTAGCCGTAGTCACTTTGACTGATATAACGCGACCTTGGTCATTGATAATAAGGTATAATTTGAAGCCGTAAAACCCCCTCATCGTTTCTTTTCCTCCCTTCGCGATACTTTAAAAACCTGATATCTGAGAATTCGTAGGTTGTCACAAACCTGTAGATTAGATGAATTAACGAAGGAAATCCCTGTCGGCCTTGCCTGATGGTGCATGAGGTAGAGGCAAACAAAGTGGATGTAATAAGTTTTGAAGTCTCAATATCTAGATTGATGGAAAGCTATCACTATCATCATCACTTCGCTAACTGAGAGGTGAGAAGGTTTTTAATTAATGAAGTCATGACTATTATTGAATTTTCTTATCAATCTAGATTGGTCGTGGAGCTATAGTAATTACTAATGTATGGGTAGGAATACACAGCATGGACGATAATCATAACGTTACCGATCTTCATAAACTAGAAAATCCGCTTAATGAACTGTTAAAACAAGGCGCACAGTAGTTGTTGGTTCAAGCTATAGAAGCTGAGGTTCAATCCTTGCTCGATAATTTTATATCACTCCAAGTTAACGGAAAGCAGGGAGTGGTTCGCAATGGTCATTAGCCTAACTGGCACCTACAAACTGGACTCGGCGACATTATCGTCAAAGTCCAAAAGGTTCGAGATAGAACAGGGAGTGGGATCAAGTTTTACAGCACACTAGTTTTGCCCTATCTCAAGCGAACCAAAAACATATAAGAGCTTATCCCTTAACTCTATCTGCTAGGGATCTCCACGGGAGATATGCAGCTAATCTTAAAATCGTTCTTAGGTAAGCAAGCCAAGGGGTTGTCAACAAACAGTGTTTCTCGACTCAAGCAGCAGTGGGAAGTAGAATACGACCAGTGGCGTAAGTGTGACCTAAGTAAACGGCAGTATCTCTATATTTGAACCGATGGTATTTGCTGCAAAATTCGGATAGACAACAAGCTTTGCCTGCTTGTTGTCATCGGCGTAGATGATGCAGGTCGCAAGGAAGTGCTAGGCGTTGTCTATGGGTACAGGGAGTAAAAGGCGAGTTGGTTTTAAGTTCTGTCACAGCTAACCTACCAAGGTATCAGTGTCGATCCTAAACTTGCTATTGGTGAAGGTAGTTTAGGTTTTGGGAATGCAGTGACAAAGCATTGATCAACGACGCATCATCAGCGTTGCTGGGTACACAAAGCGGCCAATGTATTAAATAAAGTCCCAAAATCTATTTAACCAAAAATAAAAGAATTGCTTCACGATATCTGGATGGCGGAGAAACAACAAAATGCACATAAAACCTTCAGACAATTCCAAATGCGATAAGGTGCTAAATATTTCAAAGCAGCGGAGTACCTGCCCAAAGATAAAGTGGAATGCTGGCATTTTACGATTTTCCCGCCGATATTTGAACACATATTCGAATGACAAACCCCATTGAATCAATTTCTGCAACGGTGAGGCCAAGAACGAACAAAACCAAGAATTGTGGAAGCCAAGAAACGACATGGGCAATGGCCTGCAAACTTATGCGAATCGATGAGGTTAACTGGCGTAGGCTACGAGGGTTTAAATTACTCGTGGATATCATCAAAGGTATAAAAATCCAGAGATGGCATTTGTGAAATAAACGTCAATCATCAGGATACTACTATGGAAGCTGTACACCAGATTTGACCAGAACTCCTAAAAAAATAGGAGGAAAGGCATCCTAGAAATAAAGCTGTAAAGGCGTTGAGAGAGGACAAACTGGCAGAGTGAAAGGAGGACAGGAGTTATCACAAACTCTCATTAGCAGAAACCACAATGCTTAGCTATCAACTTACTCTTAGTAATTACAATACTCAAGTTAGTGAAGCGCTGGAAAATATGAAAGCTCTTCTGTGCCCATAAGGGTTTGTATATTACGAAAGAACGGCAAAATTAGATGTTGATTATAATACGCTTACTTGTTGGTAATACCTTAATATATATAAGTATAATCTTGTGATTGTCGCATGACTGTTCTTAACAAATCATCTCTCACTGTATGTCACTTAACATAGACAATAATGATAAACCTCAACTACAAGTTACTATATTATAAATATACGACCTACCGACATTTATTGTTTATACTTAAAGTTATTGGGTTTGTAGCAGGTGACAAGTGAACAATTATCTTAAATGAACTATATGATTTTGAAGGGTTGATAACTCGATGATGGAAGCACTATCAACAACACTACCACTCTTATTTAGAGTGGTAGTGTGATTTCTATGAGGTGTTTTAGATGAATACAAATGCAATAACTGCAAAGAAGTCACTGGTTAGAGTTAAAGAAAAGATAGTGATGGGTCTGAAGGTGATGGACTTTATCCAACATGGTACTGAGTCATCACTTGAGATTGTTACGCCCTTGGGACAACGACTTAACTTCAAATCAAACTTCATCGGTTTTGACGAGCATCAGCATATTTTCTTTACGATGCCGTTGCTCTCAAGAGCGGAATACGTAGAATTTTTCATGGAAGGTTTTAACGTCAATATAGAAGGCATTTCTGAGCAGGGTGAGGGAGCGTTAGTACGCTTTCGTACCCGTATCGAACATATTATTTATAAACCTATTAACTTGTTAGTCTTTACAGTTCCACAGCAGGCAAAGTTGGTGTTGCTGAGAAATGAAACACGCTACGAATTACAGCTACAAGGAAATATTCAACTCTCTAATCGAAAGTTACGCGTAGTTTTAACGAATGTTTCATCTGGTGGTTGCGGATATAGCTACGAGGCCATTTCACCAGATTTTGATATTGACCAAAGAATTGTTTTAGAAGTAATCAACAGTACAAATAAAAATGCTTATGCGCTGAGTGGTATAGTGAGAAATGGGAAGAAGAAACTAGGTAAGCAGACATATGGCATAGTATATGATGATCCTGGACAAGTAAACTGTCGGCGGTTGTTGTCAGCACTGATGTATGACGGTACTAAATATGTGTTTATCAACCCTAAACAAAACCATGCTCTTGCCGGTTTATGATTTCATTTATTCAATTGACTGAGAGGACGCTCATGTATTCAGTAAGTTAAATACATGACCTAGGGATGAAATAAAGAGTGTTGTAAGAAATTTTATTTCAAAGAAGATTTATGATGATAGAGATGCTTAACTATCATACAACTAGAATAATAAACAACTTCATAAACTTTCAGGTTGGCAGTGTAGATGCAAAAGAGAGTAAAATTATTACTAACCTTTCGACCTCTACAGAGGATCGTTCAACAACATCCCTTAATAACTATTATTTTCTTAATTAACCTGAACTGCGCATAAGAAATGAAATAAATGCCAGAGTCACGATCTGACTCGTTTGCATAAAATTATCAGTCGCAAAGGGACGTTAGCATGAATAATTCAGCCGCTTTTTTCATCGATATCAATGATTTACGGCAAGTTTTTCTTCCTCAATGGGGAGAAATACCGGATTTCAGGTTTAAAAACAAGAAATAAACCTTCTCGCCTTTCAATCAGTGAAGTCACAATGATTATTGTATCTTTTAATCAATCTTGATTTCTTAATTTTAAAACATATTACACGCAACTTGTCTGCCATCTCCTAATAGGCAAATTCCATGAATTGGTTAATTACACACTAATGCTTAAGTGGATGCAACTTGCTCTGGTTTCCTTTTATTTTTATTTCACCTAGGAATTTCCTCCTAAAAACCATATATGGTAGGGTTGAATGCATGTCCA
This sequence comes from Candidatus Enterovibrio escicola, assembly GCF_002464935.1. Classification (GTDB taxonomy): domain Bacteria; phylum Pseudomonadota; class Gammaproteobacteria; order Enterobacterales; family Vibrionaceae; genus Enterovibrio; species Enterovibrio escicola. Next base: position 80,022 of record NZ_NBYY01000022.1, read on the forward strand.
TTTCTGTGATGCATTTATACGATTGAACAGATAAAAGGCATGAATGAATCTCAAAGGTATCAAATCGAAGCTGCTTTGATTTAAACGTGTTTTCACTACGAATTGAGCCATATTCGTATCTAGTTATTCCAGTTATGATACTGGATTATTATCATTCATAACTCGCTAAAATACTGAAGTGTGTAAGTTCAAAAAATGTCTTTGCCACTTACCAATACTTGGGTTGCTGTCAAGGGCAACATAAAGTTCACTTTAGTTGTAAAGGGAAAACTTGTCCGCAATGTGGAAAACGTTCTGCACAGGAGATTATAGTCAAAATAGGCGTCCGCCTATTTCCTAGAGTGAGCTATCGGCAAGTTATCTTAACATTGCCTGAGCAACTTCGGATTCCTTTCCATAATCACTCCAATCAGAAGCGTTTGTATTTTAGGTTTTTAGTCTTGGCAGAAGCCTGTTTATTAGAATTGATTCAGGCACACTTTAAGACCGATGCGTGTAAAATCGCCGTCATTGTTTTCATCCACACCCATAGTTATAATGGCAACTACAATCTGCATTTACCAGTGATACTGGCTGAAGGTGCATTCTTTCCTTCAAATTAGGATTAAAAAGGGTTTCAGCATTTATCGTTATCTCAGCTACCATTACTTTGATTAAACCACTTACTGAAGTTAATGGAGATTGAGTTTCCAGCGCGTCAATATGTGATTGAAACCTTATGGGCTAATTATCCTGATGATTTCTATGCTATCCTGGCAATGGTCATAAAAATAAAGTCACAAAAAAAAGCTACCGAGGGTTAATACGATACCTAACCAACTATTTATCATTCCGACCGATAAGCTTATCTAGGATAGTTTGGTATGACGGTCATCAAGTCAGGTATTACTATTAATCACATACAACGAAGTTATAAACGTATAAGACAGTGGATGCTTAGGTATTTGTTAGCAGGCTGGTTCAGCACATATTTCCTAAATAATTTCAACGAGTGAGATATTATGGCCTTCAAGCGACGACGCGCTTTAAGAAGTGGTATGAAGTGATAGCGATGGCAGCAGGAGACTTGGTGGATGCAATTATGAGCTACACCAAACGTATCAGCTATGTAGAGCTTTTCGAAGAGGTAGCAGATCGTAATCCCTTAAAATATGTGTTTTGTGGGAGAGGGATGGAGTTGGTTCAGCTTTCCCACCCAAAGCATGGTGTATTCTTCGATTGATTTGCTTCCGATAGTGGTTAATTGATGTGGTTTTTATTCTCGTTATCGCTCTGAATTTTGCAGAATCTTACTGTTTTAGGATTCTGGAAAAATACTATTGGCGAGGATTCAGTTTTTAATATCAATTGAACCAGATAAGATGATGTTTGCGCGCGATATAATATGACGCACATCGGCATTGATACCACGGGTGTTGGCTTAGGTGTTTGGGATTGGGTATATGCGAACCACTCCCTGCTTTCCGTTAGTTTGGAGTGATGTAAAATTATCGAGCAAGGATTGAACCTCGGCTTCTATAGCTTGACCCAACAACTGCTGTTCGCCTTGTTCTCTGAGTCACCGCCAAGATAAACCCACGGATATCGCATGCGTTGATTCTACCAAGCTACAGGCTTGTCACAATTTACGTATTCCATGGCAGCGCAGGTTTGAGGAGAGGCTTAAATGAGGTAAAAGTAATAACAACCAATGTTGATAATAAAAAATCAGTACTTGATATGATCGATAATTTCTGTGAATCACACTATGGAGATAAGGAGTATATATCTGGCTTCCTTGAAAAAACACTCACCGAGAAAGGGATTAATCTCATCACGAATAAACGAAAGAACATGGAACCAAAGGTGATGAAGCTTTGGAATCGTATTATGTTGAGAAAACAATTTATCATCGAGACAGTCTTTATCCGACTAAAACCATATCCCAAATAGAGTATTTTCGGCACCGAAGTTGGGTGCGCTTTATGGTCAACCTTATTTACTGGAGTTATTGCTTATACCTTTCCCACCAACAAGGCCTAGCCTTAAAATTACTCGGTTCTCAAAAGCAGCGCTTATACAGAACTGAGGTTAATTATAGAGGAGGCCAACGGTGGAAATTACTTTTTTAATTATACCTTAGATGGGGGAATGCCTCCCAAGATACTTATCAATATAATAAATATATGACTTGGTACAAAATGTAGGGATGTATTAGATCTTTGGTTGATAACACCTATGGTAGAACAGGAACTTGGAGAACCAGAATCTCAATGAAGGTTCGTAGTGAAAATACGCTTGAAGCGAAGCAGCTTCGATTTAATACCTTTAAAATTCATTCGTGCTTTTTATCTGTTCAATCTTGCTAAATATATCACAGATAGGAACATGCCTTAAATCCTACCACATATAGTTTTTAGGAGGAAATTCCTAGGTACAATGAGAAGAAGATCCCACGGCCTGACAGTTTCCTCCGGAAGGATGACTCTGTTTATACAGCATGCATTATCAACGCAATTAGCGGAGACATGCTTAGTTTTTATGATTACTAACCTTTTGCTAAAAAAGAAGATAAGCTACGTTGTAATATTCAATTCTCATCCACGTTTGATCTATATCTTTCCTGTTTTCACTAGAAATTTCCTTCATTTAAGTGCTATGTGGTTGTTTAGTAAAAGCGATATCTATTAGACTATACTACAAATTTACAATTGACTATGAGATCTTCCATGCGCACAATTAAGATTGTTGTTTCTTTTCTCGCCACCCTTATTTCTGCCACCAGTATTGCAAATGAAAACAGCATGAGTAACTTCAGTTATGATTACTTCGAAGCTCGCGTTGGCATTAGCCCTGTCACCTACGGTGCAGGTTTCAGTACTTCTATTCACCCTAATGCTCATATACGGTTTGAAGCAGATACAAAATTTGAAACCGATTGGGATATGACTGGTGCAATTGGTTTCCACGCCCCCGTGAATAACTGGGCGGATGTTTATGGTGAACTTGGATTACGTAGCACTAAAGCATACAACCGTTCTCATGATAACAGTAAGCTAGGTGTTGAAGTCAACATCGGTATTCGTCAATGGTTAGGCCCACAATTGGAAATGGGTGGCGAAATTGGCCATCTTTCAATGAATGACGACGAAGATATATTTGGATCATTATTTGTTCGCTTCCACGCGACTGAACTCTTTGCCATTGGCTCACAGTTACGTTTCAATGAAGCGTACGATGAGCAGCTAATTCTAACCACACGTTTCAAATTCTAACTTCTCGTATAAAGAGAAGCGGCTTCTAATTTAGAAGCCGTTTTTGTTGTCTTTTTTCCTAGAAATTGAACAAGTATCTTACTGATTTCAGGTCATAGGTCATATATTCAATAAGTAGATTTTATACAAAATACCTATTTTTAATGGTGATTAAGCACTGTTAACATGCTGATGAACCATTCAATTCATTGAATACACAACTTATAACGAAAAGAGTTAACTATGGTTATTAGTTATTATAAATCCATTCATCCATGTCTGATTTCAAGTTATCTGACTGGGTACCAAAGATAGCTTGAATACAACTACCCACAACAACAACACCTGCCGCACCAAGTTTCTTCAATTGAGCTTGATTAACTTTATCTATGGTTTCTACTGAAACACGCAGACGCGTAATACAAGCATCTAGACTTGTGATATTTTCTTTACCTCCGAATGCCATAACCAGCTCTTTTGCTACTTCTGAGTTACCTCCTGTAACAACAAGCGCTTCTTCATCGTCTTCACGGCCAGGAGTTTTCAGATCAAGCTTCACAATAGCAACACGAAATACAACATAGTAAAACACTGCATACGCCATACCCAATAATAGGAAAAGCCAGATTTTTTGTGAATTCGCGGACAGCAGAATGAAGTCAATCAAACCATGAGAAAACGACGTACCGTGAATCATACCCAGCGAATTAATCAGAACATATGAGGTACCTGCCAAGATCGCGTGGATTAAATAAAGCACTGGAGCAACGAACAAGAATGCAAATTCAATTGGTTCGGTAATCCCTGTCAAGAATGAGGTCAATGCCGCAGACAACATGATACCTCCTACCTTAGCACGATTTTGAGGTTTCGCCGTGTGCCAAATTGCAATCGCTGCAGCAGGAAGACCGAACATTTTAAATATGAATCCACCAGCTAACTGACCAAAACCATTGCCAGCAATACGAGATACTTCATCAGCTACCATGTAGCAGGTCAGGATACCTGTACGTGCTACACCTTCTGATGTCACACATTGACCAGCTTCATAGAAAAATGGAGCGTTCCAAATATGGTGCAAACCAAATGGTATAAGTGAACGTTCAACAATACCGTAAATACCAAATGCCAATTCTGGATTTTGAACAGCAGCCCAATTAGAAAAAGTGGCAATAAACTTACCAATCGGAGGCCAAATAATAGACAAACCAATCGCAAGAGCAATACTTAGAAAACCGGTGATAATTGGTACTGAACGCTTACCCGCGAAAAAACCAAGGTAATTCGGCAACCGAATACGGTAGAAACGGTTAAATACCCAAGCAGCTACACTACCTGCAAAAATACCACCTAACACACCTGTTTCGATAGATTTGACGTTGAATACATCAGCCATAACACCCAGTGTATTAAGCATAATGTAGTAGCCAATAACAGCAGCTAGACCAGCCACACCATCGTTACGGGTAAAACCAAGAGCAATACCAATAGCAAACAGTAAGCCCATATGACCAAATACAGCGTCACCTGCACTCATCATAGTGGTTGAAACAACATTTGGTAACCACGAAAACTTTGCCGCACCGATACCCAAAAAAATACCAGCAATAGGCATGACTGATACGGGTAGCATTAAGGCTTTACCAATTTTCTGCATACTTACAAACAGGTTTTTAAACATAATGACGCTCCTGAAAATATTTTGAGATGTCCACCGAGCCCCAAATAAACTCGGAATCTTGACAACCCATTAAACCATCTTTTCCGGTGTATGATATAGGATTACCGTTTTGGAGAAACTACTATAATACAGCTAGTTTTTTCAAAAAAATTAATTCCACTTTTATTCCACCAAAACATATTGCTCCTACATTAATGTACCATTACGAATCAAAAATCAGTTTGGTGTTAATTGGCATAAACAGTGTTATTTCATATGACAAAATAAAATACTCCATAATTCACTTTTGAATCTCATTAAGTTACTTGACTATGCAATAATAAAGGTGCTTTTATATCCATTAAACCTTGGAAATCAATTTCAGATCATGTATTCAATAAGTAGTATTTAGTATAGAATACCTAAATTTTCATGGCGATGAAGTACCGTTAGGAAACTGGCTATCCATAATGGTAAATACCAATGCTACCACGAGGGCGCTAATGCTGACGAAGCATACAACTTATTGTATACATGACCCAAAAACGATACTAGATAATTGGACGGCCATTTTACTAAAGTTACAGAACACTTTCAGTACTTGAATCAAACTATCAGCTATACTTTCCGCATATTCTTGGCATTTAGCATTCGCATTAATCAGGTTAATTCTTGAATTTAAGTCTGGCGTACGCTGCTTTCCAAGCAAGCTGTTAATGCTATTTCTTTGGAAATAACGACAGACTGCCCAAAACAAAAAATTTCTTAGATCACTTTTCTTAAGTCTGTTCCTTTTTTGACGTACCGCCTCAAAAACCCATTAGCATTTTTATGCTTTCCTTGTTCCCATGAAGAGAAAAGGGTGGGTAACGTAAATTTTAATATCCTTAAGCTTTATGCTATCTTTTCACGATGAGTAGTCTCTCGACCATTATCTGCTGTAATCATGTGGACATGCTTCTTGTGTGACATCAGAACATCCATGTTGCTGTGGTGATATCAGATACCGATTTAGATGTCCATTTTTTAATTAAATAAAATGGCTTTTATATTCTTGTCTGGTGACGATAGCACAAGTACAATTTTTGCCTAAACCGTATTCAATTCTCAATTAATAAATCGTTCTAAACTGTCTATAAAAGACGCTTCAATCATCAATAGAAGACCGTATTTTTATTGGTGAGACCTTCGATATCGTTGATGTCCTGGTATTTTATTACCTCCGATAGAGTGATACATCCATTCATGGCTAATGGCTACTTCTTCATCAGTTAGTAAGTGCAATCTCTGCTCGGGACTCCAATCGTTTACGAACAATGGATGAACGAACGGTATTTGATATTTGATTGTTCGCGTGTAATTACACGCCGGTAGATTTTGATAAATTTTTAGTCGATATCCACTTGTTACTGCTGTATATTTTCAGTAGACGGTAAATTGAGGATACGATGGCACTTGATTATATTTGCGATATCGGAGATTGGACTTTCCCGTTCAAAAATGCTATAATTTGGCATCTTTTTTTTGATTAATGACTGCTACACTAGACCATAAGTCTCATAAGTTATTATCTGAACTTAAGATTTTACCAAAAAAACTTTTTGTTTTTTACTTACTGAAATGGAAAACAACTTCTTCTACCATCACTTCTAAACCTACCTCCTATCATGGTCATATTAGAGAAGGTTCGCTATGAGTAGAAAAATTTCCATTAATGTACAAGGCTGTACATATTTCCATTTATAAATACACTCATCAAGAGCATCGCGAAACAGTTTATTATTAACATCTCCGAATCTAATCAATCCGTTGTAACCATTAAAGACATGTACCTTTCAGCTTTTTTAATCATTACTCTAACTTACAACTCTTGTAACCTTAGATCTTCATAAGCGATTGCTTATTAAACCTAAAACCCCGCCAGCAAGTTGACCATACATCTGATACAACTACGGTGCCGAGAATGCTTGATTTGGGATATGTTTTTTAGTTGATCAAAAACGGTTTCGATAATAAATTGTTTCCGGATTATCAGGCGGTCCTAAAGTTTCATCACTTTTGGTTTTATATTCTTTTTCATACCCGTTATAAGTGTCACTCCCTTATCTGCTAGTTCCCACTCCAGTGGATCAGAGATATAACCTTCATCTCCGTATAAACAGCCCCAAAGATCATCAGCCATTTTCGACACAGGCCTTCTATCAATCACGTTAACCGTCGTCACTTTGACTGAGATAATGCCACCTTGGTCATTGATAATAATACGTAGGTTGTGACAAACCTGTAGCTTGGACAAATCAACGAAGACAATTCCTAGCGGTGAGTGAGGTAAGAGCAAACCGGAACACCTTACATGAGCTTGAGTATCCTCATGTAGCTAACTAATTTAGGAAATTCGTTGGTGAGGTAGCGACGAACAAAGTGGATGTAATAGGTATCAAAATTTTGATACCCAGATTGATGGAAAGCTATCACTATCGTCATCACTTTGCTAACTGAGAGGCGAAAAGGCTTGTTTCTTTGTTTGACACCGGAATGAATTCGGTATTTTTCCATGCAGGGAGGAAAATCTGGCAGAAGTAGTCGACATCGACGAAAACAGCGTCTAAGTTATTCATGTACAAATCCTTGTGCAGTCAATGGTTTATTTCCAACGATCAGATCGCGACTTAGGCATTTAGTTCATTTCTTATGCGCAACTCAAGTTAGTGAATCGCTGGCAAATATGAAAGCGATCAACAAAGTTCTAAGACTCGCTATGCTTGTTCGATAGCAGACAAATTAAGACTGTCATAAATATTTTAAATAGTGCATTATGGCCGCATTTGATCAATAATACCCTCTTGATGTACAAAAAGTAATGCTTATCTGTGAAGTAGATAAGAAATGCTATTTTTTAGTAACAAAGATAACTAGTGTCGGTCCTAGTCTGCTTAGAAGCTTCTAATTGAAGACAATAATTTTTTATGCATTCCGTTGTATTAGAAGAAGAAATTAAATGTATTTTTCAAGTTATTATCCATATTTAATGTTGCATTTTGGTGTACGGTCGGTTGCAATCTGAACGCTATTCTTCCCGAGAAAAAACAGAGTTTTGACAAGACCTATACGTAACGCATTGAGCGGAAAAAGTTGATTCTTTGTACATGCTTGAAACGACTTAATCTGAAAATAATTGGATACTTAAGGTCGACGGATATGTACTATAAAGTGATTGGTACATTCATTGAACGTTATTATCTTGGGTATGCGGATTTAGTGAGTGAAATGGGACTTTTAAAATCCCTTTCAAATTCTTTGATCAAAGTTGATATGCTCGAACCATAGTTCGTTACTATTTGAGGTTCCGCAGCCATATCAAACACGCTAAGGGCATCATCAGGAATTGGATCTCGTTGATATAGTGGACGTTTCACTTTTTGGAATACTTCAGTAAATAGCATTTTAGCCCTAAGAGCTTCAAAGCTATAACCTTGACCAGTACGGTTCATAACTCGAATGAGGTTGTTGAGACTTTCCGTATAAGCATTCGTTATTGGATGATCAAAGTACGCAAAAACTTCATTGTGCCAGTTACCCATAGCCTTGATTAGCGGATCAAAATACCGCGTCATTTCAGGTGAAACCAGTCGTAGCCAAGCGTAGTAAGCTTGCTGAGTTTCATCACGCGTCTGACTGTTCCAAATGACAAAGAAAGACTCTTTAAGTTCGTAAGCTTCTCCCATTTCAGGATAGTTAAGTATCCAGCCAGAATAACGTAAGTATTCCGCATCTGAGAGTTCGTGCTTTCGCTTTAGCAGTACAAACCTATCCTTTAGTAGTCCACGGCGCTGTTGTGGCGTAAGTTGGCTACGTATTGCTTTTCTTGCACGCTCTAACGACTCGTTAGCCATTTTGACTACGTGGAACTTATCTATGACGATAGTGGCATTCGGTATCATGGTTTCTACCCTCTCTCTGTCTTCGCGTTTTGTAAAGTAGCGAAGTAGAGTTGATTTATTACGGTTGTTGAGCATATCAATGACTGTTTGATGCTCAATATTGGTTAACACGCATCGAGGTTTCTTGATGATATGAATTTCATCAATTCCTAACCATTTTGGCATTTCGAATTTCAGTTGTTCTTCTTCACGCTCGCAGTAATCTTGAAATATGTTACGGATTATTTTTTCATCCACACCTATATCATCTGCAATACTTAAAAATGTACGTTTCTGGCTCTCTCGCTCGATGTATTCAATAAACCGTTTAGTCATCCTACGTTTTTCATCTTTGCGCGATACAAGCTCGTAGAACGTCTTATTACAACTTTGGCACTTAAAACGTTTACGATTTAGGTGGATGCCGACACGCTTGCCGTGCATGGGTATATCCATGAGAATTTCGGTTCTTTTCCCAAAACCAACGAGATCAGATGTGTAGCAGTGGATGCAAAATGAAGGCGGGTATTTTAGTTCAGCGTAAACCTGATAATCATACTTAGATTCATGAACCTGACTAACATTGTAGTCAGGCCAATTTAAAATATTTGTCATAGTCAAAAAGAAAGGAGCCGAAGCCCCTTGCTGTCACTCCACTTCTACTACATCATCAATACTAGCCTCAGCGTACAACTCTTTGGATAGCCAGCGGTGGCCAAAAAACTCTTTAACCTCTTCCAGCGTTTCACAGACCTTGCCGCTAAAACGGTCACGCTCATCTTGCCTTCTAGTGCGACCAACTTGATGACAGATGAATTTTCCGCCTTTGGTCTTGTAAAGAGATAACTCTGTCCAACGACCAGTTTGACCGTTATAACTACTGCCAATAGCTTGATTATCAGAACTAGCCGCATTTACTACCAGTTGACCAGTAAAGCGAACGTTTGGCGCGTTATCAATATCAAGTGTAAATGTTTCCATGTCAGAGTCCTCGTCTACGTCAATTATTTGCTCTATCTCAAGTACGCTGTAATTAATGCTGCTAAAATCAGAATCCAGATAGTCAGCCAATTCGTGTGCATTCAGCTCGTCACCATCTTCATCAACAACCGTAACGCTTTCTACAGATCAAACAGCATCCTGTTCCTCGGTTCCTGTAGACAGAGAGTCGGAGTCGCATTCGTCGTAGTTAAAGCCTTCGGTGTAAGTAATTTTGATACCATCTAAGGTTGAGGTTTTAGAAGCCAAACCAAAAACGTGAGGAATATCGTTCAGATCAAAAGATTCGTTTTCTTCGTTCCACTCTTCAACCTAACGATCAAGCCGCTCTAAAACTTCGCAATCTTGTTCTCGATGCCAGTCGTTGCGAGCTACCAGAGTTTCAAATTCAGCAATAGAGATAGTTTTCATGGTTAAATCCATGTCTTCTCAGAGTCGCCGCTGAGTTCGGCTATGGATGTCTCCACGTTCTTAATACAAGTGTATTTGGTTTATTATGTCAATCATTAAATCCGATTTTAACAAATTAATACATCCTGTGAAAATCAATCACTAAATCCGCATACCCATTATCTTTAAATCATAATCAACTTATTGAATACATGAGCGATTATGAGTCTTAGTTTCACATGTATACAGTACACGAAAAAAGTCCTACCTCATAGGTTAGTCAGGATTCTTAGCGATGAGAATGGCGCGGGTTGGCGCTGGATAACCTTCAACCGTTTTAGTTAGATCATGTGGGTGCAAGTAGTCTGGAAGTGAGTTATGAGTCATCCAATCAGTTGTGTGTTGCTCCTCGATTGTCGTTCTGCATTCATTAACGATGCGAACATCCACAAAACCAACGTGTTCTAACCATACTTTCAGCGCTTTTACTGACGGGAAGAAGTATACATTTCGCATTTGTGCATAACGGCCAATCGGTACGAATACATCGTTCCTATCTCCATCAATGACAAGGGTTTCCAGTACTAATTCACCATTTCTCACTAACTGGTTTTTCAATTGGATTAAATGATCCAGTGGTGAACGGCGGTGATATAGCACACCCATGCTAAATACAGTATCAAAGGCTCTAAGTTTAGGTATCCGTTCAATGCCCAACGGCAGTAGGTGTACACGTTTAGCATTGCCCATCAAGCGACGGATTGCTTCAAATTGGACCAAGGACAGTTCGGAAGGGTCGATACCGACAGCCAGTTCCGAACCTTCGCCCAGCATTCGCCACATATGATAGCCATTCCCGCAGCCCACATCTAAAACATAACGGTCTTTCAGTGATGAGATATGTGGTAACACACGATCCCATTTCCAATCTGAACGCCACTCTGTATCGATGGCGATGCAGTACACTCGGTATGGACCTTTACGCCATGGGTGGAAAGAACGTAGTAAATTTTCCAGTTTTATACGCTGATCTTGTGACAGTTCTTCATCAGTACCCACGGTTACGCTGTTTAGGAGTTCAACGATTGAAGGCGCGTTAGTTGGGATTTTTCTCAGTACTCGTATCCATTTTTCCATGTCACCGTGCCAGTGACATTGCCATTCAGTCATCTGCTCGGGGAGGACATTAAGCCAATTATGTAGCCGGTTCTTGGAAATTATTCGGTAGAAGTCGGAAAAATCAAACATGGATGACAAGTCTGTCTGTTTAAGTTTATATTGAACTCTATTAGTGGTTTGTGAAAGGGAATCATATGGGTATCCTACCTCTAACAGAAGTTATTTTATCGCAAATATGGAGCCAAAATTAAAACATTGGAACCACACGGAAACACTACTAAAACCAATTCTGTTCAGGCGTTGTATATGGTAATCAATGGTGTCTAGCTTCATGACGTTTTCCAGCGCGCTATGCTTTTGCCTTATTTCTAAATCGCTGTAGCCGTTAGCACGTTTAAAGTCGAAATGCAGGTCGTTTAGCAATTGATGCGTAATTTTATCAGAAAAGTTATATTTTTCAGACAAGATTAAGATGGCGCCCATTTTTAGTCCAGAGTAGATACCTTCAAGCAGTGATTGACGGTCATCAGGGTTTAAAAACTGGAGTGTAAAATTCAATACAACCACGGACGCATTTTTGATGTCTATGTTGCGAATATCGTTTTCGATTACGTAAACCTTGATGTCGTCATGATATGCACTAATGAGCAATCTGCAACGTTCAACCATTGCTGGCGAGTTATCAACGGCAATAATTCTACAGTTTGATACTTTGAGCTGTTGACGAATGGACAGGGTTATGGCACCTAAAGAACAGCCTAAATCATAGATATTAGAGCCCTCGGATGCATATCTCTCAGCTAGCATACCTATAGCAGAAATTATATACCTGTAATTCGGAACTGAACGTTGAATCATATCAGGAAAAACTTCAGCGACGTTTTCGTCGAACGTGAAGTTGTCTAGATCTTCAATTGGCGCAGCATAAATATTATCGCGATTAGCCATTTAAACAGGCCTTAAGAAGGCGTTTACCAACATGGCTTACTAAGCACTGACATACAGTGCAAAAACAATAGCGACACCATAACTCTCTATCAGCACAAAAGTGAAGCACACTAACTATAGGAAGAGACATTTTACAGTACTTATCTCTGATTTATTAGGTGTTGAGGTCATCGTGCTTAAAGTTTTCCCTGCCATCATAAAACACAAATTCTTACACCTGCCACAAGAAGCAGGAACTTTTTATGGGTATCAACCCTGTTTGATTAAACAGTAGGCAGCTTTTTTATCAATTAACGAATGTCGAAGCTCATGCTAAATCACTTGTACAGTCTATTTTGTCAGGCTCATATTGTCAATAAGTTGATCTTCGCGGAAGCGACTATTATTACAAGAGGTGTTGTGTCCCCAAATATCTAAATTAATAAACCTGAGATTCACTATGCATTGAAGCATCTCAATATCACCTTTAAAAAACTCTGTTTCACCCTAAGGGTTATAAACAAAAATGCCAAGACTTCATCGAAGAAATAGAGAAACATCAAGAAGAAGGTAGATCCATCATCTACTTTAGATGAAAGTGGATTTGCCCAGAGTATGCCTCGAACGCATGATTACTCTTAAAAAGGAAGTCGATGCTATGCGTTCATGATAAGCACTAGAAAGGAAAAATTAACGGCATTGGTGCTATTATCAATCATACTTTTCTAACGGTCAGTTTAACCTGAACTGCGCATAAGAAATGAACTAAATGCCTAAGTCGCGATCTGATCGTTTGAAATAAACTATTGACTGAACAAGAACTTGAGCATGAATAACTTAAACGCTGTTTTCGTTGATGTCGATGATTTTTACCAGACTTTCCTTCCTGCATGGAAAAAACACCTCATTTCTTCCGGTATCAAACAAAGAAACAAGCCTTTTCGCCTCTCACGTTAGCGAAGTGATGACGATAGTGATGGCTTTCCATTAATCTGGGTATCGAGATTTAAAAACCTATTACATCCACTTTGTTTGTCGCTACCTCACCAACGAATTTCCTAAATTAGTTAGCTACACGAGGATGCTCAAGCTCATGCAAGGTGTTCTGGTTTCGGTTTGCTCTTACCTCACTCATGCCAGGAATTGCCTTCGTTGATTTGTCCAAGCTACAGGTTTGTCAGAACCTACGCATTATCATACATCAGGTTTTTAAAGGTACCTCGAAGAGAGGGAAAGGAATGATGGGGTGGTTTTTCAACCAAGTTCCAAAATCTGTTTAGCCAAAAATGAAATAAAAGCTTCACGATATCTGGATGACGTAAACATAACAAGAGGCACAGAAAGCCTTTGGACAGTTCAAAATGCGAAACGAGATATGGTGCTAAATATCCTAAAGCAGTGGACTGGATACTGATTCGAACGACAAACCCCATTAAATCAATGTTTGCAACGGTGAGGCTAACAGGCGTAGCCTGTTAGGCGGTAACTCTCGACTATCATCAAAGGCGTAAAATTCAGAGATGACCTTCGTAAAACAAACGTCAATCAGCATAACACTGCTGTGGAGATTATACACCAGATTTTACCGTAGCTCAATCTAGCATTTTCGACACCGTAATTGTATCAGCTTTATGGTTAACTTACTGGCGGGGCTCATCGCGTATTGATTTTAACCAAAGAAGCCGAGCTTCAAGATGACTCATCTTGATAAGCAAACACTTATAAAGATATGAGGTTAATCATAATTTCTACGATAAGAACATCATGGAGTTAAACGGGAGGTGATGATGGAAAAGATCAAGCACAAGATTATCAGCTGAAGGTAATATAATCAAGCATTGGTAAACCGTGCTTCAGTCACTTTTTGGATAGAGGTTGCTGCCCTTAAGGGATAGCATTGTCTAAGGCATCACGTACATCGTGGCCGTTTGTTTATATTTTGGATACCCAGATTGAAACGGCACTGATGATGAAAGGTATTTTTAAGCTGCCACTTCGTGCGTTAGAAGGTTTTTTTAGTTCGGTTTTCACGGTGATAAATATCCCGCTAAAATCTTTTACATACACTTGCATGAATCAATGGTAAAAAAGTGAGGATGACAAGAGAGCACCCAGATCGGCATGACTAAGAAGAGGCTGTAGGCTCCCTTTTACGGTCATATCTCCAATAAGTTATAAAGCGCGTCAGTATGACTATCAATGTAGTAGTATTAGTGTCTGCTATTTATAGATAGCATGCTTTCTAACAATGCTTAATCATCATGCAAAAATTAAGCATTCTTTGCGAAAATATACCTATTGAAAACATAATTACTTTTCCAATGTGAAATATTTATAACTTTGTTATTTATTAGACGGGGTGGTGAAAACAATCATCAATTTGAGTGGCAATGGCTTTTAAAATGTCTCGGCGAGAAACAACACCGAGCAAACGACCATTCTTACATACAGGATAAACTTTAGGTTTACCTGGTAACATATCTTCTGCTAGTTTAAGAATGCTTTCATCAGGAGACACGACTACCACCTCTCTGTGCATACAGTCCCCAACTGTGTTGTTACCTTGACAATAATATCCCATTTTCAATAGCTGATGGATGATATCTTGTTCAGACAAAAAGCCCATTACATGGTTATTGTCATCAACAACTGGACCACCCGTCTGATGTGCATTCAGCATTTTTTTTAATGCAATAGGCAAAGACATGAGAGCTTTGAAGGTCACAGGTCGTTTATTCATATAATCTTTTACTTTTATCGATTCCATGTATATTCCTTTTACGGAATGATAAGTTAGAAACAGGGATTAAATCTCTGCGTTACTATTTAGTGTTAACCAACTTCTAACAATTACTAGTATTCAGTAAATTATTTTCATATCCTCTTACTAAATAACCTCAGATCTGTATAAGCATGGCTTTTCCAAGTTGAGTAATTTAAAGGCTAACTTCTCTTAGATTAAACGTATAAGCAATTAGTCCAGAAATCAGTTTGACACATAAATATCATCCCACTGTGGTGCCGAGAATGCTCGATTTGAGATATGTTTTTTAGTTGGTCAAAACCGGTTTCAATAATAAACCGTTTCCGAAGCATCAGGCTGTCTTAAAGTTTCATCACTTTTGGTTTCATATTCTTTTTCATACCAGTTATCAGTGTTACTCCCTTCTCTGCGAGTTCCTGATCCAATGGATCAGAGATATAACTTTTATCTCCGTATAAACACTCCCAAAGTTCAGCAAAGTGATGACAATAGTGATAGCTTTCCATCAATCAGGATATCTAGACTTTAAAACCTATTACATCCACTTTGTTTGTCGCTACCTCATCAACGAATTTCCTGAATTAATTAGTTATACGAGGATGCTCAAGCTCATGCAAGGTGTTCTAGTCTCTGTTTTCTCTTATCTCACTCACCGCCAGGAATTGCCTTCGTTGATTCGTCCAAGCTACAGGTTTGTCACAACCTGCGTATTCACAGACATCAGGTTTTTACAGGTACCGCGAAGTGAGGAAAAGGAACGATGGTCTAATTTTAAATTGCCATTTACGCTTATAATCATCTACCGTTTAATTTATTGATCAGGTAAGAATTGATGAACGTATCACTACTATCACCCTCCATCTACTCAATGCCACGCCTCTTCGAGCTGTCAAAAGAACTTCATGATCATGAAATTCTTACTTTCGATATCGCACACGTCACAGCTGCCTTTAACTTTTTACTTGCACACCCCAATTCCGGTGACGTGTTGCTTATCGCCTTGGAAAACGAGGGAGTTAATGAGACAATCGGCTTCATCGTGGTTTGCTACAGCTTCAGCATTGAATTAGGTGGAAAAATTGCAGTAATTGATCAAATTTTCCTTTCACAAGATTCCCGTCGTCAAGGTATAGGCTCTTATGTCATACCTAAATTGGAAGCACACGTACTAAAACGTCATTGCCATGCTATTATTTTAGAAGTGAACATTGGTAACAGCGGGGCAAGAAAGTTCTACGAACAATTCGACTACATACCAAGAAGGCAACACTGCATTATGTCGAAGTTACTTAAGCCTTAAATCATTCGCAAATAAACCGCAAGGTAAATGGTTTTGCTCTAAAGAGGCCTGAACTCAAGTCTGAAGTTTGGCATTTTCCAATTTAAAGAGACTAATTCCATTTTTTGAGAAAATTCAGGCTGCTTAAACCCTAACCATTTCTTAGACCGATGGCGTTATTTCTTAAATATCTGAACTAATCACAATTCCTACGATTAGATCATCATGGAGTTAAGTAACCTCAGATCTGCATAAGCAAGCGCTTATGCAGATCTGAAGTTGCATTAGTAAGCGTTTGGAGACCGTAAAAGTTAAATACCGTTTATCGAGTCGAGAAGTTGTCGCTCACATCGTTATTGATGACACAAACCTAAAGGTATATGGAAAAGGCGAATGGAAACCGCGTAAACGCGGTAAGGAAAATAGGCATATCTAGCGCAAATTTCATCTCGAGGTTGATTTGTCTACTCATGAGGTTATCGCTGCAGAAGTTAACCTAGTGTTAGTGGGTGACAATGAGGTTTTACCTATATTGCTTAACACATTACGACGAAATAACAGCAAGTCAGTACTGATGGAGCCTATGACACAAAAGCATGTCTCCCCATTATGAAAAATAAAGGAATAATACCTAGTATTCCACCTAGAATCAACACGGGTTGGCGGGAAAAGGACATCCTAGAAATGAAGCTGTAAAAGCGTTAGAAAAAGATACATTTGTGGAGTAGAAAAGGACAGAGGTTATCATAAATTCTCGTTAGCAGAGACAGCAATATTTCGCTATGAACAGTTGTTTAGCCCTGAACTCACTCTTCGTGATTACAATGCTAAAGTTGGTGAAGCACTGGCAAATATGGAAGCGATAAACAAAGTTATAAGACTCGGTATGCCTGTTCACCAGTAGACAAATTAAGACCATAAAGAAGATTTGGATCAGTGCGTTATAGGCCTGATTTAATCAACAACACCGTTCAGTATTAAAAATACCATGATTGTAAACAGTTCTTATCACCCTAATTCGGGTGAGGATTATTGCACGAAAACCTACTGATTGAATATATAATCAAAATCTGCCGAAATGATATTCATACTTTTCGTGAGTAATTTAGCTAAGAATATGTTTGCACTACGTTAAGCTAGAGAAATATAGAAAAAGAAGGAGCATAAAGGGATGTAGACCATTTATTTAAATAAGAAAGTCATCATTTCCTTTGGCGGAGTAATCAAAATGTTATTATGTAACGTAAGTGATGGAATGCCTGATCCTGACTGTAGGTGTTTTAGGTCTTTTTTTACCTATTTACTTCTTTATTTTTTCCTTTTACCTATCCTTCTCAAGGCGTACATGACTACGAATGTAATTAACAGTTCATCTCAGCAATTGACATTTCTCTCAATTCTTGTTCTCGGTGCTATTGCGGCACTAACACCACTAGCTATCGATATGTACCTTCCAGCAATGCCAGAAATTGCACGAGATTTGATGGCGTCACCTGGGCAGGTTCAACGTACGCTGACGGCGTATACTGCTGGCTTTGCGATCGGTCAACTTATCCATGGACCTATTTCTGATAGTTATGGTCGTCGACCGGTCCTAATTGTAGGTGTGTTTATGTTCCTTATTGGTACGATTGTTAGTGCCAATGCAATTGACATTAGCACTTTGACATATGTGCGTTCAGCACAAGGGTTTTGTGGTGCAGCATCTGCAGTTGTTATTCAAGCACTAGTACGTGATATGTTTGACCGAGAAGATTTTGCACGCACCATATCGTTTATTACTTTGGTGATGACGGTTGCGCCGCTTATTGCACCACTGATGGGAGGATATTTATCCCTATGGTTTGGTTGGCGCTCCATTTTCTGGGTACTAGCAATATTTGCCGTTTTGGTCATTGTGTTGATCGTGATCTTCATCCCCGAGACCTTGTCTGTGGAACACCGTCCGCCACTTCGCATTGGTTCAACATTGCGTAATTACCTGAAAATATTACGTTCTCGCTCAGCGGTTAGTTACATTATGGCATCGAGTTTTTCCTTTGCAGGAATGTTTTCTTTCCTTACCGCAGGTTCATTTGTCTATATAGATTATTATGGTGTTAGCGTACAAAACTTTGGTTATTTCTTCAGCTTAAATGTGGTATGTTTAATTATTATGACCGCGTTAAACGGGAAATTCGTACGCAAAGTCGGCAGTGACAACATGCTTAAATTCGGCTTAATTCTCCAATTGATTGCAGGTGTGGTGTTGATCATTTGTCAATTCATGGAGTGGGGACTATGGGGAACGGTCATTCCCATCATGTTATTTATGGGAACCATTTCAATTGTGGCCAGTAATTCGATGGCTTGTGTGTTGAACGCTTACCCTGAGTTTGCAGGTACTGCATCGTCGCTTGCAGGCACAATGAGGTTCGGTACTGGTACGATAGTTGGCACTATTGTTACGTCCATTTCAGTGGAATCTGTGTGGCCTATGACTGGATCTATAGCGATCTGTGCGATTCTCTCCGCCATCTTTTATTGGGTAATGTCTAGAAAATAAAGACATAAATTACGTAGAAGATATTAAATTTATAGTGAAAATAGAGGTTATCTGAGCTGGGAAAATGAAAAACACCAAAAGTATATAGAACTATTCCAGTTAGCCCTGAATATCTTTTATTACACTGAGTGACTTATGTGGTTTAAGAAATAGCGTGTTAGTAATATTATCTCTGCTGAGATAAAACAATGGATTCATCAGGTATTCTAGGGGTTATTTTTGATTAAATTAGGCCTATAATGCACTGATCCAAATCTTCTTTATCGCTTCTATATTTGCCAGTGCTTCACCAACTTTAGCATTGTAATCACGAAGAGTGAGTTCAGGGCTCAACAACTGTTCATAGCGAAATATTGCTGTCTCTGCTAACGAGAATTTATGATAACCTCTGTCCTTTTCTACTCCACCAATGTATCTTTTTCTAACGCTTTTACTACTTCATTTCTCGGATATTCTTCTTCCCAGTACCCCGCGTTACTTCTAGGTAGAATACGGGGCATTATTCTTTTATTTTTTAGTATGGGGAGACATGCTTTTGTGTCATAGGCTCCATCAGCACTAACTTGCTGTATCTTTCATCGTGATGAGTGAAGAAATGTAGGTAAAACTTCATTGTCACCCACTGACACTAGGTTAACTTCTGCAGCAATAACCTCATGAGTAAACACATCAATCGCGAGATGAAGTTTGCGCCAGAGACACCTATGTTCCTTACCATGTTTACGCCTTTTCCATGTACCTTTAGGTTTGTGTCATCAATAACGACGTGAGCGACAACTTCTCGACTCAATAAACGGTACTTAACTTTTACGGTCTTCGTACGCATGACTAATGCAAGTGTATGTAGGGGATTTCAGCGGGATATTCATCAACGTAAAAACCGCATTGAGAAAGCTTTCTAACGCACAAAGTAGGAGCTTGAAAATACCTTTCACCATCAGTGATTTTTCAATCGAGGTATCCGAAAATATCCACCCATGGCCACGATGATCATTATGCTTTAGACAAGGCAATGCCTTAATAGTAGCGTCGTTTATCCAAAAGGTGACTAAATTACGGTTTACTAATGCTTAATTATATTATTTCCAGTTGCTGATCTTGTGCTTAACTTTTCCATCATAACTGCCTCCTTAATTCCATGATGATCTGATCATTTGAAATAAGCTATTGACTGCAAAAGGACTTTGTTCATGAATAACTTAGACGCTATTTTCGTCGATGTCGACGACTTCTGCCAGACTTTCCTTCCTGCATGGGAAGAATACCTAATTTCTTCCGGTGTCAAATAAAGAAACAAGCCTTCTCTCCTCTCAGTTAGCAAAGTGATGACGATATTGATAGCTTTCCATCAATAGGGGTATCGAGACTTAAAAACCTATTACATCCACTTTGTTTACCGCTACCTTAGCAACTAATTTCCTGAATTAGTCAGCTACATGCGAATGCTCAAGCTCATGCAACGTATTCTAAAATAAGAGATTATATAATAAAAAGAAAGTTAGTTAGTCAGTACATATGATACATGTAGACAGAGTTGCTATTCTTTTACACTTACACGTCGTGTTTGTGACCCAATACAGACGTAGAGTTCTAGGTGATTTACACTTGCTCAGTCTTGGAGTAACATTCAAAGAACTTTGATTGGGGTTTAATGCCAAGCTTAGTTAATTTAACGGGGATAGTGATCACGTTCACTTGTTAGTTTCAACATCACCAAACACTCTCAATATTGTGAAACTTGTTAACTCACTTCAAGCCGTTAGTTCCAGAAGACTTCGACGGGAGTTTAATGACATTGCGGGTGTGTTTAGCTAGAATGTTCTTTATCAAGAGGGCTGGACTTATTTCTTGAATCTAGAATTGGTTTGAATAACATTGATACAAATGCTCTCTTTTGGACCAAGAAATCTAGGTTGTACGTTTAATATATAAATATCTAAAATTGCCTTCACTCTGGCGACTGTTTCACGAACGCGAATTTTTAATCCTGCTAATCCCTTAGGGCTTGGAGCTGCTAAGCAAATAGCATCAATATCATAATGTTCTGTAATGAATAGAGCACGTTCACAGTGGAAGGCCTGTGTGACTAGTGTAAATGCATTAGCATCAAATATTTTTTTCGCCCTAATTACGGAATCAAGTGTACGAAAACCTGCGTAATCAAGATAAATTCTGCTATTGGGTATACCAGCACGTAACATGTCACGTTTCATCGTCCAAGGTTCATTGTAAGAGAGATGTTCGTTATCACCACTTAGCAAAAGAACATTAACTTTGTTATTTTGGTATAACTCCTTTGCGGCTTCTATACGATACGTATAATAAGGATTGAGGTTTTTTCCGATGTACTTGCTTGTTCCAAGAACGAGCGCAATATTCCGTGATGGTATTTTTTGTATGGAATCGAAGATCCTTCCCCTAGCTTGTATAGACACCCAGATGTCGGCTGCCGCTACGAAAATGAGCAATATTATTAAAGTAACGATAATAAATAGAAATAATTTATGGAGATACATAACATACTGAATGGAGTAAAATAGCGTTAAGATAATAGATTATACTAAAGCGTTGAGAATCACAAAAAGAACCTATACACCTATGCAACGTCGTTTAGTTAATAGGGGACTTGACTTTAAATCATAATCGTGACCCGCATGGTTTAGTGTAGAAGATGAAGAAGACTACTAGAAATGGTATTTTTGTCTCCCCTAGGTTAACCTCAGATCTGCATAAGCACTTGCTTATCAAACCAAGTTATCTTGATACTCGGCTTCTTTGGTTGAAATGAATACGCAATGAGCCCCGCTAGCAAGTTGACCATAAAGATGATACAATAACGGTGCAGAGAATGTTCTATTTGGGATCTTTCTTATTTGGTCAAAATCGGTTTCGATAATAAATCGTTTCCGGAGTATCAAGAGGTTCCAAAGTTTCATCACTTTGGGTTTCATGTTTTTTTACACCTGTTATCAGTGTCACTCCCTTGTTTGCAAGTTCCCGCTCCAATGGATCAGAGATATAACCTTTAATCTCCGTATAAACACCCCCAAAGCTCGTTAACCATTTCCGATATAGGCTTTCTATCATCCACGTTAACCGTCGTCACTTTGATCGAGATAATTCCACCTTGGTCAAGGTTAGGTTAACTTTTGGTAACTCATAGTAGCACTGCTTATGTGTTTTTCTAGAAGTAATCTGTACCACTAATATTAGGCATGTTGTTGAACAGTATCAACCCATGTATTCAATAGATTTTTCTTCGTATAAAAACCATTCTTTTACAGGGTAATCATTATAGCTACCATTGACGTTAAATGTCGCTTTTACCCGCAAACAAAAACGGTTAAAAAGCATGATATCAACCTTGGTGTCCACCAAGGTTATCGTTACCAAGCATGTTACCAAACTTTCCAGCTTGGATATACATGCAGGGCTTATCAGGCGGAGAGAAAAGCGCAAATTATTGAACTGGCTATGAATAATTCTGGTATTCGTGACTCTTCTCGAGTGCTACACATCAATATTAATTTGGTTATCATAGTTTTAAAAAACTTACACACGCTGTTTAACTACATTCCCTCTTGATGTACTCGAAGTTGTGCTCATTTACTTTGATGTTATTTCCCAACTATCTGAACTAATCGCAATTCCTATACTCAGATCATCATGAAGTTTAAAGGGAGGTGATGATGGGAAAGGACAAGCATAAGATCAGCAGCTGGAAACAATATAATCAAGTATTGGTAAACTGGGGCTCAGCCCTAAACTCACTCTTCGTGATTACAATTCTCAAGTTGGTGAAACGCTGTAAAATGTGAAAGCAATGAACAAAGTAATAATACTTGGTATATCTGTTCGCCAACAGACAAATTAAAACTATAAAAAAGATTTTTATCAGTGCATTATGGTGCTGACTTAATCAACAACGTACATACACCTGTATGTACGTGATTTCAGCGGGACATTCATCAACGTAAAAACCGCATTGAGAAAGCGTTTTAATTTATGAAGTGGGAGTTTAAAAATACCTTTTACCATCAGTTCCGTTTCAATCTCGGTATCCTAAAATACAAACCCAAGCTGCTGATCTTATGCTTGTCCTTTCCCATCATCACCTCCCTTTAAACTTCATGATGATCTGAGTGTAGAAATTGCGATTGGTTCAGATATTCTCGAAACGTATACGATTTACTAAATAGGTAGAGTATCTGCTACGTGCGGATTATACTTTCTTTCGTGACCAAAGGTGGAATTAGACCCATGACCAGGCACGAATGTTATATCATTCCCCAGTAGGAAAAGTTTGTCTTTAATTGAGCTAATCAACGTTGAGTGATTGCCTCTCGGGAAATCAGTGCGACCAATACTACCATTGAACAAAACATCACCTACCCATGCTAAACGATCTTCATCATTAAAAAACACCACGTGTCCAGGAGTGTGACCTGGAGTATGAATTACTAAAAGCCTACTTTCGCCAATCATAATTTCATCTCCATCCTCTAACCACTGATCAGGATCAAAGGCTTCGGCACCGGCAAAACCAAACATATCACTTTGCGCAGGTAATGCCTGAAGCCAAAATATGTCTTGTTTTTCTGGGCCAATAATAGGAACTGATAATGCTTCCTTTACTTCCACAGCCCCACCAACATGATCTAAGTGCCCGTGTGTTAATAAAATTTTGGTAATGTTAATGCCTAGTGATTCCACTTTAGTAAGCAATTTTTGAGCCTCGCCACCAGGATCAACTAATGCAGCTTCTTTGGTTTTTTCACACCAAATAATAGAACAATTCTGTTGGAATGCAGTAACAGGGACAATTTTAAATTTCAATGCCATAAGACAATCCGTGTAAATACAAAAAGAACGCAAAGCATATCATGTAAACATCAATTCTTTAATACTATCCCAGACGACCCCAATTAGGGGTCGTCAGCTTAGTCTTATTGGTATGTCATCAGAACCTTAGTTTTTATTTGTAAGGCGTTTGTGATGTTATACAGTTCTTTGCTAGAATTGTTACACATAAACGCAAAAACTCTGTTTGAACATTTTTTTGTTATCAAAAACCCTTGCTAAACATTGAAAGTATTCATTTATTCAATAAGTTGATTTCCGTCTAGAAAATGGATTTTGTCGGAATTACAATTCCTGTTAGGAAACATGATATATGCAGTAATAGACAACTGGTTTACAAGTTAGACTAAACGAACAATTTAACTTATTGAATAAATGACCTGAGAAAGAATATGAAACCAAATTTGATGAAACTTTTGGTTTCATATTCTTTCTTACACCCTTTATCAGTGTCATTCCCTTGTCTGCAAGTTCCCGCTCCAATGAGCCAGAGATATAACCTTTATCTCCGTATCAACACCCCAAAAGCTCGTCAGCCCTTTCCGATACAGGTTTTCTATCATCCACATTATCCGTCGTCACTTTAACTTAGATAATGCCACCTTGGTCATAGATAATCAGGTGTAATTTAAAACCGTAAAACCACCCCATCATTCCTTTTCCTCGCTTCGAGGTACCTCTGAAAAACCTGATATCTGAGAATGAGTAGGTTGTGACAAACCTGTAGCTTGGACGAATCAACGAAGGCAAGTCCTGTCGGTGGGTGAGGTAGTGGCAAACAAAGTCGATGTAATAGAGTGTAAAGTCACGATACCCTAATTGATGGAAAGTTATCACTATCGTCATCACTTCGCTAACTTAAAAAATGAGAAGGCTTGTTTCTTTGTTTAACACCGGAAGAAATTAGGTGTTTTTCCCATGCAGGGAGGAAAGGCTAGCAGAAGCCGTCGACATCGACGAAAATAATATCTAAGTTATTCATGCTCAAGTCCTTATGCAGTCAATAGTTTTTTCTAAACTATCAGATCGTGACTTTGGCATTTAGTTCATTTCTTATGCGCAGCTAAGGTTAACTCAATATAAGTTTATTGTATTATATTTCCTTGAAATATGACCACCTCCCCCCTCTAATCGAAATTAGAATGTAATATTATAAGGTTTTAATCATATTATAGTCGCATACTAGTTGCCTTTTGTGTAAGGTTTAGAGAGGTTCGTAGGAATATATTTCTATTACAGTATATGTTTATTTCACAAATGATGCTGCATTTTTAAATGGTTTGTTGGGGTTTTCTAAGGAGACGCTTCGATGGAGAAGCATGAGGAAGTACTAGTAGCGCTTCGGCAAATCATCCGAGCAATTGATCTGCATTCCAGAAAGTTAAAAAAGGAAGCTGGTTTAACTGGCCCACAATTAGTTTTGATGAGAGCAATTGTCGATTTAGATGAGGTGACCATACGTCAACTGTCAAACCATACCAATATGAGTCAAGCAACAGCAACGACGATTCTTGACCGCCTCGCTAACCGCAATCTGATTGTGCGAGTACGAAACAATATGGATAAGCGGAAAGTGCATGCCCATCTGACTCCTGAAGGTCTTCGAACACTCCAGCAAGCCCCAAAACCACTACAACAGAACTTTATCTCTCGTTTTCATGCATTAGAAGAGTGGGAGCAATCTCTGCTCATTTCTTCTGTTCAACGCATTTCTTCAATGATGAATAATAATAGTATTAACACTACACCTCTTTTGGCAGTCACCTCTATTACAACATCTCATAACTCCATATAAAAAGAGGATCTCTCCCGATATTTTTCAAATCGTCACTTAGAATGATGACTTTCTTACTCGAAGTATGTATTTAACTTCAGATCTGCATAAGGCATTATTTATCAAGCCGAGTCATCTGGATACTCGGCTTCTTTGGTTAAAATAAATATGCGATGAGCCCCGCCAACAAGTTGCCCATAAATCTGATACAACTACGGTGCCGAGAATACTCGATTTGGGATATATTTTTTAGTTGGTCAAAAACAGTTTCAATAATAAATCATTTCCGGAGTATCAGGCGGTTCCAAAGCTTCATCACTTTTGGTTCATATTTTTTACACCTATTATCAGTGTCACCCTCTTGTCTTCGAGTTCCCACTCCACTAGATCAGTGATATAACCTTTGTCTCCGTATAAACACCTCCAAAGATCGTCAGCCATTTCCTACACAGGTCTTCTATCATCCACGTTAGCCGTTGTCACTCTGACTAATATAATGCTACCTTGGATCATTGATACTAAGGTGTAATTTGAAACCATATAACCACGCCATCGTTCCTTTTTCTCGCTTCGCGGTACCTTTAAAAACCTAATGTCTAAAAATGCGTAGATTGTGACAAACCTGTAGCTTAGACGAATAAACAAAGACAATCCCTGTCGGCTTTTCCTGACGGTGAGTGAGGTAAGAGCAAAGCGGGCACCAGAATATCTTGAATGAGCTCGAACATTCGCGTGTAGTTGACTAATTCAGCAAATTTATTGGTGAGTCCGAGGCAGATAAAGTGGATGTAATAGGTTTTGAAGTCTCGATACCCCGATTGATGAAAAGCTATCACTATAGTCATCACTTCGCTTACGGAGAGGCGAAAAGGCTTATTTCTTTATTTGATACCGGAATAAATTAGGTATTTTTCCATGCAGGAAGGAAAGTTTAGCAGAAGTCGTCGACATCGACGGAAATAGCATCTAAGTTATTCATATATAAGTCCTTATGCAGGCGATATTTTTTAAAAGATCAGATCGCTACTTGGGTATTTAGTTTATTACTTATGCGCAACTCAGGTTAATATAAAAGAGGAAACTAACTACCGAAAGTGCTACGCTCTTCTATCCAAATAAACAAACTGGACTACCATACTAAAAGTACATTCTCCTCATCCTCTTTTAGCCTGTAGATATGCATGGCTCATAAACAGTTAAATGACAATAATTGATTTCATATTAATCAACGATTGGCTGATGGTGATTTCTTTAGTTAGATTACCTGAACACTTGTAGGTGGTGTTGTTGACATTGAATAATGCTATGATATTACTGATGAAAATACGGAGTTAAGTCATTCCAAAATTGATACTGTCGTTGGGACTTGGCACAAGTATTTTTTATTTTACGTAGGGATTTTTTTCCAGAAAATATATGTGGTGGGGCTTAAGGCATGTCCTTTACCGTGATTAATAAAGATAATAAGTTCTGCTGCATCAGAAAGATACCCAATAAGTAGGTGTGGGTACTGTAGTGGAAACGTTTATTTAAATTGTGAATTCTACCTCTTATGACTTCAAAACCCTCGCGTTAGACAACAGTACAAACTTCGCCAATCATGAGGAGGTCGATGAAAGCACAGATATTAATTTTTATTTTAGCCAGACCTTATAGGTCGAGTGATTAGGGGCTGAATGAGCATACCAATGATCTGATAAGGAGATTCTTACCAGAAGGAACTGACTTTAACGAGGTTAGTAATGAGGAAGTGACCAAGATAAAACATATCCTCAACACACGTGGTAGAGCTACTCTCTGGTATCGTTCACTTAACAAGATCTTTTGAGAGTATTTAATGGCAGATTAAGATCTAACACCTGCGCATCTCACCTAACGGAGAGCGGAGATGATGAAAGATAGACATTCATGTAGTTTCCTTAGATCGAAAATAGTATTAACAAACTATGCCCATAGTAGCAGATCGTGTATGTTAGGAAGTCTTAGTTTAACAAGGAATATAGACGCCCACTTATGAATATCGCCTTAATTGGTGCCTTGTGCATCATCCTACTTAGTCTGATTGTTGGTTATAATATCATGGCTCAGCAACGACAGCGTATAGAGTCATCAAAACGCCAAGAAACTGCTAAATATATTGCAGTTATTGACGCAACAGAAGAGCTTATCGGTAACGCACATTCCCTACCATACAGTAGCACTTTGTTGGTATCCCTGAATCAAAAGATCCTTGATTCTTTAAAGAAAATACATGATATTGACAAGTCTGATCGGTCACTTTCACAACGAATTTCGGATGTGCAAGAGCAAGTAAATCAAATAAAGCAGGCCTATAAAAATAAAGAATCTACTTCCTTCCGCGTACCTGACAGTGACCGTGAGGCCATTTCAATGCTGAAGCTGGTCAAGCGTTTACGTGCTGTTATAAAAGCTGAACATACAAAAGGTCGCATGCAAACACAAGCGTTCGTTACCGAAAACTCACGTTTAGAACAAATGCAGGTAAAAATTAACATTGAAAACGTATTAAAGCGCGTTAATGATGCAAAAATAAAAGGCCAAATTGGTACCGCTCAACAACTACTAAAAAAAGCATTGGACGTGGTGAGTAATAAAAGTGATAGTTACTGCGTATTGGCAAAAGATTCATTGTCCACCATGTTGGATGAAATCAACCTAACCCTAAGAAAAGGTAATGATATAGCCAAATCAAAAAGGAATGAAAGCGACGAACTAGATGAACTGTTTGCCCCTAAAAAGAAATGGTGATAGACCCTAGACAATAATTAGGGAAAATGTAACTAGGTTTCCATTTCTCCCACTAACTGTCCTTCTACCGACAAAATTTTTACTTTCATGGTTCTTTCTCTTAAAAAATATTTTGGTATTGAATAACAAATTTTTGTAAAAGAATACCAATCACACATTCTTAACGTCATAGCCTTTAGTACCATCAGTCTTTTTTATCTTCCTCTATACTCAAAGAATTTTAAAATGCTCGATTTAACAGGTAATCAACTTAAGATCTGTATAGGGTGGCTTTTTCAAGCCGAGTAATTTTACGATTAAGCTTTTCTGGTTGGAACGTATAAGTAATGAATCCAGTAGTCAGGTTGACCATAAATCTTCCAGCATTTCGTGCCGAGGATGCTCTATTTTGGATATGTTGTTTAATTAAACAAATATTGTCCCGATCATAAATTGTTTTTTCAACATTAAGACGATTCCAAAGCTTCATCACTTCTGGTTTCATGTTCTTCCGTGTATTAATACTGAGAGTGACCCCTTTCCCAGCGAATGCTTTTTCGAGGGAGCAAGATAACTACCCCTTATCTATATAGAGAGACCCCCAGAGATTATTGATCATATCTTGCACGAGTTTTTTGTCATCAACATTGACTATTGTTACTTTTACCGAAATGATACCACCTTGGTCGTTGATGATAAGGTACATTTGAAAGTCATGGAGCTATCCCATCGTCCCCTTCCCTTGTTTTACCACTTCCTCAAATCCGCGTTGCCGTGGAATACGTTCATTATGACAGAACTGTGGTTAGGTTAAACCAACGAACACGATGCCAGTAAGTTTAATTTGGTGGTGAGTCAGATAATAACCAAGGGAAACCATAGCGTTTTATGTCACCTTAAGCATACGCGTATAACTAACCAGATCAGGAAATTTACCTGTTAGGGGATAGCGGACAAATAGCGTGTAATCCTTTTAACGATCACGACAATGAGCTATGGTCAACTGAATCAGGAAATGAGTTTACATGATACTCATAAGCTCTTCCTTTTACACCTATTGATTTTCTTTTCATCTAATTTTATATTCTTGCTCTATGGTTAATTCCTCTAGTTGTTCTAGGTAACCCCTCTAATTCTACCAATTCATTAGTTTGATACTACTCTTTCATATTTCCTTTCAACCTCATAAACAATATAACGGAAGTTAACACACCCATGAATACTATAAAATACAATGAGTTATAATCTACAACGTATGTGCCTTGCCTTTTATAAAGAAATGATGGATGTAAATCAAATCAATGGATTTTGCTTTAAAGAGATCGTGTGTTAAATAAGTTGATTTCCATATAGAAAATAAATTCTTTCATAGATTACGAATCCTTGTTAAAACACATGATATCTGCAACAGTCGATAACTCACTTTCCTGTCATACTAACGAACCATTAAGCTTATTAAATATATAACCTTTGAAACCCCTACGTAGTATACACAAAACCCTTAATTCGCATATGCACCAAAAGTGGATAGCTGGTCTATGGATAGCACTTAATCACAGAGAAGGTCGAGAAAGTATCGGGAAGTTATCCACAAGCAGCCTTATTTTACCTCTGTTGTTAACCATTACGTAACATTACAGATAAATAATAGACACATTATTTATATGCACAAAAAAGCCCCTACAACGAATACTAAAGGGGCTTGGTGTGTTTTGTGGAACTTACAATGATACCCCTCCTGATGGGTTGGTATTATTGAATCCATAGCGTTTAAGAATGGTATTGATATACATTAACTGTGCACTTGCTGATATATCAATAAGGTCATCCCGCTTTTCTACTCGCTTACGAATGATATTAACCGCCTCGGAGCAACTAGTGATACCTTGGATCGTTTTTTTAATTGAAGTGCCAGAGATACCCATCCAGACGGCTTTTAATTGTCTTTTTTCATACTCTATTACGCACGTTAACAACGCGATGGAGTAGTGATGTTCCATCTTTTTTTGTTGCTGCTTCACGCGCTTTCTGAATGCATCAATAAGTTTATTACTTGCCATTTCACATGCAAGCAACGTAAAAGCATCATTAACATAATAAATATTATTGAAGAGAATACCGTTCTGGTCACATACCATACCAGATTTAGGATCGCAAGGGTCATTATCACCAGTGAATGCGGGTCTAATAATTCCTGTTTGGATCATTAGAGATAAATGCCTAAGTATAGTTGATTGACTGAGTTTTAATTGATCGCAAATTTTATTTTGTGTTTCACATTTACTACAAAAGCTGCGGGTTTCAAGGTTGATATTAACAATAATGAATTTTTCTATTTCATCAAAGTTTTTGCATTGATTGCGCTTTTTAAACACATCAATACTCATCTCGTTAAAATGCACTAAGAAACCAGGATTTGAGCGTGCTCCGTATTTATCAAAAACATTAAAAACGCAAATAACCCAACGAGTAGGCTGTATTTTATGCCTTTATCAACCTTGGTTTTGATAATATTTAAATCCTTAGCTAAGGATTAGCTAAGCGCATCTATAGTCGTATTAAAAATAATAATCCTTCAAAGTAAACCAGCTTGCACCACCGGCTATTTTTAATAAGTTTATCGGGTCTTTTTCGGTCGATAAGTACAATGTTGGTGAAGAGATAACAGTGCTTTAATATATCATTGTTAATGCTTTCACAGGCTTTAAATTGCCAATGAATATCTACCATCAAGTCATGGCTAACCACTCCACTTAGAAGTAGCCGTTTAGCTCGGTACATGCTTTTAAATAACCTTACATAAGAATGTAACTTTCAAGGGAAGACAGCTTTACTTACTTTTGTTGTTAAGCTCGGTCATCACCACATCTTTGTCTTGTAAGTATTTATTTAAACCTTTTTGTCTCAAGTCACATGCAGGGCAGTTAGCGCAACCTTTGCCAATGATATCATTGTAGCAAGTCAGGGTGTTATCACGAACATATTCTAATTTATTGAATTTGTCAGCCAGTGCCCATGTCTCCGCTTTATTTAACCACATTAGTGGTGTACAGATCTCCAATGGATGATCCATGCCAAGTACCAATGCTCTGTTCATCGCGTTGATGAAATCATTACGGCAGTCAGGATAACCGGAAAAATCGGTTTCACACACGCCCGTAATAACGGTGTTTGCTTCCAGTTGATACGCGTAAATACTAGCCAGCGTAAAAAATAAAATATTACGTCCAGGCACGAAGGAGTTTGGCAGTTCGTTTTTTTTGAGTTTATGCGATACCGGAATGTTTTTGCGCGTCAGTGAACTGGTCGCAAGTTCATTAAGCAAACCGACATCCATCACTTTATGCGAGGTTGCACCTAGTTGTTTGGCAATATCGCGGGCGACATCAACCTCATGTAGGTGACGTTGGTTATAATCAAACGTGATACAATGCACTTCATCGAATGATGATAATGCTTGAATTAAGCATGTGGTCGAGTCCTGACCACCGCTAAACACGACAATGGCTTTTCCCATGAATTTATTCCTATACTGCTGTGCCTGATAGGTGAAATGGTAGCTTAATTTTAAGTGTAGCTACAGCGTAACCTATAGTTCAACAGGGCGTTATTGATTAAAACAGGCCTATAACACACTGATCTAAACATTTCTTACAGTCTTAATCTGTTTGCTGGCGGGCAGGCATACCGAGTCTTATAACTTTGTTCATCGCTTTCACATTTGCCCGCGCTTCACTAACTTGAGCATTGTAATTAACCTAAGATCTGCATAATCGATTGCTTATCAAGCCGAGTCATTTTGATACTCGGCTTCTTTGGTTGAAATAAATAAGCGATAAGCCACGGCATCAAGTTAACCATAAAGCTGATACAACTACAGTGCCGAAAATGCTAGAGTTGGGAGCTGTTTTTTAGTTGGTCAAAACCGGTTTCAATAATAAATCATTTCCGGAGTATCAGCCGGTTTTAAAGTTTCATTGCTTTGAGTTTCATTTTTTTACACCCGTTATCAGTGTCACTCCCTTGTTTGCAAGTTCCCGCTCAAATTGACTAGAGATATACCCTTTGTCTCCTTATAAACATCCCCAAAGCTCGTCAACCATTTCTAATATAGGCTTTCTATTATCCACGTTAACCTTCGTCACTTTGACTGAGATAATGCCACCTTAGTCATTGATATTAAGGTGTAATTTGAAACCATATAACCACCCCATCGTTCATTTTTCTCGCTTCGCGGTACCTTTAAAAACCTGATGTCTAAAAATGCGTAGATTGTGACAAACCTGTAGCTTAGACGAATAAACAAAAACCATCCCTGTCGGTCTCACCTGACGGTGAGTGAGGTAAGAGCAAGGTGGAACTAGGACACATTGCATGAGCTTGAGCATCCTAGTATAGCTAACGAATTCAGGATATTCGTTGGTGAGGTAGCGACAAACAAAGTGGATGTAATAGGTTTTGAAGTCTAGATACTCCAATTGATGGAAAGCTATCACTATCGTCATCACTTCGCTAATTTAAGAGGAGAAAAGGCTTGTTTCTTTGTTTGATACCGGAAGAAATTAGACGTCTTTGCCCATGCAAGAAGGAACGTCTGGCAGAAGTCAACGAAAATTGCGTCTACGTTATTTATATCCAAGTCCTTGTGCAGTCAATAGTTTATTTCAAACGATCAAATTGCGACTTTGGCATTTAGTTCATTTCTTATGCGCAGCTCAGATTATTTAGTAGCTACAAATAATACAGGTGAATGATTGGTAGGTTGTATTGATGAATGTGATGTGGGTAAACTAACTCGTTTTTTACAGTGGTATTGACGTAACCGAATGTGTCGATATCGCACGAGAGGAAATCACATTGGTTACATTTGGTATGACCAGTGTTATGCACTGTGCCGCTATGTTGTGGATAAACTATAGAATAAGCCTACTGGTGTTGAACATTTAGCTTGCGCAATCCCGTTCATTCATGGGCGGGTCTAGCAAGTAGTAACCTGGATTTTCTCTTATTGGCTGCTAGTGATGCCCTTAAAGATCGTTCGTTGGGTGGGGCATTTTGACTTTCTATATATTTTTTAACAACATCTAAGCTGGCACCACCACAAGACACGACACAATAACTAGGAGACCAAAAATGATTACCCCAGTGCATGGTCTTAACGCAATCCCAAAATTCTCGACGAATCATATAAGAAGATTTCCCTTTTAACTTCCCGACCAAGCTAGCTACTGCAATTGTGGGGCGTACAGCAACTATCATGTGAACGTGATTATCCTCTCCGCCAAACTCAATGAGTTCACATTTGATTGATTCATGAAGGATATTCTAATAAAACACTTTTCATCAATCACTTAGGCGCAACTTAGTTGTTAACAGGTATTAAGCTACGCGCTAACCCAACATCTAATCAAAAGCTGATATTAAGTCAGTGGATGGGCTGTGCCAGATTAATTTGGAATGCCAAGGTTGACGAGGAAAAGTATTACCGTACCTTTGCGCGCAAGTATCATCCAATAGGTACTTATGCACCTATTGATCAGAAAGCGGCTCAGTTTAAATCCAAAGAGCTAACGCCTTGGCTATACCAATGCCCCAGTCAGATCATCCGAAATAGTGCCACCAATTGGTACAATACTTATCAAAA
>NZ_NBYY01000024.1 GCF_002464935.1 Candidatus Enterovibrio escicola
TACAGGTTTGTCACAACCTACGCATTCTCAGACATCAGGTTTTTAAAGGTACCGCAAAGCGAGGAAAAGGAACGATGGGGTGGTTCTACGGTTTCAAATTACACTTTATTATCAATGACCAAGGTGGCATTATCTCAGTTAAAGTGACGACGGTTAACGTGGCTGATAAAAATCCTTTATCGGGGCTGATGAGCCTTGGTGGTGTTTATACGGAGATAAAGGTTATATCTCTGATTCATTGGAGCGGGAAGTTTCAGATAATGGGTGACACTGATAATTGGTGTGAAAAAGAATATGAAATCAAAGGTGATGAAACTTTAGAACCGCTTAATGCTCCGGAAACGATTTATTATCGAAACCATTTTGGATCAACTAAAAAACATATCCCAAATAGAGCATTCTCGGCACCGTAATTGTATCAGCTTTATGGATAACTTGCTGTCGAGGCTCATCGCCTATTCATTTCAATAAAAGAAGCCGAGTATGAATATGACTCGGCTTGATAAGCAAGCGTTTATGCAGAGCTGAGGTTAAAATAACTTGAAGATGTTCTATTTTAGAAGTCATCAATGCATTCAGTTCGAGGTAAGTCCTCATAGGAACAATCTGCCTATTTCATGGGGATTTAATGACGAAATAAGCGCACTGATTCCCTTCAGTAGGGAAAGTTTGATAACGATATACTCGGTCTTATCCCTTTTGATAAAACTCACTACACCTACAAAGGGATGCCTTGACCATGACATTAGTAAAGCTCGCTGAAACCTGTATCTCCAAGTTGATTAAATGTAGTATCATGTAAATCGGTACTGATCTCGCCATATATAATGAATTCTTTTAAACTGGATTAACCGTCCTTCCTCGGAAGTCTCCTCGAATTAACATGTTAGAGAGTACTCTAAAGCAGTAAAAAAGTTAAAATCATATCGAACCTTGCCCGTGTATTTTGGATGATTTTGAGGCTACTAGGTAAAAGTACGTACGGATTCCCCTTCTAGGGGAAGGGTCGGCCACCCTCCCATCTTTTTCCATCTGTTTACAATTTCACAAAATAGCTCTGCTGTACGTTTAGTATCGTAAAGTGCAGAGTGTGCCTCGTTATTATCAAATACTATACCAGCGGTTTTACACGCTTTAGCAAGAACGGTTTGACCAAGTGCTAATCCACTAAGTGCCGCAGTATCAAAGGTTACAAAAGGGTGAAATGGATTGCGTTTCAATTGACTACGTTCAGTGGCAGCCATTACAAAACTGTGATCAAAATTGGCATTGTGTGCCACCATAATCGAACGTTGACAACCTTGTGCTCTTTGTTCCTTACGGATGAGTTTAAATATCTCTTTTAGTGCATATTTTTCTTCAACAGCCCCTCGCAGTAAACTGAATGGTTCACAGATACCATTAAATTCTAATGCTGCTTTTTCAAGATTAGCGCCCTCAAACGGGGCAACGTGGAAATGCAAAGTTTTGTCTGACAATAGCCAACCTTCTTCATCCATTTTCAAAGTAACTGCACAAATTTCCAGCAAAGCGTCAGTTTTAGCATTAAAGCCCGCAGTCTCAACATCAATAACAACAGGAAAGTATCCACGAAATCGTGATTTTAGGATGTTCAGGGTGGTTTCTTGATTCATGTCAACAGTAATAAGTACAAATCATTCTAGTATTATGGCAGAAGTACTACGGATTCTAAAGTTATATACCTGTAATCATTGAAGATGTTTTATTTTCAATAGTATTAGGGTCAAGCCATGCACTCTCAAGGTGAGTTTGACCAAGAGACAAAAAACACCATAAACCCCGCATGATACAACGAGGGATGAGCAAGGCAATAACTGTATAAAAGCAGTGCTGCTTCCATCAAGAAGTTAGAGTACTACGATGATTTCTCAAACAATGCGAATCCATAAAATAACCGTTCTTCAACACATTAAAGATTATGAACAGTCTGAGAAACTAAAGCCCGAAAATGGGGATTAAAACAGTCACCTTTCAACCACCGAAGCCATGACGATCATCAAGACATTCTTGATTAAATCAGGCCTATAATACACTGATCCCAATCTCTCTTACAGTTATAATTTGTCTGCTAACGAATAGGCATACCGAGTATGATAACTTTATTCATCGCTTTCTCATTTGCCAGCGCTTCACCAACTTGTGCATTTAATTAACCTCAGATCTGCATAAACGCTTTCTTATCAGGCCGAGTCATCTTCATACTCAGCTTCTTTTATTGAAATGAATAGGCGATGAGCCCCGACAGCAAGTTATCCATAAAGCTGATATAATTACGGTGCCGAGAATGCTCTATTTGGGACATGTTTTTTAGTTGATCCGAAACGGTTTCGATAATAAATCGTTTCCGGAGCATTAAGCGGTTCTAAAGTTTCATCACCTTTGATTTCATGTTTTTTTACACACCAATTATCAGTGTCACCCATTATCTGAAACTTCCCGCTCCAATGAATCAGAGATATAACCTTTATCTCCGTATAAACACCCCCAAAGCTCATCAGCCCCGATAAAGGATTTCTATCAGCCACGTTAACCGTCGTCACTTTGACTGAGATAATGCCACCTTGGTCATTGATAATAAAGTGTAATTTGAAACCGTAGAACCACCCCATCGTTCCTTTTCCTCGCTTCTCCGTACCTTTGAAAACCTGATGTCTGAGAATGCGTAGGTTGTGACAAACCTGTAGCTTAGACGAATCAACGAAAGCAATCCCTGACGGTGAGTGAGGGAAGAGCAAAGCAGAACCAGAGCACCTTGCATGAGCTTCAGCATTTGCGTGTAGTTAACTAATTCAGGAAATTCGTGGGTGAAGTAGCGACAAATTTCCAGAATTAACCTCAGATCTGCATAAGCAAACACTTATGCAGATCTGAGGTTAAATAAGCTACCGACAATAAAAGAGCCAGCATTTAGCTGGTTTTTTCTTCATGACTCAGTTAGTTGTTTATATTTTAACTGTTTTTTTACTTTAGCTTCAGGCTTTATTGCTTCTTGGTCTGCTTTCTTTTTTATTACAGTCGTACCTTCGAAGGTAGTTCCTTCAACAAATGCAGTACCGTAGTAAGAAGCTAGTAGAACTTCTTTTAGCTCAGTGATAAGTGGATAACGTGGATTTGCACCCGTACATTGATCATCGAAGGCTTCTACTGATAAAACATCAACTTTAGCTATGAAATCAGCTTCAGGAATACGTGCCTCTTGAATAGATAATGGGATATCTAGTTCCACTTTCAGTTCTTCCAACCACGTTAATAGACGCTCAATCTTTTGAGCAGTATGATCCCCAGCTTGAGATAAATCCAAGTGGTCAGCAACTTCTGCATAACGACGACGTGCTTGTGGACGGTCATATTGAGAGAATGCCGTTTGCTTCGTTGGGTTATCGTTCGCGTTATAACGAACCACATTTGAAATAAGCAGTGCGTTCGCCAAACCGTGTGGTAGATGGAATTCAGCACCAATTTTGTGCGCCATTGAATGGCATACACCAAGGAACGCGTTCGCAAATGCAATGCCAGCAATAGTTGCCGCATTATGTACTTTCTCACGAGCGATTGGATCGTTAACACCATTCGCATAGCTCGATGGAAGGTATTCTTTCAACATCTTTAGTGCTTGTAGTGCCTGGCCGTCTGAATATTCGTTAGCCAGAACAGAAACATAAGCTTCCAGTGCGTGCGTTATAGCGTCATAGCCACCAAATGCGGTTAATGACTTAGGCATGTTCATGACTAAGTTAGCATCCACAATTGCCATATGTGGCGTCAGTTCGTAGTCAGCAAGTGGATATTTAGTACCAGTTTTGTCATCTGTAACAACAGCAAACGGAGTAACTTCTGAACCGGTACCTGAAGTGGTTGTGATACATACCAATTCAGCTTTTTTTCCCATTCTTGGGAACTTATAGATACGTTTCCGAATATCCATAAATCGCATCGCCAGTTCTTCAAAATGTGTTTCTGGGTGCTCGTACATTACCCACATAATTTTTGCTGCATCCATTGGTGAACCACCACCCAACGCAATGATAACATCAGGTTGAAAATTCTGCATCGCCATAGCACCTTTTTCGACAATAGATAATGTTGGATCCGCTTCCACTTCAAAGAATGTCTGAACTTCCATACCTAATTCTTTCAGCAACACAACGATTTCATCAGAATAACCGTTATTAAACAAGAAATGGTCAGTCACTATCATTGCGCGTTTCTTACCTTTCAAATCTCCCAAAGCAATTTGTAGGCTACCTCTACGAAAATAAATAGATTTAGGTAATTTGTGCCACAACATGTTTTCAGCCCGCTTCGCAACAGTCTTTTTGTTTATAAGGTGCTTAGGACCAACATTTTCAGAAATTGAGTTACCACCCCAAGAACCACAACCCAAGGTCAGTGACGGTACTACATTA
Source organism: Candidatus Enterovibrio escicola (assembly GCF_002464935.1). Lineage (GTDB taxonomy): Bacteria > Pseudomonadota > Gammaproteobacteria > Enterobacterales > Vibrionaceae > Enterovibrio > Enterovibrio escicola. Next base: position 4,428 of record NZ_NBYY01000024.1, read on the forward strand.
AAGTTGTACAGGTCGCCTATACCGCCGTGAGTGGTTGGGATATTTATAAGAATACGGGCAGTTTTCAGTTTGTCACCAAAGTAACGGATGCGGCATTCGTTTATGTCTTGATTGGTGTATAAACCAGATGTGTGGCCAATACCACCAATTTCAACCATGGTGACTGCTTGGGCAACTGCATCTTCAAAATCGTCTGCACGGAATAAACCTAGCGTTGGAGACAGTTTTTCATACGCAAATTCGTCGTCAAAAGACACTTTTCCTAAACCTTCACCAATCAAAACTTTTGTGTCCGCAGAAACAGTAACACCCGCCATTTCAGCAATCTTAACTGCAGATTGACCAACAATTTGTACATTTAATACACCATCAATCAAAAGCACTTTACGAACTTCCACAGCTTCTTCTTTACTTAGCACATAACCTTTGTGAGAAGCAAAACGCGCTTTTACTTCTTCATAAACAGAATCAACAACGATCGCTGCTTGCTCAGAAGCACACACAACTCCATTGTCAAACGTTTTGGACATAAGTATAGAAGCAACAGCACGTTTGATATCAGCAGTTTCGTCAATAACTATTGGGACATTACCTGCGCCTACACCGATTGCGGGTTTACCACAAGAGTATGCTGCTCTCACCATGCTTGGACCACCAGTAGCAAGGATTAGGTTGATGTCTTCATGTTTCATCAGTAGGTTAGATAACTCTACAGAAGGATTATCGATCCAACCAATGATGTCTTCTGGTGCGCCAGCTGCAACAGCGGCGTCTAGAACCACTTTAGCGGCAGTATTCGTTGAGTTTTTTGCACGTGGGTGTGCCGAGAAGATGATACCGTTACGGGTCTTTAATGAGATAAGAGATTTAAAAATAGCTGTTGAGGTTGGGTTAGTTGTTGGAATGATACCGAAAATGATACCGATAGGTTCAGCAATAACAAACGTACCGAATTCTTTGTTTTCTTCCAAAATTCCGCAGGTCCTTTCGTCTTTGTATTTATTGTAGATAAATTCAGAAGCGAAGTGGTTTTTAATTACCTTGTCTTCGACAATACCCATACCAGATTCTTCAACAGCTTGTTGAGCTAGAGGGATACGAGCATTGTTAGCAGCCAGAGATGCAGCACGGAAAATTCTATCTACTTTCTCTTGAGAGAAAATAGAAAATGCTTTCTGTGCTTTCTTAACACGCCCAACCATTGCGTTGAGTTCGGCTACGTTAGTTACAGGCATAATTGTCTCCTACATACCTAAAGTTTTAAAAATTAACTAGTAACTACATGCCGACTCATCAAATATTTTTATAGATTTTGGCGTGTATTTAGTAAATAACTTCCAGAATCGATTATAGATTTTCGTAAACTTAGAGAATTGATCAGGATCATGTGTAGTAAATTTTAATAAATATTTCCTCTTATCTACTACTTTACGGATACGGACAAAAGTACTAATTAACCTCAGATTTGCATAAGCGCTTGCTTATCAAACCTAGTCATCTTGATGCTCGGCTTCTTTAGTTAAAATGAATAAGTGATAAGCCTGCCAGCAAGTTGACCATAAAGTTAATACAACTACGGTGCCGAGAATGCTCGATTTGGGATATGTTTTTTAGTTGGTTAAAACGGTTTCAATAATAAATCGTTTCCAAAGTATCAGGCAGTTCCAAAGTTTCATTATTTTGGGTTTCATATTTTTTATACCCGTTATCAGTGTCACTCTCTTGTCTGCAAGTTTTCTCTCCAATAGACCAGAAATATAACCTTTATCTCCGTATAAACACCCACAAAGCTCGTCAATTATTTCCGATACAGGCTTTTTATCATCCACGTTAGCCATCGTCACTTTGACTGAGAAAAACCTAATGTCTAAGAATGCGTAGGTTATGACAAACCTGTAGTTTAGACAAATTAACAAAGGCAATCCCTGTCGGCCTTTCCTGACGATGAGTGAGGTAGCGACAAACAAAGTGGATGTAATAAATCTTGAAGTCTCGATATCCAGATTGATGGAAAGCTATCACTATCATCATCACTTCACTAACTGAGAGGCTAGAAAGCTTGTTTCTTTGTTTGATACCGAAAGAAATGAGATATTTTTCCCATGCAGGAAGGAAAGTCTGGCAGAACTCAACGAAAACGGCGTCTAAGGTATTCATGCCTAAGTCTTTGTTCAGTTAATAGTTTATTTTAAACTATCAGATCACGACTTGGCCATTTAGTTCATTTTTACGTACAGCTCAGGTTAATTATTACGTGTGATATCTGATCAAGACTCCAATCGTTTGGAATAACAGATGAACGAAATCTCTATTGATCTATTGGTATATTGTATTTATTTACTTGCTTGGATGTGATTATTTGTCAATAGGTCTTGAGCAATTTTCTAGCAATAAACACTATTTTTATACTTCTTCAACTTCTGATCAACTGAGAAATGATGGCACTTGATTGTCTTTGTGATCTCGGAGATTGAGATTTCCCGTGCCAGAATGGCTGAAATTTGGTATATACTTCCCTTTGTTACCTACTGATAATTCATGGTAGTATGCTTGTTTCTTTAGCGCGAAAAGCTTACTACGTTCGGCAATTGTCATCCTCGTTTACATTAAAAAATAAGTGTTGTAGTTATTATCTAGGTTCTAGTATAATTTAGGGTTTTTTGTACATTCATAGAGCGTTTTCCCAGTATGACCGTGCTTTTTATTTCAGATCTTCATCTCCGCCCAAATCACCCAGAAATCACCGCATGTTTTTACCATTTTCTACGAAAAGAAGCCACAAAATCAACAGCGCTATATGTTTTGGGGGATTTGTTCGAAGTTTGGATTGGTGATGATGATGATGAACCCCTTCATAATGAGGTAGCTGCTGCATTTAATACATTAAAGGATGAAGGTGTACCTGTGTACTTCATTCATGGTAATCGCGATCTTATGCTAGGTAAACGATTTGCAAAAGCATCTGGAATGACACTATTGCCTGAGGTTAAGATCATCGATCTGTTTGGTCAACCAACGCTCATTATGCACGGTGACACCTTATGTGTGCAAGACGTAGGCTATCAGCGTTACAGAAAGAAAGTGCACAATCGGTTTCTCCAGTATATTTTCTTATCATTACCCTTATTTCTTCGTAAAAAAATTGGTAGAAAAATACGTAGAGAGAGCATGCAAGTTAATACACATAAATCAGGTAATATCATGGATGTTGATCTGAAAGAAGTCGTTAGAATGATGAAAGCCAATAAGGTAACACAATTGATCCATGGTCATACGCACCGCCCCAATATCCATACTTTTACGGTTGGTACTAAAGTCGCACAACGGATCGTATTGGGGGATTGGTATACACAAGGCTCTATACTTTCTTGTACTAAGGATGGCTGTTCGTTAGAAGTACGTACGTTTTCGCCCACTCAATCTCTTCAATCCCCCTAGGATTATACCAAAATAACTTGACGATAAGGAATTTAAATGTAATTACTCGTAGTATTGATACTATGATCGTCGGTTATTCTACTATAATCATCTCTTTTTAACCGTTGGTTATACCGTTGTTTCCCAAATATCTGAACTAATCGCAATTTCTACGATCAGATCATCATAGAGTTAAGTGAGAGATGATGATGGGAAAGGCCAAGCTCAAGATTAACAACTGGAAGGAATATAATCAAGCATTGGTAAACCGTGGCTCAGTGATTTTTTGGATAGACGTCGCTGCTATTAAGGTATGGTGTTGTCTAAAGCATCACGGGCATCGTGGCCATGGGTTTATATTTTTGGAGACTACGATTGAAATGGCACCGATGGTGAAAGGTATTTTTAATCTTCCACTTCGTGGATTAGAAGGCTTTCTCAATTCGATTTTTACGTTGATAGATATCCCGCTGAAATCCCCTACATACACCTGCATTAGTAATGCCTTCGAAGACTGTAAAAGTTAAGTAGCGTTTGCCTAGTCGAGAAACTGTCTCCCACTGAGTTATTTATACCATAGGGGGTGTTGTTGATTAAATTAACCTCAGATCTGCATAAGCGCTTGCTTATTAAACCGAGTTATCTTGATACTCGGCTCCTTTGGTTCAAATAAATATACAATAAACCCCACCAGAAAGTTGACCATAAAGCTGATACAATTACGGTGCCGAGAATACTCGATTTAGGATATGTTTTTAGTTGGTTAAAAACGGGCTCAATAATAAATCTTTTCCGGAGCATCAGGCGGTCACAAAGTTCCATCACTTTGGGTTGCATATTCTTTTTCATACCAGTTATTAGTGTCACTCCCTTGTCTGCAAGTTCCCGCTCCAATGGATTGGAGATATAACCCTTATCTCCGTATAAACACCACAAAATTCATCAACCATTTCCGATACAGGATTTCTATCATCCACGTTAGCCGTTGTCACTTTTACCTAGATAATACCACTTTAATCATTGATTATAAGGTATAATTTGAAGCCGTAGAACCACGCCATTGTTACTTTTCATCGCTTTGCGGTACCTTTAAAAACCTGATGTCTGAGAATGCGTAGGTTGTGACAAACCTGTAGCTTGGAGGAATCAACGAAGGCAATCCCTATCGGCTTTGCCTCCCAGTGAGTAAGGTCAGAGTAAAGTGGAACCAAAGCTCCTTGCATGAGCTTGAGCATTTGCGTGTAGTTGATTAATTTAGGAAATTTGTTGGTGAGGTAGAGGAAAATAAAGTTGATATGATAGGTTTTGAAGTCTCGATACCAGATTAATAGAAAGTTATCATTATTGTTATCACTTCGCTAATTGAGAGGCGAAAAGGCTTGTTTCTTTGTTTGATACCGGAAAAATGAGGTGTTTTTTCCATGCAGGGAGGAAAGTTTGGAAGAAATCGTCAATATCGACGAAAATAGCGTCTAAGTTATTCATGTTCAAGTTCTTATGAGGTCCATAGTTTTTTTCAAACGATCAGATCTAAACTTTGGCATTTAATTCATTTCTTATGCGCAGCTCAGGTTAACTAATTGCGGGTGAAGGGATGAGACCGAGGCTTACAATGAAAAAGTGCGTAGCGGTCTGTAAGTTGCCGCCGTAGGTAGCCTCTGTTCATATTCTCGATTTCAAAGGTCATGAGTACCTTAAAGTCGAGGCAAATACACATGGGAATAATCAGTCTATTTCACGAGGAATTAACGCCTAATTTTGCGCGCCTATGCCCTCCCGTTAATGAGCGTTTACTAACGCCTTGCTGAGCATTCTCCCTTTATGATAGGGTTCCTATCCTTATAAAGGAATGCCTTGACCATTAAAACAGTAAAGCTCGCTGAAACATGCATCTTCAAGTTATTTTGGTATATATGCTCTAATCGAACTGCCTAGTATTAAACTTCTTAGGATCTCGAAATATAGACTTACACCAATTAGAAGTAACTCCTGATTTCAGATAATAGCATCAGTGTTCATCGTCAGGGGTTTAATAGGTTGGTATCCTTGCAGCGCGCGTCTTTAATTCATAGTGATAATTTATTGAATAGATAATAGTTTGAAGGCAATAAACGAGTTTTTTATCCTATTTCTAGATCTTAACTTAATCCAGGAAATAAGGTTCGTAGTCCATTGGCGATAAATTCTATACCCAGCGCACCTAATATTAGACCCATTATCCGAGTAATCACGTTTATACCTGTTTGTCCTAAATATTTAACAATGGAAGGTCCAAGACGAAATAGCAGCCAAATTCCTGCAGAAAAAAAACAAATAGTCACAATTAAACCTATCGTGTCAATCGAACTTGGATAACGAGCTGAATACACAATAGTAGAACTGATCGCACCTGGGCCTGCCAGTAACGGCATCGCAAGAGGTACGACACCAACTTGCTCTCGGCTGATAGATTCAGATTGTTCTTGCTTATTTTGTTGAACTTCCCCGAGCTTACCGCTCATCATCGTGAACGCAATGCTTACTAATAGCATGCCGCCAGCGACGCGGAATGAATCTAGTGAAATACTGAAAACATCTAGCAATAATTGCCCAGCTAAAAGGAAAATAACCAAAATGGCAGCGACAGCAATACTCGCAGTATATGCTGTCTTGTTGCGTTCTGGGAGATCTTGGTGGGCGGTTAATGACACAAAAATTGGCATAATCCCCAGTGGGTTTACGGCGGCAAACAAACCAATAAAAAATTGGAAGAATATTACAAGCTCTATGTTACTCATTCCTAATAACTCTGTGGATAACAACTATATAGTCTTATGTAGATCGCAAACGGCGATATTATCGACACTAGTATACCGTTAACACGGAAAATTCCAATGGAAAGGTAGATATCATTCTCTATATATCAGGGTGATAAGTATCAAGTACTAAAATAAATAAATCTTCTAAATTAGTGAATAATGATGTCGTTAGTAACAATCTCAAATAAATAGATAAATTAAGATGTTTCCGTATTACATGTTTATATAGGCATTGTTCTCCAAATAGCTGAACTAATCGCAATTCCTACGATCAGACTCATCATTGAGATAAGAGGGAGGTATTGATGGGAAAGACTAAATAAAAGATCAGCAACTGAAAACAATAGAATCAAACATTAGTAAACCGTGACTCAATCACTTTTTAGATAGACGACGGTGCCATGAGATATGGTCAAATCTGGTGTATAGCTTTCAGAGTAGTATCCTGATAATTAGCGTTTGTCTCACTAATGCCATTTCTGAATTTCACACCTTTAATGATATCCGTGAGTAAATTAAAGCCTCGCAGGCTACGACAGTTAACCTCATCGGTTTGCATCAGTTTGCAGGCCATTGCCAGTGTCGTTTTTAGGTTTCCACAATTCTTAGTTTTGTTCGTTCTTAACTTCACCGTTGCAAACATTGATTCAATGGGGTTTGTCCTTCGAATATGTGCCAAGTTCTCGGCAGAAAATTGTAAAATGCCAACATTTCTACTTTGTCTTTGGTCAGGTACTCCGTTGATTTGGGATATTTAGCACCATATCGTATTTCGAACTGTCCAAAGGCTTTATATACCTCTTGTCGTATCTTCGTCATCCAGATATCCTGAAGCCTTTTTTTATTCTTCGTTGAACAGATTGTGGAACTTTATTTAATACATTGGCTGTTTTGTGTACCCAGTAGCGCTGATGACCCGTCGTTGGTCAATGCTTTGTCACTGCATTCCAAAAACCGAGAGCGCCATAACCAATGGTGAGTTCAGGAGAGATACTGATACCTTGGTACGTTAGCTGTGACAGAACTTCAAACCAACTGACCTTTAACTCCATGTACCCATCGACAACGGCTAACACTTCCTTGTGGCCGATATCATCAACACCGACGACAACAAGCAGGCAAAGCTTGTCATCCATCCTAACTTTGCAATTAACACCATCGTCCCAAATATGTAGACATACCGCCGTTTACTTAAGTCGAGCTTACGCCACGGGTCGTATTCTGATTCCCACGGCTACTTGAGTCGAGAAACACTATTTGCTGACAACCCTTTGTCTTGCTTACTTAAAAGGTGTTCCAAGGCTCGCTGTATATCACCCGTGAAGATTCCCCGCAGATAGAGCCAATGGATCAGCTCTTTTATGTTTGTGGTTCGCTTGAGACAGAGCAGAACCAGTGTGCTGTTGAACTTGATCTCGCTCCCTGTTATATCTTGAACATTTGGGACTTTGAAGGTAATGTCACCGAACCAAGTTTGTAGGTGCCGCTCAAGTAAATGGCCATTGCGAACCACTCCCTGCTTTTCATTAACTTGGAGTTATGTGAAATTATATAGCAAGGATTGAACCTCGACGTCTATAGCTTGAGCCAACAACTGCGGTGCGTTTTATTTCAGCAGCTCATTAAGCGGGTTTTCTAGTTTATGAAGCTCGGTAACGTTATGATTATTATCCATACGGTATACTCCTTGTTGGTTGTTGATCTGGTGAGATCAATCCACAGGTTACACCGCATTATTTCCTACCCATACACCATAAATCACTATATTTCATCCCCGCTACCATTAAGGGTTGACATTGTCTAAAGCATCACGGTCATCGCGGAGATGGGTTTATATTTTTGGATACCTCGATTGAAACGGTACTGATGGTACAAAGTATTTTCAAGCTCCCACTTCGTAGATTAAAAGGCTTTCTCAATACGGTTTTTACGTTGATGAGGGTCCCGCTGAAATCCCCTAGATACACTTACATTAGTAATGTGTTCGAAGAACGTAGAAGTTGATTAACCTGAGCTTCGCATAAGAAATGGACTAAATACCAAAGTCGTGATCTGATAGTTTAAAAAAACTATTGACTGCACAAGGACTTAGTTATGAATAACTCAGACACCGTTTTCATCGATGTCGACAACTTCTGCCAGACTTTCCTTCCTGCATGGGGAAAAATACCCAATTTCTTCCGGTATCAAACAAAGAAATAAGCTTTCTAGCCTCTCCGTTAGCGAAGTAATGACGATAATGATAGCTTTCCATCAATCGGGATATCGAGACTTCAAAACCTATTACATCCACTTTATTTGTCGCTAACCACTTCACCAACGAATTTCCTGAGTGAGTCAGCTACACGCGAATGCTCAAGCTCATGCAAGGTGCTCTCCGGCTTTGCTCTCACCTCACTCACCGTCAGGCAAGGTCGACGGGGATTGCCTTCGTTGATTCATCCAAGCTACAGGTTTGTCACAACCTACGTATTTTCATACATCAGGTTCTTAAAGGTACCGCGAAGCGAGGAAAAGGAATAATGGCGTGGTTCTACGGTTTCAAATTACACCTTAGGGTCAATGACCAAAGTGGCATTATCTCAGTCAAAGGGACAACGGCTAATGTGGATGATAGGAAGCCTGTGCCGGCAATGACTGACGAGCTTTGGGGGTGTTTATACGAAGATAAAGATTATATCTCCAATCCATTGGAACGGGAACTTTTCCAGAAAAGACTTATTATTGGAACCGTTTTTGACCAACTAAAAAACATATCACAAATCGAGCATTCGTTGCACCGTAGTTGTATCAGCTTTATGGTCAATTTGCTCGCGGGGTTCATCTCGTATTCATTTCAACTAAAGAAGCTGAATATCAAGATAACTCGGCTTGATAAGCAAGCGCTTATGCAGATCTGAGGTTAATCAATAGTCAAAAATCGAGGATTACAGGATAGCACATTGACAGTCACGACATCAATACTGTTAGAAAAAATATTCAAAGTCCTTCTTATGAACGCTTACATAATAGCATATTAAGCTAAGGAGGGTTCCTTATGGTGGAAAGTCGATTAAGTAAGCCGGGGTTGAAGTCACCATCTTCAATCAAGGCTGCAACATCATGGGCAACATCTGCGATGTGGTTGCGACGAATGTCATTCATAGGATAGAGCAACTTAAGTTGTGCTTCGTTGGTAATCGGTAGATTTAATTGACTGCCAACTAATGCCCAGAAATAGGCTTCGTCTAGCTTACCCAAGGAGTGATTACTAGTAGCAAGTGATTTTATCGCTTCAGGTACTGTTCTGTCCCGTGTATAACCTGCACGACCATTGTAAAACGCCAATGTCTTTAAAAGAAGATTAATCGTGTGGACTTTATCTTTGTCTATATAATACGTCGCCAGCCCTAATTGCATCTCTGGTGTGTTTAAGTATTCGGTTTCTTCCAATTTCAGGAATTGATCAAGTGCTTCTTTGTCGCCTTGTGTCCAACGATAATAAATAATTGCTGGTTGGTATGAATTTTTCAGTTCTTTCTCTAGACGGGCTATAGAGTCAAAGGAATGAAGCAAGGCTTCAGTACGCAGTGTTTTCTTTGATTGTAGTGTCGTACTCTCAATCTGAGCAGCTAAATCCATACACTTAGCATATTTCTTTGTCATCATTAGTTCATCAAACTTACCTAGGTCGGAAGATTTCTTTAAAACCTCGTAGCGCTGCCAGATCAAATCTGTACGTTCATAACGACATTGACCGTCTCTCAAATTAAGTCCCGTACAAAGCTGTAGATTATTATCACATAGTTGAGATGTACTGCGATTTTTCTCAAAACAACCGACGATCAGAAGTATTCCGAGCATTGCAGAAACAAGCTTGATAGAGGAGACAATTCGGTCTTTATTCATCACTTTTCATACTCTTTTCTATTCTATTTAATTAGCTACAATAAACTTATAACATAAACACTAAGGTCATGTATCCAATAGATTGATCGTTGTATAAAATGCCTATTTCTTTAAAGGTTCGCAATTCAGATAATCACTGCAACACCTATGGTCTAGCATAAAAGAGGACATCAACTACTGAGAGTGGTAAGTTCTTCTCTCGATTATGTATTCAATAAGTTGAATACTGCGTAAGTATGACTTGCAATCTAGTTGTCTCCTACTGCAGATATAATGTGTCGGCGTTATTTCCCAAATATCTGAACTAATCAGAATTTCTATGATTAGATCATCATGGAGTTAAGTAGGAGGTGATGATGGGAAAGGCAAACACAAGATCAGCAATTGAAAACAATTTAATCAAGCATTAGTAAACCGTGGCTCAGTGACTTTTTGGATAGACGTCACTGCTATTAAGGCATAGTATTGTTTAAAGCATCACTGTTATCGTGGTCATATATTTATATTTCCGGATACCCAGATTGAAATGGCACTGATGGTGAAAGGTATTTTTAAACTCCCACTTCGTGGATTAAAAGGCTTGCTCAATTCGGTTTTTATGTTGATTAATGTCCCGATGAAATCCCCTACATACACCTGCATTAGCAAGCGTTCGAAGAGCGTAAAAGTTAAGTACCGTTTGCCGAATCGAGGAGCTGTCACTCACTTCATTATTGATGCTACAGTCCTAAAAGTATACGATGACAGTGAATAGAAAAAGCTTAAACACGGTAAGGAGGAATGGTGTATCTAGCGCCAACTTTATCTTGCTATTTATGTGTCTACTCATGAGGTTATTGCTGCAGAAGTTAGCCTACGTTTCTGTAGATAACAATGAGATTCTACCTATATTGCTTAACCCATTACGACGAAAGATACAGCAAGTCAGTGCTGATGGAGCCTATGACACAAGAACAGGTCACCATGTACTGAATAACAAAGGAATCATTCCCAATATTCTACCTCGAAGCAACACGGAGTACTGGGAGGAAGGACATCCTATAAATGAAACTGTAAAGGCGTTAAAAGAGGACAAACTAGCGGAGTGGAAAAGGACAGGGATTATCACAAACGCTCATTAGCACAGACAGCAATCTTTCACTATAAACAATTGCTCAGCCCTAAACTCACTCTTCGTAATTAACCTCAGATCTGCATAAACGCTTGCTTATCAAACCTAATCATCTTGATATTCGGATTATTTGGTTGAAATGAATATTCGATAAGCCCCGCCAGCAAGTTGAGCATAAAGCTGACACAACTACGGTGCCAAGAATGCTTGATTTGGGATATGTTTTTTAGTTGGTTAAAAACGGTTTCAATAATAAATCGTTTCCGGAGAATCTCTCGGTTCTAGAGTTTCATTACGTTTGGTCTCATATTCTTTTTCACACCCGTTATCAGTGTCACTCCCTTGTCTGTAAGTTCCCGCTCCAATGGACCAGAGATATAACCTTTGTTTCCGTAGAAACACCTCAAAGCTCATCAGCTATTTCCGGCAGAGGCTTCCTATCATTCACGTTATCCGTCGTCACTTTGACTGAGATAATGCCACCTTTGTCATTGATAATGAGGTATGATTTGAGGCCGTATAACCACTTCATCGTTCCTTTTCCTCGCTACGCGGTACCTTTAAAAACCTGATGTCTGAGAATGCGTAGGTTATGACAAACCTGTAGCTTAGATGAATCAACAAAGGCAATCCCTGTCGGCCTTGCTTGACGGTCAGTGAGGTAAGAATAAAGCAGAACCAGAACATCTTGCATGAGCTTGCGCATCTTCGTGTAGCTGACTAATTTAGGAAATTCGTTGGTGAAGTTGCTAACGGCAAACAAAGTGAATGTAATAGGTTTTGAAGTCTTGATATCCCAGTTGATGGAAAGCTATCACTATTGTCATCACTTCGCTAATATAAGAGGCGAAAAGGCTTATTTCTTTGTTTGACACCGGAAGAAATTAGGTGTTTTTCCCATGCAGGGAGGAGAGTTTAGCAAAAGTCGTCGACATCGCCAAAAACAGCATCTAAGTTATTCATGTCCAAGTCCTTATGTAGTCTAATAGGTTATTTTAAACTGTCAGATCGCGACTTTGGCATTTAGTTCATTTCTTATGCGCAGATAAGGTTAATTAATGTTACCGCAGCGATAATTGATTACTGATGCACGACACGAAGCATGTCCGTACGATTACGTCAGATAATAGTCAAGAATTTGCTCATCATGAAAAGATAACAAAAGCTTTGGATGTTGAAATTAACTTTTCCAACCTTTACTCTTTCATGGAAACGAGGGACAAATAAACATACTAATGGGATTTCGAGACAATACCTAAAGAAAAAAACAAACTTCAAAATAGTCACGAATGAAGAGACTTCCTTCTCTCAAGCGAGGACTAACCATCAACCTAAGAAATGTTTAGGTTCTAAGCAACCTCTCGTTTTTTAAAGAAATGGCATCATCAGCTTAATTGGAAAGGGCTGCACTCCATACTTTTATTCATGGAAATTCATGGCAAAGGAGTAATGATTAAAGCTCCATTTACCCGTTCCTACAGCATGCATATACATCTTGTAAAGAATATTCCTTTTAAATTATGCTGAATTATTATTGACAGTAGTCACATGAAAATTGGGGACAATGTACTTATTAGATCTAGTGTTAGTATCTAAACTACAATTCCATGTCTATTACTTCTATATGTAAAAAAGGATGAAAATACAATTTCATTTCCTATAATCATTGGCCATAACGTTGTTATTGGTGGAAATAATATTATTAGAGCAGGTGTTTCCATTGGTAATGGGAAATTGTAGACGTAGGTACGGTGGTGGATGGCGATGTAACAGCTTTTCTGTGATCACTGAAAATCATGCTACTCCGGTAAGACTATTGCGTTAATGCATTATTGTTCTTAGAGTGCATTATATACCTAAGATAAATGTTTTTTGCTTACGCTAAAAATAGCCAATCTATCTGATAGATTGGCGGTAGAACTGGAATTCTGGTACGATTTTCCTCTACACCAAAATAAGTATTATAAAGCAATCATTTGTTGGTATGGTGATTGAGAGTGTAGCGCGATACACGTCGGTAAAAACTGCATGAATAGAGAATTACAATCAATGGCAAAAATAAGAGCAAGAGTTCCTTTTAAAGTAGGTGTAGGTAGTAAAATTCCGGCTGAAATTCTTTCGTTTGAAGGTCTGAACTCTAATAATGAACACGTCGCCATTATCTTCAAATGTGTCGATCTGAAACAAAAGACTCCTCTAGTTCGTATGCATTCAGAGTGCCTCACAGGTGATGTGTTTTATTCTTCTCGGTGTGATTGTGGAGAGCAACTGGAGGAAACAATCCAGAAAATGGGGGAGCAGGGCGGCATTCTCCTTTATCTTCGCCAAGAAGGTCGTGGTATAGGTTTATACAATAAACTGGATGCCTATAAACTACAAAGCAAAGGTATGGATACTTATCAAGCAAACAATCACCTTGGCTTCGCGGATGATCTACGTAGTTTTGAAGATGCGGCAGACATGTTAAAAGCACTTGGTGTTAAAAAAATCTGTCTGATTACCAATAATCCAAAGAAAATCAAAGAAATACAAGAATATGGAATTGAGCTTGAGGATGTAGTCGGGACAAAAGTTCACTTAAAAGACGGCAACAAAACGTACCTTAGAGCGAAAGTCTACCATGGTCAGCATAAACTAACTCTTGAATAAAATTCAATTTTTTCAAATAAAATCAGTTCTAAAAAACTGTCTTCGTTGTGACACACACAGTGTGTAAGTACCTTTTTATATCTCCCCTGCATTCAGGTTTAACGTCTGACCCTTTCCAATCAAGCTGATATATCAAATCAACATGGAGATGATTTTTAATAAAATGGAAATCAAAGTATGCATGATGAAAGTTACTTTAACCAAGAAACAAAAATAGAAACTCGACACTTAGCAGGATACAACGCATGAGGATCGCATAAAAGCGGTACTTCTTGCATCCGCAGATTGCAGCACTTCGATAATTGCTTAAGCTCTTATCATCCATGAAACAACCATCATCTTTCACTTCAAAGACTATGAACATACCGAGAAATTTCAGCTTAGAAATGGAGATCTAAACAGCCACCTTTCAACCACCACGACCATGGCGTTCATTGAACATCTCAGCGATTTCACTTATCATTATACCTTGCAAGGTGTGGTGTATATTGAACAACAATATGGCACAACAAATACAAGTGATGGCATGTAAAAATGGCTCCATCACAATGGTTTCAGTTAATAATATGCCTAAGGCTATCCCCAAAAAGTTGGTCATATATCCAATATGGCGTTGTTTCCCAAATATTTGAACTAATCGCAATTTCTACGATTAGATCATCATGGAGTTAAGTAGGAGGTGATGATGGGAAAGGCAAGCACAAGATCAGCAATTGAAAACAATTTAATCAAGCATTAGTAAACCGTGGCTCAGTGACTTTTTGGATAGACGTCACTGCTATTAAGGCATGGTATTGTTTAAAGCATCACTGTTATCGTGGCCCTATATTTATATTTCCGGATACCGAGATTGAAATGGCACTGATGGTGAACGGTATTTTTAAACTCCCACTTCGTGGATTAAAAATCTTACTCAATTTGGTTTTTATATTGATTAATATCCCGATTAAATCCCCTACATACACCTGCATTAGTAAGCGTTCGAAGAGCGTAAAAGTTAAGTACCGTTTGCCGAATCTAGGAGCTGTCACTCACTTCATTATTGATACCACAGTCCTAAAAGTATACGATGAAGGTGAATAGAAAAAGCTTAAACACGGTAAGGAGAAACAACGTATTTGGCGCAAACTTCATCTTGCCGTTAATTTGTCTACTCATGAGATTATTGCTGCAGAAGTTAGCCTAGTTTCTGTGGGTGATAATGAGATTCTACCTGTATTGCTTAACTCATTATGACGAAAGATACAGCAAGTCAGTGCTGATGGAGACTATGATATAAGAGCGTATCACCACGTACCGAAGAACAAAGGAATAACGCCCACTATTCCACCTTGAAGCAACGCGGGGTACTGGGAGGAAGGGCATCCTAGAAATAAAGCTGTAAAGGCTTTAAAAGAGGACAAACTGGCGGAGTGGAAAAAGGACAGGGGTTATTACAAACTCTCATTAACAGAGACAGCAATGTTTCGCTATAAA